>NZ_CPYD01000009.1 GCF_001112925.1 Yersinia nurmii
CAAAGCTGCGACTGCGGGCATCTGACCAATTCTGGTGTTCGCCATATGCCGTGCCTGCGGCGGCAAGAGCAGCAGAGGCGAAGAAGTGCTGAGCTTTGTCTTTTCCCGTCCAGCTTTGAGCGGCCAGCAGGATAGTCTGCTCAATCAGGGATGTCGAGGATCCATTTTGGCGGGAGCCAGGCTAGCGTCCGGTGAGTCGGAAAGGGATAAAAAGGTCGCCAGTCGGGAGGCAAACATAGGTTGTCTCTGCAGGATTAATCATAAATACCAATAATTCGGTGACACTCACTTACCACTTATTATTGGTCAGCGTTGGCCACTCACGCACCATCAATCATCTCCAATAACCTTCGCATATCGTGCTGATTACTCTATTATTTAACGTTATAAAGCGGTGATGAAGAGTTATTCTGCGAAGACATTTAGGAAATGTGGCCGAATCCAAAGTAGCCCATTCTTAACAGCGAAAAAGCCGCTGCTCTGAAGGCCATTTAGGCTCTGATCTTTATTGCTGTAAGGTAAAACCATTCCGCTTATAAATTCTCTCTACATTTAATCTGAATTAGTCTGACCCTCTGCACGACTGATTTTTATTTCGTTATATTGCGTTGAATGAGATGAAAAAAGACCCCGAAGGGCCTTTTTTTCATCTAACATATTAAAATATATAATGAATATAGATACTTAATGGTCGCCACCTTGAGATGCGCCCAGACCGGTTTGCGAGCGAACGAACTGCGCTCTGAACAGCAGGCGTTCTTTCTTGCCGGTTTCTGAATTATCAGTGATAGAGAACAGCCATGTACCGACAAAGGCTACAATCATTGAGAATAAAGCTGGGTATTCATATGGATAGATTGGTTTCGCGTGACCGAGAATCTTGACCCAAATGGTTGGCCCCAAAATCATGAGCACTACGGCGGTAATCAATCCTAACCAGCCACCGACTAATGCGCCTCGCGTAGTCAGCTTGTCCCAATACATTGAAATGATGATTATTGGGAAGTTACAGCTGGCGGCGATTGAGAAGGCTAGGCCTACCATGAAGGCAATATTCTGATTCTCAAATAGAATCCCTAAGCCGATTGCTACAACCCCTAATACCACCACGGTAATTTTAGAGACGCGTAATTCATCACGTTCCCGTGCTTTACCGTTCTTAATTACGCTGGCGTATAAGTCATGGGAAACCGCTGAGGCGCCGGCTAATGTCAGGCCGGCAACGACAGCCAGGATGGTGGCGAAAGCTACGGCGGAGATAAAGCCAAGGAAGAAGTTGCCCCCAACGGCGTTAGCAAGATGAACCGCCGCCATATTGCTGCCGCCCAACAGTGCGCCAGCCGCATCTTTAAAGGAAGGGTTTGGGCCAACCAGTAAAATAGCGCCGAAGCCGATAATAAAGGTCAGAATATAGAAGTAACCGATAAAGCCAGTGGCGTAGAACACGCTTTTACGGGCTTCTTTTGCATCACTTACGGTAAAGAAGCGCATCAAAATATGTGGCAAGCCGGCGGTACCAAACATCAGAGCCAGACCCAGTGATAACGCAGATATAGGATCTGAAACCAGTCCTCCGGGGCTCATGATTTTGAGACCGTTAGGGTGAACTTTGATGGCTTCGCTAAACAAAGTATTGAAGTTGAAGCCGACTGATTTCATGACCATCACGGCCATGAATGTTGCGCCCGCTAGCAGCAAGACTGCCTTGATAATTTGTACCCAAGTGGTTGCCAGCATCCCGCCAAATAGCACATATAAAACCATCAGAATGCCGACTAATACTACGGCCACATGGTAGTTCAGGCCAAAGAGCAGCTCGATAAGTTTACCTGCACCAACCATCTGAGCAATCAGGTATAAGGCAACCACAACCAGCGATCCGCAGGCTGATAGGGTACGGATTGGGCGCTGTTGCAAACGGTATGACGCAACGTCGGCGAAGGTATAGCGACCCAGGTTACGTAGACGTTCGGCAATCAGGAACAGAATAATTGGCCAGCCGATCAGAAAACCAATGGAATAGATCAGCCCATCGTAGCCCGAGGTATAAACCAGTGCAGAAATACCAAGGAATGATGCGGCGGACATAAAGTCACCGGCGATCGCTAACCCGTTTTGAAAACCGGTGATGCGACCGCCAGCGGTGTAATAATCTTGTCGGGAGCGAGTACGTTTTGAAGCCCAATAGGTGATATACAGCGTAGCGCCAACAAAGAGTAAGAACATCACAATAGCTTGAATATTCAACGGTTGACGCTGAACTTCACCGCTGATTGCCTCTGCCTGTGACAGCGCAGGCAGAGTCAGTAAGGAAAGTGCAGACCAATGGCGGATCTTCATTGCTTCACCTCGCGAAGAATTTCTGCCGTCATGCGGTCGAACTCACCGTTAGCGCGGACAACATAAATACCTGTAAGAACAAAAGAAATTACGATTAAACCTATGCCGACCGGAATACCGCGCGTGATGCTGGCCCCCGCATATAGCGGAGTCCCCAACCATTGAGGTTCAAAGGCAATGAGAAAAATAAAGCCAACGTAGAGTGCTAAGGTAATTGATGATAACAGCCAGGCAAACCGGCCTCGTTTTTGTACCAACTCTTTGAATTTCGGATTATTTTCAATCTCTTGATAAATGCTGTCATTCATCAGAGTTCTCCTGTGAGGCATTAATTAAGTTGCCGCTCTCTGGCGGTGTAATTTACGACGTTGCTTGCATTGATTGTTTTTCTTCCAGTAATTTTTCTACTACGCTCGGATCGGCCAGCGTTGAGGTATCCCCCAGATTGCTGGTATCACCTGCGGCAATTTTGCGTAATATGCGGCGCATAATTTTCCCAGAGCGGGTTTTTGGCAATGAATCTGTCCAATGCAAAATATCCGGCGTCGCAATTGGCCCAATCTCTTTGCGTACCCAATTACGTACTTCGCTATAAAGTTCCGGCGTGGGTTCTTCTCCGTGATTCAAAGTGATATAGGCATAAATTGCTTGACCTTTTATATTGTGGGGAACGCCAACCACCGCTGCTTCAGCGATTTTCGGATGAGAAACCAGCGCCGATTCAATTTCAGCGGTACCTAAGCGGTGACCGGAAACGTTGAGAACGTCATCCACGCGGCCAGTAATCCAGTAGTAGCCGTCTTCATCCCGACGGGCGCCATCTCCGCTGAAATACATACCTTTAAAGGTTGAGAAGTAGGTTTGCTCGAAACGATCGTGATCGCCAAACAGGGTTCGGGCCTGACCCGGCCATGAATCGGTAATCACCAAATTACCTTCGGCTGGACCTTCCTGCGGATTCCCCAGATTATCCACCAACGCTGGCTGTACGCCGAAGAACGGGCGGGTAGCTGAACCGGCTTTCAGCTCGGTTGCACCAGGTAGTGGAGTAATCATGAAACCACCGGTTTCGGTCTGCCACCAGGTATCCACAATTGGGCATTTACCGTTACCGATCTTGTTGTAATACCACTCCCAGGCTTCGGGATTAATTGGTTCACCAACTGAACCCATCAGACGCAGCGATGTGCGCTTGGTGCCTTCAATCGCTTTATCGCCTTCGGCCATCAATGCGCGAATCGCCGTTGGAGCGGTGTACAGAATATTGACCTGATGCTTATCGATAACCTGACCTAAGCGGTTAACGCCCGGATAGTTAGGAACGCCTTCAAACATTAAAGTGATAGCGCCGCAGGCCAGCGGGCCGTAAAGCAGATAGCTGTGACCGGTGACCCAGCCCACATCGGCGGTACACCAATAGATATCGCCCGGATGATAGTCAAACACGTACTTGAAGGTCATGGCGGCATAAACCAAATAGCCGCCGGTGGTGTGAAGTACGCCTTTAGGCTTACCAGTAGAGCCAGAGGTATAAAGAATGAATAATGGATCTTCTGCATTCATCTCTTCAGCCGGGCAATCCGCTGAAACGCTCCCAATCAGGTCATGCCACCATAAATCTCGACCTTCCTGCCAGTAGCCCGGTTTGCCGGTACGTTGGAAGACCACGACATTATTGATACTGGTGATAGCTGGGTTTTTTAGCGCTTCATCAACGTTCTTTTTCAACGGAATAGCGCGGCCAGCACGGATACCTTCGTCAGCGGTGATAACCAGTTTGGAGTTGGAATCAATAATACGACCAGCAACCGCATCCGGTGAAAACCCGCCGAAAATGACCGAGTGAACGGCACCGATACGCGCACAGGCCAGCATAGCCACAGCTGCCTCCGGCACCATTGGCATATAAATAGCCACTACGTCGCCCTTTTTTACGCCAAGTTTTTTCAATACATTGGCGAACTGGCATACATCGTGGTGTAGCTGTTTATAACTGACGTTCTTGGATTGGGTGGGATCATCACCTTCCCAAATAATTGCGGTTTGATCACCGCGCTCGGCCAAATGGCGATCCAGGCAGTTAGCGGATAAATTTAGCGTGCCATCCTCAAACCAGCGAATACTGACGTGGCCAGGATCAAATGAAGTGTTTTTAACAATGCTATAGGGCTTTATCCAGTCGATAATTTTCCCCTGCTCTCCCCAGAAGGCATCGGGGTTTTGTACAGATTGTTGATAATAATCATGATATTGGGCTGGGTTGATCAGGGCATTTTCTGCAATTGCAGCGGGAATTGGGTGTTTATGTAGTTGGCTCATATTTATTCTCCTTTAGATTGTTAATAATATGTCAACTAAAGGTTAATTATAGTGTTGGCCATCGTTTTGTTTCTTTTTTGGGCGACAGATCACGCAGAAAAGATGTTGTTTTAGGGACTTACTTAATGCGCTGTGTGTTGTATCAATATCTCAATAGGGAAGGGATTTCATCGAGAAATGATGTTTGATGAGATGAAATACTCCTGTGGGCCATTTATTTCATCGAAAGAAGTATTACACCGTGATTGTATATGTAGGTGACTTTTCCGTTCAAATAGCGACTAAGACAAAATCCATTCGCAATAATAGCAGGGAGTTTATCTAAAAATAATTTTGATTATGATTAGCCCCGGCCGATGATTAAGTTTTTATTATTACTTAATGGTATTTAAAATAAGTAGATATTCTTAATAGAAATAAAAAACCGAGTTTAAAAATAACAGCATAGTTATGCAGCAAAGGTTTGTTCGATTAATCATGATTTTTCTCATTTTCAGATGAAATTATTGGGGGCTTTGGTTGCAGAATACCCAAAATAGGTAGAAAATCGAAATAGCACCCATTTAACAAAACGCGAACAAAATAAGACGTTAAATACAACAATCCGCTGATTTTATCGGCGAATTAATTTCGCCTATTTTTTATACCTAAAGGTGAAGTGCTTATTTGCTATGGTTTAAATTTATTATTTTAATAACAGTTGGTTATGGCTTATCACTCTTTCTTCTTACCAGAAGATATCCAGCCTAGTGGGTTAGGCCAGAGTAAACAAGGCTTGCAGAACAACGGGTTGAAATGATACTGATTGAAAAGGTGGACGGCTGGCGGGAGGCCGATCCGCGGATTTTATTAACTATAGCCCCGTATTTAATGATTAAGTATTCCATCTGAAGTGCATGTCCATCATGCGCTTTGGGGAATGCTTTGAGGGATTTTTTTGGGTATGAAAAGTGTAAAAATAAGTCTTGCTTGGCAAATCCTAATTGCGCTTGTATTAGGTATTCTGGTGGGTGCGATTCTCCATAATCAGACCGAGTCTCGTGATTGGTTAGTCAGTAATATTCTCAGCCCTGCTGGCGATATCTTTATTCGCTTAATTAAAATGATTGTGGTTCCTATTGTTATTTCAACGCTGATTGTGGGTATTGCTGGCGTTGGAGATGCAAAGAAATTAGGGCGAATTGGCCTGAAGACCATTATTTATTTTGAAGTGATCACCACTATCGCCATTATTGTCGGTATCACTTTGGCGAATGTTTTCCAGCCGGGTCATGGCATCGATATGTCGACGCTAACCGCAGTGGATATTTCTCAGTATGAAAAAACCACGGCACAGGTACAAAGCGGTAGCCATAGTTTGGTGAGTACGATTCTATCGCTGATCCCATCGAATGTTTTCTCCTCGATGGCCAATGGCGATATGTTGCCGATTATCTTTTTCTCGGTACTGTTTGGGTTAGGGCTATCTTCTTTACCTAAAGAAACCAAAGAGCCGCTGCTTAACGTGTTCAAAGCCGTTTCCGAGAGCATGTTTAAAGTCACACATATGATCATGCGTTACGCCCCAATTGGTGTATTCGGCCTGATTTCCGTGACCGTAGCGAATTTTGGTTTTGCCGCCTTGCTTCCGCTCGCCAAGCTGGTGATATTGGTTTACGCCGCAATTCTTTTCTTTGCCTTGGTTGTGATGGGCGCAGTTGCCAGAGCCTGTAATCTGCGCATCTGGACGTTAATTCGCATTCTAAAAGATGAGCTGATTCTGGCTTATTCGACCGCCAGCTCAGAAACTGTTTTGCCGCGTATCATCGAGAAAATGGAGGCCTACGGCGCGCCGAAGTCGATTACCAGCTTTGTGGTGCCAACCGGCTATTCCTTTAATCTGGATGGTTCTACGTTGTACCAAAGTATTGCGGCGATCTTTATCGCGCAGCTATATGGTATTGAGCTTTCTATTGGTCAGGAAATTGTTCTGGTGCTGACCTTAATGGTTACCTCTAAAGGTATCGCGGGGGTTCCGGGCGTGTCATTTGTGGTGTTGCTGGCAACCTTAGGCAGCGTGGGCATT
This sequence comes from Yersinia nurmii, assembly GCF_001112925.1. Taxonomy (GTDB): domain Bacteria; phylum Pseudomonadota; class Gammaproteobacteria; order Enterobacterales; family Enterobacteriaceae; genus Yersinia; species Yersinia nurmii. The sequence goes on from NZ_CPYD01000009.1 coordinate 6,725, forward strand.
CCATTAGAAGGTCTGGCATTTATTGCTGGCGTTGACCGAATTCTGGATATGGCGCGAACTGCGTTGAACGTTGTGGGTAACGCATTGGCCGTATTGGTAATTGCCAAGTGGGAACACCAGTTTGATAGGAAGAAAGCCCGTGAATATGAGAAATCTTTCTTCGCAGAACAACAAACTCCAGCTAGCCAAGGTTAGTTAACGCTTATCTGGATCGAAGCCCGCGGTTTGCCGAATGTACGCCGCGGGTTTTTTATACCTGATACCTTATTTCTCTTCGATAAACTCGATTATTTAGCGTTCTAACTTCTGTTCTGCACCCATGTAGCTTCCCTTATCCCGATAATATATCTCCGTTCCGCTGCGTGGCTGGAAAGATAAAACCCTTACGAATTATACAGGATTAAATACTCTGCAGGCTTAAATTGCCTTATCATTGCGAGTCTTTTTAACTTTTTATTCTATCGGCGATAACAAACCTTGCTGCGTGGGGGGATGAATATTGCGTGGAGGAAGCATGACCTGGCAGTCGTTTAAATCCGAATATCTGGTGCGATTTTGGGCGCCGCTTCCGGCGGTGATCGCCGCGGGGATCTTATCGACCTACTATTTTGGTCTGACCGGTACTTTTTGGGCTGTGACCGGTGAGTTCACACGCTGGGGCGGGCATGTAATGCAGTGGTTCGGCGCTAACCCGCAGGAGTGGGGCTACTTTAAAGTGATAGGTTTCGAAGGTACACCGCTGGATCGCATCGACGGAATGATGATTATCGGCATGTTTGCAGGTTGTATCGCTGCGGCGCTGTGGGCTAACAATATTAAGCTACGTAAGCCTCAACACGGTATTCGAATTGCTCAGGCGCTGGTAGGTGGGATTATTGCCGGTTTTGGCGCTCGTCTGGCTATGGGCTGCAATTTAGCTGCATTCTTTACCGGTATTCCTCAATTCTCATTACATGCCTGGTTTTTTGCCCTAGCAACGGCGGCTGGCTCCTATTTCGGGGCAAAATTTACGCTGTTACCGATATTCCGTATTCCGGTGAAATTGCAAAAAGTCAGTTCAGCAGCGCCGTTAACGCAAAATCCTCAGCGCGCAAAGCGCCGTTTCCGTCTGGGTATAGTGGTATTCGCGCTGGCGTTATGCTGGGCGTTAACCGAATTATTCCAAGCGCCTAAACTCGGCATTGCTATGCTATTTGGCATTGGTTTTGGCTTATTGATCGAACGGGCGCAGATTTGCTTCACATCGGCTTTTCGCGATCTTTGGATTACTGGCCGCACCCATATGGCAAAAGCCATTATTCTCGGTATGGCGGTGAGCGCTATCGGTATCTTTAGCTATGTTCAACTGGGCGTTGCGCCGAAAATCCTGTGGGCAGGGCCAAATGCGATAATTGGTGGCCTGTTATTCGGTTTCGGTATTGTGCTCGCTGGTGGCTGTGAAACCGGCTGGATGTATCGTGCTGTAGAAGGGCAAATTCACTACTGGTGGGTCGGTTTAGGCAACGTTATGGGTGCCACTCTATTGGCATATTACTGGGATGATTTTGCCCCAGTGCTCGCGACAGACTACGACAAAGTCAATCTGCTGGACACCTTCGGCCCAATCGGTGGGCTGCTGGTAACCTATCTGTTATTAGGCATCGCTTTTGCCGCTATGTTGTGGTGGGAAAAACGCTTCTTCCGCAGTCGTAAAGCCGCCGCGCCGATTTTATCTAAGGAATCACTATGAGCACCCAACCGATAGTTCCAGATTACCGATTAGACATGGTCGGAGAGCCCTGCCCATATCCAGCAGTCGCTACGCTGGAAGCTATGCCACAGCTCAAACCGGGGGAAATACTGGAGGTGATCAGCGATTGCCCACAATCGATCAATAATATCCCGCTAGATGCACGTAATTATGGCTATAAAGTGTTGGATATTCAGCAGGATGGGCCGACCATTCGTTATCTCATTCAAAGGTAGATACTCCCTAGGCTTTATTGACGGTTTGGCTACTGCGCATCGCCATTCTGGTTTTGCGCAGTGTTCGCTAATAAGCGCCTTTAACGTTGTAGGCGATAGGGGCGATCACTTCGATAGTTCCGTTGTTTAGAATGTCTGCCGGTGGCGCGGGCATTGGCTGAGCGCGGGAAATCAACGTCATAGCTTCGTGGTCAAGAATTCTGGCTCCGGAGCTGGTGATCAGCTCTGCTAATAACACCTTTCCTTTCAGATCAACCACAAAACGCACATGACTCACCCCTTCCAAACGATAGCGTAACCCTTCTCGGGGATAACGTTTATAGCGATCGATATGGGCTAACACTTCCCCTTGCCATGCGGCTTTACCGTTGATTGCCGCTGAAGAAGCGCTGGAAAAGTTGGCAGCGTTTTTCTCAGCCGAACCGGGCAATGGGGCACTGGTGGTTGATGCGGGATTTTCGGCGATGACCGGCAACGAGGTTTCGGCTGGTTTTGGTTTTACTACCGGCTTTTTCTTGCTATCGACATTCTCTGGCCGAATCGCGTGAGTACCACGGGGAGAAAGCGCCAGCTTCGGCTGCTCCAGTAATTCCTTCTTTACCGGTTGAACGTCATCAGGAGCCGCCATTTGCTGCAAAACACCTTGTGGTACGTCAGTTGGCGGGGTTTTAGCTTGCTGAAAAATCGCTATTTCCACCATTACCGCCGGTGGCAAAGCGCCCTGGGGTGAAAGCTGACTCCATCCGCCTAGCATTAACACTGCGGCCAGTAAATGTAGCGTTAATCCCATCAGTAAACTGGCGGTCCAGCGGGTGCGTGTGCCGTCAGGTTGTCCAAAAGTGTGTGGTGCAAAGTGAGCCGCTGCGGTGATTGGGCCGTGGCTATGGGCTGGCTGTGGGTAGAATGATTTCATTGCCGACTCCGCAAACGCCGTATTCTCGACGTTATTCTATTGATTATAAGCACTTTTCATAACTGACTGTTCATGCCGCGCCCATGATATTTATCACGATCTCTGCACTCAACAACACCGACAGCCAAGTCGCGAATTATACGTAACAATAAGCATATTGATAGTTATAGGCATTATCATTTGCATTTATTCTGGGTTTTGCTTATAACCGCCAGCTTCAGAAGAGCGGAGCCTATGAGTATTCGCCGAGTCAGCAGAGAAAATTGTGGAACGCTATTTTACAGCCAGATGTGGGCAACCGGATTGATGTACCTGACGGCTTCAATACCTATGCTGGCCTGAACAGCACAGGGCAAAAGGACCGCACGACTTTAACGGATGCATTCATGGATAAACCACCATCAAACAGGGTGAGTTTGGCCTATCAGGCCACTTACGGTCAGTTGGTTAGCTTCTTTCGTAAAAGACTGGATAACGCCAGCGATGCCAAGGACTTATCACAGGACGTATTTACACTGTGGTTGAAACGCGCCAGGCAAACACCGGTGGAGCATTCGCGTGCCTTTTTGTTCAAAATTGCTCATCGGGTGCTTATCGATCATTGGCGTGCCACCGGGAAACAGCGACTATTATTATCTGAAAATCATGAAGATAGCCTGGATAGACAGGATATTGCGCCGGCAGAAACCGAACCGCAGCGTTTATTTGAACACCAACAGCGTTTAAATCGGCTGGAGGACGCGTTGCAAAGCCTTTCCCCTCGTCGTCGGGAGGCTTTTTTAATGCACCGCTTTGACGGTTTATCGCAAATTGAAGTGGCCGAGAGAATGGGCATTTCTGTCAGTATGGTAGAAAAGCACATTGCCGGTGCTTTGGTGCATTGTAAACGCTACGTAGCGGAACAGGAGAGTGAGCACAATGATGGACGCTAGCCGCCTTCTGGAAACAGAAATCGACGAACAGGCTGCGCTGTGGTTTAGCCGCAGTCAGGGGCGTCGCCTTACCGATGCGGAACAACGGCAATTTCAGGAATGGTTACAGCGCTCAGCGGCTCACGCTGAGGCTTTTCGGCAGATGCAGCAAATCTGGGGGGATTGCGCCCTGATTGCGCGCCCGGCCAGTGCGGCACAGCCTAAGGTGAAACCGAGCTGGTGGCGTCCGCTGCGCGGCTGTGCCGCTGGGGCTTTCTTTTTGCTTGCTCTGTGGTTGCCTGCCAGTCAATTGCCGCTAGTGCTGATGCAAGATATTCATCTGCAAACCGATAATTATGCTCGCGAAGTGGTGCTGTCCGATGGCAGCCGCGTGCACTTGAATCGATATACTAAAATGCGTGTCCACTATGCCAAGGAAAAACGCCAACTCTGGCTGGATCGTGGCGAGGTGTATTTGCAGGTGGCGGAAAATAAGCAGCGACCTTTTTTAGTCTATGCCGGAGAAAGTCAGGTACGGGTTGTGGGCACCGAGTTTGACGTCCGCTATGACGCTGAGGAAATGGGGGTGGCGGTACGTCAAGGTATCGTCGCGGTGACCGGGCGGTCATCTATGGAAACCGTGATGCTGCATGCCGGAGATTCAGCTCGCTTGCGGAAAGGGGAAAACGATCTCCAGCGAGGTCAGCGGCAGGCGGATGAAGTCGGCGAATGGCGTAGTGGGCAGATTTCATTCCGCAATCGCCCATTGGGCGAGCTACTAAAAGAGGTGGCGCGCTATCGGTCAGGGAAAATCGAGTTGATCGACGAGCGTTTGGGATCGCTGCCGGTTTCCGGTTCGTTGGATTTAGCTCACCCGGATGAGTTCTTAAACGCTTTACCGCTGCTTTTGGCGGTGAATGTGGTACAGGATGATCAGGGTAACGTATTGATTCTGCCGCGCCCGCAACAAAAGTAAAAAATAATTCATTTCATAGGTGAGGATAATTCTCATTCTCTCGTCTTCCCTGATGCCTCTGCCCATTGGCAAGGCATTTTTATTTTCTAGGGAAGAAATTGCGAGATGACTTACAACAAAAAGAAACCTTCTGGGGTGCCTGTTCTTTCTGCCCTAGCGCTGGCAACGCTGCTGATGAGTCAAGAGGCAGGCGCCGCCGATCTACAGCTCAATATGGTGGAACAACCGTTAGCCAACGCTATTGCCAATGTGGCGCAGCAAGGCCAACTGCATGTGTTATTCGATGAATCCGAGCTGCGTAACCGGCGGGCGCCTGCTCTGCATGGCTATTACAGCCCGCAGTCTGCGTTACAGCAATTACTGGCGGGCAGTGGTCTGGAGTTGGTTAGCAGCGGTAGCGGTTTTGTTATTCGTCCACAGGCGGTGAAAGGCGCTAACACCGGCGCTATTATCCTTCCGACCACCTCTGTGATGGGTGAAACCAGCGGTCGGGCAGCGGATAATCTGATGTCGGCTCCGCAGGTGATCACTTCGGAAGAGATTCGCCAGCGTCCCACCGGCAACGGTAACATTACCGAATTATTGCGTACCAATCCGGCGGTACAGTTTTCTAACAGCGGTAACACCAGTCTCAATCAAGGGGAAATCAAGCCGAGTGCGATTTCTATCCACGGTTCCTCCAGCTACCAAAACAACTATAAGCTGGATGGCGTTAGCTTTAACAATGACGTCGATCCGGCCAGCAGTGGCAATGGTGAAACCACGACCCGCGTTGACAGCAGCGATCAGGGGATCTATCTCGATAGCCGTTTAATCGACAGCGTGACTGTGTTCGATAACAACGTTCCGGTGGAATACGGCGGTTTTACCGGCGGTACGCTGGATGTCACCAGCCGTCGCTGGCGCGGCGATAACAGCGCCCATTTATATTTCCGCGAAACCCGTTCGGCGTGGAATAAGGTGTTTACCGATCCCGGCACCGCTTTTGACAGCTCAAAGAATGACACCAGTCGGCCGGATCGCTTCCAGCCGAAATACAGTAAACAGAACTTCGGCGGTTGGTTTGAAGCCGGTATAACCGATAATCTGGGCGTGGTTTTCTCTGCTTCGCATCGTATTTCGGATATTCCGACTTATACCAGCGGCGGCAGCGGTTTACTGATAGGGCCGAATAATGAACTAGAAGGCGTCTCAATGGACGGCGGCTACCGCAGCCAGAAACGGGTGTCTGATAACTATTTCGCCAAGTTCTCATGGGATGCCAATGAGCGCACCAGCCTGCATTTATCCGGCAATTACTCGGCCTATACCAGCTCGCTATTTTCCAGCAGCGTAATCAATTCAGGCTATGATAACGATCATAATGGTCTGAGCACGACGTTGCAGTTAGAGCACCGCTTTGATTTTGCCAACCTAGACTTAACCGCCGGTTACCAAAAGCTAGTGGATGAGCGCACCAATGATGTGAAAGATTTCTTCGCCCTTGAAGATTATTCAAACTGGCCGGATACGGGTTATTACAACAATGGCGGGCAGGGAGACTTGATCACCCGACAAAACAGCGCCACGACGAAAGGGGTGCTGCGCTTTAATCAATTCGAGGCGCTGGGGATGTTCCACTCGCCAAACGTTGGTTTTGAAGTAAATAAAACCGAGGCGCGCTATCAACGGGATCGAGATTACTACCGCTATCGGTTCTATGGATCGCCAGACTGGCTCACTTCAGATACTCAGCCCAGCAATATCACCCGCTTCCGCGCTGGAACCTATAAAGCGGATTACACCAGCTACGCTCTGTTCCTCGACGACAGCATGCAGTATGGCCGTTTGACCCTGCGTCCGGGCGTACGTGTGGATCGGGATGATTTTGTCGGGCAAACCAATATTGCTCCGCGTTTGAGCAGCAGCCTAGATATTTTCGGAACCGGTGATACGGTGCTGATCGCCGGGGCTAACCGTTACTATGGTCGTTCAATGCTGACCTATGCGCTGTATGAAGCGCAAAACGCCGGTATGCAGAATTGCTACTACGACTGTAACCTCGATCCCCATCAGGTTGAATGGGACGACGTGAAAGATTTCGAAGGTATCGATAAGCTTTCAACGCCTTATAACGATGAGTTAAGCCTCGCTCTGCAACAGCAAATCATGAAAACCCAGTGGCGCTTGCAATATGTTCATCGCGAAGGTTATGACGAAGTACGCAGCCGTACTAAGTATCCGAACAGTGGTAATACTTTGCAGTCGCGCATTCGTACCTTTGATAACGGTGGCCGCAGTAGCAACGATACGGTCTCACTTTCCGTGAGCAACAATCAGCCGTGGGAAACAGGCGCAGTGACTCATGCGATGACCGGTTCCCTGAGCTGGCAACAAAGTAAGAGCAATACGCCGAAAGATCAGGGTTACGCTTTCTTCGACCCAAGCACCAAGCTGGATTCGGATAAAGTCTGGTACGACGGTAAGGTAATTAACGCTTCCGATTTACCTTCCACCAACTTTAACTCGCCGTGGCGCTTCAATCTGGAGCTGACCAGTGATTGGCAGGAACACAACTTGACCTTCTATAACTTGCTGCAATGGCGTGGTCCGCGGGATCAGGCGGTACGTTACCAGCAAGATTATTACACCGATCCGACCACCGGCTCGCAGATGTTGAAATACGAGAAGACCCACTTTGCCAGCACCCTCCGCTGGGACACTAAAGTGACATGGAAACCTGATTTTGCCTATGGCGCGGGGATCTCGGTCGAGGTGAATAACGTACTGAACAAACGCAACGTGGCGGACACTTTTGTGTATGAAGACAAAGTGTTGCACTCCTATGAACCGGGGCGCCAGTTCTGGCTGCAACTGAGTTACGACCTGTAATTTTGTTGCGAAGTCACTGAACACAGTCGGGTTGCTCAGGCAGCCTGACGTTTTGGTTTTTAGGTCAGTACAAGATCGGTTGATTGATGAAAACGTTAAAACAGTTCTGTTATCTCGCTAGGCCTTTTTGGGGCGTTGGCAGCGCCTGGTTTGCTTGGTTGCTATTGGCGGTAGTGCTGGTGCTCAGCCTATCATCGGTTTGGTTCAATGTGCGTCTTAACCAGTGGAACGGTGATTTTTACAATGCGCTACAGCAGCTAAACAGTCAGGCACTCTATCAGTTACTCCAGCATTTTATCGTGCTGGTTAGCGCGTTGATTCTGGTGGTGGTGTTTGCGGATTATTTGAAACAACGGCTAATCATGCGTTGGCGAATCGGTATGACAGAATATATTCTGGCACGCTGGCTTTCTCGGGACGGGCAACACTATGCGCTGAAAATCAACGCGTTGGAGCCAGATAACCCAGACCAGCGAATTGCCGAGGATGTGCGTTTGCTGATTGAATCTAGCCTGCGCCTGTTGATTACCTTCCTGCATTCCATGCTAACACTGGTGTCGTTCGCCGCCATTTTATGGCAACTCTCTGGCAGCCTGAATTTTTCCCTGTCGTCCCACAGTTTCACCATCCCTGGTTACATGTTTTGGGTGTGTATTTTCTACACCTTGATTGGCATTGGCCTGACCCACTGGATCGGCTATCCACTACGTCAGCTCAATATGGAAAAACAGCGTCGTGAGGCCGATTACCGCAGTGGGCTGATTGCCCGACGGGAAGCCAGCGACGCTATTGCTGGCCAGCGCGGTGAATTACACGAGCGGGCGGCTTTGCTACAGCATTTTCGCGCCATTGCCGATAACTGGTATCAGCTGATTCGCTATGAGAAAAACCTATCGTTCTTTACCGTTGGTTATCAACAGGTTAGTGCATTGGCGCCGATTTTTTTTGCGTTACCAAAATTCCTTGCCGGTGAACTGTTATTGGGCGGATTGATGCAAATCCGTCAGTCATTTGCTCAGGTGGCGGGTGCGCTGGGCTGGTTCATTTTCTCCTATCGGGACATTGCCGCCTGGCAAGCCACCGTAACCCGTTTGTATAACTTTGTGGTGCTGCTGGAAGCGGAGCCGTCCAGCCCGGTAGAAACGGCATCGGACGACGCCATGCCGCTACGAGCCCGTCTGAATTTACAAACTGCCGATGGTAATTCGCTGCTGCGAGGCATCATCGTAGAGGCTGTGCCGGGTAGCTTGACGCTGATTCAGGGACGATCCGGTATTGGTAAGTCCACGTTATTACGCGCATTCAGCGGCCATTGGCCACATTACCGTGGGCAGATTACCCGCAGCGCCAGCGTGCACTGGTTGCCGCAGCGTTTATATCTGGCGCATGAGCGACTGGACGATTTACTGGCATACCCGGCAGAACGCAGTGCTTTTAGCGATGAACAGTATCGGGACGTCCTGACACAGGTTGGTTTACCGCAGCTAGTTTATCAATTGCCCTTATCGACGGCGTGGCAACAACGCCTTTCCGGCGGCGAACAGCAGCGGCTGATGTTTGCCCGTTTGTTATTGAATAAGCCAAGGTTGATTCTGTTGGATGAAACTACCTCGGCGCTGGATGCATCCAGCGCGCGCCATCTGCTGCGGTTGCTGCGTTCGGAGTTACCGTGCAGTGCCATTTTACTGGTCAGTCACCAGACATTCTTGGCCGATCTCGCCGACCATCGCTTGTATCTGGATGGCCAATCTTTTGTTTCTCAAGGAGTTGCCACACCATGTTTAACCGACTAGTGCTTGTGTCGCTTGTCTGCGTATTGTTGGGTTGCACGCCGACAACCCGTGACATCGAGCTAACTGACGGGCAGTCCTTGCCGATTCGCCGTGATGTGCAGCACTTCACGCTGGATAATGGCCTACAGGTTTATTTGCTACCGCGAGCGCAGCCGGGCGTGGAAATGCGGCTGCTGGTGAACAGTGGTTCATTGCAAGAGAGTGAAAAACAGCGTGGTTTAGCGCATTTTGTCGAGCATATGGCGTTTAAAGGCACGCGTAATTTCCCCGGCACTTCCAGTTTTAAATCACTAGAAAAACAAGGTATTACATTGGGAAGTCACGTTAATGCAGTGACTAGCCTAAATGCCACGACTTACAAGCTTTCTCTGCCTAACGCAGAGGAAAAGCAAATTCAGCTCGGGCTGCGGATTTTATCCGATTGGGCGACCGGTATCAGTTTTGAACCAGAAGCTTTTGATAAAGAGCGGTCGGTGATTGTAGAAGAGTGGCGTTTGCGTCAGGGCGTGGGTTTCCGTATTAACCAGTCACTGGAGCAACTACGTTATTACGGTAGCCGCTATGCACAACGCGATCCTATTGGCTTGCTGGATGTGGTACAGCAGGCTCCGGTATCTGAAGCCATGGCTTATTATCAGCAATGGTATCAGCCGCAGCGAATGGCTTTGGTGATGGTTGGAAACTTTGAATCTACGGAAATACGTCAACAAATTAATAGGTTATTCTCCGCTCCTGCTACCCAACCCTTGGTTCAGGATAATCCAGATTGGAAGAAGTTTGTGCCTCAGTCTGGCATATTAATCAGTGAATTATTCGATGCAGAACAAGGCTCGCGCATTATTCAGTTGGGGTTACAGCGTGATTTGCCGGTTTCATTCAATAGTGCTAACGGCCAGTGGCGGGATCTGCTGGATACTTTGTGGCTGACCATATTTAACCAGCGCTTATCACTGCTGGTGGATAACGAAATGCTTTCGGTTGCCAGCATTAATCAACAGCCCGCGTTGCTGGATAATCAGCGTATTCAGCATTTATTAATTGCTCGCCCGCTGGGGAGTGATTACAACGGAACGCTGAAACAGCTATTTACCGAGCTACAGCGCATGGCCAGCACACCGGTGAGTGCAGAAGAACTGAATGCCGCGCGTCAGCAGATATTAACCAAATTGCGTCAGCAGGCTGCTGGCGAAAGTCGTTATCAGCATGGTTATCTTGCGGATAATTTGACTGCGGCGATTGAGCTCAATTTACCAATGCTGGATAAACAGCAGCAACTAGCAATGACGGAAACTTGGTTGGCCGCGATTGGCCCGCAGCATGTTCAGGCGCAGGTGGCGGAATTGCTGGATACTGGTTCAGTACGATTAGCATTAATTGGCCCGGATACGGATAGAAAGCAGGTGGATAGTCAAGCGATCGCGGCGTTGTGGGACGCAACTCGTCAAACCCAGCCCGGAGCGTTCACCCTAAAACCTAAAGCGGTGACTTTAACGCTGGATACGCCGGCGGCCGGGAGGATGGTACAGCGCCAGATTTTGCCTATCGCCAATACGCAACGGTGGACGCTGAGTAACGGAATGCGGGTTATTGTTAAATCGGACGCGGGAATGAAAGATAACGTACAGATTTCATTACGTATTCCCGGTGGACGCTCGCTGGAAGAAGAGAATGGGGTCGGTGAGGTTAACTGGGCGATGCGCTTACCTGAAGTCAGCGGCTACGGGAAATACAGCCCGCGCCAGTTGGCTCAACTGAGTAAACAGCAGAATTTGGCACTGACGCCTTACGACGAGATGTTATTCCACGGTTTACGCGGCTCTGCGCCAGCGGAACATCTGGAATCCCTATTGCAATTGCTGCACTTGAAAATGACTGCACCGCAGTTTGCAGCCGATAAACTGGATCGGCAGAAACAGTCCTATGCTTTGGGCATTGATAAGCAACCGGTAGAGCGCCGTTTCCTCGATAGCATTACTCAAGAAGGCTATCAACATGGGGAGCGCTTATTGGTGACAGCTAACGGTCCGTGGCGCAACTTTAACGTAAAAGGGCTAGAGCAACGCCATCGTCAGCTATTTTCCGCCACGCAGGATATGACGCTAACTATTAGCGGTTCGCTGGATGAAGGGACGTTGCAAACGCTGGTGGAACGTTGGATGGGCAGTCTTCCTCGTACTGAGCAGCGACTACATTGGCGTGATTTGGGCATTAAGCCGCTGAATCGTGCAATGTCAAAGGACTACCCGTTAGCCAGTAGTCCTAAGACTATGGTTAGTATGCAATTCTCATCGTATGCGGTCTGGTCGCAGCCGAATCAGCTAGCCTTACAACTGATGGATAAAGTGGTTTCTCTACGCTTGCGCTATGCGCTGCGGGAACAGGCCAGCGGCGTTTATACTCTGGGCTTTAGCCAAATGGTAGCCAAGTTGCCAACGCCTTATTATTTGGCTCGATTGAACTTTACCTCTGCGCCAGAAAGGGCAGAAGAAATGGCACAATTGGCGCAGAAAGTGTTGACGCAGGTTGCTGAAGAAGGAATCAGTCCGCTGGAGTTGAGTAAAGCCAAAAAAGCCTGGCGAATTGAGCAGGAAGAAGGGCGAACCAGTGCCAGTTATTGGACTGATGCTCTGGCTCAGGTTGGTAGTGATGACGGCAATTTTGCCCTGCTGGCTCAAGAGGTAGAGCAGTTGGAAGCGGTGACGCCAGAACAGGTCAATGCACTAGCCGCTCAATGGTTAGGAAGAAACCCGAAAATATTTACCCTTAGCCCCGCGAAGTAATTTTATCGTCGGATAGCCACCTTCCTTGAAGGTGGCTTTTAATATGCGAAAACCTGCGAATAAATAAAAACATTCACCTTAGTAAATAGATAAAATATTATTCGTATTTATTACTTTAACTACTGAAACGTCGAATAATGGAAGAAAAATTCTCGCTACGTATTTGCGTCACTTCATTAGGCCAGAGTGGATTGACGGGAATGTAATATTTTTCTTTTTTAGCTTCGATGATCAACTCCTTAAATTCGTCTATATCTTTTATCACGCAAATATCATTCAATCTTCCGAGTGGCTTGGGTAGCACGAAGGTCGCCGGGAAATTGGCCTCTATGTCGCTTGCCGGGCTGCCTGCATCAGTGCTGTGATGAACAACCGGTTCACCATCGCCCACCATAGTTTTATTTATAAGTGGTATCATTGCGCGAATTCGCGGTGAGGCATTGCCAATATTGCTGTCTTCCCGCTCATAAAATTTAGCGGGATCAAGATATTCCGCCTGAAAATATTTATTAACTACCTCACTATGACGACGATTCTTATAAACATCCATATTTCTTTTGAACACATCATGGGAAACTTCTTTGAGCATGAAGTTATCTTTAGGACCGTAATCTCGTAAGTGTGGCGCAATCATCAATAAATCGTAATCAGCGGTCAGCGGTTTGTTATTTTCACCAGGCGGTGCCAGCACCTCAATGGTCTCTCCATGATGTTGAACTAAATATAAATCCGCTTGTTCTTTTACTGGTATTAACTCAAATTTATACGGTTTTCCATTGGGGGTTCTGGCATCTAGCGCGATGGGCAAACCCTTAGCATCTATTTGAATATCGACTATGTTTTTCTTCATCAAGAGATCTAACCTTGATGCAGTTATTTTCAGCGGTACTTTTTGCGCGTAGCCTTCGTCAATGCAGGCTTGAATTTGTTGATTAAATAACGCAATTTTATCTGGCTTATCTACCAGTTTGCTCAGCTCCTGCTTAACGCAGATAAATGCAGTCTGAGGCCCCCAGTTAGCACTTTTGCCCTTAATATGAAAACCCTTAGTTGGATATCCATTTCTAATCAGATCTGTTGCCATAATATCCACGGGCCTGATACCTATCAGGCAATTACTTTCTTGTGCTAATACCTGTAATTTAATTAGATGCTCAGGCACTATACCTACGCCGCTCTGATCACAAAGCGTTTTTATTTCCTCTAGTCTAGTTATATCAACTTTAGGTATTGAAGATGTAGAGGCATTCGCTCCTGGTGTAGGGGGTTCTGACGCAGGTAACGGCAAGTTTTGGGGTGTTTTATAGTTATTGTTTACAAGCATTCGTGTCCCCAGTGATTTATATCGTTATTGATAGTATCTATTCTGTCTTTTTTTTGTGTTTTGTTTTTATATTTTTCGCTTATTTATTATTGTAATAATTAGGTTGTTGATTTTTTTACTTTAATGGGTTTTTTAATTAATGATGAGAGATGCAATTTATATTATTGTTGTATTGGTTGCTTATAGTTTATTTTCTCAGTATATATATTATCTTAAGTTACACCTTTATAAGTTTAGCGATGATTAAATAAGAGCGGTGAGGAATATTTTAGTATTGCGCTTGATTTATACAGCGCTATTTTCGTTATTTTTAAATGTGACGATATGTGTTTTGCTGAAACATTTGATGAGTACAGGGGTGATCGTTATCACATTTTTATTTTCTATCCACCTTTATGGTTAAAACTACAGATTTGTTATATTTAAACATAAACACAACCATTTATTAACATTGGGTGTGACATAGCGATAAAGTATTAGGACAGTAAAAAGGTTTGCTCTGACGGTCTTGATTTTCATTAAATTTATTCTTATTCCTGAACGCCGGACTCTCTTTCGTCGATTTCCTGTCAATTTCATTTTGTTATTAACGTTTTTTAAGTGAAATTTAATTCCCCTCACCTTTTCGGATAAATAAAAATAATCTCTCTCTTAATGTCGACTCCGTTGCATTTCTCGAAATAAACTACTGTTCATTAGATGTTAGCCGCTTCTTTTTGCTATTTCCGTCACATTAATCCAGTTTTTCGTGCCGTAGCATCCAGCCCTATTATATATATTATTCTTTGAATTATTATTGGCTAGGGCTATAAAGATGAAAATTTACAATGACTTAAGAATGACGATTAACGACGTGATTAGCGCGCAAAAAAGATTAAAGGGACATATCTATAAAACGGGTCTGGCGAGATCAAATTACCTTAGCGAGCGTTGCCATGGTGAGATTTACCTCAAATTTGAAAACATGCAGCGTACCGGTTCATTCAAGATTCGCGGGGCATTTAATAAACTCAGTTCACTGACTGAGGAAGAAAAAAAACAGGGTGTCGTTGCCTGTTCCGCAGGGAATCATGCGCAAGGCGTTTCTCTATCCTGCGCCATGTTAGGAATTAACAGCAAAGTTGTTATGCCCAACTGTGCGCCAAAATCAAAAATTGCGGCGACCAGTGAATATTCTGCTCAGGTGATACTGCACGGGGAAAATTTCAATGACACCATTGCCAAAGCCAGCGAAATTATTGAATTGGAAAATAGAATTTTCATTCATCCCTTTGATGATGAAAAGGTGATTGCCGGTCAAGGGACCATTGGTTTAGAAATACTCGAAGATCTTTACGATGTCGATAATGTGATTGTTCCTATTGGCGGTGGTGGTTTGATTGCCGGTATTGCTTTGGCGATCAAATCAGTCAATCCAACCATTAATATTATCGGTGTGCAATCGGAAAACGTTCATGGCATGGCGGCCTCTTATTATAACGGAAGCATTACTAATCATCGTAAAACCTCGACATTGGCTGATGGTTGTGATGTCGCGCGTCCAGGTAATGCAACCTTTGAAATAGTCAAAGCGCTGGTTAATGACATTGTTTTGGTCAGCGAAGATGAAATAAGAAGAAGTATGATCGACCTTATTCAACGTAACAAAATCATAACCGAGGGTGCGGGGGCATTAGCATCAGCGGCATTACTGAGCGGAAAGTTAAAAGATTATATCACCGGCAAAAAGACCGTCAGTATTATATCAGGCGGCAATATTGATTTATCACGAGTATCACAAATTACGGGGTTAAGCAGTATTTCGTAAAATATCTTAATAAGGAATTTATTAATGGATATCGATAATGCTATATCAACACCACTCAAAACAAAAACGTGGCGTAAGTCAGATACAACCTGGACTTTAGGATTATTTGGCACCGCGATAGGCGCAGGTGTTTTGTTTTTCCCTATTCGTGCAGGTATTGGCGGGCTCATTCCAATATTAATCATGTTGGTTTTGGCTTATCCAATCGCTTTTCTTTGCCACCGCTCATTGGCTCGCTTGTGTTTGTCAGGTAAAAATTGTTCAGGGGATATTACTGAAACGGTTGAAGAGCACTTCGGTAAAACCGGTGGCGTCGTTATTACCTTCCTCTACTTCTTTGCTATCTGCCCGCTTCTATGGATTTACGGCGTTACTATTACCAACACCTTTATGACCTTTTGGGAAAACCAGCTTCAGTTAGTTCCGCTAAACCGAGGTTTGGTGGCGCTAGGATTGCTGCTATTGATGTCCGCAGTGATTTACTTTGGCAAAGATCTCATGGTTAAGGTCATGAGTTTCCTAGTATTTCCATTTATTGCTTGCTTGGTGCTTATTTCAGTCTCGCTGATTCCTTACTGGAATACCTCGGTTATTGAGCAAGTGGGTGTCAATGATATTTCTCTGTTCGGACATGACGGAATACTGGTAACGGTGTGGTTGGGCATTTCCATCATGGTGTTTTCCTTTAACTTTTCACCTATCGTTTCTTCTTTTGTCGTATCAAAACGTGAAGAATATGAGCCGGAATTCGGCCGTAGTTTCACGGAGAAAAAATGTTCTCAAATTATAAGCAGAGCCAGCATATTAATGGTCGCGGTTGTTATGTTCTTTGCTTTCAGCTGTTTATTTGCGCTATCGCCTCAGAATATGGCAGAGGCCAAGGCGCAGAATATTCCCGTACTGTCCTATCTCGCTAACCACTTTTCCGCCATGGCGGGAAGCCAGTCGGCTTTCTCAGTTACATTGGAGTATGCCGCTTCACTGATTGCGCTGGTTGCCATTTTTAAATCTTTCTTTGGGCATTATCTGGGCACGCTGGAAGGCCTTAATGGTTTGATTGTTAAATTTGGCTATCAGGGTGATAAAACCAAAGTCTCTAGCGGTAGGTTAAATCTGATCAGCATGGTCTTCATTATGGGATCGACCTGGATAGTGGCATATATCAATCCCAATATCCTCGATTTGATTGAAGCTATGGGAGCACCCATTATCGCCTCATTACTGTGTCTGCTGCCGATGTATGCCATTCATAAACTGCCAGCGCTGGCCCGATTCAGGGGTCGACCAGAAAACTATTTTGTCACTCTCGTCGGTCTACTGACCATTCTCAATATCGTCTACAAATTAGTTTAAGTATGGCGCTAAAAGCCCTCAACTTGCCCTCAATAATACATGGGCGGAGTAATGACATGACTTTAAACCCTACGGTTCTGGTTATTAATAGCGGTTCATCATCCATTAAATTTTCAGTCCTGAATTTGAGTAATTGCGAAGCCATCACCTCTGGAATTGCAGACGGTATTGGTTCCGAAACATCTTTTTTAAGAATTGATAAAAACGCGAAGATTCAATTGGGTAAGGGAAGTTATGCTGATGCGTTGACAGCTATTTCCGATGAGTTGGCAAAGTGCGGACTGGATAAATCTATTACCTTAATTGGCCATCGAGTTGCCCACGGTGGTGAAATATTCAGTGAATCAGTGTTAATTAACGATCGCGTTGTTGATGAGATAAAAAAAGTTTCACCTCTGGCACCTTTACATAACTACGCAAATTTGCATGGTATTGAGGCTGCGCGTCAGTTATTCCCTGGCATTAGGCAGGTGGCCGTTTTTGATACCGGTTTTCACCAAACGTTGAAACCGGAGGCATATATTTACGCACTGCCTTACCGTTATTTTCGCGAGCAAGGTGTCCGACGCTACGGTTTTCACGGCACGTCTTATCGTTATGTGGCGAGTAAAGCCGTTGATATTCTCGGATTTGATGAGCAGGACTATGGCCTGATTATTGCGCACCTTGGCAATGGTGCATCTATTTGCGCCATTCAGGATGGTAAAAGCGTCGATACATCAATGGGAATGACGCCATTGGAAGGTTTAGTTATGGGAACCCGTAGCGGTGATATGGATTTTGGGGCACTAGCTTATCTGGCGCATCGAACCGGACAAAATCTAGAGGATTTGGATCATGTCTTAAACAAGGAATCCGGGCTTTTGGGCATTTCTGGCTTATCCGGCGACATGCGGGTTTTGGAGAAAGCCTATCGTGAAGGGCATGCAGGGGCACGTTTAGCGATAAACGTTTTTGTACATCGGCTTGCCAAACATATAGGCGGACACGCCAGTTCGCTGCGAAGGTTTGATGCTTTGATCCTGACTGGCGGCATTGGTGAAAATTCGGCGCTGATCCGTCAGCTAACATTGGAGCATCTTGGCGTTTTTGGTTTTGAGATCGATTCAGGGAAGAATGCTCAATTACAGTGCGGTGTCACTCAGGTTATTACCACTAAGGCGTCGAAAGTCATTGCCGCTGTGATTCCGACAAATGAAGAGAAAATGATTGCCCTCGATGCTATCCGCCTTGGCTATGCGCAATGCGGTGCTGCGGTTCCCGAGGCGGCCTTTTGACGGAGACACAAAATGGGACGCAATAGAGAATTCGGATAAATATGGGTGTCTGGCTATGCGGATTTTCGGCGATGTAGAAAGTTTTAATGCCTTAAGCGGTGAATCTCAGTAGCGGTAATGAGTTTTCGTGTCGTCATCAGGGTACTCTTATTTTCAATCCAACCCTCCTTTATCGGAGGGTTGGTAGTGGCACGATATGCTCGTATTTTCAGTGCATTGCGGTAGTATAGGTCGGGAAATATGAGAAACGGAGAAGGGTAATATCAATATATTGCTTATTAGGTCAGATCATAAACAATAATTTAGTTGATAATCAAGTTCATGGGATTTGTTTATATTTTACTGGTAGATAGTATTACTCAGTGTGTTTTATTTAAAATAATAAAAACCCGACATTGGCTTTTTTAGTATAAAAAATCGCTTTAGAAAAATTATAATATTTATATCTGCGCTCGTTGGCAACGATGTATCGGGTAACATTGATCTCATGTTCTATCTCCATTACCCTCTTTCCCTTTGAGTCCATCTCCTTGCTATGTAATAGGGTATTAAACCTTAGCGCTATTAATTAAGGAGACGCGTATGTTGAGCGGGAATATGGGGGCGGCTGGCCTGCGGTTTACGCTAAATGTTGGTGCTCTCCCACCTGAAAGATTACACCTTCAAAAATCCCCGCGGGTCCGCAGAATTCAGTGAATATGCCCGCGATCTTGAACACCAGGAGGAGAGATATCTCCATTACGATTATCCTGGCCGTAATAAAGATACCCAACCGGTTAGATATTGACTGTATTTTGACGCTGATAACTCTATCTGCTTGACCTATGCCAATGGTATTAGCAGTTTCTATCATTATTATGATAAAGGGCCTTTTGTATCAGGTGTTAATATCACTCCATTTTTGGTTAATGGTAAAAATAGTCTCCCTGTAGAGGTCGCTGGATTAGGGGGATTAGAGGGAGATGAGACATACCCAATTGATGCCAAATATGAGCTATGGATTACTACTGCAACATTACAAGGTGAAACAGAAATAGCTAGGGTAATTGCGACGGAAAATGAAAAGAAACAACCAACAGGTTTAAACAGTTCTGATTATACAGGGAAGAATAGTGGTTTTCCAGTGATGGGAAATTCAATAGAAAGCTATATTACTTATAAAATAACTCGTGATTTTACCATTCGTGATATTCCTGATTGGACTTGGATTAAAGCCACGCCCTTTGAACCCTCGGTAGAGAATATGGCTAAATTACGCCGGGCATATACTGACCTCAGACAACTAATATTGAATAAAGATGGCGCGGGCATTCGACGAATGGCGCAAATGGCATTTAGTGAAAAAGAAATGGTAGAGGGACTCAGGTCGGGAGCTTGGTACGTCTCTCTTGACTTTGATTATTTTCCACCTCAATTTATCACTGTAGAACCTATCAAATGGGAAGATTTTGAATGAGTAAGTGTGAATGGTGGAAGATTAGTTAAATTAGTCTATAAAGGAAATCCGGCTACTGGTTTTTTAGATAAGGATGGCAAGTCTGTCTTTAGCTATGCCCTTTATTTCTCTTTAATTAATGGAAAAGTAATACTGACCGGCAGTTATCAATAAACGGTGGCGGAATTTGATAATTTCCTGCCGGCGTATTTAATGTCTTGTTGGACATATTATTAAGTAATTTACCGGGCAATAACTACCGTAAACGGAGGAGGCGCGATGTCACAAGCAGTAAAAATAGGTGATACAGGCACTGACCATGATGGTTTTTCTGCAACGGTTAAGGCCGACAATAAAGCCATGGCATAAGAAGGTGATGCGTTGCTAATCGAACCTATTTAATGCGGATGCCAGAAAGCAAAAAACCAGCCATAGGCTGGTTTTTCTAAATAGTGGTGCCCGGACTCGGAATCGAACCAAGGACACGGGGATTTTCAATCCCCTGCTCTACCGACTGAGCTATCCGGGCAACGGGGCGTATTAAACTCGATTACCGTAGGCTCGTCAATGTAAATCCTTCCACTTCTTGATTGCCTGCCTAATGTTTCAGCGTTTTAGCCGATTTTGATGCGTTATCAGTCATTTTTTGGCACTGAGTGACATAGCGCAGTGAGTTTCTTAAAATGTCAGGGATGACAAATTGCCCATTACGATGTTGCTAAGCTCATCATTAAATTGGTTATAAAGAGCCTGACTGATTGGTTCTGGGTAACTCAATACCACCAGTTCGTGATCGGCAATATCCGGATGATAGCTGGGGTGATGGTGCGCGAAGCTGTTTTCTACGAAGCTGAGCCGTTGGTAGAAGCGAAGGCGCTGACGGGCGATATCAGTCGTCAGTGGGTCGATCTCCAGAATAATAACCGGATGCTGTCGTATAACTTGCTGAAGTATGCGTTTGCCATATCCTTGCGAGCGCTGCTGACTACTGACAGCCAGATGTTCAATATAGGTATAACCGTTAAATGCCCATGAACACATCATTCCTACAAATAATTCCCCATCGAACCAGGCAAGTAACGAATAATTATCGTTGTTTAGCGCGTTAGTTTTGGCTTCAGGAGTGCGTTTTTCATGGCGGGGGAAGGCGCTTTCATACAGTTTGTCTACTTCGGCAAAGTAAGGTGCATCGGTGTGTGTAATGCGACGGCTGGTTAACATTCCGGTTTTTTCCACAGCGAGAATGAGTCATATAAACGAAATAAGCCCCGCTTGAACACGGTCAACGCGGGGCTTATCTGTTTGGTTCAATGGGAAAACTTAATCTATCAGGTGAGCAATGTCATCATGATCGACAGAAGGCGGCGCCTGGCGCAGGCCTTTGGTCAAATAAACCAGATAGATAAACCCAATGACCAACCATATCAATCCTACCTTCAGTGCGTCGGGTTCCAGATTGACCCAAAGCCACACCGACATCACAAAACCCATCATCGGGAGTAGGCCATACTTCATCATGGCGCTGGTGCCGCGGCGTTTCTCATTGATCAGGAAGTGTTTGATCACACTGAGATTTACAAAGGTAAATGCGCCAAGTGCGCCGAAGCTAATCATTGATACCACCATGCTCAAATCGAGGAACAGTGCGGAGAGCGAGATAATCGCGACAAAAATGATGGCTCGATAAGGCGTGTGGAAGCGTTGGTGAAGATGGAAAAAGATTTTGCGTGGCAGCACGCCTTCACGGCCCATGGCGTAAAAGATGCGTGAAACCCCGGTCTGAGCCGTCATGGCAGAGGCATACACGCCGGTCAGATAGGTCGCCATAAAGAAGGTGTACATCCACTTGCCGCCTACTTTTTCCGATATCACCAAACTGGCGGTATCTTGTACCGGAATCAGCGCTTTCCAGTCTGGATAGATAAGGTGAGCGGCATAAGAAACGGCCATAAATATTGTACCGGCCGCGATAACGGTAATCAGAATAGCGCGTGGCAGCGTACGTTTGGCGTCATGCGCCTCCTCCGCCATGGTCGCTATGGCATCAAAACCGAGGAAGGCCAGACAAAGCACCGCCGCGCCGGATAACAGACCGGAAAAGTCGGATGAGTCGACCAGCAGCGGTTTTAACAGTGCTTCTGGGCTGAGGTCGGCCTGACTGAACGATAGAGCTAAAAATAGAACGATAAAGACCATTTGCGCCGAGATCAGCGAGAAGTTAACTGAAGTGAGCAAGCGAACGCCGAGGATATTCAGCAAACTGACGCTGGCGATCGAACCCAGGACAAAGACTGCCGCAGGAATAGCCGGGAATGCTTCGTGTAAAAATATACCTAAAACTAAATAGTTAAGGATCGGCAGGAACAGATAATCCAATATTTGCGCCCAACCCACCAGAAAACCGGTTTTACCGCCAAAACAACGCTGTACGTAAGAATAGGCAGAGCCAGCCAGCGGTAGCGCGCTGGTCATACGACAATAGCTCAGAGCAGTAAATAAAATGGTGATGATAGTGATGAGATAAGCGATAGGTAAGTGGCCATGACTGAGAACCGTCACCTGACCGTAAGTGGTGAATACACCCAGCGGAACCATATAAGCGAGGCCGAAGGCGACCAAGGCTGGCGTTTTAAGAACTCTGCGTAACTGAATATTTTGTGGCATTACCCTATCATCTCCTGGTATCAACGGATACCGTCGTTCTGGTGTTCAAATATAAAAAGGGAGCGGATTTTGACACAGGGGGTTCGGGTTGGAAAGCTTAGCGTGAGTACAGAGAGTAATAATAGCCAAAGACGCGGTTTTTTTACGGGTGAATAAGATTTATTTTAATTAGCAGAGAAGGGCGATAGCGCGATTATTTTTTTTAATTATTGGGAATATATAAAATTCATCAATGTTAATAATAGATATCCTAAAGTGGTGTGTTTGGTTAATTTGGTCAGCGTTTATATTCTGCTATTTAAATACAAAGTGATAATGCTTAATAAAGAGTGATAATGGCCTAAAATAAAAAAGGCAGCGCCGCCGCACTGCCCCTTTCTTATAACGTTAGATTAACTTTGGTAAACGATTTTTCCACCGATCAGCGTTTTTTCGATTTTGGTCTGATAAATGGTTTCTGCCGGTTGCTCAAACAGATTATTTTTCAAAATAATTGCATCGGCAAATTTACCGACTTCCAATGAGCCAATGTATTGTTCTTTGGCAATCATATAGGCAGCGTCAATAGTTGCCGCTCGCAGTACTTCGATTAACGTCAAATCGCGGTCGTTATCTAAACGCGGGCCAGCAGGTTTTCCTTCGCTATCCCACGCGCGACGAGTCATTCCCACCTGAAGGTTATACCACTCATCCAGACGATCAATCGGCCAGTCGCTGCCATAAGCCAGACGCGCGCCCGCATCGAGGAAACGTGCGGTCGGCTCCATATGCTGGAAACGTTCTTCTCCCAGCATTTCCCGCTCTTCGTCGATCAACACTCCCGGCAGGCCACACCATTGAAATGACAGCACCGCTGTAGCTTTCAGTTTGGCAAAACGTTCGTATTGATGGGCTGCAACCAATTCATTGTGTGCCAGACCCGGACGAATATCCTTCTCAGGATAAGCTTCACGCATCTTCTCAACGGCGTTGAGCACCATTTCTATGGCACCGTCGCCGACGGTATGGGTATGGGGATGCATACCGGCGCGAGCACATTCCACCATCAGGGCGTCCACCACAGGAGCCGTAAAGTACAGATCGCCGTAACGTTTGGTTGGCTGCCAGTCTGGTTGCTCGGCTGTACCGCGATTTTCACGATAGGGTTCCAGCAGCGAGGCCGTCATTGTCGGCGGTTGGAGTACACCATCAATAAATAATTTAACGTGATCTACAGCTAAACCTGGCTCTGGCGTCCAGTTTTTATCACCCCATTGGCGGCCAAACGCGACAATTTCATCAACGGCTCGTCCGGCATCCTGCGGGCCTTGCAGACTGTCGGGAGTGACTTCTTTTGCTCCCAGCAGTCGCAGCGTCAGTTCACCACGATCGCGCAGTGCGCCGAATGCGGATAATTGTTCGGCAAAGACGCGGGTATCCATCACCGTTGTAACGCCCTGAGCATTTAAAACCTGCTGCACATAGGCGGCGGTATTGATATTTTGCTCTGGTGTGCCGGATGGAATGCTATCGAAAGCGCGCATGGCGGGCGCATCTTCCAGAATTCCGGTCAGTTTTCCCTGCTCATCACGGGCAATTTTTCCATCGGACGGCGTTGGGGTATTTTCATCGATCCCCAACAGTTCCAGTGCGCGACTGTTGGCGGCCAGAGTGTGGCAGTCATTGGAAAACAGCACCACCGGACGGCGAGTCTTTAAGGTGTCCAATGCAGCGCGGCTCATATCTGCGCCGACAGGAATCATGGCCTGACGCTGCCACGCCCGCACCGGTAGCCAGTCGGTATCACCCTGACTTGGATCGGCATCCAGATGTTGTTGGATGAATGCCAGCGTCTGTTCAACGGTCAGCGCCGCATAGTTCAGGTGGCAGCCGCGTAGCTGCTTGCCGCCCCAAAACGGGTGCATATGGCTGTCAATCAGTCCCGGCATCATCAGCTTGCCTTGCAGGTCAATTAGCTGAGTTTCTGGGGTGGCGAGGCGAAGTATCTCGTCATCGCTGCCTATTGCCAGGATATAACCCTGCCCGATAGCGATAGCGCTACAGATCGTATTATCCCGATCCGCAGTATAAACAGCGCCGTGGTAATAAATCACTTCGGCAACAGAGGTTTGTTGGGCCATTTCTGGAATCTCTATGAGTCTTACTGAAAATAAAGGGCCACTATAATGCGGGTTGAGCGCGATAGATGCAAAGCCGCTGACCCGGAACTTAACTCAGCGCGCCGTTTTTACGGCACTGGGCGACGGCCAGAACGTCTTCCGCCAGACGTTTTGCCACTTCCACATCCTGCGGCTGACGTTTGATTAATAGCTTGCTCAGGCAGCCTTCCAGAATTAACTCCATTTGCTGTGCCACCATTTCAACGTCGTCGGCCTCCATTTCATGCAGTAATTCTTCGGTATATTGCAGGGAGGCCTGTTTCTGCTGTTCCGCCAATTGATGGATCGGATGGTCGGTTTCTGGGAAGAAGCTACAGGCGGCGATAAACAGGCAGCCGGGATAACGCTGTTGCTGAACCTGTTCATTCAGTGTCTGGTAGCGAGCCAGCAGCTTTTGCTGTGGCGTCAGGTTTTCGTCGAGCTGTAGCTGCCGACGCCAGGTGTCGATTTGCTGGCCGTGGTAGCGCAGGCAATCGTATAGCAGCGCTTCCCGATCCGGCCAGAAACGTTGAAGGTCGCTGACGGGCAAGGATAATTTTTCTGCCAGCATTTCCAGACTGGTCGTTGCGAGGCCTCGTTGCTCTAACAGGTTGAGGGCGCTGCTCAAAACGTCTTCTCGTTGCACGTTGCTTCTCCTTCCACATCGGTGTTTTGCTAGTGTGGATTACCGCTGGCTATTCTGCAAATGAAGCAAAAACGCTTCGGCATCCATATAACCTGTGACCCGCGATGGCGTCATTTCATTTCCCTGTTCGTCGAAAAACAGGATGGTTGGCAATCCCAGTACGTTGAGCGCTTTCAGCATTGCAGCGCTTTCCGCATTATTGGTTGTCACATCGGCCTGTAGCAGCACCGTGTTGGCTAACTGAGATTGCACCTTAGGATCGCTAAAGGTGTATTTTTCAAACTCTTTGCAGGCTACACACCAATCGGCGTACAAGTCCAACATCACCGGTTTACCTTTCGCTTTTGCCAGCGATTCCTGTAATTCCGGTAGATTATTAACCTGCTGGAAGTTGAGATGGCTAATCGTCGTTTGCTGCGTAGCACTATGACCAAAAGCCCAATCCTGCAACGGTCGTGCTGCAATCAGTAATCCTGCCAGCAGCAGAAGTTGCAGCGCTCGAACCCAGCCTTGATGCGCTTTTAAGCTGATAATAAATGCCCAGCCAAAGAAGGCTACCGCCAGCATGCTCCACAGGCGAATGCCCCAAATATCGCCAATAATGCGTTCCAGTAGGAAGACTGGCAGTGCCAGAATTACAAAGCCGAATGCTTCTTTCACATATTGCATCCACGGCCCACTGCGCGGTAGCAGGCGGTTGCCAAATAGCGTGACCGCAATCAGTGGAATCCCCATTCCCAGTGCGTACAGGTACAGCGTACCGCCGCCGGCCAGCATGTTTCCGCTTTGGGCGATATACAACAAAATGGCGCTGAGAGGCGCAGTGGTACAGGGGGAGCAAATTAATCCGGCTAGCGCTCCCATGGCAAAAACGCCGAATAGGGAACCGCCGCGTTGATGGTTGCTCCACTCGGCTAAACGGGTTTGCAGGGAAGCTGGTAATTGCAGGGAATACAGGCCGAACATCGATAGCGCCAGCAGCACAAACAGTACCGACAGCCCAATCAGTACGTAAGGATGCTGCAACGCCGCCTGAAACTGTAGCCCGGCAGCGGCCACCACTAATCCTAATAAGGTATAAGTCAGCGCCATTCCTTGGACGTAAACCATAGCTAAAACGAAAATTCGTCCTTGGCTATGGGGTTTTTCTCTTCCAAGAATAATGGCTGAAATCAACGGATACATTGGCAAAACGCAAGGTGTGAAAGCGATGCCTATGCCAATCAACAGAGCCCAGAGCGGAGAGAAGGGCAATGAGGCCGGTTCAGATTCGGTTTGTGTTGGTGGCGTAACTGGCGTTTCCAAAGCCGTGTACGCCGTGGCGACAATAGCGCTCAGCGGTACAATTCGGGTTTCCGGCGGATAACAGAATCCGGCATCCGCGCAGCCTTGATAGGTCACGCTGACGCTGGCTCCTTTCTCTGTCTGACTTATCGGGATTTGTAAATCCAGACGCTGTTTGAAAATCGCGACTTCGCCGTAGAACTCGTCTTTATGAGCAAGGCCTGCGGGAATGTTCACCGCGCCAAGAGTCGCCTGCTGCGGAACAATCTTGATCTGCTGGCGATACAAATAATAGCCGGGGTGAATTTGCCAGCTTAAATCGAGCTGCTCGCCCTGTTGTCTAAAATCAAAGGCAAATGCCTGATCGACCGGCAAAAAGCGGCTCTGACCGTTTTGGCTAAAAAGAGATGCCTGAGCACTTTGAGGTGCCAGTAGCGCGCTGCACAGCAGCAGTATCAGTGTAAAGAAGCGTTGAGCCATGACAGGTAATCTTTATCTCCATCCCGAACCGGCAAGACCAACAATTCTGGCGTCTGGTAAGGGTGATGTTGTTTGATAAAACTCAGTAATGCCTGCTGATGGGTGCTATTGCTCTTGAATAGCATTTGTACTTCGTATTCCTGCTGCAAACGTCCTTCCCAGTAATAAAGAGACGTTGCGCCGGGCAGCAGCGTAGCGCAGGCCGCCAGCTTTTCCCCCAGAACTCGCCCTGCGAGATCTTGAGCACTGGCTTCATCAGGTGCGGTGCACAGTATGACAATCACATCAGAATCAGACATTTTAACCTCGTTAGGAAAAGCTGACAGTCATGCACTATACCCCGAAGGAGGGGCGTGTCTGAAGATGATTTATCCAATATGGAGATTAATGCAGCGGAAGAAGAGGGGATTGATGAGGGCGCACTGGGCGCCCTCGGGGAGAACTAGAGAACCAGGCCACCCATCACGAAGCCGAATACAACGGCCAGCGCGACCCCAATGGTGCCGGGAATAAAGAACGGATGGTTAAAGACGAAGCGACCAATACGAGTGGTGCCGGTATCGTCCATTTGAACCGCCGCAACCAGCGTTGGGTAGGTTGGTAGAATGAAGAGACCAGAAACCGCTGCAAAAGAAGCAATCGCCGCCAGTGGAGAAACGTTCAGTGCCATTGCCATTGGCATTAGCGCCTTGGCAGTCGCAGCTTGAGAGTACAGCAGCGCAGAGCAGAAGAAGAAAATCACCGCCAGCAGCCATGAATGAGCCTGAATCAGGCCACCCGCCGTTTCTTTAATCCATACCAGGTTGTGCTGTACGAAGGTGTCGCCCAGCCATGCCACGCCCAGAATACAGATACAGGCGCTCATACCGGCTTTAAACGTGCTGGAGTTGAGGATGGCATCTGTATCCACGGAGCAGACCAGCGTGGTCAGCGTTGCGACGCTCAGCATGATAATCAGAATCGCGTTGGTGGTGTTCATCAGCGGCGTTTCTACCAGACCGACGCTTGGGCTGTTGATAATGGCATAAGCCACCACGCATAAAACGCCCAGCAGGAACAGTAATACCGAGGTTTTAGCCCGAGGCTTGATCACTTTTACCTGGTCGCCGCGCAGCGTGACCAAACCTTCTTCGAGGCGTTTTAGATAAACAGGGTCATCGGACAGTTTGGAGTTAAAACACCATGACACGATCAGCGACATTAAGAATACGGCGCACAGCGTGGATGGAATAACGATCATCAGCAGATGCAAATAGCTAACTCCGTGGCCTTCCATTACCGAGGACATATAGACCACGGCGGCAGAAATCGGAGATGCCGTAATGGCGATTTGCGCTGAAACCACTGCCGTAGACAGCGGACGGCAAGGTTTTATGCCTTGCTCCTTCGCCACTTCGGCAATCACGGGTAATGCGGAAAGAGAGATGTTCCCTGTACCGGCAAAAATGGTCAGAAAATAGGTGACCAGAGGAGCCAGAATAGTGATGTGTTTTGGATTTTTACGCAGCAATTTCTCAGTTTGCTGTACCAGATAATCCATACCGCCTGCGACCTGCATCGCAGAGATAGCGGCAATTACAGCCATAATGATTGAAATAACGTCAAAGGGAATACTGCCGGGTTTTACACCAACAATGGCTAAAACCAATACGCCAATGCCCCCTGCAAACCCTATCCCGATACCGCCCAGCCTGGCCCCTAAAAAAATGGCCAGCAGAACAATGACTAATTCTACGGCTATCATAGTGTTTACTCCTTGAATGAAATGAAAATAAAAAGTTATGAAGTTGTGTTTGTCAGAAAGTAAAAAGGCACGCTGTCCAGAGGAGCTAGCGTGCCTTTAAGGGCTACCGGATGGTTATTTTATTGTTCGTTTTCATCGGTATAGCGTTTTGCTTTGTAGGCTGGGTGCATCAAGTTCTCAACGGAGAAAATATCATCCAGCTCGGCTTCAGTTAGCAGGCCGCGTTCAAGAACGACTTCCCGCACATTTTTACCGGTTTCCGCACAGATCTTCCCAACGATGTCACCATTATGGTGGCCAATGAAAGGGTTCAGATAAGTTACAATACCGATGGAATTAAACACGTAGCTTTCGCAAACTTCTTTATTTGCCGTAATGCCATTAATGCATTTCTCCAGCAAATTGTAGCAAGCGTTAGTCAGGATGTGGATAGATTCGAACATCGCCTGACCAATCACCGGCTCCATAACGTTCAACTGGAGCTGGCCCGCTTCGGCCGCCATAGTAACGCAAGTGTCGTTTCCAATCACCTTAAAGCAAACCTGATTCACAACTTCTGGAATCACCGGGTTGACTTTAGCTGGCATGATAGAAGAACCAGCCTGCAATTCTGGCAGGTTGATTTCATTCAAACCGGTACGTGGGCCGGAGGACAGCAAGCGCAGGTCGTTACAGATTTTTGACATCTTAACAGCCAGGCGTTTCAGCGCACTGTGTACCATCACGTAAGCGCCGCAGTCAGAAGTTGCTTCAATCAAATCTTCTGCTGGAACTACTGGCAGATTACTGATTTCAGCCAATTTCTTCACGGCCAATTCGGAATAACCTTCAGGAGTGTTCAGTGCGGTACCGATAGCGGTCGCGCCCAGATTCACTTCCAGCAGGAGTTCGGCGGTGCGTTGCAGGTTTTTGGTTTCTTCGTTTAGTAATACCTGGAATGCGCGGAATTCCTGACCCAGAGTCATAGGTACAGCATCCTGCAATTGGGTACGACCCATTTTCAGAATGGTTTCGAATTCTTTGGATTTTTTACCGAAGCCGTCACCTAACTGGTTGATAGCATCGATCAATTTCATGATAGATGCGTAAACCGCGATGCGAAAACCGGTAGGGTAGGCATCGTTGGTAGACTGGCACTTATTCAGATGGTCGTTAGGGTTCAGGTACTGATATTCACCCTTTTGATGCCCCATCAGTTCCAGACCAATGTTGGCCAGAACTTCGTTGGTATTCATATTTAATGAGGTACCTGCACCGCCCTGGAATACATCGACCGGGAACTGGTCCATGCATTTGCCTTTATCCAGAACTTCGTCACACGCCCGAATGATGACGTCAGCAATTTTGTGTGGGATGGTATGTAATTCTTTGTTAGCCATCGCGGCGGCTTTTTTTACCATCACCATACCGCGGACAAATTCAGGCACGTCACTGATTTTGCTATTGCTGATGTAGAAGTTTTCAATCGCACGCAGGGTATGAACACCGTAGTAAGCCTCTGCGGGGACTTCTCGTGTACCTAACAGGTCTTCTTCGATACGAATGTTATTTGACATGAGAACCTTCTCTATTGTGCTGTCTAATTATTTGCTTGTTGAATAATTTATGTCGCCGTGGGCAACAAGTGCGGAAGGATTAACCGTTCAACTTATTGCTGCCACGATCATATGCTGCTTGTAGATAAATGCCTTGAACTCAGATCACTATATGGTGGTAATTAATCAACAGGATTTGATATCTGTGATTGTTCTCACAGTTAGATAAAACCTTAATAAAAGAGAGTGGACTGCTTGAAAAATGTCATGAGCACCACCACGTTAGTGTAGTCGGCATAATGCGCCGCGGCGGCGTTGCCCCCATTCTCATGGTTTTCGTCTGAAGTGCCCTGATACGGCCCTCGACGGAAGCTAAATGAACTGAATAAGGAGAGTACGGTGCGTTGGTTACCGTTCATGCTGATATTTTTATTGGCTTACATAGAAATATCGATATTTATCAAGGTGGCAGCCGCTTTAGGCGTGTTGGTTACTTTACTGTTGGTGATTTTTACCTCCTGCGTG
This sequence comes from Yersinia nurmii, assembly GCF_001112925.1. Lineage (GTDB taxonomy): Bacteria > Pseudomonadota > Gammaproteobacteria > Enterobacterales > Enterobacteriaceae > Yersinia > Yersinia nurmii. The sequence goes on from NZ_CPYD01000009.1 coordinate 37,146, forward strand.
GGTGTGTCTCTGGTGCGCAATCAGGGGGTGAAAACTTTTATGCAAATGCAACAGAAGCTGGCTGCGGGTGAAAGCCCAGCGGCAGAAATGGTGAAAAGTGTATCTCTGGTGCTGGCTGGCTTCTTGTTATTGATACCGGGCTTCTTTACCGATTTCCTCGGTTTATTATTGCTGTTGCCGCCAATTCAAAAGTCTCTGACTTTGAAACTGATGCCGCATTTAAATATTTATCGTTCAGGGAGCACTGGCCCGACGGCGGGTGGGAATACCTTTGACGGCGAATTTCAGCGTAAGGACGATGGTCGCTTCCACGTGGAACACCGTGACGAAGAAAGCGAACGTTCCCGCGATGACCGTTTTAAAGACGATAAATAAGCGCAACGAAATTTTATAATGCTATGTTTTTCAAAAATAAAATCACATGGTGAATATGACCGTGGCCGCAGTGGGGCTGAGTGAGCCCAATTTGCCCTTTTCAGACAAAAAAATTAAAAATTTTTTGTCTTCTCCCTTGAAGGGAGGGGCAAACGTCCCCACTTAGAAAGCCACGGTACTGGTTATGAAGGCAGACCGGTATCAATCCTAAATCTGATACGGACCTTCTCAAAGGAGAGCTATCAATGAAAATTCGTCCATTGCATGATCGCGTTATCGTCAAGCGCAAAGAAGTTGAGTCTAAATCTGCTGGCGGCATCGTTCTGACGGGCTCTGCAGCGGGTAAATCTACCCGTGGTGAAGTTCTGGCCGTCGGCAATGGTCGCATCCTGGATAACGGCGAAATCAAGCCACTGGATGTGAAAGTAGGTGACGTGGTTATTTTCAACGATGGCTACGGCGTGAAGTCAGAGAAGATCGACAACGATGAAGTGTTGATCATGTCCGAAAGCGACATTCTGGCAATTGTTGAAGCGTAATCGCGCTCTCACTATCTTCTGAACTGAACGAGTTTAAAGGAAATACCAATGGCAGCTAAAGACGTAAAATTCGGTAACGACGCACGCATCAAAATGCTTCGCGGCGTAAATATCCTTGCTGACGCAGTTAAAGTCACCCTGGGCCCTAAAGGTCGTAACGTAGTTCTGGACAAATCTTTCGGTTCACCAACTATTACTAAAGACGGTGTTTCTGTCGCGCGTGAAATCGAGCTGGAAGACAAGTTCGAGAACATGGGTGCTCAGATGGTAAAAGAAGTTGCCTCTAAAGCGAACGATGCTGCGGGTGACGGTACGACCACTGCAACCGTGCTGGCTCAATCCATCATCACTGAAGGCCTGAAAGCTGTTGCTGCTGGCATGAACCCGATGGATCTGAAGCGCGGTATCGACAAAGCCGTTATCGCGGCGGTTGAAGAACTGAAAAAACTGTCTGTACCTTGCTCTGACTCTAAAGCTATCGCTCAGGTCGGTACTATTTCTGCAAACTCCGACGAAACCGTGGGTAAACTGATTGCAGAAGCGATGGAAAAAGTTGGTAAAGAAGGCGTTATCACCGTTGAAGAAGGTTCAGGCCTGCAAGACGAGCTGGACGTTGTAGAAGGTATGCAGTTCGACCGTGGCTACCTGTCTCCTTACTTCATCAATAAACCAGAAACTGGTTCTATTGAACTTGAAAGCCCATTCATCCTGTTGGCTGACAAGAAAATCTCTAACATCCGTGAAATGCTGCCAGTTCTGGAAGCCGTTGCTAAAGCCGGTAAACCACTGCTGATCATCGCTGAAGATGTTGAAGGCGAAGCGCTGGCAACATTGGTAGTTAACACCATGCGTGGCATCGTGAAAGTTGCTGCGGTTAAAGCACCTGGCTTCGGCGACCGTCGTAAAGCTATGCTGCAAGACATCGCGACTCTGACTTCAGGTACCGTTATTTCTGAAGAGATCGGTCTGGAACTGGAAAAAACCACTCTGGAAGATCTGGGTCAGGCAAAACGCGTTGTGATCAACAAAGACACCACTATCATCATCGACGGTGTGGGTGACGAAGCTGCGATCCAGGGCCGTGTTGCTCAGATCCGTGCTCAGATCGAAGAAGCAACTTCTGACTACGACAAAGAAAAACTGCAAGAACGCGTAGCTAAACTGGCTGGTGGCGTTGCGGTTATCAAAGTTGGCGCAGCAACCGAAGTTGAAATGAAAGAGAAGAAAGCTCGCGTTGAAGATGCTCTGCACGCAACTCGTGCTGCGGTAGAAGAAGGCGTAGTAGCGGGTGGTGGTGTTGCACTGATTCGTGCAGCTCACGCTATCTCTAACCTGAAAGGCGATAACGAAGATCAGAACGTGGGTATCAAAGTTGCGCTGCGCGCAATGGAAGCTCCACTGCGTCAGATCGTGGTTAACGCCGGTGAAGAAGCTTCTGTTATCGCGAACAACGTGAAAGCAGGCGAAGGCAGCTACGGTTATAACGCTTACTCAGAAGAGTACGGCGATATGATTGCAATGGGTATTCTGGATCCAACCAAAGTTACCCGTTCAGCTCTGCAATACGCAGCTTCTATCGCTGGCCTGATGATCACCACCGAGTGCATGATCACTGACCTGCCACGCGACGATAAAGGCGCTGACATGGGCGCTGGCGGCATGGGTGGCATGGGCGGTATGGGCGGCATGATGTAATGCCCCACACCCTATAGCTTCATTGATTGCGAATAAGCTATAAACCTAAAGCGAGCGGGGAAATCTGCTCGCTTTTTTCTTTTCTCCTTCTCTACTCCGGCTCTATCACGGCCAACTTTGCCATAATCAACAATCCCGCACCTTTCCTTCACTTGTTGCTAAATTGATGAAATCCGTATTTCTCCGTAGATATAATCTTGTTAACGGATGTTAGGGTTATCTCTTTATTTAATGAATTTAATGGGTGGCTTAATTCCGCCATGTGATGCCCACTGGGATTTTTTTAGCCACAGCGCAGAGTTAGCGTGTAAACTGTAGACTATTATTGCCCAGATAAATGTGGCAACGGATGCCTAAGCGGCGACTTTGCTTTCTGGTAAACTTTGGCGTGATTCTCAATATCTGATGGGGAAAAAAATGCGGATTAAAGTATTACTTGGTCTTTCAGCGGCAATGTTGCTGGCTGGCTGTAGCTCTACCACCCAGCTAACTGCGGCTGGCGAGCAGGTTAAGTTCTCAGATACTAAGCCTGGCAGCGAATGCCAGTTAGTTGGCGAAGTCAGCGGCAGCCAAAGCAACTGGTTATCCGGTCAGGGCGGTGAAAGCAGTTCTATGCGCGGAGCAGCCAACGATCTGCGTAATAAAGCGGCAGCGATGGGCGGCAACGTGATTTTTGGTGCAACCAGCCCGAGCGAGACCTTCTTGTCCAGCTTCGCTCCGTTAGACAGCAAGATGGTTGGCCAGGTTTATAAGTGCCCATAACCTTTGCTGACCAGAGTTTAAGCGAAAAGAAATAAATCATCAGGAGATGCCAAGGTATCTCCTGATTTATTTTGCAGGCTAGCTTTGCGTCAAACGTAAATCCAAAGGCGTTTTACTCGGCTCCCCGCCAATTTCCCGCGCTAGCCTTGGCACCAGATAACCAGAAACCCGACTGAGTAGCCCTTTCATTAGCAATCTTGCCTCATCATCATCCACCATAAAATGCGCAGCGCCCTGTACTTTATCCAGCACATGGATGTAATACGGCAGAATTCCTGCGTCAAACAGCGCATTACTTAACGCTGCCAGCACGTCGGCATCGTCATTTACATCCCGCAGTAATACACTTTGATTCAGTAGAGTTACGCCGGCCTGTTTGAGGCGCGTCATGCTGTCACGCAGCGGTTGGTCGATTTCATTTGGATGATTGATATGCGTCACCATCAGTACCTGCAAGCGAGAATCCACAAACCGCTGACACAGGGTAGAGGTAACGCGCGCAGGAATAACAACCGGTAGACGGGTGTGAATGCGCAGGCGTTTCAGGTGTGGAATGGCCTCTAACTGGGTGAGCAGCCAATCCAGTTCGTGATCTTTGGCCATCAGCGGATCGCCGCCGGAGAAAATAATCTCATCCAGTTCTGGGTGGAGAGCAATATAGTCCAAAGCCTGTTGCCAGTTGGCCTTGTTGCCTTGATTGTCCTGATAAGGAAAATGACGGCGGAAGCAGTAACGACAGTTAACGGCGCAGCCGCCTTTTACCAGCAGCAGTGCGCGATTACGGTATTTGTGCAGCAAGCCCGGAACAACACTGCGCTGTTCATCCAGCGGGTCGGTAGTAAAACCGGGAGCGGTGACGAACTCTTCGCGTGCGGTAAGGACTTGTAGCAATAAAGGATCTTTTGCATCGCCGCTACGCATCCGCGCAGCAAAGGCGCGGGGCACGCGCAGCGGAAACAGGCGACGGGCGTCTCTACCTTGCTGTAGCTCGGCATGATCATTTAGCGCTAAAAGACGGAGTAATTCATCAGGATCGGTAATTACATCGGCGAGTTGCTGCAACCAATCTTCTCTAATTGGCATGTTTCGGGTTACAATGTTTGCCATTTTTTGGGCTTAACACCAGTTTCAATATTCAGAGGGCCATTATGGCGACTTATTCTAGCAACGATTTCCGTCCCGGTCTTAAAATCATGTTCGAAGGCGAACCTTACGCCGTTGAATCAAGTGAGTTCGTGAAGCCAGGTAAAGGCCAGGCTTTTGCGCGCGTGAAAATGCGTCGCCTTCTGACTGGCAAACAGTTGGAAAAAACCTTTAAATCTACCGACTCTCTGGAAGGCGCAGACGTCATGGATATGAACCTGACTTACCTGTACAACGACGGTGAGTTCTGGCATTTCATGAACAACGAAACTTTCGAACAGCTGGCAGCAGATGCTAAAGCCGTAGGCGAAAACGCCAAATGGTTAATCGATCAGGCTGAATGTATCGTTACCCTGTGGAACGGTCAGCCTATCGTTGTGACTCCACCAAACTTCGTAGAGCTGGAAATCACTGATACCGATCCAGGCCTGAAAGGTGACACTGCTGGTACCGGCGGCAAGCCTGCAACCCTGAGCACCGGCGCAGTGGTTAAAGTGCCATTGTTCGTACAGGTTGGCGAAGTCATCAAAGTTGACACCCGCTCTGGCGAATATGTTTCTCGCGTCAAGTAATTGTCGTAGAAGCATTTAAGATATGTGCCATTGATTAACTGTTTTGAATGTATCAGGCAGTTAATTGATATTACGCCCCAATAATTGGCTAGTATGCCCAAATATTGGGGTGTTTTTATTTGAGCAGATTTTATTTGTACTTTAAATATTTTGTGCTGATCAAGTCACAACGATGTTATTAAGTTACCCTATGAATTATAAAAAGAAATTGATACTTTATTTTAACTATTCTGGTTAATAACTTTTATCTTACCTTAGTGGTGAATAATAATATTAAAATTAATATCAGGGTATTATCCCTATTATTAGAGGCTGAGCCTGAATCTACGTTGAATGAATTTGTTGTTTATATCGCAAGCAAAATATGCAACATAGCCAGATTCTGGCTGAGTGGGTAGATTTGTCTATTTTAGACTAACCTTAATAGGATTGTGCTATTTCTCATCCTATAAGGATTTTTACTATGCTTAAAAAAAGCCTCGCAGTTATCTTCTCTCTTTTGGTTATTTCCTTCCTAAGCGCCTGCAACACCACCCAAGGTATTGGTAAAGACGTGCAAAAAGCAGGTAGTGCTATTGAGCGCAGCGCGGAATAAACCAACGTGTGTCCTAATACGTCAAGGCCGGCGGTAACGAGCCACGTTACTGCCGGGTGTTTTATTTAGACTCCCTGATTGTTGGCTAAATCCAGATAAAGTGAAAGACGATTACTTGCCCCCAGTTTGAGGCGAATATTGCGTTTGTGCGTGTACACCGTTTTAACGTGGATATTTAGCATCTTGGCTATTTGCTTGTTAGGCAGGCCTTCCTGCCAGTAATGTAAAATGGATTCTTCCCTATGGCTAAATAACACTGGGGCAGACTGCAACGGCGGCTCTGAATAGTTCCCCATGGGGTTGCATAAGGCCGCATCAAGCAGCTTTTCCAACTGGGTTATTTCCTGTTGCTTAGTAATCACTTTCCAGGCGCCGCGATCCAATAGGTATTTACTAATACGTGGGGAAGGAGAGTTTAGATAAACCAATAATTTACTGTATGAGCAGGCGCGTAATAGCGATTCCAGAATCTTGGGGTTATGCATCTCGAGAAAGTAAGGGTAGAGATCGGCAATAACCAGTTGGGGTCGCCACAGTTTAATTTGCGCATCAGCGACCACCAGATTATTCGTTTGCGCCAAGGCTACCTGTGCCCGCGAGTTAATTAGCCACTCCACCCCAACGCGGCTAAAGCGGCATGGGTCAATCAATACGACTTTCTTCATTTCAATCCCCTACAAATCCATATGAAGGACGTTCAACCGCATCTGTCCCGAAGTTTAGAGATAGAGAATTTCCACCGTCGCAGTGGCAGAAAATGGCCCGACTTTAATTTCGCCGAGAGGGACCAGCTCAGCGCTGAGTAACACTTCGTGCTGTGTATCTAACGCGGTGAAATCTGCTAAAAAGAACGGTTTAGCCAATGGAATCTGATTATTGGTTGCCAGATCGGTTAGTTTGATACCAAAGCCACTGTCTGCGCTGGGTAGCAGATAGTCGCCATAAGCATTGGGAGTCGTGATATAGCCGTTAATTTTAATCGGTGTTTTACAGCCGCTTTTATCCAGAACCAGTGAAAAAAACTGTTTCGGTACCGCCGGTGAAAAACCGGTAGGCGTCTTCTGCACGGTGCCGAAATCGACGACACCGGGGGACGGTGTAATGGTGACATCCACGGTACAGTCGGTTGCGGTAATGAGATTTAAGTCGGTAATAACATAGGTAAAATTGGCGCGAGCGTTATTTAGCCCGTATTTGCCGTCCAGTTGGTACAGGGTATAGGTGCTATCCGGCGTTGGTGAGAACGGGTCCAGCCCACGTTTGCGGATAATCGGCTGAAAGGTGACGGCAAAGGTGACATCAGGACACTGTGCTAGCGGAATTCCCGCTTTACAGGCTGGTATCACGCTACCGGTATTAATTCCCGCACCATCGCCGCCGCCCTGCGGCCACTGGTCAATGCCGTTAAAACGCATGCCGAATTCAATTCCCCAGTTCAATGGGTTGGTGTTTCTGGGATTGACGTAGAAGTAAACGTTCTCCATTTCGCGAATATTGTTATCGCGATAACAGCGAGCGGAAATACTCCGTGTGGGGCCACGCCAAATCACGCTGTAATCGGGGAGAGTGGTGGGTACTTTGACCGTTGAGCCGATACTTTCGGTCAGAGTTAAACCGCTGCCATCGGTGCGAACGCAGGCCAGGGCCCAAACGGTGGGTGACAGAAAGGCCAAAGCCATACCTAGGCAAAGAAGAGAGGCTAAACGTCGCATTATGACCTCTGCTTATCGTTACTGGTGCATTGAGAAGCTAAGCAATCGTAGGCGGTATCCTGCTGGCCACCATAATCATTCATATGAGATATATAAATTCGGCCGTTAACAGGACGGTTGGTGGGTACAACGATGCTTTCTCCTGGCGATAACATTTTTGGTTCAAATACCAGCGGGGACTTTCCGGCTCCTATGGCGATGGCCACTAAGGTGACATGCAGCGGCGTCGTATTTTTAATGGTGAGCTGTTTACCTTGGGTGGTGATGGCCAGTTTGGCGGCATTATTTTCCCCGCGCGGAGGAATAATGGCGGTAGGCCGGTAAAATAATTTGATTTTAGAATGCAGGGCAATTTGCAATGCGTTCGGTTTATCTGTTTTCGGCGGGATTTCGCGAATATTTAAATAAAAAACTGACTCTCGATCTTTAGGGATCGTGTTATCCGGTAGGAGGGTGACGCGAACGACGTTGCGATCGCCTGGCTCCACTCGTTGTAACGGAGGTAATGCTAGAAAAGGCGAAGCGATCTTTTTCCCTTCGCTATCTTCGATCCAAGACTGCGCCACATAAGGCAAGGTGCTCTTATTGGTCAACGTGATGCTAATAGACTGCGCGCCTTCCTGATAAATGATCCGTGTGCGATCCAATACCAGAGCCGCCTGAGCAGAGCTTAGTCCAACGCAGAAAAGCAGCGTCAGTATGGTGATGAAATAGCGATGTAATGTTCTCTTCATATTCAATTCCTAAGCGTCATTTTTAACAAAAGGGTTAGCGGCAACTTATGGGTTGAGGCGTCGTAACGGTGTCAGGCAATACCTGCGGCAGGACGAGGGTGCAGCTTTTATCCGACCAGCGAACTTTAAGCTGACTCTCTGGTTTCACGCCGATCAGGTAGGTCAAGCCGTCTTCGCCGACAATGGCGTTAGCTTTACCGGTTTGGGTATTGGTGACTTCGGCCCCGAACGGCACGGAAACACCCCGGTAATCCTTTAGTAATACCAACAGCTTGCTGCCCTGATTCATTTCAAACGGCAGATAGCCGATGGCACCTTCAGTCAGTACTAGGCTGCGGATCGGCGCATGGGCTTCGGCATTCGCGGGGAGGTTATTCATATCCACTCGCGCCTCGAAATTTTCATAGGGAGGAGCGCCATCGATAATGGAATAACCGAATGAATTAGTGTGGTTTTTACCGTTATTAAAGGTCACATCTGAAACACCGTGGGTATCAACCAATAAGCGTGTATTGCCGGAACTACCAGAGGAATGTAGCGCGGAGCCGTGCAAAGTACTGACCATAGAACCGCTGAGATTAGCGCTAGCGGAATGATAGCTGTCAGATACATAACTGCCGCTTAATCCCAGCTGATAAGCATCTGATTTATGCTGATAGAAACCGCTGACCAGCGCGTTATTTTGCTGGCCGCCGGTAGTTAGCTGGTAATAATCGTCCTTACCTCGGTTTTGTCGTAGAGACACGGTTTGGTCAAAGCGACCACGGCCAGTTTGCTGGTTATAGCTCACGCGGGTCTGCCCTTCGAGAGGTATGCTGATCCCCAAATAACTCACCAGATCGTTACGATCCTGATCTTTGTTATAAGACAGGGAAATATTGAGAGAGACATTTTTGAATTGCTCAATGTCAAATAGCGTGCTGGCAGAAAGATCGAAACGTTCGCTGGATTTAGCGTTCCAGTACGCATCGTGGGTATAAGAAAGATAGGTAGAAAATCCATCGAACTGTTTAGCCGTAACGAGCGAGTAGCGTTGTTTATTATCTCGCTGTAATACCCCGTTGCTGGCATGGGTAAATTCGCTGAGGGAAATGAATTTCTTATCGGAAAAACGATAGCCAAAGAAGCGGATATCGGCATCGAGGCTGTCGAAACGTTTGGCATAGTTAAAACGATAGGAATGACCAAGATATTGTTGATCTTCCAAAGTCGCGCGAGCTTGGGTCACATCGAGCGAAACTGCGCCGAATTGATATAAATCTTTACCCAGACCAACGGCGGCAGAATGGTAATCGTTAGCCAGAATGGTGCCACCGTAGGCAGACCAGGTGCTGCTGAGGCCATAGGAGATTTCACCCATGGTAAAAAATGGGTTTTGTACGTGATTGCCGCCGTTGGTCGGTTTACCCATCGCGGTGTTATAGCGAATTTGCCCCTCTCGCGTTAGAAAGGGAACTGAAGCGGTGTTCACGGTAAATTGGCTGGTGGAACCGTCTTCTTCTTCAACGCTGACCTGTAGCTCGCCTTGTACGGCGCTGCTCAAATCCTGAATATTGAACGGACCGGGCGGCACGGTGGTTAAATAAATGGTTCTACCCTGTTGGCTGACGGTTACCTTGGCATTCGTTTTAGCGATACCGGTGATCCGCGGCGCGTAGCCGCGCAGGCTGGGTGGCAGCATACGCTCGTCGCTGGCGAGCTTGATGCCGCTGTAACTGAGCGTGTCGAAAATATCCGAGGTTAAATAGGTTTGCCCCAAAGTGAGCTGCGATTTTATTGAGGGCAACGGACGAAAGGCATGGATGTTATTAAAATCTAAAGATTGATTGCCTTCGTTATTACTGTAATTAGCAAACTGATAGTCGCCGCGAAAGCGCCATGCACCTAAATTAGCCCCAGTGGTGCCAAATGCAGAAAGGGAATTAACTCTATCCTCATGTTTATTCTGGCGTGTATTTCCGATGATGCGGTAATCCATCATCAGGCCGGCAATACCGTTATCCCATTGTTCTGGTGGAGTATAATTTTTGTCATAATATTCCAATAGGGATTGCGGCACGGTAATTTTCAACTGGCCGTTATTCTTATAATAACGTGCGGTAATACCGGGTAAATCAGCAGGCATTAAGCATGAGTGTTCAGGCAGAGATGAGATATATTCTTGTTTCAAACCAAAAGTGTTAATCAGACTGCGTGGCAAACAAGGTTGTGTTTGCGGATGTGTCGTATTTTCGACAAAGTTAATTTCTTGTTGTTTGTAGTAGTTATTATTTACAACTATATCGACGAGATAATTTCCCGGAGCCAATCGATCGGGCGCAGAGAATTGTGAAAGGTCAGCCTGACCTTGTTCACCAATTTTTAAAAATTCAGTATTAAACTCTACGCCAACAGCCTCGAAGGCAAAAAAAGGTACGCAGAGTACCCACTTATAAAAGCTATAAGTTTTCACAATTCTTGCCCTGTATGTTTAGGGGGAATATATTCCCCCTTAATATTAAAGCCGTTGAGTCTTATTAGAGATAATTAACGGTAAATTGCGCTGTAGAATCTGCGTCACCTGCGGTTACGCCAGCATCAGTGGCTTCATACATGGCCGAAAATTGCAGTCGGTTATCCCCGTTGCTCAACATAATAGGTTTAGTGGCGGTACCTAATGCCAGATATTCATTATTGCCGGCCTGTAGACGGATACCCACGTGAGTTGCTGCGCCGGTAACGCCTAACAGTTCGCTATTTTCTGAGTGGCCGGCACCGGTAAAGGTTACGGTGGCATTTTTAGACGTAGTGGTATCGCAGTCGGTCAGTACGATATCGAACTTAGCAGCAGTCGAGCGGTCACCTTTTGCCGTAAATAAATGGGAAGGAACCTGACCTAAATTAACGGTTTGATCTAAAGAATTAGAGTCAATACCGCAGGCGCCGGTGACGATTTCGCCTTCAAAACGAATGGTTCCAGGGGAACCGGCAGCAGGTGGTGCCGCATGAACAGCCGCAGAGAAAGATGCTGCAATAACAGCAGTTAATAATAACTTTTTCATTATCAAATCCTTGAGATAAAAATGATGTTGTTAAATTCCACATATTACTGGCGTGGGGAATAAGCAGGCGAAGCCCTGATTTGTTAAATCATGAATTTAATTACCTAGCTTAATTCTCGGCTTAATATACTGCAAATTTTGTTTTTTACATTATATTCGATCGATGATTGTGCTAATTTAGGATAATTATTTGTCTCTAAAGTAAATATTGAAATATAAGATCGAATTTTGCAAAAAAAATAGCTGTGAACTAGTGTTAAATAATGAATTTAATGGAATTTTCTTTGGCGTGTTTTTGTAAAATCAATAAATAAATTGTGATTAAGATAATGGAAATGAAATATAACCATGCTAGGACTATTCTTAATTAGGTGTTTAAGGTTATTCCTAGTGGTGATTATATGTACTTCAATAGCTGATTAATAATTTTAGATATTTAATTTTTGTTTTTTTATTCTTTTAATGGTTTTATTAAATTTTAACGGGTGAAGGTCATTCCTGTTATATCGTTCTATCGCATTCCTTAGCTTTTCTTCGGCGTAAGGTTATTCCTGCTAACTTATTGATGACCGTTAGGCGTCGTGCTAATTTAAACACGGTTTTATTTGCAGTCCGGGACGACCCGGCAAAACCGCTGCTATCTGGGGACGACCCCTCCCATTAGGATGATTACTATGGCTTGGGTTATTCTGGTTATTGCCGGATTATTAGAGATTATTTGGGCTGTTGGCTTAAAATATACTCAGGGTTTTACTCGTTTGGCGCCCAGTATTATTACGCTGGCGGCGATGGTTGTGAGCGTGGTGCTATTGGCTCATGCAATGAAAAGCCTGCCTGCGGGAACCGCTTATGCGGTTTGGACTGGAATTGGCGCGGTGGGTACGGCCATTTTAGGTATTGTGCTGCTCGGTGAGTCCGCTAGCGCGGCACGTTTGCTTAGCTTAGGCATGATTGTCGCTGGTATTGTCGGTTTGAAATTAGCGAGCTAAGCTAAACGTTAACGAATTGATAAATATCAGAATAGAAAAGGGTCGATCTTCGACCCTTTTTCAATCTCAGCTCTCGCTTATTCCTGCTTCACCCAGATCAGTTTTTCCACTGGGAAACCATAGCCTTTGGCAGTTAACAGTAGTTTTTCACGTACTTCGGCGCTGAGGTTTGGCGTACGGGAGAGAATCCACAGATAATCACGATTAGGCCCGCATACTAGCGCATAGCCATAGTTTTCATCTAACTCAAAAATGTTGTAGCCGCCATAAAATGGGCCGAAAAAGGAGACTTTTAGCGCCGCCCGATTGGGTTCCCCAATGAAATAACCTTTGCCTTCACTTTCCTGCCAACGCTGTTTTTGTGGGTTATAGCCGCGGTTAATCACTTTTATCCCGCCATCACTGCGTAGCGAGTAATTCGCCGTCACCTGCTCTAAACCTCGCTCAAAGGAGTGATCCAGACGGGCAATCTCATACCAGGTGCCCAGATAGCGAGGTAACTGAAAGTTATCGACAACTTTGACATCTTTTGGCGGCGTTACACTGCACGCCACGGAGAGCAGGGCAGACATAAGTACTGATATTTTCGACCACAGTGGGATAGACATAGTGAGGCATCCTGTTAGTGATAAGTTCTTATTGAAAATAACTCTCATTTATCAGTGATGCAAATCTATCAGTGATGCAAATATAGGAGGGCATGACAAGTGGAGCAAAAGGAAGACGGCCCGCGCGAGGCAGGCCGTTTTGTGCAGAATTACAGAGTGAGAACGCCAATAGCAGCAACTACGCTGAGGATGGCAGCCAGACCATAGAAAACCCATTTTCCCGCTGGCACATGAATTTTCAGATCATGCATAGCGTGATGAATACGGTGCAGGCCACACCACAGCGGCAGAATAATCATCAGCAGCAGGAAGACGCGACCGATGAAGCTCTGGCTGAAAGCCAAAACCCGCTCGTAGCTTAAAGCGTCGCCTGGATATGCGCCGAGGGGGAGCAAAATAGCAACCAGCAGAATAATCGCCGGTGCAATAATGGCTCCCCACATGCCGCCAGCACCAAAAAGACCCCAGAAAATCGGTTCATCGGAGCGCTTAGGAACTTGATTCATCTTATTTCCCTCGGGTTAGATTAAGGCGACGGCCAAAATGACCGCTGTCGCCACAATAGTCACCACCCAAAGCGTTTTAATGATCAGCTCTGGTCCCATTTTGTCGTCTTTTACCACTATATTGACGGCCTTAGGTGCCAGTTCAAACCAGGTTTTGGTATGAAGCAACGCGGCCAATAGCGTGATGATATTAATCAGTAGCACCAGCGGGTTTTGCAGGAAGCTAACAAATCCTTCCCAGCCTGCTGGGCCACCTTTCAGGGCGAAAACACCGTAAATCAGGATAATACTAAACCAGACCGCCGGAACGGAGGTGCCTTCACGCAGCATATAGAAGCGGTAAAAACCCAGCTTCTGCCACCAGTTCGGGGCCATGGTGCGGACATAAGGTTTACGTTTAGTTGTCATTGCTGTTTCCCCTCCCTTATTGTGGCTTCAGCATAGCGATCATGAAGTCTTTCGCACTCTCAACCTTGCCCTGCTGAATCGCGGCGGCCGGGTCAACGTGTTTAGGACAAACTTCAGAGCAATAGCCGACGAAGGTACAGCTCCACACACCGTTGTTACCGTTGAGCTGCGGCATACGCTGTTTCTTGCCGTGATCGCGGGTATCCAGATTGTAACGGTGTGCCAGTGTAATCGCTGCCGGGCCGATGAACTCTGGGTTTAGACCGAACTGTGGGCAAGCGGCGTAGCACAGACCACAGTTGATACAACCGGAGAACTGATGGTATTTCGCCATCTGTGCCGGAGTCTGGCGGGTTGGGCCATCTTTGGGATCTTGTTTATTGCCGATAATGTAAGGCTTGATGGCTTCCAGACTCTCGATAAAGTGAGTCATATCTACGACCAGATCGCGTTCGATCGGGAAGTTGCCTAAGGCTTCGACTTTCATGCCCTCGGTGTATTCCCGCAGGAAGGTTTTACAGGCCAGTTTGGGTACCCGGTTGACCATCATGCCGCACGAACCGCAGATCGCCATACGGCAAGACCAGCGGTAAGACAGATCTGGCGCCAGATTGTCCTTGATATAACCCAAGGCATCGAGCAATGAAGTTTGCTCATCGTAAGGCACTTCGAAAGTTTCGAAGTGAGGTTCGCTATCCTGTTCAGGGTTGTAGCGCATGATCTCCATTTTCAGGACTTTCATATCAGCCATTCGCCTGCTCCTTATCCTTTTTATCTTGTGCCGTCTTCTTATCTTGCGCGGTGGCTTCTGCGCCGTAGACACGCTTGGCCGGTGCCAATTTGGTAATTTTCACATCGCTATACTCGAGGCGCGGCGTGCCGCCCGGCGTGTGGAAGGCCAGAGTATGTTTGAGGAAGTTGACGTCATCACGTTCGGTACAACCTTCGTCCAGACGCTGGTGGGCACCGCGAGACTCTTTACGGTTAAGTGCGGAGTGCGCCATACATTCAGCCACATCCAGACCGTAACCCAGCTCGATGGTGTACAGCAGGTCGGTATTGAATACGCTGGAGTTGTCGGTGATTTTCACGCGTTTAAAGCGCTCTTTCAGCTCGGCCAGCTTATCGACGGTTTTCTGCATGAGTTCTGGCGTACGGTAGATACCACAGCCTTCCTCCATGGAAAGACCCATTTCATCGCGGATTTTAGCCCAGTTCTCCGTTCCTTCCTGTTTCATCAGGTTGGTCAGGCGGGCCTCTACGTCGCGGGTTTGCGCATCCAGCGCGCTGCCGTTCGCTGGACCACTTTCCATGGCGCGTTGTGCGGCTTGTTCACCGGCTACGCGGCCAAAGACCACCAGTTCGGCTAGTGAATTAGAACCGAGGCGGTTTGCACCATGCAGACCAACGGAAGAACATTCACCGACGGCAAATAGCCCTTTAATACGGGTTTCACACTGCTGATTGGTTTCGATGCCACCCATGGTGTAATGTGCGGTTGGGCGCACTGGGATCGGATCTTTTACCGGGTCGACACCCACATAGGCTTTTGCCAGTTCGCAGATGAACGGCAGGCGTTCCAGCAGTTTTTTCTCACCCAGATGACGTAAATCCAGATAAACCACATCGCCACGCGGTGTCGCAATGGTGCGGCCAGCGCGCCATTCGTGCCAGAAAGCCTGAGAAACTTTATCTCGCGGCCCCAACTCCATATATTTGTTTTCTGGTTTACCCAACGGAGTTTCTGGCCCCATGCCGTAGTCTTGTAGATAGCGGTAGCCATCTTTATTCACTAGAATACCGCCTTCGCCACGACAGCCTTCGGTCATCAGGATGCCTGAACCAGGCAAGCCGGTTGGGTGATACTGTACAAACTCCATATCCCGCAGTGGAACACCGTGGTGGAAAGCCATGCCCATGCCATCACCGGTGACGATACCGCCGTTGGTGTTGTAGCGATAGACACGTCCGGCACCGCCGGTCGCCATGATAACGGCATTGGCGCGAATCTGGATTTTCGTGCCTTCCATCATATTCAGCGCAACAACGCCGCGCGCCTGTCCATCATCCACTAAGATATCGAGAACAAAATGTTCATCAAATCGTTGTATTTGTGGATATTTCAGGGAGGTTTGGAACAGAGTGTGCAGCATATGGAAGCCGGTTTTATCGGCGGCAAACCAGGTGCGTTCAATCTTCATACCGCCAAAACGACGAACGTTTACAGAACCATCGGGTTTACGGCTCCACGGACATCCCCAGATTTCCAGCTGCGCCATTTCTTCCGGGCAACTGTGAACAAAGTGGTCAACGACATCCTGTTCACAGAGCCAGTCGCCGCCAGCAACCGTATCGTTGAAATGGTAGTCGAAAGAATCGTGGTCCTGAGTGACGGCGGCTGATCCCCCTTCGGCGGCCACGGTGTGGCTACGCATTGGGTAAACTTTCGAGATAAGAGCAATCTTCAGTTGGGGGTTGGCTTCCGCTGCGGCTATTGCTGCACGTAAACCAGCACCCCCGGCCCCGATAATGGCAAGGTCGGCGTTAAAGGTTTGCACTGCGCTTCTCCATTGTTCAAGTTAAATTCTTATAACCTTGGTACCTGAAGCTGCGGTGGGTTAACTGTATTTTCTCAACCAAATCACAGACCTGAATCAGTTTATCGGGATCGGTTTACCAGTTGCCTACCTGTAACTTCAATGGCCTCGGCTATATAAAAGGAATGTCTATTCTTAATATGGTTTTTAATATTATTTCCTTGCTAATCAATTGCTCGATGCAAGGGGGAACTCATTAAGAATAGCAATTTCTTACTTTTTGTATGGGAATGAGTATACCTAATCATAAGTAGTAGAAATTTGATGTGATCGATTGTTTTGTTTTATTTGAACCTCTGCGCGCGGGCTAACTGGCAGAAACGTGATCGCAGACAGGATCTGCTGTTGCTAAGGATTTTTGACGGCGGGTTATGCTGAATTTGTGGCATAAATAGGCAATCTTTGTCGCAAATTTGTTTGCCTGATAGGATGCGAGTAGACTGCATCCCCTGTTTGATTTCGGAGTTAACCACCATGAGCGAAACGGCAAGCTGGCAGCCAAGTGCACCTATCGCCAATTTGTTGAAACGCGCAGCAATAATGGCAGAAATACGACGGTTCTTTGCCGATCGTGGCGTATTAGAAGTTGAAACGCCAGCCATGAGCCAAGCGACAGTGACAGATATCCACCTGTCTCCTTTTGAAACCCGGTTTGTTGGCCCGGGTGCTGCCGATGGCATGACGCTGTACATGATGACCAGTCCGGAATATCACATGAAGCGCCTACTGGCGGCTGGCAGCGGCTCCATTTATCAATTGGGTCGTAGTTTCCGCAATGAAGAGGCCGGTCGTCACCATAATCCCGAGTTCACCATGCTCGAATGGTATCGTCCTCATTATGATATGTATCGCTTAATGAATGAGGTCGATGACCTGCTACAGCAGATTCTGGATTGTAGCAGCGCAGAAACGCTGTCTTATCAGCAGGCTTTCCTGCGCCATTTGGATGTCGATCCACTGTCAGCGGACAAAACCCAACTGCGGGAAGCGGCAGCGAAGCTGGATTTGAGCAACATCGCCGATACAGAAGACGACCGCGACACGCTGTTACAGCTGCTGTTCACCGTTGGCGTAGAACCGCATATTGGCCGTGAAAAACCGGCCTTTGTGTATCATTTCCCCGCGTCTCAAGCGTCATTAGCTGAAATCAGTACCGAAGACCATCGGGTAGCTGAGCGTTTCGAGGTGTACTTCAAAGGCATGGAGTTAGCCAACGGTTTCCGCGAGCTGACCGATGCCAATGAGCAGTTAAAACGCTTTGAACAGGATAATCGCCGCCGCGCCGTTCTGGGGTTGCCGCAAAATCCAATCGATGTGAATCTGATCGCAGCGTTACAGCACGGTATGCCAGATTGCTCCGGCGTTGCGCTGGGTGTCGATCGTTTAGTGATGCTGGCCCTAGGAGCGGAGCGATTGAGCGAGGTTATGGCTTTCCCTGTCGATCGGGCCTGATGACCTGTCGTCCTTGACGCTGCAGCGGTGTTCGCTGCGTTCACTCACCCGAATCACTGACAGGTGTCAGCTCATCGGGATGAGTTCGCTGGCTGCCTTGCTGCAACGGCAATGCCTGTGGGTAATGTCAGGGAATCTTTGACGCTGCAGCGGTGTTCGCTGCGTTTACTCACCACAACCAGAGGTGGGTGAAAGTTCTCTAAGATTGTCCGATGGTAAAAATGGCCCGATTCCGCAAAGAATCAGGCCATTTTTTTACCCAAAAACCAGGCTAATGAATCACTACAGGCTGCCCGGTGTGCGGGTATTATTGCGAGTTGGCGTGTTACCCACGCTACGGCCAGCGCGCCCCAGCGTTTCCATTCGAACCTGGAATGGTGGAAACGGCAGAACAATACCGTGCTCGCGGAAGCCTTCCAGAATCAGTTGATGTATCTCGTGGCGCATTGGCAGGCGATGAAGCATTTCGGCGGCATAGATGCGCAACTCGAAAATCTGGATGCCTTGCTGTAGATCCATCAGGAATGCTTCTGGCCCAGGGTTATCCAAGACCATGGAACAACGTCTGGCGGCGGTAAGCAGCAGTTCGGTCACTTCTTCGCTATTGGCTTCTGCCGGAGCCGGTACTGTTAAGACCACACGAGTAATCGGATCGGACAGTGACCAGTTAATGAATTGCTCGGTGATAAAGGCCTTATTCGGCACGATAATCTCTTTGCGATCCCAGTCGGAAATGGTGGTGGCACGGGTATTGATTTTGGTTACGCTACCGGTCAAATCGCGAATAGTGACGGTATCGCCAATACGAATCGGTTTTTCAAATAAAATGATCAGCCCGGATACGAAGTTGGCAAAAATTTCCTGTAAACCAAAGCCTAATCCTAAACCTAGAGCGGCGACCAGCCATTGAAATTTCGCCCATTCAATCCCCAGTAGTGAAAAGCCTAATAGACCGCCGAACAAAATTACCAGATATTTGGTAATAGTCGAAATGGCATAACCGGTGCCAGGCGTCAGATCCAAATGCTGTAATAACGCCAGTTCCAGCAGGGCAGGCAGGTTCCGCACTAACTGTGCCGTCACGATCACGACCAAAATGGCGATGATCAGCGATCCCATAGTGATCGGCTGGATAGATTCGACGCCGTTGATAGTCGAAGAAACATCCCATAGGCGAATATTTTCTAGGAAACCAAAGGCTGAATGGATCTCTGACCACAGGAAGATCACTGAAACCAGCGCGATCATAGTGAGTATGGAACGTACCAGACGCAACGATTGAGCGCTGATCACGTCCAGATCGATAACCGGCTCATCTACATCGACCGAACCCTCGGAACTGTTCGTATGCGGCGTATCTTCTTCACCTCTGGCACGCTGCGCCAAGATATCGGCCCGACGCTGTTTCGCACGGTCAAAGGCAATACGGCGGCGCTGAATCAGCATCCAGCGGCGAATAATATGGTAAATCACTAGCAGGAAGAACCAGATGGCGACCGAGGTTTCCAGACGAGCCAGCAGCGCCTGAGATGTGGTTAGATACCCCATCAGCGACGCCAGCGCGGCAATCAGTGGAGCGGAAAGCAGCAGTCCCCACAGCGCCTGATTGACCTTATTCTCTCCCGAACCTTTTTTATCAAGATACAGTGGAATACCGGCACGTTTCAGGCTGTTGGTGACCAAACTTAGCGCGATACACAGCAGTACAAAGCACAGTCGGCCTAATGTTCCAGCGAATTCGCGGTCGTTATAATTTTCAAAGGTAATCAACGCCATCATCAACGGAATAATCAGCCACACCGACATACGGTAAAAGCGCATCGCACGCGCGACCTGATCCGGTGCCCAGCGGAAATGGGTAATAAACAGGCCGTGAGGATGAGCAAAAGCGGCACTGATCATAAACACCCACAGTACCGGAACCGTGGCGGTCACCGCATTGCCAATGGCAATCGCCATCGGGTAGGACCAGGCGTTTTGCAATCCGTATCCCAGCGCCGCCCAGAGCACAGGTAGCGGCAAGGCCACCAGAATCGACCAGAAAACGGTGCGTAACGTTAATGAAAACTGATCTTGGGTAACTTTGCCGACCCGGCTGCTGGCTCGCTCCAAAAACGCATGATAATGGCGACGGGAACTGACGCTAAAGCTAACAAACAGCAGCGCGCCGATAATCGGAATCAGCGTTTCCTGACTGGTCACCATCATCACAAAGGCGCCGCTGAGCTGGGATAAGGTATCCAGCGAAAGCAGTCGTGTCAGGTCACGAGCGACATCAATCGGATAAGACAAGGAAATTGGGCTAACGTCCGCAACCCAAAACAGGTAGCGGTGGGTCGCCTCGCGGATTTCATTCAGGGCATCAACCAGTTGACTATTGGCGACTTTCAGCTTCGTCAGTTCGAGAATCTGCGTGTCATAGCCAGAAAGCAGCGAATTGAGTAGTTCTCGCTGGGTGCGCAGTTGAGCGTCCATGATGCGTTGTTGCTGAGCCGTCAGCGGCGTACCGTCGTCCTGCGTCGCTTTAGTATCTTTTTGCTGCTGCTCCAGCATCCCTTCATAGGTTAGACGCTGAACTCGTAGCTGAGCCATATCTCGATCCAACTGTTGAGATTTTGGCATTTCAGGCAAGCGGGCTACGTGCGCTCGCAGGGTTTCCCCCAGTGCAGTGGATACACCCAGCCATTGCGCCTGTTCGCGGATGGTGCTGAGAGTCTGCCGAACTCGCAGAGTGTCTGCCGCCGCCTGACGTTGTTGAGAGGAAATCAGGTCCATGCGCTGAGCCTGACTGTTCAGCGCGCGGGATAAATCTCGGTTAGTTTCTAGCTGCTGGCTGATGGAGGCAGGGAGATCCCCCCCTTGTTCTGCCAGTAATTCGGTGCGCTCCAGCGCTCTTTCCGCTTCAAGCTGGCGCTGATTATTCAGATTATTACGCAGCGTCTGCAATAAGGTGTCTGTCCGTTCATGGCTATTTTTATACACTTCGGCGCGCATGCGGGACAATTCTTGGCGGTTATTGGCAGAAAGCTGAGAAAGCTCCAGCTCATTCACTTTGGCTTTACGAGCCGTAACTTCCGCCTGTAATAGTGCAAATTGCGCCTGTGCCAGCGGAGACGTTGGTGAGTTTTGAGATTGAAGACGCGACGTAGCTTCACCTAACAGGCGGCGAGCATCTGATTGTTGTTGAGGAAGTTGTCCCAGAGAGTCGCTAATTTCCCGCAAACGATCCTGTTCTTGCTGCATCTGACGCGAAAGTTCCAGCAGTTGGCTGCTGGTTTGCAGGATTTGCTGCTCCATCTCATTGGTCGATAAATTAGTTGGCACCGGCAGCGGCTTATCGCTATCCGGCGTCAACTGTTGACGTAACTCTCTGGTTAATTTAGGGAAATCATCAATGACTTTCTGGTACTGCTGCGCCCGCTCGTCGGACTCTTTCGCATCATTAAGCCAGTTGAGAGCACCTTGCAGCGCCTGAACAATTTCCGCCTGGTTGGCGGTTCCTTTATTCGCCTCTGCCTGCTTCAGCTCTTGCCTGAGCTGAGCCTCATTAGGCTGAGTTGCCGCATAAAGCGGCAGAGAGAGAAAAATACCAAGCAGGAATGTGGTTATCAGGCGCACGTTTTGCTTCCTTAAATCAAGTTACGCCATAAAGCGTTAGGTTAGCATGGAGGAGTCGGGGGAACGGCTTCAGCCAGTAGCTCACCCATACGGGTGATGGAGCCACTGTTTAGCTGCGGAGCCAGATACACTTTGCCTGATGCAAACAGGTTAATCACCGTTGAGCCCAGTTTGAAGCGACCCATTTCCTGCCCTTTTTCCAATGTAATCGCACCTTCTTCACCGGCCTGTGGGTAGGTCCAGCGGCGGATAACCCCTTCGCGGGTTGGATTGGTTGTTCCTGCCCAAACGGTTTCAATGCTGCCGACAATGGTGGCACCGACCAGAATCTGCGCCATCGGGCCAAAAGCGGTATCAAAGATACAGATCACGCGTTCGTTACGGGCAAACAGGTTAGGGACATTGGCTGCGGTCAGCGGATTGACGGAGAATAAATCCCCAGGCACATAAATCATTTCACGCAGTACACCGTCACAAGGCATATGCACTCGATGATAATCGCGCGGCGCCAAATACGTGGTAATAAACGTGCCGTTCTTGAATTCTTCAGCCAACAGGTAGTTACCGGCCAGTAAAGCTTCCAGCGTGTAATGGTGGCCTTTTGCCTGCAAGATTTGGTCTTCGCGGATAGCACCAAGTTGACTGACGGTACCGTCAGCAGGCTGTGCTAGCACATTGTCTTCCGCCACAACAGGACGTGCATCCGGGCGTAATGGACGAACGAAAAATTCGTTGAAAGTGGCATAAGCGGTGAATTCTGGGTTCTGCGCTTCTTTCATATCCACGTTATAGAAACGGGCAAAGCCTTTAATAACCAGTTGAGTCAACCAGCCGCCTTTTTTGTCTGCACCCCAGCCAGCCAAGCGTGTAAGCCCTTGCTTGGGAAGTAAATATTGCAGTCTGATTTTGATGCTATCCAGCACGAGAACCTCTTGGATTAGGCATTAGCCATTAGATAAAAGGGGCGCATTGTAACGATCGGCGCCCGCAATGTTAGTTATTCAGAATCTGAAAGCGGTTTGCGTGGTTTGACTTGTTCCATGCTTTCCAGAATTCGATGGTAGTTATCGAAACGCTCTTCGGCAATATCACCGCGTTCCACCGCTTCGCGCAGGGCGCAGCCGGGATCGCTGGTATGGCTGCAATCTCGGAACTTGCAATGACCAATGTAGTTACGGAATTCGACAAACCCTTGCGTGATTTGTTCCGGTGCTAAATGCCACAGGCCAAATTCGCGCACTCCGGGTGAATCGATCACATCGCCGCCGTGCTGGAAATGATACAAGCGCGCAGCGGTGGTAGTGTGTTGTCCTAAACCGGAGTTATCAGAAACTGTGTTGACCAAAATTTGCGTATCACTTGGTGGTAACAGGGCATTCAGCAGGCTGGATTTACCCACGCCGGATTGGCCGGCGAAAATGCTGATACGACCAGCCAGCGCCTGTTCAAAGGCTTCCATCCCTTCGCGGGTTTGGCTAGACACTTCCAGTACCTTGTAATCGATGCGGCGATAGATATCCATCATGCCATCGACGAATTTACGGCCTTCGGCATCTAACAGATCGACTTTATTCAGTACGATCAGCGGCTCTACGTCCAGCGTTTCACAGGCCACCAGATAGCGATCAATTATATTGAGTGAGAGTTCCGGCAAAATGGCCGAGACGATCACGATTTGATCGATGTTAGCAGCGATCGGTTTCACGCCGTCGTAAATATCAGGGCGGGTTAAAACCGAAGTACGTTCATGTACCGCTTCAACGATACCTTTAACTCGAACACCTTCCTGCTGAATACCCGGTCGCCAAACGACACGGTCACCGGTTACCAAAGAGGTAATGGTGCGACGGATATTACAACGGTGTTGGGTGCCATCAGTGGCTTCAACGTCGGCATGCTGACCGAAACGGCTGATTACGATACCTTCTTGCGCATCGCCAAGCTGAGAGTCATCTAACTCAGGTTTTCTATCAGTGCGTAGCCGGCGCTGATGGTTAGCCTGCACGCGGCGTTGTTGACCTTTGGACAGTTTATTCTTGCTCACTGCGCCTCACTTGAATCTGCATTTATCGCTCGTTGCGACCAAAAGGACTATGATACACATAATTTTATCATTTAACCGTTTGTTCGGTTGATCCCCCCGATGAATAGGCAGGAAATATCATGGTAGGAAATGAAAATAATCTGATCTGGATTGATCTGGAAATGACCGGTCTCGATCCAGAACGGGATCGGATTATTGAGATCGCAACGTTGGTAACGGATGCCAATCTTAATATTCTGGCAGAAGGCCCGGTTTTGGCGGTGCATCAATCTGATGAGCAACTGGCGCTAATGGATGAGTGGAATGTGCGTACTCATACCGGTAGCGGCTTGGTTGAGCGCGTAAAAGCCAGCCCATTCAACGACCATGATGCAGAAATGCAGACCATTGCTTTCCTCGAACAATGGGTACCCGCCGGTAAATCGCCTATCTGTGGTAACAGCGTGGGTCAGGATCGCCGCTTCCTGTTCCGCTATATGCCTGCGCTGGAAGCTTACTTTCACTATCGCTATTTAGACGTCAGTACATTGAAAGAGCTGGCTCGTCGTTGGAAACCGGAAATCCTGCCGGGCTTTAAAAAGCAAAATACGCATCAGGCGCTGGACGATATTCGTGAATCTGTGGCGGAACTGGCTTATTACCGCGAACACTTTATCCAGCTTTAGTCTTTAATAGATAAAATCTGGCTTAAACACGGCAGAATCTTGTTCTCAGTACTATGATTCTGTCGTGCAAATCACGGGTTTTCAGCGCGTAGCCGATTTATTCGACACCCGTCGCTGGCAAAAAGTACATATTGCTGATTTAATCGACACTTGAACGAAAAAATGATTTTTTTGCTTTCAGGGGCTTGCAGCAAAACGGAATTCTCGTATAATGCGCACCCCGTACCGATGAAGATTTTCGCCAGTTAGCGAGATCGAATTTAGTACGTAGAGCGGGAATAGCTCAGTTGGTAGAGCACGACCTTGCCAAGGTCGGGGTCGCGAGTTCGAGTCTCGTTTCCCGCTCCAAATTTTTAAAGTAGTGGCAGAAGCTAACGATGTCGGCGAACCATTCGCTAATATCTGTGATGCGGGAATAGCTCAGTTGGTAGAGCACGACCTTGCCAAGGTCGGGGTCGCGAGTTCGAGTCTCGTTTCCCGCTCCAATCTTCAGCCATGAATACCAAATGCCGTCAAGCAGACAGCAAGGTGCATCAGCATCTCAATGCGGGAATAGCTCAGTTGGTAGAGCACGACCTTGCCAAGGTCGGGGTCGCGAGTTCGAGTCTCGTTTCCCGCTCCAATTTTATCTTCATCTCCAAAATAATTATCCACAGACAGTTCGCGCTTTTTGCCGTGCCTTTCACAGAATGTATTAACTTCTTCAACAGACTTATCCACAGATTCTGTATTTTTTATATACTGATGCTAATTAAACCAATGACTATTGCCTAATTTTAACTATTTGTTTTAATTGTTTATTTATTTATGGGAAAACGTTATGGCGATCTCTTGCGCTTTTTTTCCCACTTGATTGGCAAGGCATTTTTATTTTTATGCACAGGGCGCTTGACGGGTTTATTACGGAAAAGCCCACGGGTGAAAAGTTATCATGCGTCCCGCGGCAGCCCTTTCTCAATGGCCCGAATCAGCCTTTTTTTCTGCGATAACTGCACTTCTACACTTTGTTCTGCGCGCCGCGCCAACTGCCTATCGATAGCCCAGGCGATATGCTCATCTAGCATAGGGTCGATTCCTTTACGACTTTCCAGCGCTAGCACAATTTCATCCTGATAGGCGGCATTTCCCAAAGCCACCGAGATATTACGTAACCAGCGCAGATGGCCAATACGGCGGATCGCGGAACCTTCGGTAACTCGTAGAAACTTTTCTTCATTCCAAGCGAACAGATCCAGCAGCTTTGGCGTATGTAATATCGCACGCGGGCTGAAATCTTCTTCATCTGTTAATTGAGAGAAGCGATTCCACGGGCAAATCAGTTGGCAATCATCACAGCCATAAATACGATTTCCCATCAACGGCCTAAATTCTTCGGGAATAGCGCCTTCCAACTCAATGGTGAGATAGGAAATACAGCGGCGAGCATCCACGGTGTAAGGTGCGACAATGGCTCCGGTTGGACAGGTTGTCATGCAGGCCACGCAGCGGCCACACTGTTCCTCTTGCGGTTGATCGATTGGCAACGGCAAATCAATCAGTAATTCCCCAAGGAAGAACCAGGAGCCAGACTCGCGATTAAGAATAAGTGAGTGCTTGCCAACCCAGCCAATGCCAGCTTTGGCGGCGAGTGAACGTTCCATTATCGGCGCTGAGTCGACAAACGGACGAAAGTTGACGCCGTTTTCACTCGATTGCTGCGCGCAATATTCCTGAATTTGATCGCCCAATTTCTTTAACCGTTGCCGCAATAGCTTGTGATAGTCGCGTCCCAAGGCATAGCGGCTGACATAACCCAATTCTGGGTTGCTCAAAGTGCTGGCAAAGGCGGCTTTGGCTGGCAGGTAGTTCATGCGCACGCTGATAACCCGCAGCGTACCGGGCAGCAGTTCATGAGGTCGCGCCCGCAACATACCGTGGCGCTCCATCCACGCCATTTCACCGTGGTATTGCTTGTCTAACCACGCCTGCAATCGAGGTTCTTCCACAGAAAGATCGGTATCGCAGATTCCAACCTGCTGGAAACCTAGCGATTGCCCCCATTGCTTGATATGTTGGGCTAATTGATTCAGATCGAGGGGGTGTGCCATGACGGACCATAGTAAGAAACAAAACGGCCTAAGTTTACCACACTCTGTTTTTTCTGCGGACTGGGTCAGACAACATGAAAGCGTTGCTGCTGCCGCTTTGTCACTTTCTCTGTTTGAACTGATGGTTAGAGCGGGTGAAGCCGCTTTTGCTCTGGGTCGCCAATATTATCCGAAGAGTCGACACTGGTTGATTCTGTGCGGTCATGGCAATAACGGCGGTGATGGATATATCCTGGCGGCACGCGCTCAAGCGGCGGGTTTGAAAGTGACATTAATTGCCTGTGAGGGCAATCGTCCATTGCCTGCTGAAGCTGCTCTGGCGCGTGAGCAGTGGTTATCGGCGGGGGGCAATATTTTTCCTCAGGATTATGTTTGGCCGCAGAATATTGATTTAATTATCGATGGGTTGCTGGGCACCGGTTTACGTGCCGCGCCACGGGGTGGCTACGCTACTTTGATTGAAATGGCAAATAGATATCGGGCACCCAAAATTGCGCTGGATATTCCTTCTGGTTTAGGGGCGGAAACCGGCGCGGCTCCTGGTGCAGTGATGCGAGCCGAGCACACTCTGACGTTTGTAGCGCTAAAGCCAGGGTTATTGACTGGGCAGGCGCGGGATTGGGTTGGCCAGTTGCATTGCGACGATCTGGGTTTGTCTCCCTGGCTTGATCAGCAAATACCACACATTGAGAGAATTACCACTGATAATCTCAGCAAATGGTTGAAACCGAGGCGACCTTGTTCTCACAAAGGTGAGCAAGGTCGTCTATTGTTGGTAGGGGGCGATAGAGGTTTGGGGGGCGCAATACGGATGGCGGGAGAATCCGCACTTCGCAGCGGTGCTGGATTGGTGCGAGTGCTTACTAACAGCGTTCATGTTGCTCCTCTGCTCACCGCTCGCCCTGAACTGATGGTACAGGCACTCAGCGATAATTTATTGATTGAGGCTATCGATTGGGCAGACGCTTTGGTCATTGGACCGGGGCTGGGGCAAGGAGAATGGGGAAGGAATGCTCTGAAATTACTGCAACAGAGTGATAAACCTGCGTTATGGGACGCAGATGCGCTCAACTTGCTGGCATTAAATCCGCAGAGGCGTCAGAATCGAGTGTTGACCCCTCATCCCGGTGAAGCGGCTCGTTTGCTCGGTTGTACCGTCGCTGAAATTGAGAGTGATCGCTTACTTTCAGTTCGCCGACTGGTAGAGATATACGGCGGCATAGTGGTACTAAAAGGTGCCGGTACGCTGATAGCCAGTGAGCAGGGCGAGATGGCGATAGCCGATGTGGGGAATGCGGGCATGGCGACCGGCGGTATGGGCGATATTTTGTCCGGTATCATCGGCGGTTTGATAGCGCAAAAGCTGGTGCTGTATGATGCGGCTTGCGCAGGTTGTGTGGTCCACGGCGCGGCAGCAGATCAACTGGCTGAACAACAAGGCACCCGGGGTTTACTGGCGACAGATTTATTGCCGGTGATTCCGAACTACGTTAATCCTGAGTTAGCAAAATAGATATCAAGAATGAAAGAACTCGTTTTACCTTTGCCTGATGAGGCAGCGACCGTTGCATTGGGGGCTCGTTTGGCGCAAGCCTTCGAAGGTGCCAGCGTTATTTATCTGTTCGGCGACTTAGGTGCCGGAAAAACCACATTCAGCCGCGGCTTCTTGCAAGCCTTGGGACATCAAGGCCACGTAAAAAGCCCTACCTATACCTTGGTGGAGCCTTACGCGTTGACGCCTCGGCCGGTTTATCATTTCGATCTTTACCGATTGGCGGATCCGGAAGAACTTGAATTTATGGGGATTCGCGACTATTTCGATCAACAGGCTATTTGCCTAGTGGAATGGCCACAGCAGGGAGAGGGCTTCTTGCCTAAGCCTGATATCGAATTACATTTGGACTATCAGCCGCAGGGGCGTGAAGCCCGGCTGGTAGCGCTGTCTGATTCTGGTGCAAATGTTCTGCACCGCTTAGCCTCTGCGCAAGGATAAACTGTCGATGATGCTTAGCTGGAGAGGCTGTTTAGCCACCGCATTGTTGGTTGTTTCTAGCGTATTGGCCGCTCCGGCGGCATGGGCGATGAAGTTAACCGATATCAAAGTTACCAACGGTTCCGGCGAAAGTCAGATAACCCTGAGCTTCGACGGCAAGCCGATTTATGCTTTCTTCCCGCTAAGCGGGCCGGAGCGCGTTGTGCTGGATATTCGTCAGAGCGGTAATCTTTCCGGTTTACCGCTAGAGTTCAGTGGGCAGAATCTGCTGAAAAGAATTCGCTCCAGCCAGCCGAAAGACCCGCAAAGCACCCGATTGGTATTTGAGCTGACGCAAAAAGCCAAAACACGCGCAGTGACGCAGCAAGTGGGCAATCAATATAACGTGGTATTCACTCTGACAGCCGCTGGTACGCCGGCGCGTCAAACTCAAACGGTGACCACGGCGACGCCAACGCGACAGGCACCCAAGGTCACCGGCAGTAATCCGTTCAATAATAAGCCAACGGTAGTGACCAGCAGCCCGACCATCACCACCTCAACCACGCGTCCGGTTAAAACCAGCGCGCCAGCCAGTAGCGATCGCGTGGTGGTGGCTATTGATGCCGGTCACGGCGGCCAGGACCCTGGCGCTATTGGGCAAAATGGTCTGAAAGAGAAAAACGTTACCATCTCCATTGCCCGTAAACTGGAGGCATTGCTCAATAATGACCCGATGTTTAAGCCGGTGTTGACGCGCAACGGCGACTATTTTATTTCGGTCATGGGGCGTTCAGACGTGGCGCGTAAGCAGGCTGCCAACGTGCTGGTTTCCATTCATGCCGATGCGGCACCGAATCGCAGCGCCAACGGTGCTTCGGTCTGGGTACTGTCTAACCGTCGCGCAAACAGTGAAATGGGTAACTGGCTGGAGCAGCATGAGAAACAATCTGAGTTGCTGGGGGGCGCGGGTGACGTACTCGCTAATACTTCCGCCGATCCTTATCTCAGTCAGGCGGTGTTAGATTTACAATTTGGTCACTCCCAGCGGGTGGGTTACGACGTAGCGGTAAAAGTGCTACATGAGCTTCAAGCCATTGGTTCTATTCATAAACGTAGGCCGGAACACGCCAGTCTCGGGGTGTTGCGTTCACCGGATATTCCCTCTTTATTAGTGGAAACCGGCTTTATCAGTAATGGTACGGAGGAGCGGCTGCTCGGCAGCAGTGCGTATCAGGATAAAATTGCCCGAGCGATTTACAAAGGCTTGCGCAGTTATTTCCTGTCGCATCCGCTACAAGCCGACCCAAAGGTCGAAAACCGTCCGCTGGGCGCAACAGCGGCGGTTGAAAGGTCAGCGCGTCAAAGTGGTGTTAATCAGCCTGGTCCTGTAGTCAGCGCGGCCAGCAGTGGGGGGAAAGCCCCCACCAGCGGTAAATCGTTGATTCACGTGGTGAAACGGGGTGAAACTCTATCCGGCATTGCCAGCCAGTACGGTGTCAGTATGGTGGCGATGCGGCAGAATAATACGCTAAAGAAAGACGTGGTGTGGGTTGGACAGCGCCTGCGAATTCCCGCCTCCAGCGGCGCGGTAGCTAGCGTTGCTAAGGCGCCTAGGGTGAAGAAAACCAGCCCAGCTAAACCGATCAAGCATCAGGTTAAACGCGGGGATACTTTATCCGCTATTGCGGCGAAATATGGTGTATCCCAGAGTGAGATTCAACGAGTGAATAAGTTGAAGTCTGGTTCGGTTCAACTTGGCCAAACGCTCACGATTCCACAGTCTTAACCCAAGGGATTTGTCATGCCGATTCAGATATTACCGCCACAGCTCGCCAACCAAATTGCCGCCGGTGAAGTGGTCGAGCGGCCTGCGTCGGTAGTCAAGGAGTTGGTGGAAAACAGTCTGGATGCCGGTGCCACGCGAATCGATATTGATATTGAGAAAGGCGGCGCAAAATTAATCCGCATCCGTGATAACGGTTGTGGGATAGCTAAAGACGACTTATCGCTGGCGTTAGCGCGCCATGCAACCAGTAAAATCAGTTCGTTGGAAGATCTGGAAGCCATTCTCAGCATGGGCTTTCGCGGTGAGGCATTGGCCAGTATCAGCTCGGTTTCCCGTTTGATGCTGACCTCGCGTACCGCCGAACAGAACGAAGCCTGGCAGGCTTACGCAGAAGGGCGGGATATGGCGGTGACCATCAAACCCGCAGCCCATCCGGTAGGCAGTACGCTGGAAGTGCTGGATTTGTTTTATAACACGCCAGCGCGGCGTAAATTTATGCGCACGGAAAAAACCGAATTCGGCCATATTGATGAAGTGGTACGCCGCATCGCGTTGGCGCGCTTCGACGTGGCGATTAATCTGACTCACAACGGCAAGCTGGTTCGCCAATATCGAGCGGCCCCAGATCCTTCGCAGCATGAACGCCGTCTGGCCAGTATTTGTGGCCCGACCTTCCTGCAACATGCGCTAGCAATTTCATGGCAGCACGGTGATTTGAATATTCGTGGCTGGGTGGCCGACCCCAGCGCCGCCCGAACGCCTAGCGAGATGCAATATTGCTATGTCAATAATCGCATGATGCGCGATCGGCTGATTAATCACGCTATCCGTCAGGCTTATCAGGATCTGCTGAAAGACGATCAGCAGCCCGCTTATGTGTTGTATCTGGATATTGATCCTCATCAGGTGGATGTGAATGTCCATCCGGCCAAGCATGAAGTTCGCTTCCATCAGGCACGTTTGGTACATGATTTTATCTATCAGGCGGTGACCAGCGTTTTACAGCAAAGCGCAGAACCTGCGCTGATTGTCTCCGAAGATGGCGAAATTGAAGCTCCGCGCTGGCAGCCGGAGAATCGGGTGGCTGCTGGTGGAAATAAATACGCTCAGCCACAGCCGGGAAAAACCGCCGTTCAGCAGCAATACGTGGCTCCACGGGTTGCCTGTGCGGGATCCCATAGTTCTGCACGTGAGCCTCGAGCGCCAGCCTATACGCCTCCAGCGCCTTATCAAAAACAGCAGGGGGAGCTGTACCACGAATTGCTGAAACCGGCTCCTGCGACGGATAAATTGCCAGATAAACAGCCTGCGGCAGTGACAAAAAGCAGAAAGGGTGAAGAACCGCTGCGCAGCGGACAATACAGTTTTGGCCGGGTGTTGACGGTGCTGCCACCATGTTACGCGGTGATAGAATATGGTCCAGGCTTGGCATTGCTTTCTCTAACGGTTGCCGAACGCTGGCTGAAACAGGCGCAGCTTAATCCGCCAGAGGAAGGGTTGCGTCCGCAGCCGCTGTTGATTCCGCTTAAACTGACTTTGGATAAAAACGAAGCCACGGCCTGCCAGCATCACCAGAAATTATTGATTACCATGGGAATAGAACTGGCGATTGAACACGGACGAGCGACGCTACGAGCAGTATCTTTACCATTACGCCAACAAAATTTACAAAAACTGATACCGGAACTGTTAGGCTATCTGTCGCAACATAAGGAGATGTCGCCGGAGGTACTTGCCACTTGGATTGCCCGCCGTCTTGGCAGTGAGCATGAGGTCTGGAACGTATCCCAAGCGATACAATTATTGACGGATGTCGAACGTCTTTGTCCGCAGCTGGTGCAATCACCCCCTGCCGGGCTTTTACAACCTATTGATATACAGGCCGCATTGGCAACTTTAATCCATGAGTAATACTGAGAATTTGAACCGGCCCCCAGCGATATTTGTGATGGGGCCGACCGCTTCCGGCAAAACGGCGCTTTCCATTGCGCTGCGTCAACATTTGCCCGTGGAGCTTGTCAGCGTGGATTCCGCGCTGATTTATCGCGGTATGGATATCGGCACCGCCAAGCCCAGTGCAGAAGAGCTGGCACTGGCTCCCCACCGATTAATCGATATTCGCGATCCGGCTGAATCCTACTCGGCCGCTGATTTCCGTAAAGATGCTCTGAAAGAAATGGCTGAGATTACCGCCGCCGGGCGTATTCCGCTGCTGGTGGGGGGCACTATGTTGTACTTTAAGGCACTGTTAGAGGGATTGTCTCCATTGCCTTCTGCCGATCCAGAGGTGCGTCAGCGTATTGAGGAACAGGCTGCTGAGCGAGGTTGGGAAGACCTGCATCAGCAACTGGCTGAAATCGATCCGGTTTCTGCCGCGCGGATTCATCCCAATGATCCTCAGAGACTTTCCAGAGCACTGGAAGTTTTTTTTATTTCGGGTAAAACTTTAACGGAACTGACTAAAATTTCGGGTGAAACCTTACCTTATCAGGTTCACCAATTTGCGATTGCGCCTGCTAGCCGCGAATTATTGCACCAGCGTATTGAATTACGTTTTCGTCAAATGCTGGATGCAGGATTTGAAACCGAGGCTCGGGCGCTTTTTAACCGTGGAGATTTGCATACGGACTTGCCTGCCATTCGTTGTGTTGGTTATCGCCAGATGTGGTCTTATCTCGCTGGTGAGATCGATTATGACGAAATGGTTTTCCGCGGAATTTGTGCGACGCGTCAGTTGGCAAAGCGACAAATGACTTGGCTACGAGGTTGGGAATCTGTTCATTGGCTCGACAGTGATAAGCCAGAACAGGCTTTAGACTCTGTAATACAGGTTGTTAGTGCATAGGTTGAATGATTGTGTACAATTGATTAGTACTCAGCGCGCAGATTTTTTTTACGCAGTTTATTTTCGAGCCGATAGGTTCTTAGTTAAAAACAACAAGCAAATAAGGAAAATATAGAATGGCTAAGGGGCAATCTTTGCAAGATCCGTTCCTGAACGCATTGCGTCGTGAACGGGTTCCGGTTTCTATTTATTTAGTGAATGGCATTAAACTGCAGGGCCAAGTTGAGTCTTTCGATCAGTTTGTCATTCTGTTGAAAAACACAGTTAGCCAGATGGTATATAAGCACGCTATCTCTACTGTTGTCCCGTCTCGCCCGGTATCGCATCACAGCAATAATCCGAGTGGCGGCACCAATAATTATCATGGTAGTAATCCGTCTGCGCAGCAACAGCCGCAGCAGGATAGCGATGACGCTGAATAAAGCGCATTGCTGGTCAACCATGACGGAGAGCATAAGCAACATTGATTGTCTTATGTTCTCCGCACTAGCGGTTTTTACCCGTTTGAGAGGTTGCACGCTTGTTTGACCGTTATGAAGCCGGTGAGCAGGCCGTACTGGTTCATATCTATTTCTCGCAGGACAAAGACACAGAGAATCTCAGCGAATTCGAATCGTTGGTATCTTCTGCTGGCGTAGAGGCACTGCAAATTGTGACGGGCAGTCGCAAAGCGCCTCATCCCAAATACTTTGTCGGTGAAGGAAAGGCCGAAGAAATTGCAGATGCCGTTAAGGCCAGTGGCGCATCTGTTGTCCTGTTTGATCACGCACTTTCCGCCGCGCAGGAGAGGAATCTTGAGCGCCTGTGTGAATGTCGGGTGATCGATCGTACCGGATTAATTTTAGATATTTTTGCCCAACGGGCGCGTACGCATGAAGGTAAGTTGCAGGTTGAATTGGCGCAATTGCGTCATATTGCCACTCGACTGGTACGCGGCTGGACGCACCTTGAGCGTCAAAAAGGTGGGATTGGCCTAAGAGGGCCGGGGGAAACCCAACTTGAGACCGACCGCCGTTTGTTACGTGACCGCATTAGCTTGATCCTCAATCGCCTAGAGCGCGTGGCCAAGCAGCGTGAGCAAAACCGACGCGCGCGCAACCGGGCTGAAATACCGACTGTTTCGCTGGTGGGATATACCAACGCCGGCAAGTCCAGCCTGTTTAACCGAATTACGTCAGCCGACGTTTATGCGGCCGACAAACTATTTGCCACGCTGGACCCAACGCTGCGCCGTATTAATGTGGCCGACGTTGGCGATACGGTATTGGCGGATACTGTAGGATTTATTCGACATTTGCCGCACGATTTGGTCGCCGCATTCAAAGCGACATTACAAGAAACGCGGCAGGCTTCGCTGTTATTGCATGTGATTGATGCAGCTGATTCACGCGTAAGCGAGAATGTAGCCGCGGTCGACACCGTGCTGGCAGAAATTGAAGCGGACGAAATCCCTACGCTGTTAGTGATGAACAAAATCGATATGTTGGACGATTTCGAGCCGCGTATCGATCGCAACGAAGAAAACCTGCCGGTCAGGGTTTGGCTCTCAGCCGAAACCGGCGCAGGTATCCCGTTGCTCTTTCAAGCGTTGACGGAGCGTCTTTCTGGTGAAATCGCACACTATGAATTGAGCTTACCGCCTCAGGCTGGCCGTCTACGTAGCCGTTTTTATCAGCTTCAGGCAATTGAAAAAGAGTGGATAGAAGAGGGCGGGCATATCGGTATGGTGGTTCGACTGCCTATCGTTGAATGGCGTCGTCTCTGTAAACAAGAGCAGGAGCTGATCGACTACGTCGTTTAATTGGCCCCTTGGGTTAATGAAAGAGTCGGGTTTGATCGAACTTGTGAGATTGAGGGCCAGCTTCTTATAGGGAAGTGCGCTCTTGGCCTGAAGAAAACCAATCATAGAAGAATGGAGCTAAAACATGGCGTGGAATCAGCCCGGTAATAACGGACAGGACCGCGACCCGTGGGGGAGCAGCAATAATAATGGCGGCAACTCTGGCGGAAATAATAATAAAGGTGGCCGTGATCAGGGGCCGCCGGATCTGGATGATATCTTCCGCAAACTGAGCAAGAAACTGAGTAGTTTCGGCAAAGGTAGCGGAAGTGGTAATGGTAACGGTGGCGCAACACAGGGTCCAGGCTTTAGCGGACGCATTGTGGGTATCGCTGCAGTAGCCGTTGTCGTCATTTGGGCCGCAAGTGGTTTCTATACCATTAAAGAAGCCGAGCGTGGCGTTGTGACACGTTTGGGCAAACTGAGCCATATCGTTCAACCAGGTTTGAACTGGAAACCGACCTTCATTGATGAAGTGACGCCGGTGAACGTTGAATCCGTGCGCGAATTGGCCGCTTCAGGCGTGATGCTGACATCCGATGAGAACGTGGTTCGCATCGAAATGAACGTTCAGTACCGTGTAACCGATCCGGCAGCTTATCTGTTCAGCGTAACCAACCCTGATGACAGTCTGCGTCAGGCGACGGACAGCGCAGTACGTGGTGTTATCGGTAAATACACCATGGATAAGATTCTGACCGAAGGTCGTACCATCGTTCGTAGCGATACTCAGCGCGTATTGGAAGAAACCATTCGTCCATACAACATGGGTATTACTCTGCTGGACGTCAACTTCCAGGCCGCTCGTCCGCCGGAAGAAGTGAAAGCCGCCTTTGATGATGCGATTGCTGCACGTGAAAACGAACAACAGTACATCCGTGAAGCAGAAGCTTACGCGAATGAAGTTCAGCCACGTGCTAACGGTCAGGCGCAGCGTCTGTTAGAAGATGCTCGTGCTTATGCCGCGCGTAAAGTGCTGGAAGCGCAGGGTGAAGTCGCAGGCTTTGCCAAGTTGTTGCCAGAGTACAAGGCTGCACCGGAAATTACTCGTGAGCGTCTGTATATCGAAACCATGGAAAAAGTCCTGGGTCATACTCACAAAGTATTGGCTAACGACAAGAGTAATAATCTGATGGTACTGCCATTGGATCAAATGCTGCGTGGACAGGTCGGTGCGGATAAAGCCGGTGCTAGCAAAGACTCAAGTCTGATTCGTTTGAATCCGTCTTCCTCTGCGGCAAGCAGTCCGGAGAAGAGCACGACTAGCTCAGACTCTGGCTCTGTCATGGATCAGCGCAGGGCAAATGCCCAGCGTGACACTTCCACTCGCGTAGGGAGAGAATAATCAATGCGTAAGTCGATCTTATTCGTCGTGGCTGTGGTGCTGATTGCGCTCTATGCTTCATTATTCGTGGTACAGGAAGGCCAGCGCGGAATTGTGCTGCGTTTCGGTAAAGTACTGCGTGATAACGATAACAAGCCTTTGGTGTACGCGCCTGGGCTGCATTTCAAGATTCCTTTCATTGAAACAGTGAAGACCTTGGATGCGCGTATTCAGACCATGGATAACCAAGCTGACCGCTTCGTGACCAAAGAGAAAAAAGACCTGATTGTCGATTCATACCTGAAATGGCGTATCAGTGACTTTAGCCGTTACTATCTGGCAACCGGCGGTGGCGATATTTCTCAGGCAGAAGTGTTATTGAAACGTAAGTTCAGTGACCGTCTGCGTTCTGAAATCGGTCGTTTGGATGTGCGTGATATCGTTACGGATTCTCGTGGTCGCTTGACCTCCGATGTCCGCGATGCCCTAAATACCGGTACCGTAGATGACGAAGCTGTTACTACCGAAGCCGATAATGCGATTGCTTCCGTGGCTGCGCGTGTTGAAGAGGAAACCCGTGGCAAGCAGCCAGCTGTGAATCCGAACAGCATGGCGGCACTGGGTATTGAAGTGGTTGACGTGCGTATCAAGCAAATCAACCTGCCTGCTGAAGTCTCTGATGCGATCTTCCAGCGTATGCGCGCTGAGCGTGAAGCGGTAGCTCGTCGTCACCGTTCACAAGGTCAGGAAGAAGCGGAAAAACTGCGTGCAACTGCCGACTACGAAGTGACTCGTACTTTGGCAGAAGCTGAGCGTCAGGCGCGTATTACTCGCGGCGGCGGTGATGCAGAGGCAGCTCGTCTATTCGCAGATGCATTCAGTAAGGATCCAGATTTCTACGCCTTTATTCGTAGCCTGCGAGCCTATGAGAATAGCTTCAACAGCGGCAACGATGTGATGGTGTTGAGTCCAGACAGCGATTTCTTCCGCTATATGAAATCTCCGGATAATTCCAGCAAACGTCCGTAAAGGGGGTTCGCGTGTGATGCAAGGCCCGTTAACGCGGGCCTTTTCTTTTTAAGGCAAACAATGAACTCCACAATCTGGTTAGCTCTGGGGCTGGTTTTGGTGCTTGAAGGGCTAGGTCCGATGCTTTATCCCAAAGCATGGCGCAAAATGATTCAGGCGATGACGCAATTACCTGACTCCACGCTACGTCGTTTTGGCGGTGCATTAGTGGTTGCTGGCGTCGTGATCTACTACATGTTGCGTAGCCGCATGGGTGGCTGAATCCAAGCGCAAAAACTGTGCAAGCATGTGTTAAAAAGTGCTGAAAGCACACGGGTGAGATGTTAGAATCCTTTTTTAAGGCAACCTGGTGATTTTTGAGATGGGTAAGAACGTCGTCGTACTGGGCACCCAATGGGGTGACGAAGGTAAGGGCAAGGTCGTCGACCTGCTGACTGAACGGGCTAAATATGTTGTGCGCTATCAAGGTGGGCATAACGCTGGCCATACTTTGGTTATCAACGGTGAGAAAACCGTTCTTCATTTGATTCCCTCAGGTATTCTGCGTGAAAACGTCACCAGCATCATCGGCAACGGTGTTGTACTGGCTCCTGATGCGTTGATGAGAGAGATGACAGGGTTAGAAGCGCGCGGCGTACCAGTACGTGAGCGACTGTTACTCTCTGAAGCATGCCCGTTAATCCTGCCATATCATGTGGCTCTGGATAATGCGCGTGAAAAAGCACGTGGTTCGAAAGCGATTGGTACCACCGGTCGTGGTATCGGTCCTGCCTACGAAGATAAAGTTGCTCGCCGCGGTCTGCGTGTGGGTGATTTGTTCAATAAAGAAACCTTCGCTGCAAAACTGAAAGAAATTGTGGATTACCACAACTTCCAGTTAGTGCATTACTACAAAGTTGATGCAGTTGATTATCAGGAAGTTCTGGATAGCCTGATGGCTGTCGATCCTCAGACCGGCGTTTCTGTTGCCGATATCCTGACTGGCATGGTTGTTGACGTTTCTGAACTGTTAGATAGCGCCCGTAAGAAAGGCGAGCTTATCATGTTCGAAGGCGCGCAAGGCACCTTGTTGGACATCGACCACGGTACCTATCCGTACGTGACTTCGTCTAACACCACCGCGGGTGGCGTTGCGACAGGTTCTGGTATGGGTCCACGTTACGTAGATTACGTACTGGGTATCATGAAGGCTTACTCTACTCGCGTAGGTGCTGGCCCATTCCCTACCGAACTGGAAGACGAAACCGGCAAATTCCTGCGTACGCAAGGTAACGAATACGGTGCTACCACCGGTCGTGACCGTCGTACTGGCTGGCTGGATATCGTTGCCGTCAAGCGCGCCGTTCAGATCAACTCTCTGTCAGGTTTCTGCATGACCAAATTGGACGTGCTGGATGGCCTGAAAGAAGTGAAAATCTGCGTGGGCTACCGTATGCCAGACGGCCGCGAAATGGATACGACTCCATTGGCAGCTGAAGGTTGGGAAGGTATCGAGCCAATCTACGAAGTTATGCCAGGTTGGTCAGAAAAAACCTTCGGCGTGAAAAAGTACGAGCAGCTACCTCAGGCAGCGTTAAACTACATCAAACGTGTAGAAGAGCTGACTGGCGTTCCGGTTGATATTATCTCTACCGGTCCAGATCGTGACGAGACTATGATCTTGCGCGACCCATTTGATGCCTGATTGATAGAAATACCGTCAAATCTATGCGATCAAAATACTCAAACCGGGCTTATGCCCGGTTTGTTGTTCCTCGGTAAGCAGTTTTTACGCCAAAAACCTCCACCTCCATCTAAATGATTAGCCGCAAGCTTTGTGGCTGGTTTATCATTCAAAGAATACGCTTTCATAAATAACACTTAGACTGGTGTCATCGCAGATGAGTTTTAGCAGAGTAAACTGATACTCAGGGGTATACGTGCAGTTAACAAGTTTTACTGATTATGGCCTACGGGCGCTTACCTACATGGCTTCGTTACCACCGGGGCAGATGACTAGCATCTCTCAGGTGACTGAGGTCTATGGGGTATCGCGCAATCACATGGTGAAAATTATCAACCAGTTGAGCCGTGCCGGATTAGTGACCGCAGTTCGAGGCAAAAACGGCGGTATTCGGCTAGGCAAACCGGCAGAAAGTATCCGTATCGGCGACGTCGTGCGTGAGCTTGAGCCTCTGTCTTTGGTGAACTGTTGCAGCGATTTTTGCCATATCACCCCAGCCTGCCGTTTGAAACAGGTGCTCCACCAGGCTGTACAGAATTTCCTTAAAGAGTTGGATAACTACACTTTGGCCGATATGGTTAAAGATAACGCTCCGCTCTACAAGTTATTACTTGTTGAATAGTGTGTTTGCTTAATGAATAACGTTGAGCAACCTGCTGATGACTACGGAGGAACCGCAATGTCACAAGATCCTTTCCTGGAGCGAGAAGCAGAGAAGTATGAATCACCGATCCCAAGCCGGGAATTCATTTTAGAGCATCTCGCCAAACGCGAAACGCCAGCCAGCCGTGAAGAGTTGGCCACAGAACTCAATTTATCCGGCGAAGAGCCTTTAGAAGCTCTGCGTCGCCGCCTGCGTGCCATGGAGCGCGATGGCCAATTAGTCTTTACCCGCCGTCAGTGCTATGCGCTGCCTGAGCGTCTTGATTTACTGCGCGGTACCGTTATCGGTCACCGTGATGGTTTCGGTTTCTTACGAGTTGAAGGCAGCAAAGACGATTTTTACCTGTCCTCAGACCAAATGAAAATGGCTATTCACGGTGACGTGGTGCTAGCTCAGGCCATGGGTGCCGATCGTAAAGGTCGTCGTGAAGCGCGTATTGTTCGCGTATTAGTGCCGAAAACCAGCCAAATTGTAGGCCGTTACTTTACCGACGCAGGCGTTGGTTTCGTGGTTCCGGACGACAGTCGCCTCAGCTTTGATATCCTGATTCCGCCAGATTCCATCAGCGGCGCCCGTATGGGTTACGTCGTGGTGGTGGAACTGACTCAGCGCCCAACTCGCCGCAGCAAAGCCGTGGGTAAAATCGTTGAAGTGCTGGGTGAAAACATGGGCACTAGCATGGCGGTAGATATCGCTTTGCGCACCCATGAAATCCCTCATACCTGGCCACCGCAGGTAGAGAAACAAGTCGCAGATTTGAAAGAACAGGTTCCTGAAGAAGCGAAGAAAGGCAGAGTGGATCTGCGGGACCTACCGTTGGTCACTATCGATGGTGAAGATGCCCGTGACTTCGATGATGCGGTGTACTGCGAGAAAAAACGTGGCGGCGGCTGGCGGTTGTGGGTAGCGATTGCGGACGTGAGTTACTATGTGCGACCGCGTACCGCACTGGATGACGAAGCTCGTGCTCGTGGTAACTCGGTGTACTTCCCGTCGCAGGTTGTACCGATGTTGCCGGAAGTGCTGTCTAACGGCCTCTGCTCGCTGAATCCGCAGGTAGACCGTTTGTGTATGGTGTGTGAGATGACCGTCTCCTCCCAAGGCAAACTGTCTTCCTATAAATTCTATGAAGCGGTAATGAGCTCCCACGCGCGTCTGACTTATACCAAGGTTTGGCGAATTATTGATGGCGAAGAATCATTGCGTGAGCAATATAAGCCGTTGGTACCGCATCTGGAAGAGCTCCATGCGATGTATAAAGCGCTGGATCACGCGCGTGCAGAACGTGGCGGCATTGCTTTCGAAACTGAAGAAGCCAAATTTATCTTCAACGCAGAACGTCGTATCGAACGCATTGAGCCAACTATGCGTAACGATGCGCATAAACTGATCGAAGAATGTATGATTCTGGCTAACATCGCTGCGGCGCGTTTTGTCGAAAAACATAACGAACCGGCTTTGTTCCGTGTCCATGATCGCCCAAGCGATGACCATATTTCCGCACTGCGTAGCGTGCTGAATGAGCTGGGTCTGGTATTGGGTGGTGGAATGAAACCAGAGCCAAAAGACTATGCAGTTCTGATGGATGAGGTTGCCGATCGTCCGGATCACGAAATGCTGCAAACCATGTTGCTGCGTTCGATGAAACAGGCGATTTACGATCCGGAAAACCGCGGTCACTTCGGTCTGGCATTGGCATCTTATGGCCACTTTACTTCGCCGATTCGTCGTTATCCTGATTTGGCGATGCACCGGGCAATTAAGTATCAGCTAGCCAAAGAGCAGGGTTCGGTGAAAGAACGTTGGACACCAACCGGCGGCTGGCATAGCGATTACGAAGATATGTTACAACTGGGCGAACATTGCTCTATGACTGAACGTCGGGCGGATGAAGCCACGCGTAACGTTGCTGACTGGCTGAAGTGTGACTTCATGCAAGATCAGGTAGGCAAAGTGTTTACCGGTATTATCGCCAGCGTGACCGGTTTTGGCTTCTTCGTACGCCTAGATGATCTGTTTATCGACGGTTTGGTTCACGTTTCCAGCCTAGACAACGATTATTACCGCTACGACAATATTGGCCAGCGGCTGATCGGCGAATCTTCCGGCGTGGTTTACCGTTTGGGTGACACCGTTGAGATTCGCGTGGAAGCGGTCCACATGGATGAGCGTAAAATCGACTTTGCTTTGGTGTCTAGCACGCGTAAACCACGCGGCGAAGGGAAAACGGCTAAAGACAGAGAGAAAAAAGCGGGCCAACGTACCATGCGTGGCAGCGCACCTTCACGTCGTGAAGGCGGACAATCTCGTCGCGGTGCTGCCGATGGCGGTGCGAGTAGCGGACAAAAACGTAATCGTCGAGGCAAGAAACCGGCTAATTTCGAGCCTGATAGCGCTTTCCGTCCTGATGCTGCCAAGCCAACGGACAAAGCACCTACGGAGAAAAAAGCCAAAGCGAAAAAAGCTTCTGAAAAGACCCGGAAGATTGCTGCGGCGACTAAAGCCAAACGTGCTAAGAAAAAGTCGACCAGTTAGTACTCACAGGGCGGCGTAGCGTCGCCCTGATCAAAGCCTAACCCTTAGTGTTACGCATTATTTAATCAACGGCGGGTCATGTACAGGACTCGCCGATACATGTAAAAGAGCATCATGAGCGAAATTATTTACGGTATTCACGCCGTCAAAGCCCTGTTAGAACGCGACCCACAACGTTTTCTGGAAGTTTTTATCCTGAAAGGACGGGATGATCGTCGTTTGCAGCCAGTAGTTGCAGAGCTGGAGGCCGCCGGTCTGGTGGTGCAGGTTGCCAGCCGCCAATGGTTGGATTCTCAGGTAGAAGACGGTGTTCATCAGGGGATCGTCGCGCGCGTGCGGGAAGGCCGCCAGTATCAGGAAAACGATCTGCCGGGCCTGCTGGCCAGCGTAGAATCGCCTTTCCTGTTGGTTTTGGACGGCGTTACCGATCCGCACAATCTGGGCGCTTGCCTACGTAGCGCCGACGCTGCTGGCGTTCATGCGGTTATCGTTCCCCGCGATCGTTCCGCTCAGTTGAATGCGACGGCGAAGAAAGTAGCCAGCGGCGCTGCGGAGAACGTACCATTGATTCGAGTGACCAATCTGGCTCGTACTCTGCGCGTATTGCAAGAAAATAATGTCTGGATCGTGGGTACCGCAGGGGAAGCCGGTTATACGCTGTATGAAAGCAAGCTGACTGGGCCAATGGCTCTGGTAATGGGTGCTGAAGGTGAAGGTATGCGTCGCCTGACTCGTGAACATTGCGATGAATTAATCAGTATTCCGATGGCGGGGACCGTATCTTCTCTAAACGTATCTGTGGCTACCGGTGTGTGTCTGTTCGAAGTTGTGCGTCAGCGCGGTTTGAAAGCTAAACTCTAATTATTTTCATAGCGTCATATTTTTAAAATTTAATGTTGTTAAAGGCAGTTCCCGCGGGAACTGTTTTTTTTGCCTGAAATATACTTAAGGATATATTTAATACACAATTAAAATAAGTACTTAACGATATTTCCATGATTTAATAATTCAGTAAATTGATATTATTATTGTTTTAAAGTTCTAATAAAATCTAATAATTATTAATTACGGCTCAATCCTATTCATACGTATATTTATCCAGTAGTAAGCATTTATGTCAGTGATCATAAAATGCATTACTTCTGATATCTTTTGATATACATGGAGATTTATGAAATGGAAATTAAATCTATAAAAGTCAAAATAATTTCTGCTCTGATCCTTTCAGCTGCGTTATCTCCTGCGGCCTTTGCTGCGGATAACAGCGCAGAAATTACGGTTAAAGGTAAATTAATGCCGGGCGCATGCAAATTGGATGTAAACGGCGGGGAAATTAGTTATGGGAATATTTCTTTACAGGAGTTGGTTGAAAAAAATGAGAGAATCATTGAGTTAGGAAAGAGAGATATTGAGTATGTTATTAACTGTCCTCAAA
This sequence comes from Yersinia nurmii, assembly GCF_001112925.1. Taxonomy (GTDB): domain Bacteria; phylum Pseudomonadota; class Gammaproteobacteria; order Enterobacterales; family Enterobacteriaceae; genus Yersinia; species Yersinia nurmii. Next base: position 80,444 of record NZ_CPYD01000009.1, read on the forward strand.
AGACAACAGTATCAATGAGTTTTGTTGATAACCGTAAAGGTAGTGTTCCGGCTGAAATTGGCACCTCTTATTTTGGTTTGGGTGAAGGTGCTCTAAATATGGAAGATGTAAAGGTCGGGTTTGGTGGTTATAAAGTCTCACTGACCGAGCCTAAAGTTGATGGAGAGTCTGCGCTTCTAGGTGGTATTAATGATGTCGAAGGACAAGCATCGGTCGACTTAGACAAGTTTGAAGATCAGAATATTACTTATTTCAATGTTGATAAAAGTCGTTATGAAGGGGCACTATTTTCAGGTCGTTATAACGTAGATACTAAAATCATCAACCCTAAAGAGTTTAAGCAAGGTTCTATTATTGAGCTTGATGGTTCCGTTACCATGAATGTGTCTTATCTCTAATAACCTCTGTTAATTAAATGGATGCTTTATAGCATCCATTCATTGCTATTCTATTGCCATTATAAGTAACGAAAGTAAGGCTATAGGGATGTAAGTTCATATAAAAAACGGATAATTTATGATGCGGACTCATCTGGTTTTATCAGTGGCTATTTTATTTTTTATCGCAAATTTTTCCCATGCGAAGACAACAGGTGCTTCGACTCCAGGCATCCAAATTAATGACTCAGTGATTGTCATTAATACTGCGGAAGGGGAAGCAACCACTACGTTGACCAATAAGGCCGCGAACCCAGTAATGTTACATTCTTCCTTGGAGTTTGTAGCCGAAGATGCCACTGAGAAAGTGATTGTCTCACCCAGCGTTGCCCGTATTGAAGCCGGCGAGACACAAATGGTTCGTTTCTTCCTAAAGGACGAATTTAGAAACTCACTGACTAAGCAAACCATGGTCAGAGCTATATTCCAAAATATTCCACCTAAAGGAAAGAATAACGTTCGTTTGACCATTAGGCACAACATTCCGTTGATTATTCATCCATCAGGTTTAGCAACTCACAATAAACCTTGGGAATTTCTCAAATTCAGTCGCAATGCTCAAGGGAATATTCTGGTGAAGAATGAAGGAGACTATGTAGTTCGTTTATCTAATTCTATCGAGTTGCAGCCAGGAAAGGGTTCTGCTGAGTTAACGCAGAATTATATTTTACCAGGAAGGAGTCTGGTGGCAATTACGGATAAGGCATTCAAAGGTCAGGCGAGTAGCGTAAAAATACAACCAGCTAATTTATACGGATATATTACTGAGTCTTATTCTTCCGAACTGAAGTGATCGTTAGATAATATCGATGTAAAGCTCGTTGTATCACACGGAGATAGAAAAAATGAAACCGAAGAAGAAAAGCATTCGGTTATTTTTATATTTTAGCATTTTTCTTATTTCCGTGAGATCTTTGGCTGATGATGGCGTTGAGTTTGATACTGGCATTCTTGAAGAACGCGGTGTGTCTGCCAGTACGGCAGATTATTTTAAATATAAAGCCAGATTTAGTTCAGGAAATCATTCCATTGAGTTAAATATTAATGGTGTAGCTCGCGGCTGGGTCGATATCACGTTTAATCAGCAGGGTGAGCCGTGTTTTAGTCCAGATTTTTACCAAAAAAGCGGAATTATTCCTCCTCCAATGGAGAAAGGCTGTAGTGATTTACGGCTACATTATCCCAGAGCTTTGGTGAATTTATTCCCCAGTACGTCACGTATTGAAGTGATACTCCCGGCGGAGTTATTGCAAGTCGGTGAAACTGTTACGGGGAATTATGAAACCGGCGGCTCAGCGCTGTTAATGAATTACGACGCGCTGGCGATAAGGAATCAGAACGGTAGCAATAATCTGCAAGCCTCCACGGAGGCTGGTTTTAATAGCGGCAACTGGATTTTTCGTTCCCGTCAGATTTTCAGCTATAAAGATCGGCGACAGCAATGGAGTCGGTTATATAGCTATTTACAGCGTACTTTTATCGAAAAAAAAACGACGCTGCAAATGGGGGAAATTAACCTGAATAGTGGCTTATTCAGCACGCCACAAATTTACGGGTTGCAGATAATACCTGAAAGCGCTTTAGCCAGCAGAGAAGGCCGCGGAGCAACGGTATCAGGCATTGCCCCAACTCAATCGAGCGTAGAGATACGTCAACGCGGAGCCTTGATTTATGTGACTCAGTTGCCGCCGGGTCCTTTTACTTTAACCCAAATTCCTATTACTTCGACCCGCGCAGATTTATTGGTCTCGGTGATAGGCATTGATGGGCAGACTCAGCGTTTCAGCGTGCCAGCGGCGAGCTTCAGCTTGCAGTATGTTCCCAGAGCGCGCGGTATTTATGCCGGAATGGGCAGAACCGGGCCAGGTGCCAATCGGCATCAGGAAAGCTGGCTAGGAACGTTGACAGACATTCGCCCGTTAGGTGACTTATCGGATATCACTCAGGGTATTTTGCTAGGCCCCCGTTACCACTCTGCCGGATTGGCAGTAAATACCGGTTTGATTCCCCGAACTTTTTGGGCGGTAAATACAGTGGCCAGTTGGGATCGCCAGAATGAGAAACAAGGCGTTCAATGGGGGAGCCACGTTGGCGTGAAGCTGGTTTCCTCATTGAAACTGAATTTATCGACTATGCATCGAACGGTCGGATTTCGCCAGTTCCAGCATAGTTTGCAAGAAAGGCCAGTGGCGGAGTTACCCGCGGTGGAGCCAAAGAATAAACATCCTAACGCGGATAAAAGTGACGTTAAGAATCAATACAGAGCGCAGTTAGGTTATAGCCAATCGCTGTTGGGCGGAATCAGTCTGGGTTATACCCAATCGGAATCTTTTGCTAAAAAACGGGAACGCCGTTGGAGTTTGGGGTGGAATAAACAGCTGCCCTACAACATTAATTTTAATCTGAACATGGAAAGAAACCTGAATAGCAAAGGAGACAATATTATCTATGGAAATATCAGTATTCCACTGAATTCTAAAATGTCCTTAAGCAATACTCTTTCTCAAAGCAGAGGGAGAACTCAGCAACGCGTTGGTTTGAATCATCAGGTTAATAATCAGTTGGGTTACAGTCTGGGGGTCAGTAAAACCGCGGCTCAACCGGGGCAGACGCTAAGTGGTACGCTGAGGTTATTACCTAAATATGCCCAGCTAGGCGTGGGGTATTTTCAGGATAATGCGCGAAATAGCAGTTATCAGCTTCAGGCCAGTGGTGGCGTGGCGGTGCATAGTGCAGGCGTGACTCTTTCACCTTATGCGATTCAGGATACTTTTGCCGTTATCGCGCTGCCGGGCATCAGTGGCGCAGAAATACAAACTAATTCAGGTCCGGTATGGACCGATCGGCGAGGCTATGCGTTAGCTCCCAGTTTGTCGCCGTTTAGCACCTCCCGACTGGAAGTTAACACGAAGAAACTGGCGCGAAATATCGATATTAAGAATGGTATTCGATTAGTGGATGCCAGTCGGGGAGCGGTGCTTAATTACAATTTTAAAGCAAATAAAACTCGGCGGATTTTGCTCTCGATACGCCTTGCATCGGGGGAGTATGCCGCTGAAGGTAGTGATATCACGGATAAAGAAGAGAATTATGTTGGCACTGTTGGTAGAAAAGGAGCGTTGCTGCTGAGCAATAGCGACGGAAATCCGGACTTATACATTAAGGACAATGAAAATGGGGTATGCCAGTTGGATTACAGCCTGCCTGAGGCAGATGATGCGCCAGTTTTATATGAAGAAGCGGATGCTCTCTGCCTGTAAAAATAATTCTATAAGCGGCGGTTTTAAACTGGCGGTAGCGGCCCTGCTGCTAAGTTTTACCGGAACGGCACTGGCGCAGTGTCAAATCAGCGTGACTCAGTCCCAACTGCATTTCGGCTCTTTTTCTCGTGCCCAGCTTAAGGGCGCGACGGAGCGCGGCGTCAGTTTGGGAAAACACTATTTCAATGTGGATGTGCAGTGTCCGCAGCCGCGTTTATTTGCCATCGCTTATCGGGGGAATAGCCAAAGCGGTGAAAGCTATTCTTTGGATTCAGGCCGCGCCAGAGTTGAGCTGATGCCTTCTGCAGCGCAGGCTGACGGGCAGCCGATCATATTGTATCTCGGCGCTCGCTCTGCGTTTCCTGCTGGGAATAATGCGGAACAAGCGAAACGCCCTTTGCACCCATTGACGCGAAATATGATTTACCCCGGTCGGCAAGCGGTTAGCCAATTAAGTTTTCAGATGACGGCAGAGGTGTGGCTGGCGGCAAATGCGCTAAACCGCGGTGAGAGGGTTCACCTGAATGGCATTGGCACATTTGATGTGATGGAGTACCAATAATGAACCGCTCTCTCAATAGGTATTTTGCTCGTTCTCTTTCGATTGTCATCGGAGCGGCGAGTTACGTATTCGCTAATCTGGCTAGCGCAGATACTTCTGTCAGCATTCATTTCAGCGCTGAAATCGAGCCGGTAGCCTGTCGGGTTTCCATCGATAGCGCCGTTGATTATGGCGAAATAGCTCAGTCTAAGCTCTCTGATACTCACTTTACTGCTTTGTCACATCGGGCTTTGCCGCCTATCAGCGTAGAATGTGACGCCAAAACTGCGCTGGGATTTAGGGCTACGGATAACCGTTCTGGCATCGCGGCAGATGCCAAACTGACGGGCAGCAGCGGTACGGTTATTCCGCCAGAACATCACTTTAGCCTTGGGCGAACCTATGACGGACGGCCGATTGGCGCTTGGGGCGTAATATTTTCTTCCGGCACGGTGGATGGTCGCACGGCGTGGATTACCGGAGCCTCGACGGAGCCATTCCATGCGGCACATACGTTAAACCCGAAAGGAAAAGTGGCTCAATGGATGGAGAATGGCACCCTCGCTATGGGTAAAACTTTTACGCTGCAAGGGGAAGTCGTGGCCGGTATCGCGAAGAAATCCGAATTACCTAGCGGCGATATTATCGTTCTGGATGGCATGGCTACGCTGGAAATTGTTTATTTGTAAATTAGTTAGCTGTAAATAGTGAGCGATTAACTTTACGCCTTGTCCCGCATTATCTGCAGTGATTACCGGCAAAAATACAAGGCTGAACCATACTTAATCCTGATTTTTATGCTAATAAATCTTAGGGAGAAAGGTATGGATTGGCGGACGCACGAAGTGTTCAATCAGCCTAAGCCATTATCAAACAGCAATTTATTTTTGTCTGATATGGCATTAAAGGAAGCTGTCATACGCGAGCAGGCCGGTTGGGATAATGAAGCATTAATTTCAATGGGCGCGCAGTTGGGATCGGCCGAATCGCTGGAGTTAGGGCGTCTGGCTAATACAAATCCTCCTGAACTATTACGCTTTGATGCCGCTGGGCGACGTCTGGATACGGTAAGGTTTCATCCCGCCTGGCATGTCCTGATGAAAGGATTGGTCGGTAATCGGGTGCATAACCTGAGCTGGCAAGAAGATGCTCGTATCGGCTCTGTGGTGGCCAGAGCGGCCCGTTTGATGCTGCATGTACAGGTTGAGGCTGGAACCCTTTGCCCGATAACCATGACTTATGGTGCTATTCCTCTTCTGCAAAAATCCCTACCGGCACAATTTCAATCTTGGATACCTCCTTTACTCTCAGATCGTTACGATCCTCACGTCGTCCCCGGCGATCAAAAACGCGGTTTATTAATCGGTATGGGAATGACGGAAAAACAGGGGGGGTCTGACGTCTTGAGTAATTCCACGCGAGCAGAGCCTTTGGGCGCTCGCGGTGCCGGTGAGGCTTATCGGTTAGTCGGTCATAAATGGTTCTTTTCCGTGCCGCAAAGCGATGCGCACTTAGTTTTGGCACAGGCCGCAGGTGGATTGTCCTGTTTCTTTATGCCCAAAATTCTGCCTGGTGGTAGCAGTAATTCCATTCGTTTAGAACGTCTGAAAGACAAGCTGGGCAACCGCTCCAATGCCAGCAGCGAAGTGGAGTTTGATAATGCCATCGCCTGGCTATTGGGTGATGAAGGCGAAGGTATCCATCATATTTTAAAAATGGGCGGTCATACCCGTTTCGATTGTGCGTTAGGCAGCCACGGTATTATGCGGCGAGCCTTTTCCGTCGCTCTGGATTATGCCAGCCAGCGGCAGGCCTTTGGTAAGAATCTGATCGACCAACCGTTGATGCGTCAGGTGCTCAGTCGTATGGCGCTGCGTTTGGAAGGCCACACGGCGCTGTTATTCCGCTTGGCAAAAGCGTGGGAACACGGCAGCGCGGAAGATGCGTTATTCAGCAGGCTAATGACACCAGCCGCTAAGTATAAAATATGCGGGCAGGGCAGCGCTTTTGTCGCCGAAGCGATGGAGGTGTTAGGTGGAATCGGCTATTGCGAACAAAGCGAATTGCCGCGCTTATACCGTGAAATTCCGGTTAACAGTATTTGGGAAGGCTCCGGCAATATTATGTGTCTGGATGTGCTGCGGGTTTTACGTAAGCAGCCCGCAGCGATTGAAATGTTGAATCAAAATTTTTATGAGGTTCGCGGGCAGAATCGTTTGTTCGATCGTTCCTGGCGCCAGCTGACTTTCCGGCTAAAAAATCCTCAGGAAGCGCAGGGGCGAGAATTGACGCTACAACTGTTTAATCTGAACTGTGCTGCTCAATTGCTGCGTTTTGCATCACCGCCGCTGGCAGACGCATGGTGCCGTATGACGCTGGATCATCGGGATCAATATTCTATTCCGGAACCGCTTTGCGAACTGCTACTGACCAGAGCCGCAGCCGTTTAGCGATACAGAATGGCCTGTGAGTACCACAGGCCCGGAATGACAGAATCGCTATTCATAATGACTAAATAGTAACGCGCTCCGCTGGCATTGGCTTTGCTACGGAGCGCTGCTTCAGCATCCATCGGGCTGCCGTATACCTGCACCGAAGCCATCCCAATTTTTTGTAATGTTCCGCTTTGAGCGCGGTTAATTTCCTGCGCGAAAGGCTGCGGCGCGGGAGGAGGTAGCGGCGTGGTTTTCAATGCACTACAGGCGGAAAGGCCCAGCGTGAACAGCAGAACGGCTAAGGCGCGATAATAGGTCATGGTGTGTTTCCTGTGTCGATATTGCCTCACTTTCTCTCAGTGTAACGCTCAAACATTCATAACTACCAGACATGTGTCATTTCTGATATATCTCGGAGGAAATTGGTTTAAGACTTTATTCAGCAGGTTTGGCACTATGGTGGTGCGTTTAAAATTGTTTTGGCTGATAAGGCTTGTTTGACCCATAAGGACTGTTGTTATGGTTGAGATGTCGTTAGAAAAAGTACAGGGCATTGAGGTCATTCACGCCGCGCCAGCAGGCAAGCGTCATCAGCCTTTGCCGACCCTTTTCTTCTATCACGGTTATACCTCCTCCAAAGAAGTGTATTCCTATTTTGCCTATGTTCTGGCGCAGGCGGGATTTCGCGTGGTGATGCCGGATGCCGATATGCACGGAGCCCGATTTGACGGCAATGAAACCCGGAGACTGGGCTGTTTCTGGCAGATTTTGCGTTCAAATATTGATGAGTTGGATGAAATTAAGCAGCATTATCAAAAAGCTGGATTGATTGATGGCGATCGAATTGGCGTGGGCGGCGCATCAATGGGCGGAATGACGACTCTGGGAGCCTTGGTGCGCTATCCGTGGATCAAGGCGGCCGCTGATTTTATGGGGTCAGGTTATTTCACTACTCTGGCCAAAACGCTGTTTCCTCCTTTGCCTGGTGCTGATTCAACAAAGCAGGATGAATGGGAACGTCAAATTGCTCCATTGACTGAATATGAGGTGACTCAGCAACTGGAGATAATTGCCAGCAAACCTTTGCTGGTCTGGCATGGTGAAGCGGATGAAGTGGTTCCGGCGGTGGAAAGTGAGCGTCTGGTCGCGGCTTTGAAAGAGCAGGGGTTGGATCATCATCTGAGTTACCTGACCGAGCCAGGTATCGGCCATAAAATCACGCCAACGGCGCTGACGGCGGGCGCGGCATTCTTTCTGCACTATTTATAGTTTTTGCACTATTTATAGTTATTGCCGCTCATTTATGGATAGGCACTAAAGGTAAGAAAAAACCCCCGATAGACGGGGGTAAAGTGTTTTAAGGGCTGGATTGTCTTATTGTCGGTCTTTCTCTGGTGTTGTATTTATCGATGCAATTCTAGCGGTAAAGAACGGCGTTAACGTGAATAGAACTGTTGTCTCCCGGTTCATGCATAGCGATGATTTGGTAGGCGGTTGCGCCGCGTTCATCGGCTAATTTGCTAACCTGCGAGGTGGCATCGTCAGGGGAAACCACATTGTGGCCCAGTGACACTGCGCCAACGCTAACGCGCTGTTGCTGCATTGCCTGTTGAGCGCTGATTTCAGTGGCGGCGAAAGTGCTGGCCGACAGGAATAAACTGAGGGCCGCGGCGATAGTGAGTGTGCTTTTCATAGGTAACTCCAATATCTTATTTATATACTTTGAATAAGTTATCTGTCTGCTGCGCCGCTTGTTTTGCGGTGGATGTAACTAATAATAGTTCTCTTTCATAATTAATAAATGCGCCATCTCTGACCGACTCTTTCAAAAAATATGAATAATTTTTTCGCTGACCTGATGATTTTGTTGAAAGATTTAAAAAACTAATGGATCCCCATCCATAGTTCATGGGGTGAACAAAAAGTGCTATTTATTGGCTAGAACGGATATAGCTCGAATAATTCCTCGGCAATCCTTGAGTTTCCCCCCTCACGCAAGTATAGTTACGCGTCATTTTTCAGCCGCACACAAACACGTTCCTTGCCTCCATGGGCCGCGGCTGACCCTATCAGGAGGCTGAATAATCCGTAAGGAGCAATTCGATGCGTCATTACGAAATCGTTTTTATGGTCCATCCTGACCAAAGCGAACAGGTTCCGGGCATGATCGAGCGTTATAGTGCAACAATCACTAACGCCGCTGGTCAGATTCACCGTCTGGAAGACTGGGGCCGCCGTCAACTGGCTTACCCGATCAACAAACTGCACAAAGCTCACTACGTTCTGCTGAACGTTGAAGCCCCGCAGGAAGCGATCGATGAGCTGGAAACAAACTTCCGCTTCAACGACGCCGTTATCCGTAGCATGGTTATGCGCGTTAAAAACGCGGTAACTGAAGCATCACCAATGGTTAAAGCGAAAGACGAGCGCCGTGAGCGTCACGACTTCGCATCAGAAACCAATGATGATTCTGAAGCTGGGGATTCTGAAGAGTAATTGCCGTGGTGGCCGCTAATCGACTGGTACTCTCTGGCACTGTGTGCAAGACACCCATTCGAAAAGTGAGTCCTTCCGGTATTCCTCACTGCCAGTTCGTGCTTGAGCACCGTTCAACGCAGCAGGAAGCCGGGTTTAGCCGACAAACATGGTGCCGAATGCCCGTGATTGTCAGTGGACACCAGTCACAAGCATTAACTCACAGTATAACGGTCGGCAGTCAGTTAACCGTGGAAGGCTTCATTAGTTGCCATCAAGGGCGCAATGGGCTTAACAAATTGGTTCTGCATGCCGAGCAGATTGAATTGATAGATTCTGGAGACTAGCCTAATGGCACGTTATTTCCGTCGTCGCAAGTTCTGCCGTTTCACCGCGGAAGGCGTTCAAGAGATTGACTATAAAGACATCGCTACGCTGAAAAATTACATCACCGAAAGCGGTAAAATTGTCCCGAGCCGTATCACCGGTACTCGTGCCAAATACCAGCGTCAGCTGGCCCGTGCTATCAAGCGCGCGCGCTACCTGTCTTTGTTGCCGTACACTGATCGTCATCAGTAATCGGCCACTGTCCATTAACGACTTTGAGAGGATATGGTAATGCAAGTTATTCTGCTTGATAAAGTAGCAAACCTGGGCAGCCTGGGTGATCAAGTTAACGTTAAAGCGGGCTACGCTCGTAACTTCTTAGTACCGCAGGGCAAAGCTGTGCCGGCAACTAAGAAAAACGTTGAGTTCTTCGAAGTGCGTCGCGCAGAACTGGAAGCCAAACTGGCTGAAGTTCTGTCTGCCGCTGAAGCTCGCGCAACTAAAATTAACGAATTGGGCAGTGTTACAATCTCCTCTAAAGCAGGGGATGAAGGTAAACTGTTCGGCTCTATCGGTACTCGTGACATCGCTGATGCAGTATCTGCAGCTGGCGTTGAAGTAGCGAAGAGCGAAGTTCGTTTGCCGAATGGCGTTCTGCGTACTACTGGTGAACACGAAGTTCACTTCCAAGTACACAGCGACGTGTTCGCAAAACTGAACGTAGTTGTGGTTGCAGAAGCGTAAGTTACGCTGCTGTTAACCCGTTAAAACGCCAGCCTTGTGCTGGCGTTTTGCTTTTCTGAGAATGACTAAAAAGCCCCTGTAACCCTGCCAGTGACGATAATTCCTTTCCAGCCTCCAGACGTAGCGATATCACGCCGCGAGCCTTTGGCTGGGCGCTGATAGCCTACAGAGAGAGAAATGGGAGACCGGGGCGTTTGGATCAAAGCCCAGGCCAGATTATGGCTGTGAAATCTGGGCTTTATAACGCCTTAGCATTCGCGCTGAGGATTAACGATCGCGGCGGTAAGAACCGTCTGCTTGGCGGCTAAACAAGACTTCCGCACTGTTGGTCGTTTCAATAGCTAGCGCGGCTACGCTGCCTTGCGTGTCCAGCATGATTTTCACTTCTTGTCCGGCTTTCAGGTTACTCAGTGGCTTATCATTGCCTTCTACCTGCGCCATGGCAAACACTTCATTTACCGGTAAGTTATTATCGCGGAACAACTGAGCCAGCGTTTTACCCGCTTGTACCTGATAACTTTGCCAGCTCCCCTGCGGTAACGTCGAAGACGGCTGGTTTACTGTGGGATTGCTCCCGCGTAATTCGGCCTGTAACGGAATATCTGTCGGTTCTGCCGTCACCGGAAATTGCCCATTGCCGTTGTTACTGGAAGAAGGCCAAAGCAGCGCCAGCAACAATACCGCTGCGGCAATGATGACCCAGCGACGATGGAAGAGAGGCAAGGGCTCCATCCAATGGAAACCATCCGGCAGATGCCAGATTTTTTGCAGCCAGTCTTTAATAACGCGTTGTTTTCCCGGCGACGTGATCTGTGGTGCTGATACTTTGTCGTCATCCATTACCGTTTCTGGCGGTAAGAGATCGGGCTCGCCAATGGAGGGCTCGGCTTTGACACGGTTTTCAGGCTCATCGGTCGGTTTATCTGGCAGAATTCGCTGCCGGATAGTCAGCCAAGTATGTAACAAAGGCTGATAGACCCGATTGTTTTTCCTTCTCCTGGGCGCGATTCTGCCCATGGTGACCTCTCTTTCAACTACGTAAAAAAAAATCACAGTGCTCGATCAGCGACTGCTGGATGGAACCTCTTCCCTGTTACTTGTTAGTATAGTTTGCTAACTGATTGATGCAGAAAGAAACAGGGATAATGCTGCCGAACGGGCTGTTTTAAGTCGGTGTGGAACCATTGTTTCTTTTTCTTCGACAAAAGTCATCATTAGCGATGCAAGATTTTACCCTACTCCCTTGCTGCTGTTATGCTTGCACCTTCGACTTTTTAAAGAATTAAGGAAAATCCATGACAACCCCTTCTTTTGATAGCGTAGAAGCGCAAGCAAGTTACGGTATCGGTTTACAGATAGGCCAACAATTACAAGAGTCCGGCTTGCAGGATTTGCAGCCAGAAGCCCTGTTAGCGGGTTTGCGCGACGCAATGGAAGGGAATACACCGACAGTTCCTGTTGATGTTGTTCACCGTGCGCTGCGTGAAGTTCATGAACGCGCCGATGCCGTTCGTCTGGAGCGCCAGCAGGCACTGGTTGTTGAAGGTGCTAAATTCCTGGAAGAAAACGCTAAACGTGATGAAGTGACCACCACTGAGTCCGGTTTGCAATTCTCCGTGCTGCAACAGGGTGAAGGGCCAATTCCTTCACGTCAGGATCGTGTGCGCGTGCATTATACCGGTCGCTTGGTTGACGGTACCGTATTTGATAGCTCCGTAGAACGCGGCCAGCCAGCTGAATTCCCGGTTAGCGGCGTGATCCCAGGCTGGATTGAAGCGCTGACTTTGATGCCGGTTGGTTCTAAATGGCAGTTAGCGATTCCACACAATTTGGCCTACGGCGAGCGTGGCGCTGGCGCATCTATTCCACCATTCAGCGCGCTGGTATTTGACGTAGAACTGCTGGAAATTCTGTAAATTCTGAACGGTTAGTGTGAAAAAGGGCGATCCATGATCGCTCTTTTTTTATGGCTTTTCTACGGATTAGTTGCCGCTTAACGCTCTGGGAAACAGCAGATTATTTTCTAAGTGAACGTGTTCCATCAAATCGCCGACGAATTCGTTGAGATTGGCATAAAGTGCGCGCCAAGTGGTGCAGGCTCCGGGCGGGGGCGTGATGTTATTGGTGATCTGTTTGATGGTTTCCAATTGCTGCCCTGCCGCTTCATGCTCTGATTCCATCACGAAAATCGGCACGCTAGCCATTTTCCCCATTCCTTTGGCAATCATGGGGAATAACACTTTTTCCTCTTTTTCCATATGCTGTAGTAAATCCTGATGTAGCACGCTGAGCTGCACTGCTAAACCTCGTGGACAGGTGGGTTTTGCAGCGTGTACGCGCTCTACCTTTTCTGCCATTAATACCAGTTCCGGCAATTGCTCGCGGTGCCGTTCATGATAGCGGTTGAGAATAAAACTAATCAGGTGTTCCTGCGGCACCTCTTGCCAGTTTTGCACGGCCTGAGTTTCTTTTTGCAGCATGGTGAGCTCTGCCTCCAACGCGTCAATATTCAGCTCTCTGCGCTCGGCGGCACGTTGTAGTGTCTGTCTCCCTCCGCAGCAAAAATCGAGTTCATACCGGCGAAATAGCGTAGTGGCTCGTGGTATGGCAATAGCCAGAGAACCAAGAGATTGATTGCGGTAATCCATAATGACACCTCTTTAATGTGTGATCTCCATAAGTTGTATTATAAATACATGTTATAATGTGCGCCATAGTTATTAAGAGGTAGTAAGGATGAGGGAGAAATAGCAAAAGCGCTCCGTAGAGCGCTTTAAGGAAGGATTATTTTTTCTGCAAATCGACCTGATAAACTTCAAAACCAATGTCATCCAGTCCCTGAGCCTTCATGGGGTACTGGGATTTTTGCTTAATAAATTCAGCGGCTTTGGCGCTTGGTGAAGTTTCAAAACGAATATCTAATGGCTGTGAACGGGTGATTTCTGCCAGACGCCAGTTGTTATCCGCTTGAGGCTTAACCTGACCGTTCTTCTTGGTTTCTGCGCTGATATAGGCAGACAGTACCGAACGGTTCTCATCCGGTGAAGCAAAGGCAATATGATCATCGCCGGTGCCCGCAAATTTGCCACTGTAAGCGCGGTAGTTATTGGTCGCGATCAGGAAAGTGGCCTTTGGATCTATTGGTTTACCTTTGTAAGTCAGGTTTTTAATACGTTCGGCTTTATCGTTGATCAGATTACAGTCGCCGTTGTAGCGAGCCGGCTGTGTCACATCAATTTCATAGTTAACGCCGTCAATCACGTCGAAGTTATAGGTACGGAAACCGTTCCAGTTAATCAACGACTGCGGTTTACTGCTATTCACATCGATCTGATTGAATTGCCCGGCAGAACATTCCAGCCACTGCTTCACTTCCGCGCCGCTGGCTTTCACTACGACCAGAGTATTGGGGTAGAGATACAAATCTGCGGCATTACGGAAGGTTAAATCACCTTTTTCGACTTCAACAAAACTGGCCGGATCGTTTTTGCGACCGCCTGCTTTGAAAGGCGCTGCGGCAGAAAGTACGGGTAAATCGGCTAGATCCGGATCGCCCTGAATAAAGTGTTCGGTATAGGCGCGCTGAGCGTTGTTGACAATCTGTACAGTTGGATCGTCCTGAATCAGCGACAGGAAGCTATACATATTATCGGAGGCTTTTCCGATAGGTTGGCTGACAAAATCGCGGGTGCTTTTATGGTCATCGGTCAGTACTTTAACCAGCTTGGCGTTTTCCGGTGCCAGTGATTTTTTGTTGGCTTTATCGTAGATAGGACGGGCTTCTGCCTTCGCCTGTTCGACCTGCCAGCGACCTTTATCGTTATTCAGTACAAAGTCTACAACGCCCAAATGGTCGCCCCATTGGCCCGGCATTACTGCGGGAATGCCGTTTAGCGTACCTTGCGCAATATTCGCACCTTTAATCGCGGCGAAATCTTTACTTGGGAAGACGGCGTGGGAGTGCCCGAACATAATGGCGTTGATTCCCGGAACTTGGCTGAGGTAATAAACTGAGTTCTCAGCCATGGTTTTATACGGCTCGCTGGATAGGCCTGAGTGCGGGATGGCGATAATCAAATCAGCCCCTTGCTTACGCATCTCCGGTACCCATTTTTTCGCGGTTTCGGTGATGTCGTCTACGCGGACTTTGTCCGTCAGATTAGCTTTATCCCAGATCATGATTTGTGGCGGAACAAAACCGATATAACCAATACGTAAATTATGGGTTTTACCGTCGCGATCTTTAACCGCTGTATCAGCGATCAGGAAAGGTTGGAACAGCGGTTTACCGGTTTTTACATCAATCACGTTAGCATTCACATAGGGGAATTTGGCTCCCGCCAGTGATTTCTTCAGGTAATCCAGACCGTAGTTGAATTCGTGATTCCCGATGTTTCCTACGGCATAATCCAGCGTATTCATCGCCTTGTAGACCGGATGAATTTCGCCCTCTTTCAATCCCTTGGCTGCCATGTAATCCCCAAGTGGGCTGCCCTGAATCAAGTCGCCGTTGTCTACCAGTACGCTATTAACCGCTTGCTGACGCGCTGCGTCAATCAGGCTGGCGGTGCGAACCAAACCGAACTGTTCGGTCGGTTTATCCTTGTAATAATCGAAATCCATCATGTTGCTGTGGAGATCGGTGGTTTCCAATACGCGTAAATCAACCGTAGCGGCCTGAGCTGTGCTGGCAATCAGACAGGCGAGTAGGGACAACGTCAGGGGACGCTTTATCATGGCTTTCTCCATTGTGGCTTTCCATATGAGAGCTATTCGACATGTATCGCAAAAGCAGATGTAATTTTAATTAATTGTGGCAATAAAGTGTGAAGTTTGGCAGAAAGCCGGCCAGATTAACGCGTAGACGCTCACAGATGCGGCAGGTTAATCACCTTGATTTTATTACATGTTAAGTCGGTGATGGCTATTAATGGCAAAAGTCACTAGTCTGCTACTCAAGCCGAATTCATCCTTTAGGTGAGTTTTATTTTGGTATTTACCTCTAGAATAAATAGAGGGAAAAGGGCGTTGCCAACCGGTGATAGCCGGACAGCGGTGAGCCGAACAGCGACGAAAAGTATGTCGGATAACTTCAGAGGTGGATGATGTTAGAGCAAATTTGCCAGTTGGCACGCGATGCTGGGGCGGCGATTATGGCCGTCTACGATGGAGAGAAACCTCTTGATGTAGCACAGAAAAAAGATGATTCCCCGGTAACCGCGGCGGATCTGGCGGCGCATGATATTATCAAAGCCGGTCTGGCAGCGCTGACGCCAAATATTCCCCTGTTGTCGGAAGAAGATCCTCCGGCGTGGGAAATTCGCCAGCACTGGCAGCGTTACTGGCTGGTCGATCCTCTGGATGGCACTAAAGAATTTCTTAACCGAAACGGTGAATTTACCGTGAATATCGCGCTGATCGAGCAAGGTACGCCAACCTTGGGCGTGGTGTATACGCCAGTGATGGATGTGATGTACAGCGCCGAGAACGGCCAGGCTTGGAAAGAAGAAGGTGGGCGCCGGATGCAGATTCAGGTTCGTGATGCGCAATTACCACTGGTGGTTGTGAGCCGTTCCCACAGTGATGACGAGCTAAGAGACTATCTGGCTCAACTGGGCGAGCATCAAACAGTCTCCGTCGGTTCTTCCCTCAAGTTTTGTCTCGTGGCCGAAGGGAAGGCGCAATTGTATCCCCGTTTTGGGCCGACTAACATTTGGGATACCGCCGCAGGCCATGCGGTGGCCGCAGCGGCCGGAGCGCAGGTCAATGATTGGCAGGGTAAACCTTTGTCTTATACCCCACGTGAGTCTTTCCTGAACCCCGGCTTCAGAGTGTCGCTGTTTTAAGACTTCAGCAACTGGTGCAGTTGGGCGATGACCTGCTGCACTTCTTCCGCACTTAATGCCCCATCTTTAACGAAACGAACGTTACCTTGCTGATCCAGCACCACGATGGTGGAGCTTTTGGCGGCCAGATCCCAGGCTTTCTTCACGTTGCCATTGCTGTCGACAATAAACTGCGACCAGGGAAATTCACGCTTGCTGTCTTCAATGCTGTTACGCACAAACATAGCAGTGCCGATAATGGCATCGTCGGTATCGACGATTGTCGTCGTTTGGTAACGATCGTGCGGTAATTTGGCGGCCTTGATTGCTTCAATCAAGGGGGCATTCATCTCTTTGGCACTGCTGCGGCCAGCGATATGTTGCACCACCCGGACTTTGCCGGCTAATTGCGAGCTATTCCAGTTTTTATAGCTAAACTTATTATTAGCCAGATCTAGTTCACCTTTATCGCTAACACCCACCGGAGGCACACGCTGATCGAGTTGAATGTTATGAGCCGAGGCAAGCAAAGGTGTGAAAATAAGGGAAAGAATGAGCAGGCTATTTTTTATCATGTGATGTCCTTGACGATGCTAAACGATGGAATTAGGCACTTGCGCCGCAGATTGAGGCAAGTTTTCAAATCATAGGTGCAGATCCGAGGTCTGTCCTGTCTGATGCCAATTTTAGTAATCGTTACTGTTTAGATGGTTATTCTGCCTTAACGGCCGTTTATGTTCGTGTGATTCTGTAATTTTATGTAAACGCAGTATGTATGACTACTTTTGGCGGAACTTAGCGCCACTCTTCAGGTCTATTACTCTGCAATTATCTTACGCTACCTGTGATCCTGGTCGCTTAGGCCATTCGCGGAGCGTATTTGTGTCATGGGAGGAAAGCAAAAAAATGAGGATCTTCCAGCGTTACAACCCCGCTAAAGTCGCGATGTACGTCAAAACCCTATTCCGCGGTCGGCTATATATCAAGGATATGGGGGCTTTTGAATTCGACAAAGGTAAAATTTTGCCTCCGAAAGTACGAGATAAACGCCACTATAGTGTGATGTCCGAGGTCAACCGCCAGGTTCTACGGCTACAGTCAGAAATGGGTTGATAAGGCGTAAAGCAGTAGCGCCGAATGAATTGCGGCCCCGATAATGGGGCCGCTAGTATTTTCAGCAAGTCATTCTGATCGTATCAATCACGCATCGCTGCTTTCGTGTGGCGCTTTGGGCAGAATAGGAGCCGGAGTATCAGTGAGCTTGGTAACCAGTAGCTGATCGATCTTGTAGCTATCGATATCGACTACTTCAAACTTGTAGCCGGCATACTTGACGAAATCCGTGCGTTTCGGAATTTTACGCAGCATATACATCATAAAACCGCCGATGGTTTCATAATTGCCAGACTGCGGGAACTCATCGATATCCAGCACGCGCATCACGTCATCAATAGGTGTACCGCCTTCAATCAGCCATGAGTTTTCATCACGAGCAACAATTTGTTCTTCCTGCCCTTGGCCGACTAAATCTCCCATCAGCGTGGTCATTACGTCATTCAGAGTAATAATCCCAACCACCAATGCATACTCGTTAAGAATAACGGCGAAGTCTTCTCCGGCAGTTTTGAAGCTTTCCAGCGCCTCAGAAAGCGTTAAAGTATCTGGCACTATCAGCGCAGAGCGGATTTGTACGCCGCTGCTCAGTACCAAACTCTGGTTTCCCAGCACGCGGTTTAGCAAGTCTTTAGAGTCGACGTAGCCCACGACCTGATCGATATGACCGTCGCAAACCAGAAACTTGGAGTGTGGATGAGTCGCGATTTTCTCTTTGATGCTTTCTTCGCTTTCCCGCAGGTCAAAATAAATCACGCTTTCGCGAGATGTCATGGATGACGGAACGGTACGGGATTCCAGCTCAAAAACGTTCTCAATCAGTTCGTGCTCTTGTTTGCGCAGTACCCCAGCTAATGCTCCGGCTTCCACCACGGCGTAGATGTCATCGGATGTAATGTCATCCTTACGAACCATTGGCAGTTTGAATAAGCGGAAAATCAGGTTGGCCATACCGTTGAAGAACCACACTAACGGACGGCAGATCATCAGGCAGAAACGCATCGGGTTGACGATCCGGACGGCAACCGTCTCTGGTGCAATCATACCGATGCGCTTCGGGGTTAAATCGGCAAACAGGATGAACAGGCTGGTTACCAGAACGAATGAGCAGATGAAACTGACCTGGTCTGCCATTTCGGGCGACATAAAGCGCTCGAACACCACTTTGAATGACGGCGAGAAGGCGGCGTCACCAACAATACCACCCAAAATAGCGACGGCATTCAGGCCGATTTGCACCACTGTAAAGAAAATGCCCGGCGTCTCTTGCAGTTTCAGCACACGAAGTGCGTTGATGTCTCCCTCATCAGCAAGAAGTTTAAGTTTGATTTTGCGTGAAGCAGCCAGCGATATCTCCGATAAAGAGAAAAAGGCACTTACCGCGATCAGAAAAAGAATCAGTAAAATACTGTTTAACATAATCTATCCGTGTCGTACCGACGATTCAGTCGGCGATCGTAAGGAAGGGTCATACATAAAAGTTAAAATGGCGGGCAGGAAAGCCGCCATCGGGCTGTGTCAACAGCCCGGATAGTATAGCAGCAGCAATCAGATGGCCGCTAGCCCTACAAATTCGGCGGCAGGCAAACCCCAATGCCCCCTAAACCACAGTAACCGTGAGGATTTTTATACAGATACTGCTGGTGGTCGTCTTCTGCATAATAGAAAGGCAAAGCCGCAGTAATCTCGCTGGTAATGGTGCGTTTATCACCGGCCTCTGCCATTGCTTGCTGGAATCGGGCGCGGCTGGCGTTAGCCTGCTGTTCCTGTTCCTGGGTCAATACGTAGATAGCCGAACGATACTGAGTACCGATGTCGCCGCCCTGGCGCATTCCCTGAGCCGGATCGTGGTTTTCCCAGAAGATCTGTAGTAACTGGTCGTAGCTAATCACTTTGGGATCAAACACCACTCGCACCACTTCGGCGTGAGCAGTGCGACCGCTGCAAACTTCATGATAAGTCGGGTTTGGCGTATAGCCTCCGCTGTAGCCTGCGGCGGTGCTATAAACGCCCGGTTGTTGCCAGAACAGGCGCTCTACGCCCCAAAAACAGCCCATGGCAAAAATCGCTTCTTTCATTCCTTCTGGAATATGAGTCATTGAGTGGCCATTTACGGCGTGAGTAGTTGCAACCGGCATCGGGGTGGTACGTCCCGGCAAGGCATCTTGTGCGTTAATAACGGCTGATTTTTCTGAATTGTGCAGCAAAATGAACTCCGGTTATCACAGTGTTAAAGGATAGATAGTTGTATCTGATTGCGAGTTTGCACACAATAAGAGGCATATTGCGTTAATGTATCAGCTTAACGCAGAATTTCAGGGGCGACAGGCTTAAATCGGTCTTCATAAAGGGAAATAGGGTGTGAAAACACCGCCATATATCCGGTAACCGGTGAGATCGTTTTTTACAGGAAAGTAAAAATTAATCAGGAGTACGCGTGTCTCGATACCCTATTGTGTGTTTTTTGTGTGCATTACTCGCCACACCGTTCGCTTATGCCGCCAATGTTCGGCTACAGGTTGAAGGTCTTAGCGGGGATTTGGAAAGAAACGTTCGGGCGCGATTATCGACTATCAGCACCGATGAAGTCAGCGCCGATGGCCGGTTCCGCGCTAGGGTAGACGAAGCAATCCGTCAGGGGCTTAGAGCGCTTGGCTATTACGATCCCACCATTGAATTTGATTTACAGCCCAAGCCTGCACCGGCGCGTTCAATATTAATCGCGAAGGTCACTCCGGGTGAACCGGTATTAATTGCTGGCGTTGATATCGTGTTACAAGGCGGTGCGAAAACCGATCCTTCCTATCTCGCTTTGGTACGCCGGGATACGCCAAAAATCGGTTCAATTTTGAACCATGGCGAATTCGATAGCTTCAAAGGTTCGCTGACTAATCTGGCGCTACGCCGGGGTTATTTTGACGCTAACATGATAAAAAGTCAGTTAGGCGTAGCGGCTGAATTACGGAAAGCCTTTTGGGATATCGATTTTGACAGCGGCGAACGCTATCGTTTCGGTACGGTGAATTTTCAAGGTTCACAAATTCGCGACGATTACCTGCAAAATTTGGTTCCTTTCCACGCAGGGCAAGATTACAGCTCGGATGATTTAGCCGAACTCAACCGCCGTTTAGCGGCCACCAATTGGTTTAACTCCGTGGTGGTTTCTCCTGATTTTCGCGATGCGAAGAAAAGTAAAATATTGCCATTAGACGCCGTGCTGACGCCCCGCACGGAAAATACCGTTGAGCTAGGCGGTGGTTTTGCCAGCGATATCGGCCCTAGGGTAAAAGCCAGTTGGCGTAAACCGTGGGTTAATAATCGTGGTCACAGTTTTACGACGAGTGCCAACGTTTCGGCCCCTGAGCAAAGCCTAGATTTTAGCTACCGTATTCCTGTGCTGAAAAATCCACTTGAGCAATATTATCTGCTACAAGGCGGTTTCAAACGTACCGATCTGAATGACACTAAATCTGACACTACTACACTGAACGTGGCGCGTTTCTGGGATATGTCCAGCGGCTGGCAGCGCTCTATCAACCTGCGCTGGAGTCTGGACCACTTTACGCAGGGTAACGTTACGGATACCACTATGCTGCTGTATCCGGGCGCCAGTGTGAACCGCACCCGTCAGCGCGGCGGGGCGATGCCGTCGTGGGGAGACAGCCAACGTTACTCGGTGGACGTTTCTGATACTACCTGGGGCTCTGACGTCGATTTTGCCGTGTTCCAGGCGCAAAATGTGTGGATTCGTACATTAGGTGAGAAAAACCGCTTCGTTGCTCGAGGAAATCTCGGTTGGATCGAAACCAATAACTTTAATCGAGTCCCTCCATCTCTGCGTTTCTTCGCCGGTGGCGATCGCAGCGTGCGTGGTTATAAATATCAAAGCATTTCACCGTTGGATAGTTCCGGTAAATTGAGCGGTGCATCCAAGCTGGCTACTGGCTCCATCGAATATCAATATAACGTCACTGGAAAATGGTGGGGTGCCGTGTTTATCGATTCGGGTGAAGCAGTGAACGATATTCGTAAGAGCGATTTTAAAACCGGTGCGGGTGTTGGCGTGCGCTGGGAATCCCCGGTTGGACCGATTAAATTTGACCTCGCAGCGCCGATTGGCGATCAAGAAACCCACGGAGTCCAATTCTATATTGGTTTGGGGCCTGAACTATGAGTTGGCTAAAGAAACTCAGTATCGCATTTTTACTCATTTTGCTGTTGTTGATCGGCACTCTGGCCGGTTTGCTCGGCACCACTGCCGGTTTGCACTTTCTGATCAACAGCGCGGCGCGTTGGGTGCCGGGGCTGGATATTGCCAGTGTCAGCGGCGGATGGCGGGATCTCACGCTGAAAGGCGTTCAGTACCAAATGCCGGGCGTGACGGTGAAAGCCGGCCAGTTCCATCTTTCCCTGCAGTTATCTTGTCTTAAACGTAGCGAACTGTGCGTTAACGCTTTGACAGCGCAGGATATTGACGTGATTGTCGATACAAAATCGCTGCCGCCTTCTGAGCCTACGCAGCCGGATAGCGAACCAATGGGCGAGCTGAGCACGCCGTATCCGATGACTCTGCGGCTGCTGGCGATTAACAATGTCAAAGTGACCATCGATGATACGGCGATTTCGCTGGATGAGTTCCGCACTGGCGCTCACTGGCAACAACGCGCGTTAACCTTGATGCCAACCAAAATTAGCGGGTTGTTGATTGCCTTACCGAAAACCGCGCCAGTTGCTGTACCGGACGCGATAAAACCGGCGGTAGACACAGCAATTGCAGTCAAAGAAGCCACGGAAAAAGCAGCGGAGAAAGTGGCTGATTCCACGCCAACGCAAGGTTCAGCTCAGTCCTCCGAGCCAGAAAAACCGCTAGGGGAAACGTTAAAAGCCCTGTTCGCTAAGCCGTTGCTGCCAGAGTTGCCTGATTTTCGTTTGCCTGTCGATTTGCAGATTCAGGAAATCAATGCTCAACAGCTGCGTATGACCGGCGATACCGAAGCATTAATCACTAGCCTGATATTGAAAGCCAGCACGCAAGAGCAAAGGGTGACGCTGGAAACGCTGGATATTAAATCCCCGCAGGGTGGCTTGACCGCCAGTGGGCAGGCTACGTTGGCAGATAAATGGCCGCTGGAGCTGGTGGTAAATAGTGCCGTCAACGTTGAGCCGCTGAAAGGCGAGAAGATTAAACTGAATCTGGGCGGCGGTCTGCGGGATCAACTCACCGTGGCGCTAAATTTGTCCGGCCCGGTTAGCGCTCAGCTTGACGCTCAAGCTGAATTGGCTAAAGCCGGTTTACCTCTGGTTTTGACCTTGCAAAGCAAGCAGCTGCGTTGGCCATTCACCGGCGACGCTCAGTTCCAGGTCAATAACTTCAAAACACGTTTTAACGGACAGGCCACGGATTATGCGTTATCTCTCCGAGCAGACGTAAAAGGGACGGATATTCCTCCCGCCGTCATTACTTTGGACGGGAAAGGTAACGTTGAGCAGTTCAGGCTAACTCGTTTACGGTTGGCGGCACTGCAAGGAAATACCGATCTAACCGGCGTAGCCGACTGGAGTCAGGCCATTAGCTGGAACTCTGTTCTGACGCTAAATGGCATCAATACGGCGAAGCAGTGGCCGGAATGGCCTGCGAAACTGAACGGTAAGATTGTTACCCGCGGCAGTATGTACGGCGGTAGCTGGCAACTGAATGTCTCAGAGCTGACTTTAGACGGTAACGTAAAACAGAATCGCGTCACGGCCAGAGGTTCTCTCACCGGCAATGCCGCCGGACAATGGCATATTCCGGGGATCAATCTGGCGTTGGGTCGCAATAAGCTGGATGTGAAGGGCGATCTGAATGACAAATGGGTTCTCGACGCCAATATAGACGCACCGCAGTTAGATGGCGCTCTGCCAGGTTTAGCTGGCGTGGTTAAAGGCAATCTGAAGCTGCGCGGCGATCTTGCAGCACCACAGCTTGTGGCCGATCTAACCGCGACGGGTTTGCAATGGCAAGCACTACATATTCGTCGGATTAAGGTAGATGGCGATGTGCGTTCTGCTGAGCAGATTCAGGGGAAACTGGCGGTGCGGGTTGAGCAGCTGAAGCAGGACGACTTATTGGTCAGTCTGTTGACGTTAGATGCTAAAGGCAGCGAAAAGCAGCATCAGCTTCGGTTAAACGTTCAGGGAGAGCCGGTTTCTGGCCAGTTGGCGCTGGACGGCAGTTTCGATCGTCAACAGCAGCGCTGGCGTGGCAATCTGAACAATACCCGCTTTGACACGCCGGTTGGAGAATGGCGTTTAAATCGCGCTATTGCTCTGGATTATCTGAATACGGCACAGAAAATCACCATCGGGCCACATTGCTGGCAGAACCCGAATGCCGAGCTTTGTGTGCCACGGACCATTGAAGCAGGGCCAAGTGGGCAGGCTAGCATCGTGCTTAATCGCTTTGATTTAGCGATGATTAAACCCTTCCTTGGGCCGGATACTACGCTGAACGGCGTATTTAGCGGTCGGGCGGACGTGAGCTGGACAGAAGGTAGTGCCTTGCCTCAGGCCAAGGTTTCGCTGGTTGGTAAAGGGGTTAACGTCAAACAGATGGTTCAGGGGAATCCTCTGCCGCTGGCCTTTGATACCCTGAACCTGAACGCGGCACTGAATAATGGCCGGGCTCAGGCCGATTGGCTCATTAAGCTGACAAACAACGGCCAGTTTAACGGGCAGGTGCAGGTCGCCGATCCGCAAGGGCGTAGAAATCTCTCTGGTAATGTTGCTATCAGTAATATTTCGCTGGCGATGATTAATCCGATTCTCAGCGACGGCGAGAAAGCCAAAGGGATGTTGAACGCCAACCTGCGTCTCGGTGGCAATGCCAAAAATCCCCTGGTCTTCGGGCGTTTAGCGCTCGACGGCGTAGATATTGACGGTAGCTGGATGCCATTTGATGTTATTGATGGGCGTCTGGCGGTGAATTTTGACGGCATGACCTCCACTCTGGAAGGGCTGATTCGAACAACAAACGGGCAGCTTAATCTCGATGGGAGCGCGGATTGGCGTAATATCGATGCATGGCGTGCCCGTATCGCGGCGAAAGGCAACAAGCTGCGTGTCACTATCCCACCAATGGTTCGCGTTGATGTATCACCGGATATTGTGTTTGAAGCCACGCCGCAACTGTTCTCTCTTAACGGTTCTGTGGATATTCCGTGGGCGCGTATAACGGTACAGGAAGTGCCTGAAAGCGCGGTTGGTGTCTCCTCGGATGAGGTGATGTTGAATAATGATCTTCAGCCTATCGCCCCAAGAAGCACGGGTATTCCGATTAACAGTAATCTGCTTATTCACGTTGGCAATGATGTTCGCCTGAACGCTTTTGGCCTGAAAGCACGTCTGCAAGGCGATCTGAAAATGGTTCAGGATCAGCGTGGTTTGGGGTTAAACGGCCAAATTAATATACCGTCCGGTAGTTTCCGCGCCTATGGACAGGATCTGATCGTGCGTAAAGGCTTGCTGTTATTCTCCGGTCCGCCGGATCAACCGCTGCTGAATATTGAAGCGATTCGTAACCCAGATTCTACCGAAGATGGCGTCACCGCTGGGGTTCGGGTTACCGGGCTGGCAGATGCGCCGCAGCTTGAAGTGTTCTCCGATCCGGTCAAGTCTCAGCAAGAGGCTTTGTCTTACTTATTGCGCGGCCAAGGTCTGAGCAGTTCTGGCACCGATAGCAGCATGATGACCTCAATGCTCATCGGCATGGGCGTGGCGCAGAGCGGCAAGCTGGTTGGTAAAATCGGTGAGGCGTTTGGCGTAAGCGATCTGGCGTTGGATACTCAGGGCGTAGGAGACAGTTCGCAAGTGGTCGTTAGCGGATATGTCACCAAAGACCTACAGGTAAAATATGGTGTCGGTATATTTGACTCATTGGCGACGTTAACATTACGCTATCGATTGATGCCCAGGTTGTATCTGGAGGCGGTGTCTGGTATTAATCAGGCATTGGATGTGCTCTATCAGTTTGAGTTTTAACGATGCGAATTATTGTCTACGGCAGTTTACGGCGCAAACAAGGTAACAGTCACTGGATGACTGACGCTCAGCTTTTGGGTGAATATGACCTTGATGGGTATGAAATGTACAACTTGGGCCATTATCCTGCAGTGATTCCGGGGGAAGGTCAGGTGCATTGCGAAGTTTATCGGATAAACTCAGCCATCATGACCGAGCTGGATGAACTGAAGAGTAATACCAAAGATTATAAGCGTGAGCTAATTCAGACGCCTTTTGGTAGTGCCTGGATTTATCTCTATCGCCTGAATGTTGCAGGATTGCCGCGGATTCGAAGCGGTGACTGGCTGAAACGCCACGAAGAACACGAAGAAAAGTGATGTGAAAAAAAACACCGCTCATTGAGCGGTGTTTTTTTATGGAGCCGCGGCAAGAATTACTTCTTGGCAGCGCGCTCAAAAGAAGCAACGATTTCAGCTTTCGCTGCTGCTGCATTTTCCCAACCGTCAACTTTAACCCATTTACCGGTTTCCAGATCTTTGTAGTGCTCAAAGAAGTGTTTGATCTGTGCTTTCAGCAGTTCTGGCAGATCTTGCACGTCTTTAACGTGATCGTATTCTTTAGTCAGTTTGCTGTGTGGAACGGCAACCAGCTTGGCATCTTCGCCCGCTTCGTCAGTCATTTTCAACACGCCAACTGGACGGCAACGAACCACTGAACCCGGTTGTAATGGGTAAGGTGTTGGAACCAGAACGTCAACCGGGTCACCGTCTAAAGACAGGGTGTTGTTGATGTAGCCGTAGTTGCACGGGTAGAACATGGCGGTAGACATGAAACGGTCAACGAACAGAGAACCGGTTTCTTTGTCGATTTCGTATTTAATTGGATCGGCGTTAGCTGGGATTTCGATCACAACGTAAATATCTTCTGGCAGGTCTTTACCTGCTGGTACTAAGTTCAAGCTCATGTCGGTTTCCTTTTATCAAACCAGAAATGGAGTGCCGGCTATTATAGCCAACTCTTTTCTTAATTCCCGTCCTTTTCACATCTGGATAATGGAGGTATTAGCTAAATTTGGCTGAACAAGCCGCGTAGAAATCTCGTCATTGCCTAATCGTATCTATTTTCACCTGTTTTACTCGCGATTGCTCAAGAAGGTATCGGGTGCGCCGATAACTTATCTAAATAATATGCCTGCTCACTTTTAGTTAACGCTTTGTAATCTTCATTCTTCGCAGATAACCGGGAAAAACAGATGTTAAAAAAGATTACCGTAAAGACTGGGTTGATCGCCCAGTTGAGTTTGATGTCGTTGATTTTATTAGTTGTTAGCGTAATTGGTATCAACTCTATTCACGAAAGCTCTAATTCTTTGCGGATCATTAATCAGATTCAGGGAGAGGAGTTGGGGGCGTTATCCAATAGTTTTAATGCGACGTTAAGTGCCAGAGCTGCGGCTGCCTTGGCCGTCAGGCAAATGGAAATCGGCCTGATTGATGATTCCCAGAAAACGGCCAACAAAATTGAAGCCGATTTGGCCCAATCCCAGCAAGAAATGAAGCGCTTTATTGCCGCGGTCACTGCCAGAGGAGAAGGGGAAGATCTAGCGAATAATATTCAACAAAGTTATAAATTCTATCTCGAGCAAGGCGTGGTTCCGATGCTGGAAGCGATCAAAGCGGGCAATGCGGACGATTACTATGAAGCGCTGGAAAACCGGATTTCCAGTATCAGCGGTGCTTTCGATGGAGATGTGCAGCAATTCCGCGCTTATGCGTTGAATGCAGGCCAGCAGCAGATTGAGCAAGCCAATAGCGCTGCACATATTAAAGTTGCCATTATTGTCGCTTCGGGGCTAATAACCTTGTTTTCCGCGATAGTTGCCTGGTTTGCTTTGCAAATTATTATTTTGCGCCCGTTGGAGCAGTCTATTCATCAATTGGAGTTTATTGCGGCCGGAGATCTGACCCATAGTATTAATGGTGAAGGTAAAACCGAACTGGCGCGCTTGGCCAGAGCTTTACAGGCGATGCAGCAATCGCTGGTGGCTTCGGTGAGCCATGTCCGGGATGTTGGCGGTCAGATTGGTATCGGATCGCGGGAGTTAGCCGCAGGTAATACCCATCTTGCGCAAAGAACCGAAGAATCAGCCGCTTCGCTGGAACAAACTGCCGCCAGCATGGAGCAACTGACTTCTACGGTGAAAATGAACGCGGAGAATTCAGACCAGGCAAACCGTTTGGCCATGAGCGTCTCTGAGATCGCTAATCAGGGGAGTTCGGTGGTTAATCATGTGATGGATAAAATGCAGGCGATCACCGCCAGTTCTCGAAGGATTTCCGATATTATCAGCGTGATGGATAGCATAGCGTTTCAGACTAATATTCTGGCGCTGAATGCGGCGGTAGAAGCGGCCCGCGCTGGAGAACAGGGACGAGGTTTTGCCGTCGTCGCCGGTGAAGTCCGTAATTTGGCTCAGCGCAGCGCCCAGTCAGCCAAAGAAATTAAAGGGTTGATTGTGGAATCGCAAAGTCGGGTACGGGAAGGGGCTGA
Organism: Yersinia nurmii; assembly: GCF_001112925.1. Taxonomy (GTDB): domain Bacteria; phylum Pseudomonadota; class Gammaproteobacteria; order Enterobacterales; family Enterobacteriaceae; genus Yersinia; species Yersinia nurmii. The sequence goes on from NZ_CPYD01000009.1 coordinate 108,152, forward strand.
TATGGCTGAGTCCGCCGGTAAAACCATGAATGATATTGCCCGTGAGGTAAGCCGGGTAACGGCATTAATGAAAGAAATAACCGCTGCGTCCCATGAGCAAAGCTCTGGTATTGAGCAGGTTAATCTGGCGATTACACAAATGGATCAGGTCGCGCAGCAAAACGCAGCGTTAGTTGAACAGGCTGCGGCGGCAACGCGCTCGCTAGAAGAGCAGGCGGATGCGCTTGCTGCCAGCATGGCGGTCTTTAAGCTGCAGCCGGATGAAGAAACCGTGGCAGCATAAAAAAAACAGCGGCCATAGCCGCTGCTTGATTCAATCTATATGGAATAATAATTAATCTGGGAACTGAGCGATAAAACGCTCTGCATCTTCCACCATAGATTTGGTACCGACGAAGAATGGCGCACGTTGATGCAGCTTCTCCGGCACGATATCCAGAATACGATTCACACCGTCGGTGGCTTTACCGCCGGCTTGTTCAGCCAGGAATGCCATTGGGTTGCATTCGTACAGTAAACGCAGCTTCCCTTGCGGGTGGCTGGCGGTACTTGGATAAATATAGATGCCACCTTTCAAAAGGTTACGGTGGAAGTCTGCGACCAGAGAACCAATATAGCGAGAAGTATAAGGACGCTGGGTTGCATCATCCTGCTCCTGACAATACTTGATGTATTTCTTCACGCCCTGAGGGAATTTGATGTAGTTCCCTTCGTTGATCGAATACATGCAACCGGTTGCTGGATAGCGAACTTTCTCATGGGATAAACAGAAAACACCCAGCGATGGGTCGTAGGTAAAACCGTGAACGCCGTAACCGGTAGTGTAGACCAGCATGGTGGATGAACCGTAGACCACGTAGCCTGCCGCAACCTGAGCGCTGCCCGGCTGAAGGAAATCTTTTTCTGTGACGGGTTCGCCGATTGGCGTAATGCGACGATAGATAGAGAAAATAGTACCGACTGAGACATTCACATCAATATTAGAAGAGCCGTCTAATGGATCCATCAGAACCACATATTTGGCGTTCTCTGCTCTCTCACCTTCGAAGATAACGATGTCATCTTCTTCTTCAGACGCGATACCCGCAACTTCGCCACGCGCTTTAAGAGCGGCTTTCAGTTTCTCATTGGCATACAAATCCAATTTCATCTGAACTTCACCCTGCACATTTTCAGCGCCGCTGGTGCCGAGAATATCGACCAGACCTGCTTTATTGATGTCGCGGTGAATGATCTTAGCGCCTAACTTGATCGCTGACAGTAACGCAGTTAATTCGCCTGTGGCGTGAGAGAAGTCTTGCTGTTTCTCGACGATAAATTCGCCTAACGTTTTCATGACACAATCCCTGAATCTACGGTTGAATATCGAATTACTAACAAACCACTTACAATGTGCTCGCAGTGTAGCCCAAAGCTAAGATTGATTCATAGGCAATTCCATTTCTTCTCTCGGATTCTGAGCGGTAGAATAGCCGCAAACTCGATGTAATCAGACGGAAACATTTATGCGCATTCATATTCTTGGTATTTGCGGCACGTTTATGGGGGGGCTGGCAATGCTGGCACGCTCATTGGGGCATGAGGTCACTGGGGCCGACGCTAACGTTTATCCACCGATGAGTACCTTGTTAGAGAATCAAGGGATCAGTTTGATCCAAGGATACGATCCGGCTCAGCTCGATCCTGCACCGGATCTGGTGATCATCGGTAATGCGATGACTCGAGGCAATCCTTGTGTAGAAGCGGTTTTAGAACGCGGTATTCCTTACGTTTCTGGCCCACAGTGGCTACACGATCAGGTTCTGCCTGAGCGCTGGGTTATTGCGGTCGCAGGCACTCACGGTAAAACCACCACCGCCGGTATGGTGACCTGGATTCTGGAAGCCTGTGGCTATGAGCCAGGCTTTGTGATTGGTGGTGTACCGGGTAATTTTGACGTTTCTGCCCGTTTAGGAAACAGCCCATTCTTTGTGATCGAGGCCGACGAATATGACTGCGCCTTCTTCGATAAGCGTTCCAAATTCGTTCATTACAGCCCACGCACGCTGATCATGAACAATTTGGAATTCGATCACGCTGATATCTTTGACGATCTTAAAGCGATTCAGAGGCAGTTCCACCATCTGGTGCGTTTGGTGCCGGGCAAAGGCAAGATCATCCTGCCAGATAACGATAATCATCTGAAACAGGTGATGGCGATGGGGTGCTGGAGTGAGCAGGAATTTGTGGGCGAAACCGGCAGTTGGTCAGCGAAGAAAGTCACGGTTGATGCCAGCTCTTATCAGGTATTCCTAGATAATGAACTGGTTGGCGAAGTGAATTGGTCGCTGGTAGGTGAACACAATATGCATAACGGGCTGATGGCCATTGCTGCCGCTCGGCACGTGGGTGTACAGCCAGCCGACGCTTGTCGCGCTCTCGGTGATTTTATCAATGCCCGTCGCCGTCTTGAGCTACGTGGCGAAGCCAACGGCGTAACGGTTTATGATGATTTTGCTCATCATCCAACGGCTATTCTGGCTACTTTAGCTGCGCTGCGTGGCAAGGTTGGCGGGACAGCGCGGATTTTGGCGGTGCTGGAACCTCGCTCTAACACCATGAAAATGGGGTTGTGCAAAAATGAGCTGGCACCGTCACTCGGCCGAGCTGATGAAGTCTTCCTGTTCCAGCCGCAGCATATTCCGTGGCAGGTGGTGGAAGTGGCCGAAGCCTGTATTCAACCGGCGTCATGGAGTGCTGATATTGATACGCTGGTAGAAATGATCGTAAAAACCGCTCAGCCGGGCGATCACATCCTGGTCATGAGTAACGGCGGTTTCGGTGGAATCCATAGCAAACTGTTGGAGGCGCTGGATAAAAAGGCTCATCAACAGTTATTAAACTGATTGAGATAAAAAAAGCCCCCGAAAGGGGGCAAAAGGGTTCGCTGGATAGGACAGCGAGGGATTATCTGGAGTGAATATTTCTTACTTTTTCTTGCTCAATAGACTCATGTTTATCTGTTTATGGTTAAAAGATTATTGAGCAAGTCAGTCTGTTTAGGATTTGCTGGTTAAAACACCGTGCGTTCGTCCTTATTTGTAAATCTTGGCTGTTGCATGCCAGCCATTTTCTTGACGCATTTCAATGATTTTATACGCTTTAGCGCCTTTGCTATCGGCTTTGTCGGCAAGTGCCTGAGTAATATCAGAAGGCGCGCCGGTAATGCCACTCACGCTGATGGTTCCCATATCGGTCAGTCTGTTGGTTTGAGCATTATTAACAGACTCGGCGGCTGAGGCACCAAAAGCGATAACGGAGAATAAGCCTAGTGCAGCGATGGTATGTTTGATTTTCATGATCTTTTCCTAAAAATAGCCAACAACCAGAAAGCATTATTATCGATTCTGCTACTTAGAGGCTGTTGTTTTGATTGTGTTTCTATATCTGACTGAATCTGGCAGCGCAATGCGCCAGGTCAGGATTTACTGGTAGATTTTTGCTGTAGCGTGGAAGTTGCCGTCTTCGCGAGCCTCGATAACCTGATAAGCCTTGGCACCTTGAGCATCTGCTTTGTCAGACAGTGCTTGACGAATATCTGAAGGCGTCCCATTCACACCGCTAACGGTGATGGTGCCAACAGACTGTAAGTTAGCAGCCTGGCTTGCGTTGATTGAATCCGCTGCAAATACACCAAATGACAGTGCAGAAAGAACGCTTAAAGCTGCTACGGTAGTTTTAATATTCATGTTATGACCTCTTAATGTTCTTTTATTAGTTTGCGTAAATGTGATTTACGTCACGAAATGAGTATACATCTAGTCACTAAAAACATTAATAGCTGACTAATAATATTTTAAGTTACTTTAATGTGGGTTATTAGTTTTTAATAACCAAACGGAATAAAAATCGATCAAAAAATGAGTAATTGAGACAAAAGAGTAGATATTTCAAACGGGTGGGTGTTTTTGACCAAAAGTGCGAAAAATTTTAGCGTGTATTTGCTGCTTAATTAAAAATAGTAATTGTCCGTGCTGGTTATATAAGGAAATCCAGTGATATTGACTGCATGCAGTATGCCTCTCGGCAAATTGCTCAGAGGTTAGCCATATCTATAGGAGGATAACGAACAAAGAAGCAAAGCTGCGTGCGTTGGAAAGGATGGTCTGATGCAAGGTAAAGGAAGATGACTAAGGAAATAGGCTGTCACAGAGCGAAGATGGCAAAGGGATTGAAAGGAAAAGTATGTGCGGTAAAAGGCCAATAGAACCTTGATTCTACTGGCCGCGATCTTTTTGGCTGGGATTACAGCTCTTGGTCGAATAAATCTAAAATAGCGTCATGCAGCTGTTGAACACTAAAGCCTTTGGCTGGCGTAGTGAAAATTGTGTCATCTCCGGCAATGCTACCCAGGATGCCTTCTGCTTTTCCCAATGAATCTAGCTGGCGAGCGATAAGCTGAGCCGCACCAGGGCTGGTGTGAATCACCACGACAAAATCATTATAATCTACGTCGAGAACCAGATTTTTCAGCGGGCTGCTGGTCGTTGGAACGCCCAATTCTGCTGGCAGACAGTAAACCATCTCCATTTTCGCATTGCGGGTTCTAACAGCACCAAACTTGGTTAGCATGCGTGATACTTTGGATTGGTTAATGTTTTCAAACCCTTCCTCCTGCAATGCCAAAACAATCTCGCCCTGAGAACTGAATTTTTCCTCTTTCAATAACGCTTTAAACGCTTTGATAAGGTCTTCTTGTTTTGCGGGATTTCGCATTTTTCACCTAGGGGAATGGAGAATTAGGACGCCAATTATGCATTTAAATGAATTTTTATTCAACGTTAGCGTGCGTAGGAAGTAATAAAAGCTCTTATATCAGTGCAGATGACAATTTAGCGTAAATATATCTCTAATTATTATGCCTAAGCTAAATGTGTAGCAATCAAACAGTCGTGACAAAAATGTTATTAAAATGATGTTGTTCTGATGTTATGGAAGGGTGTAATGTAACCGCCGATTAACCTGTTGTGGATGCTTAAATTATTTTTAGAAGAATGTGCGCTATATCATTAATCGATAAGCGAATTACTCTAAAATAAGCCGACTTCACACCCGTTTTTAATGCGTGATATCTCAATCTGACTGTTAATAGATTGTGTTTAAAATCGCAATAAACTAAGGTGCGTAAATAGATGAATTCACGGCAAATTTAAATTAAATATAACAAGGAGTATAGGATGAAAGTTGCAGTTCTCGGTGCCGCTGGTGGTATCGGCCAGGCCCTCGCTCTTCTACTCAAGACTCAGCTTCCTTCAGGTTCAGACCTTTCTCTGTACGACATCGCTCCGGTTACTCCGGGTGTAGCTGTAGATCTGAGCCACATCCCTACGGCAGTCAATATTAAAGGTTTCAGCGGCGAAGACGCTACACCCGCTCTGCAAGGCGCTGATGTAGTTCTGATTTCTGCCGGTGTAGCCCGTAAACCTGGCATGGATCGTTCGGATCTATTTAATGTTAACGCTGGGATCGTTCGTAATCTGGTTGAGCAAATTGCCCGTACTTGCCCAAAGGCATTGATCGGTATTATCACTAACCCAGTAAACACCACCGTAGCTATCGCAGCTGAAGTACTGAAAAAAGCTGGCGTATACGACAAGAATAAACTGTTTGGTATCACCACTCTGGATACCATTCGTTCAAATACCTTCGTTGCTGAGTTGAAAGGCAAGCAGCCTCAGGATATCGAAGTGCCGGTTATTGGTGGTCACTCTGGCGTGACTATTCTGCCATTGCTGTCACAGATTCCTGGCGTGAGCTTCACCGAGCAGGAAGTTGCCGACCTGACCAAGCGTATCCAGAATGCAGGTACTGAAGTCGTTGAAGCAAAAGCCGGTGGCGGGTCTGCAACGCTGTCTATGGGTCAGGCTGCTGCACGTTTCGGTTTGTCTCTGGTTCGCGCTCTGCAAGGCGAAAGCGGTATTGTTGAATGTGCTTATGTGGAAGGCGATGGCAAATATGCTCGCTTCTTCGCACAACCAATTCTGCTGGGAAAAGAAGGCGTTGCTGAACGTAAAGACATTGGCAAACTTAGCGCCTTTGAGCAAAATGCATTAGAAAGCATGCTGGACGTGCTGCACAAAGATATCGAACTAGGCGTAGATTTCGTCAACAAATAAGAATCGTTGATTGAAAATAGCGGGGGGGTATTTCCCCCTGACTGTTTCGTCTAAGAAGCCGCAGGTGGCAAGCACCGGCGGCTTTTTTTATGTTAGTAACTTATGGCTGTACTGAACGAATACGCGTTTTCCTATCCAGTAAGGCCCCTGTTCTGGCGTCAAAATAGCGGGAAGGCCAGATTTCCGAGGGATGGATCTCCAGACATTCCGCAATTAGCCACTCACCTTTCGGCCAGGGACGTGTCAGGGCATTAGCTAGCGTTGATGAGCTAAGACCGGCATTTCGAGACAACGCCGCTAGGGTTGTCCCTTTCTTCCGCAGTGCCGCAATAACGTCGGCAGGGTGCCAATCAGATTTCCTTAAAATCATCTTTAATCCTTTTTTTACTAAGCTGCTGGCATGTTAGTGGTATAACTAACCGTGTATCGTTAATCATATTACGAACGAAAAGTAATCATTTAGAAACAGGATAACATCAAATTTCCAAATGATTTTCAAATCTTTTCTAAAAATTCCTTTTTTGCGTGTTACCGCATAGTAGAGAAGAAAGGCTATGAAAAAAGAGTGGTTTGCTGCCAAGGAACTGACAGGTATCGCGGGGTTGCCCTCGTCTCCACAAGGAATCAACCTCATGGCAAAACGTGAAGGTTGGAAACAACGGCGTCGCCGGGGAGTTCAGGGTAAAGCGGTTGAATATCATATAGATAGTTTGCCGGTAAGCGTGCTTAGTCTGCTACGACTCAAAGAGGACCCGGTAGATTATGTCGTCACGCGACAGGAACCGATAGCGGTATGGGTAGAGGCCTACTATCAGTTAACCGAAGCGGAGCGCGACAAAATCATTAGTTTTATTTTGCGTGAAGGGATTGGTTCGTTAATGACGCGTTTAGCCATTACCTGATTAATGCTGAGCGGGGCATCTATTTTATCGCGCTGTGCGGATGCCCGAATTGTTGAGTAAAACCGAGAGTAGATCATCAATGAAGAAACAGTGGTTTTCAGCCAGGGAATTAGCAGGCATCGCAGGATTACCCTCCTCGCCACAGGGAATTAACCAGATGGCCAGACGCGAAGGCTGGGAACTACGCCGCCGACGTGGAGTTCAGGGTAAAGCTATTGAATATCATGTAGATAGCTTTCCTGGGCAAGTGCTGGATATGATAAGGATGAGAGAGGAGCCTGCGGAATATATCGTTGCCAGACAGGATCCTTTACAGGTTTGGATTGAAGCTTATTACCAGTTGACGGAGGAAGAACGCGATCAAATTATTGCGTTTATTTTCCGTGAGGGCGTGGGGACATTAATGGCGCGTTTGGTTAATCGCTAGCGATAAATCAGGAAAACAACCCAGTCGTTGTTTAACTTCCGGGTTGTTTCTTTAAGTTTCTCAAAAATCTCGCTGTACGGCCATATGTGCTAAACCTTCCAGCGCTAATCGATGTGGAGTTTGTGGCAATATCTGCAATGCGGCAATTGCCTTATCAGCCTCTTCTTCCGCACGCTGACGGGTATAATCCAGAGAGCCACATTGGCGCATGGTTTCCAGAACAGGTTCCAGCAAATGGCGACCGTTTCCTTCTTCAATCGCTTTGCGGATCATGGCGGACTGCTCGGGATTCCCGCTATTCATGGCATGCAGCAGCGGCAAAGTCGGTTTACCTTCATTTAGGTCGTCACCGGTATTTTTACCGAGAGTGGAGCCATCGGAGCTGTAATCCAACAAATCGTCGATAAGCTGGAATGCGGTGCCAAGATAGCGACCATAATCCTGCAGGGCAATTTCCTGCTCTGGGGTTGCGTCGGCAAGAATGGCGGAAGATTGAGCTGCGGCTTCAAACAGGCGGGCCGTTTTACTGTAAATCACCCGCATATAGCTTTCTTCGGTAATATCTGGGTTATTACAATTCATTAATTGCAGAACTTCGCCTTCTGCAATTACGTTGGTGGCCTCTGACATCAATTGCAGCACGCGTAGAGACCCCAGACTGGTCATCATCTGGAAAGAGCGGGTGTAAATGAAATCACCAACCAGCACGCTGGCTGCGTTACCGAAGGCGGCATTAGCCGTCGCTTTCCCGCGGCGCATATCGGATTCATCAACAACGTCATCGTGTAGTAATGTTGCAGTATGAATAAATTCAATTAATGCAGCGATAGTGACATGTTTATCGCCCTGATAACCCAGCGATCGGGCAGCCAGCACCGCAATCATGGGGCGAATACGTTTTCCGCCACCGCTGATAATGTAGTAACCCAATTGATTGATGAGTGTTACATCGGAGTTCAACTGGTCGAGAATTGTTGCGTTCACGGCCGCCATATCCTGCGCGGTTAACTCGATAATCTTTTCTAGGTTCATTGTTTTATTCAGCTGTTTTTCTCTTTAACTACGATGACATCGCCGCTAACATTATTACATGACGTTCCCTGAGACCATGATTGTACTTGAAAAACGCGTTAAATAAATGACATGTAAGAAACTGCGCTTTTTTTCTTCGTTTGCAGCTATTCTGCGCTTGTCATCCGATCCGTTTTTGCGTAGAATTCGCGCCCTAATATGAATATTTATAGTGCGCTCTGGACTACTTAAGTAGGGTGCACGGAAAGCGGAGTTTTATATGTACGCGGTTTTCCAAAGTGGTGGTAAACAACACCGAGTAAGCGAAGGTCAAACCGTTCGCTTGGAAAAGCTGGACATCGCAACTGGTGAAACAATTGAGTTTGACCAAGTTCTGATGATCGCTAACGGTGAAGAAATCAATATCGGCGCTCCTTTAGTCAATGGCGGTCTGGTCAAAGCTGAAGTAGTTGCTCACGGTCGTGGCGACAAAATTAAGATTGTTAAATTCCGTCGTCGTAAGCACTACCGTAAGCAGCAAGGTCACCGTCAGTGGTTCACTGATGTTAAAATCACCGGTATCAGCGCTTAAGTTTTAGGAGAGCGGACAAATGGCACATAAAAAGGCTGGTGGCTCGACTCGTAACGGTCGTGACTCCGAAAGTAAACGTCTAGGCGTTAAGCGTTTTGGCGGCGAAGCAGTATTGGCGGGCAGCATCATCGTTCGTCAACGTGGTACTAAATTCCACGCTGGCATCAACGTAGGTTGCGGTAAAGACCACACTCTGTTTGCTTTGGCTGACGGTAAAGTCAAGTTCGAAGTTAAAGGCCCGAAAAACCGTAAATTTATCAGCATCGAAGCTGAATAAGTTTTTCGCGTCCTGCTAATAGATGTAAGCCCTGCAATTTTGTTGCGGGGCTTTTTACATTTCTGGGTTGACCTTGCCTGAGTGAAGTCATGAATACGAAACAGCAGGCCGGTTTAGGCATTCTTCTCGCGTTAACGACTGCCGTATTCTGGGGTATTCTGCCGATAGCAATGAAGCAAGTACTTGAAGTGATGGACCCTTTTACCATCGTCTGGTACCGCTTTACGCTTGCATCTTTGGGCCTGGGATTGATTTTGGCCTCCAGACGGCAATTGCCTTCTCTCACGTTATTTCGTCAACCTCGGTGGTTGTTGTTATTGGTTATTGCCACCTGCGGTTTGCTGGGGAACTTTCTCTTTTTCAGCTCATCGCTACAGTATCTTAGCCCGACGGCGTCTCAGGTTATCGGACAGTTGTCACCGGTTGGGATGATGATCGCCAGTGTGCTGATTTTAAAAGAGCGCATGCGAATGACGCAGATTATCGGCGCAGCGATGCTGATATGCGGTTTGATGCTCTTTTTTAACACCAGCCTGCTGGAAATCTTTACCAAACTGACGGATTACACCCTCGGCGTGGCGTTAGGCGTGTGCGCCGCTATGGTTTGGGTGAGCTACGGTGTCGCTCAGAAGGTGCTATTAAGACGCATGGCATCGCAACAGATCCTCGTCTTGTTGTACACTTTATGTGCACTGGTTCTGTTTCCGCTGGCCAAACCCGGCGTTATTTTTCAGTTGAGTGGATGGCAACTGGCGTGTCTGCTGTTCTGCGGGGTTAACACCTTGGTTGGATACGGAGCTTTGGCTGAGGCCATGGCGCGTTGGCAGGCGGCGCAGGTAAGCGCTTTAGTGACGCTTACTCCGTTGTTTACACTGATTTTTTCAAATTTATTAGCGCTGGCGTGGCCAGATATGTTTGCCGCACCTCCCCTCAATGCCGTGGGCTACATAGGGGCGTTTGTGGTGGTGGCAGGCGCAATGTTTTCCGCAATTGGTCATCGATGGTGGCCACGGCGGACAGAAACAACCCTGGTTGCTCCGTTGAAGCAGCCCGGTGAATGATTTACGGAGAGAGACATGAAGTTTGTAGATGAAGCGGCGATTCTGGTTGTAGCCGGCGATGGTGGTAACGGTTGTGTAAGCTTCCGTCGTGAAAAATATATTCCTAACGGCGGCCCGGACGGCGGCGATGGCGGCGACGGCGGTGATATTTACCTGCTGGCTGATGAAAACCTGAACACTCTGATTGATTACCGCTTTGTGAAATCTTTCCGCGCTGAACGTGGACAGAATGGCCAGAGCCGTGATTGTACCGGTAAACGCGGTAAGGATATCACCATCAAGGTGCCGGTCGGTACGCGCGTATTGGATCAGGACACCGGCGAAGTTATCGGTGATATGACTCGTCACGGGCAGCGCCTGATGGTTGCCAAAGGCGGGTTCCACGGTTTGGGTAACTCCCGTTTCAAATCTTCGGTTAACCGCGCGCCGCGTCAGAAAACTATGGGCACCGAAGGGGAAACTCGCGAACTGATGCTAGAGCTTCTGCTGCTGGCTGATGTCGGTATGCTGGGTCTGCCAAACGCAGGTAAATCTACCTTTATCCGTGCGGTATCTGCGGCAAAACCGAAAGTTGCCGACTATCCATTTACCACCTTGATCCCAAGTCTGGGCGTGGTGCGGATGGATCATGAGCAAAGTTTCGTCGTTGCCGACATCCCTGGTTTGATTGAAGGGGCTTCGGAAGGCGCTGGTTTAGGTATTCGCTTCCTGAAACATTTGGAACGTTGCCGCGTACTGTTACATCTGATCGACATCGCACCTATTGATGAATCCAATCCTATTGAGAATGCCAAGATCATTATCAATGAATTGCAGCAATACAGTGCAAATCTGGCCGAGAAGCCACGCTGGTTGGTGTTCAACAAGGTTGACCTGTTAGACCAGGCTGAAGCCGAAGAACGCGCTAAGGCGATTGCAGACGCTTTGGGATGGGAAGATAAGTATTATATGATCTCGGCCGCTAACCGCGAAGGCGTTAACGCGCTGTGCTGGGACGTTATGAACTTCCTGAATACCCAACCTAAAGCCATGGCAATTGCTGAGACGGCCCCTGAGAAAGTCGAGTTCATGTGGGATGATTATCACCGTGAACAGTTGGCTGAAGTGGAAGATGAAGCGAAAGACGAATGGGATGACGATTGGAATGAAGAAGACGACGATGGCGTCGAGTTCATTTACGAGCGTTAATTTCAAACATCAGTTTTGAGCTAAAAGAGGCTGCCTGCGGGCAGCCTTTCGTTTTTTGGGCTTATTGCTGATTTGGCAACCAGCACTGAGCGTTTAATCCCTGTCGATCGCTGCGGTTCTCCAGCGACAGTTTTCCCTGATGCAACTGTACGATTCTCAATACGATATTCAGCCCCAGTCCGCTTCCGCCATAGCGTTGATCCATACGGCGAAAAGCTTGCGTCAACTCGCCAATCTGGTTTTCCTTAATCCCAGGGCCTTCGTCCAAAACCTGCAACAGTACACCGCTATCCTGCGATGTCAGTTTAACGATAATCAGGCTGTCTGCGGGGCTATAGCGGTGAGCGTTCTCCACCAGATTACGCAGCATTAAACGCAGCAGGGCGGCTTCACCTTGAATACAGGAACGTTTTGGTAGAATCCATTGGAGACGCTGTTTACGCTGCGCCGCCATTTCGGTCAGTTCCTCCTTCAACGGTTGCACAACATCCTGAATCCAGTCAAAAGTCTGATATTGTCCGCTGGCAAAATTCTGCCCTGCGCGTGACAGCATCAACAGTTGTTCGATGGTATGCATCAGTAAATCGAGGCGATTAATTAGCACTTTGCTTTCCGCTACGCCATTTTTTTCCATCAATTCCAGATGAAGACGAATGCCCGCCAAGGGGGTGCGTAGTTCGTGGGCGGCATCGGCAGTGAAACGACGTTCTTGCTGAATGGTATTGGAAAGGCGGGAAAACAGCTGATTTAGCGTACCGGTAACGGCGACGATTTCCTGCATATCACTTTTGATAACCAGCGGGCTAAGATTGTCCGCGGAGCGTTCGGAAAGCTTTCTCTGAAGCTGATCCAACGGGCGTATTATCCAACTGATAGCCCAAAAAGAGGCGAGGAGAGTGATGCCCATCATAATTAGGGAAGGGGCCAGCAGTGAAGCAATGGCCTCCGCAATTTCTGTGTCGACTTTTTCATTTCTGACTTTGGCAGTGAGAGTTTCATCGACTAAAAACTGAATTTGCTCCTGGCTCTCATGCCATAGCCACAGCGCGCTAATTAACTGAGTGACTAATAGAATCAGCGCCAGCATTAGAATCAGACGACGACGCATGCTGATCATGATAAGACTTCCAGGCGATAACCAATGCCCCGAACCGTTCGGATTCTATCTTTACCCAATTTTCTTCGTAGATTATGTACGTGTACTTCCAGAGTATTCGAGCCAAGATCGTCCTGCCAGGTATAGAGATCTTGCTGTAACAGCTCCCGATTGACAGTGTGCCCGGCGCGCATAATCAGGCGGGAAAGAATGGCAAACTCCTTCGGCGTAATTTCCAGAGGCTGTTCCTGTAGATAAACCTGTTGAGTTGCTAGATTGAGGCTCAAATCCCCTTGCTGAAGCAAATTATCACTTTGCCCCTGATAGCGGCGAATCAGAGCGCGCACGCGAGCCAACAATTCTGCCAGTGCAAAAGGTTTAATCAAATAATCATCAGCGCCAGCATCCAGCCCATTGACGCGGTCTTCCAACGCATCGCGAGCCGTTAATATCAACACCGGCAGGCTAATACTTTGGCGGCGCCATTGGCGCAGCAACATGGCACCATCCTGATCGGGCAACCCCAGATCGAGAATAACCATGCTGTACTGACTGGTGATAATCAGACCGTTGGCTTCAGCCGCAGCACTGGCGCAATCGCAGGCGTAGCCCTCACTGGTGAGGGCCATGGCAATGCCTTTTTGTAACAACTCATCATCTTCGACAATCAGCAGTTTCATGGTTTTCAGTTATTCTGATAAATATCTTTGTACAGGCGGCTTTCAAATCGAACCAGCGGCGCCCGGCGATTTTTTTGATCTTCCGGTGGAACGGCATAGCCAGACAGGAACTGGACAAACGCCATGCGCTGACCGCTGGCGGTAGTAATAAAGCCCGCCAGATTGTAGACCCCTTGCAGCGCCCCGGTTTTGGCTGACACTTTGCCATCCACGCCCGCTTCGTGCAGACCACCCCGATAGCGCAATGTGCCGTCATAACCTGCTAATGGCAGCATAGAGATGAAATTAAGCTCTTGATCGTGTTGGGCAATATATTGCAATGCCTGCATCATGGTCGCAGGAGCAATAAGATTATGGCGCGATAAACCAGAACCATCCACCACAATGCTATTTCCGAGGTCAACGCCAGCTTTCTGACGTAAAACCTGACGGACTGCGTCAGCGCCGGCGCGCCAGGTCCCCGGAACGCCGAAACGCTGATGGCCAATAGTTCGGAAAACTGTATCGGCGATCATGTTGTCGGATTTTTTCAGCATGATTTTTAGCAAGTCATGCAACGGAGCGGATTGTGCCTGCGCCAATACGCTGCCCGCCGCGCTCGGCGTGGTTTGGCGTCTTAGATTACCGTCGATCTGAATATCGGCTTTTTTCAACTCATCTTTCAAAATAGCACCGGCATAGCTAGCGCCGTTTTGCACCGCAAAGGCTAAGGGCAGTGGTTCGCTGCGTTGAGTCAGGCAGCCGGTAAGGGTAAAGCGGTTGAGTTCGCCGGGGACCACATCTAGTTCGCAATATTGGGCATCTGGCGAGCCTTTTGCCAAAGTGCGAACTTCGCTAAACATTTGCACGGGATAGTAGGAAGCGACGCGAATAAAGGCCATATCGCCGGGATTCGGCGCGCTGTACAAAGATACCGAGAAACAGTTGCGATCGACAATTGCGGCCGCTGGCGGTGCGCTGAAACACTGGGTCATATCGTTCCACGGCCAGCCTGGCGCTTTATCATGGCTGGCAAAAACTGAGGTATCGATAATTAGATCCCCGGCAATTTGGCGCAGACCCGCTTTTTTCAACGTTGTTACCATATTTCGCAGCTGCTGGCGGGTTAAGGTCGGATCGCCATCGAAACGGGCAATCAGATTACCGCGCAGCACGCCGTCAGTTATCGGGGCATGACTTTCCAGCGTTGTAACGAAACGGAAATCAGGCCCTAGTTGCAACAGGGCGGCGAGCGCGGTCAGTACTTTCTGGGTACTGGCCGGTAGCGCCATTTGCTGGGCGTGATAGTCTATCACCGGAGTTGTCGCCCCGATCTTTTGCACCACTAAAGCAAGATTCGCCCCATCGGGCAGATACTGCGTGTAATTTTCTACCTGCGCCGCATTGGCATTGAATACGCTGATGTTGATCGCAAAAACGCAGGCCAATTTACTGACTATTCGTGAAAAATGCATAATTTCGGTATAACTGCTGGGTAACGTACAGCCATACTACGGTGCAACGAGGGCGAAAGTAAACGATGACCCTAAAGGAACTCTACGTTAAAATGTTTATCAAAATGCAAAATCGATCCTGACTTGGAGTTTTCGCTCCGGGAGGGATTTTTTTGTTAATCGCCTGGAGGCGGGTAGGATTTTAGGCTAGCCGTATTTTCATTCGAAACGTCAGGATGACGATTATTTGAACAGGATAGATTTAGAGGTATTTAACAGATGAAACAGATTCCGATGACGGTACGTGGTGCAGATCAACTGCGCGAAGAGCTCGATTATTTGAAGGGCGTGCGTCGCCCAAAGATTATCGCTGATATTGCGGATGCTCGCGAACACGGCGATTTAAAAGAAAATGCTGAATACCACGCGGCTCGTGAACAACAGGGGTTCTGCGAAGGCCGTATTCAGGAAATTGAAGCGAAGTTATCTAATGCTCAGGTGATTGATATCACCAAAATGCCGAATAATGGGCGGGTTATTTTCGCTTCTACGGTTACAGTGTTAAATCTGGACTCGGAAGAAGAGCAGACCTATCGCATTGTTGGTGATGATGAAGCAGATTTTAAACAAAATCTTATTTCAGTAAATTCCCCGATTGCCCGCGGCCTCATCGGTAAAGAAGTTGATGATGTGGTGGTTATTCGTACACCGGGCGGCGATGTAGAATTTGAAATTCTTAAAGTCGAATATCTGTAAAACGGCTACTTTGAGCAATAAGTAAGCAGATATTTGTAAAGAAAAGAAAAAAGGCCGCAAGCGGCCTTTTATCAGAACTAAGTGCATGGCACCTTTTCTTTAAAACGAGCGTCATTAGCGCGGTAAAATAATCTTGCGCTCTTTCGCTGGGCGGTAGAGTACCAAAATATTACCGATAATTTGCACGTTAACTGCACCGGTTTCACGCACGATAGCATCAGCGATCAAGGTTTTGGTTTCACGCTCTTCAGCAGTGATTTTTACCTTGATAAGTTCATGATGTTCCAGTGTTTGTTCGATCTCAGCCAGCACCCCTTCGGTCAAGCCGTTATTGCCCAGCATCACTACTGGTTTTAACGGATGGGCCAGGCTTTTCAGGTGCTGTTTTTGTTTGTTATTCAGATTCATCGTCTTTTTTGCTTAAGTTGGGATTGAAAACGGTTCATTCTACCGCCATCTCATGTGTATCACCAAATCGGTCTTTCACCGGTTAGGGAGTCTACGCGAGCTAAGCAATAGATGCGCGGGCTCTTAATTAGGATAGTTGGAAAAAGAGATGGCCAATAAAAAGCGTTCAGCTAGCTCCAGTCGCTGGTTACAAGAACACTTTAGCGATAAATATGTGATTCAGGCGCAGAAAAAAGGGTTACGTTCGCGCGCCTGGTTTAAACTTGATGAAATACAACAGAGCGATAAACTCTTTAAACCCGGTATGACAGTTGTGGATTTAGGTGCAGCTCCGGGTGGCTGGTCTCAGTATGTCGTTACTCAGATCGGTGGTAAAGGTCGAATCATCGCTTGCGATCTTTTACCAATGGATCCTATCGTTGGCGTCGATTTCCTTCAAGGCGACTTTCGTGATGAACTGGTGCTGAAAGCACTGCTCGAGCGGGTAGGTGAGAAAAAAGTTCAGGTGGTTATGTCTGACATGGCCCCGAATATGAGTGGTACTCCGGCAGTCGATATCCCTAAATCGATGTATCTGGTTGAATTAGCGCTGGATATGTGTCGTGATGTACTGGCACCAGGCGGAAGTTTCTTGGTGAAAGTGTTCCAGGGAGATGGCTTTGATGAATACCTACGGGAAATTCGCTCCCTGTTTACGAAAGTTAAGATTCGTAAGCCAGACGCTTCTCGTGCGCGATCGCGAGAAGTGTACATTGTAGCGACAGGGCGGAAACTGTAGTACCCTAACGCTGTTTGTTAACACAGTTGTAATATGAGGTTAATCCCTTGAGTGACATGGCGAAAAACCTAATTCTCTGGTTAGTTATTGCAGTCGTACTGATGTCTGTATTCCAGAGCTTTGGTCCCAGCGAATCGAATGGTCGTAGAGTGGATTACTCTACTTTCATCTCTGACGTATCCCAAGATCAGGTTCGTGAAGCACGTATCAACGGGCGTGAAATTAATGTTAGCAAGAAAGATAACAGCAAATACACGACCTTTATTCCGGTTAATGACCCGAAACTGCTTGATAACCTGTTGACTAAAAATGTGAAAGTTGTTGGTGAGCCACCGGAAGAACCGAGCTTGCTGGCTTCTATCTTTATCTCTTGGTTCCCAATGTTGTTGTTAATTGGGGTCTGGATCTTCTTTATGCGTCAAATGCAGGGCGGCGGCGGCAAAGGGGCAATGTCCTTTGGCAAAAGCAAGGCGCGCATGTTGACTGAAGATCAGATTAAAACCTCTTTTGCCGACGTTGCAGGCTGTGACGAAGCGAAAGAAGAAGTTAGCGAACTGGTTGAGTACCTGCGTGAACCGAGCCGTTTCCAGAAGCTGGGCGGTAAAATTCCGAAAGGTGTATTGATGGTTGGTCCTCCAGGGACCGGTAAAACCTTGCTGGCGAAAGCCATTGCAGGGGAAGCTAAAGTGCCATTCTTTACTATTTCCGGTTCTGACTTCGTCGAAATGTTCGTTGGTGTGGGTGCATCCCGCGTTCGCGATATGTTCGAACAAGCTAAGAAAGCTGCGCCATGTATCATCTTTATCGATGAAATTGATGCGGTAGGTCGCCAACGCGGCGCAGGTTTGGGCGGTGGTCATGATGAACGTGAGCAAACCCTGAACCAGATGCTGGTTGAGATGGATGGCTTCGAAGGTAATGAAGGTATCATCGTGATTGCGGCAACTAACCGTCCGGACGTTCTGGATCCAGCATTGCTGCGTCCGGGTCGTTTCGACCGTCAGGTTGTAGTTGGTCTGCCAGACGTGCGTGGTCGTGAACAGATTCTGAAAGTCCACATGCGTCGCGTACCGCTGGATATCGATATCGATGCGTCAGTGATTGCCCGTGGTACACCTGGCTTCTCCGGTGCTGATTTGGCTAACTTGGTCAACGAAGCTGCGCTATTTGCCGCTCGCGGTAACAAACGCGTTGTTTCAATGGTCGAGTTTGAGAAAGCCAAAGACAAAATCATGATGGGTGCGGAACGTCGCTCTATGGTGATGACCGAAGCCCAGAAAGAATCTACGGCATATCACGAAGCTGGCCATGCGATTATCGGTCGCTTAGTACCGGAACACGATCCGGTGCATAAAGTGACGATTATTCCTCGTGGCCGTGCATTGGGTGTGACTTTCTTCCTGCCGGAAGGCGATGCAATCAGCGCTAGCCGTCAGAAACTGGAAAGCCAGATTTCTACGCTGTACGGTGGCCGTCTTGCTGAAGAAATCATTTATGGCCCGGAAAAAGTGTCTACCGGTGCTTCAAATGACATTAAAGTGGCTACCTCTATTGCACGTAACATGGTTACGCAATGGGGCTTCTCAGAAAAACTGGGTCCGCTGCTTTATGCTGAAGAAGAAGGCGAAGTGTTCCTCGGTCGCTCAGTGGCAAAAGCTAAGCATATGTCCGATGAAACCGCGCGTATCATCGATCAGGAAGTGAAATTGCTGGTTGAGCGTAACTATCAGCGTGCACGTAAGTTGCTGATGGAAAACATGGATGTTCTTCATTCCATGAAAGACGCGCTGATGAAATATGAAACTATTGATGCACCGCAAATTGATGATTTGATGAATCGTAAAGAAGTTCGCCCGCCGGCTGGCTGGGACGACGCTACGAAGAAGAAACCATCTGATAGTGACAATACGCCACAGGCCCCAACGCCTGTTGACGAACCGCGTACCCCAACGCCTGGCAACACCATGTCAGAACAGTTAGGTGATAAGTAAGCGGATTGTTGGCATCTAAATGCGTAGTGATTAATATAACCCCGGGCTTGCTCGGGGTTTTTCTTTTTCTGACCGGGATAAATTGAAGTGCTTAGCCACTTTTAAGGTAAATAACGATGTATTTGACTGCTAGGGATCTGACGCTCGATCTCTCACATCCTCAGGTTATGGGGATTTTGAACGTGACCCCCGATTCGTTTTCTGACGGTGGACGCCACAACGATCTCGATAATGCACTTCATCACGCGCAGGCGATGATTACCGCTGGTGCAACTCTGATTGACGTGGGCGGCGAGTCAACCCGGCCTGGAGCCGCTGAAGTGAGCGAGCAGGAAGAATTGGATCGAGTGATTCCGGTAGTTGAAGCGTTGGCGAAACGTTTTGAGATTTTTATTTCGGTTGATACTTCAAAAGCGGCAGTGATAACTGAATCAGCCAAAGTCGGCGCGCATCTGATCAATGACGTTCGTTCTTTGCAAGAGCCGGGCGCTCTGGAAGCGGCGGCAGCGACGGGCCTGCCGGTTTGCCTGATGCACATGCAAGGGCAACCGCAGAGCATGCAGCAATCCCCTCACTATGATGATTTACTGGCGGATGTGAACCAGTTCTTTGAGCATCACATTGCACGCTGTGTTGCAGCAGGTATCGCAAAAAGTAAATTGTTACTCGATCCGGGATTCGGTTTTGGTAAAAATTTAGCGCATAATTACCAGCTATTGGCTCGGCTGGCGGAACTTCACCATTTCGAGCTTCCGCTTTTGGTCGGAATGTCGCGAAAATCAATGGTGGGTCAGTTACTTAATGTGCCACCTCAACAGCGAGTTATTGGCAGCGTTGCCTGTGCAGTCATTGCGGCAATGCAGGGAGCGCAGATCGTCAGAGTGCATGACGTTAAAGAAACCGTCGAGGCGATGCGTATCGTCGAGGCAACACTTTCAGCGAAGGAATAGAGAGAAATTATGAGTGACCGTAAATACTTTGGTACAGATGGCATTCGCGGAAAAGTAGGTGATAACCCGATTACGCCTGAGTTTGTATTGAAGCTCGGTTGGGCCGCAGGGAAAGTTCTGGCTCGTCATGGCTCGCGTAAGATCATCATTGGTAAAGATACGCGTATTTCCGGTTACATGCTGGAATCAGCGCTGGAAGCCGGTCTGGCTGCCGCTGGTTTATCCGCGTCATTCACTGGCCCAATGCCAACTCCTGCTGTGGCTTACCTAACTCGCGCTTTCCGAGCGGAAGCGGGCATCGTTATTTCCGCCTCTCATAACCCTTTCTATGACAACGGCATTAAATTCTTCGATATTGATGGTGCAAAATTGCCTGACGAAGTAGAAGAAGCCATTGAAGCGGAAATGGAAAAGCCACTGACCTGCGTTGAGTCATCAGAATTGGGTAAAGCCAGCCGTATTGTTGATGCAGCCGGTCGTTATATTGAATTTTGTAAAGGCACTTTCCCGAACGAATTAAATCTGAACGGTTTAAAAATCGTTGTGGACTGCGCCAACGGTGCAACCTATCACATCGCGCCAAGCGTATTACGTGAACTGGGTGCTACCGTGATTGCCATCGGCTGTGAGCCTGACGGTATGAACATCAATGAAGAATGTGGTGCTACCGATGTTCGTATGCTGCAAGAGCGTGTACTGGCTGAAAAAGCACATGTTGGCCTTGCCTTTGACGGCGACGGCGACCGCCTGATGATGGTTGACCATTTGGGCAATAAAGTGGATGGCGACCAGATTCTTTATATCATTGCGCGTGAAGGCCTGCGTCAGGGTCAGCTAAAAGGCGGCGCTGTGGGTACGCTGATGAGCAATATGGGTCTGGAGTTAGCGCTGAAGCAACTAGGCATTCCTTTCGCTCGTGCAAAAGTAGGCGACCGCTACGTGTTGGAAAAAATGCAGGAAAACGGCTGGCGTATCGGGGCTGAAAACTCCGGCCATGTGATTCTATTGGATAAAACCACCACAGGTGACGGTATCGTCGCAGGTTTGCAAGTACTGACTGCGATGGTGCGTAACGACATGAGCCTGCATGATCTGTGCAGTGGCATGAAGTTATTGCCTCAGATTCTGGTTAACGTTCGTTTCTCCGGTAATCACAATCCGCTAGAGTCTGACGCCGTTGTTGCCGTGACTCAGCAGGTTGAGGCTGAACTGGCGGGGCGTGGCCGTGTGCTGTTACGTAAATCGGGCACTGAGCCATTGATCCGCGTAATGGTTGAAGGCGATGAAGAGGAAGAGCTGATTAAGTCTCTGGCTCATCGTATTGCCGATGCGGTAAAAGCAGCAGGTTAATGGCTTTATTTTAAGGGGAGGAGGAAGCTCTTCCCTGCTGAATTGTCCGCAAGTTGAATAACCTGGCTGTTTTTTCTGCAAATGAGCCAGGTTAGTGAAATTGCCCTTGCGTGTATTAACCGCTTTGGTTAGTATTCACACCCGCTTAAGTGGGTGAATGAATTCCCGCTGTTATGGGTGAAAAGCATTTGGCATGCGGTGAACCCGCAAGGATACAGGTACAACTATGTACGAAGCTCTTCTGGTAATTTTCTTGCTGATTTCGATTGGGCTTGTGGCTCTGATCATGTTGCAGCAAGGTAAAGGCGCGGATATGGGAGCCTCATTCGGAGCAGGTGCATCTGCAACTCTGTTCGGTTCGAATGGTTCCGGTAACTTCATGACCCGCATGACGGCTGTCTTGGCGACTTTATTTTTCGTCATCAGTTTGATTTTGGGCAATATGAGCACCAACCAGGGCCGTCAAGGCAGCGAGTGGGAAAACCTGGGTCAGCCAGTTAAAGCTGAGCAGACTACAGCGCCGGCAGCACCCGCTAAGCCGAGCAGCGATATCCCGCAGTAAGAAATAGTAAGTTGTTGTAGCGTCGTAAGATAGTACAGAAAGAAAGTTGTAGAATGGTTGTGGCGCTTGGACAGTAAAGCAGACCATTAATATCAGTGCCGTGGTGGTGGAATTGGTAGACACGCTACCTTGAGGTGGTAGTGCCCGATTGGGCTTACGGGTTCAAGTCCCGTCCTCGGTACCAAACAGATAGATAACTTGCTTTTTTATCGTTATCGACGTAGTATTTGCCACGTTTTCGGACGCGGGGTGGAGCAGCCTGGTAGCTCGTCGGGCTCATAACCCGAAGGTCGTCGGTTCAAATCCGGCCCCCGCAACCACTTTCCTAAAGTGTTTTTTTTCAAATAGTAGTATTCGCAGTCCTCAATACTTTCGATTTCAATTTGAAAAAAATACTTGTCAGAAAGTTGTACCGAAGCCGCTTAGCGGCAAACAGGGTCCAGTTGCATAAAGCCCCGAATTTCGGGGTTTTTTGTTATTTGACAACAGAATCACTGGGCTATTAAGCCCTTTTTTTATGTCTTGGGGGTGGGCTTGTCCACATTAGAACAAAAGTTAACAGAGATTATTTCAGCACCGGTCGAAGCGTTAGGCTACGAATTAGTCGGCATCGAGTTCATCCGGGGGCGCCAATCGACGCTACGAATCTATATTGATAGTGACGACGGGATCACTGTTGATGCTTGTGCTGATGTCAGCCACCAGGTCAGCGCTGTATTGGACGTAGAAGATCCAATCACAGTCGCTTACAACTTGGAAGTTTCCTCTCCGGGCCTTGATCGCCCTATGTTCACCGCCGAACACTATACTCGTTACCTTGGTGAGACAGTCATCCTGGTTTTGCGTATGGCAATGCAAAACCGCCGGAAATGGCAGGGCATTATTAAAGCTGTTGATGGTGAAATGATCACGGTTACTGTGGATGGAAAAGATGAAGTGTTCGCGCTGAGCAACATCCAGAAAGCGAACCTGGTACCCCACTTTTAAAGTTTGGATGAGGCAACTAGGATGAACAAAGAGATTCTGGCTGTTGTAGAAGCAGTTTCCAATGAGAAATCCCTTCCGCGCGAGAAGATTTTTGAAGCGTTGGAAACCGCTCTAGCGACAGCGACCAAGAAAAAATACGAACAAGAAATTGAAGTCCGTGTCAGCATCGATCGTAAAACCGGCGATTTCGACACCTTCCGCCGTTGGGTCGCTGTTGACGAAGTGACTATGCCAACGCGTGAAATCACGCTGGAAGCCGCTCAATTTGAAGACCCAAGTATTCAGTTGGGCGATTATGTTGAAGATCAGATTGAATCCGTAACTTTCGACCGCATTACTACACAAACCGCGAAGCAGGTTATCGTACAAAAAGTACGTGAAGCCGAACGTGCGATGGTGGTCGAGCAATTCCGTCAGTATTTGGGCGAGATTGTTACGGGTACAGTGAAAAAAGTTAACCGCGATAGTATCGCGCTGGACTTGGGTAACAACGCTGAAGCGGTGATTGGCCGTGAAGATATGTTGCCACGTGAAAACTTCCGTCCGGGCGACCGCATCCGCGGTGTTCTGTACGACGTGCGTCCTGAAGCTCGCGGTGCGCAGCTGTTTGTCAGCCGCTCCCGTTCAGAAATGCTGATTGAATTGTTCCGTATTGAAGTGCCAGAAATTGGTGAAGAGTTGATCGAAATTAAAGCCGCAGCCCGTGATCCGGGTTCTCGTGCTAAGATTGCGGTCAAAACCAACGATAAACGTATCGATCCTGTGGGTGCCTGTGTAGGTATGCGCGGTGCGCGTGTTCAGGCCGTTTCCAGCGAGCTTGGCGGCGAGCGTATCGATATCGTGTTGTGGGATGATAATCCAGCTCAATTTGTTATCAATGCCATGGCTCCGGCTGATGTTGCGTCAATCGTTGTTGATGAAGACCGACACACGATGGATGTCGCTGTTGAAGCTAGCAATCTGGCTCAGGCGATTGGCCGTAACGGTCAAAACGTCCGTTTGGCTTCACAGCTTAGCGGCTGGGAACTGAACGTGATGACAGCAGATGATCTTCAGGCGAAACATCAGGCTGAAGCTCATGCGGCGATCGATACCTTCACCAAACATCTTGATATTGATGAAGATTTCGCCACTGTGTTGGTTGAAGAAGGTTTCTCTTCTCTGGAAGAGTTGGCTTATGTGCCAATCAACGAATTGTTGGAAATAGATGGCCTTGATGAAGATATGGTAGAAGCGCTGCGTGAACGCGCTAAAGCTGCATTGACCACGCTGGCCCTGGCACAAGAAGAAAGTCTTGGCGATCAAAAACCCGCAGACGACCTACTGAATTTGGAAGGTCTGGAACGTAGCATGGCATTTAAATTGGCTGCGCGCGGTGTGTGTACGCTGGAAGATCTTGCCGAGCAGGGTATCGACGATCTGGCAGATATTGAAGGGCTGAGCGATGAGCAAGCCGGCGAGCTGATTATGGCCGCACGTAATATCTGTTGGTTTGGCGATAACGCGTAATAAACTGTAGCAGGAAGGAACAGCATGACAGATGTAACCGTTAAGTCGCTGGCAGCAGAGATTCAGACCCCGGTTGATCGCCTGGTACAGCAGTTTGCTGATGCAGGGATTAAGAAGTCTGAAGTAGACTCCGTTACCCAGCAAGAAAAAGAAACATTGCTGGCGCACCTGAACCGTGAACACGGCAGCGCGCCAAATAAACTCACGTTGCAACGCAAAACGCGTAGCACCTTGAATATTCCGAGCACCGGCGGAAAAAGTAAATCGGTGCAAATCGAGGTCCGCAAGAAACGCACTTATGTAAATACGCCGGAAGCTGAACAAGCGAAAGCGGAAGAGCAGGCACAGCGTGAAGCGGAAGAGCAGGCACAACGTGAAGCAGCAGCGGCAGCGCAGAAAATCGCTGAAGAAAATGCTAAACGTGCGGCCGAAGAACAAGCCAAACGTGAGGCCGCTGAAAAAGCTAAACGCCAAGCAGCGGAAAAAGAAAAAGTGACGAATCAACAAACCGACGAAAAAACCAAGCCAGCTCAGACCGATAAAGCACGCCGTGAAGCTGAAGCTGCCGAGCTGAAACGCTCTGTAGAAGAAGAAACACGCCGTAAGGTCGAAGAAGACGCGAAACGCGTTGCTGAAGAGGCCCGTAAAATGGCGGCTGAAAACGAAGGTAAATGGCCAGAACCTGTGGCTGAGCAGACCGAGTCTGCTGACTACCATGTAACGACTTCTCAACATGCTCGCGCCGCAGAAGATGAAAACGACGCGAAAGTTGAAGGCGATCGCCGTAGCCGCACCCGTGGTGGCAAAGCGACCAAACAGAAAAAAGGCAATAAACTCTCCGAGTCTAAAGCCGATCGCGAAGAAGCGCGTGCCGTTGGCCGTAAAGGTAAACGTAAGCCAAGCACTTTGCAGCAGAGCTTCAACAAGCCAGTGGTTGCGGTAAACCGTGACGTAGTGATTGGCGAAACGGTTACCGTTGCCGAACTGGCTAACAAAATGGCTGTTAAAGGCTCTCAGGTCATCAAAGCGATGATGAAACTGGGTGCAATGGCAACCATCAACCAGGTTATCGATCAGGAAACAGCTCAGCTGGTTGCTGAAGAGATGGGCCACAAAGTTATCCTGCGTCGTGAAAACGAGCTGGAAGAAGCGCTGATGAGCGACCGTGATACAGGTACTGGTGTTGCAGCTGAGCCACGTGCTCCTGTTGTCACCATCATGGGCCACGTTGACCACGGTAAAACCTCTCTGCTGGACTACATCCGCTCCACTAAAGTGGCGTCGGGCGAAGCAGGCGGCATTACTCAGCACATCGGTGCTTATCACGTTGAAACTGACAACGGCATGATCACCTTCCTGGATACCCCAGGACACGCCGCGTTTACTTCAATGCGTGCTCGTGGTGCTCAGGCGACGGATATCGTTGTTCTGGTTGTTGCGGCAGACGACGGCGTGATGCCACAGACTATCGAAGCTATCCAGCATGCGAAAGCGGCGAACGTGCCAGTTGTGGTTGCAGTGAACAAAATGGATAAGCCAGAAGCCGATCCAGACCGCGTTAAAACCGAACTGTCTCAGTACGGCATCCAGCCGGAAGAGTGGGGCGGCGAGTCTCAGTTCATCAACGTGTCTGCTAAAGCGGGTACAGGTATTGACGAACTGTTGAACGCAATCCTGCTGCAAGCTGAAGTTCTGGAACTGAAAGCGGTTCGTAGCGGCATGGCAAGCGGTGTGGTTATCGAATCCTTCCTGGATAAAGGCCGTGGCCCAGTTGCTACCGTGCTGGTTCAAGAAGGTACTCTGAACAAGGGCGATATCGTACTGTGTGGCTTCGAGTATGGCCGTGTGCGTGCGATGCGTGACGAATTAGGTCGCGACATCACCTCTGCGGGTCCGTCTATTCCGGTTGAAATTTTGGGTCTGTCCAGCGTTCCTGCTGCTGGTGACGAAGTTACCGTTGTTCGTGATGAGAAGAAAGCGCGTGAAGTTGCACTGTATCGTCAGGGTAAATTCCGCGAAGTTAAACTGGCTCGTCAGCAGAAATCTAAGCTGGAAAACATGTTTGCGAACATGACCGAAGGCGAAGTTTCTGAACTGAACATCGTAATCAAGTCTGACGTACAGGGTTCTTGTGAAGCTATCTGTGATTCACTGGAAAAACTGTCTACCGACGAAGTGAAAGTGCGCATTGTTGGTTCAGGCGTTGGTGGTATCACCGAAACTGATGCAACTCTGGCCGCTGCTTCTGGCGCAATCATTCTTGGCTTTAACGTCCGTGCTGATGCTTCAGCCCGTCGCGTAGTTGAGACTGAAGGCTTGGATCTGCGTTACTACTCTGTTATCTATAGCCTGATTGACGAAGTTAAGCAGGCAATGAGCGGTATGTTGGCACCAGAGTACAAACAGCAAATCATTGGTCTGGCTGAAGTTCGTGATGTATTTAAATCACCGAAATTTGGCGCCATTGCTGGTTGTATGGTTACCGAAGGTGTGATTAAGCGTAACAACCCAATCCGCGTTCTGCGTGACAACGTGGTTATCTACGAAGGCGAGCTGGAATCTCTGCGCCGCTTCAAAGATGACGTCAACGAAGTCCGTAACGGTATGGAATGTGGTATCGGCGTTAAGAACTACAACGATGTGCGTACTGGCGATATGATCGAAGTATTCGAAATCATTGAAATCAAACGTACCATCGCTTAACGACCTCTGATCTGCTTATATCCATTTGGGGGGCCTTGGCCCCCCTACTTGTCTGGAGAATCCTAATGGCAAAAGAATTTAGCCGCTCTCAGCGCGTTTCTCAGGAAATGCAAAAAGAGATCGCAATCATTCTACAGCGTGAAATCAAAGATCCTCGTGTTGGTATGGCGACGGTATCGGGTATCGAACTTTCTCGCGATCTGGCCTACGCCAAGGTTTTTGTCACTTTCCTGAATGTATTAACCGACAATGCCGATCCTGATACAGTCAAAAACGGTATCAAGGCACTGCAAGACGCTTCCGGTTATATCCGTACTTTGCTGGGCAAAGCCATGCGTTTGCGCATCGTGCCTGAGCTGACATTTGCCTATGACAACTCCCTGATTGAAGGGATGCGTATGTCTAACCTGGTCACAAACGTCATCAAAAATGACGTTGAGCGTCAGACCTCTACAGGCACTGACGAGGAGAAGTAATGGGTCGACCACGTCGTCGTGGCCGTGACATTAACGGCGTTCTGTTATTGGACAAACCGTTAGGCCTCTCATCAAATGACGTTTTGCAGAAAGTGAAGCGTCTTTTCAGTGCTAACCGTGCAGGTCATACCGGTGCATTGGACCCATTAGCTACCGGTATGCTGCCTATCTGTCTAGGCGAAGCGACCAAGTTTTCTCAATTCCTGCTGGATTCTGATAAACGCTACCGCGTGATTGCCCGTCTGGGCCAACGTACCGATACCTCTGATGCAGAGGGTGCGTTGATTAGCGAGCGTGACGTCAATTTCACTCAGGAACAGTTGGACGCCGCGTTGGAAAGTTTCCGCGGTGACACCCAGCAAGTGCCTTCCATGTATTCTGCGCTGAAACATCAGGGCAAACCACTGTACGAGTATGCTCGTCAGGGAATCGAAGTGGAGCGCGAAGCCCGTGATATCACGGTCTATGAGCTGCAATTCATTCGTTGGGAAGGTCATGAGCTAGAGCTGGAAATTCATTGCTCAAAAGGTACCTACATTCGCACCATCATTGATGATTTGGGCGAAATGTTAGGCTGCGGTGCCCATGTCAGCTATCTGCGTCGTTTGCAGGTTGCAACTTATCCGAGCGATCGGATGGTGACGCTGGAGCAACTAAGCGCCATGGTTGAAACGGCTCAGGCCGAAGAGCGTTCACCTAACCCGGAACTGGATAAACTGTTGCTACCAATGGATAGCGCAGTGTTGAATTTCCCGGAAGTGAATTTGCTGCCAATCGTTGCTGCTTATGTGAAACAGGGTCAGCCGGTTCAGGTGGCGGGGGCGCCAACTGAAGGCATGGTCCGCATGACTGAAGGCGAAGCGCGCAATTTCATCGGCATCGGTATTATTGCTGATGATGGCAGAGTCGCACCGAAACGTTTGGTTGTGGAACACGTGGAGTAGGCTCAACCGGCCTATCTTGCGATCCCACACATCAAAGAGTAGAATAGTGCGGCTTACATATTGGGTTGCTGAATTAGAGATCGGCGCCTGTCTAATTTAATCTATTATTTGGAGTTGTATTATGTCTCTAAGTGTTGAAGCGAAAGCTAAAATTGTTGCTGACTTCGGTCGTGGTGCTAACGATACCGGTTCTAGCGAAGTTCAGGTTGCTCTGTTGACTGCACAAATTAACCATTTGCAAAGTCACTTCTCTGAGCACAAAAAAGATCACCACAGCCGTCGTGGTCTGCTGCGTATGGTATCCACGCGTCGTAAGCTGCTGGACTACCTGAAGCGTGAAGATGTAGCGCGTTATGCTTCCCTGATCGAGCGTCTGGGTCTGCGTCGCTAAGTCTGCGAGTTTCAAGTAGAAAGGGGCCTAATTTGGCCCCTTTCTTCTAAGAACCGATGACAGAAAACGTTAACGTATTGTTATTGTTTCTAAAATAGGATCTTCCGTTACAGCATTTCGCGCGGCTAATGAGAGACTTTAGCTCAATGGTGAGTTAAGGGTTGTCATTAGTCGCGAGGATGTAGTGTGAAGATCGGTAAGTAACAGGTGGATCAGGTCGTCAATACGATCGAGCGCCGATCAAGCTAAAGGATATTATTTTGCTGACTCCGATTATTCGTAAGTTCCAGTACGGTCAACATACCGTGACTATTGAAACCGGTATGATGGCTCGCCAGGCAACTGCTGCCGTTATGGTAAGCATGGACGACACCGCAGTATTCGTTACTGTTGTTGGCCAGAAAAAAGCTAAGCCAGGTCAAAGCTTCTTCCCACTGACCGTTAACTACCAAGAGCGTACTTACGCTGCTGGTCGTATCCCAGGCAGTTTCTTCCGTCGTGAAGGCCGTCCAAGCGAAGGTGAAACCCTGACCTCTCGCCTGATTGACCGTCCGATTCGCCCTCTGTTCCCAGAAGGCTTCCTGAATGAAGTTCAGGTTATCGCGACCGTTGTTTCCGTTAACCCACAGGTTAACCCAGACATCGTTGCTCTGATCGGTGCATCTGCGGCTCTTAGCCTGTCAGGTATTCCGTTCAACGGCCCAATCGGTGCTGCACGCGTTGGTTTTATCAATGACCAATACGTTCTGAACCCAACGACCGATGAGTTGAAAGAAAGCCGTCTGGATCTGGTTGTTGCGGGTACTGCTGCCGCAGTATTGATGGTTGAATCCGAAGCAGACATCCTGAGCGAAGATCAAATGTTAGGTGCAGTGGTATTCGGTCACGAACAACAACAAGTTGTGATTGAAAACATCAACGCACTGGTTGCTGAAGCGGGCAAACCTAAGTGGGATTGGCAGCCAGAAGCGGTTAACGAAGCGCTGTATGCGCGCGTTGCCGAATTGGCTAGCGCACGTCTGGGCGATGCATACCGTATTACCGAGAAACAAGAGCGTTACACTCAGGTTGATGCAATCAAAGCTGAAGTTACCGAATCTCTGTTGGCCGAAGACGAGACTTTGGATGCTTCTGAAATTCAGGACATCTTGGGCAGCGTAGAGAAAGACGTTGTTCGTAGCCGTGTGCTGCGTGGCGAGCCGCGTATCGATGGCCGCGAAAAAGACATGATCCGTGGTCTAGACGTTCGTACTGGCGTATTGCCACGTACTCACGGTTCAGCACTGTTCACCCGTGGTGAAACTCAGGCGCTGGTAACCGCGACTCTGGGCACCGCACGTGATGCACAAAATATTGATGAACTGATGGGTGAGCGTACTGACTCATTCCTGCTACACTATAACTTCCCTCCTTACTCTGTTGGTGAAACAGGTATGGTTGGTTCACCTAAGCGTCGTGAGATTGGCCATGGCCGTCTGGCGAAACGTGGTGTGTTGGCCGTTATGCCAAGCCCGAGCGAATTCCCTTATACCATTCGTGTGGTTTCTGAAATCACCGAATCTAACGGTTCTTCCTCAATGGCTTCTGTTTGTGGTGCTTCTCTGGCCCTGATGGACGCTGGCGTGCCAATTAAAGCCGCCGTTGCGGGTATCGCAATGGGTCTGGTTAAAGATGACGAAAACTTTGTGGTTCTGTCCGATATCTTGGGTGACGAAGATCACTTGGGCGATATGGACTTCAAAGTAGCGGGTAGCCGTGAAGGTATCACCGCGCTGCAAATGGATATTAAAATCGAAGGTATTACCCGCGAAATCATGCAGGAAGCACTGAGCCAGGCCAAGGGTGCGCGTCTGCACATCCTGGGCGTAATGGAACAGGCTATCAGCACGCCACGTGGTGATATCTCCGAGTTCGCTCCACGTATCTACACCATGAAGATCAACTCTGACAAAATCAAAGATGTGATCGGTAAAGGTGGTTCAGTGATTCGTGCGCTGACTGAAGAAACAGGTACTACCATTGAAATCGAAGATGATGGCACCATCAAGATTGCAGCAACTGACGGCGAAAAAGCGAAACACGCTATTCGTCGCATCGAAGAAATTACTGCTGAAATCGAAGTGGGTCGCATCTACGCTGGTAAAGTAACTCGTATCGTTGATTTCGGTGCGTTCGTTGCTATCGGTGGCGGTAAAGAAGGTCTGGTTCATATTTCTCAAATCGCTGACAAGCGCGTAGAGAAAGTGACTGATTACCTGCAAATGGGCCAAGAAGTGCCAGTTAAGGTAATGGAAGTTGACCGTCAGGGTCGTATTCGCCTGAGCATCAAAGAAGCGACTACTCCTGATGCAGAAGCTCCAGCACCTGAAGCAGCAGAGTAATTAAGTCCGTTTTCAACTCCTTGCCAAGAGGCGGGGAGTTGTTCTTATCTCGAGGGCAGGACGCTCTTGTGTTAAACAAGCGGATGAAAGGACGTTTATCCAATGTTTGTCTTCGGGAGTAGGAAATGAAGCCTTTCTTGCGCTGGTGTTACGTTGCGACAGCACTCATGCTGGCAGGATGCAGCAACAATGATTGGCGTAAGGATGAGGTTTTGGCTATCCCGTTGCAGCCTACGCTGCAGCAGGAAGTGATTCTAGCTCGCATGGAACAGATCCTTGCAAGCCGGGCACTTACGGATGATGAGCGCGCGCAGCTTTTATATGAGCGCGGAGTGCTGTATGATAGCCTCGGGCTACGGGCACTAGCGCGAAATGATTTTTCGCAAGCGTTAGCTATTCGTCCTGATATGCCAGAAGTTTTTAACTATCTGGGCATTTATTTAACGCAGGCAGGCAATTTTGATGCTGCCTATGAAGCGTTTGATTCTGTACTAGAGCTTGATCCAACTTACAATTACGCGCGTTTAAATCGGGGCATCGCACTTTATTATGGCGGTCGCTTTCCGTTAGCGCAGGATGATCTGCAGGCGTTTTATCAAGACGATCCAAATGATCCCTTCCGTTCGTTATGGCTGTACCTGGTGGAAAAAGAAATTGATCCCAAGGCTGCCGAAGTAGCGTTGAAGCAACGCTATGAAAAGTCGAACAGAGGGCAATGGGGATGGAATATTGTCGAATTCTACTTGGGGAATATCAGCGAAAAAACGCTGATGGAACGCCTCAAGGCGGATGCAACGGATAACACTTCGCTCGCTGAGCATCTCAGTGAAACTGACTTCTATTTAGGTAAACATTACCTAAGTCTGGGGGACAAGAACACCGCTTCGGCGCTGTTCAAACTGACGGTAGCTAACAACGTTCATAACTTTGTTGAGCACCGCTATGCATTGTTGGAATTGGCGCTTTTGGGCCAAGAACAAGACGACCTATCGGAATCGGACCAGCAATAGCTGACGGACAACTATTAGCCTGATATACCTTGGTTTAAACCAATGTTTATCACCTTAACGGGTGATGGCCTTTTTGTTCGTTTTATAATCTAATTTGAGCCGGTTCACACTTTTCAATGAAAATGACTGAAAATTTTCTCGACGAGTTATGTAGACTGGCTGCCATTATTAATGAGGCACGTGTACATGACTACTGAGCTTGAAACCTCTTTTGCTGATTTGGGGCTGTCCGCTCCTATTCTTTCTGCCCTTACTGATCTGGGCTACGAAAAACCATCTCCAATTCAATTGGAATGTATTCCACACCTGCTGAACGGCCGTGATGTTCTCGGCATGGCGCAGACCGGTAGTGGTAAAACAGCTGCTTTCGGGCTTCCGCTGTTACACAACATTGACCCAACGCTGAAAGCACCACAGGTGCTGGTTCTGGCTCCAACTCGTGAGCTGGCTGTTCAGGTTGCGGAAGCATTATCTAGCTTCTCTAAACATATGAGTGGCGTTAACGTGGTGGCCCTGTACGGCGGCCAGCGTTATGACGTTCAATTACGCGCTTTGCGCCAAGGGCCACAAGTCGTTGTTGGCACCCCAGGTCGTCTGTTAGACCACCTGAAACGCGGTACCCTGAACCTGTCCAACCTGAGCGGTTTAGTGTTGGATGAAGCAGATGAAATGCTGCGTATGGGCTTTATCGAAGACGTAGAGACCATCATGGCGCAGATCCCGGCTGAACATCAGACCGCGCTGTTCTCTGCAACTATGCCAGAAGCTATTCGTCGTATTACCCGTCGCTTCATGAAGGAGCCACAGGAAGTACGCATTCAGTCTAGCAATACTACTCGTCCTGACATCAGCCAGAGCTACTGGAAAGTCGGCGGCGGTTACCGTAAAAACGAAGCGCTGGTACGTTTCCTGGAATCTGAAGATTTCGACGCGGCAATCATCTTCGTGCGAACCAAAAACGCAACGTTGGAAGTGGCTGAAACTCTGGAGCGTAGTGGCTACAGCAGTGCAGCACTGAACGGCGATATGAACCAGTCCCTGCGTGAGCAGACTCTGGAACGTCTGCGCGATGGTCGTTTGGATATCCTGATTGCAACTGACGTGGCTGCTCGTGGCCTGGACGTTGAGCGTATCAGCCTAGTTGTAAACTATGACATTCCTATGGATTCAGAGTCTTACGTTCACCGTATCGGCCGTACCGGCCGTGCAGGTCGTGCTGGCCGTGCGTTGCTGTTCGTTGAGAACCGTGAGCGTCGTCTGTTGCAGAACATCGAACGTACGATGAAGCTGACCATTCCAGAAGTTATGCTGCCAAACGCAGAATTACTGGGCGAACGTCGTCTGGCTAAATTCGCGGCTAAAGTTAGCCAGCAACTGGAAAGTAGCGATCTGGACGTATACCGTGGTCTGTTGACTAAACTGCAACCAGAAGATGAGTTCGATATCGAAACTCTGGCCGCTGCGCTGCTGAAAATGGCACAGGGCGAACGTCCTCTGATTCTGCCACCAGAGCCAGTACGTCGTCCGCAGCGTGAGTTCAGCCCGCGTGAAGACCGTGGCAACGATCGTGGCGATCGTCGTGACCGTCGTCCGGAAAGTCGTGACGGTGGCGAGCGTCCTGCGCGTCGCGAACGTCGTGACGTTGGCGAGATGGAACTGTACCGCATTGAAGTGGGCCGTGATGATGGTGTTGAAGTTCGTCATATCGTTGGCGCTATTGCTAACGAAGGCGACATCAGCAGCCGTTATATCGGTAATATTAAGCTGTTTGCTTCCCACTCAACCATCGAGCTGCCAAAAGGCATGCCGGGCGATATGCTGTCTCATTTCACCCGCACGCGTATCCTGAACAAGCCGCTGAACATGCAGCTATTGGGTGATGCACAGCCACACGAACGTCGTGAGCGTGCTCCAGGTGCTGGCGCAGAGCGTCGTGGCGGTGGTCGTTCATTCGGCGGCGAACGTCGTGAAGGCGGCAACGGTGCTCCACGTCGTTCATTCGGCGGTGAGCGTCGCGAAGGCGGCAATGGCGGCGAACGTCGTGGCAACCGTGACGCTCAACGTCCCGCTGCCGCACCACGTCGTGATGATGCAGCCGCTCCGGCAGCACCAGCCCGTCGTCGTTTCGGTGACGCATAAGTCATAATCATCTGAATGATGAAAACAAAAACCAGCCTTAGGGCTGGTTTTTTTATGTCTGTAATTAAAGGATTAGTTTAAATCTGCGTTGGATTAAGCATATCTTGCTGTAAGCCAGCGACAATTTCGAAGGAACGCAGACGAGCCTGATGATCAAAAATCTGTCCGTTGACCATGATTTCATCTGCCTGGGTCTCACGTAGCAAAGACTGCAGCCCGTGGCGGACTTTACTTTCATCGCCAATTATCGATAACCGCAGCGCCTGATCCACGCCAAACTGTTCCGCTGGTGAACAGATGCTGGACATATCCTGCACCGGAGGAGGAAGTTGCCCCGGTGTGCCACGCCGTAGATTAACAAACTGCTGCTGCATAGACGTAAACAGGAAGCGGGCATCCTGTACGCTATCTGCAGCGACGACGTTAACGCAAACAATGGCGTAAGGCTGCGGCCATTCGGCAGAAGGTTTGAAGTTCTCCCGATAGAGTTTCAGCGCCTGAAGCAGCATGTCTGGTGCAAAGTGAGAGGCAAAAGCGAAAGGCAGGCCCATAGCGGCGGCCAGCTGAGCGCTGTACAGACTAGAACCGAGTAACCATAGCGGAACATGCAAGCCTTGTCCCGGAACGGCCTGCACCGCTTGATCGGGCTGTGCTTCGGCAAAATAACGCTGTAATTCGCGCACGTCTGCAGGGAAATCATCTTCACCGGACAAATGGCGGCGAAGTGCCATCATAGTGCGCTGATCGCTTCCCGGTGCCCGACCCAAACCCAAATCTATTCGATTTGGATACAGCGAGGCCAGCGTACCAAACTGTTCGGCAATCACTAACGGAGAGTGGTTTGGCAGCATCACGCCGCCGGAGCCAATGCGGATTTTTTTGGTTCCAGAGGCAATATAGCCAATCAATACCGAAGTCGCTGCGCTGGCAATGCCAGTCATATTGTGGTGTTCAGCCAGCCAGTAGCGCTGATATCCCCAGTCTTCTGCGTGTTGAGCCAGATCCAATGACGCATGGAAAGCATCGCGAGGGGTTTTTCCCTCGGCTATCGGGGAAAGATCCAAAACGGAAAGGGGGGTAATGCGTTTATCAGTCATAGAATCGTCCATCTTACCTTATGTCGGTTCGCTTGAAGGGCGAGCGCATGAATTAACCTGCTACTGTGAAAACTCTGGCAAATAGCGGGTGATTTATTACCAGAGCCGGAGAATTATCTTTAAGAGCATAAACGAAATTGCTTTCCCCTAAGGGGAAATAAATGCTTCCCCTGATTGGGGCCTTCGTCTCATTTTTATCCGAATTGTGTTCGATTAAAGTGCTATCGAGTATTTTATTTCGGCTTTGGCTGTCTCGTTGGAATAAGGTATTTAAGTTAGTAGTTTTTAATCCTGAAATGTTACGTTAACAATCATATATAAAATATTTTATGCTGTTTCAATGGTTTCTGACCGGTTTTATTGTGACGATGACGACAGAATGTCAATTAACCACCAAGTTACTGTGGTTAATGATTTTTGATAGGCATCACAGATATTGCCGTGTTCATCTTCGGTTTTATCTGCACCTCAATGAGTTATTTCAGTCTATCTTCTTAATAATCAATTGATTAGAATGCTACGTCGTTAATGACAGCATAAAGTGGCAGGGACAGTGCTCAGAGGGAGATAGATCTTCAGAATAACCCTCTTGAGGTAGAATTATTTTCTATTGAGGCCAGCGGAAGACATGGATGTTAAAACAATATTCTCTGTACGCAAGCGTAATATAGCCAAAAAATAAAAACACCTGCCTGTCTGATAACGCCAATTTTCAGGGCGATGATCGGATAACTGACTCTGTACATTTTAATAACGATAAAACCTACTAACCAGAGATTAAAGGCGAGAGCTATTATGGAAACGGCAAGTTCTAATAAGAGCATTATTTTAATTGATTCTCCGGCGGCGCAGCGTGCAAATATGTCCGAAAGCCAATGGCGTGAAGCAATTAAATTTGATAGTACAGATTTTGGCTGGGTCATTATGAGTATCGGGATGGCTATCGGTGCCGGAATTGTTTTTTTACCGGTGCAAGTAGGGTTGATGGGGCTTTGGGTATTTTTGTTATCATCAATTATTGGTTATCCTGCGATGTATTTATTTCAGCGTTTATTTATTAATACGCTGGCTGAATCTCCAGAGTGTAAAGACTATCCCAGTGTGATTAGTGGATATTTAGGAAAAAACTGGGGAATAATATTAGGCGCACTGTATTTTATTATGTTGGTGATCTGGATGTTTGTTTATTCCACCGCCATCACGAATGATAGTGCCTCTTATCTGCAAACTTTTGGCGTGACGGAAGGATTGTTATCCGATAATCCGTTCTATGGTTTAGTGCTGATTTGTGTCCTGGTCGCTATTTCTTCCCGAGGGGAAAAACTGCTGTTTAAGTTATCCAGCTTTATGGTGATAACAAAACTGTTAGTGGTTGCGGCACTGGGCGTCTCTATGGTTGGTATGTGGCATCTGTACAACGTAGGCCTACTGCCTCCGGTGGGTTTGCTGATCAAAAATGCCATTATTACTCTGCCCTTCACTCTGACTTCCATCCTGTTTATCCAGACTCTAAGCCCAATGGTCATTTCTTATCGCGCAAAAGAAAAGTCGCTGGAAGTTGCACGGCACAAAGCGCTCAGAGCCATGAATATCGCATTCGGAATTCTATTCTGTACCGTATTTTTCTATGCGGTTTCATTTACCTTAGCAATGGGGCATGACGAAGCGGTAAAAGCTTACGAGCAAAATATTTCTGCTTTGGCAATTGCAGCTAAATTTTTCCCCGGCGGCTGGGCAACGGTAGTTAGCGTTATTTTAAATATATTTGCCGTAATGACCGCATTCTTTGGCGTGTATTTAGGATTCCGTGAAGCAACTCAGGGTATAGTGATGAATATATTACGTCGCATAATGCCTGCGGAGAAAATAAATCAGAAATGGGTGCAAAATGGAATTATGGTCTTTGCCGTATTATTGGCATGGGGCGCCATTATTTTAAATGCGCCAGTGTTAAGTTTTACCTCTATTTGTAGTCCGATATTTGGCCTGGTTGGTTGTTTGATTCCGGCCTATCTGGTTTATAAAGTTCCGGCACTGCATAAATATAAGGGTGTGTCTTTGATGATTATTATCATCACCGGCATTTTACTGTGTATTTCACCTTTCTTGGCGTTTTCATAAGTTAACGGCATCTGATATTACCTGCTGTAAAGGTTGAAGGTATTCATTATGAGTCATTGTAGTCATTCAGAGTTATGGGATGAATTCATCCGCGCAGTAAGACAGGAAGTTCAACCCGCTATCGGCTGCACCGAACCTGTTTCGTTGGCATTGGCTGCGGCTATCGCCGCATCTCATTTGTCAGGGCCCATCGAACGTATCGAAGCTCGTGTTTCCCCCAATCTGATGAAGAACGGGATGGGCGTTACTGTGCCGGGTACTGGGATGGTCGGGCTGACTATAGCTGCCGCCGTGGGGGCGCTGGCTGGCGATGCTCAGGCGGGTTTGGAAGTGCTGAAGCACATTAGCGCAGAGAAACTGGCAGCTGCGAAAGCGATGCTGTCTCAGGGAACCGTTCAGGTCACGATGCAGGAAAGTCAACATATCCTGTTTTCCGAAGCTACGTTATATAGCGGTGACGAATGGGTGACTGCCACTATTGCCGGTGGGCATACGAGGTTAGTTAAAATCGTAAGAAATAGTGAGGTACTGTTTGCATCCGGTGATTCTGGTCATGAAATTCATGATGGAAATGAACCTACATCGGTTTATTGCTTGAAGCAGGCCAATACTCGTTCAGTGTATCAGTTTGCCACAGAGGTTCCATTTGAGCGTATCGCCTTTATTCTACAGGCGGCGCGGCTAAATGGTGCGCTGTCTGATGAGGGGCTGAGCGGCAATTATGGGCTGCATATTGGTGCAACGCTGGCTCGCCAGCGGCAGCGTGGATTACTGGCGCAGGACTTATTGTCAAATATTATGATTCGCACCGCTGCCGCTTCAGATGCGCGCATGGGCGGGGCAACATTGCCAGCTATGAGTAACTCAGGATCGGGAAATCAGGGGATTGCGGCAACCATGCCGGTCGTGGTGGTGGCGGAGCATCTGGGCGCCAGTGAGGAGCAGCTGGCGCGGGCATTGATGTTATCTCATCTGATGGCGATTTATATCCATAGCCAGCTCCCTTCATTGTCGGCTTTGTGTGCCGCGACCACCGCTTCTATGGGTGCAGCGGCGGGAATGGCATGGCTCATTGAACCGGGTTATGACGCTGTAGCTATGGCGATTAGCAGCATGATCGGCGATATTAGCGGCATTATCTGCGATGGTGCCGCCAATAGCTGCGCAATGAAGGTGTCAACCAGCGTAACGGCAGCTTATAAAGCGGTGCTTATGGCGTTGGATAACAGCGGCGTAACCGGCAACGAAGGCATAGTCGCGGGGGATGTCGATAGGTCCATTTCCAATCTGTGTGCTCTGGCTTGTGGTGCGATGAGGCAAACCGATAGCCAGATTATCGATATTATGGCTCATAAGGCATGTGTCTGAAACCACGATAAATCAGGCAAAAAAAATGGGAGAGGCAGAAAGACCTCTCCCTGTTTATTTCTCACGTATCGAACCTTAGGAGACCAGTTCCAAACCGGCAACCCGACGCCAATAACCATTGCAGTCGGCTTTATCCGTCAGAGTCAGCGGAGCCAGACCTTTTTCATTGGCGCGGAATTCATCGATCAGGGTGAGTGCTTCGGTACTGTGTGGCGATAACCGCACGATATCCACCAACCCTTGCATAGAAATCAGGTCATTACCTAGGTTATAACAGTAGCCACTTTGCGTCTGAATGCCATTGAGAACAAATACTTGCTGGTTTTCTTGTGAGAGCATACTGCGCCCCTGAGGGTACTTGATGCAGCAGGTCTCGCACTCGTCCTTGGCTCGATCCTCGGAGCGAGCGGTAAAGCAGCGAGCCGAATAAGCTAATGGCAGATAGCCGTAAGCCAGCACTTCCACTTCGAATTTATTACGGAATCCCAGCTCATCACATTGAATCAGCATGTTTTCCAACCAGTCTCGCGAAAGCTCTACCGGCATACACCAACGCATCATGCCCTGACGATGTAAAATACGCAGGGTATAGGCGTTATAGCAGTTGAGAGCATGGCCTGCGACGAAGGGCAGCCCTCGTTCAGCGGCCATATTCACCGTACCAAAGTCATTGGCTTCCAACAGAAATTCGCCGTTTTCTACATAACGTTTGAGTTCAGTCAGTTCTGAAGGAGCCTGAAGCAACGCAAGGGTAGAAATAGCTACCTGTTTTCCGCTGGAAGCTACTTGTTTCGCCAGTTCCAGCCAGTCGCCTACTTTCATTTCACGTCGTTTGGTACAAACGTTTTCACCGAGATAAATAATATCGGCACTGCTTTCACAAGCTTTCTGATAGAAAGCCTCAATATCGGTTTTTGGCCAATAATAAAGCACTGCGCCTAATGAATATTTCATACTTTTTCCACCCTACTGCCACTTGCGATGATAAGCGCCCAGCGTTGTTTGAGTGCCTTCTGACATCGAACCTAGTTGCTCCATCCATTCGGCTTTTGCTGCGAATTTTGCCGGTTCTTTCTGATAGAGGTCGATGGCCTGACGCCAGACTTTGGCGACCTGACTGACGTAAGCTGGGCTACGTTGGCGGCCTTCAATTTTGACCGAAGCGATATTGGCCGCGAAAAGTTCCGGCAACAGCTCCAGCGTATTGAGACTGGTGGGTTCTTCCAGTGCATGGTAACGCTGCCCCTCAACCAAATAGCGACCTTTGCACAACGTGGGATAACCGGCATTTTCATCGTCCTGATAGCGGTCGATCAGCACTTCGTTCAGGCGGGATTCCATACCCTGCGGCGTCTGTTGCCAGCGTACATAGCGGGCAGGAGAGCAGGCGCCGACGGTATTGGGTGATT
Source organism: Yersinia nurmii (assembly GCF_001112925.1). Lineage (GTDB taxonomy): Bacteria > Pseudomonadota > Gammaproteobacteria > Enterobacterales > Enterobacteriaceae > Yersinia > Yersinia nurmii. Next base: position 148,304 of record NZ_CPYD01000009.1, read on the forward strand.
CACCGGTAAGATAGGAGGAAAGGTAACAGCGGCCTTCCGCCATAATGCACAGGCTGCCGAAAGCAAAAACCTCCAGCGGCACCGGGCTGGTACGGGAAAGCTGTTTTACCTGATGCATCGACAGCACTCGCGGTAAAACTACCCTTGCTACATCAAAGTTGCGTTGGTAAAAACGGATGGCCTCGTCGTTTGTAGCCGAAGCCTGAACCGAAACATGGCGTTCCACCTCGGGATAGCGCTCGGCGGCATATTCTAGCATCGCCAAATCCGCCAATATCAGCGCATCTGCACCCAGCTGAGCCGCCATATCGACGGCGCGTTGCCAGCGGGAAAAACCGTCCGGATGGGCAAAAGTGTTAATGGCAATATGCAGCTTACGTTTCCGACTGTGAACGTAATTCACCGCCTCTTGCAGCTTTTTATCGGTAAAATTCAGTCCGGCAAAATGGCGGGCGTTAGTATCATCTTTCAAACCGATGTACACAGCATCTGCGCCGTTATCCACCGCAGCTTTTAGCGCGGGCAAATTACCGGCAGGACAAAGCAGCTCCATAGAAATTTCCTGAATGAGCCAGCGGCAATACCTCGGCATTACCACAGGTAGTAAATAATCCTCATCCGTAGATGATCGTGGTGACATGGATAATTTTAACGAGGGGCAATTTTAATTAACCTGCTGCAGACATATCTTGATGTGGGGCAGTTTCTTCCGCATTGCTGGTAGTGTTCTGATATTTAGCAAAGAAAGCATCGGTAATCTGGTGCAGAATTTAGTGATTTAGTCCGCGTGGGCATTCTATCCGTGTGGCAAAATAGAAACCGATGAATTCAAAGGAGTCAGCCTGTGTTGGGAAAACTACGAGCACACCTTGTGCGCCAAGGGCCTGCGCTGCTGCGGGCCCCGCTGAAAATTACGCCTTTTGCTTTGCAGCGTCAGGTACTGGAACAGGTACTAAGCTGGCAGTTTCGCCAGGCGCTTGAGGATGGCGATCTGGCGTTTCTTGCTGGTCGCTGGCTGAAGATTGAAGTGCGGGATCTCGCATTACAATGGTTTATGACAGTGGAAAACGGTAGGCTGGTGGTGAGCCAACAGGCGGACGCGGACGTCAGCTTCAGTGGTGATGCCAACGATCTTGTATTGATCGCTGCCCGTAAAGAAGATCCGGACACGCTGTTTTTCCAGCGTCGACTGCGTATTGAAGGGGATACCGAATTGGGCCTGTATGTAAAAAATCTGATGGATGCCATCGAGTTGGAATCCATGCCGACATTGTTACGAGTGGGTCTGCAACAACTGGCCGATTTTATTGAAGCTGGGCAACAAGAGGGCGCGGAGCAGACTTCCCGTGCCGTGGTATCGTGTTGATCCGTACCGAGATCCCAGTAGACGCACCGGGGATCGATAAACTGCTGCGTGAGTCTTTTCCCAGTGATGGGGAAGCAAAGCTGGTGCAACAACTGCGTGAAGACGGGTTACTGACGTTAGGTATCGTCGCGACCGATGATGAAGGTGGCGTGGTGGGCTATGCAGCATTCAGCCCGGTAGATATTGAAGGGGAAGATCGTCAGTGGGTCGGTTTGGCTCCTCTGGCTGTGAAAGAAGATTTACGTCGTCAGGGCTTGGGCGAAAAGCTGGTATATGAAGGTTTGGATGCGCTAAATGAATTCGGTTATTCCGCCGTGGTGGTACTGGGCGAGCCGGCATACTACCAGCGTTTTGGCTTCAAACCTGCGGCTGATGCTCAGCTGTATTGCCGTTGGCCGGGTTGCGAAGCGGCATTTCAGGTTTACTCACTGGCTCACGATGCTTTGGAGGGCGTCACTGGGCAGGTCAATTACGCCGAAGCCTTTAATCAGCTGTAATTATTGCGGATTTCTCCGGTAACAGTAAATCGGCTACACACGAAGGCTGGTCGCGTACCAGCCTTTCTTTTTGTTTTTTTGTCAGCTGTTTCAGGCGGTATTCTAGTTTTAGCGCGGTGGAGCGATCGCCAGCCACGCAGTGAAAAACCAGGGTCAATTCTCCTTTTCCTCGCAAAGCTTTAGCGCCTTTACCTGACTGATGCTGTGCCAGACGGCGCGAAACATCGGTAGTGATACCGGTATATAAACTGCCTGTGGCGGTACGAATCAGATAAATAGACCAGATGCTTTCCGACATAACGCTCTCTGTTGAATGAGGGGCGGGAATATTATCGTCGGAATCTGAATTGAGGCACGGTTTTTTTATCGGGTATGAATTACCGGAGGAAACAACGCGGACGGCAAAGGGATTGCCGCCCGTGAAGCTACTGCTTATTTGGTTTTATCTGCCAGAGCAAAGCGAGGTGAAACCAGACCGTAGAGCGTCCAGCCCAGGAAGGTCACAATCGCGCCCCACATCATGGCTTCTTGACCTGAGCTATACAGGGCGTAAAAGCTATACATGGCACCGGTAAAGGCAATGATATTGGCTCGACGCGCCTTAGCTGCCGGTACGTTAGCGGCTTTTTGAATGATAACCAAAGCGGCCATAGACAGAATATATGGAATGATGTTGGTTACGACCGCCAGATTGACCAGCACGTTGAACTGTTTATTCAGCGATGGGCTGATGGTCATCAGAGACAGTACGCTCTGAATAATGACTATGGTCAACATGCCTTTGATCGGCGCATTGGCTTTGCTCACTTTGGAGAAGATTTTCGGGAAGAAACCTTCGTCGGCAGAGGATTTGAATACCTGCGCGATAGTGAACTGCCAGCCGAGTAGTGAGCCTACGCAGGACATAATCATTAGCGCCATAATTATTTTACCCACGGCAGGGGTAAACATATAGGCAAACGCCAGACCGAAAGGCGCAGTGGAATTAGCCAGATCCATGTTTGGTACGATACCGGCAATCACGTTGGTCGAAATAATGTAGATAAAGGCCGCGCCTAAAGTACCGCCAAGCACGGCGATGGGGACATTACGCTCAGGATTTTCTACCGCATCGGTATTGGCACAGGCTGATTCCAGACCAAGGAAGGCCCACAACGTCATGGAGATGGAAGAACCGATAGCTTCAAAGGTTGGGAAACCGTGTGGGTTCCAGGCGGCGACATAGGCATCGGCGCTAAACCACCACCAACCGATAACTGAAATACCCAACACTGGAATGATGACGCCCCAAATGGTTACGCTACTGATTTGGCCGGTAATGCGCGCGCCGCCAAAGTTAGCGACTGTTGCTAACCAGAGGACACCAATGGTCGCCAGACAGATCCCTAGCGGGCTGAGCGTGGTGCCCAGCAATTCAGTGCCGTAGCCAACGGCAGAAATAGCGATGGCGATATTGGCGATCAGCAATGATGCACCGTAGGTATAGTTCGCCATAAAGTTGCCGGATTTACCAAAGGCATATTCGGCGTAGCCGCCCATACCGCCAGATTTACGGCTGAACATACCACATTGGGCGAAAGCATAGGCTAGCGCCATGGAACCTACGGCGGTGACAAGCCAGGATACGATAGAAATGGTGCCGACTTCGGCGAGTTTGGTTGGTAGCATAATTATGCCAGAACCCATCATGTTAACCGCCGTCAGAATGGTTAACTGTACTACGCCCATCTTATTATTAGATTTACTCATATTATTTTCTCTTTTTATCTTTCAGAGACTGCGGAGATAAATATCCCCGCAGGTTTGAGTGTCATTTTTGGTGTTGTATAAATAAAGTATTTATTACTGTTTCATCATGTAGCCGTAGGCGCGATTCCAGCCGTCTTCGTCTACTTGTAAATACACGCCTTGTAACTCCGGTGCAAAACCAGGTAATAAATTGATGCTTTCTTCTAATGCCAAGAAATAACGTTGCGCTGCGCCACCCCAAACTTCCCCAGGAACGACACACAATACTCCCGGTGGGTAAGGAAGTGCGCCTTCTGCGGCAATACGACCTTCTGCTTTACATAATGGAACCAGCTCTACGTGGCCACGAACAAATTCAATATTGGCATCTTGCGGGTTCATCATGACTTTAGGGAAATATTGTTTACGGAACATTTCTTTCTGCAATTGTTTTACGTCGTAGCTGACGTAAAGGTCGTGCATTTCCTGACACAGACGGCCAATGGTATAACCTTTATATCGGGCTTCATTATTTCTATAGACTGTCGGTAATACGTCGCTTAATAAAGCATCTTCTTCAATGAAACGTTCGAATCGGGCAATTTGTGCAACCAGATGCTGCATTTTTGCCAGGTCTTCTGCTGGTGTTAATAAGAATAGAATTGAATTAAGGTCACATTTCTCTGGCACAATGCCATTTTCCCGCAGGAAGTTAGCCAGAATAGTGGCTGGAATACCTGATTGAGTATATTCACCGGTATTAGTATCAATTCCTGGCGTAGTTAATAAGAGCTTGCAAGGGTCAACAAAATATTGGGAAGCTTCATATCCTTCGAAAGCATGCCATTTCTCACCGGGTATAAAGTTAAAGAAACGCAAGTCTTGTGCCATGGTTTCAGTGTCATATTCTTGCCACGGTTTTCCGTCTACGCTCACCGGAACGAAAGGCTTAATCATTGAACAGGTATTTAACAGCATTTTACGGGCTTCAATACCGTTTTTAACACATTCCAACCACATACGGCGGCCGCTTTCCCCTTCATGCATTTTCGCATTGACATCCAGAGCGGCGAATAATGGATAGAATGGGCTGGTGGATGCATGCAGCATAAAGGCGTTATTAAAGCGCTTATGATTACAGTAACGATCCTGGCCTTTAATATGTTTATCTTTTTTATGAATTTGCGAGGTTTGAGAGAAGCCCGCCTGCTGTTTATGTACTGACTGCGTCACAATAATACCCGGATCGTTTTCGTTTAGCTCCAGTAATAATGGTGAACAATCTTTCATCATTGGAATAAATTGTTCGTAGCCAACCCAGGCGGAGTCGAACAGAATGTAATCGCATAAATGACCAATTTTATCGACAACCTGACGAGCGTTATAAATGGTACCGTCGTAAGTTCCCAATTGGATAATTGCCAGACGGAAAGGACGAGGCGCATTAGCACGTTCTGGCGATACGCTACGTATTTGTTCACGCAGATATTTTTCTTCAAAACAGTGGGCATCGATACCGCCGATAAAGCCAAACGGGTTACGAGCCGTTTCCAGATAAACTGGTGTTGCACCAGCCTGAATTAAAGCACCGTGATGGTTGGATTTATGGTTATTACGGTCAAACAGAACCAGATCGCCACGGGCCAGAATCGCATTAGTTGCGACTTTATTAGAGGCTGAAGTCCCATTAAGAACGAAATAGGTTTTATCGGCATTAAATACTTTTGCCGCGTGTTTTTGTGCATCGCAAGGCGCGCCTTCATGAATCAGCAAATCACCTAATTTGACATCGGCGTTGCACATATCAGAACGGAAAATTGTTTCGCCATAAAAATCGAAGAATTGGCGACCTGCAGGATGTTTGCGGAAGAACTGACCGCCCTGATGACCCGGACAGGCGAAAGTAGAATTACCCATTTCAACGTATTTTGTTAGTGTGTTGAAAAATGGTGGTAATAGCTCATTTTCGTATTTTTCGGCAGCAGATTCTAATTGTTTGCCGTAGAACCCAGTGTTGTCACCGCACAGTTCAAATACGCCATTGAGAGAAGGTAATACATCGTTATTTAGCTCTTCTTCACAGCATACAGCAGCGAAAATAGGAATGTTAAACCCTAATGCGTGAATGGAATCAATAACGCCATTATTTATATCTTGAACTGATAAAACCACCGCTGAAACGTCGGTAAAATCAGTATGTAAAACATCAACAATTTCCCGCTGGGTTTCAAAACAAGAGATTGCTGAAGCACTTGCCGCAATATTTAATTTTTTCATTTTTGCTCTCTTTTATTTAGGGTATATCAACCCGTCCAACTTGTAGGTACGTTGGATTTCGTTTTATTAATTTTTTGTATAGCAATCCACATCAATGACATCGAGCCATTAATTATTTGAAATGCTATTTTGCGCCTGCACTGTTCCCTACCTAAAAATAAATAGGCAAAGAATTCCTTAGGCCGTTAGATTACGACACAAGGTTACATCACGAATTGATTGGATAAGTTAATGCACGATTTATTTTGACAGATAAAAAATGTAAATCTGTAGGTTAAATAAATCGATTATTAAGCATCATTTATGAAACAGGCAATAGTTAACCGACGCCAAATGCATTTGCAATTTTCGCACAAGCTAAATATTGTGTTTATGACAATGACGATCCAAAAAATACGGATGTCATCGCAGGAGGGATATTATCTGTAATGGAAATAGGAGAAGTTAAAATAGCTACGATGAGCCGGCATCATAAGATGAGTTGTCCGCCTTATATGTGCCATCTTCTTGTTATTATTTTCCATTTTCGTAACGTCTCTTTGTTTTTGAACAATGGGTTGATGCGGGCTATTCTAGCGATAACACTTATTCATTCCGTGATGTATGTCACGTTTTGTTCTGGTTTTAAAATGTGTTTTGACTAAATTATGAATATATTTACTTTTTTATTCATCTATTTCGGTTTTTATGCGTTCTTATGACTATTTTCACAAGAAGGCAGTAAGTTATATTTAACATACCAGATACATAGAAATATCCTAATAGGGTTATTAATAGAATTGAGAGCGCACTCACCCGTGAGTTGTTTTCTATTTGTTAATTCTTATTAATTAAATCTTAATTGAGATTTATCCCGTTTTTCTGCATATAAATGCAAAGTGGGTTTATATAAGAAATGATAGCTAAATCACTATTAGATACAATTTAGTTATGTCTTTCTGCTATTTCATCCATCAGATAACAGAACAATCGTCCTCTCTAAAGGGAAATCTTGTCTGGCTCATTTCGCGTTTTGTTGTCGGGTTCGGTTACACTGAAATGATAATGCAGAGGAGTTCTCAGTGAATAATCCAGATGATTTACAGGTGATTAGCCAGTTTTTGCTGAAGCAGCATGTGCTGACGTTGTGCGCAAGCCACGCGGGCGATATGTGGTGTGCCAACTGCTTTTATGTTTTTGAACCGCAGAAAATGGCGTTATTTCTGATGACGGAAAGCCAGACTCGTCACGGTGAACTGATGCAGAAAAACCCTCAGGTGGTTGGCACTATTGCTACGCAGCCTCGCAGTGTAGCCTTGATTAAGGGCGTGCAGTATCAAGGAGAGATTAGTTTGCTAAGCGGTGATGACGATAAGTTGGCGCGTCAGCGTTACTGTCGGCGCTTTCCTATCGCAAAAGTGGCCTCTGCGCCAATCTGGCGGCTAAGTTTGCAAGAAATCAAAATGACGAATAACACCTTGGGATTTGGCAAAAAGTTGTACTGGGTACGCGACTCCGTGTGAACCCCCAAACATCAGGCTGGTTTATGCCATAGTTCTATTATATTTCATTTGCGTATTGTCTTCATGGGGGCCTTGTTTCCATTCAAATATTATCTTCATCCGAATCGTGTTTTCATTTGGGTATTGTCGTGGAAAAGTATCCGCGTTGTTCTGGCACGATGCTTTCCCTGCGCGGTTTCTACGATCAGGCTATTCTTATCTTATTCATGGAGTTAAGGAGATTTAATCGTGAAGGTTTTATTATTGGGCGCGAGCGGTCTGGTCGGTGGGGAACTATTAAGATTACTGCGGCTAGATGCCAGAATTAGCCACATTATTGCTCCTACGCGTAAGCCTTTGCCGGTAATGAATAAATTGACCAATCCGCAGGCTGAAGATATTAGCGCTTTGCTGAAAACCTTAAGCGACCCGGTGGATGCCGTTTTTTGCTGTCTGGGTACTACCCGTAAGCAGGCGGGGACTCAGGCGGCGTTTCGCGCAATAGATTACCGTTTAGTGGTAGAAACGGGGGAAACCGGCCTGCGACTAGGTGCGCGCCATATGTTGGTGGTGAGCGCTATGGGAGCCAATCCGCATTCCTGGCTGCTTTACAGCAGAACTAAAGGCGAAGCGGAACGGGCGTTGAGTCAGCAGGGGTGGCCGCAACTCAGCATATTCCGGCCTTCTATGCTGACCGGTAAACGCCCGGTGCCGCGTCTGACCGAGCGTTTGAGTGCGCCGCTGTTTGCTGTGTTACCGAAAAGATGGCGCGCAATTTCCGCAAAAAATGTGGCGCAGGCGATGTTGCAGCAGGCTTTTACGGCTACTCACAGCGGCACCGTGATTATCGAATCGGCTGCCATGCAACCGGAGGGAAAAATCTCGAATAACCGATCTGTTTCCTAGAGTATGACTACCTGATTATCGTAGGCTAGGGCAACGTTGGCTGGCAGCGAGTTGTTCATCAGCCAGCAATCCAACTGGTGGCTGATATGGGTGAGCAGCGTATTTGCCGGGCGTAATTGCCGGTGGATCGCCAATGCCATATTCACATCATTATGGTTGCGTGGAGCATTGGTTTGCGGTGGGTGACTGCAATCGATCACCAAAAGATCTAAAGGCAGCCCAGCCAGAAATGCGCGAGTAGATTCTGGCAGACCGGCGGTATCGGTCAGATAGGCCAGCGTTCGGCGCGGGCTTTGGCAGAGATAACCAAAGGTTGGTTTCGAGTGGTTAAGCGGCAAGGGCGTTATCTGTAAACCGGCGATGTCCAGCGGTTGAAAAGGGATGAGCGGCGGTTGGAAATCCAGTATTCCAGAGTGTTTGAATAGGTCGTCACAGCCGTCGGCATCCGGCGGGCCATAGACGGGAATTGGGTTGGAATAGCCCCAACGTAACGGAAATAACCCCTGGACGTGATCCATGTGATAATGTGTAAGCCAAAAACGCTGAATTTCGTCTGCAGAAAAACGTTCTCCTAACGTCGGTAAACCGGCATCAATAAAATGCGATTCCCCCTGATAACGCAGCATGGCGCTGCATGGACCACGCCGAAATCTGGGCTGCTGCCGGGCGCGCTGGCAGGCTGGGCAATCGCAGCCGAATGCCGGAACCTGCTGTGCTCCGCCGGTTCCCAGAAGGGTTAGCTGCATTTTATTTTCCACTCATCAGCTCCTGCGAATGCGTATTTGCCATCAGTTGAATCAGATTTTTCAGCCGGTGTAACGTATCGGTTAGCGAACCATCATTATCTAGCCGTACACAATGAGCAGGTAAACGTTGCTGATAATGCGCAGCTCTTGCCAGACGTTCAGCGATTTGAGACTCATTTTCGCGCCCACGCTGTAGTAAACGTTGCCGTAAAATTGCCGGAGATACCACTAGGCACACCGGCAACAGGCGGTGCCCATAGCGTTGCTGAGCGTGGGAAAGATGCTCCCTTGAGCCATTGGCCACCACATCCAGCCCTTTTTCCAGCCACAGGTCTATTTCCGCGCCTAAGGCATAATGATGCTGATGTGCCTGCCAGTTTAAGGCAAACAAACCCTGCGCTTGGCGCTGCAAGAATTCCTCTTCGCTCAGCGCAATATGATTTTCAGCACCGGCATCAGCCGGGCGGGTGATATAGCGGTGCGCGACCAATATCTTGTGATGCTGGTCTTTGCGTAGCGCGGAAAGCAGGCAATCCTTGCCAGCGCCGGATGGCCCCATCAGATAGATTAAGTGCGCCATCAGAACACCCGAATGCCTTGACGCCAGACGTTTTGTACGTAGACGTGTTCGCCCTGATTTCTCGCCAAAACCAGATCTGCTCGTTTCCCTTCTTCAATGACGCCGCGATCGGTTAATCCCAATGCGCGAGCCGGGTTGCAGGTCACCAAAGCTACCGCCTGTGGCAGAGAGAAAGCGTTGCCTGCATCCTGCGCAATACGGAAAGCGGCATCCAGCAAACTGGCTGGATAGTAATCGGAAGAGAGTATATCCAACACGCCTAATGTGGCCAGCTTATGGGCAGCAACATTGCCGGAATGCGAGCCACCGCGCACGATGTTGGGCGCGCCCATCAGAACTTGCATACCGTGCTGATGAGAGGCTCGCGCCGCCGCTTCAGTTGTGGGAAATTCGGCAATAACGCTACCTAGCGCCTGGGATTCAGCAACGTGCTCGGCGGTGGCATCATCGTGGCTGGCGAGAGAAATATTACGCTGGCGGCAATGGGCTGCAATGGCACTGCGGTTTGGCGCGGACCAGCGAGCGGATAGATTGATTTGTTCTTCTTCAAACTGCGCCATTTTTTCATCATTAAGATGATATTTGCCCTGATAGTATTCCCGATATTTTTCACGGGAGGCGAATTGACGCTGACCCGGCGAATGATCCATCAGGGAAACCAAAGATAGCTCTGGCTGATCCATCAATTTCTCAAATAATGGCAGCGTGGTGTGGTGTGGTAATTCACAGCGTAAATGAATACGATGTTCTGCCCGATTTAAACCAGCGCGCTGACTATTCACCACCGCGCGAATCATTTTCTGTAAATTTTCCAGCCGATGACCGCCGTCGCGCACATCGCCCACCGCCACCGCATCCAGCACTGTGGTAATACCGCTGGCAACCATGAGCGCATCGTGGCTGCTCATAGCAGAATGTGCGGGCCAGTCTACGTTGGGACGCGGAGTGAAGAATTTGTCCAGATTATCGGTGTGTAGCTCGATCAATCCTGGCAATAGCCAGCCATTGTCACCGTCAATGGCTTGAGGCAGTTGGCTGGGGCGATCGGTAAAACTGCGAATCATCCCGTCATGGATCTCCAGCGATCCGGCTACCACGCGATCTTGCAGAACCAGTTTCACGTTATTGAGGATCATGCAGGGATCTCCTGAATGGTGTCGAGCTGAGGCGGCGTCATGATCTGCAAGCGATCGCTGACGTGCTGGCGTACGGCCTCATCATGGAAAATGCCAACGATAGCCGCGCCTCGCTGTTTGGCTTCATCTATCAGGCTGACCACCGCCGCGCTGTTGACGTTATCCAGTGAAGCCGTTGGTTCATCCAGCAGCAAAATTGGGTAATCGACGATAAAACCGCGGGCAATATTCACACGCTGTTGTTCACCGCCGGAAAAGGTAGAAGGAGCCAAATGCCATAGACGTTCCGGCACATTTAAGCGCGTAAGTAATGACGCCGCTCGTTCCTGACAAATGTGGCGTTCAACGCCTAATTCCAACAGTGGCTGCATCACGACATTCAGCGCGCTGATACGTGGAATTACACGTAAAAACTGGCTGACCCAGCCCAGAGTGTGACGGCGAACCGCTAAAATCTGGCGGGCTTCGGCATGTACCATATCGATCCATTCGCCTTGGTGTTTTATCCAAATATGACCGCTGTCCGGCAGATAGTTGGCGTAAAGAGAGCGAAGCAACGTTGATTTGCCACTACCGGAATGACCGTGCAGTACGACACATTCACCGCGCTTTACCACCAGTTCTGCCTGATGGAGCACCGGTAAGCGAATGCCCTGTTGCTGATGTAATACGAAGGTTTTACTGAGGTTTTCAACCCTTAATTGCTGATTCATTATCTATTCCCGCAAAGGCCGAAGGATGTCGCGTCGAGGTGTGCATCAGTTTTGCAGCACCGATGACACTAACAGTTGGGTATAGGCGTGATGCGGATCGTCCAGCACCCGATCGGTTAAGCCGCTCTCAATGACTTTCCCTTCTTTCATCACCAGCAGACGGTGTGCTAGTAAGCGGGCGACGCCCAAATCATGGGTCACAATAACTACCGCCAACTGCATTTCCACGACCAGACTGCGCAGTAAATCCAGCAATCGCGCCTGGACTGAAACGTCTAACCCGCCGGTCGGTTCATCCATAAACACCAATTTGGGATGCGTCACCAAATTCCGGGCGATTTGCAGCCGTTGCTGCATGCCGCCGGAAAACGTCGTCGGCAGATCGTCGAGGCGAGAAATCGGAATTTCGACGTCTTCCAGCCAGCGTCCGGCCTGTTGGCGAATCTCGCCGTAATGACGCTGGCCAATAGCCATTAAACGCTCGCCAATGTTGCCTCCCGCGGATACCTGCGGGCGCAGGCCGTCGAGAGGGTGCTGGTGAACCACGCCCCAATCGGTACGTAACAGGCGGCGACGCTGGCTTTCTGCCATCGCGTACAGATCTTGTTCCTGCTGCCCGTCGGGTCGATAAATGATTTGACCCTCTTGAGGAGCCAGTCGCGCGGAAATGGATTTTAGCAGCGTGGTTTTCCCCGATCCGGATTCACCGACAATCCCCAGAACCTCGCCGGGATAGAGCTGAAAAGACACATCGCTAAAACCTTTGCCCGGAGCATATAAATGGGTCAGATTTTCCACTGAAAGTAACGGAGTCGCGGCTAGTTGTGCAGGCTTCATCAGGTATTTACCTCGGATTTTCTGGCCGGAGCGGTATCGCTAAGTTGTTGTTGGCAATAATCGTTATCGGAACATACAAACATGCGATTGCCGAGATCATCCAATACCACTTCATCCAGATAGCTGTGGCGTGAACCGCACAGGGCACAGGGTTCGTCCCATTGCTGGATGGCAAAAGGATGATCGTCAAAATCGAGGCTTTCCACTTTGGTAAACGGCGGAAGGGCATAAATACGCTTTTCCCTGCCTGCGCCAAATAGCTGTAATGCTGGCATCATATGCATCTTCGGATTATCAAATTTGGGAATGGGAGAGGGGTCCATAACGTAGCGATCGTTAACCTTCACCGGATAGGCGTAGGTAGTGGCAATATGACCGTAGCGGGCGATATCTTCATACAATTTCACCTGCATTACGCCATATTCTTCCAGCGCATGCATTTTGCGGGTTTCGGTTTCTCGCGGCTCGATAAAGCGCAGTGGCTCAGGAATGGGAACCTGATAGATCAGAATTTGATCCTCCGCCAGCGAAGTTTCCGGAATGCGGTGGCGAGTCTGGATCAACGTGGCATCGGTAGTTTTTTCCGTGGTGGCTACGCCGCTGACCCGCTGGAAGAAGTGGCGAATAGAAACCGCGTTTGTGGTGTCATCGGCTCCCTGATCGATCACTTTCAGGACGTCGTGGCGGCCAATCACGCTGGCGGTGAGCTGAATACCACCGGTGCCCCAGCCATAAGGCATCGGCATTTCTCTGCCGCCGAACGGCACCTGATAACCGGGAATGGCTACGGCTTTCAGAATAGCTCTGCGAATCATGCGCTTGGTTTGTTCGTCCAGATAACCCAGATTGTAACCGGTGAGAACCTCAGTCATGGTGCGGCTCCTGATGCTCGGCCAGATACTCGCTGCGCAGGCGTTTCAGCAGTTCAAGTTCGGCCTGAAAATCAACGTAATGGGGCAATTTAAGATGGGAAACAAAGCCAGCGGCCTCGACGTTATCAGCGTGAGACAGCACAAATTCTTCGTCCTGCGCTGGGCTGGCGATGCTTTCCCCGTATTGCTGGGTTTGCAGGGCGCGATCCACCAAGGCCATCGACATGGCTTTCCGCTCCGCCCGACCAAACACCAGACCGTAGCCGCGGGTAAAATGTGGTGGACGATCTTCCGGATCGACAAACCCGTTAACCATTTCACACTCGGTCAGCAAGATTTCGCCAATATCAATGGCAAACCCCAACTCCTCTGGCGCGATCGATACCGTCAAATAACCGCTGCGGATCTCGCCGGCAAAAGGATGCGTACGGCCATAGCCGCGCTGGGTGGAATAGCTCAGCGCCAGCAAAAATCCTTCGTCGCCGCGTACCAATTGCTGCAAACGCGCAGAGCGACTGCAAGGGTAAACCGGCGGATCGCGGGTGATATCGTCGGGCTGTTGCCCGTCATCTTGTTCCACTAATGCAAGTTGTTCCTGAACTAATAAATCAAACACATGGGCGCAGTTCTCCGGTAGCGCTTCTCCACCTTTTGGCGCTGCAGCCACATCGCCGGAGGCCAGCAGGGTGAAATCCAACAGGCGATGGGTGTAATCATAAGTAGGACCAAGAACCTGTCCGCCGGGCAGATCTTTGTAAACTGCCGAGATCCGCCGCTCCAGCCGCATATTGGCAGTATTCAGCGGCTGGCTGACGGCAAGGCGAGGCAAAGTCGTACGGTAGGCGCGAAGCAGGAAGATCGCTTCCACCAGATCGCCTCCGGCCTGTTTGATCGCGAGAGCGGCCAGTTCAGGATCGTAAATTCCACCTTCTGTCATTACCCGATCCACTGCCAGACCCAGTTGTTGCTCGATCTGCTCGCAGTCGATCGCCGGGATTTTGGGATCACCGCGTCGCTGATGAGCCAAGAGTTGATGGGCGGCCTCGATGGCTTTTTCGCCCCCTTTTACGGCTACGTACATCAGCACACCTCTACTTGGGTTGTTCGGGGAATGGCCATCAGATCTTCCCCACAGGCCAATAGGACATCAATTCCGGTGGGGAAAATACTTGGCCGATTAATCAGATAGTTCAGTACCGTCGCAGGTAGGTGGGGAGCGACTTGACGCTGTTCTTTAATACCGGGCCCGCGCAGGCGTAATGGCGTGCCTTGTTGCAGGTTATCGACCTGAATAATCAGCGTAATGGAGAACTCCGGCGACACTTCATCGCCCGTCGGGCAGTTCTCCAACTGTTCAGTGGCTATGTGGTGACGAAATACCGCGAAAACCGCCTGCTGAGTGGCGATAGCTTCCGGCGCGCCGGTATGAAAACGTAGGTTTTGCCGAACCGAATCGTTATTTAAATCGCCATCTAGATAAACGGCGGTTTCCTGATCTGCCAGCGTCAGCAACACGCTGGTTGCCGCTGGGTTAAGCGCTTTCCACCCCTGACGATGTGGCAGAGTGACCTGTATACCCGGTTCGCTGAGCGCTTTGAGGATTTGGCGAAAGGCGCGTTGGGAATCGTCAATGGGTTGATCAAAATGATTAAGCAGTGTCATCAGTCTTCTCCTCGCACTAAAGTGAAGAAGTCGACTCGACTGGTGGCAATGGCGCGAGCCCGCTGCTGACGGCGCTCTTGCTGCAATGCTGCCAGCGGGGTAATCACCGTTTTTTGCAGCAATTCGTGCAGCGCGGTTTGCTGTAGCAGCGCATCCAACAGTGCGCAACGTTCGGCATGGGGTTTATTGCGTCCGGCAACATAGCTATAGCCATAAATTTCATCGTTTTCTTCCAGTCTGACTACCGCGCGAGTGATGGTCATGTCTCCGAGAATAAAGCGTCGTCCGGTAGCGCCCATTCTGGCCTGTAACTGGTTTAGGCCGATTTCCGGCGCGCGGATAACCTGATAGCGTGGGCTGAGATTCAGCGTCTGCCAGTGAGCGAGCAGGTCTTCAGACTGGCTGTGAGCCAATACTGACATCCAGCCCTGCCGAGTAGAGATACTTTCCATTTAATGCTCCATGGTCAGTTCGATCATGTCGGCGCGAGTCAGGCTGACGGAATATTCCGCAACTTTATTGCTATCGGCATGAATATTCAGAGTACGCACACACAGCAGTGGCGCGTGGGTGGCTATTTCCAGCAGACGGCTTTCTTTCGCCTGTGCGCGACGGGCGCTGATACGCGTCTGGCTTCGGTTGAGGGATTGACCCAATTGCTGGCTAATGAACTGATGCAAAGAGCCAGAGGAAAATTGCTGTAGCACTGGCCACCAAGCGAGATCGGGCAGGTAGTGATCGATTACGCACACCGGCACGCCGTTAACCCGACGCAAAGTGCGTAGGTGAATCACGCGTTCCCCTTCGAGCAGCGACAGTGCTGTGGCGATGTGATCGGTGCAGGGACGTAGCACCGCCAGCAACCGCTCGCTGGTAGGATCGCTGCCTTGTTGTAGCAGGTTTTGGCTGAATCTGGCCTGAGCGTGCAGCGGGTAATCGTAAGGGCGCATGAGCACCAAAATACCAATACCCTGACGGCGCTGTAGCCAGCCGCGCTGCACCAGTTCGTCTACCGCCCGACGCAGCGTATGGCGGTTAACCTGATAGCGATCCGCTAACTGTTGTTCAGAGGGCAGATAATCGCCGCAGCGATAGTTACCGCGCAATTCTTGCTCCAATTGGGCGGCAATTTGCTGATAGCGGGTGGGGAAACTGGTCGGTTGTCTAGATAACTGCATGGCAGGTATAACCTCCCTCAATGTAAGAAGCCCAATCCCCTGTGCTGAACAATGTGCTGAACAATGTGGTGGAGAATGAGTAAGCGAAATCACGGGTTGGCATCATAGAATTTACTCGTTAACGATCTGCCAACTATGCTGGCAAGCTTTAATGACAGTTCGGTTATGCTCAGATGGCATAACGATGAATCTTTTTAGCTACGGGAAGGAGGAAGGAGAAGAAAGAGGACATTCGCCAACGCTGACAGGAAGATGAGTGATTTCATGCGCATACTTTTTCTGTATGAAAAAACATCAAACAGAGTAAAAATAAACATTCTGTTAACTGGAATGAAACATAAGTGCCTCTTACAATTAATTAACGCCGCCTTGGCGTTATCAACGTAGGGGGTCGCATCATGTGCCCTAAAAATCTCGGCCGTTTGAGCAAAATAAGCCTAGCGATCCTCTTGGCTTGCTCGCTGGCGGCATGTAGTGGGAGCGGTGGTGGCTCCAGCAACACCGCGAAAGGTAGTACAGGTCAGACAACGGGAAGTACCGCCAGCGGAACGGGTGACGGCACGACCGCAAACAACGGTAGCGGAACAGGCTCCGGCACTGGCGGCAGTGGAACCGGTGGTACAGGGACTGGCAGTGGCTCAGGTGGAACGGGTTCTGGCGGTGGAACCGGAACAGGGACTTCTACGCCTCCATTGGTCGTCGGAAGCGTATTAGGCGGCGTCGGTGGTGCGGTCAGCGGCGTGGGTTCCGAAGTGAAAGATGTGGTTAGCCAGACTCCGGTTGGCAGCATTCCTATTGCCGGTAGCGGCGTGGTCACCGTGGTTGATAGCGCAGGTAATGCGGTTACCGATATCGGTAGTGGTATTCAGAACGGTGTTGGACAATTAGGTAATAATCCTAATGCATTAGGTGTGACGGCTGCGGGTGTACCGAAAGCCGTGGCGGATGTCGGCACCGGAGTGTCCGGTTTGGGTAGTACCGTCAGCGGGGTGGGTAATAATACGCCGCTGGGTGGCGTAACGAACACCGCGGGTGGTCTGGTTGCAGGGGCCGGTGGCGCAGTAACCAGCATTGGCAATGGTTTATCGCAAGACTTGCAAACCGGTACGACCTCTAAAATTACCACGGCGGCAACGGGTCTGGTTACGCCAGTGGTTGCAGATACCCAAGGCATGACACAGAGCGTGGGTGGCGCAACGGGGCTGGGTGCGCCTGTCGGTGGTTTACTGAATAGTGTGGGTAACACTGTGTCAGCAGCGGGAACTCAAGTTGGAGCCACCTCACCAACGCTGTCTGGCGTGGGTCAAACGCTACAAAGTACCGGTCAGACCATTGCCAGTTCTGGTGGGTTGGTGACACCCACCACAACGACTAGCGGTGGACTGTTAGGAGGCGTGACCGCCGGAACGTCGGTGAGCGGTAGCGCCAATGCTAATGTATTGGCTCCGGTAACGACTCCCCTGAGTAGCCTGACTGCAGGCGCGGGCGTTACCAGCGGCACGGCAACTACCGGCGGATTACTCAGCGGCGTCACCAATACGCTAACGGGTGATGCTGGGGCAAGCACTAATACCACCACAAATGGTGGGTTATTAGGAACAACAATACTTCATAACTAACAGAACTTATTACGCTCCCCTGAAGTATTGGGGAGCGGTTCCTTTGCTCCATAATAAAGTTATGCACAAATAAGGAAATGGACGATGAAGAACAGAATTTGGCTGTTTTTTTTATTCATTGCCGTGGCAGAACATTCCTTAGCAAATACCGTCCCGATGTTAATCGATCAAAATAACCCTTCAAGACTCGCGCGTGAAATACCCAAACCTCAACCGGCCAGACCGCAGGCTCCTACGTTAAAGACGCCAGCCCCTTCTTATGCATTAACGCTAGATACACTCATAGAAGTTCGCCATTTGGATTTTATTGGCGGTACTCGCTACGATGCTAAAACATTGCTGGCGCCTTTTGCTCCTTATATTGGAAAGAAGGTACCGCTAAAGAATTTGATGGTTGCCACTCAGACTATTACCAAATTATATCAACAGGACGGATATGTATTATCCTACGCCTATTTACCGGCAGATAATTTTAATAACGGTACATTAAAAATAGGGTTGGTTGAGGGATATATTGGCAATACGCTAATTAAAAGTGATAACGCCGCAGTGGGGCGTTGGCTAACCAAATTATCCAAACGCATTATGGCTGATAAGCCTCTCACCAAAGAGGTTTTCGAGCGCTATACCATTTTAATGAGCAGAACACCGGATGCGAAAGTTACCGCCACTGCGAAAAATCCTAACAATATCTATGGTGCTACGGTTTTGGAAGTTCAGGCCGATCATCCGCGTAGTTGGAATGTCAGCACCGCGCTGGATAGTCGTAAAGGCGTATATACCGGCGTACTCAATGCCACTTTTAGCGGTTTTACCGGTTATGGCGAACAGTTGGGTATCGCGACACTATTGCCTATCAATAATAAAAACAACGATCGTTATTTGGGGCTGAACTACCAACAATATTTGGGTGATGACGGCCTGCTGATGCAGTTGAAAGGCAGTTACTATAAACAGAATCCTAAAGACTACACCGATGTTCTGACTTTACAGCCGGACAATATTACTCTGTCAGCGCGTACCGAGCAGACCCAATATAACGGCGGGGTGGTTTTCAGTTATCCGCTGTATCTAACGCAGAAGAAACAATGGACGGTTAGCGGCGGTCTGGATTATGTGGATAAAAGCTACGATCTGAAACCCCGTGCCCGATTCAATAACTTCAATAATCAATTACGGGATTTGCCGGATCAAAATCAGAGTATGCATTACCCGGCGGCAGAAGTAGCGTTGTTGGGCTACCGGGAATATACCCAGGCTTATTGGAGTACCCGTTTTAGCGTTCGGCAAGGGATCAACGGCGCGCTGGCAAGTAGTTCTACGTCTTGGGGGGATTTAGGATTTACTCGCTGGAAAGTGAATGGAGATACCGCCTATTTGTTCGCGGAGAAATGGCGTTTAAGCGCTTCGGCAGAAGGGGATTGGTCGGATAATGTGTTACCGGAAGCGGAGCAGGCAACCTTTGGCGGGCTGCGTTATGGCCGCGGTTATCCTGATAGTGAGGCCACCGGTGACTATGGCTACGGCGGGCAGGTGGAAATGCGCTATATCCATAATCGAGATGGCCAATGGCTGAAAACCATTCAGCCTTATCTGCTGGTGGATACGGCCAGAACCTTCTTCAATACGCCGCAGCTACCGGCGAAGAAACTGGCGTCTTATGCCGTGGGTGTCACTTTTGGCGATAACAAACATTATTCTTTCTCGTTGGAAGGCGCGCGTCCATTCGGCGATGTCCCAAGCGATAGTACCCGCCGTGACTGGCGCTTGAACGCCACGTTCACCTATAACTTTGCTAACTGATTTTTACGTGATGATGGTGTGAGAAATGCTTCCGCGTAGTGTCAGCGGGGGCATGGTTTTATCGATGTTTAACGCAGTTTATGTAGAATTTGATTACTGCTTCCGCGCCAAATTAGCGAGGGATCTTTGAGATCCTGCACAAATTTTCCGTCGATCAAGACATTTATCAAATCCACCACTTCGCGCTGTTCATTACTTAACTCAGCCAATTCGTAGCCGGTCCATAGCCAGATATCTTTATTATCACATTCGGCATGCACACGCTTAACCAGTGACAAAATCGCGGAGAGATTGTCTGGATGCAACGGATCGCCTCCAGACAGGGATAACCCCTGACGGCGGATGCGGGTGTCATTCAGATCTGCAATGATCTGATCTTCCATCTGTATTGTGAATGGCTTGCCGGAATTGAGTCGCCAAGTGCTTTTGTTATAGCAGCCGGGGCATTGGTGCACACAGCCGGAAACAAACAGCGTACAGCGGGTTCCGGGGCCATTAATCACATCGACAGGATAGTATTGATGGTAATTGATGATCTTTGTCCAACGTTATTTGTTTAGATTTTCAGGGCGACCTATTGGCCGCCCGAATACTCATAAATACTAACTGGATTAACCCAACTGACCATTTGCCAGATGTTTAACCCGGCGCTTCACCTCTTCCTGCTTCCCGGCGTTGAACGGACGCGCGTCTGGACTTCCCAAATAGCCACATACCCGGCGCGTCACTGAGACTTTGGAAGGCTCGTGATTACCGCATTTTGGACAGGTAAAACCTTTGCTGGTGCAGGAAAACTCACCGGTAAAACCGCATTCGTAGCATTCATCTATCGGCGTGTTGGTACCGTAATAAGGCACGCGGTGATAGCTGTAATCCCATACGTCTTCCAGCGCTTTCAGGTTGTGCTGTAGGTTTGGATATTCGCCATAGCAAATAAAACCGCCATTCGCCAAAGGTGGATAAGGGGCTTCAAAATCCAGTTTATCGTATGGATTAACCTTCTTTTCCACGTCCAGATGGAAGCTGTTGGTGTAATAACCTTTGTCAGTAACGCCGGGAACGATGCCGAATTCGGCAGTATCTAAACGGCAGAAGCGATCACACAGATTTTCGCTCGGCGTACTGTATAGGCTGAAGGCGTAGCCGGTTTCATCTTTCCAGCTATCGGTTGCAGCTTTTAGATGAGAAACGATGGCGATAGCTTTGTCACGCAGTTGCTGATCGTCAAAGACGTGGGTCTGATTGCCAAATAGCGCATTAACCGTTTCGTGAATACCTATATAGCCTAAAGAAATGGAAGCTCGCCCATTTTTAAATATTTCTGCAATATTATCATCGGCTTGTAGTCTAACGCCGCAGGCTCCTTCCATATACAGAATCGGCGCAACCCGAGCTTTAATGCCTTCCAGACGAGCAATACGCGTCATCAGGGCTTTTTTCGCCAGCAATAGACGCTCATCCAGTAACTGCCAGAAGCGAGCTTCGTCACCTCGAGATTCCAGTGCGATACGCGGCAGGTTTAAGCTGATAACGCCCAAATTGTTGCGGCCATCGTGGATTTCTTTGCCATTCTCTTCATAAACGCCGAGGAAGCTACGGCAACCCATTGGCGTCTTAAATGAACCAGTGACTTTAACTACCTGATCATAATTAAGAATATCTGGGTACATACGTTTGGTTGCGCATTCCAAAGCCAGTTGTTTAATATCGTAATTTGGATCGCCAAACTTATAGTTCAGGCCGTCGCGGATGGCGAATACCAGTTTAGGAAACACGGCGGTTTTCCGGTTTTTACCCAAGCCGGCAATGCGATTGCGCAAGATCGCCTGCTGGATCATTCGGGATTCCCAACAGGTTCCCAGACCAAAACCGAAGGTCACAAACGGCGTTTGTCCGTTGGCAGTATGCAAAGTATTCACTTCGTATTCCAGTGACTGGAAAGCGTCGTAACACTCTTTTTCGGTACGCGCCATGGCGTAGCCTTTCGCATCCGGAATTGCCCATTCTTCCGCTATACGCTGGTGTTTGTTGTAACTGGCGGTCACAAAAGGAGCCAGAATTTCATCAATCCGGTTGATGGTTGTGCCGCCATAAATATGGCTGGCAACCTGCGCGATGATTTGGGCGGTCACCGCCGTCGCGGTAGAAATTGATTTTGGTGGCTCGATTTCAGCGTTACCCATTTTAAAGCCTTGGGTCAGCATGCCGTCCAAATCGATCAACATACAGTTGAACATTGGGAAGAAAGGCGAGTAATCCAGATCGTGATAATGAATTTCGCCGCGTTCGTGGGCCAGCACCACATCTCGCGGTAAAATATGCTGTTTAGCGTAGTGTTTCGCCACAATACCGGCGAGTAGATCCCGCTGAGTCGGAATCACTTTACTGTCTTTATTGGCGTTTTCGTTGAGCAGCGCCATATTGCTTTGCTCTACTAAACCACGAATTTCCTGATTCAGGCGACCACGTAATTCTCGTGACACATCGCGATCGTGGCGGTATTCAATATAGGCGCGCGCCAGCTGTTTATAATCACCGGCCATCAGCTGATTTTCGACCGCGTTCTGAATTTCACGGATATCGACCTGCGTTTGGTTTGCCATTTTTTGAGCGACCAGGCGGGCGACGGTGGCACAATAATCCGCGTCTACCACGCCGACAGCCAGAGCTGCACGCTCCACGGCTTCTTTAATGCGCACCTCGTCAAAAGGTACCTGACAACCGTCCCGCTTAATCACTACTGGTTTCACGATGTGACTCCTGTTTCCCGTTATGCAGGGTTATCCACAAGGCAATCCCACAGCTGGAAAGGGCTGCGGAGGCGTGTGGATGACACTGTGGATAACTACTATATATAGGTGTTTTGCTTTTGATTGACACTATATATGGGTTTGATCAGAAGTGACAGCCAACTTATTTGACTTAGGACAAGGAAATATTCTTTAGGTTTATTCCCTGTACAGTCGGTCACAAATTTGAAATTTTTAGTGGATTTTTTGTCGAATTGCGAAAATGTTCCAGCAGAAAATCGACCCAAACCCGCACACGGGGAGGCAGGTTTGCCGAAGCATAATACAGCCATAGCGGAGCGGAGGCTGGCCAGTGTTTTTCCAATACCGGCTGTAAACGACCCGTAGAGAAATGGGCGACAGCGTGCCACTTTGCCAGATAAGCGATACCCATATTCGCCAGAGTGGCATCCAGCAGCATGGCGGGCTGAGAAACGATCAAACGTCCGGCGGGTTCAACGGATTTGACGCGGTGGTCTTGTTGTAATTGCCATTTTACTACGCGGCCGGTTGCTGGATTGCGATGCAACAGCGCCTGATGTTGATATAAATCTTCTATGGTTTGCGGCGTTCCATTCTTGGCAAGATAATCGGGAGAGGCGGCCAGCACCATTTGTATCGGAGAGAACTCGCGGGCAATCAAGCGGCTATCGGGATCGTTACGGCTACCAATGGCCACATCAAATCCTTCCCCCACCAGATTAACCACTTTGGCATCCAGCGAAATATCTAAATCGATTTGCGGATAACGGGCTAAAAATGTCGGAATCAGCGGCATAAGAAGCTGGTGGGCAAATCCGGGGATCACGCTAATACGCACGGTGCCGCTGGGCTGCTGTTCCTGCCTTTGGACTCTTTCCAGCGCAGTAGATAACGCTTGCCACAGCGGCGCTACGCGGGCGAGCAGCGCTTCGCCTTCATCGGTTAGTACTACGTTATGGGTATTGCGTTGAAATAGCCTCACGCCAAGTTTCGCTTCCAGTACGCGAACGTTTTTACTGATAGCCGCAGGCGTGACCCCGAGCTGGCGGGCCGCGGCGGAGAAATTATCGCTTTGAGCGGCGCTGAGAAAGGCGGGGAGTAAACGATGGACATCCGAAGGCAGCGACATAATGGTTGATACCTTTAGTTTAAATTGATGTTACCGATTACAGACTACACCAACATGAGGAGAAATGAAAAAATGACGTTATAACACCACAGGAGAAATCATTATGTCTCGTATTTTAGTATTAGCGGCACACCGTAATCCGGATGAGTCTCGTATCAACCGTCAGTTGATTGACGCTTTGCGTCCGTTGCCGAATGTCACCGTTCACGAACTGATTCGTGCTTATCCAGATTTTAAGATTGATGTAGCTCGTGAGCAGGAGTTATTGGATGCGCACGATGTTGTGGTGATGATGTTTCCATTTTACTGGTATAGCTCACCGGCGATTTTAAGTGAGTGGCAGGATGCGGTATTAACTGATGGTTTCGCTCATGGCCGTGAGGGCACACGGCTACATGGTAAACCGCTGAAATTGGTGGTTTCGACCGGTAGTCGGGCTCAGGATTATAGCGCTGATGGATACAATCGCTATCCGATTGAAAACCTATTGTTACCTTTCCACGCCACGGCCAATCTGACCGGTATGGATTTCTTACCGCCGTTTTTGATTCAGGGCACGAGCAATATAAGCGATGAAGCGTTGGTGATGAAAATCGAAGAAGCGGTGAAGGTAATAAAGGGGATTGAGTAGGGCTGGCAGTCGCCGAACCTTGCAACCGTGCTTGGCGCGAAAGTGGGATTCGGCGAATCAGCGAGAGATTCGTTTGCGGGCGTTATCAGGATGGCCCAGCAGCGCAAAGTGCGCTTTGAACAGCTGACGGCTATTCACTCTTGGCCTCATCCCTGCTCGGCTCACTCCCTGATTGCGCCTTTTCTGAATCACAATTCGCCTTTTGCCTTAGATACAGATTTTGGCGTTAATCTTGACCTTTAAGAGCACATCTTGGTCGGCGTGATGAACGAGGTGTCCTGCGAAGCAGACAGGCGATTTTGTGCAGAGGTGAAGCCCTTACCAAACGAATATCAACCGAAACCCGATCCGATTTCAGATTTGAACTGATTTTGACTTTAAAGAACACATTTGAGTGACCGACGTTTGAAATTGGATCAGGTTTCAATTCAGAGAGTAACCAATAACACCTCAACCAACTGAATGCTCCGCCAGTTCCAAATCTCGGCGTGAATATTCTCGTACAATGTGACCTTTTTCCATCAGTGCAGCTCGTTCGGACATATGCGCTACTACGTCGTTATCGTGGCTCACTAATAGGTAAGTCATGCCGTATTCCCGTTTTAGCTTATTGAGCAGATTTAAAATCTCCGCCTGTACCGACATATCTAACGCGGAAGTGGGTTCATCCAATAGCAACAATTTAGGCCGTAACAGCAATGCGCGTGCGATGGCGATTCTCTGGCGTTGGCCGCCGGAGAACTGATGCGGGTAGCGATGTGCCGCAGAGGCGGGCAATCCCACTTGCTCCAGCGCTTCGCCGATGCGCTGCTGAATGTTCTTCTCGCCGTGAACTTTTAGCGGCTCCCCTAAAATACGTTGGATACTGTGCTGCGGATGCAGCGACGCGTAGGGGTCCTGAAACACCATCTGTACCTCTTTACGTAACTGACCGGTAAAACGCTGGTTGGGGCGTATCGGCTGACCAAGCAAAGAAATCTCGCCCTGCCATTCGCGCTGTAAACCCGCCAATGTGCGCAAAACCGTGGATTTTCCACAGCCGGATGCACCGATCAGGCTGAAAGTCTCACCGGCTTCAACCTGAAAACTGACGGATTCTACGGCTGTTTTTACCTGATTCCCCTGCGGGAAACGGACCCGTAGCTGGCTCACTTCAATCAGTGTCATTCTGACCTCCGAACATATCCACTTGACGATCCAACACCGGTAAATCAGTACCGAAAGTATGGGCATTCGGGCGACAGGCCCACAGCGTATGAGTATAGGGATGAGTGGAATGAGGCAAATCTGCCGCCAGACCTTGATCGACCAGCTTGCCCTGATACATCACCAACACCCGATCGCAATGCTCTGTGACCAAAGGTAAATCATGGCTGATTAACAGCAGGCTCATGTCGCGCTGCTCGGTTTGCTCGACGATAAGATCCAGAATCTGGTTGCGTAGTTTTGCATCTAGCGCAGAGGTCGGCTCGTCGGCAATCAAAATTCGTGGATTATTCACTAAAGCGATGGCAAGCATTGCCCGTTGCCCCATCCCACCGGAAAGCTGAGCAGGATAATTATGATAGTGGTCTTCGGTTAACCCCACCGATGCCAACGCATTCAGTACACGCTCATGGGAGTCAGCGCGGGTCAGGTTGTTATGTAACAGCAAGGATTCTTCAACCTGTTTGCCAATGGTTTGCACTGGATTTAATGCGTAACGCGGGTCCTGCAATACCATCGCAATATCATTCCCGCGTAGTTTGCTCCATTGACGTGGTTTTAACGTCAGCAAATTCTGTTGGATTGGATTCTGCACATCCTCTGGATTTTCAGTGTAATAACACAACCGATCGGCGCTTACTTTGCCCGGTTGGCGCACTAATCCCATCAGAGAACGTGCGGTAATCGATTTACCGGAGCCGGATTCCCCTACCAGTGCCACGCGCTCGCGGCCAAGCTGGAAGGAGACTTTATCCACGGCTCGCTGCTGGTGGAAATCAATGCTGAGGTTTTCCACCTCCAAACGCAGTTCAGTCATGATGAGGGTCCAGTAAGTCTCGTAGGCCATCGCCTAACAGGTTGAAAGCCATGCTGCTGAGCAAAATAGCGCAGCCCGGAATGGCGGCAATCCACCATTGGTCGAATATCACCTGCATACCTTCGGCTACCATCGAACCCCATTCAGCCATCGGAGGACGAGCACCCAGACCCAGGAAACCCAAACCTGCGGCCGCGAGGATAATTCCGGCCAAATCCAGCGCCAGTCGAACCACCGCTGAGGGCAGGCACATAGGTAAAATGTGTCCCCAAAGCAGACGTATGCCCTTGATACCCATCATTTCCGCTGCTGCCAGATAGTCACTTTTACGCAGTAGCTGAATCTCTGCCCGTGCCTGACGAGCGTAAGCCGGCCAAGTCGTCAGAGCCAGCGCCAATGCGCCATTCAGCAAACCGGGGCCGAGCATGGCGACAAAGGCGAAGGCCAAAATCAGACGTGGCATCGACATCACGACGTCAGTGATGCGCATTAAAACCTTCTCCAACCAGCCGCCGTAATAACCCGACAGCACGCCAACTAACAATCCCAGCGGCAAAGTGATTACCGTGACTAAAAGCACTAAGCCCAGCGTTGGGCGCGTACCATAAATCACGCGCGACAGCATATCGCGACCGTAGCTGTCAGTACCTAACCAGTGGCCCGGCTCCGGTGGTAGCAACCGATCGGCGGCGTTTTGCCAATTAGGGTTCTGCGGTGCAAGCCAGGGAGCAAAAATGGCAATCAGCAGCAACAGGGAGAGAATAAACAGACCGATGCTGGCGGAAGGCGAGCTTTTCAGCGCATGAAAAAATTTCATTATCGACATATCAGCGCGCTCTCGGATCTAACAACTGAACCAGCAGGTCCGTTAGATTATTAATCAGAATAAAGCACATCCCCAGTAGCAGCGTGCCGCCCATAATCGCAGTGGTATCTCCGGCAAATAGCGCACTGGTGAGATAGCGGCCAATGCCCGGCCAGGCAAAGACCGTTTCTGTCAGTACTGCGCCTTCCAGCATGCTGGTGTACGCCAGTGCGATGACGGTAAGCAGTGTGCCGCGAATATTCGGTAAGACGTGCATCAGCAGGATACGCATTTCGCCAGCGCCTTTGGCTCGCGCAAGGGTGACGTATTCTTTATTCAGCTCACTCAGGCAGGCGGAGCGTGTCAGGCGGGTAATACTGGCCAACGCATAGTAAGACAACAACGCCACCGGCAGAATCAAATGGGCTGCGGCATTAGCGAAAGCGCCGTTGTCGCCGGAACGCCAGGTATCAATCAGTGCGAAGCCGGTTTTGGCTTCCACAGTGTATTGGTAAATATCATCCAGACGACCGGGGCCGGGGCTCCACTGTAGCTTGGCGTAAAACAGCAATAGCATCAGCAACCCTAGCCAAAAGATCGGCACGGAGTTACCCAGCAGGGTGAGGAAACGAATGAGGGCATCGACTTTGCTACCGGCCCAGCGCGCGCAGATTAATCCCAGCAATACGCCGAGAGACGCCCCGATAATCAGTGATAATGTCGCTAATTCCAGCGTAGCGGGGAATGCGGTCAGCAAATCCTGCAATACCGGTTGTCCGCTGGAACTGGCAATGCCCAAATCGCCATGAGCCAGTTGGACCAGATAATGCCAAAACTGCACCGGCAGTGGTTGATCCAAACCCAGCTGCTGCCTGACCTGTTGATAAGTCGCCTGACTGGCATGATCGCCGACGATTTGTAGCACGCGATCTACCGGCGACAGCGCTGACAACAGAAAAGTTATCAGCAACAGGCCGAATAGGGTTAGGGCGAGGGTGAGAATCCCTTTGAACAGTCCCCAAAAACGACGCCGGGGCAAGGTTCCCGGCGTATTATTTAAAGCTACGGACATGTGGCTATCTGCTCGCTTGTATTAAAGTTATCCCAAACGGGTACGCGGGTACCTATTTGCTGACCAGGTCGTAATAAACCATATCGGCATTCAACCCTTGTTGATAGCCCTTCACATTATCCCGTAACACAATTTGCGTTTTGGCCTGATCGATAAAGATATAAGGCGAGTTTTGCAGAATTTCCTGCTGTAGCTTGGTATAAAGCTGAGTGCGTTTGGCGGGGTCGGCTTCGGCAACGGCAGCAAGCGTTTGTTTATTCAACTCAGGAATTACCCAACCGTTTAAACCGGCGACGGTGCTGCTTTTGCCATCGTTATAGGCAAAAGCGCTAGCGTTGGAATGAGCGTCAAAATAGTCTGGAATCCACAGGCGAATCGCAGACTGATGCTGTTTGGCGCGAACCCGCCCATAAACCTGACTACCGGCGGCTGGCAGCAGTACTAACTTAACGCCGCCCTGAGCGAAGCTGGCCTGTAAAGATTGGGCGATGGTGATAAACGGCGGTTTATTTTCCACATCCAGCGTCAGAGTCGCGTTTTTAATACCGGCTTTCTGTAGTAAGGCTTTGGCTTTGGCTGGATCGAAACTAAACGGCGTTTCTTCCAGCGCACCCGGCAAACCGACTGGCAGGAAGCTTTGATGCACGAAATACTGGCCCTTCAGCAAATCTTTGGTGATGCCTTGGTAATCCACCAGATAGCGAGCTGCTTGCCAGAATTCTGGCTTACTTAACATTGGGTTGGCTGGATTAGCGGTGTTAAAGACTAGATAGTTTTGTTCGGCAGACGGAATTTCGACCACTTTAACGCCAGCCTGAGTTTTCAGCGCGGCAGTCTGATCCGGCCCCAATTCCCGAGCGATATCGGCATCGCCCTGTTGAATCAGGAGGCGGCGAGCGCTTGGATCGGGAACGTTCTTGATAATGATGTTTTTGATCAGCGGCTTATTGCCTGGCGAAGTTGGGTTGGCGTCTAACACAATGGCCTGATGAGGTTGGTATACCCGCATTTTGAACGGGCCGCTGCCGGCAGAATGCATTTTCAGCCAGGCGTTACCGAAATCACCGTCTTTTTCATGGGGAGCCACCGCCGCTTTATCCACGATAGAGGCAATAGGCGTGGACAGAATATTCAGCGCTACCGCTGGGCTAACATCGGCGCTCCAGCTCAGTTGTACGGTATGGTTATCAATCTTTTTCAGATGATTACCGATAGTGTCCGGTTCCCAGCCGAGAACGTTCAGGATAAAGGCCGGTGAACGGTTCATTTTTACCGCGCGAGTAAAGGAATAAATGACGTCGTCGGCACGCACTGGATTACCGGAAGCAAAAGTTGCGGCGGGGCGCAGTTTTACCGTCAGGGTTTTATTGGCGGCGTCACCTTGCCAGCTTTCCGCCAAAACTGGGGTCACTTTGGCCGGGTTTTCCCGATCGGCCTGCATCAGGCGCTGATACAAACTAGGGACGGTCTGAATGCTGGATAATTCGTTACTTTCTGCGGGGTCGAGGCTGACGATATCATCCAGTGACTGGACCACCACCAAGGTATCAGGCGGTGTCGCTGCCTGAACGCTGGCAGACAACGTTGCCGCAACCAGCAACGACAGAATTCTTGCTTTCATTAAAACACTCCCCGAATAGACAGATGGCATCAGCCAGGCAGAACGATGAGATAAATATATTATTTTTAAATTATTTAATCGCAGCATCGCACGATAGAGACTTTGCTGTCTGTGGGCAAAGTCTTAAGGGTTATTTCATATAACTATCTAAACTATAGACGGAGTTTCGGATCTATAAGCCAAAGTATTTATCACCAGTGGACGTTAAATAACCCTGAAATCTTGATGTGTGTTAGATTTTAGGTATCGCAATTTGATTATAATGAAACATTATTTCACTATAGTGCGAGTATCTAAAAAATGATTACCGGGAATATCCATCATCTCGATTTGCTCCCTTATTTGCCCCAACCGCTGCGTACTGCCATTGAATATGTAAAGCAGCATATCAACGCAGAAACGCCGCTGGGTAAGCATGATATCGATGGCAACAACCTGTTTGTGCTGGTTTCCAATGATTGTACCGATTGGCAGGAAAATCGTCGGGCGGAATATCACGATAAGTATCTGGATATACAGATTGTTCTGGCGGGTCTGGAGGGTATGGCTTTTAGCAACCTCCCTGCGGGAGAAACCGAAACCGATTGGCTGGCCGATAAAGATATTGCTTTTTTACCGGTAGGAATAAGTGCGCAGCAAAATGAAAAAATGATCCTGATGCGGCTCGGTGATTTTATTGTGTTCTATCCGGGAGAAGTACATAAGCCGTTGTGCGCAGTGGGGGAAAAGGCGCAGGTAAGAAAGGCGGTGGTGAAGATGAACGCGAGTTTGTTGCTTTAGTCTGGCTGGGTGTTTGATAGGGGGCAGTTTATTTCAGTGGTGGATTGAGCCGTAGCCACTTCAATCCCATTAAAGCACCTTATGCGCGGGTTTTAACAATCCGCCGTCCCTGGCGGATGATGCTGACTAGCGTAAATAATTAGTCAGCGGAGAGCGTTGCTACCATCACGGCTTTAATCGTATGTAACCGGTTTTCCGCCTGATCAAACACAATACTGTGTGCAGATTCGAACACTTCTTCGGTCACTTCCATACCACCTGGCATATTGTATTGCTCGGCTAATTGCTTGCCCAATGTGGTTTGGTCATCATGGAAAGCAGGCAGGCAGTGCAGGAATTTGACCTGCGGATTGTCGGTCAGCTTCACCACGTTCATATTAACCTGATAAGGTTTGAGCAGCGCAACTCGCTCGTTCCATACCGCTTTTGGCTCGCCCATAGACACCCATACATCGGTATAGAGAAAATCAGCTCCTTTCACACCTTCGGCAATATCTTCCGTCAGAGTGATTTTACCGCCGGTTTTCTGCGCCTGCGCCTGACAGGCCGCGACCAGTTTCGCATCCGGCCAGCAGGCTTTCGGTGCGACCAGCCGTAAATCCATTCCAACCAATGCCGCGGCTTCTAACATAGAGTTGCCCATATTGTTACGAGCATCCCCCAAATAGGCGAAAGTCATTTCTTGCAGACTCTTTTCTGGCAAATGTTCTTGCATAGTCAGTAAATCAGCGAGCAATTGAGTCGGATGGAACTCGTCGGTTAAGCCATTCCATACCGGGACGCCGGCAAATTCAGCGAGTGTTTCCACTACCCGCTGCCCGAAACCACGATACTGAATACCGTCATACATACGGCCTAACACTCGAGCTGTATCTTTAATTGATTCTTTATGCCCAATCTGGCTGCCGCCAGGCCCGAGGTAAGTGACGCGAGCACCTTGGTCATATGCGGCAACTTCGAAAGAGCATCGGGTACGAGTTGAGTCTTTTTCGAAGATGAGCGCGATATTCTTACCTGCCAGTTTTTGTTTCTCTGTGCCTGATTTTTTAGCCTTTTTCAATTCTGCGGCCAAATCAAGCAGTGCGGTAATCTCTGCGGGGGTAAAATCCAGTAACCTCAAAAAGTGACGTTTGTAGAACTGACTCATAGCGCTCATCTCCATGCATTCCGAATAGTCTAATTGAATTTAAATTCAACTTATACGTATAAATATTCAATTGCAACTACAAAAGATAAATCTTTCTCGTTTATAGTGGAGGCATTGGCGGCGGTGTGGGAAAATAGAGCTATATAACGCCCATTGACTGAGGATAAAGGCATGGCAAACCGCGAAAAACTGGATGAGCAACGTGACGAGACCCGCCTGATCATCGAAGAATTACTGGAAGATGGCAGCGATCCTGACGCGCTGTACACCATTGAACACCATCTTTCTTCTGAAAAGTTTGAAGTGCTGGAGAAAGCGGCGGTTGAAGCTTTCAAACTGGGTTATGAAGTGACTGATGCAGAAGAGCTGGAAGTTGAAGATGGCTCCGTTGTGATGTGCTGTGATGTGATCAGTGAAGTGGCTTTAAACGCCGAACTGATTGATTCTCAGGTGGAACAGTTGGTTGCATTGGCCGAAAGCTGTGGCGTGAACTACGACGGTTGGGGAACTTATTATGAAGATCCGAACGGTGAAGATGACGAAGACGGCGAGTACGATGACGAAGAACTGATTGATGAAGATGACGACGGTAAACGTCATTAATCTGCCGTGTTGAGTTTTATTTAATAAGCCCGCGCTGATGATTACGCGGGTTTTTTTATTCTATTGATAAGTGACTTAATAACATTAAATGGAAAGACTACAACACTTTCAACATAGTCACTTCGCAATCCACATGACCAGTCGCACCCATTGGCCCGTCGATGTGTTCGAAGCCTAATTTTTCATATAAGGCGACGGCGCTGGTCAGGCTGGCGGTTGTTTCCAGATAACAGCGGCTAAAATCATGCTGACGAGCAAATTCCAGCGCCTGTAATGCCAGTTGTTTCGCCAGACCTTTCCCACGCAGAACTGGCAAGAAATACATTTTCTGCAATTCGCAGACGTCGGCTTCGCCACATGACAAAGGCGCTACGCCACCGCCACCGGCAATACAACCATCGACCTCAATAACCCAATAAGCGCTACGTGGCTGGCTATAAAGCTCATGCAAATGCTCCAGATTTGGATCGGAGACGGTATAACCTTTATCCGCCGTCAGTCCGAATTCGGCAGAAACATCGCGGATAACGTTGGCAATGGCAAGGTTGTCTTCTGCCACGATAGGACGAACCAGAAGGCGCAAGGGAGTTGCTGTGGTCATGGCATGGTTACTCAGCAAAAATAGGTGGAAAGGCGTGCTCTGAGGACAGGTGCCCAGCAGTGTGTACTGACCAGCGAGTCTGTAGTGCTCTGTAATACCATCGAATACCGCAGTAATGCAACTATGCCCTTCGTACTTGGCGCTGCAGGGGTGTTGGCTGCGTTCCCTCACCCGAATCACTTACTGATGTAAGCTCACCGGGATTCGTTCGCTGGCCGCCTACCTGCAACCCCAATCACTCGGGTATAGACGTTATATATCTTGGGCTGCAGGGGTGTTGGCTGCGTTCCCTCACCCGAATCACTTACTGATGTAAGCTCACCGGGATTCGTTCACTGGCCGCCTACCTGCAACCCCAATCACTCGGGTATAGACGTTATATATCTTGGGCTGCTGGGGTGTTGGCTGCGTTCCCTCACCCGAATCACTTACTGATGTAAGCTCACCGGGATTCGTTCACTGGCCGCCTACCTGCAACCCAATCACTCGGGTATAGAGATTTATAACGAATGGCATAGAAGTATGCGCTGCTTTCACTATAAAACTAAAGCCGCAGGGATGAGCTGCGGCTTCAGATTTTTGGGATATAAATATCCCATAGTTCAAGCTGGGTGAAGCTCTGACTAATTTACAGCGCCGCGATAGTGGCTTGCTGCTCAATCAGTTTCACTTTCGCTTCGGCACAGGCAGCCAGTCTCTCACGCTCTTTAGCAACAACGGCTTCTGGCGCACGAGCCACAAAACCTTCGTTACCCAGTTTGCTTTCGATACGCTCGATTTCAACATCAAGCTTGGCCACTTCTTTTGCCAGACGGTCCAGTTCGGTGGCTTTGTCGATCAGGCCAGCCATTGGAATCAGCACTTCTGCGCCTTCAACCAGCTTAGTCACGGACAATGGCCCTTTATCCCCTTCAGGTAACAGGGTGATAGAGGAAAGACGCGCCAACGACTGGATAAAGCTCTGGTTTTCCAGCACTCGACGCTGAGCTTCAGCGCTGGCGCCGCGTAGCAACACTTCCAATGGTTTACCCGGAGAAATGTTCATTTCTGCACGAATATTACGCACCGCAATAATGGTCTGTTTGATCCATTCCAAATCGCTCAGAGCTTTTTCATCAACCTGGCTGGCGTCATATTCTGGGAAAGGCTGCAGCATAATAGTGTCTGCGGTAATACCCTTCAGCGTTTTCACGCGCTGCCAGATGGTTTCTGTGATGTAAGGAATGATTGGATGCGCCAGACGCAGCAGAGCTTCCAGCACATTAATGAGCGTGTTACGTGTGCCGCGCAGCTCCGCCTCAGAGCCGTTGCTCATTACCGGCTTGGTCAGTTCCAGATACCAGTCGCAGAATTGGTTCCAAGTGAATTCATACAGAATACCTGCAGCCAAATCGAAACGATAAGTATCCATCGCTTCACGGTAGGCTTTCACCGTCTGATTGAATTCAGCCAGAATCCAGCGGTCAGCCAGTGACAGCACCATTTCACCGCCGTTTTGGCCGCAATCCTGATCTTCGGTGTTCATCAACACGAAGCGGCTAGCGTTCCATAGCTTGTTACAGAAGTTACGATAGCCTTCCAGACGTTTCATATCCCAGTTAATATCGCGGCCGGTTGAGGCCAGCGCCGCTAGGGTGAAACGCAGGGCGTCGGTACCGTGCGGCTCAATGCCGTTCGGGAATTGTTTTTCGGTGCGCTTGCGAATTTTTTCAGCCAACTGCGGCTGCATCATATTACCGGTGCGTTTTTCCAGTAATTCTTCCAGCGAGATACCGTCAACCATATCCAATGGATCGATAACGTTACCTTTGGACTTGGACATTTTCTGCCCTTCGTCATCGCGGATCAAACCTGTCATGTAGACGGTTTTGAACGGTACCTGTGGCTTGCCGTTTTCATCTTTCATAAAGTGCATGGTCAGCATGATCATGCGGGCAATCCAGAAGAAAATAATGTCGAAGCCACTAACGATAACGCTGGTCGGATGGAAGGTTTTCAGCGCATCGGTCTGCTCTGGCCAACCCAGAGTAGAGAAGGTCCACAGACCGGAGGAGAACCAGGTATCCAGTACGTCTTCGTCCTGACGCAGAGCAACATCTGCCCCCAGATTATTCTCGCGCCGTACTTCCTCTTCATCCCGACCTACGTACACTTTGCCAGCGTCGTCGTACCAAGCTGGAATGCGGTGACCCCACCACAGCTGACGGGAAATACACCAGTCCTGAATGTCACGCATCCAAGAGTAGTACATGTTTTCATACTGTTTAGGTACGAACTGGATATCGCCGTTTTCAACCGCTTCAATTGCGACTTTCGCCAGCGGAGCAGTACGGACATACCATTGGTCAGTCAGCATTGGCTCGATAACCACGCCGCCACGGTCGCCGTAAGGAACGGTCAGATCGTGAGGTTTGATTTCTTCCAGCAGGCCCAATTTGTCGAATTCGGCAACGACGGCTTTACGAGCGGCAAAGCGCTCCATGCCTTGGAACTGTTCTGGAATCGCACCGCTGTATACGTCGCTGGCTTCACCGTTGGTGTCGAATACTTCGGCTTCGCTACGGATATCACCGTCGAAAGTCAGAATATTGATCATCGGCAGGGCGTGACGTTTACCGACTTCATAGTCGTTAAAGTCATGAGCTGGGGTGATTTTCACACAGCCGGTGCCTTTTTCCATATCGGCGTGTTCATCGCCGAGGATCGGAATGCGACGGCCTACCAGCGGCAGGATCACTTCTTTACCGATCAGATCTTTGTAGCGTGGATCTTCTGGGTTAACGGCGATGCCGGTATCACCAAACATAGTTTCCGGACGGGTCGTAGCAACAACGAGGTAATCTTTGCCTTCTGCGGTTTTCGCGCCGTCGGCCAGCGGGTAGCGCAGGTGCCACATGGAACCTTTGGATTCGCGGTTTTCTACTTCCAGATCGGAGATCGCGGTGCGCAGCTTGGGATCCCAGTTCACTAGGCGTTTGCCACGGTAGATCAGATCTTCTTTGTGCAGACGGACAAACACTTCTTTGACCGCGTTGGACAGGCCATCGTCCATGGTGAAGCGCTCGCGCTCCCAATCCACGGAGTTACCCAAACGGCGCATCTGACGAGTGATGGTGCCGCCTGATTCGCCTTTCCACTGCCAGATTTTGTCAATGAAGGCGTCGCGACCGTAATCGTGGCGAGTTTTACCTTCTTCAGCGGCAATTTTGCGTTCTACGACCATCTGGGTCGCGATACCTGCGTGGTCAGTACCGGCCTGCCACAGGGTGTTTTTCCCCTGCATGCGCTGGTAGCGGATCAGCGTATCCATAATGGTTTGCTGGAAAGCATGACCCATATGCAGGCTGCCGGTTACGTTCGGCGGCGGGATCATGATGCAGTAGCTTTCTTTGCTGGTATCGCCGTTCGGCTTAAAGTAACCCTGCTTTTCCCAGTGTTCGTAGAGCGGTTGCTCAATCTCGTGCGGACTGTACGTCTTGTCGAGGGAGTTGTTTGTTTTTTCCATTTTATTTATTTGTTCAGTGAGTTGGCGGCGTTGCCGTGGTCAAATGGAAGCCGACGCTGCGATATGACTTATATCGGTCGCGCGCCAACTGTTTCAAAGTTTCTTCGTAAGGAACGAAGTCTATCACTTCATGGAAAGCGGTGGCAAAACCTGCGAACTCCGGTAGCAGGCTAATCAGCAGGTCGCGCGGTGAATTTCCACGTCTTTCCGGCCAGGCCAGTTCCACCGGTGCGCCGTACTTTGGCCCTTCGCCCGCTAAATTATGCGGGACAAACTGCTCCGGCGCGCGTTGCCACAGGGCTTCGTCAAGACGTTGAGCCTGTTCCTGACTTTCACATGCGATCAGCACCCGTTTGCCTACCCGCCAGCGTTCAGCCGCCAGATCGCATGCCAGCGCCTCATGGGCTCGCAGCTCGCCGGAAGGTTGATCGTGATCGAGAAGATAGAAGGTTGCGTTTTTCATAGGCTCTCTACGACGTTAAGGGCACGAAGTGTGCCCTTAAGATAACTCGGTGTATACCCTTGTATCTGAAGTGACAGGGGGATTCTCTGTCACTTCAATGAGTTCGGGTAGATATCAAACGATTAATCGTCGCCGTTCAGACCTGCACGATTCAACAGGAACTGCGACAACATGGCAACCGGACGACCGGTAGCGCCTTTGTTTTTTCCTGAACGCCATGCGGTACCGGCAATATCCAGGTGAGCCCAGGTATATTTACGAGTAAAGCGTGACAGGAAACAGCCCGCAGTGATGGCACCGCCAGCGCGTCCGCCAATGTTCGCCATATCGGCAAAGTTGGAGTCCAGCTGCTCGTAGTACTCATCGCTCAGCGGCAAGCGCCACGCGCGGTCACCGGCTTGTTCTGAGGCGCCAATCAGCTCGTGAGCTAATGGATTGTGGTTCGACATCAAACCGGTAATGTGGTGACCCAAAGCCACCACGCATGCGCCGGTCAGAGTGGCGATATCAATCACTAACTCGGGTTCGAAGCGTTCAACGTAGGTCAGAGTATCACACAGCACTAAACGACCTTCCGCATCGGTATTCAGCACTTCTACCGTCTGGCCGGACATAGTCGTTAACACGTCCCCTGGACGATAAGCCTGCCCGCCTGGCATGTTTTCACAGCCCGCCAGCACGCCGATAACGTTCAGCGGCAATTGTAGCTCTGCCACTACGCGCATCACGCCATACACGGTGGCTGCGCCGCACATGTCGTATTTCATTTCGTCCATGCCTTCGGCCGGTTTGATAGAAATACCGCCGGAATCGAAGGTCAACCCTTTGCCAACCAGCACAATTGGCTTAGCGTCAGCATTCGGATTACCTTTATATTCAATGACCGACATCAGAGATTCGTTCTTAGAACCTTGCCCCACGGCCAGATAGGAATGCATGCCCAGCTCTTTCATCTGTTGCTCACCGATAACGCGGGTGATGATGTTAGTGCTGAACGCATCGGCTAACTGACGGGCCTGAGAAGCCAGATAAGCGGCGTTACAGATATTCGGCGGCATATTGCCGAGGTCTTTTGCCGCTTTGATACCGGAAGCCACTGCCAAACCGTGCTGAATTGCGCGCTCACCGCTGGTCAGCTCGCGGCGGGTTGGCACGTTGAATACCATTTTACGCAGCGGACGGCGCGGCTCGACTTTATTGCTTTTGAGCTGATCGAAGGTATAAAGGGTTTCTTTTGCCGTTTCTACCGCCTGACGCACTTTCCAGTAGGTATTACGGCCTTTGACGTGCAGTTCCGTCAGGAAGCAAACGGCTTCCATCGAACCGGTATCGTTAAGGGTATTGATGGTGTTTTGAATCACTTGCTTATATTGGCGTTCATCGAGCTCACGCTCTTTACCACAGCCAATTAGCAGGATCCGCTCGGAGAGAATATTAGGCACATGGTGCAGCAGTAATGTCTGACCCACTTTGCCTTCAAGCTCACCGCGGCGCAACAAAGCGCTGATGTAGCCATCACTAATTTTGTCGAGTTGTTCGGCGATCGGGGATAGACGGCGAGGTTCAAAAACGCCGACTACAATACAGGCACTGCGCTGTTTTTCCGGGCTGCCGCTCTTTACACTGAACTCCATGCACTCTCCTGAATCTTAAAGACAAAGGCGGGAGCTACCGCTAGAATGTAGCGCTCCGCAACGATCTCTCTCCGTTGTGTTAACGACGTGTGTTAACCTGAACGGCATAAGTTGTTTTGTTTTGGCGACTATAAGCATGTTCCTATAGGACACCTAAACGCTAGATGTTGTAATACTATTTTAGCTGTGAAGGTTGCCATATGATGAGAATAAATGGCGGATTAGCGATGAAACTATCGATTTTCCTGCAAAAAGACAAGTTTTCACAGGCGTATTAGCGTGATCATCATTAGATATCTGGTACGGGAAACACTCAAGAGTCAAATTGCGATTCTATTCATCCTGCTATTGATCTTCTTCAGTCAGAAGTTAGTACGGGTATTAGGTGCCGCAGTTGACGGTGAGATTCCGACAAATTTGGTTTTATCCCTCCTCGGACTCGGCGTGCCGGAAATGGCGCAGCTTATTCTGCCGTTGAGCCTATTCCTCGGTCTGTTGATGACCTACGGCAAACTGTATACGGACAGCGAAATCACCGTTATGCACGCCTGTGGGTTAGGCAAAAGATCTTTGATTGCCGCCGCATTAATCTTATCGATGCTAACTTGTGGTCTGGCTGCGGTTAACTCCATTTGGCTCGGGCCGTGGTCGTCTAAGCATCAGGATGAAGTCTTGAATGATGCACGGGCAAACCCAAGCCTGGCTGCGCTGGTGGAAGGCCAGTTCCAATCCTCGCAGGATGGTAACGCGGTGCTGTTCGTCAGCAGCGTTAGCGGTAAAGAATTCCAGCGAGTGTTCCTTGCCCAGCTTCGCCCAACTGGTAATCAGCGTCCATCCGTAGTGGTGGCCGACAGTGGCCATATGATGGAGCGCCCTAACGGCTCGCAGATGGTATTGCTGAATAAAGGGACTCGCTACGAAGGTACCGCGCTGCTGCGTGATTTCCGGATTACTGACTTTAATGATTATCAGGCGGTCATTGGTCATCAAACGGTTCAGCAGAACAATAATATCGCAGAACAGATGTCGATGAGCGCCTTGTGGCATTCCACCGATCCTGACGCGCGCGCCGAGTTTCACTGGCGGCTAACGCTGATTGTTTCCGTGGTTATCATGGCATTGCTGGTTGTTCCGCTTAGCGTGGTGAATCCTCGGCAGGGCCGAGTGCTCAGTATGCTGCCGGCTATGTTGCTGTACCTGATCTTCTTCCTGCTGCAAAGCTCTCTGCGCTCCAATGCGGGTAAAGGAAAACTGGACCCGTTGATTTGGTTATGGGCAGTGAACTTCGCTTATCTGGCGCTCGCGCTGATCCTTAATGTGTGGGATAGCTTGCCAGCTCGTAAATTACGAGCACGTTTGAGAGGGGCTGCCTGATGTTTGGCGTATTAGACCGTTATATCGGACGAACCATCCTCAACACTATCCTGATGACGCTATTTATGCTGGTGTCGCTATCGGGCATCATCAAGTTTGTCGATCAGCTGCGAAAAGTCGGGCAGGGTGAGTATTCGGCGGCGGCGGCGGGGATGTATACCTTGCTCAGCGTGCCTAAAGATATTGAAATCTTCTTCCCGATGGCGGCGTTGCTTGGTGCTTTGCTCGGTCTGGGAGCTTTGGCGACGCGCAGTGAACTGGTGGTTATGCAGGCTTCCGGCTTTACCCGTATGCAAATTGCCGCTGCGGTGATGAAAACCGCGATTCCGCTGGTATTGTTGACCATGGCAATGGGTGAGTGGGTTGCACCGCAGGGTGAACAAATGGCGCGTAACTATCGGGCGCAGATGATGTTTGGTGGATCATTGCTCTCGACTAAAACCGGGCTATGGGCCAAAGACGGATCGGACTTTATTTATATTCAGCGCGTTGCGGGTGAAAAAGAGTTGGCCGGTGTGAATATCTATCATTTTGATGATGCCGATCGCCTGCAATCCGTGCGCTATGCCGCAACGGCGACTTTTGAAGATAATATCTGGAAGTTGTCGCAGGTGGATGAATCCAATCTGAGCGACCCGAAACAAATCACCGGCGCTCAAACGCTGACAGGGGAATGGAGAACCAACCTGACGCCAGATAAGCTGGGTGTGGTTGCCATGAGCCCGGATTCGCTGTCTATCAGTGGATTACATAATTACATCAAGTACCTGCAACAGAGTGGGCAAGAATCCAGCCGTTATCAGCTTAATATGTGGAGCAAAATTTTTGCGCCTATATCCGTAGCGGTAATGATGTTGATGGCTTTATCGTTCATCTTTGGCCCGCTACGCAGTGTGCCAATGGGGGTAAGAGTCGTTACCGGTATTTGCTTCGGCTTTATTTTCTACGTGCTGGATCAAATCTTCGGGCCGCTGAGCCTGGTTTACAAGATTCCGCCGGTGCTGGGTGCTTTGTTGCCGAGTATGCTTTTCCTGCTGATCAGCGTTTATATGCTGTTAAAACGTCGATAGCGGCGTTTTTTTCAACACTTGAACTAAAGACAGTGTAATAACAGTTGCATGCGGATCACAGGTAAGTATAATTCACCTCGTTCTCCGCATACTACTTCAGTGCCGAAGTGGCGAAATCGGTAGACGCAGTTGATTCAAAATCAACCGCCGCGAGGCATGCCGGTTCGATTCCGGCCTTCGGCACCAAATAGTATGAAAAACTAAGTCACCGCAAGGTGGCTTTTTTTTTGCCTAAAATCCAGTCCCCGCAAAGCTTCACTACTTTTTCCGTCAACACAAGTCAACCTGATTCAATCTACATCAACTTACTGATGTGGGTACATCTGCGGGTATATCCCGGTTCGATAATGTTTGTCCCCACGCAGAACCCTTGAAAGGATACTCAATATGGCTCTGAGTGAGGTGAAGGGTTCGTGCAGCCAAGCCTGAAGCAAAAGCTTATAAGCTTACAGATGGCGAAAGAATGGTATTGCTGGTTCACCCTAACGGTTCTAAATACTGGCGGCTACGCTATCGCTTTGGTGGCAAAGAGAAGATGCTGGCGCTGGGGAAGTACCCTGAAATATCGTTGGCTGATGCCAAGGCACGGCGTGACGAAGCTCGTAAGCTGTTAGCTAACGGTGTGGACCCAAGTGAGAGCAAGAAAGCCGTTAAGGTAGAGCAGGAGCAAGAAGCGATAACGTTTGAAGTGGTAGCCAGAGAGTGGCATGCCAGTAATCGTCAATGGTCAGAAGCTCACAGTGCTCGAGTGCTCAAAAGCTTAGAGGACAATCTCTTTCAAGCCATAGGCAAACGGAATATCGCAGACCTCGGAACCCGTGATCTTTTACCTCCCATTAAAGCCGTAGAGATGTCTGGGCGTCTTGAGGTGGCTTCCCGCCTGCAACAACGAACTACAGCGATAATGCGCTATGCAGTACAAAGCGGTTTAATTGATTACAACCCCGCGCAGGAGATGGCGGGCGCTGTTGCTACTGCTAAAAGAAAGCACCGTGCTGCACTTGAGTTAAACCGCGTTTCAGAGTTGCTTCATCGCATCGACTACTACAGTGGCAGGCCACTCACTCGGCTAGCGGTAGAATTGACTTTATTGGTCTTCATCCGTTCCAGTGAATTACGTTTTGCCCGTTGGTCAGAAGTAGATTTTGAAACTGCCATGTGGACCATCCCTGGAGAACGTGAACCACTGGAAGGTGTTAAGCATTCGCACCGAGGTTCAAAAATGCGTACTCCTCATCTTGTCCCCTTATCCCGTCAGGCTCTCGCTATTCTGCAAAAGATCAAAAGCATGAGTGGAAATCGTGAGCTGATTTTTATCGGTGATCACGACCCACGTAAGCCCATGAGTGAGAACACGGTGAACAAGGCTCTACGCGTTATGGGATATGACACGAAGGTTGAAGTCTGTGGCCACGGTTTCAGAACCATGGCTTGTAGTTCATTGATTGAGTCGGGATTGTGGTCAAGAGATGCGGTAGAGCGGCAGATGAGTCACCAAGAACGCAGTTCTGTGCGTGCGGCTTACATTCATAAGGCCGAGCACTTGGGGGAGCGTAGATTGATGCTGCAGTGGTGGGCAGATTATCTGGATGCGAATCGGGAGAAGGGAGTGAGTCCGTTTGATTTTGCTAAGTTGAATATAGGCTGATAAAAATGGATTTTTATAAGGCGCGCCCCTGTGGCATGCCTTATTTTTTTGCTAGTTTTGGCATTTGTAGGCTCTTGATTCAGCTCTGCCACTATGGATTTTGCAACGCTCTGATTTTGAACAAGGGTCAAAGACACTTCTCTGCAAGCAAGGCATAATACAGCTATTAATCATTAGTATGGCTTCGTCTAATATGAGCACAATCACCCCCCACTACCGTAACGTACAACAGTTGCTGCAAAGCCAATCCTTTTCTATCGATGAATATCAGCGTGAGTACAAGTGGGAGAAGGAGAACATTGACGAGTTGCTGTCTGATCTTCAGGGAAAATTCTTTAATTACTACAAGCAGGGTGATGAAACCAGCGCTATTAGTAACTATGGAGAGTATTTTCTTGGTTCTATTATTGTCAGCAAACGCAACAACAAAAATTACTTGATCGATGGCCAGCAGCGAGTCACCTCTTTGACGTTGTTGCTGATTTGTCTGTACCGATCTGCCGAGGAACAGAGGCTGCCAGTAGCCCAAACCTTAGCCCCACTTATTTTCAGCGACAATCTCGGTAACCCCAAGTTCAACCTCGATATCTCTGAGCGGCTTCCTGTTATCAATGCCCTATTCAAAGGGGAAGCGTTCAATCCGGATGGTAAGGATGAATCAATACAAACCATGTACGCCCGTTATAGCGATATTGAAGCAAACGACTTGATGGCAGAGATCGGAAATGCATTGCCGCATTTCATCTACTGGTTATTGACACGGGTAGGTTTGATAGAGATTGCCACTGATAACGACAGTTATGCTTACGCCATTTTTGAAACGATGAATGATCGGGGTAAGCCGCTTAGTCCGGTAGATATGTTGAAGGCATATTTATTGGCACCGATTGAAGAACAAGATGTACGACTACAGGC
Organism: Yersinia nurmii; assembly: GCF_001112925.1. Lineage (GTDB taxonomy): Bacteria > Pseudomonadota > Gammaproteobacteria > Enterobacterales > Enterobacteriaceae > Yersinia > Yersinia nurmii. Next base: position 191,497 of record NZ_CPYD01000009.1, read on the forward strand.
CAATCAAATCTGGAAACAGCAAGTCCTGGAATTGATCTCCTGGGGAGGGGAGCATGAACCGGAGCGAGATGCCAACTGTATTAAGGCGTGGTTACGGGCACAGTACGCAGAAAGTATCCGTGAGCGTAAGGCGGGATCGGTCGATAAAGATTGGGAGTTGATCGGTTCAGTCTTTCACCGCTGGGTGCGAGAAAACAACTCTCGCCTGGGTTTGGGTAAAGCTCAGGAAAATCAGAACATGATGGCTGTAAGCTTTCCATTTTTTGCCAAAGCGTACCGGCGTATCCTACACTGCAGCAAGCATTACACACCGAAGCTACGAGCGGTCTACTACAACGCTCACAATGATTTTACTTGGCAGAATACGGTGCTCCTGGCATCGTTGATAGAAACTGACGACGACGAGACCATGGACCGCAAACTGGCGGTCACAGCTACTTATTTGGACATCTGGTTGATGCGTCGAGTAGTGAATTATGTCCGGGTTGGATACTCTAGTGTGTCTTACGCTATGTGGTTATTGTGCCGGGATATCAGGCGTAAACCGCTATCGGAGTTGGTAGCTATCCTCCAGAATAAGCTGGCAGATGATGATGTTACGTTCTCCGGCTACGCAGTAAAAGGACGAACGGGTATTGATGGTTTAGGGCTCAATCAATTCAGTCGTCGTTATATCTACCATTTGCTAGCACGACTGACAGAAGCAACTGAGATCGGGGCAGGGCGTACTGAGACATTTGATCGATTGGTGGACCGTACTCTCAAGAATACATTCGACATCGAACATATCTGGGCTGATGATTACGAAATCGTGAAAGATCAGTTCAGTACTGAGCAGGAATTTCAAGATTGGCGCAATCATGTTGCGTCACTTTTACTCTTACCAGCAGATGTTAACCGGAGCCTACAGGACAAACCGTTTCCCCTGAAGCGGGTGCACTATGCCAAACAGAACTTCTTTGCCGCAAGTTTGGACTCCAGTGTTTACGAACATCAGCCACAGTTTCAGCAGTTTTCTACCAAATATGAGCTGCCTTTCAAATTCGCTGAGGTATTCGATAAAGCGGAACAACAGGTACGCCGGAAACTGATTGCGGGATTAGTAGAATTAATTTGGTCACCGAATCGTTTATGTGAGGCCGCCCATGTCTGAGCAACCACTACAGAACTCGCTTTTTGAGGACGATTACCTGCTACGGGAACTTGGGCAGGTAGCACATGTTCCACAGGTCGCTTTAACAGAGTTAGTTGCTAACGCCTGGGATGCCGGAGCGTCACGAGTAGACTTGGTTTTACCTACCGAAATAGGTGGAATATTGACTGTGACAGACGATGGTCATGGTATGACCCCGGAGCAATTTAAAAAGCGCTGGATGACTTTGCGCTACACCCGCGAGAAGTATCAAGGTTTCAATGTAGAGTTCCCTACCGGACGAACTGCCCGCCCGCGAAAGGCTTACGGTCGCAATGGCATTGGTCGCCATGGCTTGCTTTGTTTTGCTGACGAATACGAAGTGAAAACCTGGCGCGATGGCATTTTGGCAACCTTCGTTGTTGGCACCGGAGCTGGTTCTAGTCCTTTCGTGTGTCGTAGTGAGACTGAGGAGAAACACATAGGCTCCGGTACACGATTGCAGGTGCAGGTAACACGCAAACTGCCAGATGCCGATGAAATACTCACTGTATTATCCGCCCGCTTCATCCACGATCCTGAATTCGAGGTGCGTGTTAATGGCAAGTTACGACCCTTTACTGAGATTGATGGGCGAATAAGTGAAGAGACCTTGTGCCTCAGTGCAGGACGTCATGCCAAAGTGATTGTCATCGACTCAACTCGTCTGAATCATTCTTCTTTGCACCAAGGAATTGCATTTTGGGTACAGCACAGATTAGTTGGGACTCCGTCATGGGCAGTTGGACAGATAGCCAATTTCGACGGACGTACACGCTTTGCCCGGCGTTACAAGGTTATCGTTGATACAGAAGGTTTCGAATCTGATGTTGAACAAGACTGGACCGCTTTTTGTCCCACTGATTCTGTAAATGAATTATATCAGGCTACAGCTGAGCACATTCGTGATGTTGCACAAAGGCTTGCTGTGGAATTTACTGAAATTACATCAGAGGATGCTCTGATGCAAAACCGCTCAGAGTTAGCAACCTTGGGTCAGGGGGCCCGCTTGGGTGTGGCTGAATTCACTACAGCGGTTGCCCAAGAACATCCGACTGTCTCCCCTGAATTTCTTGCCACAGCAGTTAAGGCGCTTATTCATCTTGAAAAGACCAAGAGTGGAGCCGCATTACTGGAAAAGCTTGCTACTTTGCAGCACGACGATATAGAGGGTTTAGATCGGTTACTGGCTGAATGGACAGTCAAGGACGCCTTGCGGGTCCTTGATGAAATTGACAGTCGACTCAGCGTGGTAGAAACAATTCAGCGTTTGGCTGATGATCCTGAAACGGATGAGTTACACACCCTACATCCGTTGATTTTGCGTTCTCGTTGGTTGTTTGGTCCTGAATTCGAATCGCAAGAATATTGCTCGAATATGACATTACAATCCGTAGCACGCGAGCTCTTCAAAAGCCCTGATGCTCAATTTATAAACGAACGCAATCGTCCTGATATTGTCGTTTTGCCTGAAAAAACAACGTGGCAAATGACTGGTATCGAGTCATTTGATCCAGTAGATGTGTCTCTCGTTCAAATGCAACATGTTTTGGTAATTGAACTGAAGAAAGGCGGATTTGAGCTCACAAGAAAAGAAGTGAATCAAGCTGATGGCTATGTACAGGACATTGCAGCATCAGGTTTGATAACAGGAACACCTTTTATTAACGCTTGGGTCGTTGGGCAAAAGGTAGCGGCTGGTGTTGCCCGTGAGAAAGTTGTTGGTGATGGAGAACGCAATCCTTATGGGAGAGTTCGCGCTACGACTTTTGGTTCTTTGGTTGGAACAGCTAATGCTCGATTGATGAAACTACGCCATGTTTTGGCAAACAGGTACGAAAGCACATCTACAGATAACCTTATCAATCGAGTGTTGTGCCAACCCGTTCAGTCAGGCTTGAAATTTAAATAAGCATGAAAAGAATTTACTTCTCCTCAGCAGACAAATTATATCAGTGAATCGCCACGGATAATCTAGGCTCTTCCGAGCCGTTGATAATATTGGTTTTCGTATTCGGTTGGTGGCATCTGATCGCTTGTACCATGCCGACGCTTACTGTTATAAAACATTTCGATGTAATCAAAAATATCGCTGCGGGCTTCTTCTCGCGATCCGTAGATCTTTTTCTTTATCCGTTCACGCTTCAGTAGCTAGAAAAAGCTTTCTGCAACCGTGATGTCATGACAGTTACCACGACGGCTCATACTACCCTCCAGTCCGTGCGATTTCAGGAACGACTGCCTTGTGTACTGACTGCCCTGATCAGAATGCACCAGCACCTGCTTTTGAGGATTACGTCGCCATGTAAGTATCCCAGCTTTAGTTCCACACACTTTTTGAGATTTCCGGTTTCTCAGCCATCAGCCGATATTCTTCCGGCGTC
>NZ_CPYD01000010.1 GCF_001112925.1 Yersinia nurmii
GCTCGAATAATCGAACGAGTTTGATGAAGAGTCCAGACGCTAGAAAGCAAAAAACCAGCCATAGGCTGGTTTCTCTAAAAGTGGTGCCCGGACTCGGAATCGAACCAAGGACACGGGGATTTTCAATCCCCTGCTCTACCGACTGAGCTATCCGGGCAACGGGGCGCATTAAACCGTATTGGCACTAAATCGTCAATGAGTTTCTGTCATAAAGTCGATCGTTTGCTGCCTTTTCGGTCAGGTAAGGTGAAATACAGCCTTATTAGGAGGAGGGGATCAGTGAAAGCCCAGTTTAGCGCCTGCGGACCATATGCACTTAATTTCTGGTTGATTGCATAATCACAGATTAAATATTCATAATTAGTGAATATTTAACGCTTGAATCACACTAATAAAAATGCCATTATTGCGCGAAATTCATATCCTATTATGCTAAATCAGGCTAAAGAGGGGCGTCCATGACAAGTGTTGTATTTTTTTTGACGCAAAACTTCCCCCGTCAGCCAATGATCTATTGCTATCACTGTTTCTTGCCCTTCTGCCATTCTGCTGCCGTTTACCCTATGCGGTAAGGCTAGTTCTGCTCACTGTTAGGCATGATTAAAACTAGAGTTCATTCTCTGATTTTACTGATGTCTATTGGTTACAGCTGAAATTAGATAAATCATGCTCCGCTCGGGTCTTTCTCCGTATCGGCACATCTGTCATTCAGCTAATTCAATAGCAACTTACGGAATGTTATTAGGTTTATTTATCTTATAAGATTTCATTTTTGTGCCTAGGTGGCACGACTCATCCCTGACAGTTTGAGACTCGGTAACATGACACAGTTGAAAATAGCAGCAAGCGCCAATTTGGTCTCCTATCTGGCTACCCCACGCGAGGTAGTATGTCTTAATGAAACTGACTTTACCGATGTCGCGGTGATTCTGGTTTCTCTAGAAGATGCCAATAGCGGTATTCTGGCGGAATTGCATAAACAGGGGTTCGGGATACCCACTTTTATTGCTGTGGGAGGCGATCAACAAGTATCCGTTGATTACCTGCCGCTGATTAAAGGTGTAATGGCTTTGGGCGAAAATAATAAAGCTTTTTATCTCGCTCAACTTGAAGCCTCTGCTGCTGAATATGAAAAAAACCTGTTACCGCCCTTTTTCTCAACGCTGAAAAAATACGTCGAAATGAAAAACTCGACTTTTGCCTGTCCCGGTCATCAGGGGGGCGAGTTTTTCCGTAAGCATCCGGCTGGACGGCAATTTTTCGAATTTTACGGTGAAACGCTTTTTCGCTCTGATATGTGCAATGCTGATGTCAAATTGGGCGATTTATTGATCCATGAAGGTGCGGCCAAAGATGCGCAGAAGCACGCGGCAAAAGTGTTTAACGCTGACAAAACCTATTTTGTGCTAAACGGAACTTCTGCTGCTAATAAAGTGGTGGCCAATGCGCTATTAACACGTGGAGATTTGGTGCTGTTCGATCGTAATAATCATAAATCCACTCATCACGGTGCGTTGATTCAGGCCGGAGCCACACCTGTATATTTAGAGACCGCCCGAAATCCTTTTGGTTTTATTGGCGGAATTGATGCACATTGCTTCAATGAACGTTATTTACGTCAGCAGTTGCGAGAAGTCGCCCCTGAGTGTGCCGATGAAGCTCGGCCATTTCGATTAGCTATCATTCAATTAGGAACCTACGACGGTACGATCTATAACGCTCGTCAGGTTGTGGACAGTATTGGTCACTTGTGTGATTACATTCTGTTTGATTCGGCGTGGGTAGGGTACGAACAGTTTATTCCAATGCTGAAAGATTGCTCTCCGCTGTTGCTGGAATTAAATGAAAATGACCCTGGGATTATTGTGACCCAGTCAGTCCATAAACAGCAGGCTGGTTTTTCCCAAACCTCACAGGTACACAAAAAAGATAATCATATTAAAGGGCAGAAACGACACTGCAATCATAAGCGGTTTAATAACGCTTTCATGCTGCATGCTTCTACCAGCCCATTTTATCCGTTGTTTGCTGCGTTGGATGTTAATGCCAAAATTCATTCTGGCGCCAGTGGCCGCAATATGTGGATGGATTGTGTCAGATTGGGTATCGAGGCGCGAAAATTAATATTGGAACGTTGTTCATTGCTAAAACCCTTTATCCCACTACAGGTAGATGGCAAGAACTGGCAGGACTATGCTACTGAGACAATTGCGAATAATGCCTGTTTCTTTGATTTTGTGCCTATGGAAAAATGGCACGGCTTTGATGGTTATACCGACGATCAATATCTGGTCGACCCCTGCAAATTATTGCTGACGACGCCAGGCATTGATGTGGCCAGCGGGCAATATAGCGAGTTTGGTATTCCCGCGACCATTCTGGCTAACTTCTTGCGGGAAAATGGCATTGTGCCGGAGAAGTGCGATCTTAATTCAATTTTGTTCTTGCTCACGCCGGCTGAAAATAGCGCTAAAATGGCTCACTTGGTAGACATGTTGGCGCAGTTTGAGCAACACGTTGAGCAAGATTCATTGCTGTGTGACGTATTGCCGACGGTATATCGGAAGAATGAGCAACGTTATCGCGGATATACTCTGCGCCGTTTATGTCAGGAGATGCACAATTTATATGTGAGTTATGACGTAAAACAGCTGCAAAAAGAGATGTTCCGCAAAGCTAGCTTACCGCAGGTAGCCATGAATCCGCAGGATGCCAATATTCAGTTTATCCGAGATAATATCGAGCTAATTCCGATAGCGGAAGCTGAAGGGCGAATTGCCGCAGAAGGCGCTTTGCCTTATCCTCCGGGTGTACTTTGTGTCGTTCCCGGTGAAGTCTGGGGCGGTGCCGCTCAGCGCTATTTCCTCGCACTGGAAGAGGGAATTAACCTATTACCAGGATTCTCACCAGAATTACAGGGTGTATATATCGAAAAAGGTGATGTTGAGTGGCGACGTATTTTTGGGTACGTCATCGCAGGTTGATTCTATTTTCAGATACCACCGGGTAAGCCGGTGGTATCTGAAGAGGTATATTAATGGCTGAAATAGCGGCCTAACAGAACCAGACCAGAGAACAGCAATAGGATATTTATTAATTTTATTAACTGCTCTCGGTTGATTCCTAAACTGATCCTATTCGCTAGGGTTAAGCCTACTAACATCCCTGGGGCGAATAGCAATACCATCAGTAAGATCGAAAAATCCATATAAACACCGGCCAGCGTAAATAAAATAACGCGGGTGAGGGTGCTCAAACCTATCAATGTTGTTTGGGTTATGCGCAGATTATCTTTGCTTTCTATTCGACCGGATAAATAAATGGCATAGATAAACCCGCCGCTGCCAAATAGCGCACTAAATACACCGCCGACTAAGCCAAAAGGCACGGCTACTGCCGATTTGAATTTCCCCTGTGGTTTACGTCGGCTCAAAGAATAGAACGCGTAGAGAATGACAAATATCCCTAAGGCTAATAACAGAATGTCCGGGCGGGTTTTAAGTAAAATTGTTGCGCCGATTAAGCTGCCGATAATCATCATAGGTACCAGTCGCTTAAGCTCGCTAAGATCGGCATTCTTACTGTGTCTGGCGACGTTAGTAACGGCAGCGAACAGATCTACTATTGCCAATAGAGGGACAATTTTTGCGACTGGCATAAAGAGTGCTAAAACCGGGCTAGCAATAAGTGCGGAGCCGAACCCGGTCAGGCCAAAGATAGTATAGGCGACAACCATAGTGGCAAATATGGCTGCTAATTCGAATAGCGTAAATCCAAGGTCCATTTGTTCAGCCTGAGTAACAAGAAGGGAGGAACTTTTACTATAGGCTGCCGTGGTTTATTTCCCATTGTTCTCATATGCATTGTGATAATGGACACAATTTCTGTCTGGCAAAGATGGGTATTGAAGCTTTCTAAGAATAAAAAATGGCACAGATAACTGTGCCATTTTTACCGGTTATACTTAGGAATAAAGCCAACTTAGTATCGGCGATAGCTCTTCTGAGCGCTGTTTACTTTTACCAGATAGCGGCGAGATTCCGCAGCCGGATGTTTGGTGGTTAGCGTTTGGAATACATCTCCCGGAGCCATGCCATTGATAATGGAGAACGCTCGGTTCTTATCGCTATGGAATACGCGTAATACGCTGCCTGCACCACCGTTATAGGCGGTAATGACCGCATAACGACGGGCGGTGGCATTCTGGATGCCGCCGAGATAGCTATTTTGCAAAATGGACAGATAAGCCGTACCCGCATCGATGTTGTTTTCAGGATCGAACAAATAGCTACGGCTTGGTTGCCCGCTTTTCCCTTTCAATCTGAATACGTCTTTACCGGCGGTGTGCTGTACTACCTGCATGAGACCCAGAGCATCAGAACCGCTGACTGCATAAGGGTTAAAGCTAGATTCCGTTTGCATAATCGCTAATATGAGCGATTCTTCCACACCATATTTTTCCGCCGAGCGACGAACCAACGGCAAATATTTGTGGGCTCGTTTGTCTAAGTGGTTTGGCACCAGTTGCAGCGTAACCGACCAGATGACATGCAGACCGGAAGTCCGTTTTTTCATTCTGGTTTGTAACAGATAATCTGCAAAATGTGCGGCCCGCCATTCCCAACGGATTGGCTGACCATTGTTATCCAACACCTGACCGTAAAGGAACGGCTCTTTACTGATCTGGATATCGTTAACATCGGAATAAAGGTCGATCGAACCGGGATCATCACCCATTAATAACGTTGTGATAATTGCCTGACGCAGGTGTGCGGCAGGATCGGTTGTTGCGATGGTTTCTACCGTAATAGTACCTGCATCAAAGTTGATGTGGCTACGGGTTTGGTATTGATCGGTATATTTGACGTAGTCTTTCGGGCCGGCGATCAAAACTTCACTCAAACCCCAGATGTTTTCGATATTGTGGGCAAATTGACCCATTAAGATTTCGAACCCATTGGTGTCTTTGATAAAGGCTTCATTATTGGCCTGATCTTTATTGCCCGAGCAGGAAACTAATAATGGGGCAATCACTAGCAAAGCTAAAATTTTCTTCATCTTACAAGCCATATCGTGATGAGGAATAACATCAGGGCCATCACTGGCCCTTTGGCGTTACTTACTCGGTGGGGTATACCCTTCGATGTGAACATCCTGCCCTTCGAACAGGAAGTTAATCATTTCCTGTTCCAGTAATTTACGGTCTTCCACATTCATCATGCTGAGTTTTTTCTCATTAATTAGCATGGTTTGTTTAGCGATCCACTGTGACCAAGCTTCTTTTGAGATTTCATTATAAATGCGTTTGCCAACTTCACCCGGATAGAGCTGGAAATCCTGCCCTTCAGCATCCTTTTGTAAAAATGTGCAAAAAATCGTTCTGCTCATGCTAAATCCTCATTTGTGGCACTATCGCCAAATAACGCTGCTTGGGTAGGAGGCTGCTTGGCCAACTGCTGCAACAGGCGTTCAACGGGCGCAGCAAGCCCTACCGACGGTGGCTGTGCTAAGTTATACCAGAGACCCGCTCCTTCATCCATGCATCCACTCAGGGTTACCGCATTCATCCATATTGGCACGATATCCAAATGGAAGTGGCTAAAGGTGTGACGAAAAGCGGTTAACTGCTGCAAGTCTTGCTCTGGTAACCCTTTTTGCTGCAACCAGTGGCTGAGATCTTCTCTTTCACTAAATTGCGGGAAGCAGAACAGTCCGCCCCATAGCCCAACAGGAGGGCGCTGTTCGAGCCAAACTTGCGTATCATTTTGAATCAATAAGAAATATGCGGTTTTTTCCGGTATGGTTTGTTTCGGTTTTTTCCCCGGATATTGTGGCCAGCTATGGTTGGCGTAAGCAATACAGCCAGTGTTTAGCGGACAAAGTTCACACTTTGGCTTGGAACGAGTACAAACCATCGCCCCAAGGTCCATCATCGCCTGGTTAAACTGGCCCACGCCCTGAGCTGGCGTAACATCTTCGCTGATTTGCCATAGCCGTTTTTCTACTTCTTTTTTCCCCGGCCAGCCATCTACCGCATAGCAGCGAGCCAGAACCCGTTTCACGTTACCGTCGAGGATCGGGAAATGTTGCCCCAGCGCCAGCGACAAAATAGCGCCTGCGGTGGAGCGGCCAATTCCGGGCAAATCGGCAATTTCTTCAAAAGTGGTAGGGAATTCGCCCTGATGTTTGGCCACAATGGTCTGCGCCGCTTTGTGCAGATTACGAGCGCGAGCGTAGTAACCCAAACCTGTCCACAGGTGCAATACTTCATCCAATGGAGCTGTAGCCAGCGCCCGGACATCGGGGAAACGCGCCATAAAGCGTTGGAAGTAAGGAATGACGGTGGCAACCTGAGTTTGTTGCAACATCACTTCCGACAGCCATACTTGGTAGGGTGTCTTGTCCAGTTGCCATGGCAGGGTTTTGCGGCCATAGCGTTGGTACCAGTCAAGCACCACTTGCGCGAACTGTTGCGCTTGCATCATAGGTAAGTATCGATATCCGGCAGAGAAATAATTTAGGGCTGGGATTGCAGCATAGAGTCTGAAGGCTGTAAACCGGAACTTTCCGAGGGGTTGGCGAAGTTTCGTCGGTAAGAATGAGTAATTTCGTGGTTAAATTTGTACTTCTGGCGTTCATAGTTGATAAACTAGCGTATCTTTGCATAATGCGCGTTCTTATTTTGCGCAACTCAACAGACAGAAAGCACCATGATAAATGACGTCATATCTCCGGAATTTGATGAAAACGGCCGCGCACTGCGCCGTATTCGTAGCTTTGTCCGCCGCCAAGGGCGCTTAACCAAGGGCCAACAGTTTGCGCTGGATAACTACTGGCCGGTGATGGGCGTAGAATATCAAACGACCCCGGTGGAGCTGAGCACGCTGTTTGGCCGTGAAGCGCCGACAGTATTGGAAATTGGTTTCGGTATGGGGACCTCTTTGATCACCATGGCGGCGAATAATCCGCAGCAGAACTTTTTGGGTATCGAAGTTCACTCGCCGGGCGTTGGCGCTTGTCTGGGCAGCGCCCATGAAGCGGAACTGAGCAATTTACGCGTGATGTGTCACGACGCGGTTGAAGTACTGGAAAACATGATCCCGGAAGGTTCGCTGGATATGGTTCAGCTATTCTTCCCCGACCCATGGCATAAGGCGCGTCATAATAAGCGTCGTATTGTCCAGACTCCGTTTGTGGAACTGGTAAAAAGTAAATTAAAAGTCGGCGGTGTATTCCATATGGCCACCGATTGGCAACCTTATGCGGAACATATGTTGGAAGTGATGTCGGCCGTCTCCGGATACCGTAATCTTTCCGAAACCAATGACTATGTTCCTCGTCCGGATTCACGTCCGTTGACGAAATTTGAATTACGTGGCCAGCGTCTGGGACATGGCGTTTGGGATCTGATGTTTGAGAGGAAAGAATAATGGCTAACAATCGCAGTCGTCGTTTACGCAAGAAAATGCACATCGATGAGTTTCAGGAATTAGGTTTCTCCGTTCAGTGGACCTTCCCGGAAGGCACTGGCGTTGATGTGATCGATTCCACCGTAGACGCATTTATCGACGAAGTTATTGAACCAAACGGTTTGGCTTTCGACGGTAGTGGCTACATGCAGTGGGAAGGCCTAATCTGCCTGCAGGAAATCGGTCATTGCACCGATGAGCATCGTGCAATGGTCAGCAAATGGCTGGAGGCTCGTAAAATGAAAAACGTAGAAACCAGCGAGCTGTTTGATATCTGGTGGGATTGATCCTAACGATCTGACCACTGTTTGATAATAAGGGCGCCGCTATGGGCGCCTTTATTTTTATTGGGGAAAGTACCGGAGTATTTCCGTGGTAAAGACGTTATCGAATACGCTGTTGGAAGATATCCTCGATCAGGTTAGACCGATGATTGGACAAGGGAAAGTCGCTAACTATATTCCAGCCTTGGCGGAAGTTTCCGCTGATAAGCTGGGTATTGCGGTTTGTGGCGTCGATGGTCAGATTTTTCAGGCGGGAGATGCGGAAGAGCGCTTCTCAATCCAGTCGATTTCTAAGGTGCTAAGCCTGACTCTGGCTTTAGGGCGCTACGGCGAGGATGAGGTGTGGCGGCGAGTGGGAAAAGAGCCATCGGGCCAGCCGTTTAACTCATTGGTGCAGCTGGAGTTGGAGCAAGGGAAACCACGTAATCCCTTTATTAATCCGGGGGCGTTGGTGATTTGCGACATGCTTCAAAGTCGTCTGAGTGCGCCTAAGCAGCGGATGCTGGAAGTGGTGCGCCAGTTGGTCGATGATGTCACTATCGGCTACGACAGTCGGGTGGCACGTTCGGAATTTGAACATTCGGATCGCAATGCGGCCATCGCTTATCTGATGAAATCTTTTGGCAATTTTGACAACGACGTTCTGACCGTGCTGCAAACTTATTTCCATTATTGCGCCATGCGTATGAGCTGCGTCGAGCTGGCTCGCTGTTTTGTTTATCTGGCAAATCAGGGACGGCCAATCAATCATGCCGAACAGATTATTTCACCGATACAAGCCAGGCAAATCAATGCGTTAATGATAACCAGCGGTATGTATGACGGTGCCGGTGAGTTTGCTTTCCGCGTGGGTATGCCGGGGAAATCCGGTGTCGGCGGCGGAATTATTGCCGTGGTACCTGACGAGATGTGCATTGCGGTATGGTCACCGGAGCTGGATGTCTCAGGGAACTCATTGGCCGGAACCGCTGCCTTAGAGTTACTTGCCCAGCGGATTGGTCGTTCAATCTTTTAGGATCAGTCCACTACCGGCGGCGATAAAACTCAGGCAGTGTCATAATTAGCGGTAGATAAACGGTTTCTCAGGAGAATCTATGTTACGAAAAGCAGGACTGGCGCTTTTGTTATTGGCTGCGGGACAGGTTCACGCAGAATATCAGTGCAACGTAAAACCTCAGGATGATGTGATTATCAGTCCGCAGAGCGTACAGGTTGTGGGAGCCAGCGGAAATCTGCAAATCTCACCGGATGGCGATGTGATTCGCAACGGTAAAACATTGACTCTCACGGAGGCTCAGCGCCAGAAAGCGTTCAGCTATCAGAGCGCATTGCGCAAAGATTTGCCGTGGATTGATAAAGGCGCGCAACAGCATCTGGAAAAAGCTCGAGTTTCTTTGGATAACGTCATTGTGCAACAGTTAGGGAGCAGCAGTAATGTGCGTAACCGGCTGACTACGTTGAACGATCAGCTGAAACAGCAAATGAGTCGCATCATTGAGAAACGCAGCGACGGTCTGACCTTCCACCATCAAGCCATCGCTCAGGTAGAGAAGGACGGTCGCGCCATAGTGCAACAGAGTTTGGGGGGCGTTTTGCAAGATAGCCTAAATGAGATGGGCGTTAAGCAGGCTACGAGCGGTTCTTCCAATAATCCATTGCAGGCGATAATGGGCAATCTGGGTGGTTTGCAGCAAGCGATTCAGACGGAATGGAACAATCAGGAACAAGATTTCCAGAACTTCGGCCATGAAGTTTGTGGTCGGGTAACCACGCTGGAGCAGCAGCGCATTGAGCTGCTCAAAGCCTTAAATTGAGTTCTATCCGACAAACTAAAAAACGGGCGTAATGCCCGTTTTTTACGATGTGTTCTGACAACTATAAAAACAGTTCCAGCAATGAATTCAGGAAAAGTTTTCCTTTTTCGGTAATCTGCCAGTGCTCATCGGTTTCCAGCATATAGCCTTTGGCGATGGCCTGATCCAGCTGCGAGCGAATGGTGCTTTCTTCCAGACCGGTAAAATGATAGAAATCACCGCGCGGCGCGGTTTCCAATAGACGGAAACGGTTCATGAAGAATTCAAACGGCCGGTCGGCTATTTCAACCTCATGTTGCTTGTCCATATATTGGCCTTGCATGAAACCGCGTGGATGCTTGGTTTTCACCGTGCGAAGAATGCGACCATCGCTGAAAGTCACTTTTCCGTGAGCGCCGCAGCCGATGCCCAGATAGTCGCCAAAGCGCCAATAATTGAGGTTGTGCTGGCATTGGTAACCGGGCTTGGCGTAGGCAGAGGTTTCATACTGCTGATAACCCGCAGCGCTTAGCAACTGGTGACCTTGCTCGAAAATATCCCACAGGGCATCGTCATCCGGCAATTTGGGCGGACGTGAGCTGAAACCGGTATTGGGTTCGATGGTTAGCTGATACCAAGATAAATGAGGAGGATTTAGTGCGATGGCCTGACGTAAGTCGTCCAGCGCCTCTTCCAGCGTTTGATCCGGCAATCCATGCATCAAATCCAGATTAAAGCTACGTAAACTCAAAGAGGTTGCCAGCGCCGCAGCGCGTTTAGCCTCTTCTGGGCCGTGTATCCGCCCCAGGCGCACTAACTTCTGCTCGCTAAAGCTCTGCACGCCGATAGAGATGCGATTGACACCGGCTCGCTGGTAGCCGCTGAAGCGATCGGCCTCAACGGTGCCGGGATTAGCTTCCATGGTAATTTCGGCATCTGCAGCAACCGGCAGGCGCGCTCTAACGCCATCCAGCAGACTTTGCATCGCTTCTGCACTCAGTAAACTTGGCGTACCGCCGCCGATAAAAATGGTGCCGATTTCTCGTCCGCTGGTTAGCGGCAGGTCGGCGTCCAAATCGGCCAGCAGGTGATCGACATATTCCTGATGAGGAACATCTCCTTTCAACGCATGGGAGTTAAAATCGCAATAAGGACATTTCTGTACGCACCACGGAATATGGATATAAAGACTAAGCGGTGGCAACTTAAGCATTTCGCAGGGCATCCAGCATTAATTTCAAGGCCTTACCGCGATGTGATACTGCCTGTTTTTCTTCGCGGCTTAGTTCTGCGGCAGTTTTGCCTAATTCCGGTACGTAGAAAATAGGATCGTAGCCAAAGCCACCTGCGCCAGATGCTTCACGTGCAATCACGCCAGGCCAGCTGCCGTGGAACACCAGAGGTGTTGGATCTTCGGCGTGACGCATATACACCAGAACGCAATGGAACTGTGCGCCGCGTTGTCCTTCAGGCACATTCTGTAGGCTTACCAACAGTTTCTCTAGGTTTTCTCGATCGCTAGCATCAACGCCAGCATAGCGCGCAGAATAAATACCCGGAGCGCCGCTTAGCGCATCGACGGCCAGGCCGGAATCATCGGCAATGGCGGGCAATCCTGTGACCTGCGCCGCATGGCGAGCTTTCAGAATTGCATTTTCGATAAAGGTTAAACCGGTTTCCTCCGCAGATTCAACGCCCAGCTCGGTTTGCGCAACCACGTCCAGACCGAAATCCGCCAGTAGGCTGGCTAGCTCACGTACTTTACCGGCGTTACCGGTGGCTAAAACGACTTTTTGCATGGTAAATCCTGATTGATTGTTACGTCGGTAACCTGCTTTTCATCATGAGATAAACCTGATGGTTTTGTGCCATTCATTGAATTTATTTCGTGCCATTCAAAATGGAGTAGCGAAGTTATCCGACTATTCGAGCAGTGCTGCAACCTGAGGTGGAATCTGCTGCGGATGAATAATTTTGATCTGTTTATGCCGCCCCAGCTCACCTTTTTCGATGATGACGTGGCTTTTGGCCACTCGAAACTGTTTGGCAATAAATTTGATCAAATGGGCGTTGGCCTGCCCATCAACCGGCGGGGCGGTAATGGCGACTTTTAACTCATCGCCATGTAAACCGATAATCTGATCTCGGCTGGCTTTCGGCTGAATATATAGCCTGATCGCCAGCCCGTCCAGCAGAGGAGTGACTGCACTCACAGTACGAACCAGAGCTCGCCTAACAGATCCATGCCTAAATAATTGATCAGATACAGGATCAGGATCACGACCATGCCGGAAAAATCGATCCCGCCCATTGCTGGTAGAATACGGCGGATCGGTGCCATCAGCGGTTCGGTCAGTTGATATAGCAGGTAGTCCATCGGGCTTCTGCCTTGGCTAACCCAGCTCATCAATGCACGGATAATCATCACCCAGAAGATCAGATAACCAGCGGCCTTAACCAGTGAAATTACGCCAAACAGCAGATTATAAGGACTGAGGGACATGCCGCCGCCCTGAATCAGCAATAATAGCGGATATTTGATGGTCATCAACAGGAAGGCCAACAGCAGAGAAGCGCTATCTATCGGGCCTAATGAAGGAATAATTCGTCGCAGCGGGCCAACGATCGGCTGAGTGATTTTCACCACGAACTGCGAGAACGGGTTGTAAAAGTCACTGTGTACCATTTGCATCCAGATGCGTAATAGCAGCACCATGACGTAAAGGTCAATGACGGTTTTAGCCAAAAAAGTCAGCGTTAGCATGGGTTGCCTTTAGTCCTTAATCATATTCAAGTATCTGTAAAGTACCTCTATCTTAATGATAAAGGCTTAGGGGAAGCGTATTGTTTTGTAAATCAGTCTTATCAGCCATCGGATGGATTAAAACAGTTTCTCCATCTCCTGCGCGCGGCTGATTGCGGCTTGCATGGCATGGGAAACAATATCCGACAAATGTTGCTCATTAAATACGCGCAGCGCTTCCGCCGTGGTGCCACCTTTCGACGTGACCTGCTCGCGTAAAGTCGATAGCGGTAGCTGCGGGTTGGCCTCGACTAGTGCTGTAGCACCAGAAGCCGCTTGCTGTACCAGCAGGCGTGCGGTGTCGCTATCAAACCCTAAACGTTCCGCTTCTTGCTGCATTGCTTCCATAAACAAGAAGAAATAGGCGGGTGCACTGCCTGCGGCGGCAATAACCTGATTAATGCCGCCTTCATCGTTGACCCAGCACACTTTACCGACTGAACCCATTAATTGAGCGGTAAAATCACGATCGGCTTGGTTAACCTGTTCCGGCGCATAAAGCCCACTCATGCCTTTTCCTACCAGAGAGGGAGTATTAGGCATAATTCGCACCAGATTCAGCTTGTCTCCCAGCAACGTGTAGAAACGCGAAACGCTGATGCCGGCGGCGATGGATAATACCAGTTTCCTACTGAAATCAACCTGATCACTCAATGGCTTGCAGACATCAGCCATCATTTGTGGTTTCACCGAGAGTACCACCACTTCGGCTTCACGAGCCTGAGCCACGTTATCACTGCTACTGATTACGCCAAATTCCTGCGCCAGAGCATCACGATGGGTGGCTGAAGGAGCGCAAACGCTGATTAATTTAGCCGGATACCCGTCTGCAACCAGACCCGCGATAATTGCGCGCGCCATATTGCCCGCGCCGATAAACGTCATTTTGCGATGTTGCATAACTATCCTCGATTAAGCCTGCGCTGGCGCGGTGGAACCATAGTCGCGAGCGCCAAAAATGGCAGTGCCGATGCGCACCAAGTTGCTACCCGCGCTGATGGCGGCAGCCATATCGTCGGTCATACCCATAGAAAGCGTATCTATTTCAGGGTAGCGCTGTTTTAAGGTTAAGAAAGCCTGATTCATCTGCTGAAAAACGGCAAGCTGACGTTGAAAATCGCTTTCAGGCGCTGGAATTGCCATCAAACCCCGTAATTTCAAGTTTGGTAAACCATGAATACCGGCGGCCAGATCCGGTAGTTCGGCGAGCTGAATACCCGATTTGCTTTGCTCATCGCTGATATTGACCTGAATCAGAACATTCAATGCAGGCATGTCCGCCGGGCGTTGTTCACTCAGGCGTTTGGCAATTTTGAGTCTGTCTACGGTATGGCACCAAGCAAAGTTTTCCGCTACCAGGCGGCTTTTATTGGATTGCAGCGGGCCGATAAAGTGCCATTCCAACTCGGGATTCCCAGCGAAATAGTGGATTTTATCCACCCCTTCCTGAACGTAGTTTTCACCAAAGGCATGTTGCCCGGCGGCAATGGCTTCTTCGATCGCGGCCACAGGTTTAGTTTTACTGACTGCAAGCAACGTAATTTCTTCTGGGGAGCGTTCGCAATTCCTTGCAGCAGCGGCGATCCGGTTCCTGACATCCTGTAGGTTCTGTTGGATAGTGCTCATATGACCCCGGGGGTTTGATATGGATTTCAATGAATGGGTGGCGGCTAGTGTAAAGCATAATGCCTCCGATCTGCACCTGTGTACTGGCTACCATCCCGCGTTACGAATTTGCGGTGATTTGCATATATTCAGCCAGGCCGGGCAGGTTACGTCGACATGGATACAGAATTTAAGCCGACAACTATTAGATGAGGTTCATTATGAGAAATTACAACGGCATGGGCAGATTGATTTTTCATTTTCATTACCTTGTGGAACGCGATTGCGTGGGCATTTCTTTCAACAGCAACGTGGGCTTTCCGCCGCTTTCCGTTTGATTTCCGCCCAATGTCCTACTTTGGCCGAATTGGATGCTCCGGAGGTAGTGCATCATTTATTGCCCTGTGAAAGCGGTTTGATATTGATAACCGGAGCCACTGGCAGTGGAAAATCCACCACGCTGGCAGGAATGCTAGATGGGATTAACCGTATGGGAGGGCGACACATCATTACGCTGGAAGACCCTATTGAATTTATTCATCACAGTCAGGGATGCTTGATTCAGCAGCGAGAACTCGGCGAGCACATGTTGTCTTTCAGTGCGGGGCTAAAGGCAGCGCTAAGACAGGATCCGGATATCATTTTGCTGGGGGAATTGCGGGACAGAGAAAGCATTACGCTGGCTCTGACCGCAGCAGAAACCGGGCACTTAGTGTTAGGAACCTTGCATACCCGAACGGCGGCGCAGGCTGTTGATCGACTGGTTGATGTGTTTCCTGCGGAAGACAAGGGCAGTGTACGCAGTCAGCTGGCGGGGAGCCTGATGGCTGTGATTGCGCAAAAACTGTTGCCGAAACGAGGTGGAGGGCGAGTGGCTATATTTGAAACCATGGTACAAACCGGTGCGGTCAGTCATCTGATCCGGGAAGGAAAAACTCATCAGCTAACCAGTTTGATGCAAACCGGTGGAGCGATGGGAATGCAAACTTTTGAGCAAGGGTTATTACAGCGCCAAAATCAGGGCGTATTGGCACTAGTCGAAGAACAATGTTGGACGCAGCATTAAAAGGCAAAAGGCAAAAGGCAAAAGGCAAAAGGCAAAAGGCAAAAGGCAAAAGGCAAAAGGCAAAAGGCAGAGGGAAAGAGAAAACATAAGCAACGAAGTGCGGCGCACGGAAATGGACACACCTGGAACTGCGGATTTGTCAGGAGAATAAACGGGGTTATGCGGGGAATATCAGCCCGGATATAAGCTCCGGGCTGATGACGTACAGATTAAGGCTTAGGAATTTGCTGGGTAATGCAGTGGATATTGCCGCCACCCAACAAAATCTCTCTGGCTGGAACGCCAATAATGGCGTAGCCAGGATACATTTGTTGCAACAGATCTTTGGCCAAATCATCGGTACGGCTATCCAGCATTGGGAAAATAATTTGCTGGTTGCTTATCAGATAGTTGACGTAAGAACCTGCCAGCCGTTCACCAGCAGTACGAGGCACCGCATCGGTTGACAGCACGTCGGCAGTCTCTTCTTCGGTGTTGTACAGCGGGCCGGGCGCAGGAAGCTTCCAGACTTTCAGCTTACGACCTTTAGCATCCACCGCTTGCGATAGTACTTCGTAAGCCGCCACGGAACGGGCGTACTGCGGGTCCTGCTGATCGTCTGTCCAGTGCAACGCCACTTCGCCGGGGCGTACAAAGCAGCACATATTGTCGATGTGACCGTCGGTTTCATCGTTATATACGCCGTCTTGCAGCCAGATAAAGTGGGTTACACCCAGATATTCCCGCAGCAACGCTTCGATTTGCTCTTGGTTCAGGTCTGGGTTGCGATTTGGATTCAATAAACATTCCGCGGTGGTTAGTAGCGTGCCTTCGCCATCGGTATGAATTGAACCGCCTTCCAGAATCAACGGAGCGGCATAGCTGAGGTTTTTATGAAACTCGTTCACCTGTTCGGCGACTTTTTCGTCTTGTCGCCAATCGGCATACAGGCCGCCCAGCAATCCGCCCCAGGCGTTGAATTTCCAGTCAACGCCACGACGTTCGCCTTTGCCATTGATAACCATAGTTGGGCCGGTATCGCGCATCCAGGCGTCGTCACACTCCATTTCAACCAGGGTGATATTGGCTGGCATAGTGGCTTTCGCCTGCGCCATAAATTTGGCAGGTACGCCCATATATACCGGTGTGGCGCGAGCAATAGCTTCAGCAACCTTGGCAAAAGTTTGTTGGGCAGGAATACCTTTACCGCGCCAGTTATCCTGACGGTAAGGCCACAGCATCCAGACTGCGTCCTGAGGTGCCCATTCGGCAGGCATATAGAAACCGTCCTGCCGAGGAGTTGTTTGCAACGCCATGATTATCTCCGGGTTTTGCCGTCAGAAGTCGCCAGTGCCTGATACATTTCAGGGCGACGGTCGCGGAACAGGCCCCATGAAGCGCGTTGTGCAGCGATTTCCTGTAAATCAAATTCGTGTACTAATACGGTTTCGTCGGTTTTGTTAGCCTGAGCCACTAAAGCGCCGGTTTGGTCGGCGATGAAAGAAGAACCGTAGAAAGTCATTTCCAAACCATCGATATATTGACTGGCTTCAGTACCGATACGGTTGGAAGCGATAACCGGTACTAGGTTAGCTGCGGCGTGGCCTTGCTGTACGCGAGTCCAGTGTGGCTGGCTGTCGATTTCCGGGAAAGCCGGTTCTGAACCAATAGCGGTTGGGTAGAAGATAACTTCTGCGCCTTGCAAAGCCAGGCTACGTGCGGTTTCCGGGAACCATTGATCCCAGCAAATACCTACGCCGACTTTGGCATAACGGGTTTGCCAGACTTTAAAACCGGTGTCGCCGGGAATAAAGAACTGTTTTTCTTGATAGGCCGGGCCGTTTGGAATATGGGTTTTACGATAAACATCCAGCACCGAGCCGTCGGCATCGATCATTACCAGAGAGTTATAGTAAGCGTTGTTGGCGCGTTCGAAGAAGCTCAGTGGCAAGACGACTTCCAGCTCGGCGGCGAGCTTGGAGAAATGTCGAATTAGTGGGCTATTGTCCAGCTCTTGGGCCAACGCATAGTGCTCAGGGCTTTGATCTATACAGAAATAAGGCGCAGCGAAAAGTTCCTGAATCAGGATGATCTGCGCGCCTTTGGCGTGAGCTTGTCGCACCAGTTTCTCGGCATTTTCGATGTTCTTCGGCAGGTCCCAAGAACAGGCCATTTGTGTTGCAGCAACAGTCACTTTTGTCATGAGAAAACCTCAATAAATGTAAAAAACACCCTCTAAGGATGAGCGATATTCTGCGCCATCAGTCTGTCAGAGTTAAATAAATCTCTACAGAGACGGCAGCGTTGGCCGTTGCGCAACTTGGCGGTTCCGGCATCGAGACAATAGAGGCTAAGCATAGTAATCAAGGCCGCCGTTGCCCAATTTCATCCGCCGATATCATCGCGGGGCAGCATACTATGTCAGCTAAAACTATTCGCCAAGTCCTATTGTACCGCGTGCTTAGCTCAATAGGGGTAAATTGGCTGTGTTCCGCCACGGATAGCGGCACTAATTATAACAAAGTTATTTTAAATCAAAGCGTTATAAATTATTCGGGAAAGGTCTAAGCTGGCCACCCTGAGCCTTGGATTAGGGCATTTAGGATATAATTTTGCCGAGGTATTACTGGGGCTGTTGTTCGAACCAGCTCTCCAGAATAATCACCGCCGAGGCCGCGTCTACACTGCCTTTATCTAAAGCACGATAGCCGCCGCTGTCGAACAGGTAGGCTCTGGCTTCGACTGTGCTCAGTCGTTCGTCGTGTAAAGCAATAGGTACACCAAAACGACCATGCAGCCGATTGGCGAATTTGCGTGCTCTGGCGGTCAAAGGCTGCTCGGTGCCATCCATATTTAAAGGCAGCCCTACCACCACCAGATCTGGCTGCCATTCTTTCAGTAATTTTTCGACTTTCTGCCAGTCTGGCGTGCCGTCCTGCGCTTTGAAAGAGGTCAGTGCGCGAGCCGTACCGGTAATTTCCTGACCGATAGCAACGCCGATACTTTTGGTGCCAAAATCAAAGGCGAGAATGGTGCGGTTAGCCATCAGGCGTGTCCTGCTTGAGGGGCGATATTGAAAATATTGATGCCCAGTTTATTGGCCGCTTGCTGCCATCGTTCGGCAATAGGCGTATGGAAAATGATATCGAGATCGGCCTCGATGGTTAACCAGGAATTCTCCAGCAGTTCCTGCTCCAACTGGCCTTTTTGCCAACCGGCATAACCTAGAGCCACCAGCACATTTTTCGGCTGTTCCGGCGTACCTAACGTTGCCAGTACGTCTTTGGATGTGGTGATCATGGTTTCTGGCGAAATGCGCACACTGGAGCCAAAACCTGGCTGTGGTGAATGCAGGATAAAACCGCGATCGTCAGCTAATGGGCCACCAGAAAGCACCGGCTTATCCAGCCGTATGGCGGGATCGCGTGGAGAAGGAGTGATTTTTAGTTTCTTCAGCACGGATTCCACAGTGAATTTTTCCACAGGTTTATTGATGACCAAACCCATGGCACCGTCTTCATTGTGCTCGCAAATATATACCACCGAGCGCTTAAACTGAGGGTCCTGCAGTGAAGGCATAGCAATAAGGAAGTGATGCTGTAAATTCATTATGTTTTATAGGTAAGTCGCTGAAGTAAAAGATAAAAAGCCGCAGTTCGCGGATGAAAGTAATAAAATGATGGGGTGCGGTCGTTGAAGCCGCAACCCCAAGCAGAATCAGGCTTTTTTATCAGCCAGGCGTTTTTCGATGGCATCCATCAACATACCGGTAACGGATACTTGAGGGAACGCGGCTTCGATCTCGCGAGCGCAGGTTGGGCTAGTGACGTTAATTTCAGTCAAACGATCGCCAATGATGTCCAGACCGACAAAAATCAGCCCCTTTTCTTTCAACGTAGGAGCTACCGCACGAGCAATTTTCCAGTCGCTTTCGCTCAGTGGGCGGGCTTCGCCTCGGCCACCGGCAGCCAGATTGCCGCGGGTTTCGCCCTGCGCCGGAATGCGCGCCAGACAGTAAGGCACCGGTTCGCCGTCCACCACCAAAATGCGTTTGTCGCCGTCGGTAATCGCTGGCAGGAAGTTTTGCGCCATGCAGAAGCGACTGCCGTGTTCGGTCAGGGTTTCGATAATTACCGACAGGTTAGGATCGTCCTGTTTCACGCGGAAGATAGATGCGCCGCCCATGCCATCCAGTGGTTTCAAAATAATGTCACCGTGCTTCTGGTGGAATGTGCGGATATGCTCTTTGCTACGGCTAACCAGCGTATCCGGGGTTAACTCCGGGAACCAAGCGGTAAACAGTTTTTCGTTACAGTCACGTAGGCTTTGCGGTTTGTTGACGACCAGCGTGCCTTTGATCTCAGCGCGTTCCAGAATATAAGTGGCGTAAATATATTCGGTATCAAACGGCGGATCTTTACGCATCAGGATAACGTCGAGATCGTGCAACGTCAGATCTTGCTCGCTACCGAAGCTGAACCACTGGTTTTTATCTTCTTTTACGTTCAGTAAGCGAGTGCGGGCGCGGCCTTCACCGGCGTGGAGATAAAGGTCGTTCATCTCCATATAATGCAATTCGTAACCGCGGCGCTGTGCTTCCATCAGCATGGCAAAGCTGGTGTCTTTTTTGATATTGATGGATGAGATAGGGTCCATCACGATGCCGAGCTTGATCATTCTTTTCTCCTTTAACCCAGATCGCCGAAACGCACTTGTAAGGCAGTGATTGCGGTGAGCGCTGTCGTTTCTGTACGCAAAACGCGTGGCCCCAGCAGGATATCAGTAAATCCGTGGCGTGAGGTCATCTCAATTTCGTCGGCGGTTAAACCACCTTCCGGGCCGATTAACAGGCGGACTTTATCCACCGGCAGCGGCAGCGTATTAATGCTGTTGCTGGCTCGCGGGTGCAGATTTAGCTTCAGGCTATCATCCTGTTCGGCGCACCAAGCCTCTAACTGCATAGCTTCACGGATTTCCGGTAGAGTGTTGCGACCACACTGTTCGCAGGCAGCAATGGCGATTTTTTGCCATTGTTGAATTTTCTTAGCCAAACGCTCGCCGTCCAGCTTGACTCCGCAACGCTCTGAAAACAGTGGTGTAATTACGTTCACACCCAATTCGATGGATTTTTGGATCGTAAATTCCATCTTTTCGCCGCGAGAAATAACCTGCCCGAGATGCAAATTCAGCGGGGATTCCCGATCTTCAACCACGGCGTCGCCGAGGCGAACTCGAACGCTTTTTTTATCCACGCGAATGATTTCTGCGCTGAATATCTGATTGCTACCGTCGAAAAGCTGTAGGCTTTGCCCTTCGCTCATGCGTAACACGCGGCCTACGTGATTGGCGGCGTCATCGCTGAGAGCCAGTTCAGAATGAGCCGACAGCGGCTGCGGATGATAAATGCGGGGTATACGCATGGGTGTGCTCTTGGTTCCGTAACGAAAATTTCACCGCGCCGTTCGTTGGTTAACGACGCGAAATAAAAGGCTGCCCGCAGAATAACAGAGTGGCGGGGATATCGACCAATGGGGATATCAGCCAATATAGTAGGTTAGCTTTTTTGCTGCTGGCAAGCTTGTTGTACATAAGGATTATGATTGCCCTGTACTTTGGCAATGCGCTCGTCACGCTGGCATTCCCAATTGTCAACCGGATACTGGCGATCCCAAACCTCAAACAGCTTGGTCTGCTGGCTGGATAGGCGAAGTTGATATTGATCGCGCATATAGAAGTAGGTACGGGCAATAGCACCACGCGCGCGCGCCGGTGGTTCCGCCTGCTTGTTTTTGAAATCGACCTTCATCGCACATTGACCATATTGACCTTCGCCACCTTTCCATTGGCTGTACATGAAGTTATTGCGGTCTCCATTCACTTCGCCAATGGCTGGCTGCAAATTGTGCAGGTCGGTTTCAATTTGACGGTAAACCGCATCTTTATTGCAGTTTTTACGGCCGCCCTCTTGCCAGCATTGGCGCTGATGCCCAAATTGCCAAGCCGGAACCACATGTTCCCACTCGATACGCTCGGCCCGCTGCGCGTTTTTACGTACCTGATAGCCGCAGCTGTTCAGATCGGGAAGCCCTTTTTTGCCTTGCCACTGAATCTGGCAGCCACAGTAAAAACTGCCGGGAGCGTCTTGATGGATCTTAGCGGCGGCGGTTTTGGCTTGCGAGAAGTTGTTGATATTTTGGCTATAACTGACGGATGAGAATAGCGGAGAAGAGCAAACCAGAACCAATAGAATTTTGCGTAACATGTTCCAAAACGACCTAAATATGGAAAAGCACGCAGATTATAGAAAGTTATCGGCTCAGGCAAACAAAGATCTGGTTTTTTATACAGTAAATCCAATAACTAAGATGTTTCTGTAGTGGTATATTGCAGTTTTTCACCGCAGTAACGGCAGCGATATTCACTCTCTCCGCGTAGCACCCGATTATGGCGGCGCACCGTCAGTTGGTGAAGTTGGCAGGCACAGCGATAGGGGAAGGTTTTGCTCTGCACCGAGGCGATTTCAAACTTATGTGTGCGACTGGCAGGAACTTGCAGCACGCTTTCCATCATCCAGCGCCACTCTTTACCGTGGGGTGCCACGCGACCAAACCGACGAAATACCAGCAAGTGAGCCAGTTCATGAGGCACCACTTCGTCGATAAATGTCTGTTTGTTTTCCAGCAGCAATACCGGATTCAGGCGAATTTCCCAAGACTGCAGGTAAGCGCTACCGGCGCTAGTCCCGCGTTGGTGATAGTTGATTTTTGGCTCTGGATATTGGGTTCCCAGATGCTGGTTGGCTAGTTGCAGCTTCCGGCGCAGACACTGCATAACCCCTTGTTGCAGGGCGATAGGAATTCTTAGTGAGCTCATAGAGCGGAAGAATAGTGTGACGGAAACACAGATGCAAGCGACCTGTTCAGTCCTGAGAGCACGAATTACATATTATAAAATTATATTATATGTTTTTATATAATGAATGTGAGATAGCAGGGCGTAACATGAGCAGCAAAGACACACTGAGTCTCAATTTGATGAAAATGGCAGCGGCTGAAGCCTGCGGCACCTTGCGTATGCTGGCAAACGAAGACCGTTTGTTATTGCTGTGCCAAATCAGTCAGGGGGAAAAATCCGTCGGCGAGCTGGAAACCTTGCTGAATATTCATCAACCGACGCTTTCCCAGCAGCTTGGGGCCTTGAGAAACGAAGGGCTGGTGACGACGCGAAGGGAAGGGAAACGCATTTATTACTCCATCGCAGATCGACGGATTCTGGCGATTTTACACACGCTATACGAGCTTTACTGTCCAAAAGAAGGAGAGGGGATTCATGAACATTGATTGGATGAATTTTACACCGTATTCGGCTGCGGTGGGAGGCGTCATATTAGGCTGCGCAGTGGCGTTATTTTGGGTATTCAACGGAAGAATTACGGGTATCAGCGGTATTCTTGGCGGCTTATTAGCCGGGAAAAAGGGGGATATTAGTTGGCGATTGACGTTCCTGATTGGCCTGATTATTTCCCCGTTAGTTTATGCGTTGTTTTTACCTTTGCCAGCGATTCAGATTGATGCCGATATCGGAACACTGGTAGCTGCGGGTTTATTGGTGGGTATTGGCACCCGCTATGGTTCGGGCTGCACCAGCGGTCATGGCGTCTGTGGCTTATCGCGTTTTTCCCTGCGTTCGCTGGCGGCGACCTTAAGTTTCATGCTGGGCGGTTTTTTCACAGTGTGGCTAATTCGCCACGTATTGGCATAGATAAGGCAGGAAAATGAAACAGTTGTTTTCTCTATTGGCCGGACTGATTTTCGGGCTGGGACTGATTGTCGCAGGTATGGCAAATCCGGCTAAAGTGCTGGGTTTTCTCGATATTAGCGGTCTGTGGGATCCGTCCCTAGGGCTGGTGATGGCCGGAGCCATTCTGGTAGGCACATTAGTCTTTTTCCTGACTCGGAGGCGCTCTATAAGCTTGTTGGGACTTCCAATGCAGTTGCCAACGGCAACGCAAATCGATAGGCGCTTGATTGGTGGTAGCCTGCTATTTGGGGTGGGTTGGGGATTGGCCGGTATTTGCCCTGGCCCGGCGCTGGTGTTAGTCGGTGCGGGTGTGGGAAAAGGCATGATCTTCGCATTGGCGATGGTGGCGGGAATGATGATTTTTAGCCTGATTGAACGGGCTAGAGCCAATCGTCAGGCATAAAAAACCCCGGAAACCGGGGTTTTAACTTGATGCATGAAAGGTCTGGAACTTATTTCAGGCCAGCCGCATCACGCAGCAGTTCGGCTTTGTCGGTCGCTTCCCAAGGGAAGTGCTCACGGCCAAAGTGACCATAGGATGCGGTTTCACGGTAGATTGGTTTCAACAGGTCCAGCATCTGAATCAGACCGTATGGACGCAGGTCGAAGAACTCGCGAACCAGCAGAGTCAGTTGCTCTGGAGCCACTTTCTCTGTCCCAAAGGTTTCCACCATGATGGACGTCGGTTCTGCTACGCCGATAGCGTAAGAAACCTGAATTTCACAGCGATCGGCTAGGCCAGCAGCAACGATGTTTTTCGCTACATAACGCGCAGCGTATGCCGCTGAACGGTCAACCTTGGACGGATCTTTACCGGAGAACGCGCCGCCACCGTGACGAGCCATGCCGCCGTAGGTATCAACGATAATTTTACGACCAGTCAGACCGCAGTCGCCCATTGGGCCACCGATTACGAAACGGCCGGTTGGGTTGATGAAGAATTTGGTGTTGGCAGAAAGCCATTCAGCAGGCAGAACCGGCTTGATGATTTCTTCCATAACTGCTTCTTGCAGCTCTTTTTGCGCGATGTCTTCAGAATGCTGAGTAGACAGGACCACCGCATCAATACCGACAATTTTGTTGTCTTCGTATTGGAAAGTCACCTGGCTTTTTGCATCTGGACGCAGCCAAGGCAGCGTACCGTTTTTACGCACTTCAGACTGACGCTGAACCAAACGGTGCGCGTAAGTAATAGGTGCTGGCATCAAAACATCGGTTTCGTTGCTGGCGTAGCCAAACATCAGGCCTTGGTCGCCAGCGCCTTGCTCCAACGGATCGGCACGGTCAACGCCCTGATTGATATCAGGGGATTGTTTACCGATAGCGCTCAGAACGGCACAAGAGTTAGCATCAAAACCCATTTCGGAATTAACGTAACCAATCTCACGGATGGTATTACGCGTAATTTCTTCAATATCTACCCAAGCGCTGGTGGTGATTTCACCGCCAACCATGACCATGCCGGTTTTGACATAGGTCTCACAGGCGACTCGCGCCTTAGGATCTTGCTCCAGAATCGCGTCAAGTACGGCGTCGGAAATCTGGTCGGCAATTTTATCTGGATGCCCTTCGGAGACAGATTCTGATGTGAAAAGGTGTTTAGCCATTTTATTCTTTACCTTGGTATTCGGGTGAAAAATCACTGCATAGCGTTAAGGAGTGAGCCGGTGGTGCATATCAATACGCTCGCTTCCTGACTCTGGCGTCCTGCAACGCTCCCTTAGGCAAAGCCTCAAGCAGTCATTAAAAAAAACAGAGCCTGTAGCGGCCTACAATCCTATTCCATATTTGTAGTATGGACGGATTAACATCTGGACGTCTATTTTAGGTCACCTTTCAGCTTTATTGCCAGCCCTTTTTAACATCAGATAACGCTTAGTGAGCTTTGGTGGCAAATTTTTTACCTATTGAAACAGTTGTTCGACCATTTTCATTTTGCATTTTCCCTCTGTTCTAGGTATAAACTGCGCGCGCAGCTTATTTGATACGCAATGATGAAGATGGCATAGAATGGCATTGGCTCATTGTTTAATGGCGAGAGTTAGCGGTGAAAATCCCGTTAGCGACATTGGCATTATCAGCGGCGTCATCAAACTGTTACTTTATCTTGTTTATTAATAAGTCTTGTTCGTTCAATCGTGAACGACATGCGTGGAGGTGGTTGGATTAATGATCCGTTGTCTACTGGTTGCTGCACATCAACAGCTGCGTCGTTCTGACGTTCAATCCCCCCTTGCAACCTTCCTTTCTTGTATACCATCAACCCGATGTTACACCCATATGGGTGCTACTCAGGATTCGCGGGCAGGTTAACGGTCGCCTGAAGTACTGAATCCGGTTCGCCTGCCGTCTGTTTTTCAGATTTGGGCTGCATCCGATTCACGAAATCTCAATACGTATGTGTTGTTAAACGTATTTTACATTTAAACGTGTTTTACAATTATCTGAGTGATAACTCGCGGTCGTGCGGCGCTTTGTTAGCGTATTATTCCGCCTAAAGGGTGCGCACATGGGTTGTCCTTGCAGGTTGTAGCTGCGATAGTGGCTGACTTTATCGTCAGTATCGCAATAGAGGCGAATTATGTCTGATGATAACTTGATTGGCCGTCCGTCTACTGCGGGCGCACATGTTTCTTTACGCTCCATGCAGGAGGTTGCCATGAATGATCGTAATGCCAGCAAGATGCTGCGCACTTATAACGTCGCCTACTGGGGCGGGAACTACTTTGACGTCAATGAATTAGGCCATATCAGCGTTTGCCCTGATCCGGACGTCCCTCAGGCACGTGTCGATCTGGCGCAACTGGTCAAGGATATGCAAGAACAGCACGGGCAGCGTTTACCGGCCTTGTTCTGTTTCCCACAGATTTTACAGCACCGCCTGCGTTCCATTAACGCAGCGTTTGAGCGTGCGCGTAACGAATTTGGCTATCAAGGCAACTACTTCCTGGTTTACCCGATTAAGGTTAACCAGCACCGCCGGGTGATTGAGTCGCTGGTGAATTCCGGTGAACCTTTGGGTCTGGAAGCTGGCTCTAAAGCAGAAATGATGGCGGTATTGGCTCATGCGGGCATGACTCGCTCCGTGATTGTCTGTAATGGTTATAAAGACCGTGAATATATCCGCTTGGCACTGACCGGCGAAAAACTGGGTCATAAAGTGTATCTGGTCATCGAAAAGATGTCAGAAATCAAAATGGTACTGGAAGAAGCCGCACGTCTGGACGTGGTGCCGCGCTTGGGCGTTCGCGCGCGTCTGGCGTCTCAGGGATCAGGTAAATGGCAGGCCAGCGGCGGTGAAAAATCTAAATTCGGTTTATCCGCAACTCAGGTACTGCAACTGGTAGAAATGCTGCGTGAAGCCAAGAGTCTGGATAGCCTGCAACTGCTGCACTTCCACTTGGGGTCGCAGCTTTCCAATATTCGCGATATCTCAACCGGCGTGCGTGAATCTGCTCGTTTCTACGTAGAACTGCATAAGCTGGGCGTAAATATCCAGTGTTTCGACGTGGGCGGCGGTTTGGGCGTGGATTACGAAGGAACGCGATCTCAGTCCGATTGCTCCGTAAACTACGGTTTGAATGAATACGCCAACAACGTGATTTGGGGTATCGGCGATGCTTGTAATGAACACGGTTTGCCACATCCAACGGTGATTACTGAGTCTGGTCGTGCGGTTACTGCGCATCATACCGTGCTGGTTTCCAACGTTATCGGTGTGGAACGTAATGAATTCAGTGAACCTCAGGCACCGGCCGAAGATGCGCCACGCGCATTGGAAAGCCTGTGGGATACCTGGCAAGAAATGCAGAAACCAGAAAGCCGTCGCTCTCTGCGTGAATGGTTGCACGATAGCCAGATGGATTTGCACGATGTGCATACCCAATACGCGCATGGAATGTTGGATTTGACACAGCGTGCCTGGGCCGAACAACAGTACCTGACTATCTGCAATATGATTCAGGAACAGTTGGATCCGAGCAACCGCGCACACCGTCCGATTATCGACGAGTTGCAAGAACGCATGGCGGACAAACTGTACGTCAACTTCTCGCTGTTCCAGTCGATGCCAGACGCCTGGGGTATTGATCAACTGTTCCCAGTTCTGCCGCTGGAAGGTTTGGACAAGCCACCGGAACGTCGTGCGGTATTGCTGGATATTACCTGTGATTCAGACGGTACTATCGATCATTACGTGGATGGCGACGGCGTGGCTACCACGCTGCCAATGCCTCCGTACGATCCGGAAAACCCGCCAGCGCTGGGCTTCTTTATGGTTGGCGCTTATCAGGAAATTCTGGGCAACATGCATAACCTGTTCGGTGATACGGCCGCAGTTGATGTCTATGTCTATCCTGACGGCACCGTGAAAGTGGAACAAACCGACGAAGGTGACACCGTGGCAGATATGCTGGCCTACGTGCAGCTAGACCCGGAAAAACTGCTGAATCACTTCCGCGATCAGGTCAAAGAAACCGATCTGGCACCAGAACTGCAAGCTCAGTTCTTGGAAGAGTTTGAATCCGGTCTGTATGGCTACACTTATCTTGAAGACGAGTAATTCTTGAAGATGAGTCCCAGTTAACTGACTTGTCAGGCATTATCTTAAGGGCAGACTTTGGTCTGCCCTTGTTGTTTTCCCTTTCTTCTCTTCTGCGCCCCGAAAAACCATTTTCCTCCGTTATGCGCAAAATCGACCACACTAAGATCGATAGGTCGAACGGTACCCCTTGAAATAAACGGGCTTCCTGAGAATAAATGGAGCGATAACATGAGCTGGCTGAATGTGTGCAAAGTGTCTTACGTCAAACCCGATTCGCCGTTCTCCGCCAGCGTGGGGGATAAACGAATTGGGATTTATATTATGGATGGCGAATATTTTGCGATGGATGATATTTGTCCTCACGCAAATGCGTTACTCAGTCCGGGATTTTTTGATGAGGGCACTATTGAATGCCTGTTGCACGGGGCAGTGTTTGATGTGAGAAGCGGAAAATGTCTGCGTGAACCGGGAGATCGCGATCTGCAAACTTATCCGGTGCGGATTGACGGTGGGCAGATTCAGGTTGAAATCGATGAAAACTAATCGATAAAAGTCAGTAGATATAAACCCGTCAGTGAGAATTTAAAGAAGAAGAAACGCCCGCGATTTACGGGCGTAGTAGAACTCATTGATACCGATTAGCTTACTGGCCGCTGCTAATGCGCTCACGAATATGATCGGCGCGTGCCTGAGAAGCCGGGTGATCGTCAAACAAGCTGCTGCCTCGCCCACCTTCCATTTTAGCCAGTTTTTCGAAGCTGGTGACCAAACCGTTCGGATCGATACCGCGTTTTTTCAGCAGTTCAAAGGAATAATCATCGGCTTCACTTTCTTGTTTCTGCGAGAACTGGGCGTTCACCAGTTTTTCTCCAATATCCGCTAATTGGGACTGAGACAAGGAAGTGGCAATACCGCCAGCGGAAGAAGCCGCGGTACGCAGGGCGGTGGTGCCATAAGCAACCTGCATGGCTTTACGGGTATGTCCTAAGGCTACATGGCCCATTTCGTGACCCAAAACGCCTTCCACTTCGTTGTCGGTCATCATATCCATCAGTCCGCTGTATACGCGGATACAACCGTTCGCCATTGCCCAAGCATTGACGTCTTTGGTCACATACACCTTATAGTTGGCTGGTGTTCCATTGATGTTGTCGCCGAGGGCCGCGGAAATTTTTGCCAGACGCTTGCTGTATTCGCTGTCCGCTGACGCAATTTGCGCCTTTTGATCCATTTCTGCACAGGATTTATCGCTGAGAGTTCTGACATCGGTATCACTTAGCGTTGCAGCCTGAAACGCCTGCGCGCCAGATTGCATCAGGCCTTCGGTGTTCATATTCTGACACCCACTTAGCAGCGCGGTGATACTCAAAGCCATCAACGAAGTACGAATGTTCATAACGCCTTATTTCCTGTAGTTATGCTGTTCAGCATGGTTTTGCCGTTCAATAATTTTTAAGATTTAATCCGGTCTAATCAATTCAGTTTCAATCAATATAGTTATACGGTTCAATTAGTCTGGGTTCATTGCTACATTACAGCAATTGCATTAATAGCTGTTGCATCAGTGCGGCTTCCACTACCCTAGCTCGCAATACTGATGCTTGCTATAGCTTCCTGTTGGTAGCGAAGGTAACGCGCAATCAGCGATAGAGCTATAGCTTTATTCTGAAAATCCAGCAGATTCGGCTGTGCCATCATGGAAGTTGCCTTCATTTGTTTTTAGTGATTGCCGTTTCAATGCCTAGTCTGAGAAAATGATAGACTTGAACGCTTTTTAAATCCGACCTGGAGTAAAACATGACCTCTCGTAAAGAGCTTGCCAACGCGATCCGCGCCCTTAGCATGGACGCCGTGCAGAAAGCGAATTCCGGCCACCCCGGAGCCCCTATGGGTATGGCAGATATTGCCGAAGTCCTGTGGCGTGATTACCTGAACCATAATCCAACTAACCCACACTGGGCTGACCGCGACCGCTTCGTGCTGTCTAACGGCCACGGCTCCATGTTGATCTACAGCTTGTTGCACCTCACCGGTTACGACTTGCCGATGGAAGAGCTGAAAAACTTCCGTCAGTTACATTCTAAAACTCCGGGCCACCCAGAATATGGCTACACCGAAGGCGTAGAAACCACTACCGGCCCTCTGGGTCAAGGTATTGCTAACGCCGTTGGTTTTGCCATTGCCGAACGTACTCTAGGCGCGCAGTTTAACCGCCCTGGTCACGATATCGTTGACCACCACACCTACGCCTTTATGGGTGACGGCTGCATGATGGAAGGCATTTCTCACGAAGTGTGCTCTTTGGCCGGTACCATGAAACTGGGCAAACTGACTGCATTCTACGATGACAACGGCATCTCCATTGATGGTCATGTTGAAGGTTGGTTCACCGATGATACCGCAGCGCGTTTTGAAGCCTACGGCTGGCATGTGGTTCGTCATGTAGACGGTCATAACCCAGATTCCATCAAAGCGGCAATTGAAGAAGCGCGTAAAGTTACCGATAAACCGTCACTGTTGATGTGCAAAACCGTTATCGGTTTCGGTTCACCAAACAAAGCGGGCACCCACGATTCCCACGGCGCACCTTTGGGCGCTGCGGAAGTGGCTGCAACTCGTGACGCGCTGGGCTGGAAATACCCTGCCTTTGAAATTCCACAGGATATCTACGCGGCTTGGGATGCAAAAGAGGCGGGCAAAGCGAAAGAAGCGGCCTGGAACGAGAAATTTGCTGCCTATGAAAAAGCTTACCCAGAACTGGCTGCCGAGTTCAAACGCCGCGTAAGCGGTGAGCTGCCAGCTAACTGGGAAACTGAATCCAAGAAATTCATCGAGCAATTGCAGGCGAACCCAGCCAATATCGCTAGCCGTAAAGCATCACAAAATGCGCTGGAAGCTTTCGGTAAGGTGTTACCTGAGTTCCTGGGCGGCTCTGCTGACCTGGCGCCAAGTAACCTGACCATGTGGTCGGGTTCTAAGCCTCTGAACGATGATATCGCCGGTAACTACATTCATTACGGTGTGCGCGAATTCGGTATGTCCGCCATCATGAACGGTATTGCTCTGCACGGCGGCTTTATCCCTTACGGCGCAACCTTCCTGATGTTCGTGGAATACGCACGTAACGCAGTGCGTATGGCGGCGCTGATGAAAATCCGCAGCATCTTCGTTTATACCCATGACTCTATCGGTCTGGGTGAAGACGGCCCGACTCATCAGCCCGTTGAGCAAATGGCAAGCCTGCGCGTAACGCCAAATATGAGCACATGGCGTCCATGCGATCAGGTCGAGTCAGCGGTAGCCTGGCAGTACGCTCTGGAACGCCAAGACGGCCCAAGCGCACTGATTTTCTCCCGTCAAAATCTGGCTCAGCAGCCGCGTGATGCAGCACAGTTGGCTAACATCGCCAAAGGTGGTTATATCCTGAAAGACTGCGCTGGCCAGCCGGAACTTATCTTCATCGCGACTGGTTCAGAAGTTGAACTGGCGGTTGCCGCAGCGGATCAACTGACCGCCGCAGGCCGTAAAGTTCGCGTTGTTTCTATGCCATCTACCGATGCGTTTGATAAGCAAGATGCGGCTTACCGTGAATCTGTCCTGCCAGCGGCGGTTAGCGCTCGCGTTGCGGTAGAAGCCGGTATTGCGGATTACTGGTACAAATACGTCGGCCTGAACGGCGCTGTCGTTGGCATGACCAGCTTCGGTGAATCTGCTCCAGCAGACCTGCTGTTCAAAGAGTTCGGCTTCACCGTTGAGAACGTAGTAGCGAAAGCTCAGGCGCTGTTGAAATAACAGACGCTGTTCTCAATGTGTAAAAGGGAAGGTATCCCTCGGTAATATCGATGTTAAAAGGTCGCTTCTGCGGCCTTTTTTTTACCTGTTTTTCGCCAAAAAAAGGGGGATATGTGCCCTTTATCAGCAAGATATTCCCTTTGTACCTCGTTTGGTTTATTCTGGCTGAAGCGTTTCAGTTGTGATTCATTATTAAGGCCTGTCGAGAATAATTTGCATAATGCTGACAGCATGATTATCTGAAATGTGATAAAACGATGAATATCAGGCCACGCGCTACAGTACTCTATGAGGTTGCATGAAGATAACCATAAAACAGGGAGTAACATGACAATCCGCATAGCGATAAATGGCTTTGGGCGTATTGGTCGTAGTGTATTGCGTGCGCTGTATGAATCGGGCCGTCGGGCAGAAATTTCAGTGGTTGCCATTAATGAACTGGCAAACGCGGAAGGCATGGCTCATCTGCTTAAATATGATTCCAGCCATGGTCGTTTCGCTTGGGATGTTCGTCAGGAATGTGACAAGCTCTACGTTGGGGACGATATTATCCGGTTGGTACATCAGCCAGAAATAGCACAGTTACCCTGGAATGAGCTGGGGGTTGATGTAGTTTTAGATTGCAGCGGTGTGTACGGTTCCCGTGAAGATGGCGAGGCGCATTTGGCGTCCGGTGCCAAAAAGGTACTGTTTGCTCACCCGGGTAGCCATGATTTGGATGCCACCGTGGTCTATGGTGTAAACCATCAAGATTTGCGAGCAGAACATCGGATTGTTTCCAACGCATCTTGCACTACCAACTGTATCATTCCCGTTATTAAACTGCTGGACGAGGCCTATGGCATCGAATCCGGCACTGTCACTACTATCCATTCTTCGATGAACGATCAGCCGGTTATTGATGCCTATCATCAGGATTTGCGGCGCACCCGAGCCGCCAGTCAATCGATTATTCCGGTTGATACCAAGCTGGCCGCGGGCATTACCCGTATTTTTCCGAAGTTCTGCGACAGGTTTGAAGCGATCTCGGTGCGAGTGCCGACTATCAACGTGACGGCGATCGATCTGAGCGTCAGCGTGAGCAGTTCGGTGAAGGTGGCTGAGGTCAACCAGCTTTTGCAAAAGGCGGCAATGGGTTCATTTCGTGGTATAGTTGACTATACGGAATTACCATTGGTGTCGACCGATTTTAACCACGATCCGCACAGTGCTATCGTTGATGGCACGCAAACACGGGTCAGTGGGCAGCACCTGATTAAGACTCTGGTGTGGTGCGATAACGAATGGGGCTTTGCCAATAGAATGTTGGATACGACATTGGCAATGGCCGACAGCGGTTTCTAATACGGCAGGTTAATTCAAGGGGTTACCCTGAGTTGACCTACTGATAAGCAACTTTAAAGAGAATCAACGAGAGGATTCACCATGTCTGTAATTAAGATGACCGATCTGGATCTAGCTGGCAAACGCGTGCTGATCCGTGCGGATCTCAATGTTCCGGTAAAAGATGGCAAAGTGACTTCCGATGCGCGTATCCGTGCATCCCTGCCGACTATCGAAGCGGCGCTGAAGCAAGGCGCTAAAGTAATGGTTACCTCTCACCTGGGTCGTCCGACCGAAGGCGAGTACAACGAAGAGTTCTCTCTGCTGCCGGTAGTTAACTATCTGAAAGACAAATTGTCTTCTCCGGTACGTCTGGCTAAAGATTACCTGGATGGCGTTGAAGTGGCTGCCGGTGAGCTGGTGGTTCTGGAAAACGTTCGCTTTAACAAAGGCGAAAAGAAAGACGACGAAACCCTGTCTAAGAAATATGCTGCCCTGTGTGATGTTTACGTGATGGATGCCTTCGGCACCGCTCACCGTGCGCAGGCTTCTACCCACGGCGTTGGCAAATTTGCTCCTATCGCCTGTGCTGGTCCGCTACTGTCAGCTGAGCTGGAAGCACTGGGTAAAGCGCTGGGTAACCCTGCTCGTCCGATGGTGGCTATCGTTGGCGGTTCTAAAGTTTCTACCAAACTGACCGTGCTGGGTGCGTTGTCCAAAATTGCTGACCAGCTGATTGTGGGTGGCGGTATCGCTAACACCTTCGTGGCAGCTCAAGGCAACAACGTAGGTAAATCCCTGTACGAAGCTGATTTGATCCCAGAAGCCAAACGTCTGTTGGAAACCTGCAACATCCCGGTTCCTACCGATGTACGCGTAGCGACCGAGTTCTCTGAAACTGCGACCGCGACGCTGAAACCAGCCACTGAAATTAAAGACGATGAACAAATCCTGGATCTGGGCGACGTGTCCGCTGAACGTC
Organism: Yersinia nurmii; assembly: GCF_001112925.1. Lineage (GTDB taxonomy): Bacteria > Pseudomonadota > Gammaproteobacteria > Enterobacterales > Enterobacteriaceae > Yersinia > Yersinia nurmii. The sequence continues at coordinate 33,440 of NZ_CPYD01000010.1, forward strand.
TGGCCGAGATTCTGAAAAACGCCAAAACCATTCTGTGGAATGGTCCAGTTGGCGTGTTCGAGTTCCCTAACTTCCGTAAAGGAACCGAGATCGTGGCTCGCGCCATCGCTGAGAGCGAAGCATTCTCTATCGCTGGCGGTGGTGACACTCTGGCAGCAATCGATCTGTTCGGTATTGCTGACCAAATCTCTTACATCTCTACCGGCGGTGGCGCATTCCTCGAATTCGTGGAGGGCAAAAAACTGCCAGCAGTAGTGATGCTAGAAGAGCGCGCTAAGCAGTAATTTAGATGACGGGGGGCGAAAGCCGCCCGTTTCGCTATTTCGCTGCTGTCGGTAGCCGCCGACAGGTTAATCAGCGAAACCGATTCCATTTATCTTCGGCCGACGAAACAGGACAACGTAACATGTCTAAAATTTTTGATTTCGTAAAACCAGGTGTCATCACAGGTGATGACGTGCAGAAAGTGTTCGCAGTAGCTAAAGAAAACAACTTTGCTCTGCCAGCAGTAAACTGCGTGGGTACTGACTCCATTAACGCCGTGCTGGAAACAGCGGCGAAAGTGCGTGCACCAGTTATCGTTCAGTTCTCTAACGGCGGCGCTGCGTTCATCGCAGGTAAAGGCGTGAAAACTGACGTTCCACAAGGTGCTGCAATTCTGGGCGCAATCTCTGGTGCACACCATGTACATCAGATGGCTGAGCATTACGGCGTTCCTGTGATTCTGCATACCGACCACTGCGCTAAGAAATTGCTGCCATGGTTAGACGGCCTGTTGGACGCGGGTGAAAAACACTTCGCGGCTACCGGTAAGCCACTGTTCTCTTCTCACATGATCGACTTGTCTGAAGAGTCTCTGGAAGAAAACATCGAAATCTGTAGCAAGTACCTGACTCGCATGGCGAAAATCGGTATGACTCTGGAGATCGAACTGGGTTGCACCGGCGGTGAAGAAGACGGCGTGGACAATAGCCACATGGACGCTTCCTCTCTGTATACTCAGCCAGAAGACGTTGATTATGCTTACGAAAAACTGAACGCAATCAGCCCACGCTTCACCATCGCTGCCTCTTTCGGCAACGTTCACGGTGTTTACAAGCCAGGCAACGTTAAACTGACCCCTACTATTCTGCGTGATTCTCAGAATTATGTTTCTAAGAAACATGGCCTGCCACACAATAGCCTGGACTTCGTATTCCACGGCGGTTCAGGTTCTACTGCAGAAGAAATCAAAGAAGCGGTCAGCTACGGCGTAGTGAAAATGAACATCGATACCGATACCCAGTGGGCAACATGGGACGGTATCCTGCAGTATTACAAAAAGAACGAAGGCTATCTGCAAGCTCAGCTGGGTAACCCAGAAGGCGCAGACAAACCTAACAAGAAATACTACGATCCACGCGTATGGCTGCGTGCTGCCCAGACTTCAATGATTACTCGTCTGGAACTGGCATTCAAAGAACTAAACGCGGTTGACGTACTGTAATAGCGTTCCGTTTGAAATTGCTTAAAGGCTCCTCTGGGAGCCTTTTTCTTTTCTAGCGTATTCAACGGAGAAATACCGTCATCATGGCGGTTTATCCGGCGATTTTTAGGTAATAAGTCTGATTCTGTTGGCGTTGTTTTTCTGTCAAAGTTGGCAACCGCGCCCATAGTTCGTTACCCTCAACGGGTTAAATGTGATGCTGGTCGATGGCTGGCGGAAGTTTTTGTGCAATTTTCTCTAGATTGGGAGAACTCCGTAGGATGATAAAAATGGAAGAGTTAAACGTCGTTGACGGCATTAATAATGCAAGTACCTGGTTGGCGAACAATCAGGATTTGCTGATTCAATATGCGGTGAACCTCATTGCGGCATTACTGATTCTGATCGTCGGTTCGGTCATCGCCAAAGTGGTTTCTGGCGCGGTAAACCGAGTCATGCGTCTACGTGGTATTGATATTACCGTCGCTGACTTTTTAGCGGCAATGGTACGTTACAGTATTCTGGCCTTCACTATCGTTGCCGTATTGGGGCGTTTGGGCGTTCAAACCGCTTCAGTGATTGCCGTTATCGGTGCCGCGGGTTTAGCCGTAGGTTTGGCGCTGCAAGGCTCACTGTCCAACTTTGCGGCCGGTGTGCTGCTGGTTGCCTTCCGTCCGTTCCGTGCTGGCGAATACGTTGATTTAGGTGGCGTCGCCGGTACCGTGGTGCAGGTTCAGATTTTTTCTACCACGCTGCGTACCGTAGATGACAAAATTATCGTAGTACCGAATGGTAAAATTATTGCCAACAACATCATTAATACCAGTCGCGAACCGAATCGCCGCACCGATATTACCGTTGGCGTGGCTTATGATGCTGATATCGACGTAGTCAAAAAAGTGCTGGGCGATATCATCGCTGCAGATAAGCGTATCCAGCATGATAAAGGCGTGACCGTGCGTTTAAACGAAATGGCCGCTTCGTCCTTGAATTTCACCGTTCGTGTCTGGACTACCAATGGCGAAGCAATGGAGGTTTATTGGGATCTGCTAGAGAACTTCAAACGCGCTTTGGATGCCCATAATATCGGTATTCCTTTCCCGCAAATGGATGTTCATCTGCATCAGGTAGAGAAAAAAGCGGGGACAGCGGCAGAGTAACTCTGCGGTTTCTGGCAATAAATACTTCTCAGCGGGTCGTGATGGCCCGTTTTTTATTGGGCGGTTTATTCTTAACTTCTTATCGTCAATTATCTTATTTCTGCATTGATTATTAGCTCTCCTTATCATGGATAAGAAATATCCATTTCCTCTGATGAAAATCTCCTCGTAATATGCTCGCAATCGTTTCGCACATTGGCGGATATTATTCAAAGGGAACAACATGTTAGCCATTTTTCTTCAGGGTTTTGCTTTAAGCGCGGCGATGATTTTACCACTGGGGCCGCAAAATGCTTTTGTGATGAATCAGGGAATTAAGCGCCAGCACCACATTATGAGCGCTACGCTCTGCGCGTTGAGCGATATCATATTGATTTGTGGCGGTATTTTTGGTGGTAGTGCCTTGCTCAACCAATCGCCGCTGCTTTTGGCTCTGGTAACTTGGGGCGGCGTGGCCTTCCTGTTGTGGTACGGCTGGGGAGCATTGTGCGCCGCATGGCGTGGTGATGTTCAGGAGACTACTGAAGGCAGTAGCGTTAAAAATCGCTGGAAAATCATCGTTACTCTGTTGGCCGTAACCTGGCTCAATCCGCATGTTTATCTGGATACCTTTGTGGTGCTGGGCAGCCTAGGCGGACAGTTATTGCCAGAGGTCAGACCATGGTTCGCTTTAGGGGCGGTCAGTGCTTCTATCAGCTGGTTTTTTGCCTTGGCGTTGCTGGCCGCGTGGTTGGCTCCTTGGCTCAATCGTCCAACGGCGCAAAGAGGGATCAATTTATTAGTCGGCGGTGTGATGTGGTTTATTGCCTTTCAGTTGGCTAAACAAGGCCTGAGTTTTTGATTTTTTATCACTATTCTGAATTCTTCATGACAAAAGATGTGCTAGCTTTGTTAGGTTACTGAATTAACTAAGCGACAAAATAATTGTGCATGATTCGGTCTTCAGTAAGAGTAATTAACTGCAAATAAACTTGCTCTTAGGTGTAATTGACTGATAAACCGTGCTTCGCAGCGATTTTTCGCATCGGCATATTTTTAGGAGGCACCGTGAAGTTAAAGACCTTGGCTTTGGCCGCAATGATGGGATTAGGGACGTTACCTTTGGCTTCGCAGGCGGCTGAGCTGCCGGAAGGGCCGCACGTTGTGACTTCAGGAACCGCCAGCGTTGACGCTACGCCGGATATTGCTACTTTGGCTATTGAAGTTAGCGTAACTGCCAAAGACGCCGCAGAAGCGAAGAAACAGGTTGATACTCGTGTGGCTCAATATTTTGATTTTCTGAAGAAAAATGGTATTGAGAAGAAAGATATCAATGCGGCAAATCTGCGTACTCAGCCGGAATACGACTACAAGAAAACCGGTGAAGCTGTACTGAAAGGTTACCGGGCGGTGCGTCAGGTTCAGGTTACTCTGCGTCAGTTGGATAAACTGAACGAGTTGCTGGACGGCGCGCTGAAATCGGGTCTGAATGAAATTCGCGCCGTTGAGTTAGGGGTCGCGAATCCAGAGACATACCGTGAGCAGGCGCGTAAGAAGGCCATTGATAACGCGATTTCTCAGGCTGGTTCTCTAGCTCAGGGCTTTAAAGCTACGCTGGGGCCGGTGTACAGCATTCGTTATCGCGTGGCCAACTACCAGCCAATGCCGGTAGCGCGCATGTATAAAAGCCCGGAGGCGGGTATGGCAAGCGATGCTGCCCAAACTTATGAGCAGCAGACAATTCACTTTGACGATCAGGTCGACGTGGTATTCCAACTGAATCCGGCGAAATAAAACTGCGTAGTTAATCCTGTCGTAATACCTGACGCCCATGTGATAACAGGGCGTCAGTCACTTTCCGCATTGTCCGGCTTTCCGGCGCAAAGCGGTGCCAGTACAGCATCCGGCGCTGTAATAATCCCGGCGTCAGATCGATAAGCTCTCCCGACTCCAGCTCTTTTTCAATCTGTAAGTGCGGAATCATACAACATGTGGTGCCTTGGCGAGCCAGTTGCACAAAGGCTTCCGAAGAATTAACGATGTGGCAAGGAACGCTACCTGGCGATAAATCAAAATTCTGCTGTAAAAATGCCTGATGCATATCGTCCAGATGGTCAAAGGCGACAGCCGGTGCTTTGAGTAACGCCGGACGAGTCACGCCATTGGGGAAGTAACGCTCGGCAAAGATTTTTGAGGCAACGAACAGGTAATCCAGCGCGCCCAATTGATCCACCAGACAGCTTGGTAAAGGCTGCGGCTGAATACTCACCGCGCCAACGACTTCGCCACGACGCAGACGTTCCTGTGTTCGAGTTTCATCTTCTACCTGTAAATTCAATCGGATAGGCGAATCTGCCAGTACCGGTTTCAGCGCAGGAAGCAGCCAGGTTGCCAGACTGTCGGCGTTAACCGCCAGAGACAGTAGTAGCGGCGTATCCACGGCGTTGTCGTTACCTAGCCATTCTTCTTCCAGCAATTCAACCTGATGCAAGAGCGCCAGCAGACGCTGACCCTGCTCCGTTGGGCGTGGAGGCACGGTACGTACTAATAATGGCTGACCGAACAGGTTTTCCAACTGTTTTATACGTTGAGATACCGCCGATTGGGTGATGCAAAGTTTTTGTGCCGCGCGCTCAAAGCCGCGTTCACGGATCACCGCGTCCAGCGCTTGTAGCGTTCGGTAGTCTGGGCGTTTCATCGGAGTAATCTCTCCAAAAATAAGTTTAATAAGGCACTATGCCACAGTTTATCTATTTTGCTGCCGCAAAAATCAACGGAAATTCAGCCGCTACGCGGGAACATATCTGTGATCCAGAGTGGATTAACGGCATCTGAGTCTGGCTTAATTGGCGAGATTTCCCTCCCGCATGTTCTATAATAGCGACAGGTTTTCATATTAATAGGCAGTGAAATGACCATGACTCAGGACGAACTTAAAAAAGCAGTTGGTTGGGCAGCATTGGATTATGTCAAACCAGACACCATCGTTGGCGTCGGCACCGGCTCAACTGCGGCACATTTTATCGACGCACTCGGCTCGATTAAACATCAGATTAAAGGTGCGGTTTCCAGTTCTGATGCCTCAACGGCAAAACTGAAAAGTCTGGGCATCCACGTTTTTGATAGTAATGAAGTTGACGATCTGGACATCTACGTTGACGGTGCGGATGAAATCAACGGTCATATGCAGATGATTAAAGGCGGCGGCGCGGCACTGACCCGCGAAAAAATCATTGCAGCTATTGCGCGTAAATTTATCTGTATCGTCGATGCGTCTAAACAGGTTGATGTGTTGGGGAAATTCCCATTGCCGGTTGAAGTGATTCCAATGGCTCGTTCTTACGTGGCGCGCGAGTTGGTCAAATTGGGCGGTTTGCCTGAATATCGCCAGAATGTTGTGACGGATAATGGCAACGTAATCTTAGACGTACATAATCTGGATATTCTGGATGCCATTGCGTTAGAAAATAAAATCAACGGTATCGCTGGCGTGGTCACCGTGGGTCTGTTTGCTAACCGTGGCGCAGACGTGGCTTTGGTCGGTACCGCAGATGGCGTGAAAACAATCACGGCTAAATAAGCCTTGCTGGTTAAAATATGTTATCGGGATGACGTTTTCGCGTTATCCCGAATATTTTTTGCGTTTAATCATCTTTTCTTAAAAAGGTTAAATTTAGTGACATATGTCACATTGGCGTTTTCTATTCCATTAACCTACCGTTAACTTGCTGTTACACAGTGTTTTCTTCCGTAAAATCACTGCCGGAGTAAAATTTGTGCTGAACCCTAGGCAATCGTTTGTATTGATGCCGTCGTAATATTTGTTATGTTGACTGGGTGCTAGCCAGATTCATAGACAAAGGCAGCCGCATCTGAAGTCTGAAAATAGGGTTGGGGAAATGGCAAAAGTATCGCTGGAAAAAGACAGAATTAAGTTTCTGTTAGTAGAAGGGGTTCACCAAAGCACGGTTGATAATCTTCGTGCGGCCGGATATAGCAATATCGAATACCATAAAGGTGCCCTAGACACAGAATCATTGAAAGAATCGATTCGTGATGCTCACTTTATCGGTTTAAGATCGCGTACTCATCTGACGGAAGAAGTTTTCGCTGCGGCAGAGAAACTGGTCGCGGTTGGCTGTTTCTGTATCGGCACTAATCAGGTTGATTTAAACGCTGCGGCCAAACGCGGCATTCCGGTATTCAATGCGCCGTTCTCCAACACCCGTTCCGTCGCTGAAATGGTGCTGGGCGAGCTATTGCTCATGTTCCGCGGTATTCCTGCGGCTAACGCCAAAGCTCACCGCGGCGAATGGCACAAACTGGCCGCTGGCTCCTATGAGGCGCGTGGCAAAAAGCTGGGTATCATTGGTTACGGTCATATCGGTACGCAGCTTGGTATTCTGGCCGAAAGCCTAGGGATGAAAGTCTTTTTCTATGATATCGAAAACAAGCTGCCGCTGGGCAATGCTCAACAGGTTCGCCATCTTTCTGATTTGCTGAACATGAGCGATGTGGTCAGCTTGCACGTGCCGGAAACCCGCTCGACCCGCAATATGATGGGCGCAGAGCAATTAGCGCTAATGAAGCCTGGTGCGCTGCTGATCAACGCTTCTCGCGGCACCGTGGTTGATATTCCTGCGCTGTGTGATGCATTGGCTAGTAATCATATTGCCGGTGCGGCAATTGATGTATTCCCGACCGAACCTGCGACCAACAGCGATCCGTTTAATTCACCGCTGTGTGAATTTGATAACGTGCTACTGACTCCGCATATCGGCGGTTCAACGCAGGAAGCGCAAGAGAATATCGGTGATGAAGTGGCTGGGAAACTGGCTAAGTATTCCGATAACGGCTCCACGCTTTCGGCGGTTAATTTCCCAGAGGTTTCTCTGCCTGCTCACGGTGACCATACCAGCCGTTTGCTGCATATTCATGAAAACCGTCCGGGTATTTTGACCAGCATTAACCGGATTTTTGCCGAGCAGGGAATCAACATTGCAGCGCAGTACCTGCAAACCAGTTCGGACATTGGTTATGTGGTGATCGATGTGGAAACTCAGGGCACCGATAGGGCTGAAACGGCTCTGCAATTGATGAAGGCGATTCCGGGGACTATTCGCGCCCGTTTGCTTTACTGATCACTCCCCTTCATCTTTTTTCGCGTCGTAAATGCGAAATCGATTGGATGAAATGGCGGTTTATTTAATTTATCGGTATCAGTAGATGCCGATAAATTTTAAATAATTCAGTCATAACCAGCGCCATACCTGGGATGGAGTAATAATTTCCGGCAGCGGAATATCCCAGTATTCCACGGGTAAATCGTCCACTAACTGACAGTCATGAGCTAGCCCGATAGGGTAGGGACCACTGTGTTGCCAGTGTTGTAAAGTTCTATCGTAAAATCCACCGCCCATCCCCAAACGTTGTCCGTGACGATCAAACGCCACCAGTGGCGTAATGATGATATCCAGCTCAGAAAGTGGTAAAACCTCTCTAACATCCAACTGTGGCTCACGAATTTTTAGCCGATTCAGCACTAACGACGTTTCCGGCGCGTAGCGTAAAAACAATAAATTGCCGCGGCTGAACGGGTGTAAAACCGGAAGATACACCTGTTTTTTCTGCTGCCAGAGCCGCTGAATGATAGGTTGGGTATTGAGTTCACCGTCGAAAGAGAGAAATAGCGCAATGTTGCGAGCTTGCTGAATTCGTGGATGACGCTGGATTTGTTGGCTGGCGAGCTGGGCAGAGTTGCGTTGTTGTTCTGGGGTCAGCAAACGTCGCCGTTGGCGAATGTCGTTTCTGATTTGTTGCCGTAAAGGGCCGTACTGGGGATGGTAAGGCATAGGCTGCCTGTATTGAATCAAACTTATCGAATCATCATGATCTCACAACATCATGATAGATAAAGGGATCTCCGAGATGCCGCCGCAGGCTGTAACCCTTGAACCCTTGGTTCAAGGTGAACGCAGTGTCGCTACCTTAAGGCTTCTCGGCGGACCGAGCATGCTCACCGGTTACGGATCACAACATTCTGTTGGTATTAAATATCGGCTCAGGGGACTGGCCCGCTGACGAACACCTCAGAGAAATTCTTTACTCACTGTTGAATCTATCATTCAACAACGATTTATTCAAATTGTGCATCCTGACGTTCAGAGATGCGACCCTGTTCAAGCAACGCTTGTTCAATGGTCTGTTGTAACATCCTAATACGTTGCTCCATATTGGATGCATAGTCACGCGTTTTCAATCTTTCCTGAGCCAGTTCGTGACATACGTTCAATGCCGCGATAAAAACTAACTGCTCAGTATTGGTGACTCTAGTGCGAACTTTAAGATCTTGCAACCGTTGGTTAAGATCTTCTGCAGCCATGTTCAACGCATCTTGTTGTTCTGGCGGACAATTAACTCTTAACGAGCGACCAAAAATTTGAATATCTACCGGTTGTGCAGACATGCCACCTTCCTGACTAATTTCCGCGCTAGCCCTGTAACACCATAGGCAAATTGCCCTTAGTGGTCAAAGCGGGCGCCACTATATATACCTCGATACCAAGATACAACCCCTTTATAGCGTTGCGTTTTCTGGTATAGCGACTGATCTTGGTGGTAGCATAACACGAACTTATCCTGCCAACGATGATGAATACGCATGTCCATACAGAATACATTACCAACTTACCAATCTCTTGCTCAGGCGTTGAACCAGCAGGCCGTCGCCCTTACTCCTGCCGAAATGCATGGCCTGATCAGCGGGATGCTGTGTGGCGGCAGTCAAGATAATGGCTGGCAAGCGCTGGTTCATGAACTGACCAACGAAGGCGTGGCTTTCCCGCAGGCGCTGAGTCTGCCACTGCAACAATTGCATGAATCTACGCAAGAAGCGCTGGAAAACGAAGGCTTTATGTTCCAGTTGTTGCTGCCGGAAGGCGACGAAATCAGCGTATTTGATCGCGCTGATGCGCTATCTGGCTGGGTTAATCACTTCTTGCTGGGATTGGGCATGCTTCAGCCTAAACTGGCACAGGTGAAAGACGAAGTGGGCGAAGCCATTGACGATCTGCGCAATATCGCCCAACTTGGCTACGACGAAGATGAAGATCAGGAAGAACTGGCTCAGTCTTTGGAAGAAGTCGCTGAATACGTTCGGGTTGCGGCATTGCTGTGCCATATAGAATTCACTCAGCAGAAGCCGACGGCGGTCGAGTTGCCGAAACCGACTCTGCACTAACAGCGGATTTGCGGCGCGTGGCATAGTCCACTCGCCTAGCGGGCTGCCTGGCGTGTGTTACTGCGACAGGCTGAGGTTTTCCCCAGATTAATTGATCGTTTCTCACACTCGATACAATAGATTTCAGGAGAAGGTAATGACTCAGCAAGAATATCAAAATCGCCGCCAGGCATTGTTGGCGAAGATGGCGCCAGCCAGTGCCGCAATTATTTTCTCCGCGCCGGAGGCCATCCGTAGCGCAGACTCCGAATATCCTTATCGTCAGAATAGCGACTTCAGCTACCTAACCGGTTTTAACGAACCTGAAGCGGCGCTGATTTTGGTGAAAAGCGATGAAACTCACAACCATAGCGTGTTGTTTAATCGGGTGCGGGATTTAACGGCGGAAATCTGGTTTGGTCGCCGCTTGGGGCAGGATGCTGCACCGGCAAAACTCGGTGTCGATCGCGCCTTAGCATTTGATGAAATCGATGAGCAACTGCACCTATTATTCAATGGATTGGATGTGGTTTATCACGCTCAGGGCGAATACGCCTATGCGGACAAAATCATCTTTGCCGCATTGGAGAAATTGCGTAATGGTTTCCGTAAAAATCTGCGCGCTCCGGCAACGCTAACCGATTGGCGCCCGTGGCTACATGAAATGCGTTTGTTCAAATCGCCGGAAGAAATTGAAGTGATGCGCCGCGCTGGCGAAATCAGCGCTTTGGCACATACTCGCGCGATGCAAAAATGCCGCCCGGGAATGTATGAATACCAGTTGGAAGGGGAAATTCTGCATGAGTTCACCCGCCACGGCGCGCGTTTCCCAGCCTATAACACCATTGTTGGTGGTGGCGAGAATGCCTGCATTCTCCACTACACCGAAAATGAATGTGAACTGCGGGACGGAGATTTAGTACTGATTGATGCAGGCTGTGAATATCAGGGCTATGCCGGTGATATTACTCGCACTTTCCCGGTCAACGGTAAGTTCTCTCCGGCACAGCGCGCGATATACGACATCGTACTAGAGTCCATTGAGACTGCGCTGGAACTGTTCAAACCGGGCATTAGCATCCGTGAAGTGAACGATCGCGTGGTGCGGATCATGATCCGCGGACTGGTTGATTTGGGTATTCTAAAAGGCGATGTGGATCATCTGCTTGCCGAGCAGTCTCATCGTCCGTTCTTTATGCATGGCCTCAGTCATTGGCTGGGGATGGATGTGCATGATGTGGGCGATTATGAAACCAGCGACCGTGGCCGTATTCTGAAGCCGGGAATGGTATTAACCATCGAACCGGGTTTGTATATCGCGCCAGATGCTGATGTGCCTGCAGAATACCGTGGGATCGGCGTGCGTATCGAAGACGATATTGTAATTACTGAAACCGGCAATGAAAACTTGACGGCAAGCGTAGTGAAACGAGCAGAAGAGATTGAAGCTTTAATGGCGGCGGCAAAGTAAGCGATGAGTATCATTATTGTTGGCGGTGGTATGGCAGGCGCGACGCTGGCTCTGGCGATTTCGGCATTGACTCAAGGTCAGGTTGACGTCGCGCTGGTGGAAGCGACTTCTCCTGGCGATCGCGCCCATCCGGGTTTTGATGGGCGGGCGATTGCTTTGTCGCAAGGCACTTGTCAGCAGTTGGAGCGAACCGGTATTTGGCCTGCGCTAGTGGATTGTGCCACAGCGATAACCCACGTGCAGGTCAGCGATACTGGCCACGCCGGTTTTGTTAATTTGCGTGCCGATGATTATCGGGTTCCTGCTTTAGGTAACGTTATCGAGTTGCACGACGCCGGTGAGCGTCTGTTTGCGCTGCTGGCTAAGGCTCCGGGCGTTACCCTACATTGCCCCGCTAAGGTTGTGGATGTGCAGAGAACGGCGGAACACGCCAGCGTGATGCTGGATAACGGCGAGCGATTGACGGCTGAGCTCTTGGTTGCCGCCGACGGTTCTTATTCCAAACTGGCCGCCGCCTGCAATATTCAGTGGCAGCAGCAGGATTATCATCAAATTGCCGTCATCGCCAATATTACGACGTCAGAAATGCCCGCAGGCCGGGCATTTGAACGCTTTACCCGCCATGGCCCGCTGGCATTATTGCCTATGTCTGGTGGGCGTAGCTCTTTGGTATGGTGTCATCCGCAGCAAGATCAGGCCAAAGTTGACGCCTGGGACGACGTGGAATTTCTGGCTGAGCTGCAAACGGCCTTCGGCTGGCGGTTAGGAAAAATGCTGAAGGCCGGTAAACGCCACAGCTATCCACTGCGTTTATTGACCGCTTCTCGCCATATTAGCCATCGTTTGGCGCTGGTCGGCAACGCGGCGCAAACCTTGCATCCGATTGCCGGTCAGGGCTTTAACCTTGGTCTGCGAGACGTTATGTCATTGGCAGAAACTTTGACGGAAGCGACGCTGGCTGGAACTGATTTAGGCGCTTATTCCGTATTAAGCCGTTATCAAAATCGTCGTTACAAGGACCAACAGGCAACCATTGGCGTAACCGATGGTTTGATTCGTTTGTTTGCAAATAATTACGCTCCGCTAGCCGTAGGGCGTAATTTGGGGCTAATGGCGATGGAACAGATGCCAACGATGCGCGATGCTTTTGCACGACGTACTCTGGGGTGGGTTGAGCGCTAATCCACGCCATTTAGAACCTACCGCCGCTGGCGGGCAGGTTCTTTGCCGTTTTCACGACAGGAAATAAAGTAGCATGCAATCATTTGACGTAGTTATCGCCGGTGGCGGTATGGTAGGACTGGCGCTAGCCTGTGGTTTACAGGGAAGTGGCTTACGTATTGCCATTTTGGAGCATCATCAGCCGGAAGACGAACTCCCCGTTCCGCTGACGGGCGCACCGGAACTGCGGGTTTCTGCTATCAACGCCGCCAGTGAAAAGCTGCTTCAGCATGTTGGCGTCTGGGACAGCATTCTAGCGATGCGTGCCAGCCCTTATGACGGAATGGAAGTTTGGGACCAGGACAGCTTCGGTAAAATTGCTTTCCGCGCCGATGAGTACGGTTTTAGCCATTTGGGCCATATCATTGAAAATCGGGTGATTCAACAAGCATTATGGCAGCGCGCCAGCCAGTTGCCTGATATCACTCTGCTGGCTCCGGCAAGCCTGAAACAGGTAGCCTGGGGGGAAAACGAGGCTTTTATTACTCTGACCGATGATCGACTACTTAGTGCGAGACTGGTGGTGGGTGCCGACGGCGCGAATTCCTGGCTGCGCCAACATGCTGATATTCCGTTGACTTTCTGGGATTATGGCCACCACGCGCTGGTGGCGACTATTCGCACCGAAGAACCGCATCAGGCTAAGGCGAGACAGGTGTTTCATGGTGACGGTATTCTGGCATTTCTTCCGTTTAGCGAGCCAAATCTCAGTTCGATCGTTTGGTCATTAGCACCAGAAAAAGTGGCTCGACTTGCCGAATTACCGCCGGACCAGTTTAATCGTGAGCTGGGGGTCGCCTTTGATATGCGTTTAGGAATGTGTCAGGTTGAAAGTGATAGACAAACATTTCCACTGATGGGGCGTTATGCCCGAAGCTTTGCCGCACACCGTCTGGTGTTGGTCGGTGATGCCGCTCACACAGTACATCCACTGGCCGGGCAGGGCGTGAACCTTGGCTTCATGGACGCCGCGGAGCTGGTTTCGGAGCTACGACGTTTACAGCGTCAGGGGAAAGATATCGGTCAGCACCTGTACTTACGCCGCTATGAACGTCGCCGTAAGCACAGCGCCGCACTGATGCTGGCGGGGATGCAGGGCTTTCGTGAACTGTTTTTTGGCAATAATCCGGCCCAAAAGCTCTTACGGGACATTGGCTTAACGCTGGCAGACTCTCTCCCCGGCGTGAAACCTAAACTGGTGCGTCAGGCAATGGGGCTGAATGATATTCCCGAGTGGTTGCAACCTTAACTGCTCGATTGAAAAAATCTAATTCCAGCCCCGTTTTCGCATTACATTTTCTCATGAAATGCCGGATGCCTAAAAGTTGAAACTGAGGGCTATCCGGCATTTTAGTTATATAACATCGGTGTTTTTACTAATTATTTGTTAATTTTGTGTCTCTGTACGCAGTTTGCCAGTTGAAAACTCTGCACAATACCCCTGCCTTTTGTGGTTGCTGAACCGCCCACCTTGTATTTTAGCTTATGGCTCCTTAGTCGATTCAGTGATAACGTCAGGTGAAAGGTATCGTTTGCGTCTCGGTGTTTAGCCGCAATTTCACGACCGTTCACCGAAGTCTGATGATTTGGTCTGACGCAACGTTCTGTTGAGCAAGTCAGCCGGTGCCAGCGGTAAGGTCATAAACCTATTTATGAACCTGAATTATCTTTATCGCGTATTGGCGCCCTGAATTTCTCTTGTGTCCGGAACACTGTTTGAGTGAAAAGAGGGAAAAGATGGCAAAGCAGACTCCACTGTACGACCAGCATGTGGCGTGCGGTGCGCGCATGGTAGATTTCCATGGCTGGATGATGCCGCTGCATTATGGCTCCCAGTTAGATGAGCACCATATCGTTCGGCAAGATGCCGGTATGTTCGATGTTTCCCATATGACCATTGTTGATTTGCACGGTGCGCGTACCCGTGAATTCCTGCGTTATCTGTTGGCGAATGATGTCACCAAACTTACCCAGCCGGGCAAAGCCCTCTACACCGGTATGCTGAATGCATCTGGTGGCGTTATCGATGATTTGATCGTCTACTTCCTGAGTGAAGACTATTTCCGTCTGGTGGTTAACTCCGCGACTCGCGACAAAGATCTGGCTTGGATCACTCAGCACGCAGAACCTTACGGCATCGACATTACCGTGCGTGACGATTTGGCGCTGGTTGCCGTTCAAGGGCCGCAGGCTCAGGAGCGCGTAGCGACTTTATTAAGCGCAGAGCAAAAACAAGCTATTGCCGACATGAAGCCATTCTTTGGCGTGCAAACCGGCGACCTGTTTATTGCCACGACCGGTTACACCGGCGAAGCGGGCTATGAAATTGCCTTACCAAAAGAGCAGGTCGTTGATTTCTGGCAAAAACTGTTGGCCGCTGGCGTGAAGCCCGCCGGTTTGGGCGCGCGGGATACCCTGCGCCTAGAAGCCGGAATGAATTTATATGGTCAGGAAATGGATGAAGGAGTCTCCCCTCTGGAAGCCAATATGGGATGGACCGTGGCTTGGCTACCGGAAGACCGCCAGTTTATTGGTCGTGAAGCGCTGGAACAGCAGCGAGCCAAAGGCACAGACAAACTGGTTGGCCTGATCATGACCGAAAAAGGCGTATTGCGTAACGAACTGCCAGTGCACTTCACCGATGACGCGGGCAATGTACACACCGGTGTGATTACCAGCGGCTCATTCTCTCCTACGCTAGGCTTTAGTATCGCTTTGGCTCGAGTACCTGCGGGTATTGGCGAGCAGGCAGTGGTGCAAATCCGTAACCGTGCTATGCCGGTTAAGGTCACCAAACCGGGTTTTGTGCGAGCAGGTAAAGCGATCGCGCTGTAATTTTCGTCTAAAAATAAATCACCAATATCTTCTAAGGAGAAGGTAGCCATGAGCAATGTGCCAACAGAATTGAAGTATGCATCCTCTCACGAATGGGTTCGTGCCGACGGAGACGGTGTTTATAGCGTCGGTATTACCGAACACGCACAAGAATTACTGGGTGATATGGTATTTGTTGATCTGCCAGAAGTGGGCAGCGATGTGTCTGCCGGCAGCGACTGTGCCGTGGCTGAATCCGTTAAGGCGGCATCAGACATCTATGCGCCAATCAGCGGTGAAATCGTTGCGATTAACACCGAGCTGGAAAGCTCTCCGGAACTGGTGAACAGCGCACCCTATACCGACGGCTGGTTGTTCAGCATCAAGGCTTCTGACGAGTCAGAGCTGGATGGTCTGCTGGACGCAGATGCCTATCGCGCCACGCTGGACGAATAAGAGTATCGCCCCGTTTCAGTTGCTGAACCGGGGCTTTTTTTTGTATCGACCGACCGTATCCCGTCCCATGCTTGATTCAGGAATTTGTAGCAAATGACCCAGACTCTCAGCCAACTTGAACATAACGACGCGTTTATCCAGCGCCACATCGGCTCTAACGCCGAGCAGCAGCAAGAAATGCTGGCTACTGTAGGTGCCCGTTCGTTAAGTGCATTGATCCAGCAGATTGTTCCGGCAGATATTCAATTGCCGGGTCCGCCGCCGGTAGGTGACGCAGCCACTGAACATCAGGCTCTGGCCGAACTTAAAGCGATTGCCAGCCAAAACCAACGCTATAAATCCTATATCGGGATGGGCTACAGCCCGGTGCTGACTCCGCCGGTTATTCTGCGCAATATGCTGGAAAATCCGGGCTGGTACACCGCTTATACCCCTTATCAGCCGGAAGTTTCTCAGGGGCGCCTAGAGGCGCTGTTGAACTTCCAGCAATTAACTCTGGATTTGACCGGTCTGGATCTGGCTTCCGCATCTTTGCTAGATGAAGCTACCGCCGCGGCCGAATCTATGGCGCTGTGTAAACGCGCGAGCAAATTGAAAGATGCCAACCGTTTCTTCGTTGCAGACGATGTACATCCACAAACTCTGGACGTGGTTCGCACCCGTGCTGAAACCTTCGGTTTTGACGTTATCGTCGATCGCGCTGAAAAAGTGTTGGAGCTGGACGGCGTCTTTGGCGTGCTGTTGCAGCAAGTGGGCACCACCGGCGAGCTGCACGACTACGGCGCACTGCTGGCAGAGCTGAAAAAACGCAAAATTATTACCTGTATGGCCGCCGATTTGATGGCACTGGTACTGCTGACCGCTCCGGGCCAGCAGGGCGCAGACGTCGCCTTCGGCTCAGCTCAACGCTTCGGCGTTCCAATGGGTTACGGTGGCCCACACGCCGCTTTCTTCGCTTGCCGCGATGAGTTCAAACGCTCAATGCCGGGTCGTATTATCGGCGTTTCCCGAGATGCGGCAGGTAACACTGCGCTGCGTATGGCGATGCAAACTCGCGAGCAGCATATTCGCCGCGAGAAAGCTAACTCTAACATCTGTACCTCGCAGGTATTACTGGCAAACATCGCCGGCCTGTATGCGGTTTATCATGGCCCGCAGGGGCTGCAACGCATAGCCGGCCGTATTCATCGCATGACCGACATTCTGGCCGCTGGCTTGCAACAAGCCGGCCTGACTCTACGTTTTAAAACTTGGTTCGATACCCTGACCGTTGAAGTGAAAGACAAAGCAGCGGTATTGGCACGCGCGCTAAGCTTTGGTATCAATCTGCGTACCGATATTCACGGCGCGGTGGGTATTACTCTGAACGAAACCACTTCTCGCGAAGATATTCAGACCCTGTTTGCCCTGCTGGCAGGTGATGAACACGGCCTGGATATTGATAAGCTGGATGCGGAGGTGAGCAAAGAAAGCCGCTCTATTCCCGAAGCTTTAGTGCGTAAAGACCCGATTTTAACGCATCCAGTATTCAATAGTTATCACAGCGAAACCGAAATGATGCGTTATATGCATCGTTTGGAGAAAAAAGATCTGGCGCTGAATCAGGCGATGATTCCGCTGGGCTCTTGCACTATGAAGCTGAACGCCGCCGCCGAGATGATTCCAATCACCTGGCCAGAATTTGCCGAGTTGCATCCCTTCTGCCCGCCAGAGCAAGCCGCTGGTTATCAGCAAATGATTGGCCAGCTGTCACAATGGCTGGTGCAACTGACCGGTTATGATGCTGTGTGTATGCAGCCGAACTCAGGTGCTCAGGGGGAATATGCCGGTTTGCTGGCTATTCGCCGTTACCATGAAAGTCGCAACGAAGCCGGGCGTCATGTTTGTCTGATTCCAAGCTCAGCTCACGGAACCAACCCCGCGTCGGCACAAATGGCTGGCATGTCGGTGGTGGTGGTGGCCTGTGATAAACAAGGCAACATTGACCTGCACGATCTGCGTGAGAAAGCAGAAGTTGCCGGTGATGAGCTTTCCTGCATTATGGTCACCTATCCGTCTACCCACGGCGTGTACGAAGAAACCATCCGTGAAGTCTGCCAGATTGTTCATCAGTTCGGTGGTCAGGTGTATTTGGATGGTGCGAATATGAATGCTCAGGTTGGAATCACAACGCCTGGTTATATCGGGGCAGATGTTTCTCACCTCAACCTGCACAAAACCTTCTGTATCCCTCACGGCGGCGGCGGCCCAGGTATGGGGCCAATCGGCGTGAAAGCGCATTTGGCACCTTTCGTTCCGGGTCACAGTGTTGTGCAAATCGACGGTATGACGACGCAGCAAGGTGCAGTTTCTGCTGCTCCGTTCGGTAGCGCATCTATTTTGCCAATCAGTTGGATGTACATTCGCATGATGGGCGCTCAGGGACTGAAACAGGCTAGTCAGGTGGCGATTTTGAACGCTAACTACATTGCTACTCGTCTGAAAAATGCTTATCCAGTGCTGTACACCGGCCACGATGGCCGAGTGGCTCACGAATGTATTCTGGATATTCGTCCGCTGAAAGAAGAAACCGGTATTAGCGAAATGGATATCGCTAAGCGTCTGATCGACTTTGGTTTCCATGCGCCGACCATGTCCTTCCCGGTAGCCGGAACGCTGATGGTTGAGCCAACGGAATCAGAAAGCAAGGTCGAACTGGATCGCTTTATTGATGCCATGTTGGCTATTCGCACCGAGATCGACAAAGTGGTGAAAGGCGAATGGCCGCTGGAAGATAACCCGCTGGTGAACGCGCCGCACATCCAGGCTGAACTGGTGGGTGAGTGGACTCATCCGTATAGCCGCGAGTTGGCCGTGTTCCCAATTGCTGGCGTGATGGAAAATAAATACTGGCCGACGGTAAAACGTTTGGATGATGTGTACGGCGACCGTAATTTATTCTGTTCCTGCGTTCCTATCGGTGATTACGAATAATCACTAGAAAGTAACCTCTTATAGGGTCGCGAAAGCGGCCCTTTTTCTATCTAAAATCTGCTCAGACTATTACAGTTTATGACTAATGCTGCGCATTATTTCCTGATTGGAATATAACCCTATCAATGACTACGCTTACTTTTCATATATATAAATATTAGCGTGATTATCATGATTAATGACAGGTTTCTGGGTAGCTGGGGTTTAGTTTCACAGCATTTTATTTTGCAAGACGGCAGTGTTTCTTTCCCAATGGGCGAGCAGATGTCAGGCCGGATACATTACGAAAAAAACGGCACGATGGCTGCTCAGCTTTACACCACTAAGCGCCCTAATTTCGCCTCTCTGGACTGGCTGGAAGGCAGTGATGCGGAAATGAAATCGGCTTTTGAAACCGCGCTTTGCTACTTTGGTAGTTATCAGATTAATGAAGAAAAACAATTCGTTACTCACATTGTTGAAAATAGCCTATTTCCTAATTGGGTTGGCACCCAGATGGTTCGTTATTATGAGTTTGAAAAAGATCGACTGATCCTGCGTACGCCGACGTTGCCGATGAATAATATCAGGCAGGTAGGGGTACTGATTTGGGAGAAGATTTTCTGACGCTAGACCCTACAACAAAATAAAACAGAGATAATGCTATGGAAAAAATTGCATTAGTCACCGGCGGCAGCCGCGGGATAGGGCGAGCCACCGCATTATTACTGGCGCAGCGGGGTTATCAGGTTGGCATCAATTACGTTAACGACGATCGAGCCGCTTTACAGGTTGTGGATCAGATTGTGGCAATGGGCGGCCGGGCGGTGGCCTTGCAGGCGGATATCGCTGACGAACAGCAAGTTACTGAGTTGTTTAATCAATTAGATAATCAGCTTGGTACTATTACTGCGCTGGTCAATAACGCCGGTATTTTGTTTCAACAATCGGGCATTGAAGGCCTGAGTGCGGAACGAATTAATCGGGTACTTAGTACCAACGTGACCGGCTATTTTCTTTGTTGCCGGGAAGCGGTAAAACGTATGGCAAAAAGACACGGTGGTCGTGGCGGAGCGATAGTTAACGTTTCTTCTGCTGCCGCTAGGTTAGGGGCTCCCGGTGAATATCTGGACTACGCCGCATCGAAAGGTGCAATTGATACTCTGACCACTGGCTTATCGCTGGAAGTCGCGGGGGAGGGCATTCGTGTCAACGGCGTACGTCCAGGCTTTATTTATACCGAAATGCATGCCAGCGGCGGTGAACCGGGGAGAGTTGAAAGAGCCGCCGGTCAGCTACCCATGAAGCGTGGTGGTCAGCCCGATGAAGTCGCTGAAGCCATAGTTTGGCTGCTGTCGGATAGCGCTTCTTACGTTACCGGTAGCGCACTAGAATTGGCAGGCGGAAAGTAACACTTTGATTGAGAAGGCTGCCCAAGCAAAAATACGGGCAACAAGCTGTCATCATAAGGATTAGGATAATCGTCATGCCAGCGCTAGTTTTTTAAATATGAGTTATTCAGGTGTAGATATTCAAACCCTGCGATCAGTGCTCAATAGAAGTATTGCTCTTAAAGCTATCTATGAGATTTCCGTCATGTGATTAGGCTAGCCAGCCCTTAGCCTGTGCATCCTGTAAATGACGGAATAAATAGCTCCACAGCTCGGGATAATCCTCAGCCACTAACTGATTACGCTCGACAACTTGTTCCAAGCGAATGCCATTTTCTACCCAATTTTGTCCGCCGTTATGCAAATTCATCAGCATGGGTAAAATGCGATCCAGAACAGTGGCAAAACGGGCATCAGGCGTTTTTTCATCTTCATATTCTTGCCATAGCGCACTAAATTTTGCGTTTTGTTCCGGCGGCAGCATTCCAAACAGGCGTTTGGCTGCGGCGATTTCCTTATCATGGATAGCCGCGCGCGCCGCCAGATCGTAGACGATCACGTCACCGGCATCGATCTCGACGATATCGTGCAACAGAGCCATTTGAATCACTCGATTGATATCCACATCTTTGCTGGCATAAGGTGCCAGTGTCATCGCGGCGACGGCGAAATGCCAGCTGTGCTCCGCCGAGTTTTCCTGACGTTTGCAGAAAATAAGCTTGGTTCTGCGTTGAATACTTTTTAGCTTATCAATTTCCATCAAAAACTGAATTGAATCAGTCAAAGGGCCGAAATCTAGAGCTGGTGGAACGAAAGGCATAGTAAACCTCGAGAAAAGTAGAGCGTATACCAATAATGGCGCGTATAGAGTGTAGGCTAGACTACGGGGTATTTCGCTGCCCTGAGCTGGGTTTTAGCCTGTTACCGATTTTCTCTGGCGATCAGCCCAAGGTTTACAAACAATGACAGATTATTTTGAGCTTACACGTGTACACTGGAATGATTCTCAGATAACCTTAAAGCGGTATTTTTGCACAATTAACCTGCGAGGATTCCAATAATAATGAACAGGTCAAAACCTGACAGAATGTCCATCACCCGCACCCATAAGAATCAACAGGATACATTAGTATTGAACAATGAATCAGTCAGACCGGCATTATCAGAAGCTCAGCCTTATCCATGGGCAGAAGAAATAGCCAACAGCATCAGCCACGGTATTGGCGTGGTATTAGGCATAATTGGCTTGGTTTTATTACTGGTACAGGCCGTAGACAGTGGCGCAAGTACCACCGCGCTCACCAGCTACAGTTTATATGGTGGCAGCATTATTGTGCTGTACCTTGCATCCACGTTGTATCACGCAATCCCACATCAAAAGGCTAAGCATTGGCTGAAGAAATTTGACCACTGCGCTATCTATTTATTGATTGCTGGCACTTATACGCCTTTCTTATTGGTTGGGCTGGACTCCTCTCTGGCGAGAGGATTAATGGCCGTTATTTGGGGGCTGGCGCTGTTTGGCGTTATCTTCAAACTGGCATTTGCACATCGTTTTGAGGTGCTTTCGCTCATTACTTATCTGACGATGGGATGGCTATCCCTGATCGTGATCTATCAGTTGGCTATTAAGTTAGATATGGGCGGCATTGCACTACTGGCGATTGGTGGTTTGTTGTATACGCTGGGGGTTGTGTTTTACGCTTCGAAGCGCATTCGCTTTGGCCACGCTATTTGGCACGGTTTCGTGCTCGGCGGTAGCTTGTGCCACTTTATGGCGATTTATCTGTACGTTTAAGATGTAAATCTATTCCAGAACACAAGATTGTTGCGTTACCCGAAACACCCAGAGTTCTCTCTGAATATCACGATAGTTTCGCTAAAGACAGATACAGTCTGTAGGTTGTGAGGCCGGATTTCCGGCCTCTTTATTTTGCATTGCCTGGCGATGTTTTCCTGACAGGCTCTACGGGTTGCGAATTGTTCTGGCAGAGGATCAATTACTCTCTTCTAAAGAATACGGTAATGGTTGGATACGCAATGTCCCCGCGGTATCTTCCCGTACGCGTAACACGCTATCGGCGGCCAGATCGTTATTTAGAACTGCCTGTACCGAGAGTGAGCCATCTTCCAGCTGAATCGCTGCCAATACTGTACCTGTACGACGCCAATTTTCACCCAATTGCCATTCTAAGCTGTCACCGGCTTCAGGAGTGCTGCTGCCTTGCCCCGCAAGCCAATACAAGGCGCGTTTATTTGCTCCGCGATATTTAGCTCGAGCAACCATTTCCTGGCCCGTGTAGCAGCCTTTGGTAAAGCTGATACCATCCAGAGCCTGAATGTTTGTTGCCTGAGGTATAAACTGGGCGCTATTCGGGCCATCAATAATGGGGAATCCAGCTTCTATTTCTAACGCCAACCACTGCTGGCTGTCATTTAACTGGGCATTTTCACCCAATTTCTCTACCAAGTTGGCGGCCTGGGGGGCATCAGTCACCAACAGGAAACGTTCTGTGGGCGTAGTAAAATGCAGCAATGTAGAATCACCGGATTGGACTACCGGTTTTTCTGGTGTCGGTAAATCAGGGAAAATCTGAGCCAGCGCTTCTCTTGCCTGCGCCCCGGCAATTCCCAGCAAGACACTGTCAGATGGAATAGCAAAGGTCACTTTCGAGAATACGGCATATTTTTTCAGCTCGGCCAACTGGTTTTCCAGCACATTGCGGCGTTCAATAAAGGCCAAACCTTCGCCACGATGGAAGAGCCGCAGATTGCTCCACATTTTACCTTTTGCGTCACAGTGCGCGGTCAAAACGTGTTGGTCTGCCGCGAGTGCACCAACGTCTGCGGTGAGTTGACCTTGAAGATATTTAACGCGATCGGCGCCGGTTACCGTAACTAATGCCCAGTCATCCAATGAAATCAGAGTCAAAGGTAACGCAGAAGAGGCGGAGGGGTGACGCGCAGGGAAAGGAGTTGCATATGCCATATTACATCCTACCAAAAGGTGCCGTGAACTGATGATCCAATGGTAAAAGAGGCGGGAGGCTTTGCAAAGAGTAATTATCCGCATACACCATTGTTACAATACATCCTGCGGTACAATGCGCAAAAATAACAATGAGCGCGGATTAATGCGGTTAAAAAAACCGCATTGCTTTATCATTTCACGCCTTAGTCCGCGTTTTGGCGGCGATAACCTTCCCGTCAGGCGTCGCAAATTGCTACTCTATTCACGAGTTGAATCTTTGGCAGAGCGACCATACGGCCGGATTCAGAAAACATTTTAAGCAAGGGGTCAATCAGGACATGGAAATTGATAATAAAGCTCGTATCCACTGGGCATGTCGTCGCGGTATGCGTGAGCTGGATATCTCCATTATGCCGTTTTTCGAGTATGAATATGACACGCTGAGCGATGATGATAAGCGCGTATTTGTCCGCTTACTGACGAGCGATGATCCTGACCTATTCAATTGGCTGATGAATCATGGGGAGCCGCAGGACAGCGAGCTGAAACGGATGGTTCAACTGATTCAGATGCGAAATAAAGCCCGTGGCCCAGTGGCGATGTGACCTGCGGGTTTCATGGCGCACCCAACTTTTTTCCTTATTGATTCATGGCGTTCTGGTGTTGATAACGCTGGTCGCGCCTTGGCCAGATGGCTGTACACCTTTATGGTTGATACTGCTGACACTGGTAGTTTTCGAATGTATTCGTAGCCAGAAAAGCATTACCTCCCGTCAGGGAGAAATCCGGTTAAAAGCTGGAAATCTGCTGATATGGAAACGTCAGGAATGGAAGTTGGTTCGACAGCCGTGGATTACCCGTTATGGCGTACTATTATCGCTGCAAGGCGCTGGCAGTCAGCGTAGAAAGCGCGTCTGGCTGGCCTCTGATAGCATGTCTGAGGATGAATGGCGCGAGCTGTGCCTGATATTTCGACACACTTTTGATTCTGCAGCAGGTAGTGAGTAATGAAACCATTGATCTGGCTGGTGGAAGACGAGCCGAGTATTGCTGACACGCTGATCTATACGTTAGAGAGTGAGGGTTTCACCCTCAAGTGGTTTGATCGCGGCGAGCCAGCGCTTGCTGCATTACATCACGGTCTGCCAGCGTTAGCGATTATCGACGTCGGGCTACCAGATATAAACGGTTTTGATCTTTGTCGCCGTCTTTTGGCCTTATCTCCGGATTTACCCGTGGTCTTTCTTACTGCGCGCAGCGAAGAACTGGATCGTATCGTCGGGTTAGAAATCGGGGCTGATGACTACATAGCCAAACCTTTTTCTCCGCGCGAGGTCAGCGCCCGGGTTCGTACTATTTTACGTCGTTTACAGAAGTCGCAGTCCAGCGCACCCGCGCCGCAAATACATCGGTTTGGTGCTTTCACGTTGGATGAAGCCGCAGCACGTATTACCTATCAGCAACAAATTCTCTGGCTAACCCGTTACGAATATTTACTGCTTAAAACTTTGCTATTAGCTCCGGACCGCATTTTTTCCCGTCAGCAGTTGATGGATATCGTTTGGACTCAGGCAGAAGAAAGCCAGGATCGCACCGTAGATACCCATGTGAAAACGTTACGGGCTAAGCTTCGTGCCGTTCGGGATGAAGAACCGCCGATTCGCACTCACCGTGGGCTGGGCTACAGTCTGAGCTATGTCCCATGAAAATTGGCCTGCGTCTGCTGCTTGGCTATTTTTTGATAGTGGCGATCGCCGGCTATTTTGTGATCAGTATTTTTGTGCAGGAAGTGAAACCCGGCGTGAGGCGTGCGACTGAAGGAACGCTGGTGGATACTGCTACTTTGCTCGCGCAATTTGCCCGGCAGGATATGCGGCGAGGTAATGCAGCGAATGGGCAGTTGGCGCAAGCGTTCGCCACGCTGAATAAGAAGCCGATTGGTGCCAATATAGCCGGTATTCGCAAAGATCGTAACGAATATCGGGTTTATCTTACTGATGTCCATGGAAAGGTTATTTTTGATTCCACCGGGCAGGCTCTTGGGCAGGATTATTCTAAATGGAATGATGTCTGGCTGACGCTGCGCGGTCAATACGGCGCACGCAGTACCTTGAGCGATCCAAACGATGAGCAAAGCTCAGTGATGTATATTTCCGCTCCGGTAATGGTTGATAATCAAATCATGGGTGTGTTGAGCGTGGGGAAACCAAACCTCTCTATGGCTCCGGTTATCAAACGCAGCGAACGAAGAATACTTTTGGCTGGCGCTATTCTGCTGGGTATCGCGTTATTGATTGGCCTAGGTTTTGTATGGTGGATAAACCGCTCGATCGGTCGATTGGTTAATTACGCCGAGCGGGTGGCGGAGGGCGAAGCTGTGTCGTTGCCCAAAATGGGCAGCAGTGAGCTGGGCGGCTTAGCACGTGCGCTCGAAAGCATGCGGCTAAAGCTGGATGGCAAGGCCTATATTGAGCAATATGTTCACACGTTGACTCATGAACTAAAAAGCCCGCTGGCTGCGATTTGCGGCGCAGCAGAGTTATTGCGGGAAGCACCTCCGGCGGCCACGGCCCAGCGATTCCTTTTGAATATTGAACAGCAAAGCGCTCGTATTCAGCAACTAGTGGATAAAATGCTGGTACAGGCACGACTGGAAAGTCGGGTAGACCTACAGTTGGAGCAGCTTAGCATTGATTCGCTACTTAAACAGGTTATTGCTGGTAAAGAAGCTCAGGCAGGTAGCCGAGGCGTAGCTTTGATTTTACAACGTTGCGATTGCGCCGAGCTAGCGGGAGACGGTTTAATGTTGAGTCAGGCGCTCACTAATCTGATTGATAATGCACTGGATTTTACCCCGAAAGGTGGAGAGATTACCTTGAGCGGCGAACGGAGGGGAAATAATTACCACCTCACTATTGAGGATAACGGCTGTGGTGTTCCCGAATACGCACAAGAAAAGGTTTTCGAACGTTTCTATTCTCTTCCGCGTCCTGATGGCCCGAAAAGCACCGGTCTGGGGCTGAATTTTGTGCGCGAAGTGGCTGCTATTCATCAAGGCACCATCAGGCTAGCTAATCGCCTGCCGCAGGGCGTTCGGGTGGAAATGACGTTGCCGCTTATGCAAGAAAATCCATAACTTCACACTCACTTCACACAAGCTCATTCTGCTTTCACTTCAGCGTTTTATTCTGGCTCCATGACCGTTAAGGAGCCTCACTTATGTTTAAATCCGTATTGTTCTGGAAAATAACCACGTTGCTGGGATTGATCTTACTGATGATGATTCCCAAAGAAATGCTGATGAGCGTGATAAGCGAAAGAAGCAACTACCGTTACAGCGTGATTAGCAAAGTCACTGATAGCACTAGCGGCGCGCAAAAAATTCTTGGCCCGTTGATCGTTGTGCCTTACAGCGAAATGGTCACCGTTGAGAAAGAAGGAGTAAAGCGTGAGGAAAAGGTTAGCCGTTTCCATTATCTACTACCAGAAACCTTATCCGTAACGGGAGCGCCGGACGTAGATGTACGTCAACTTGGCATTTATCGTACTCAGGTTTATCAGGGGCCGCTGCATTTCAGTGCCAAATTTGATAGTGAAAACCTTGATTATCTCAACAGACCCGGAGTCTCGCTTGGAAAACCTATTTTAGTGGTGCGTTTGAGTGATGCGCGAGGGATTCAGAAACTGTCTCCGCTGAAAATCAACGGCGATGCTATGGATTTCCAGCCCGGTGCTTACTTAGGTGCGGGGAGTCAGGGCATTCACGCCATGCTGGATTTGCAACGTTTACAGCAAGGGGAAACTACGGTTGATTTTACTCTGACACTCATGGGAACCAGCAGTTTGTCCTTGGTACCTTTGGGGCGCAGTAGTGAGCTCACGCTAGAAAGTAACTGGCCACACCCTAATTTCCTCGGGGATTTCTTGCCGAATCAACGACGGGTTGGCGCGAATGGTTTTCAGGCTCACTGGAGCAGCACCTGGTTTGCTAATAATCTGAACGTAATTTTCGCTACGGATGAAGTGCCGTTTGATTTCGATGCGTTACCCGCATTCAGTACCAGCCTGATTGAACCGGTCAATCATTATCAGTTAACTCAAAGAGCCATTAAATACGCGATTCTGTTTATTGGCCTGACGTTTATCAGCTTCTTCCTGTTTGAAAGCCTAACGTCGCTGCGTTTGCACCCGATCCAGTATTTACTTGTCGGCGTAGCGTTGATTCTGTTCTATCTGATGTTACTGGCGCTGTCGGAACATATCGGTTTTGCCTTGGCTTATCTGGTGGCCAGCCTGAGTTGTAGTCTGTTGATTGTGGTGTATTTAGGCGCGGTACTAGGTAGTTGGCTGCGAGGCGGGCTGTTTGCGGGCAGTTTATTATTACTGTACGGCGTACTGTACGGATTGCTGCAATCAGAGGATAACGCGTTGTTATTAGGCGCTGGCTTACTGTTTGTCGTGCTGGCGGTAGTGATGTTACTCACCCGACGTCTGGATTGGTATCAGTTGGCCGATCCGCAGCGACTGGTTGCTAAAAAAATCGCAGACGAACGTCATGAAATCCCACCACCGGGTAGTGCCGGAACTGAACATTTCCGTCTGTGGAAATAACCACGAGAAGCTTCGAAGCAGCGGGCGCAGTCATTGCGCCCGCAGTTGGCATTACAGCAAGGATTCCATTTCAATCAGAATTTGCTCACACCACTGTTCAACGCGTTGGTCGGTTAATTCGTATTGATTGACATCATCAAGAGCCAGTCCGACAAAATATTTACCATCAGCGCTTAATGGTTTCGGGCTGGTAAATTCGAACCCTTCTATCGGCCAGAAACCGATAAATTTCACGCCCAGTGGGGCAATATGATCGTGCAACATGCCTAAGGCATCGAGGAACCATTCGCTATAGCCGAATTGATCACCCATACCGTACATGGCAACAATTTTTCCCCGCAGGTTCAACTGACTCAACCGTGGCCAGATCGCTTCCCAATCTTCCTGTAGTTCGCCAAAATCCCAGGTAGGAATACCCAGAATAAGCACAGAATACTGTTCCATCAGGGCTGGATCTGCGTCTTTCAGATTATGCAGATCGATCAAATCTTCGCCGAGAATATCGCGAATTTTTTCTGCCACAATTTCGGTGTAACAGGTGCTGGAGCCGTAAAAGAGACCAATCTTCATGTTGTGTAGCCATAGCATTAACTAATTAGGAATAGCATCGAGTGTACCAGATTTGTGCCCTCATCAGGCATAATGGCATGCTGAGTTCAATCGATGAGAGGAATCTGGATGCAACAGCAAAATAATCCGCTGATTGAACAGTTTTTGGATGCCCTGTGGCTGGAACGTAATCTGGCAGAAAATACTCTGGCATCGTATCGCCTGGATCTTCAGGCGCTGGCCGGCTGGCTGCTACACCACAATAAGGATTTGCTACAGGCCGATCCTCTGGATTTGCAGTCCTTTCTGGCGGAGCGCATTGAGGGGGGCTATAAGGCTACCAGTTCGGCTCGTTTGCTGAGCGCAATGCGTCGGTTTTTCCAATATTTATATCGGGAAAAATTGCGAGAAGATGACCCAACCGCACTGCTGTCATCGCCCAAATTACCCCAACGTTTGCCGAAGGATTTAAGCGAAGCGCAGGTTGATGCGCTGCTGAATTCGCCGAATGTCGATATTCCGTTGGAACTCAGAGACAAAGCGATGCTAGAGGTGCTGTACGCCACCGGTTTGCGTGTGTCTGAATTGGTCGGATTAACCATTAGTGATGTCAGTTTGCGGCAGGGCGTAGTGCGAGTCATCGGTAAGGGGAATAAAGAGCGATTAGTACCGCTAGGTGAAGAAGCGGTTTACTGGATTGAGAATTATATGGAGCATGGGCGGCCTTGGTTGATTAACGGTCAGGCGCTGGACGTGTTGTTCCCTAGCAATCGCAGTCAGCAAATGACCCGACAGACTTTCTGGCATCGCATCAAACACTATGCGATCCTTGCGGGTATTGATAGTGAGCGCCTTTCCCCCCATGTATTACGTCACGCTTTTGCGACGCATTTATTGAACCACGGGGCGGATTTACGCGTGGTTCAGATGTTATTAGGCCATAGCGATTTGTCGACCACCCAGATTTATACTCATGTAGCGACGGAACGCCTGAAACAGCTACATCAACAGCACCATCCGCGCGCATGATTGCGCTGTAGAAGAGAAATAGGATTATTCAATGAAAAAAAGTTTACTGCTGCTGCCAATCTTAATGGCTTCGCTTTCTGGTTTGGCGTATGCCGATGATGCTGCTATCCAACAGACATTGAAAAAACTGGATATTAAAAATGCTGAAATCCAACCTTCGCCTATCGCGGGTTTAAGCACGGTAATGACGGACAGCGGCGTGCTTTATATTTCAGCCGATGGAAAACAGCTACTGCAAGGGCCGCTGTATGACGTTAGTGGCACACTGCCGGTTAACATAACTAATCAATTGCTACTGAAAAAACTGGAAGCATTGAGCGGTGAAATGATTGTCTACAAAGCGCCACAGGAAAAACACGTGATTACCGTGTTCACCGATATCACCTGCGGGTACTGCCATAAACTGCATGAAGAAATGAGTGACTATAACGCGCTGGGTATTACCGTGCGTTATCTGGCGTTCCCGCGTCAGGGGCTGAGTTCTCAGGCGGAAAAAGACATGCGTTCTATTTGGTGTACCGCTAACCGCAATAAATCTTTTGATGCGGCGATGAAAGGTGATGCGATTTCCCCAGCAACCTGTAAAACCGATATCGCTAAACATTATCAGCTAGGGGTGCAATTCGGCATTCAGGGTACTCCGGCTATCGTATTGCAGGATGGCACCATTGTTCCGGGCTATCAGGGGCCAAAAGAGATGCTTGCCATGCTGCGAGCACATCAGGCTTCCAAGAAAACCGGTGGTTGATCGAAAGTGGCCATAAAAACCCAACTTCGTCGTCGCGAACCTGCTGATGAGAGTGTGCTGCCGGAGCAATTGCATCCGTTGCTGCGTCGTTTGTACGCTTCTCGCGGTGTGAAAGGGGCGCAAGAACTGGAGCGCGGAGTGAAAGGCCTGCTGGCTTATCAACAGCTGGACGGCATTGATGCCGGTGTCAGTTTGTTGCAGCAGGCATTGGCCGATCGCCAGCGTATTATGATTGTCGGTGATTTCGATGCCGATGGTGCGACCAGCACCGCCTTGGCCGTGTTATCTCTGCGCAGTATGGGCTGTAGCCATGTCGATTATCTGGTTCCAAATCGTTTTGACGATGGATACGGCCTCAGCCCAGAAGTGGTTGAACAGGTTATTGCCCGCGGTGCGGATCTGATCGTAACCGTAGATAACGGTATTTCTTCCCATGCAGGCGTTGATTTGGCTCATGCGCATGGGATTAAGGTGCTGGTTACCGATCACCACTTGCCGGGGGACGTTTTGCCGGCAGCCGAAGCCATTATTAACCCCAATTTGGTGGGCTGCGATTTTCCATCGAAATCACTGGCTGGCGTGGGCGTGACTTTTTACCTCATGCTGGCTTTGCGTGCGAGACTGCGGGATAGCGGCTGGTTTGAGCAACGAGCGTTGGCGATTCCTAATTTGGCGGAGTTGCTGGATTTGGTGGCTTTAGGAACGGTCGCCGATGTCGTGCCACTGGATGCCAATAACCGTATTTTGGTACATCAAGGGTTGAGTCGAATTCGAGCGGGAAAATGCCGCCCCGGAATCAAAGCGCTGCTGGAAGTGGCAAACCGCGATGCGCGCCAGCTAGCAGCCAACGATTTGGGTTTTTCCCTTGGCCCTCGGCTGAATGCTGCCGGTCGTCTGGATGATATGTCTATCGGCGTGGCGCTACTTTTGAGTGACGATATTGCTCAGGCGCGCGCACTGGCGATGGATTTGGATAGCTTGAACCTAGCGCGCCGTGAAATTGAACAAAGTATGCAGGTTGAGGCTTTACAACTTTGTGACCAGCTGGAGCGCACCAGCGCTGAGTTGCCTTACGGCATTGCTATGTATCATGCCGAATGGCATCAGGGCGTGGTAGGGATTCTGGCTTCGCGTATCAAAGAGCGTTTTCACCGCCCGGTGATTGCTTTCGCGCCAGCCGGAGAAGGAATACTAAAAGGTTCGGGGCGTTCGGTCGCGGGGCTACATATGCGCGATGCGCTGGAACGCCTGGATATGCTCAATCCCGGCCTGATGCTGAAGTTTGGTGGTCACGCTATGGCTGCAGGTTTATCGCTGGAACAGCATAAATTTGACGAGTTCCGTCAGCGTTTTGCCGATTTGGTGGGAGAGTGGATGGATGCCTCACAGCTTGAGGGGGTTATCTGGTCCGATGGTGAACTGACCGGCGGGCAAATGACGCTGGAAACCGCGGAATTATTACGTGACGGTGGCCCTTGGGGGCAGGCTTTCCCTGAACCGACTTTTGACGGAAAATTCCGGCTGTTGCAGCAACGGCTGGTGGGGGAGCGCCATTTGAAAGTGATGCTAGAACCGTTGAACGGTGGTCCGTTGCTGGATGGTATAGCCTTTAATATTGATACCACTTTATGGCCGGATAGCAGCGTGCGCGAAGTTAAAGTCGCTTATAAGCTGGATATCAATGAATTCCGCGGTAACCGCAGCGTTCAATTGCTGATTCAGCACCTCTGGCCTTATTAGTCAGAATGTTAAAAGTTCGCAAAATGCGGCTAATGGCGTGATTCGTCCAGATAGCGCCATAAATACGGTCAACTTGCTATAAACCGTCGTTGAGATCCGTTAGAATTATCGGTTCGAATGGCATTCCGCCATCAACGACTCAACCTAAGACATCAAAAAAATGTTTGAAATTAATCCGGTAAAAAACCGTATCCAGGATCTGTCCGAACGGACCGCCGTTATCAGGGGGTATCTTTGACTATGATGCGAAGAAAGAGCGACTGGAAGAAGTAAACGCCGAGCTGGAACAGCCTGACGTATGGAATGAACCCGAGCGCGCGCAAGCCTTGGGTAAAGAACGTTCCGCATTAGAAGAGATCGTCACCACTATTGACCAATTGGCTCAAGGTTTGGAAGACGTTTCTGGTTTGCTGGAACTGGCTATTGAAGCCGACGATGAAGAGACTTTCGACGAAGCCGTTGCCGAGTTGGAAATCCTTGATGGAAAACTGGGCCAGTTGGAGTTCCGCCGTATGTTCTCCGGCGAATACGACAGCGCCAACTGCTATCTCGATCTGCAAGCCGGTTCAGGCGGCACCGAGGCGCAGGACTGGGCGAGCATGTTGCTGCGTATGTATCTGCGTTGGGCTGAGGCCAAAGGCTTTAAAACCGAAATCATCGAAGAGTCTGACGGTGACGTCGCAGGTTTGAAATCTGCCACCATCAAGATCATCGGTGAATACGCGTTCGGCTGGTTGCGTACTGAAACCGGCGTACATCGCCTGGTGCGTAAGAGTCCGTTCGATTCCGGTGGCCGTCGCCACACATCTTTCAGCTCTGCCTTTGTCTACCCGGAAGTGGATGACGATATTGATATCGAAATTAACCCGGCAGATTTGCGTATTGATGTATACCGCGCTTCTGGTGCCGGTGGTCAGCACGTAAACAAAACTGAGTCTGCGGTACGTATTACCCACATTCCGACCAATATTGTGACTCAGTGCCAGAACGACCGTTCTCAGCATAAAAACAAAGATCAAGCCATGAAACAGTTGAAAGCCAAGCTGTATGAGTTTGAGATGCAAAAGAAAAATGCTGATAAACAGATGTTGGAAGACAACAAATCCGACATCGGTTGGGGCAGCCAAATCCGTTCTTATGTACTGGATGATTCCCGTATTAAGGATTTGCGCACCGGCGTTGAAACGCGTAATACGCAGGCCGTACTGGATGGCGACCTAGATAAATTCATTGAGGCAAGTTTGAAAGCCGGGTTATGAGGAACTGAAATGTCAGAGCAAAAACCACAAGTCGCTGAGCAAGTGCAAGAACTGAATAGTGAATTACAGGCGCGTCGTGAAAAATTGGCTGCATTACGTGAGAAGGGTATTGCTTTCCCGAACGATTTCCGTCGGGAGAACCTCTCAGATCAACTGCATGCTGCGTACGGTGATAAAGATAACGAAGAATTAGAAGCGCTGGGCGTAGAAGTGACCGTTGCTGGCCGCATGATGACGCGTCGCATCATGGGTAAAGCCTCTTTCGTTACCTTGCAGGACGTCGGCGGTCGTATTCAGCTGTACGTTTCCCGTGACGATTTGGCAGAAGGTGTTTACAACGAAGAGTTTAAAAAGTGGGATCTGGGGGATATCCTCGGTGCTCGCGGTAAGCTGTTCAAAACCAAAACTGGCGAACTGTCTATCCACTGTAGCGAACTGCGCTTGCTAACCAAAGCACTGCGTCCTTTGCCTGACAAATTCCACGGCCTGGCCGATCAGGAAACTCGCTATCGTCAGCGCTATCTGGATCTGATTGCTAACGATGAATCGCGTAATACTTTCAAAGTGCGTTCTCAGGTAATGTCCGGTATCCGCCAGTTCATGGTGGAAAAAGGCTTTATGGAAGTTGAAACGCCTATGATGCAAGTGATTCCTGGTGGCGCATCTGCTCGCCCGTTTATCACTCATCACAATGCGTTAGATATCGACATGTATCTGCGTATTGCACCTGAGTTGTATCTGAAACGTTTGGTTGTCGGTGGTTTTGAGCGCGTATTCGAAATTAACCGTAACTTCCGTAACGAAGGCGTTTCTCCGCGTCATAATCCTGAGTTCACCATGATGGAACTCTATATGGCGTATGCGGATTACAGAGATCTGATCGTGCTGACTGAAGAACTGTTCCGCACGCTGACCGAAACCATTCTGGGCAGCAGCGTCGTTAAATACGGTGAGCAGGAATTCGATTTTGGTAAACCATTTGCCAAACTGACCATGAAAGAAGCGATTTGCAAATATCGTCCTGAAACCAACGTTGCCGATCTGGACGACATGGATAAGGCCGTTGCTATCGCTGAGTCTTTGGGAATCAAAGTCGAGAAGAGCTGGGGCTTGGGGCGCGTTCAGTGTGAAATCTTCGAAGAAACCGCAGAGAGTCATCTGATTCAGCCAACCTTCATCACTGAATACCCGGCAGAAGTTTCGCCATTGGCTCGTCGTAATGATGATAATCCATTCATCACCGATCGTTTCGAATTCTTTATCGGCGGTCGTGAAATTGGTAATGGTTTCTCAGAGTTAAATGACGCGGAAGATCAGGCAGAGCGTTTTGCTGAGCAGGTTCGTGCCAAAGATGAAGGCGATGACGAAGCAATGTTCTACGACGAAGACTATGTCACTGCGTTGGAACACGGCTTGCCGCCAACCGCTGGTCTAGGCATTGGGATCGACCGTATGGTTATGCTGTTTACTAACAGCCACACCATTCGTGACGTGATTCTGTTCCCCGCGATGCGTCCGGTTAAGTAATCTCGAACTTTATCGATGAGGGCGCTTAGGCGCCCTTTTTTACAGCTATCAAATAAGCCAGTTAAGAAAATAACCGCGCTAACAGCTTAAAATTCCAGCAGTTAAAGCATATCTTCCCTTGCCCCTAAGGCATAACCGGTTATAATGCCACTCGCACACCGACGCGGGTGTAGTTCAATGGTAGAACGGCAGCTTCCCAAGCTGCATACGAGGGTTCGATTCCCTTCACCCGCTCCAAAACACTTCTCAGAATATGCCGTAGCCTCTAGTAAATCCATTAATATCAATGCATTAACCAGTTATTCGTGTCGTCGTATCTGCCGATGCTCAAAAATTCTGCCTGCAAAAACACATAGTTATCCGTATAGAAATTATCCACCTTCAAAATCTATACATACCATGCTTTATACACGTGGATCTGGATATGAACAGAACGAGCGCAAGATAACCCAGTGCTCGCCTAAAAACTTCTTCAGTATATAGCCCATAAATATTGCTATTCGGGAAAATGGCGATGACTGCTCAAATCAGCCTTCAAGCCCCCCGTTTGTACATAACAATCTAGAAATAATCTTAGTCAAGAGAGCGCTATAAATTTAAGAGGCTGCTGTTAAGCCTGGGCATAATACTTGCTCTAGGCATTGCATTAGCGTCTGACGACGACACATATATTTAAAGTTGAAAGCATAGTTTAGTTGGTGATGTACTTTGGATTTTGAAGAAAATTACTTTCCATTTTAATAGGGTTTCATAGCAAAGACCTCTATAAGGTAGACAGACCAAGCCAGTCATTTAACAAAATCAAATTATTCACCTAACGGATGAACATTTATTGACACTGGTTTAAGCATGTTAAATAGAATGCGATCCCTTAAATCCGAATACAGACACTGATCGGTGTATTTTCTTCGAACGACATCTAGGTATTTCCAGCATCAAATTATTTGATCCATTGAGAATTGTATAGCTTTATATTGTGTAGGTGAAAAGAGAATTCCATTCCATCTTCTTAACGACTAGCATAGCAATCAGCACCGTGTTCGCATTGGATACGGTCAATTGTCATTGTAAAACGAATTTAGAGTTGGATAAGCCTATTTTTAGTTTAAGTTGATTTTTATGACTCAGGATTGCTACCTCATCAATATTTTATTTAATCAGTTCATTAATTTTTTGAAATAACGTCTAGCATTTCTTAAAAATAACAGAGCATAGAGAAATAAATTTACTATTTTTCAAGTCTATGTTAAAAATAGAAATCCAATTAAATTAATAATATTATTTTTTCAATGCAGAATAATACTTTGTTAAACATGTACGCATGTTAAATGCAATTAATTAAATCTTTGTGTTAAAATAAATGCCATGGGGGTTAATTTGTGATCTTTGATTATTTATCCTGTATTCGTATTGTGTGTTAACTACAGTTGACTTGTTGCAATCTGGAATTTTTTAAATGAAAAATAACCACCAGGCATTTGGATATATTTCTGGCTGGTAAGTTTTACGATGTTAATTAAACTATTATTATTCTCACTATGGCAAATAAACTATATCTCCATGTAAATGATTACAGTTATTATTTTTTTGATAAATTATTAAATATATTTAATGGCATTGTGTTATAAATTTAAGTTTAACTGTTATATATAGGTTGCTTATTTCGATAAATTCCTCTTTTCAAATGCAGTAATTATCTGTACTTTTAACAGCAAGGCCTAAACCTTCTTAAAGATTAAATGTGATTATATGGGTGTGTATAATGATTAGTTAGTGTGATTCCGATGGCTAAAGGAAAATGTAATAATTTAACATTCAAATCTTTTGCACTTCGGATGGTGTTTTTCTTTCGTTTATTCAATATGTTATGTTTGCAGGTGTCTATGTGAAAGATTGCTTTTGAAAACATAACATATAAAAATATATCTTTTTATATAATTTGATTTGATTTATTCAACGGATGATAACAATAATTATTACTGTACTTATTATTTATTGATAATTATGAATTTACGTATTTTTTATCTTTATTATTTTACTTGGGGAGTTATCTATGTATGTTAATACTGTGTCAGTAGTTACTGAGAGTAAGTTTATCGATATCAACGGAAAAGGCATCATTGACTATGGTTCAGAGGTCTCAGTTGATTGTTGCATGAATAAAATCCACTTTCATAACAGAAAGCTAACTATCAACATAAATGAAAAGCAAAAACGCTTAGTTATGTGCTTATTCAATGATGTTAATAGAAAACAAGATATTATAAAAGTTGTCTGGTATGAAAACCATAAGGGTATTTCAGATAATAATTACCATCAACTAATTCACAAATTTAGAACCTTACTGTCTGAATTTGAGATTCCGGCCGATATCATTAAAACCATCAATAGATACGGCTTACGCCTTGATACAAGTCTGTTGTGTGCTACAGGAAACAATCATTGTGATGATCGTTTTTACGGCTATTGTTAATATCAAGTTGGTAGTTAGATAAGTGCTAAAAATAATTATCACTTATCAGCTATGCGTAAGCAACAACCTTTTAATAAAAATAGGTGGTAAATGCTTAAAATTATTAAATTAAGTAATGCCACCATTTTGTTACATAGTTTTCATAAGTTATCGATTTTTGTCCCAGTGGTTTTTTGTATATATAATGCGTTTTCATTAATTAGTGATTTTTATGACGGAAGTTATGCTAAGAGTGATGTCGTTCTTTTCTATATAAATGATGAAAGAAAGGTTAAGTTAGATCAGAAGATATCGTCGGATAAGATTAATTACGGCATAGATAAAGTAAAATCCATTAGCATATTTGGCGAAAAAGAAAAAGATGTTTCTACAAACACAAAAAAGTTAGATGATATTGATGTTGAAAATATGACTCGTGATGATTTTTTACGCATTAAAAAATACTATGGGGATTCTCGCTTGACAGGAACAATAACCAGTTCTCATTCATCATCATCTATGGCTATAGTTTCAAACAATCAAATAAATAGAACGTATTTTAAAAATGATTTTCTT
This sequence comes from Yersinia nurmii, assembly GCF_001112925.1. Taxonomy (GTDB): domain Bacteria; phylum Pseudomonadota; class Gammaproteobacteria; order Enterobacterales; family Enterobacteriaceae; genus Yersinia; species Yersinia nurmii. Next base: position 71,030 of record NZ_CPYD01000010.1, read on the forward strand.
AATGATGGCGAGACTAAGATTTTAAAAATAATTAAAGATGGGGTTGTGGTTAGTAAAAATAATGAATTGTTCATGATGATTTTAAGAGATGGAATTATGCAATAGAATTATAATCTCATAATTTTTTAGGGGTAAGCAATGCCACTCTCTATTATAAAATCTATTTATGTTGAAAATGACAAGCGTCCGTTTTTGTTGTTTTTAAATATTCTTTTAAATATAAAAAATAAACTGTGTTTGTCGGTTGCCATCATAACTGTACAGTTATGTTCGGTCGGTACATATGCAAATGATTACTCTGTAAGGTTAGAAGATGCTGATATCAGAGAGTTCGTAAATTCGGCCAGTAGGATATTAAATAAAACCATAATAATGGACCCAAAGGTAAAAGGGACAATTTCAATTCGTAGTTACGAAAAAATGGATGAAGATAAATACCAACAGTTTTTTCTTAACGTCCTTGACGTGTATGGTTTTACTGTAATTGAGATGCCGAATAATATATTGAAGGTGGTTCCTGCCAAAAGAGCAAAAGGCTCAGCATCACTAATCATTACACAGGATGATATACTTAATGGTGATGAACTTATTAATAAAATAGTGCCATTAAAGTATGTTTCAGCTAAGAATATAGCACCGTTATTACGACAATTAAATGACAACACAGATTCTGGCAGTATCGTACATTACGAACCGAATAACTCGTTGCTAATCACTGGAAGAGCCGCAGTGGTGAACAGATTAATATCTATTATTGATAAGTTTGATCGTGAAAGTGACTCAATAGCAGAAGTCCTTAAGCTGAAATATGCATCTGCGATGGATATCGCACGGACCGTCAATGAACTTTTAAGAGCAAGCACCTCGTCAAAGAAAGAAATGCCGCAGGTAGTCAAGCTTGTTGCTGATGAGAGAACTAATTCAATCCTGATAAATGGAGATGCTGGGGCTCGTAAAAATACGGTATCAATAATAAGGAAACTTGATCAGGAACAAACGGCTGATGGAAATACAAAAGTGATTTATTTGAAGTATGCCAAGGCTGAAAACTTACTAGATGTCTTAAATGGCGTAAGTACTAGCCTAAAAGATGATAAGAAAAAATCATCGCCCGCTTTTTCCTCAAATAGAAAGATCATGATTAAAGCTGACAATCAAACTAATGCATTGATTATCAGTGCTGCGCCTACGGTTATGTATGACTTAGAGCAGGTTATAAGTAAGTTGGATATTAGGCGTGCTCAGGTCCTGGTTGAAGCCATTATTGTAGAAGCCCAGGATGGCGAAGGCATGAACCTTGGTATTCAATGGGCAAACAGTTACGGTGGCGGGGTTAGTTTGCTTGACTCTGGAAGAACTGCCAGTGGTGCTCAAGATAATATGAGTGCCGTGGTAAATGGTATGAGCGGGCTGGTGACAGGATTTTATCGTGGCAATTGGTCGGGTTTATTCACCGCTCTGGCTACAAACTCAAGTAATGATATTCTGGCTACGCCCAGCATTGTAACGCTGGATAATATGGATGCTGAATTTAGCGTCGGTCAAGAAGTGCCTGTTCTATCATCACAGCAAACGACACCCACAGATAAGGTTTATAACACGATATCTCGTCAGTCAGTTGGTATTATTTTAAAGGTAAAACCACAAATAAATAAAGGGGATACGGTATTACTGGAGATCCGTCAGGAGGTATCAAGTGTGGCGGAGAACTCTAGTGCAGATAAAGATAATATAGGTTCGACGTTCAATAAAAGAATCGTCAATAATGCCGTGCTGGTTAAAAGTGGGGATACAGTCGTTGTGGGTGGCTTATTAGATAAGAAAATTACGAATGTTATAAACAAAGTTCCTATACTTGGCGATATTCCTATTATTGGTGCATTATTCAGACAAAATAAAGATAGGGTAGAAAAGAGAAATCTAATCCTGTTCATTAAGCCTACAATCATAAGGGAAGCTGATGATTATTTATATGAGACATCAGATAAGTTCAGGGCGTTCAATGAAAAAAATGAAAATAGTAGAAGCTTATTGGTTAATTCAGAAGTTAAGGTGAATGAATATAGTAATAAGGGTAGGCTGTCTACTATTAATAATAAGAAGGTAATTAATCTAATAAGTAGAGATATTAACGCTTTTTATGGCGGAAGGGGGGGGGGCATTGTCGACAACCATAATTAATAAACCTATGCCATTTAGTTGGGCAAGAAAATATGGCGTATTACTTATCCCTATGGAATATGGTTGTCATTTAATTTGCCGTTGTTCTGCGTCGTTTAACGATTTAGTCGAAGGGCAGAGAGTTGCTTCTGGAAAGGTCGCGCTTGCCTTGGTTACTGATGAGGAGTTTGAATCCAGGTTGGTCGATTTCTACCAGAATGATGCCCAGCAAGCCCACCAAATAATGACGGATATCGGTAATGAATTAGCTCTTAGCACTCTCATAGAACAATTGCCAAAAGATGATGACTTACTTGATGCGACCGACGATGCGCCAATTATTCGCCTTATAAATGCTGTTTTGTCTGAAGCTGTGAAGCAAGCGGCGTCCGATATTCATATCGAACCCTTCGAGCAAAAATTGCTAATAAGATTCCGAATTGATGGCATGCTAACTCAAATTCTTGAACCACCGGTGGAACTAACGGCCTTACTCGTGTCCCGAATAAAAGTCATGGCCAGGCTAGATATTGCGGAAAAAAGAGTGCCGCAGGATGGGAGAATTGCGGTAAGGGTCGGTGGGCGAGCGTTAGATGTCAGGGTGTCAACTTTACCATCTAGCCACGGTGAGCGTGTTGTACTGAGAATTCTGGATAAAAGTAGTGTGAAGTTAGATCTTAAGGCGCTTGGTGTGGAGGGTAGTAATTATAAGTTGATAAGAAAGTTATTGCAGCAACCCCATGGAATGATATTGGTGGTAGGACCAACGGGTTCAGGTAAAAGTACGACGCTTTATGCTGCGTTAATGGAGATTGACAGTAGCGTTCGTAATATTATGACAATAGAAGACCCGATCGAATTTGATCTTAATGGTATCGCGCAAACGCAAGTTAGTCCTAAAGTAGATATGAGCTTCGCTAAAGGATTACGTGCTATTTTACGGCAGGATCCTGATGTAATTCTTATTGGCGAAATACGAGACACAGAAACGGCTAAAATAGCGACTCAGGCATCATTAACCGGCCACTTAGTCCTCTCAACATTACACACCAATACGGCCACTGGCGCAGTAACTCGATTGCAAGATATGGGGATCGAAACCTTTATGCTGGCAAGCTCTTTACTGGCGGTCATTTCTCAACGTTTGGTACGCAAACTTTGTGTTTACTGTCGTAGTCCTCACCAATTTCAATTTTCTGATGTGTATGAGGAAAATAGTGGCCTAATTTCTGGTTTTAAAGCCGTTGGGTGTGAACAGTGTAGTTTTATTGGTTATAGAGGTAGAACGGCTATTCATGAGTTACTTATTGTGGATGAGAACGTAAGGAATTGTATTTATCAACGAGGTAGTGAGATTGAGTTAGAAAAGCTCGCAAGAAAAATGACTGTGGGAATAAAGAATAGTGGGATAGTTAAAATAACACAAGGGATGACTACATTAGAGGAAGTGATTCGAGTCACTCGGGAGAATATTGATGATCATATTTAAATATTCTGCCATAAATAAGAATGGTTCCAGATGCAAGGGGAAGGTTGAGGCGGACAGTATTCGGGTGGCTAGGGAGTTAGTACGTGCTCGTGGATTAACACTCTTAAATATAAGAAAAGTTAATGCTATAAACTGGTACGGAAGAATTAAAAAAACAATTAATAAAAGAGAACTTCTTGTTTTAACGAGGCAACTTGCCATTTTAACTTCGGCATCTATTCCTGTTGATGAGGCATTATTAGCCTTGTCGCAGCAAACGGAACGAAAATCAGTATCTATCACTTTAGAAAAGATAAGAAATAATATTATCTCTGGTTACTCGTTGTCTGACTCTTTGGAGTCATTTCCTCGAGATTTTAACGTGTTGTACCGTGCATTGATAAAATCTGGTGAATCATCTGGAAAATTAGACCTTATTCTCAAACGGTTAGCGGATAATATCGAGAAATCACACCTTAAGAAAAATAAATTCATTCAGGCATTAGTCTATCCAGTGATACTTATATTAGTGTCTTTTGCTGTTATTTCTGTCTTACTCACGGCGGTAATTCCTGAGGTAATAGAGCAGTTTGTTTTTATGAAACAGAATCTTCCTATGTCAACAAGAGTTTTAATGTCGGTAAGTGACTTTATGAATAGCTATTTTTCATTATTAATTATGTCGACAATCATTATTTTAATAATAAATTATCTTGGAATGAGGAAGTTGAAGTATAAATCCTATGTTCATGGGAAATTACTTAACGTTGTAGTTATAGGAAAAGTGATTAAAAAAATACATGCTTCACGCTATATAAGAATGCTGGCTATACTGTGCTCCAGTGGAATTCCTCTGATGCAGTCAATGAAAATCGGTTTGACAGTTTTAACTAACGAGTCAATTAAACTAGAAATGAAGCAGGGAGTATCGTTGGTAGAAAAAGGAGCAAGCCTTTCGGCTGCATTGAGCCATACCAATATTTTTCCTCCATTAGCCAGGCATATGATCTATTCAGGAGAAAAAAGTGGTGATTTAAATGTCATGTTAGAAAAAACGGCAGATATTATAGACGAGGAATTTGAGCGAGTCATTGAGATCTCAATGAGCATATTTGAACCGGCACTTATTATTATAATGGCTTCATTGATATTATTTATTGTTTTATCTGTTTTACAGCCAATATTGTTACTTAACAATATGGCTTAATTTATTTTTTGGGGCGTTAAAAAATCATGTACAAAAAAAATAGGTATTGCAAAGGATTTACCTTACTAGAGGTTATGATCGTTATCGTCATTTTGGGTTTGCTGGCGAGTTTAACGATACCTAATCTCATGGGAAACAAAAATAAGGCTGATATACAAAAAGTTATTACTGATATTGCTACGTTTGAAAATGCTTTAGATATGTATAGGCTGGATAATGGTTTATTCCCTTCTGAGGAACAAGGGATTAAGTCATTAGTGGAAATGCCGCTAGAAGAGCCTTTACCCAAGAATTTTCGGTCTAATGGTTATTTACGTAGGTTGCCGAAAGATCCATGGGGCAATAGTTATATAATAAGAAATCCCGGTTTTTATAACAGCATAGATGTTTTCTCTAAAGGTCCTGATGGTGAGGTCGGAACTAGCGATGATATAGGTAATTGGATAAATGAGCATGCAGATAGCGGAAAACAAAGCTAGGTTTTATGGTTTTACATTGCTAGAAATAATGTTGGTTATTTTTATTTTATCCTCCATGTCAGTAATCGCTATTTTTAGTATTAATAATGATAAAGAAAATACAATTACTGAGGCTGAGTATTTATATAATACTATAAATAGGATTAAAAAAATAGGTGGCTATGAGCAAACTGTGTACATTATTAAAATAAATTTGAATGGATGGGCGATAGAAAAACTATGTTTAAAAGAATGCAGAGGGGACAATAAGATAACAAAGGGTAAGTTTTGGCCAGATAAACACTGGGAGCAGGTATATTATGGAAGGAAAGCATTAAAAAGAGATTTTGGAAATTCAGTGTTAGATCTGAAAGTAGTGTTAACTGGATATGATGAATGGGAAGATGCAGACTCAGATCATCGTTTTTTTTATTTTATCCTTTACCCATTATTACCAAAATCAAGTTTATCAATAAGTTTGCATGATAAATATGGAGTTAATGTAATTGATTATAATAACGACTCTTTAAATATAAGAAGAATATGATCATATCAAATGTAATAATCAAGAAAAATAAAGGGATGACCTTGCTTGAAGTTATGTTTTCGTTAATTATATTTTCTACAACAGGTCTGGCTATCCTTCAATTTATGACACAAAGCATTTACTTAAGTAACCAAGCTAAGATTGATGTATTTTCTATTTTAATAGCAGAAAATAAATTAAATGAAATTATACTTAATCGCAATCTCCCTAGTAATAGCTGGATCTCAGGTCATGAATATATGATTGGGAAAATATGGCATTGGCGTGCCAGAAGTGAAGATATTGAATATCTTGGTCTGATGTTAATAGACATCGAAGTGACAGCTGAAAATAATATGGGAACTCCCTTATGTTTCAAATATTACAGGGCGATAAACTGATTCATAAATATAATGATGGATTCACATTTATAGAAGTGATTTTGGCAATCAGCATATTCTCACTATTGAGTCTTGCCATGTACCAAGTATTGCAAGTGACATTGAGAACGACGTCAAATGTGATAAGTCATTTAGATGAACTTGATAATATAATAAATTCTATTTATATCATAGAGAGTGATATCACTCATGCGATAGTAAGACCGCCAAAAGAGATCACTAATGATGGTCCTTTAGATTTCTTTGTTGGTAATTCAGAGGGAGTATCCGATAGTATTGAAATAGTAAGGAATAATAAATTTAATGTAAATAGTGTAGGCTATTACTATCAGTTGGAGAAAGTAGGATACAAGATTAATAATAATAATCTAGAGCGGATTCGCGCAATTAATGTTGATGATGGGTTATTTTATCCTCAGATGTCCGGTGAAATAATAAAAGAACGAATATTGACCGGAGTGAAAAGTATAAGATTTAGGTTTTTCTCAAACGGAAAATGGCTAGATTATTGGAATGAATTTAGTAAACACCCGAGAGCAATTGAAATTATTTTAGACTTGGACAGGTATGGTGAAATTAATAAAATAATCATGATGAATGGTAGTGATTAAATGTTAATTAATAAACAATCTGGTGTTGCACTGATTTTTGTATTAATCATAATTTCACTTATGAGCTCAGCAATGATGAAGGTGAATGATGTTTGGAGTGGTTTTTTTTACTTCCACAAAAGAGTGTTGGAAATAAATAAAGAAAAGGAAGAGCTGTTAAGTGTGCAAGGCATTGCTATGAAAAAAATAAATAGGAGTGTTGAGAGTAGTGAAATATTGGTTTCTAATGAAAAGATAATAGTGGGTGGCACTGCATTAAATTTATCAATTGTTTCTCTTACAGAGTGTTTTAATATAAACGCATTTTATACTTTGAGATACAAAACTAAGAGAGCTAGGAAAGCGTTAGACTATATAGCTAAAGAATTTGGCGTTGACAAAGATATTTTGAAAGAAAATTCAACATACCTTATAGATACTATGAACCAAAATAATCTGGCACAGAAAATTAAAGGTTTTGATAAAAATAGTCTCTGTTATTTGCCCGATGACAGAGTTCATATAAATATAAACTCCATAAATGAGGGGCATGCTGATCTTATATTTATATTGTTACTCTCAAGGGTGCCAAAAGATAAAATAATTAACGTAATAAAAAGTAAACCAGCCGGAGGATGGATAGTGGTGGATGAATTTTTAAATCTGTTATTATCTAGAGTTAACTCTACTATCAGAAATGAGTTATCTTCATATTTCCGTGATATGTTATCAATAGAACATAAATATCTAATGTCTATTATTAAACTAGATGATGACGCAGGAAGTTACAAGTTAATTACAATGTATAAGATTCAAGATGGTCGAGCTAGGCCAATCCAACACAGATATGAATTAAGGGGGTGGGATGCTTAAGCGAATTGAAAGTTGATATTATTTGCGTGAATTATTAAATGATGTTACTGATTTTGTTTATTTACAGAATTATTACTTTTCTAAAGTATAAGTTTTTCTGTTTGCAATGATTAATTATTATTTGTGATGTTACGTTTATAAATTGTAGGCAATATTATTTCTTATTTCTCTCAAAGGTAAGTATAAAAGATAGCCGACGCTAAAGCTGTCAGCTATCTCGATTAGTTGGGTCTAAATTTAAAGCTCTGTTCTAAAGGTAAAACCTACTTTTTCTTTAACGATAGCTGAAGGTTGCGAGATAACTTCGGAGATTAGCGCTCTTGCTCCTTTTTGCTTAAGATGTTTGGCCAAAACGCGGATGCCAGCGGTACCTGCGCCTCGAATGGCTCCATTTGCTGTAGGCGTCAGGACATAGGCTGGGTTGGTCGCTGATGCTATCAATTCTACATCTTGTTCACTGCGAAAACTGTCTGCCAGCACAATTGTGACTATCTCACCTCTTAATCTTACGATTATATATATTTCACCCTGGCGTCTGGATTCAAGCCTACGAGCCATTATTCCTGTCACAATATGACCTACATTTGAGAGTTTCCCACGTTCGGCCTGCTCGTCTTCAGATACATCTTGAGGAATAGGACTTGTTTGATAGAGTTCACCCCATTGGGATACGGTGTTCATAATCAGTGCTCGCGATTCTTCAGTATTACTATTTAATCTCTCTGAAAGAGAGGCGGACCTGGGTGATTCTTCAACTATCTCTACTTCAAATTGTAATTCTGGGTGTTCAACCCATGAACTGTTTTCGCGGATTCTTGGTATTGTTTCTTCATATTCGTAGCTACTTAACGGTAGTTCATAAATACCTAGCGGGAGAAGTTGAGCAGCCCTTGGATTCACTTCTTCAATGATACTAGTATTGCTAGTTAAGTAATTGATATAACCAAGTTGTGCGTAATCAAATGCCGTTTTTAAATGAGCTACCGTGTTGTTGTGCCCAGCTTTAGCTATTTGCTCCTGCACGCTTTGAACTAAACGCTTTTCTGTCTCTTTATCATCAGGAAAGAATCCGGTGATGCCCATTTTTATTATATTATCAATCACATTACCGAAAGATTCTGGATTCCAGGTTGTAACACTTCCCCCGAAGAGTAATGTAAAATCAGTCATGACTTCTAGTGTCCAATTAATACATGCGGGGCGGATCTGACGTAGTGTTCTTTCTAATAACAGTGGATATATTGAAACTTTGCAGGCTTTAGCCGTCGCAGGCAAAGTGAGTGATTGATTATTTTTAGTGCTGTCTAAATGCGTTAATGTCAGGCTATTTGCATCCTTTATTGGTTTTTCATCATGATAGTTAACTGCTGGAGGTAAAGGACGGGCACTACCTGAAATTTGTAGCGTCTTGCTTTTATCTCCTTTATCGAAGTATTCCTTTATATTATAAACGATACCGCTTATTTGGTTGCAGCGACCCTGAACGATATAGTTATAAATATTTAAGAATGGAATAGTCCAGCATAGTATAGTATTAAGTCCATCTCGCTTAGTCCATAATTGTCCACTGTCAGCTGTCAGAACAACTTTTTCAATTTCCACCGGGCTATTTGCCTTGTTTTCTATAATAATAGATGCTCCTGCTATGTCTTCAGATTCTGAACTCCATTTATAGGATATCAATGGGGAAGCACCAAGAAAAACTGTATTTAATGACTCTATATATTGAACTTGTACGGTATCACGTTTGAATTGGTATATTATCGATATTTTGTTTGCTTTAGAGGATATCTCAAACGGATAATTAAATATATCGTCTTTGTCTTTTATCAATACACTGTCTTCTTTTTTGTCTATCTTAGGCCCATTGGTTAATGTTATTTCGAAGTCATCTTTGAACTTGCTGATGTCAAAGACAAGTAAGACCTGTTTATTTGGTAGTCTACTATCGTTCCAGTAAGAACCAAAAGAACGTGGTATGTTAAATTCAGCGCGCTTCCACACTATGCAGTTATAGTCACAAGTTAATAAATCGTTTTCATATACTTTTATACTACTTATCTGGCTTTGTAGACCAATTTTTTCTAAATCAGTATAGTCTGTATTTTCTATTAATTGGAAATAAGGTGCTTTAAATCCGTCATTTTTATATACCTCGACTTTTATTCCTTTCGGTATTCTTATTGATTCTATAGCGTCATTATTCAAAGGTAGTCTATCTTTCCCATTATTTCTTAGTTTTATGTTTTCTGTATATAAGTCAACATTTTCCCCCGGAGAAATACACATGGAATCGCCAGTAAAGTGAATGAAATTATAAATGCAAGCGGCAATATCTATTTTAAATGAACTGATGGAGTCGTGTAAGTTTAGTGATTTTAGTTCATCTATATTGGTATCTTGTGTCAACGTTTGTTCTTTGCCTGAAAAACTGGAGTCTTGGTAAATTGTAACTTTCATACCTTTAGGTATTTTTATTGATGATATTTGGTCGTTAAATATATCTGATAATTCTTTTTCCATTTCTCCTTGATAGGCACATATTGACTCTCCGTTAAAGTTATCATTCTTATAAAAACATATTTCTGGTTCTATTCCTAATGCATAGAATGGCATTATTGAAAGTATTGCTATCGATTTTATTTTATTCACTTACAACCTCGCTTCGTTGTTAATATATCTGATCCTTTGTTTTAAGTTATACATCAGGTGGATTGTTTTTTTATTTCTATAATTTATTATAAGGGTTTTGTAAACTATAATCTATGTCAATATATATATTGATCTGTTTGTTTTTTTTATGTTAAAAAGAGATTCTTGTGGGAATCGCTGACGTTTTTGTGTGATATATGATGTAAAATCTATTTTTCGGATTTCTATATTGAATTTTGCTCTTATGTGGTGTTTTATAGTTTATTGATTTAATGTTAGAACATTGATGGCTTTAGAATTTATGTATTTATTTCAATGCGATACTGAAACTTCTATTGCTATGGGACAGATCTAGGCAGGCCTACAAAGCGGTATGGATATTGGAACGGAGGACTAGGACTAATGGATAGGATTTTTATTGGAGATATCACTTTTACCCCTAAGATCCGAGCGGTTGAACACGATGGGAATGAGGTAAAACTTAGAAATAAAGAGTCTGAAGTTCTTGCTCTATTGTGTGATAATTATCCAGACCCTGTATCTCGTGAGCAAATAGAAAAGACAATCTGGACTGATAGCTATGTCACGGACAATACCCTAACACAAACTATCAGTAACCTGCGCAATGCGCTAAATGATAAAAAACATGAATTAATTATTACTATACCAAAAAAAGGATACTGTTTAGGCTTAGAGCCTAAATGGATCTTTTATAAAGATGATGAAAGTGAATTAAACCCCACTGCGGCTGATGTAATTAAAGATGACACCCAATTGATTTCTCGTGATGTAAGAAAACCCTTCCAGTTAACACAGTTATTACTTGTTATACTTTCTTTTAGCGCGGCTTTTTATTTTTCATTTTTTTTCTTCTTTAATGAATACCAAATTAATATCTTCAAGGTGAAGTATCAGGATTTGCCGATACTTATTAATTTGGATGAAAAGAAAGACGCAGATTTTTTAAAGCTTTATCGTAAGCATCCTAACCTTATGTTGAAAAAAAACAGTGACGGAAGCTATAACGTTTGTGGGCGAGTGGACAGTGAGTTTTTATGTACAAGAAAATAATTGGGTTTTGTGTTCTATCTGCATTTTTGGGGGGGGTTATTGGTAGTAGCTTTGGTTTCCTGTATGCCTACTTCAATCCCATGAGCGAAATAGAGGGCTATTGGGAAGTAAACCAGTTAATTAAAACACCAGTAGACCAGTACCATCTTAATTCCAGAGTTACCATTTTGGGACGTGAAATTGCTACCTCTGCCGATCTTTATGATGATCATGCAAACTTTAAAGTTAATCGGGAAATGTTGTTTAGAGTTTTAGACATCAAGATGAATATCTTTAATGGAAAAGTTGTCACTATGGTTCCTGAACGGAGCAATGATGAAGAGCTAAATAATTTACTCACCGCGCCTTATGTCATAAGTTACCCTATGTTTTTCTTATTAGATTGTAATACGGTTATTATGGAGCAATCCCAAGGCCATCCTTTGGGGACGGCAAGACTATTGAAACGTGTTAATAATATTAGCTGCAAAAATCCCTGACTCCCGCTTTTATATTATAGGGTTCATAGGTTTCTTGTATGTAATTGGCGGTGTTAAATGGTGGGTTATGGAAGGGTTCTGGTAAAAAACGATATACGTTTTACCAACAAATAATTCTATATTATAAGCGCGCAAAAATAAGTTGTCTGGTTGATTGTCTAAATAGATTAATCAACCAGACTCGTAATATCTCTAGGGTATGGCTTCATTTAACATCTGAGTCCATCCCGCAGGATCTCCAAGATATTGTCCAGCATTAATAACCTTCATCTCACCCTTTTCATTTTGTAGAATAAAGGTCGGGAAACCTTGTCCATGTATCTTAGCTAAAAAAGCTCTGCTATTAGCAATATGCTGAGCCGTCGCTGCGCTTAAGGTTTCCTGAAATACGTGGCTAAATGACGGTCCATCTAAACCTAGTTCTGCTGCTAACTCAATCAACACTGGCGTATCTGCGATCCGACGACCTTCAAAATAATGTGCGTGCTGAATACGATGCAACATATCTAAACCGCGTTCTGTGATTATTTCTGCCGTAAGAATAGCGGTAATTGGTGGAGCCGAGTCTAGTATGGCTGAAGTATCTTTCAGCAACCCATCGAAATAGCGATCGCCAAATGGCTGTCCGGTCAGTTCTGAAATGCGCTGGTCGTGAGGCATAACATAACTACGCCACTCTGCATTTATCTGACGGCGGTTTTCTCCAGTCATCATTCCACCTCCGTGGAAACTGATGGAAAGCCCTGGTATGGCCTGCGCCGCTTTTACCAATGGTGCGGCGCCGTAGCACCATCCGCACAGTGGATCGAAAATGTAGTGTAATGTGGTACCGGACATATTTATTTCCTCGTGAATGCGTTAAATGCTGCGGACCTGGTCAATCGCAACTATTGTGGCCACTTCATTTCACCCTTTAGCACCTTTGCACTTAATTCCAAGCTAGATTCATCTTTCAGATTTGGATAATGTTTTTTCATCGCCGAAATCAATTCCGCTGAATCTTTTGCTTTCGGAATTTCAGCATTTAGCGTTGTCAGATATTTTTGTGTGAAATTCACTGATTCCAGTGTTTGTGGCGCATCACCCAGGAAATGGCCAGGTACTACTGTCACTGGTTTCAATGCCTTAATCGCATCCAGTGTTTTTAACCAATTATCCCGTGATTCAACGGTTTGGTTATCTGCTGCCCACAGGTGAATATCCCCGGAAACCGCAACGCCACCGACAACGGCTTTCAGTGCCGGAATCCATACGAAAGTACGTTCTGGCGATGGGCCATCTAAACCTTCTACGCGAATTTTTTCGCCGTCAACGGTGAAACTATTGCCTACTAACGGTTGAGGTACAATGACAGTTTTTGGTGCATTATCTTTCAAAATTCCGCCCCAATACGCAATTTTACCGTCTTTTGTTTCTTTAATTTCTTCGATAGTTTGCGGTGTTGCGATCACTTTTGCCTGAGGGAAAGCTTTGGTGATGGCATCAAGGCCGAAATAAAAATCAGGATCAGATTGGCTGATATAAATGGTGGTCAACTTTTTGCCACTATCTTTGATTTTCTTAATCAGGGCTTCTGCATCATTACGTTGGAACTGAGCATCAATCAATACAACCTCAGTTTTTCCACTGATAATTTCAGAAGAAACAGGGAAAATACTCTTCTCGCCAGGGTTATACACTTCCATTTTCAGCGGTTCCGCTGCAACGGCGGTGGAAACAGCGCCGAAAGTTGCAATGCTGGCAAAAGTCATCTGTAAAAGGGTTTTAGTAAACATATTAGTCATCCTATTGGCTGTTAGCTGCTGGGTACGGGAATGATAATAGATTGCATAACACGCAATAAAAACCGGATAATGAGCAATTGTTTGTTGCTTAAATCGGACTAATTATGGATAGAGTAACGGCCGCAGAAGTGTTTGTAGCCATCGTCGATCGGGGCAGTATGATTGCTGCCGCAGACGCGCTAGAAATGTCCCGAGCTATGGTGACACGCTATCTGGCGCAGATGGAGCAATGGGCTGGCGCCAGATTATTGCATCGGACAACGCGTAAACTCAGTTTAACTCACGCTGGAGAAACTACTCTGGAGCGTTGCCGGAAAATGCTGGCTTTGGCTAATGAAATGGATCTGGTTGATGGGGAGGAAAGTGATGTATTGCGCGGATTACTCAGGATCAGTTGTTCCCAATCCTTAGCTCAAACTGCGCTGGGCATTGCCGTAGCGGCATTTTTGCGACGTTATCCTCAGGTTGCTATTGATTTACAGATGAATAACCGCGCTATCAATTTGGTTGAGGAACGAATAGATCTGGCCATTCGTATTACCAATGAATTAGATCCTAATTTAATTGCTCGTCCGCTATCTACCTGTTATTCCGTGGTCTGTGCGGCTCCTTCTTATCTGAAAAGTAAGGGAATACCCCTAACGCCCCAGGATTTGGCTCTGCATAACTGTCTGACCTATTCTTATTTTGGCAAAAGTTTGTGGCATTTCGATCAGAAGGGGATTAAATCTTCGGTGCCGGTTAGCGGCAACCTGAGCGCTAATGAGTCGGTTGTACTGCTCAGCGGAGCTTTGGAAGGCGTAGGTATTACTCTTCAGCCCAGTTATTCGGCTATGCCACATATTGTCGCTGGCGATTTAGTCCAGCTATTGCCAGATTACCAACCTCAGGCAATGGGCATTTATGGTATTTATACTTCGCGGCGACAGATGCCTACAACGCTAAGAACTCTGCTGGACTTTTTAATTGAGTGGTTTGCGACCAGTGAACAATGGCAAGATATGATGAAATAAATTGAGTGAGTAACATTCTCGAACATATTTATATTCAGGATCAGAGGAAAGCGTTATTAGTATCTTCATATACATAGCATGGGATATATTTTTCTAACCTGATTAATTCCGCTGATCTCTGGTTTTTCTCTTGGCGTTCATGATATTTCTTTCTCGCAGAATGAGAAGATAATACTTTAATTTTATAAGGTTATGTTGATGGCCCTGCACTCGCTCTCACTCATTCTGTCATTCTCTGATACTCAATAACCCGTCGGTTTTTTTAAGCCGAGCATGAGACCTTTACATTGTTAATCCGTCAGCGTAACGGCTGAGGGATATTTTTGACTGGGAGTTTTTGTATGCCTGTTTCGTTACTGGCACTGGCGTTAAGTGCTTTTGCTATAGGTACAACCGAGTTTGTTATTATGGGATTATTGCCGGAGGTGGCCGGTGATTTACATATTTCTATACCAACAGCGGGGTGGTTAATTAGTGGTTATGCTCTGGGCGTAGCTATTGGTGCGCCGATTATGGCGGTACTCACGGCAAAATTGCCGCGTAAAAAGACGCTATTGTTGCTCATGGTTATTTTCGTAATTGGCAACGTTATGTGCGCTTTGGCGTTCAGCTACGATTTTTTGATGCTGGCTCGCATTATTACGGCGCTATGTCACGGAGCTTTCTTCGGTATTGGTGCCGTCGTAGCGGCCAATCTGGTGCCGCCTAATCGCCGGGCTTCCGCGGTAGCATTAATGTTCACCGGACTAACGCTGGCTAATGTGTTGGGCGTACCGCTGGGAACTGCGTTGGGGCAGGTATTTGGCTGGCAATCGACTTTCTGGGTTGTGGCCGCTATTGGGCTGCTATCATTGTTCGCCCTATATTCCAAACTCCCTGATTCTCAAGATGAAATACCTGCGGATTTACGTAAAGAAATCGCTGCGTTACGCGGGGTGGGGATTTGGCTGTCGTTGATGATGACAGTGCTATTTGCTGCCTCTATGTTTGCTCTGTTCACCTATATCGCACCGTTATTGACTGAAGTAACCAAGGTGTCTGCTTCTGGCGTCAGTTGGACGCTATTACTGATGGGGTTAGGTTTGACGCTTGGGAATATCGTTGGTGGTCGTTTAGCTGACTGGC
This sequence comes from Yersinia nurmii, assembly GCF_001112925.1. Taxonomy (GTDB): domain Bacteria; phylum Pseudomonadota; class Gammaproteobacteria; order Enterobacterales; family Enterobacteriaceae; genus Yersinia; species Yersinia nurmii. Next base: position 86,837 of record NZ_CPYD01000010.1, read on the forward strand.
GCTTGTCAGTGAGTTTGACCATGACCTTTTTGCTGATTGCCATATTCTCTACCTTATTTAGCTGGACCAGTTATTCATTGTTGGCAGCAGAAGTGACTTTGTTCTTATGGTCTGCTGCGGCATTTTCTGCCGTACCAGCGTTACAAATCAACGTTGTCACCTATGGGAAAAAAGCACCTAATCTGGTTTCTACTCTGAATATTGCTGCTTTTAACGTTGGTAACGCATTAGGTGCCTGGGTCGGTGGTGTGGTTATTGCACAAGGATTAGGATTAAATGCAGTGCCTTTGGCTGCTGCATCGCTGGCACTGCTTGGGCTGTTCTTGTGTCTCTATACTTTCAGGCGTTCGCGACTCGCTGGCGTTAACTAAGTTAGCGGGTAATGACGTTAGCCAGACGTGTTTGAACGTGTGTTATCTGCTGTTTTAGATGAGCAATAAAAGTGTCGACTAATTCGGAAGAGGGGCGGTGCAATGGCCGAACTAGACTAACTGTAAAAGGAACCTCGACGCTAAAGGGGCGCACGCAAACGCCTCGCCCATGATGGTTTGCCGCATAATCGAGTGCGGTAAGCGGATTGACTATAGATACGCCGATGCCTTCTCGTACCATTGAACAGACTGATGCTGCGCTGTGGGTTTCCATCACTAAACGGCGACTAATACCTTCTTCATTAAACAGATTATCCAGCAGTTGTCGGTAGCTATCGGTTACCGACAGGCTGATAAAATTCTCACCGTTGAAATCCTGCGGTGTTAACACCTTTTTGTTTTGCAATGGATGGTTCGCGGGCAAAACGCAAACCTCGTTGAGTGTCATCAATGTATATCGTTGGGTACCCGCAGGCGTTTGCGTATTTTCGGTTAGACCCAAATCATGATGTTGAGCCGATAACCATTCTTCCAATAACGGCGATTCCTGCGGTATCACATTCAAGCTCACTTCCGGGTAGCGATCGATAAAAGGCTTACACACTGCCGGCAGTAGTGATTGTGAAAAAACGGGTAAACAGGCAATCGAGAGTTGTGCCTGTTGGAACTGGCGAATACTGTCTGCGGCCTGCACAATACGGTCTAACCCGTAATAAGAGCGCTGTACCTCTTCGAAGAGTCTTAATCCTTGCGCGGTCGGGTAGAGTCGACCACGTACACGATCAAAAAGCTTAAGTTGAATTAATTTTTCAAAGCGAGCCAGTTCACGGCTTACCGTTGGCTGTGAGGTTTGCAAGAGCGCTGCGGCCTCAGTCAAATTGCCTGTTGTCATAACACCATGAAAAATTTCTATTTGTCGTAATGGAATAGCGGACATTATTCGCTCCTGTGCACCAGCGATTTGAGCTGTTTCAAGGCATTCAAGCTATATCATAAATGAATAGACTATGCGTAAATAGATATTTTTAATACCAAATTGAATGACTGATAATGAGTTAGCAATTAAATTAATCAGAATAGATTTACCCATAAGGAAATCCTATGCCGCGCTCTCTGACTGATACTTCCTCCGCCTTGAATGCTGAAAACTTGCTGGCATTGCCCACGCGCTTCGGATGCCCGGTTTGGGCTTATGACGGAAATATTATTGCAGAACGTATCAATCAGTTGCGTAATTTTGACGTGATACGCTTTGCGCAGAAAGCATGTTCGAATATTCATATTCTACGTTTAATGCGTGAGCAGGGGGTTAAGGTCGACTCCGTTTCATTAGGGGAAATTGAGCGAGCTTTGTTAGCCGGTTTTCAGCCAGGCCAAGAACCTGCAGAGATCGTATTTACCGCTGATTTATTGGATCAGGCGACGTTACTGCGTGTTGCCGAGTTAGATATACCGGTTAACGCTGGATCAATTGATATGCTAACTCAGCTTGGTGAGCATGCACCGGGGCATCCCGTATGGTTAAGGGTAAATCCCGGTTTTGGCCACGGGCACAGCCAGAAAACTAATACCGGTGGAGAGAACAGCAAACACGGTATCTGGCATCAAGATCTGTCTGCGGCGATAGCAGAAATCCAAAAATACTCGTTAAAACTGGTAGGTATCCATATGCATATTGGTTCTGGTGTTGATTATCAACATTTGGAACAAGTCTGTGATGCTATGGTGCGCCAGGTCATCGAATTGGATCAGGATATCAGCGCGATATCTGCCGGCGGGGGTTTATCCATTCCCTATCAGTATGGGGAGGATATTATCGATACCGAACATTATTACGGCTTATGGAATAAAGCCAGACAGCAAATTGCTGAACATTTAGGCCACCCAATTAGCCTTGAGATTGAGCCTGGCCGTTTTCTTGTTGCTGAATCAGGCGTACTGGTTGCACAAGTTAGGGCAGTAAAAAATATGGGTAGCCGTCATTATGTGTTAGTCGATGCTGGGTTTAACGATCTGATGCGACCAGCAATGTATGGTAGCTTTCACCATATTTCGTTATTACCTGCCGATGGCAGGGATATTTCCCATGAGCCTTTGATTGATTCGGTGATTGCCGGACCATTGTGTGAGTCTGGAGACGTATTTACCCAGCAAGCTGGTGGTGGGCTGGAAACCAGAGCTTTGGCTCGGGCTGTAATAGGTGATTATTTGGTGTTCCATGATACCGGGGCATATGGTGCGTCGATGTCTTCCAATTACAACAGTCGCCCACTGCTGCCAGAAGTTTTGTTTGAAAATGGGAAGCCGAGATTGATTCGCCGCCGCCAAACTATCGAAGAGCTGGTTGCCTTGGAAATGCTTTAGAGATTGATTAAGGCTGATGCTTAGGCTGCCGTTGGCGGTCTGAGCCTTGGGGTGCAAGCCCCAAATCCCTTTACCTGAATGACTCTGCCCCGATATTTTTGAATACCCGCGCTGTTGATGATAGAGCCTTAAATTACTCAGGTATTCCCCGTCACGAATTTGAGTTAGCCGCTTTGTATTTCTCAATCTAATGATTTTAAACATTAATACCTCCATTTTCTTCCTGTGAAATATGAGGTTTGCCAAGTTTTAAAGCAGAATGAAGCATTTTTTATCCCAATGGAAATTTCAGGATAAAGAATGCGAAACGCCTCGCATCTTGACGAATGAGGTATGGCGAGCGGTTTTGTCTAACAGTAATTTAGGGTTTACAGGGACCGTGAGAGACCGATTCGCGAATTTTTAACTCGCCGATGAACGGTGATAACGGATTAACACTTTTGCCATCGATTAATTTTAAAGCTTGAGTTATTGCAGCCTCTATCATCGCGTCAATAGGCAGGTATACGGTGGACAGCGCCGGCTGCAGATAGGCAGCGCTGGGTTCATCGTCAAAACCGAATAGCGAGACATCCTGGGGCATTTTCTTTCCAGCTTGATTGAACGCTTTCATAGCACCTATTGCCATATCGTCATTGCTAGCAAAAAGAGCTGTGAAATGCCGATGGTGATGCAGTAATTCATTACAGGCGGAATAGCCGCTGGCCACGCTGCTGTCGCCCTGAACAACCAGCGAATCATTACAAGGAATATCATGAACGGTCAGCGCCTGGCGATAGCCAGCCAGACGGGATAGCGCAGTCGGCGTATTAATAGGGCCAGTGATACAGGCGATATCTCTATGCCCCTGCTGGATCAGATAGCTAACGGCTTTAAACGCGGCCTGTTGCTGCTCAAAGAATACGCACCTCTCACGAGCTTGAGGTAAGTCGCGATTAACCACCATGAGCGGAGTGGGTAGGCTGGTAAGTAATGCCATCAGGTCAGCCTCAGCCATAAAGCGCGTATAGAGAATGATGGCGTCACAGCGTCTGTCTGCCAGTAGCCGGACGGCTTGTCGTTCTCCTTCTGGTGTATCGTGGCCATCAGTGACGATCAGGTGTTTACCGCTGGCTTCAGTAAGCGTGGCTGCTTGATGTAGCAGGCGACCAAAGTAAGGGCCGTTAAAATTGGAAACTACCAGACCAATGCTGTTTGAGCTTTTATTCGCTAAAGATTGGGCTAAAAAGTTAGGACGATAGCCAAGTTCGTCCATTGCCTTGAAAACTGCAGCCCGGGTGCTTTCTTTCACTTGCCCTGTGCCGTTTAATACGCGAGAAACCGTCGCTTTTGAAACGCCAGCACGTATAGAGACATCTAGCATAGTAATCATTAAGCAATAACCTCTTAGCCAGTCTGATATCCGGGGCGCGCAGTTTAACATAATAGGGATAAGTGCAGGTTACTCGGTATGTTCTGCACGATTTGGCGGATTGGTCACCGAGTGCCGACGAACCAGCGTTGGGCTGAACATATTGGTGATTTCAGGGAGTGGGGTCTGGTTAGCCAGAGCCAAAGCCAGCTCCGCAGCTTGCGTTGCCATCGCAACTACCGGGTAGCGAACAGTGGTAAGGCGAGGGCGTAAATAACGAGAAATTAGTACATCATCAAAACCAATAAGAGAGATTTCCTGTGGTACATCAATGCTGTTATCGCTAAGTACTGATAAAGCACCCGCGGCCATTGAATCGTTGTAGCAGGTAATGGCAGTGATTTGCTTGCCGCGACCTAATAACTCAGTCATTGCCTGCTCGCCGCCCAGTTCATCTGGTGTGCCATAAGCGATCAGTTTTTCATCTACGGGAATATCATGCTCGTTTAGCGCATCCAGATAGCCTTGAAGACGTTCAATAGCGTCTGAAATTTGATGATTTGAACAGATAATGCCAATGCGTTTATGACCTTGCTGAATAAGATGACGGGTTGCCAGCCAGGCACCATAACGATCGTCAAGAGCGACACAACGTGTTTCATAGCCTGCTAGTGTCCGATTGATTAAAACCATTCCTGGAATTTGTTTCATCAATGAAACAAGCTCTTCATCGGGCAGTTTTTTCGCATGTACGACTAATGCGGCACAGCGATGGCGAATCAACTGTTCAATGGCTTGCCGCTCTTTATCGGCATTATGGTAACCGTTACCAATGAGCAGAAAATTCCCTGTGGCATAGGCAACTTGCTCAACGGCCTTGACCATTGCGCCAAAAAAGGGGTCTGAAACATCGGAAACGATGAGGCCAACGGTTTCTGTTGACTGTTGTGCCAGAGCTCTGGCATTGGCATTGGGGTGATACTGTAGCTGTTCCATTGCGCTTAAAACTGCCGCGCGGGAATTTTCACTGGCTTTGGGAGATTGGTTGATTACGCGTGAAACTGTAGCAACAGACACGCCTGCCAGTTTGGCAACATCCTTAATAGTGGCCATTTCTTTTCCATAAACTTTTAGGGTAATCGCTTACATCCTTCAGTTTTGCGGAAAAAAATGCTTCTCGCAAGGGGGAGTGATCGCAACTTGACCAGATAAAACCAAATAAAACAGAAAAGAGAGCATTTTCTATTGCGACTTAAGGTTGAATGCCGAAAGGTTAGTCAAAATAGAACTTGTTTAGCTTAATTAGTTCGTTGAACTAGCTAGCTAGCTAGCTAGCTGGCGAAGGTATTTTTATCTGCAGTTTTATCTATTTTATTGATTAATATGAGAGCGCCATGACCATTACTCGTTACCCACAGCTTGCTCATTGGGGCGCTTATACCGCTGTGGTTGAAGACGGAAAACTCATTCGTTGTGAACCTTTTGCAGAAGATCCCGATCCTTCGCCGCTATTAAGCTCTATCGTACCTATGGTTTATTCTGATAAACGCATCCGAAAACCGGCGGTACGCCGTTCATGGTTGCAGAAAAGAGAGGGAAGCGATCGCACCTTACGCGGGCGGGAAGATTTCGTTGAGGTAGATTGGGATGAGGCGCTGGATCTGGTTGCGGAAGAAAACCGCCGAGTCAGAGAGCAATATGGCCCGTCTGGCTTGTTTACCGGCTCTTATGGCTGGTCTTCAGCAGGGCGACTGCACCACGCCCGTTCGCTAGTTCGGCGTTTTTACTTTAGCGGCGGTGGCGGAGTTGACCAAATGGGCAATTACAGTTGGGGGGCGGCTCAGTTTTTCCTGCCCTACGTCATTGGAACGTTTAGCCCACTGACTGGACGAGTGACTTCTTGGCCAAGCGTGGTGGAACACTGTGAGATTTTTATCGCTTTTGGCGGTTTAGCGTTAAAAAATGCGCAGGTATCATCCGGAGGCGCTGCGGAGCACTCTCTCAAACCTTGGCTGGAAAAACTGGTAAAAAAAGGCATTCCAGTCGTGAATATCAGCCCTATGCGTGATGATTGCCCGGAATTTGTAAATGCGGAATGGATACCCATTCGCCCGAATACGGATGTCGCACTGATGCTGGCACTGGCCTATGAAATTCAACGGCGTGGTGCAGAAGACGAGGCTTTCCTTCATAGTCACTGCGTTGGCTACCCACAGTTGGCGGAGTATATTCGCGGCACTCATGACGGTGTAGCCAAAACTCCGGAGTGGGCCAGCCTGATTACCGGTATTCCAGCCGATCGTATTGTCAAACTTGCACTGCAATTGATTGGTGTACGTAGTTTTATCACTTGTTCCTATTCCATCCAGCGCGCTCATCGAGGTGAACAACCTTACTGGATGATGATTGCGCTATCGGCGATGTTGGGGCAAATCGGCTTACCCGGCGGCGGATTTTCTTTTGGGCACGGCTCAATGAACGGCGTTGGGAACCCGCGCATAGATACGCCGGCACCGACTATGTCGGTAGGTAAAAATCCATCCGGGCTGGCAATCCCGGTAGCCAGAATTTGCGATATGTTGCTTCAGCCGGGGCAGAGTTACTCATTTCAAGGGGAAACCCATACCTACCCCGAGATACACTTAGTGCATTGGGCGGGAGGAAACCCCTTTCATCATCATCAGCAACTGAATCGGCTAGTGGAGGGGTGGCAAAAGCCAGATACCGTTATTGTGCAGGATATTTGGTGGACGCCAGCGGCTAAAATGGCGGATATCGTGCTACCCATTACCAGTTCTCTGGAACGCAATGATATTGGTGGTTCCTCGCGCGATCGTTATGTTTTAGCCATGCATCAGGCGATAGCTCCGCAGCATCTGGCGCGAAACGATTTTGATGTTTTTGCTGATTTAGCCGAACGTTTAGGTTATCGGGAGACTTTCACCGAGAATCGAGACGAAATCGCGTGGATCGAACATATCTATCAACAGTGCGGTGTAGCGCAGCGTGCCGAAGGCGTGGAGTGGCCGGACTTTGAAGATTTCTGGCGGCAGGGCTATGTTGGCTTGCCTGCCCCGCAGAAAGAGTTTGTTTTCTTTGAGGAGTTCCATTCGAATCCTCAGGCGTATCCGTTACAAACACCTAGCGGTAAAATCGAATTGTTCAGTGAGAAAATCGCGGGCTATCAATATGAAGATTTTGCTCCTCACGCTGAATGGAAGCCTCCGGTAGAGTGGTTGGGCAGTGTCGATGCTGAAAAATGGCCATTGCATTTGATCTCAATCCAGCCGGCGGATCGGTTACATAGCCAGCTTGATCCCGCGCCGCTGGCGCAATCAAACAAAACTGCCGGACACGAAACCTTGTATATGCATCCAGATGATGCCGCTACTCGCACTATTACTGAAGGTATGGAAGTGCTGGTTAGCAACGTTCGCGGTAGTTGTCTGGCCGGTGTGAGCTTAACGGACGGTGTGACGAGAGGCGTCGTTTTGATGGCGACCGGAGCTTGGTTTGATCCCGGTTTTGGCCAACAGCGGCATCAGATAGAACAGTCTGGAAACCCGAATGTATTAACTTTGGATATAGGGACGTCACCACTGACGCAGGGCCCAAATGCAATGAGCTGTCTGGTCGAGGTTCGAGCGTTACAATAACGTAGAGTTGGCAGGGCGGTCGATGAGAGGCCGGTAACGGAAGCCTTAAAATATGGCCGTAGTTACATGAATTAACAGCATATATCTTGTTCCTGACAAAGTTCATTGCTGGTTACACTTTGCGCGTAAATATTGCGATTATTTGCTGGCTGAGCTTTGGTTTAAGTCGGTACAGTTGATATCCCAGAGGTATTAATTGGTGAGTAATCAACATACGCTGTGTGTTAGAGCCAGTTTTTTATTTACACCGACCTACGTAGATGCGTAGGTTTTTTTTATTCTTTATTCCATGCAGATTCTCTTGTGCCGGTTAGCGGAATAAATGCTGTGATTATAGTATCCTGCATTTATCTGACTCATCGACTGATAGAGAAATGGATATGATTCTCCGCTTACTGCGTGCCCTTTTTCGTCGACTGTTTCGCGTCACCATTGAAGGTATCGGCGACCAGTTCTCCCATCAAAAAATTCTGATTACTCCTAATCATGTTTCATTTCTCGATGGAATATTATTGGCGCTGTTCTTACCTATAAAACCTGTGTTTGCCGTGTATTCCAGCGTGACGGAAAGTTGGTATATGCGGTGGCTAAAGTCTTACGTAGATTTCGTGCCGTTAGATCCAACAAAGCCTATGGCGATCAAACAGTTGGTAAGAATGGTTGAACAGGGAAAACCCGTCGTCATTTTCCCTGAAGGCCGGATTACCGTGACCGGATCATTGATGAAAATCTATGATGGTGCGGCATTTATTGCGGCTAAATCAGGTGCGACAGTGATTCCCGTGCGTTTAGAGGGGCCAGAGTTGAGTCACTTTGGCCGCCTGGGGGGGATATTTAAGCTTCAATGGTTCCCCAAAATCAGTATTTACGTCCTGCCTGTAACCCAATTAGCGATGCCTGAGGCACCTAGGGCCAAAGAGCGCCGAATTCTGGCAGGAGAAAAACTTCATGAGATTATGATGGCGGCACGCATGGCTATAGTCCCACGGGAAACGCTGTTCGAAGCTTTGCTGTCCGCCAGAGATCGTTATGGTCGCCATAAGCCCTGTATCGAAGATATCGCTTTTAAAGAAGATAGTTATCAGACGTTATTAAAGAAATCCTTGGGAGTTAGCCGGATATTACAACGTTTTACCGAATCGGGTGAGCGAGTCGGTATGCTTTTACCTAACGCAACTATTACCGCAGCGGCTATCTTCGGTGCTTCACTCAGTAGACGTATTCCGGCGTTACTTAATTACACCTCTGGTGCAAAAGGGCTGAAAAGTGCCATGACTGCGGCCAGCCTGAAAACCATTGTGACGTCACGGCAGTTCCTTGAAAAAGGGAAATTAACTCATTTACCTGAACAGGTGGAAGAGGCCAATTGGGTCTATCTGGAGGATTTAAAGGATACGGTTAGTCTTACGGATAAACTCTGGATTCTGTTCCATCTCTTTTTCCCACGTCGCGCTATGGTGGCTCAGAAAGCGGAAGATGCAGCGCTGATTCTGTTTACTTCAGGTTCGGAAGGCCATCCCAAAGGTGTCGTGCATTCTCACGGAAGTTTACTTGCCAACGTCGAGCAAATTCGCACTATTGCCGATTTTACGCCTCAAGATCGCTTTATGTCGTCATTGCCGTTGTTCCACGCTTTTGGCCTAACGGTTGGATTATTCGCGCCATTAATGACCGGTAGTCGGGTATTTCTCTATCCTAGCCCGCTGCATTATCGAGTCGTGCCAGAACTGGTCTATGATCGAAACTGTACCGTGTTGTTTGGTACTTCGACTTTTCTTGGTAATTACGCTCGTTTTGCTCATCCTTATGATTTTGCCCGCTTGCGCTATGTGGTTGCTGGCGCAGAGAAATTGGCGGAAGGAACCAAACAAATTTGGCAGGATAAATTCGGCATTCGCATCCTTGAAGGCTACGGCGTAACGGAATGCGCGCCGGTGGTGGCGATAAATGTGCCGATGGCGGCTAGAGTCGGCACGGTTGGGCGAATTCTGCCGACGATGGAAGCGCGATTGATCAAAGTTCCTGGAATTGAACAGGGTGGTCGCTTGCAATTGCGCGGACCAAATATCATGAAAGGTTATCTGCGCGTTGAAAGACCTGATGTGCTGGAGCCACCGGTAGCGGAAAATGCTGATGGTGAGCGACAGAAGGGTTGGTATGACACAGGTGATATCGTCTCAATAGATGAAAAAGGTTTTTGCACTATTCGCGGTCGAATGAAACGTTTCGCTAAGCTCGCAGGCGAGATGGTTTCTCTGGAAAGCGTTGAACAGCTGGCACTGCGGGTTTCTCCTGATTATCAACACGCGGCGGCGGCAAAATCCGATAGTGGGAAAGGCGAGGCATTGGTGTTGTTCACAACGGACAGCAACATGACTCGTGAACGTTTATCCGCCGCTGCGCGGGAAAGTGGCGTTCCGGAGTTAGCTGTTCCGCGAGATATTCGTCCGTTGAAAGTTTTGCCGTTACTTGGCAGCGGTAAACCCGATTTTGTCACTCTAGCTAAAATGGCGGAGCACCCGGAGATGGAAGCATGACCCAGCGCGTGGCAACAGGCGATAAGCCATTATTATCTCGCGGAATGATGGCTGTTTTGGCTGCGCAGTTTTTTTCGGCCTTTGGTGATAACGCGCTGTTATTCGTTACGTTGGCAGTGATTAAGCAGCAGCTTTATCCCGATTGGAGTCAGCCGATTTTACAAATGGCATTTGTCGCAACTTATATCATTTTGGCGCCCTTTGTTGGTCAGTTCGCCGATAGTTTTGCCAAAGGGCGAGTCATGATGACCGCTAATGGTCTGAAGTTAGCGGGGGCGTTAGCCATCTGTTTGGGTTTGAATCCGTTCTTTGGTTATAGCCTAGTTGGGATTGGTGCGGCAGCTTATTCACCGGCTAAATACGGTATCTTAGGAGAAATTACTTCCGGCGATCAATTGGTGAAAGCTAACGGTTTAATGGAGGCTTCAACCATTGCCGCAATTTTGATTGGCTCGGTGGCTGGAGGAATGTTAGCGGACTGGAATCTGAGTATCGCTTTAGGCGTGTGTGCGCTGGTTTACGCCGCTGCGGTGGTCGCTAACCTGTTTATTCCTCGTCTTTCCGCCGCTCGTAGTGGACAATCCTGGCGTCCGACAATGATGAGTCGTCGCTTTTTTTCTGCTTGTAAAACGCTGTGGCGAGATGGGGAAACGCGCTTCTCGCTGGTCGGAACCAGCCTTTTTTGGGGCGCGGGAGTCACTTTGCGCTTTCTACTGGTACTTTGGGTGCCGGTGGCATTGGGAATTATTGATAACGCGACGCCGACGATCCTTAACGCAACGGTAGCGGTGGGGATTGTGATCGGTGCAGCGGTGGCAGCGCGTTTTGTTACACTGAAAACGATCAGGCGCTGTATGCCTGCCGGGGTTTTGATCGGCGTTGCGGTAGCGGCATTCTCTTTGCAACAGAGTATGCCGATGGCTTATTTATTACTGGTGACGATCGGGATTCTCGGCGGCTTCTTTGTGGTGCCTCTTAATGCGTTGCTGCAAGAACGTGGAAAACATAGCGTGGGCGCGGGCAATGCTATTGCGGTGCAGAATTTAGGTGAAAATACTGCGATGCTATTAATGCTGGCGCTGTATTCGCTGGTCATCAAACTGGGCGCACAGGTGGTGGCCGTAGGCATTGGGTTCGGTGTCATCTTCGCGTTGGCTATAGCATCACTGTGGGTATGGCAGTGGCGGCAGAAACGACGTTGATATAATGATATAATTTTATATAGAAAAGGCCGTCCAATGTGACGGCCTTTTTGCATTTAGCGACCAATTACTCAAATTAAGGTGCGGGGAAAGTATAGCGAGTGTGAATTTCCTCCAGACCTTGCAAAACTTCTTCATCCAGCATCAGATCCAAGCTATCCAGATTGCTTTTCAATTGTGGCAACGTGGTTGCACCCAACAACGTGCTGGCGACAAACGGTTGTTGACGAACGAAAGCCAACGCCATTTGAGCCGGGTCCAGTCCGTGTTTTTTAGCCAGCGCCACGTATTCGGCTATGGCTAACTGTGCCTGCGGCGAAGAGTAGCGAGTAAAGCGGCTAAATAGCGTATTACGTGCCTGAGGTGGTTTGGCACCGTTCAGATACTTACCGCTAAGCGTGCCGAATGCTAGGCTGGAGTAAGCCAGCAACTCCACACCTTCGTGCTGACTGATTTCGGCCAGACCTACCTCAAAGCTGCGATTTAACAAACTGTAAGGATTTTGGATAGAAACGATTCGCGGCAGGTCGTGCTTTTCTGCTAATTGCAGATAGCGCATCACACCCCAAGGGGTTTCATTAGACACGCCGATATAGCGGATTTTACCTGCGCGTACCTGTTCTGCTAGCGCCTCTAGCGTTTCCAGCAGTGTGACCGTGGCGGTTTCCTGCGCGTAGCGGTAATTCAGTTTGCCAAAGCAGTTGGTTTCCCGCTGTGGCCAATGTAATTGATAGAGATCGAGATAATCGGTATTGAGGCGTTTAAGGCTGGCATCCAGCGCAATGCGGATATTTTTGCGATCCAATGCCATCGCAGGGCGAATGGGTTGATCGTTTCCGCGTGACGGGCCAGAAATCTTGCTTGCTAGGATCACTTTTTCGCGACAACCGCGGGCTTTAAGCCAGCTACCTATATATTGCTCAGTCAGTCCCTGAGTTTCAGGTTTTGGCGGTACTGGGTACATCTCGGCGGTATCGATCAGGTTAACACCTGCAGAGATGGCGTAATCCAGTTGAGCATGGGCATCGGCTTCGCTGTTTTGCTCACCAAAGGTCATGGTGCCCAGACCCAGCAGGCTCACTTCTAAAGAACTGTGGGGGATACGGTGATATTGCATTGCCGACCTTCCTTAATGTCCGAAATTATCAGGCGAAAATAAAACGGCCTTATCCGACTATATCGAAGCCGTAGATATGGGGGAAGGGCATGAGATGAATGTGAGTAAAAAAGAGTGACGCGGGTGCATAAGGTCGCACCCGCAGAAATTAGGTTTAAATATGATTGATTTTATTCTTTTTGCCACGCAGCAGGTTCAGCGTTTCAACGCCCATAGAGAAGAACATGGCGAAGTAAATGTAGCCTTTCGGAACGTGGATTTGAACGCTTTCCAGCATCAAGGTGAAGCCCACTAAAATCAGGAATGCCAGTGCCAGCATTTTGACGGAAGGATGACGGTTAACAAATTCACCAATAGGTCTGGCGGCAAACATCATCACACCCACGGAAATAACCACCGCTGCCATCATAATAAAGAGATGATCGGAAAGTCCTACCGCAGTAATAACAGAATCCAGACTGAAGATAATATCTAACAGCATGATTTGTACGATGGCACCAAAGAATGTGCTGACATTGCTTTGATGATCGTTATCGCTGCCTTCTACGGTTTCGTGGATTTCTTTGCTGGCTTTCCAAATCAGGAAGAGTCCACCGAGTAACAAAATCAAATCCCGTGCGGAAACCCCATGATCCATCAACGTAAATAATGGATTAGTCAGGCGAATAACCCAGGCGATAGAGGCCAGTAATGCCAAACGCATTAACATGGCACCAGCCAGTCCAATGCGACGAGCTTTGTTTTGCTGAGCTTTAGGTAATTTTGCTACGACCAGAGAAAGGAAAATAATATTGTCGATACCCAGAACAATTTCCAGAATCGTCAACGTGCCCAGTGCCAGCCAGGCATTTGGATCAGCAATCCATTCAAACATTGCGCTTACACACCTTAAAAAATACAAGAATGTAATTATACGCTGTTATTAACGGATCATAACCTCAGGATGGCTCAGAACAATCTTTAAAGCAGGAAATGCCGAGCTAGCAAGGGCGCAGTGAAGGTTTTCTTTAGGTAGAACCCGCGCGGCAACGTCAGAATTGGCTGGCCTTTTTCGCCGACAGCTTCGGTTAAGGCTCGGCTATTCGCCGCTTTGGGACGCAATTGCAATACTTCACCGTGGCGGGCAGTGATGCTTTCCACCTTACCTAACACAATCAGATCCATTAATTCTTCCCAATCGCGGCGCAGCAGTTCTTCTTCTTCTGCGTTTGGACTCCACAACAATGGCGCACCGATGCGACGTTCGGCGAGTGGAATTTGTCGTTCACCTTCAACCGGAATCCATAAAACCCGCGCCAGTTTATGGCGAACATGGCTACTTTCCCAGGTTACGCCGCTATTTCCGGTTAAGGGCGCGACGCATACAAATGTCGTTTCTAACGGTTTACCTTGTGCACTGATTGGGATTGTTTTTAGCTCAATGCCAATGTTTGCAAAATCCTGTTCGGGCTTACTGCCAGCGCTGGCGCCTAAATAAAACTCCAATAGCATACCAATCCACCCCTTATCACGCTTTAGATTCGCAGGAATAGGCCTGTCAGCGCGGGCGGCAAGTTCTCCTAGCGTGAAGCCTGCCAGCGCCTGAGCGCGCTCCACAAGCTGTTGTTCGTCTACCGGTGGTGCTGGGGGATGTGAATAAACCGACATAGTGAAAAAACCCATCAGAATGGATTAAAAAATGTACTGCTTTTATTCACCGCAGCAAACTTTAATTATCGCTGTGAATGAAAATTAATAATAGCATGATTTAACAGTGGTTTTTTAGCACTTAAACTGGGCTGTGATTTTATTTTCATCGATTTGTACACTAGCTACCAGCAACAATGAACAGGATCTTACACCTATTTATCCACAGATTTGTGGGATAACCTAGTTGAAACACGAATACTGGTTCAATTTACAGCCTTGACGCAGGGCTTTTTTGCGAGTTTAGCCATTTTTTGTGTAACTTAGCCGCATTATCTGTGGATAAAAACCGCATTGGTGGATCTTTAATCAGCCAAGGATCTTAAACGGACATAGATCACATTTTTGCACTTTACTTACACCCTGTGTATAACTTAATTTAATGAAAAATATGAATTAATTTGTTTTTGGTTATTCATCTATAATTTACTTAAAATGAGTTGTACCCGTCTTACCCCTGAGTTCTGCACACATATATCCACAGAAAAAGTGAATAAAATTGGCCGAGCCTGACCGAGGGTGTTTATAACTTTGCCAATATCTGTGAGTTATCCCAAGGTCATGGTGTTTCAATCACTGATAAGCAGTGGTTTACCGCCTGTTGGTAGTGTGAAACAATCAGAGCATCTTTGAGTATTAAGCTTATCGAGGTAGTCCGGTGATCGATGATGATGGCTACCGCCCGAACGTGGGTATTGTAATTTGTAATAGGCAGGGACAGGTGTTGTGGGCCAGACGTTACGGTCAGCACTCTTGGCAGTTTCCTCAAGGAGGAATCAACCCTGGCGAAACGCCGGAACAGGCGATGTACCGCGAACTGTTTGAAGAAGTCGGACTGAATAAAAAGGACGTCCGAATACTGGCTTCAACCCGTAACTGGCTGCGTTATAAATTACCGAAACGTTTGGTGCGTTGGGATACAAAGCCGGTTTGCATCGGCCAAAAGCAGAGATGGTTTTTACTGCAGTTAATGTGTAACGATGCCGATATCAATATGCAGCGCAGCAGTACGCCAGAATTTGATGGTTGGCGCTGGGTGAGCTACTGGTATCCGGTTCGTCAGGTGGTGTCATTCAAACGGGATGTCTACCGCCGCGTGATGAAGGAATTTGCTGCTACAGTGATGCCTATGCAGGAGGTGACTCCGCCGCGGACACCACCCGCTTATCGTCGGAAAAGAGGTTAAGTTATCCAATCATGCTCACGCGTTTACGAGAAGTCGTAGAGAAAGTTGCGATGGCAGCCAGCCTGACGGATGCGTTAGAGCTGTTGGTCAATGAAACCTGTCTGGCGATGGACACGGAAGTTTGCTCAATTTATCTGGCAGATAATGACCGTCGTTGTTATTACCTAATGGCGACCCGAGGTTTGAAAAAGCCTCGGGGTCGCACTATTACGCTGGCTTTTGATGAAGGCGTGGTGGGATTGGTCGGGCGGCTGGCTGAACCAATCAACTTGGCTGATGCACAAAGCCACCCCAGTTTTAAGTATGTCCCGCAGGTAAAAGAAGATAGCTTCCGCGCTTTTCTCGGTGTTCCCATTATTTATCGTCGGCAATTGCTCGGCGTGCTAGTGGTGCAGCAGCGTGAACATCGTCAATTCGATGAAAGCGAAGAATCATTTATGGTCACGCTGGCCACACAGTTGGCGGCGATCCTATCTCAATCTCAGCTCAACGCTATTTTTGGTCAATATCGTCAGACTCGCATTCGGGCACTGGCTGCCGCGCCGGGCGTGGCGGTTGCAGAAGGTTGGCAGGACACTACCCAGCCTTCACTGGATCAGGTTTACAAAGCCTCAACGTTGGATAGTGCGCGTGAGCGTGAACGCTTAACTCAGGCATTGGAAGAAGCGGCGGCCGAGTTCCGTCGTTTCAGTAAACGTTTTGCCGCTAGTTCCCAGAAAGAAAGTGCGGCTATTTTTGACCTTTACTCCCACTTATTAAACGACGCTCGCCTTAAGCGGGAGTTGTTTGCTGAAATTGACGCCGGTTCCGTTGCAGAATGGGCGGTCAAGCAAGTTGTGGAGCAGTTTGCTGCTCAGTTTGCCAGCTTGCAAGACACTTATATGCGTGAAAGAGCTGGCGATCTGCGTGCTTTGGGGCAGCGTTTACTCTTCCATCTTGATGACAGCACCTCCGGCGCGAGCCAGTGGCCTGAGCGGTTTATTCTTGTCGCTGATGAATTAACAGCGACTTTGTTAGCTGAAGTTCCTCAGGATCGTTTGGTGGGCGTAGTGGTGCGCGATGGTGCCGCAAATTCGCACGCGGCGATTCTGGTGCGCGCCATGGGTATTCCGACCGTAATGGGGGCGGATATTCAGCCATCCCTATTAAGCCAGAGATTATTGATTGTTGATGGCTATCGCGGCGAAATTTTGGTGGATCCAGAGCCGGTGCTGGTGCAGGAATACCAGCGTCTGGTTAACGAAGAAATTGAGCTGAGCAAGCTGGCCGAAGACGATGTTGAGCAACCCGCTGAGCTGAAAAGTGGCGAACGTATTCAGGTGTTACTCAATGCGGGTTTAAGTCCGGAACATGAGCAATTGCTCGGCGGGCGCGTCGATGGCGTCGGGCTATATCGTACAGAAATTCCTTTTATGCTCCAGAGCGGCTTTCCTTCCGAAGAAGAGCAGGTAGCGCAGTATCAGGGCATGTTACAGCTTTATCCGCAAAAACCGGTCACACTCAGAACGCTGGATATTGGCGCAGACAAACAGCTGCCTTATATGCCGATCAGCGAGGAAAATCCGTGTCTGGGCTGGCGTGGGATAAGGATCACGCTGGATCAGCCGGAGATCTTTCTGATTCAGGTACGGGCGATGTTAAGGGCCAATGCCGGTACCGGCAATCTGGGTATTTTGCTGCCAATGATCACCAGTCTGGAAGAGGTGGATGAAGCGAAGCGCTTGATCGATCGAGCCGGACGGGAAGTGGAAGAAGCGCTGGGTTATGAATTACCAAAGCCGCGCTTAGGCGTGATGATCGAAGTACCGGCGATGATCTTTATGTTGCCGTACCTGAAATCTCGGGTAGATTTTATTTCGGTTGGCACCAATGACTTAACCCAATATCTGTTGGCTGTTGATCGGAATAATACGCGAGTTGCTTCGCTGTATGACAGTTTGCATCCGGCCATGCTGCAAGTGCTGCGGCAAATATTGGTGCAGGCGACCGGTTCCGGTTTACAGGTCAGTTTATGCGGTGAAATGGCTGGAGATCCTATGGGCGCTTTACTGCTAGTAGGTTTAGGCTATCGTCAATTGAGTATGAATGGACGCAGCGTAGCGCGAATTAAATACCTGCTGCGTAATGTTGATCTGGCCGAAGCGGAAGCTTTGGCAGAGCGTGTATTGACGGCACAAATGACCACCGATGTGCGTCATTTAACTGCCGCATTTATGGAACGCCGTGGTTTGGGCGGGCTGATTCGTGGTGGAAAATAGCTGAGTAGCCAGAGGGCGGTGGGAATATTCGCCGTCATTGTTTACAGAACTTTTCCCTTTGCCGTTCCCCTGAATGTCGCCTGCCTATGCTATCATGCGCTCCCTGCAGCCCCCAATTTGGGGAAAAATCCTAGACATATTGTGGTGATAGATGAGCAACAGCTATCTGGCGTTTCCTAATATTGATCCGATCATTTTCTCCATCGGGCCAGTGTCTCTCCATTGGTACGGTTTAATGTATTTGGTGGGCTTCGTTTTTGCCATGTGGTTGGCGGTTCGCCGTGCAAACAAGCCTGGCAGTGGCTGGACCAGAGATGAAGTTGAAAATTTATTGTATGCCGGTTTTGTCGGCGTGTTCGTCGGTGGGCGTTTAGGCTATGTCCTGTTTTATAACCTGCCGATGTTTATTGATAACCCGCTTTACCTGTTTAAAGTCTGGGATGGCGGTATGTCGTTCCACGGCGGGCTGGTCGGCGTTATCTGCGTCATGTTGTGGTTTGCCCATCGCACAAAACGCCATTTCTTCCAGGTTTCCGATTTTATAGCGCCACTGATTCCATTCGGTTTAGGCGCCGGTCGCTTAGGTAACTTTATTAACGGGGAACTCTGGGGACGAGTGACCACGGATACTCCGTGGGCGATGTTGTTCCCAACCTCACGTAGTGAAGATATTGCGCTGGCAGCTACCGATCCTCAGTTACAAAGCATTCTGTTCCAGTATGGAGTGTTGCCACGCCATCCGTCTCAGCTATATGAAATGATTCTGGAAGGTGTAGTCCTATTTATTATCCTGAATCTGTTTATCCGCAAACCGCGCCCAATGGGCAGCGTATCGGGGCTGTTCCTGATTGGTTACGGCTTCTTCCGTATTGTGGTGGAGTGTTTCCGCCAGCCAGATGCGCAACTTGGTCTGTTCGACGGTGTAATCAGCATGGGGCAGATTTTGTCTGTGCCAATGATTGTGGCCGGTATTATTATGATGATTTGGGCGTACCGCCGTCCTCAGCAACAACTTTCGTGAGGTGACATGAAACAGTATCTGGATTTGATGAAAAAAGTGCTCGATGAGGGCACCCCAAAAGCTGACCGTACGGGAACCGGTACTCTGTCGATTTTCGGGCATCAGATGCGTTTCAATTTGCAGGAAGGCTTCCCGCTGGTCACCACCAAGCGTTGCCATTTGCGCTCCATTATTCATGAACTGCTTTGGTTCCTGAATGGGGATACCAACATTGGTTACCTGAAGGATAATAACGTTTCTATCTGGGATGAATGGGCGGATGAAAACGGTGATTTAGGCCCGGTATATGGTAAGCAATGGCGGGCGTGGGGAGCGGCAGACGGTCGCAAAATCGACCAGTTAAGTAAAGTTGTGGAGCAGCTAAAACAAGATCCGGATTCACGCCGCATCATAGTTTCTGCCTGGAACGTTGGCGAGCTGGATCAAATGGCGCTGGCACCTTGCCATGCTTTCTTCCAGTTCTACGTGGCCGATGGCAAGCTTTCGTGCCAGCTGTATCAGCGTTCTTGCGATGTGTTCCTCGGTTTGCCGTTTAATATTGCCAGTTACGCGCTGTTGGTGCATATGATGGCGCAACAGTGTGATTTGGAAGTTGGCGATTTTGTCTGGACGGGCGGGGATACTCACCTGTACAGCAATCATATAGAACAAACGCATTTGCAACTGAGTCGTGAGCCGCGTGCTTTGCCGAAGCTGGTGATCAAACGTAAACCTGATTCGCTGTTTGACTATCGTTTTGAAGATTTTGACATTGAAGGCTACGATCCGTATCCGGGGATTAAAGCTCCAATAGCTATTTAATCATCAATACGACGGCCATAACTTATTTGTTTAATAATGAGTCTCAGAATAAAGCGGAGCCAAACGGCTCCGTTTTTTATTTCTCCCCAGTCCTTTCTATTTTCATTCTTCAGTATAGAAATGCGTGTTGCTACGCAGATTGACGACCGCCATTACACCGCCATTAAAGAGGTTGCGAAGCCTCTTCAGATTGCTCATTTTACCTCTGGTTTCATTTGGTGACTTCCTTAAACTCGCCGGATGAAAACGAATGTATGTATGAAACAACGCGGGTTTAGCCTGATTGAATGGCTACTGGTGCTGGCTCTGCTAGCTTACATCTCGGTTAGCGGTTTTCAACATTGGAGCCATTATCAGCAGCGGGAGAGGCTAGAGATAACCGCTCGGCAGTTACTAGGCTTTTTAACTCGCTTGCAGGCTGACGCGTTTTGGTTGAATAGGCCGGCATTGCTCTGGCACAGCGTTGCTGATACCTGGTGTATCGGTAGCGGGGAGCCGCCACTGAATGGGTGTCAGTCGCAGGATGGATGGTTATTCATGCCCGATTACTCAGACATTACCTTGGTTGAGTTAACGCCTGAGAGCCTTGGGTTTTATGGGCTAAGGAACACGGCGCAGCCGGGACGAATAATTCTGGCTAATGCTGCAGGTCGTATTCGGTTAGTTATTTCGAATCATGGACGAATCAGATTGTGCGGAGAGAAACATGCTCAGGCTAGGATACCGTTATGTTAGTCACTGACCCTAATCTTCGAACGAAAAGAAGCCGATATTTAGGTTGTTGTTTCCCTGATGGATTCAGCTTGCCGGAAATGATGGTTGCCTTGATCTTGGGCAGCATGATGGTGTTAAGCAGTGTGAATATTTATCCTCAACTACGCCAGCGGCTAACGGCAGTTTATCAGCATTATCGGCTGGAATTATCAATGCAACGGGTTATCTCAATCATTGAAAAAGATCTTCGCCGAGCCGGATTCTGCAATGGGTTCTGTCAAGGGAGGCGGTTATTTCTGGGGCAGTATTCAGGAGAGAAAGCCAATTCTTGCGTCATTGTGGCTTACGATCTGAATCGAAACGGTCTGTGGGAGGGGGGAAAGCATAAGCATTCCGAGTATTTTGGCTATCGACTACGCAAAAATCAGCTGGAAAGTGCTCGCGGGGAAACTGATTGTCAAAGTAGTGGGTGGGAAAGGTTATTTGATGCAACAGAAGTTTTTATCACTGGCTTTGACGTACAGCGAGAATATATTCCGTTGAGAGGAAACCTTTTAACCCTTAGTTTATCTGGGCAGGTAGGGAAGCGATCACAGGTACAGCACGGGTTGCAGCGTAGAGTCAGAGTATACAACCTATGAGAAAATCTTCGCAGAACGGTAGCGCCATACTGATGACGATTACTTTCATTTTTGCTCTGAGCCTATTGTTGCTTCAGGCCATGCATAGGCAGTTAGATAATCTGTTACTGATTAGCCGTAATGAGCAACATTACCTGCGTAGCTATAACCTAGCGATTTCCGCCCTGAGTTGGGGAATAAACCAGAGATGGCCTTTGCATCAGTTCGCGAACACTCGGCAGAGTAAAAAATTCTGGCACTGTCAGGAGCATCTTTCCGAGGCATTGAGGGTTTGTATTAAAGCGAGTGTTACCCCAAATATCTTCGTATTAAGGGGGGAAGGGTTGGTGAACCACCACGGGCAAAAAATAGATCTCTATCAGCGAGTTGCTCCAGACAATGTGCAAGTTTCGCCGGAGGGACATCATATTGTTGGTATCGCTCAGGGTTGGCTGGATTTTTGCCCGGAAAAGGAGAGGGGATTTTGCTCTGGCTAATAGCAATCTCTAGCAGGAAAAATAAGGCCATGGAGAGGCACTTCATCAATGAAAACAGTCAGCAGGGTTTTAGCATACCTGAGGTCATGATAGCGGTTTTGTTATTGTCAGTTTCCTTACTCGGAGTATTGCAATATCACCAAATATTAGTGCAGGGTTTTTATCGGGAATGGCATGGAAAACAGGCGTGGCTTTTAGCTCAGTATGAGACCGAGTCTTTTATGACCAGAGGACTTGCAGAGTCAATGAGTTGGCCACCGACGACAGGTTGGCAGGGTACAGGCTGGCAACATAATAGTGTGATTACACAGGTTGATGACTTGTGCGAGAGGTTAAGCGTTGAGATTCTCACGCCGCAGCGGCAGCGAGTCGAGCTTTATCGGCTTTACTGCTATCGGGGAAGTCAGGGGTTATGAATCTCTTATAGGTTTATAACCTGTTACATTAGGCTATGTCAGGCTAGAGTGTTGGGTACTAAAGGGAATTCATCAGGAATGACCTGATTGACCTATAGATTATATGCGCCATATGGGAGTTGCGATGTTCACGGTTTATCATTCTAATCAATTAGATTTACTCAAAGCGCTGACTACGGCATTGATAGAAAGAGATCCGTTGGATAATCCCTTTGAGCCGGAAGTTATTTTGGTGCAAAGCCCCGGAATGGCGCAATGGCTCCAGATGCAATTGGCACAACAGTTCAGCATTGCGGCTAATATCGAGTTCCCACTACCCGCGACATTTATCTGGGATATGTTTACTAAGGTATTACCTGGCATACCGAAAGAAAGCGCCTTCAGCAAAGATGCCATGACCTGGAAGCTGATGTGGCTACTTCCCGAGTTACTAAACGATCCCGTCTTTTCGTCGCTACAGCGCTACCTGAGTGATGACAGCGATAAACGAAAAATTTACCAGCTAGCGGCGCGGGTCGCTGACCTGTTTGACCAATATTTGGTATATCGACCAAAGTGGCTGGAGGCTTGGGATCAAGGGCTTAGAATCGACGGTCTGGACGAGGCTCAGGAATGGCAGGCTCCGCTCTGGAGAGCTTTAACCGAATATACGCGTCAGCTTCAGCAGCCAGAATGGCACCGCGCCAATCTCTATCAACGGTTTATCCGCACCTTACTTGAAACCGACGTTTGCCCTCCGGGTTTGCCTAAGCGAGTCTTTATCTGTGGTATTTCTGCATTACCACCAATCTACCTGTCGGCGTTGCAAGCCTTAGGTAAACATATTGATATTCACCTGATGTTCACCAATCCTTGCCGCTATTTTTGGGGTGATATCCAGAATTACGCTTTTCTGGCGAAGTTGCAGAGCCGTAAACGTCGACATTATCGCGAAAAACTGGAGTTAAGCCTATTTCGTGAGCCGGAGAATGCCGCACTACTGTTCAACGAGGAAGGGGAGCAAGAGCTAAGTAACCCGCTTTTGGCTTCCTGGGGACGTTTGGGGCGTGACCATATGTATTTGTTATCTCAGGTCGATGAGATTCAAGAGGTACATGCTTTTGTTGATATTGAGCCTGATAATCTGTTGCACGCGATTCAACACGATATGCTGGAGCTAGAAGATCACGCCGTTATTGGTACAACCCCAGAAACTTTAGCCTCCAGCGATAAAAAACGTCTTTTGGATCCGTCCGATCGTTCTATCTGCCTGCATATTTGTCACAGTCCGCAAAGAGAAGTAGAAGTCTTACAGGATCAACTCTTGACCATGCTGGAGGACGATCCCAGTTTGACGCCAAGAGATATCATTGTGATGGTTGCGGATATAGATAGCTATACGCCTTATATTCAGGCGGTTTTTGGTAATGTTTCTGCCGATCGTTATTTGCCTTTTGCTATCTCAGATCGAAAAGCCAGCCAGGCGCATCCTGCGCTACAGGCTTTCATTACCCTGCTGGATCTCCCTCAAAGCCGTTTTACCTCCGAGCAGGTACTAGCGCTATTGGAAGTTCCAGCCCTAGCTAACAAATTTAGTATTGATGAACACGGGCTGCGACGCTTACGCCAGTGGGTCGGTGAATCCGGCATTCGTTGGGGGCTGGATGATGATAATGTCCGAGAGTTATCGTTACCGGCTACGGGGCAGCATACCTGGCGCTTTGGATTGACTCGCATGTTATTGGGTTATGCGATGAGCAGTGAGGCCGGTGACTGGCATGATGTTCTGCCATATGATGAAGCCAGTGGCCTGGCGGCAGAAATAGTTGGGCAATTAGCCGAAATGCTGATGCAACTGAGTCGTTGGAGGCAGCAATTGGGTGAGGCGCGAACTCTGGCGGAATGGTCGCCGCTATGTCGCCAACTGCTCGATACCTTTTTTGAACAAGATAATGAAACCGAAGCGGTGCTCGCCCTGATTGAGCAACAATGGTTAAAAGTAATCGGTTATGGCATTAGCGCCCAGTACCCTGAACGAGTGCCCCTGACCTTATTGCGAGAAGAACTGGCTTCTCGGTTGGATAACGAGAGAATCAGCCAGCGTTTCCTGGCAGGGCCAATAAACTTCTGTACATTGATGCCGATGCGCTCAATCCCATTCAAAGTGGTTTGCCTGCTGGGAATGAACGACGGTGTCTACCCGCGCACTTTGCCCCCGTTAGGTTTTGATTTGATGGCTAAACAAATTCAGCGCGGAGATCGCAGCCGCCGGGACGATGACCGCTATCTGTTCCTTGAGGCTCTGCTGTCAGCACAACAGCGTCTGTATATCAGCTATATCGGGCGTTCGATTCAGGATAATAGTCTGCGCTACCCGTCGGTATTGGTGAGTGAATTGATCGAATATATCGGTCAGAGTTTCCATCTTCCCGGTAATGAGTCGGTTAGCGTGGATGAAAGCGCACAACAGGTTATCGAACACTTACAAAACTGGCATGCGCGAGTGCCCTTTGCGATAGAGAACTTTATTCAGGGTAGTGAAATGCAAAGCTATGCGGTGGAATGGTTGCCTGCTGCAGGCGAAAAAGGGAAGGCCCATCCTGATTTTAATCAGCCGCTCTCGCCGGAGCCTGTACAAGAACTGTTGTTGGATGATTTAACCCGCTTTTATCGTCATCCGATTCGAGCCTTTTTCCAGCGTCGGTTGGGGGTTAACTTTGTGATCGAAGAGACGGAATTACCAGACGAGGAGCCATTCACGCTGGATAATCTCAGCCGTTATCAACTAAATACTCAGTTATTGAATGCGTTAGTGGAGCAGTTAAATGTTGATAAAGTCTTTGCCAGAGCGCGAGCGAGTGGCGATCTTCCTTTCGGGGCATTTGGCGAGATTTACTGGCGAGAGCAGCTCGAAGAAATGGCCTTGCTTGCTGAGCAGGTCAGAGAGGAGCGCTGCGAGGCTTATAGTCTGGAATTAAATATCACCTTGGAAGACATGTCTATCACCGGCTGGATACATCAGGTGCAGGCCGATGGATTAGTTCGCTGGCGGCCAGCGGCTCTGACGGCAGTGGATGGGTTGCTTCTTTGGGTTGAGCATGTGGTTTACTGTGCAGCGGGCGGAAAGGGCGAAAGCCGAATGTATGGCCGAAAAGGAACCACATGGCGTTTTGGGCCTCTCGAGGCAAGTGAGGCTCAGGCTAATCTGCAGATATTACTTGAGGGTTACCAAAAAGGAATGAGCCGACCATTATTGCTTTTGAGCAAAAGTGGCTGGGCTTGGCTCAGTCAGTGTTTTAATGCGGAGTCCGGACAAATTCTGTGGGATGAAGATACGCAGGAAAAAGCCCGCAATAAGCTTTTATTGGCTTGGCAGGGATCTCAGCAAATAGCTGGAGAGGGAGAAGATCCTTACATACAACGAGTTTTCCGCCACATGGACAGCACTCGTCTGGCAATGATTTTACAAGAAACGGAACGTTACTTATTGCCTGTTGCGCAGCACAATCGAGTTTAACAACAATTGGGCGGTGAAGAGTAAATGGCAATAGTATTAGAACGTTTTATTTAGCTGTTCACCGTTTTCTAACTGATTGTTTTATTGTCATAAATATTACAATTACTGAAATTTGCTGATGAGTATCAGCCTGTAGAAAAATTAGGTACCAAACGTTTGGTACTCAACAAACGCGACAAAATTCTGGTGCCATATTTTTAGGGTCATGGGAGAAAGGAATGCACAAACAGCTTACCCGTATCGCCGGTGTAATTTTCTTATTATGGTTGTGGATGCCGGTTAGCTGGGCTTCGACAGGTTGGCAACCATTAGCGGAAACCATTCATAAAAGCCAACACGATCAACGTAAATATCAGGCAATAAAACTGGCTAACGGTATGACGGTGCTTTTGGTGTCTGACCAGGATGCGCCGAAGTCTTTGGCTGCTTTAGCGCTGCCTGTTGGCACGCTGGAAGATCCCAATAATCAGTTGGGGTTAGCTCATTACCTTGAACATATGGTTCTTATGGGGTCGAAGCGATTCCCTGAACCAGGAAATCTTTCGGAATTCCTGAAAAAGCACGGCGGTAGCCACAATGCCAGCACGGCTTCTTATCGCACGGCATTTTATCTGGAAGTGGAAAATGATGCTTTAGCACCTGCGGTTGAACGTTTGGCCGATGCTATTGCCGAGCCTCTGCTGGATCCGATTAATGCCGATCGGGAGCGTAACGCCGTCAATGCTGAACTGACTATGGCTCGTTCTCGTGACGGTATGCGCATTGGCCAAGTTAATGCAGAAACGCTCAATCCGGCTCACCCTAGCGCTCGTTTTTCCGGTGGTAATCTGGAGACGCTGAAGGATAAGCCTGACGGAAAGTTGCATGATGAACTGTTAGATTTTTATAAGCGTTATTATTCCGCAAACCTGATGGTTGGCGTGATTTATAGTAACCAGCCTTTGGATCAGCTGGCTCAGTTAGCGGCAGATACGTTTGGTCGTATTCCTAATCATGATGCCAAGGTTCCACCTATCACCGTACCTGTGGTCACCGCTGAGCAAACCGGTATCATCATTCATTATGTTCCCGCACAGCCGCGTAAGCAGCTGAAAGTTGATTTTCGCATCGACAATAATAGTGCTGAATTTAGAAGTAAGACAGATACTTATATTAGTTATCTGATTGGTAATCGTAGCAAAAATACCTTATCTGACTGGTTACAAAAGCAGGGGCTTGCCGACTCGATCAACGCAGGGGCCGATCCTATGGTTGATCGCAACGGCGGAGTATTTTCGATCTCAGTATCCTTGACAGATAAAGGGCTGGCACAGCGAGATTTAGTCGTTGCGGCTATTTTTGAGTATCTGAAAATGTTAGGCAAAGAAGGTATTAATAAAAGTTACTTTGATGAAATTGCTCATGTATTGAACCTGGATTTCCGTTATCCATCCATCACTCGGGATATGGATTATATCGAGTGGCTGGTGGATATGATGCTACGAGTACCGGTCGAGCATACGCTTGATGCGCCTTATCTGGCCGATCGTTTTGCTCCTAAAGCCATTGCCGCCCGATTGGCGGAAATGACGCCGGAAAATGCCAGAATTTGGTATATCAGCCCTAATGAGCCACATAACAAAACGGCTTATTTTGTTGAAGCACCTTATCAGGTGAACAAAATCACTCCTCAGCAGTTGAAAGAGTGGCAAAATTTAGAACAAAAAGTCGCGCTCTCCTTACCGTCGCTAAACCCTTATATTCCTGATGATTTTTCTTTGGTTAAAGTCGATAAAACGATGACTCGTCCAGAGAAAATCGTCGATCAGCCAGGTTTACGTGTGTTCTACATGCCTAGCCAGTATTTTGCTGATGAACCTAAAGCGGATATCTCTCTCGCATTTCGTAATCAACATGCGCTCGACGATGCTCGTCATCAGGTATTGTTCGCTCTGACTGACTATCTGGCTTCACTTTCTCTCGATCAATTGAGCTACCAGGCATCTATCGGTGGCATTAGCTTCTCGACCGGGCCGAGCAATGGTTTATACGTCAATGCCAATGGTTTTACTCAGCGTTTACCTCAGCTATTGACCTCTTTAGTCACAGGGTACTCCAGCTTCACTCCGACAGAAGATCAGTTGACGCAGGCTAAATCTTGGTATCGCGAGCAGCTGGCTATTGCGGATAAAGGAAAAGCATTTGAACTGGCGATTCAGCCGATAAAAATGCTGTCTCGTGTGCCTTATACCGAGCGTAGTGAAAGAAGTCAGCTCCTCGATACGATTACAGTGCAGGAGGTGATCGCTTACCGTGATCGTTTACTTAAGGAGTCTGCGGTTGAAATCCTGGCTATCGGGAATATGGCACCTAAACAGGTTAGCGAGTTAGCTGAAACCCTGAAAAAACAGCTGGGTTGCATTGGCACAAATTGGTGGGTCGGGGAGGACGTGATAGTCGATAAGACGCAGTTGGCTAATTTACAACGAGTGGGTAGTAGCACCGATGCGGCTTTGGCTGCGGTATATATTCCTACTGGCTATAATGAAATCAAAAGCATGGCTTACAGCAACTTGTTGGGGCAAATCATTCAACCGTGGTTCTACGATCGGTTGCGCACCGAGGAGCAGTTAGGCTATGCCGTCTTCGCCTTCCCGATGTCAGTAGGGCGTCAATGGGGGATAGGCTTCCTGCTGCAAAGTAATAGTAAGCAACCTAAGTACCTCTATCAACGCTATCTGGCTTTCTATCCTCAGGCTGAGAAGCGTTTGCGGGATATGAAACCGGCAGATTTCGAGCAGTATAAGCAGGGACTGATTAACCAACTGCTGCAACGCCCGCAGACGTTGGGTGAGGAAGCCAGCCGCTTAAGTAATGACTTTAGTCGAAATAATTTTGCTTTTGATACTCGGGATAACTTGATCGCTCAGGTTCGGCAAATTAATAACGCTGAGCTGGCTGACTATTTCCAGCAGGCGGTGATTAAACCTCAAGGGCTTGCGTTGCTTTCTCAGGTTAAAGGTAACGGAAAGGATGCGGGTAGTTATGCTGCGCCTAAAGGGTGGAAAACTTATCCTAACGCGTCATCGTTACAGCAAACTCTGCCACGGAAAGTATTGGTGCCATGATGACAAATTCTCCCCAACGACTTGAACCGCTGACTTTACCGCTTTATGGCGAACGCCTGATTGAAGCGTCGGCCGGTACGGGAAAAACGTTTACTATCGGATTGCTCTATTTACGATTGTTACTCGGGCTGGGGGGAAGCTCCGCTTACCTACGCCCGCTGACTGTAGAAGAAATCTTGGTGGTAACCTTTACCGAAGCAGCGACCGAGGAACTGAGGGGGAGAATCCGTAGCAATATCCATGAATTACGTATCGCTTGTGTGCGAGGGAAAAGTAATAATCCGGCGCATCGGGCGTTATTGGCAGAGATCACAGATTTACCCGCTGCTGCGGCGTATCTGCTTGCGGCCGAGCGGCAAATGGATGAAGCCGCGATTTATACCATTCATGGTTTCTGCCAGAGGATGCTGGCTAATAACGCATTTGAATCAGGGATTCTGTTCGAACAAAAACTGATTCAGGATGAATTACCACTGCGGCGGCAGGCCTGTGCCGATTTTTGGCGTCGTCACTGTTATCCATTGCCTTTGGCTATTGCCGCGGTAGTGAGTCAGGAATGGAGCGGTCCAGAAGCGTTACTCAAAGATTTATCTGCTTATCTTCAGGGGGAGGCGCCTAAGCTGCGACAAACTCCTAGAGATGACGAAACGATTTTCAGCCGTCATCAGCAGGTCATCACGAAGATCGATGAGTTAAAAGCATTCTGGCGTCAAAGCGCCCATGAACTGGCTGGGTTGATTAGTGAATCAGGAGTGGATAAGCGTAGTTACAGCAGTAAGCACCTTCCCAATTGGCTTGAGAAAGTTGGGCTATGGGCCGAGCAGGAAACCCTAGACTATATCTTGCCCAAAGAGTTAGAGAAGTTTCGCCAGACAGTTTTGTTTGAAAAAACCAAAAAAGGAGCGGCTCCTGAACATCCACTATTTACCGCGATTGACGTTTTGTTTGAACAACCCTTAACGCTGCGAGACCTGATTTTGGCTCGGGCGATCAGTGAAATTCGAATGAGTGTTCAGCAGGAGAAACGGCAGCGGGCAGAGCTCGGTTTTGACGATCTTCTCAGCCGTTTGGATGCCGCTTTACAGCAGCCGGGCGGTGAAATGTTGTCTGAAGCTATCCGGCAGCGTTATCCCGTTGCAATGATTGATGAATTTCAGGATACCGATCCTCAACAATACCGGATCTTCAATACGCTGTATGGTCGCCAGAAAGAGTGCGGCCTGTTGCTTATCGGCGATCCCAAACAGGCGATCTATGCATTTCGCGGAGCGGATATCTTTACCTATATTCGCGCTCGTTCTGAGGTTAGTGCTCACTACACTTTGGAAACCAACTGGCGTTCATCTTTTCCGATGGTTCGTTCGGTAAACCGCTTATTTAGCCGAGTTAGAGCGCCTTTTTTATTCGAGCAAATACCCTTTATCGAAGTTGCGGCGGCAGAGAAAAACCAGGTATTGGATTTCCAGATTGAAGGTCATACGCAACCTGCACTGCATTTCTGGTTACAGCATGGTGATGGCGTTGGTGTGAGCGAATATCAGCAGCTTATGTCTCGCCAATGTGCCGTGCAGATTCGTGATTGGTTAACCGCCGGGCAGCAAGGGAAGGCTATTTTACAGACACCTGATGGGCCGCGTCCGGTACAAGCGTCGGATATCACTATTCTGGTGCGAAGCCGCGCGGAAGCTGCATTAATCCGTGATGCCTTAAGTCTGCTGTCTATTCCTTCGGTGTATATGTCGAACCGAGACAGCGTATTTGAAACCCCAGAAGCCAAGGATTTATTGTGGTTGTTGCAGGCGGTATTGGCACCAGAACAAGAAAGGGCATTACGCAGCGCCATGGCGACCAGTTTGCTGGGGCTGGATGCGCAGATGTTAGATGCGCTTAATCACGATGAAAAAGCTTGGGATGCGTTAGTTGAGGAATTTGATCGCTATCGACAACACTGGCAAAAACGTGGTGTTTTACCGATGCTACGTGAGCTTATTGCGCGTAGGGGATTGGCCGAAAACCTACTGGCCACGGCTGGTGGTGAACGGCGGCTGACTGACGTGCTGCATTTGGGTGAGTTATTGCAGGAAGAAGAATCGCAGTTAGACAGTGAGCATGGTCTGGTTCGCTGGCTGGCTCAACAGATTGCTCAGCCCAACTATCAATCGGAAAACCAACAGTTAAGGCTCGAAAGCGATCGCCATTTGGTGCAGGTCATCACCATTCATAAGTCGAAAGGATTGGAGTACCCCTTGGTCTGGTTGCCTTTTGTGGGCAATTTCAGGCAGCAACAGGATGTGTTGTACCACGATAGAACTAATTTTGAAGCCCTGCTGGATTTGAACGCCAGTGACGAGAGTAAGCAACTCGCTGAAGAAGAGCGGTTAGCTGAGGATCTTCGCCTGTTATACGTTGCCCTTACCCGCTCGATTTATCACTGTAGCATCGGTATTGCTCCCCTTATTAAAGGTGGCCGGAAAAAACAGGGGGAGAGTGATATGCATCTCAGCGCTCTCGGCTACTTGGTTCAAGCTGCGCAGGCAGGAGACGCCGTTTTCCTGGCTGAAAAGCTGGCTGACTTATCCGATGAGGATATTGCGGTCACCTTGGTCGAACGGCTGGATGATCGCCAGTGGCAGCAGCAAAACGAACCTATGCCAGAACTGGCAGCTCGTACCTTCTCGCGTAAAATGTTCGATAATTGGCGCGTAACCAGTTATTCGGGATTACAACAACATGGCTCGTCCAAAAATATCAGCATTCCGACAGACGATGTGTTACCCCAAGAGCTATTACCGAAGCTGGACACCGACGCTGCTGGAGAAAAAGGGCCTGCGGAAGAAGCGAGTTTGACGGCTCATACCTTCCCAAGAGGTGCCGCGCCCGGAACCTTTTTGCATGATTTACTGGAGCCTTTGGACTTCAGTCAGCCCCTCGACGAAGCCTGGTTAGCTGAGCAACTGCAGCAGCAGGGATTAGGGGATGAATGGCAACCGGTTCTGCATCAATGGCTTACCGATATTCTCACTACGCCGTTAAACAATACAGGCGTGACATTGAGCCATTTACCACCGAAGGATAAGCAGGCAGAGCTACAGTTTTACCTACCTATCGAGCGTTTATTGCAGCCAAATGAACTGGATGCTTTGGTCAGGCAATATGACCCTCTGTCCGCTCGTTGCCCCAAGCTGGATTTCCAGCAGGTTCAAGGAATGCTCAAAGGTTTTATCGATCTGGTATTTTGCTGGCAGGGTAAATATTATCTGTTGGACTACAAATCAAACTGGTTGGGGGAAGATAGCAGCGCCTATACCAGAGAGGCGATGGAACAGGCTATGGCTGAACATCGCTATGATTTGCAGTATCAGCTTTATACCTTGGCTCTGCATCGTTATTTACGGCATCGTTTACCCGATTATGAGTATCAGCGGCACTTTGGCGGCGTGATTTATCTCTTTTTACGTGGCGCAGATAGTCAAAAACCTGGAAACGGCGTTTTTGACTGTCGGCCGGATATCGCCTTGGTTGAAGGAATGGATCGCCTATTTAGCGGGGAATCCGTGAACGCAGATGGAGAGTCAGAATGATAACGCTGCTGGAACAGGCGGTTAGCGACAAACTATTGCGCCCGTTAGACGTTCAGTTTGCACGGATGATCGCTACTGATAATTCTCCTTTGATCCAATTGGTTGCGGCATATTTAAGCGCTGAAACCGGAGCTGGGCACGTTTGCCTGCCTTTAGACAGACTGCATCCGGAGCGACTGTTTGGTGGACGGCAGCCCGATTTGGCTCATGCCCTATGGCAAGCTGCCGGAGAGCCGGAGGCTGCAGATTTGCAGGCCGCGTTAGCACTTTCGGATGCAATCAGTGATGGCTCTTTACCTACTCCTTTGGTATTACAGCAGGAACGCCTCTATTTACAACGTATGTGGCAAAGTGAGGGCGATGTAGCGGATTTTATTGCCCACGATGACGTGAATGAACCAATCGATGAGAAACGGTTACGAGGGATTCTGGATAACCTGTTTGGTGCGTCATCGGGTGAAATCGATTGGCAGAAGGTGGCTGCGGCTGTTGCCGTTACTCGCCGAATTTCGGTAATTTCTGGCGGGCCAGGCACTGGGAAAACGACCACGGTGGCCAGGTTGTTAACGGCGCTAGTGCAATTGAATGAAGATAAAAAATTGCGTATTCAATTGGCTGCACCGACCGGTAAAGCTGCCGCACGATTAACGGAATCATTAGGCAAGGCCAGTAACGATCTGCCACTCAGTGAAAACGAAAGAAAGCTGTTTCCCGATCAGGCCTCAACGATACATCGTCTGCTTGGCGCTCAGCCCAATAGCCAACGTTTACGCTTTCACCGGGGAAATCCATTGAATCTGGATGTGTTGGTGGTAGACGAAGCTTCTATGGTTGATTTGCCTATGATGGCAAAATTGATTGCGGCACTGCCACCGCAGGCCAGAGTGATTTTCCTCGGAGATAGGGATCAATTGGCATCGGTTGAAGCCGGTGCCGTTTTAGGGGATATCTGCCGGCTGGTCGAGTCCGGGTATAGCCCACAGCGCGCAGAAGAACTGACGCGTCTGACGGGTTGCCAGCTTGCGGGAACTGCTATCGATAACGCAGCAAATATACGCGATAGCCTATGTTTGCTCCGAAAAAGCTACCGTTTTGATGAGAAATCCGGCATTGGACAACTGGCGTTAGCGGTCAATGCGGGCAAGCCTCGTGAGGCACTTTCCATATTGAATGGCAACTTCGAAGATATCGAGTATTTCCCGTTATCTGAAGCTGATGACTACCAGCGTCTATTACACCATAGCCTCGTCGGTTATCAGCGTTATTTGCAGCAGGTGGTTGAGGGCGCCGACCCCGCTGTTATATTGACTGAATTTGGTCGTTATCAGTTGCTTTGTGCGCTTCGAACGGGGCCATTTGGCGTTAGCGGTCTGAACGAAAGAATTGAGCAGATTCTCAACCAAAAAGGATTGATTCGCCGGATTCCGGGGCCATCAGGTCGCTGGTATCTTGGCAGGCCGGTAATGATTGACCGCAATGATAGCGCCCTTGGGTTATTTAACGGCGACATTGGTATTGCTTTATATGACTCTGAAGGCGATTTGCGTGTTCATTTCCAGTTACCAGATGGCAGCATTAAATCGGTACAGCCGAGTCGTTTGCCTAGTCATGAAACAGCCTATGTAATGACGGTGCATAAGTCTCAGGGATCCGAGTTTGAGCACACTGCGTTAGTTTTACCGAACCATTTTCTTCCGGTAGTCACCAGAGAATTAGTTTATACGGCGATAACCCGTGCTCGGAAGCATTTAACGCTCTATTGCACTGACAAGGTATTGACGAGCGCAATACTGACTCCGACTCAGCGACGGAGTGGTTTGGTGGAACGCTTAATTCGCTAGCGTTTAGCCAGTGATTTTGCGGCCATGTTTCATGGGACAATGGCCGCAAAATCTCAACGTAAGCTGATGGTTATTATGGTAGAACTTATCAGGGGAAGGGTTAGGCGGTAGGCTTTCAGTTAATGTTTCGGTATGTGGATGAGCAAAGCAGAGTAATAGCGGGAAATAGGTAAATATCTATAAATCAGTATCTTGCTATTTGTCGTATGCTTGGTTTTTGATGTTCGTCTTACAAGATATCTATCGTTTCGACGCCTCAGCATTTACATCTATCTATACATAAACGCTGCCTATAAATAAAAGTTACAGCTCGACCCCTACTAATAATTTTTATTATCGATTATTAGTTTTACCGGTTACGAGCTGCGCTTTTTAAATTCTTAAATTCAAATTTATTTATATCAACGAGCTATTTATATCAATGGTCTATAAATCCGCCAGCAAGATCTTTGAACGCCGTTGATAATTGTACAGTTCCTGCTTCTCCACGGGCAAAACTTCCACTTCTGCGGGAGTAAAACCGCGCTCCTGAAACCAGTGAATGCTGCGAGTGGTTAATACAAACAGCTTTTTCAGTCCCATTTGGCGTGCCTGATTGGCTACCCGCTTTAACAGCATTTCACCGCGGGACGAACTACGATAATCGGGATGAACCGCTACGCAGGCCATTTCGCCAATTTGTTCTTCTGGGAATGGATAGAGAGCCGCGCAGGCGATGGTCAAATTATCACGCTCGATGATAGTAAATTTATCAATTTCCATTTCTAATTGCTCACGGGAGCGGCGCACTAAAATACCTTGTTGTTCCAATGGGCGAATAAGCTCCAGTATGCCGCCAATATCGTTAATAGTTGCCCGTCTTACCTGCTCTGCACTTTCCATTACGATTTGGGTACCGATACCATCGCGGGAGAACAGTTCTTGCACGAGCGCTCCATCTTCCTGATAACTCAGTAAATGGCTGCGACGAACGCCGCTGCGACAGGCTTTTAATGCCCCGCGCAGGAAACGTACCGTGCCGGAGTTGTAGTCGCCTGATTGCTCCAGTTCTTCAATGCGTTTCTGGGCATCGTTGGGGAACAACTCGGAAATAATATTCCCTTCTCTATCCGTTACCCCTTGGGACGAGCAGAAACCGATCATCTTTTCCGCTTTTAGCTTAATCGCAAGCTGCGTCGCCACTTCTTCAGAGGTCAGATTAAAGCTCTCTCCGGTGACTGAAACGGCTACTGGCCCCATCAGAACGATAGCACCGCTGTCCAATTGACGATGAATCGCTTCTTCATCTATACGGCGAATACGGCCACTGTGGCAATAATCAACGCCATCATCCACGCCGAGCGGCTGCGCGATAATAAAGTTACCGCTGACAACGTTGATATGGGCACCTTGCAATGGTGTGTTGTTGAGGCTCATGGATAAACGAGCGGTGATATCCAACTGAAGTAATCCTGCGGCCTGCTTAACCAATTCCAGGGTTCGAGAGTCAGTTACCCGAGTATGCTTATGATAAATAGGTTCATAGTTATGCTGAGCGAGATTACTGTCGATTTGTGGGCGAGCACCATAAACCACCACAAGGCGAATCCCCAGGCTGTGCAATAGCCCTATATCATTGACGATATTGGCGAAGTTTTCATGTTCGATCGCTTCCCCGCCGAGCATGACGACAAACGTCTTGCCACGGTGCGCATTAATATAGGGAACTGAGTGGCGAAACCCTTGGACCAGTTCAGTACTACGTTCCTTCACGGCAGACCCTCTTTGAATTTTTATTCGGTATTTTTGTATTTTTATTCTTTTATGGTCGTGAAGGCAAGTAAGAAATTGCTATTAGATGCATGTGTATGGCTATGAGAGAGTAATAAATTGAATAACATAAAAATGTTTTCTGATGACAGAGGGGGAGTGATTCGCTAAAGTTTTGCCATCATTATCTTTTTTGGTTGTTTTTTCATCGTTTATTGGTAGTTACTTTGGAGTTCCATGGCAAATTCAGATCATAATCCCGCGCGTCGCCGTTTACTGCAAGGCGTAGCTGCAACCTGGTTACTCAGCGTTAGTCAGGTTGGATTTGCCGCCGCATCTCAGGTAGTTGCCGTTCGGGTATGGCCTTCCTCAACCTATACCCGTGTGACGTTGGAATCGAATACGCCACTTAAATATCGCCAATTTGCTTTAACAAATCCCGACAGAATTGTGGTGGATATCGAAGGTGTTCATCTCAATAGCGTACTGAAAGAGATTGGTGAGCAAATCCAGTCTGGCGATCCTTACTTAAAGCAGGCTCGCGTTGGACAATTTGATAAAAATACCGTGCGTCTGGTATTGGAACTCAAGCAAAGTATTAGCCCGCAGTTGTTTACCCTGAAGCCCGTTTCCAAATTCCGTAACCGTCTGGTTGTTGATCTTTATCCCGCTAAGGGAGGCGTTTCCGAGGAAGACGATCCTTTGCTGGCGCTGCTTGAGGATTACAACAAAGGCAACGTGGAGCGAACCTTGCCGGCAGAATCGGCTCGGGCTGGTAAGGCAGGACGCGATCGTCCGATTGTGATTATGCTGGATCCAGGGCACGGTGGCGAAGACCCCGGCGCAATAGGAAAAAACAAAACTCGCGAAAAAGACATTGTACTGCAAATTGCCCGTCGCCTCCGCGCGCTGATTCAGCGTGAGCCGAATATGCGGGTATTTATGACGCGAAATGAAGATGTGTTTATCCCGCTGAAAGTCAGGGTGGCAAAAGCCCGTAAGCAGCGCGCCGATCTGTTTATTTCGATTCATGCAGATGCTTTTACCAATAGAGCTGCTCGCGGTTCGTCGGTATTTGCGTTATCCACCAAAGGTGCAACCAGTACGGCGGCGAAATTCCTAGCGCAAACCCAGAACGAGGCTGACCTGATCGGCGGCGTCAGTAAAAGCGGCGATCGCTATCTGGATCACACCATGATTGACCTGCTACAGACCGCAACGATTAACGACAGCCTAAAATTTGGTAAAGAAGTGTTACATCGGTTAGGTAAAATTAATAAACTGCATAAGAACCGAGTCGATCAAGCTGGATTTGCCGTATTAAAAGCGCCGGATATCCCTTCGATTCTGGTAGAAACCGCTTTTATCAGTAACGTAGAAGAAGAACGTAAATTACGCACCAGTCATTTCCAACAACAAATTGCTGAATCTGTATTTGCCGGAATCAAAGCTTACTTTGCTAACGGTGGGGCAGTTGCTCGGGTGTAATGGCGCTGGTAATGGTATTAAGGCGTTATTGAATTTACCGGTCAAAGGATTGGCTGATTGGGAATGGAGTAAGGAAATTTATTGGGTGAGTCAGCCGGGATAGGGTAGTTTCCGGAAGCCAGAAACAAAAAAACACCCTTGAGGGTGTTTTGAGTGAGAAAACTGTCATTAAGAATTGGTTGCGGGGGCCGGATTTGAACCGACGACCTTCGGGTTATGAGCCCGACGAGCTACCAGGCTGCTCCACCCCGCGTCCGTCTAACAACTTATTTTACTATTATTTCAACACCATCGGACGACATTTGATACTGCTGGTACTCAGTATCGGTTGGTTGCGGGGGCCGGATTTGAACCGACGACCTTCGGGTTATGAGCCCGACGAGCTACCAGGCTGCTCCACCCCGCGTCCGTCTTAATGCTTATTTTCTACTGACTATCAAGTTGTTGGTTGCGGGGGCCGGATTTGAACCGACGACCTTCGGGTTATGAGCCCGACGAGCTACCAGGCTGCTCCACCCCGCGTCCGATTCAGCGCACTATACTCTGGATCACATTTCTTGCAAGTGCTTTTGGCATTTAAACTGCATAAAGATAATCGATTGACTAATTTGTGAACTATGTGGTTTGTTTTTCTACGTTATGGGCAATATGAGCCAGACTATGATTTTTTGTGGCTACTGATTCCTTTATCCATAGGCGTTTGTTATCGTTCAGCCGGAAGATAAAATGTGTAATAAGAAGGCGTGTAATGAAAGGACGTTGGGGCAAATACCTACTGAGCGGATTAATGATTGCGGTATTGGCTGGTTGTCAGTCACGGCCAACCGATCGTGGTCAACAATATAAGGATGGTCGATTGAGCCATTCTCTGGAACTGGTCAATGAACCCAGCGCCACGGGTAAGCCGGTCAACGCAAAAGATTATTCAGATCAGGTGAAAGTGATTAATCAGGCTTCACCTAATCTTTACAACCGCCACAGTAATACTTTTGAAGCAGTCCAAAACTGGATGCTGGCGGGCGCGGATACCAGCAAACTCAGCCTGTTTGGTTTGAACGCTTATCAAATGGAAGGGGTGGATAATTTTGGAAACGTCCAGTTTACCGGCTATTACACTCCAGTTTTACAA
Source organism: Yersinia nurmii (assembly GCF_001112925.1). Classification (GTDB taxonomy): domain Bacteria; phylum Pseudomonadota; class Gammaproteobacteria; order Enterobacterales; family Enterobacteriaceae; genus Yersinia; species Yersinia nurmii. The sequence goes on from NZ_CPYD01000010.1 coordinate 125,025, forward strand.
GCTCGCTATACGCCGCAGGGAGAATTCCGTCATCCTCTATACCGTATGCCATCTAAAAAAGGCAAAGGCCGTCTGCCCGATCGCGCCGGAATCTACGCCGGTGCGTTGGATGATCGCAATTTAGTTATCGCATACACCAATTCGTTGATGGATAACTTTATGATGGAAGTACAGGGCAGCGGTTACGTAGATTTTGGTGATGGGCGACCCCTGACCTTCTTTGGTTATGCAGGCAAAAATGGCCATGCTTACCGCAGTATCGGGAAAGTGCTGATTGACCGTGGTGAAGTCGCTAAGGCCGATATGTCGATGCAAGCTATTCGTAAATGGGCTGAAACGCACAGTGAAGCAGAAGTCAGAGAGTTATTAGAGCAGAACCCGTCATTTGTGTTCTTTAAACCGGAAATGTACGCCCCGGTAAAAGGTGCGAGCGCGGTTCCATTAATTGCGAAAGCTTCTGTGGCATCGGATCGTTCATTAATTCCTGCGGGAACAACGTTGCTGGCCGAAGTGCCACTGCTGGACGAACAGGGCAAATTTACCGGACAATATCAAATGCGCCTGATGGTTGCGCTGGACGTCGGTGGCGCAATCAAAGGTCAGCATTTCGATATTTATCAGGGTATTGGTCATGAGGCCGGTCAGGCTGCTGGTTTCTATAATCACTATGGTCGTGTATGGGTACTGAAAAATGCTCAAAGCGGTGGCCCAATGTTTACCGCTTATAAAGGTGATAAAGCCAACACGCCTTCCAGCTCTTCGCTTTTAGTGAATAACTAGGCGACTAATGGCGTGACTCTGTTTACAGTCACAGCTTCTCAAGCGGCCAATTGGCCGCTTTTGCATTCGTAAGACTGGTTTTAGGTTATTTCTCTATAAGGTACAAATAAGGTTATGAGCACACTGTATTCTGAAGCTTATCAACAGCGATTTGGTGGCATAGCCCGTCTTTATGGTCAGCAGGCGCTGGCGGTATTTTCGCAGGCTCACGTTTGCGTGATTGGTATTGGCGGAGTGGGCTCATGGGCGGCAGAAGCCTTAGCCCGCACCGGTATCGGTGCCATTACTCTGATTGATATGGATGATGTGTGCGTCACCAATACCAACAGACAGGTACACGCGCTGCGACAAAATGTGGGGCAGTCTAAAACAGAGGTTATGGCTGAGCGTATTCGGGCGATTAACCCTGAATGTCAGGTTACCTGCATTGATGACTTTATTACGCCGGACAACGTGGCTGAGATGCTGGATCGTAACTTTAGCTATGTTATTGATGCAATTGACAGTATTCGTCCTAAAGCGGCATTGCTGGCCTATTGCCGCCGCTATAAAATTCCGGTTATCGCAACAGGTGGTGCTGGCGGTCAGATAGATCCAACTCGTATTGACGTTGTTGATTTAGCCAAGACGATTCAGGATCCATTGGCAGCTAAACTGCGTGAAAGGCTGAAAAGCGATTATAACGTAGTGAAAAACAGCAAAGGTAAACTCGGGATTGATTGCGTTTTTTCCACTGAGCCGCTGGTTTATCCGCAGCCTGATGGTTCCGTCTGTGCCTCCCGCAGCACGGCGGAAGGCCCTAAAAGGATGGACTGCGCCTCAGGATTCGGTTCCGTGACTATGGTCACCGCCACCTTCGGTTTTGTTGCGGTCTCTCACGCGCTGAAAAAAATGCTGGCAAAAGCGGCGCGACAAAATCAGGTGGTCTAAATCGGATCCTGATAGCGAGCTGCAATCGTTTTAACTCCCAGCGCCAGTGCCTGTAGACCGCTGGCGCGGGAACTACTTAGCTGTTGGCGCAGATCCAGTCGATCAAATAAATCTAACGGATCTTGATCTAAAATTTGTTGTGGCGTTTTCCCTTCCACATTGGTCAGTAATACCGCCAGTAAACCTCGAACGATTCGGCCTTCGCTGTCCCCATAAAAATGCAGTCGGCCATTTGCCAAAAGTTCGTGGCCAAGCCAGACTCGGTTTTCACAGCCGGACAGTTCGAATTCAGTTTGTTTCAACGATTCATCCATCGGCGGTAACTGCTTAGCCAGCAAAATTAGCTGGCGATAGCGATCTTCCCACTGTTTCAGCGTTCTGAATTTCTCGATAAGGTCGTCGCGGGTAATTTCTTGGCCAAATGGGTGTGGGGCGATCATTTTCTTCTCTTTCATGTTCAGTGAGGCTCAGCTTTTCCTGAGGTATTCATTAATCCTGCAATAATGTTAGCGCGAAAGTTATCGCTGAACAGAGGCTTTCTACTTCTTCACGGGTATTGTAGGGAGCGAATGAGGCTCGCAGGCTACCGCTGATACCCAACGCACTCATTAGCGGCTGAGCACAATGCTGGCCGGCGCGCAGAGCGATACCTTGCTCTGCCAGCAATGTGACCAAATCGCTGTGGTGTACTCCGTCAAAGTTAAAAGCCAGCAAGCTGGAGTTAGAGCAACGATAACTGCGAAATCCGTCCAGTTTGCTCAGTTTCTCTTCCGCTAGCGTAGCCAAATTGCTGCTGTATTCTTCCGCCGCTTCAATATCAATATTTTCAAGCCAGCTAAGTGCGGCGGACAGGCCGATAACGCCAGCGATATTGGGGGTTCCTGCTTCGAAACGGTAAGGAGCGTCCTGTGGAGTAAAACCGGCGAAGGAAGCCTGAGTCAGCATTTTACCGCCACCCTGCCAAGGGGGCATTTCGTCCAGCAGTTCTGCTTTGGCATATAATGCGCCAATTCCCGTCGGGCCATAGAGTTTATGGGCAGAAAAAGCATAAAAATCAATATCAAATGCTTGAACATCCGCCGGGCTGTGCACCACACCTTGAGCGCCATCAACGACCACTACGCAGTTTTTGCTGTGTGCCAGATTGATAGCCAAAGCCAAATCAGGCATGCCGCCGGTGACATTAGACATTTGTCCCAGCGCTAAAATGCGGGTTTTCCCGTTTAATAACGCGGGTAGCTGCTGAAAATCAGGGAGAAAGTCGCTGCCCAGCGGTAGTTTTACCAAGGTTGCGCCAGTTTGCTCTGCAACCAATAGCCAGGGAATCAGGTTGGCATGATGTTCAGCTTCGCTCACCAGAATTTCATCTCCGGGTTGGAGGCGAGGGCGAGCGTAGCTTTGCGCGATCAGATTAATCGCTTCGGTAGTGCCTTTGGTCCAGACAATATTTTCTGCCGTAGGGGCGTTAATAAAATCAGCAACTTGCTGACGAGCTTGTTCAAAACGCAAGGTCAGGGAACGAGCGGCATGATGCTGACTGCGATGTACCGTGGCCGCATCTTGTGCATAAAATTGTTGAGTGGCGTCAATCACCCCTTGGGGTTTCAGCGCGGTAGCGGCGCTATCCAGGTAAATCCCCGAACTATTAATAGCCGGAAATTCTGCGCGAAAAGCTGCGGGGTTAAAAGACTTCATACCGTTCTCATATCCTCTGAAAAGCTAAGATCATTCTTATTTTTCGGTGTTTAACGGGTAATTAGCCCGCTAATTACCCAGATTCATGGAAATATGTAATAAGTTTGTTATGCTGAATAGTGTCTGGTGAATAATTAATTTAATAATCTAAATTATTTTTTTCAGTGTTTTAATCTGCAAGGAGTGTTCTATGAATAAGACAGCTGCCGTACTTTCCGCTTTAATGCTTACTTTTACTCTCGCAGCCTGCTCTAGCAACTATGTCATGCATACCAACGATGGTCGCACCATCGTCGCTGATGGTAAACCTAAAGTCGATAATGATACCGGTATGATCAGTTACATTGATGCCAACGGCACAGAACAGCAAATTAACCGTTCCGAAGTAAAAGAAATGGCGGAAGGGAAATAATCCGGCGGATTTTAGCCTGACTACCTGATTAAGTTTAAGCTTTTCTGACGTGCAACGCGCAGTGAAGCTCAAATTTAAGATAAAAAAAAGCACCGCTTTATGGGGCGGTGCTGCATAAAATCACTATGGACAGACAGGGTAAATGTACAGGAAGTGAAAAAACAGTAGCTTAGCTACTATGTCTGGCATACCAGACCATTTGCAAACACAACATCACAACCACAAAGCCAAAAGTAATTCAGTACCTGGATACCAAACCTACTTTTCGTTCCGGCTCGGGAAGTGCCGCCACTATAGGTATTTGCTGGCGCATCATCAACGGACAATTTATAATGGCTCGCATTACAAAAACTAATAAGTAAACAAAGGGTTTCATCCACGGATGAGCCGTTATAAAAAAGTATCCAATTCATGTCAAAACGATTGCCACCCCTTAATGCTCTCCGCGTGTTTGATGCGGCCGCGCGCCACCTCAGTTTTACTAAGGCGGCGGATGAATTATTTGTCACTCAGGCTGCCGTTAGCCACCAGATTAAATCTCTGGAAGACTTTCTGGGCCTGAAGCTTTTCCGTCGACGTAACCGTTCCTTACTGCTGACGGAAGAGGGGCAAAGTTACTACCTGGATATTAAAGAAATTTTCACTTCGATTAACGAAGCTACGCGCAAATTACAGGCCCGTAGTGCCAAGGGGGCATTAACGGTCAGTTTGCCGCCGAGTTTTGCTATTCAATGGTTGGTTCCACGTTTATCTAGCTTTAACTCAGCTTATCCGGGGATTGACGTCAGAATCCAAGCGGTTGACCGTGAAGAAGATAAATTGGCAGATGATGTAGATGTGGCTATTTTCTACGGTCGCGGCAACTGGACAGGGCTGCGCACCGAAAGATTGTACGCCGAGTTTCTGCTGCCAGTTTGTGCTCCTAGCCTGTTAATGGGTGAACATCCGTTGAAAGTTCCGGCAGATCTGGCTAATCATACTTTGTTGCATGATACTTCCCGCCGCGATTGGTTGGCTTATACCCGTCAGTTGGGTGTTCCGCAAATTAATGTGCAGCAAGGGCCGATTTTTAGTCACAGTGCCATGGTGGTTCAGGCTGCGGTTCACGGTCAGGGTATTGCTTTGGTGAATAATGTGATGGCTCAGACCGAAATCGAAGCGGGGCGGTTGGTATGCCCGTTCAATGAGGTTCTGGTAAGTAAAAATGCTTTTTATCTGGTTTGTCATGACAGTCAGGCAGAACTGGGTAAAATAGCTGCCTTTCGTCAGTGGATTCTGGCTCGGGCTGCCAGTGAACAAGAGAAATTACGATTCCGCTACGAAAATTGATCGTAAAAAAACGCAAAATTACCTAATTTCACCACAGTAACTATTTATAAAATAAGGTAAATAACGATGAGTGGTCGTTTGATGCTGATCTTTGCCGCTATCAGCGGTTTTTTCTATGTCGCTTTTGGTGCTTTTGGCGCACATGTATTAAGCGGAAGTCTGGGCGTAAATGAAATGGCCTGGATCCGTACCGGTTTGGAATATCAGGGATTTCATACTCTGGCTATTCTCGCTTTGGCCGTTGCTATGCAGCGCCAGATTAGTATTTGGTTTTACTGGAGCGGCGCTTTATTGGCCCTCGGCACCTTGTTATTTAGTGGCAGTCTCTACTGCCTGGCTCTATCGCACCTGAAACTTTGGGTATATGTCACGCCAATTGGCGGCGTATGCTTTATGGCGGGATGGATTTTGATGTTGATTGGCGCGCTGCGTCTACGGAAAAGGGCAGAACGCCATGAATAAAATCGCTTTATATTGCCGTCAAGGCTTTGAAAAAGAGTGTGCGGCAGAAATTACCGCCAAGGCCGCAGAACACGAAGTCTTTGGTTTTGCTCGGGTAAAAGATAATAGCGGTTATGTCTTATTCGAATGTTACCAGCATGAAGATGCGGATCGCCTGATTCGCGAGTTGCCGTTTAAGGAGCTGATTTTTGCTCGCCAAATGATGGTTGTTGGCGAACTGCTGAAGGATCTACCGCCGGAAGATCGAGTGTCTCCGATTGTAGGGATGTTGGTCGGCGTGGTGGAAAAAGCTGGCGAACTGCGAGTTGAAGTGCCGGATACCAATGAGAGTAAAGAATTGCTTAAATTCTGCCGCAAGCTGACGGTGCCGCTGCGTGCCGCGATGCGTGAACAGAAAATTTTGCAGACTCGTGAAAATCCGCATCGTCCGGTGGTTCACGTATTCTTTATCGCTTCTGGCTGCTGTTATGTTGGTTATTCCTACAGTAACAACAACTCTCCTCTGTATATGGGGATTCCGCGCCTGAAATTCCCTTCGGATGCGCCAAGCCGTTCGACGCTCAAGCTGGAAGAGGCTTTCCACGAATTTATTCCTGCGGATGAGTGGGAAGAACGACTGGCAAGCGGCATGCACGCGGTGGATCTCGGCGCTTGTCCGGGTGGCTGGACTTATCAACTGGTTCAACGCAGCATGATGGTGCAGGCGGTGGATAACGGCACTATGGCGCAGAGTCTGATGGATACCGGGCAGGTGACTCATCACCGTGCGGATGGGTTCAAATACGAGCCAACGCGTAGCAATATCTATTGGCTGGTTTGCGATATGGTTGAAAAGCCAGCGCGTGTAACGCAGCTTATTACCGATTGGCTGGTCAATGGCTGGTGTCGCGAAGCAATTTTCAATCTTAAATTGCCAATGAAAAAGCGCTACGAAGAAGTGTTGCAAAACCTGGCACTGATGGACGAACAGTTGAAAGAAAACGGTATTAATGCGCATATTCAGGCTAAACAGCTTTATCACGATCGTGAAGAAGTGACCGTGCATGTTCGTCGTATCTGGGCTGGCGTTCCAGGGCGTAGAGATGAACGTATTTAGTTATTTTCAAAGCTAACTATTTGATTTAACTCATAGCTAGACATGTATGATTGGGCGTTCGGGAATCAAAATGAAACGTTTAAACCCCAATCTTTAAAACCTTCGGGTTAATGCCAGAGATTGAATAGCTAATATGTAAAATCAGAAGGGGCGATAGGCTAGTGCCGATCGTTTAAGGATCGGTTGACCGCTCTGTTGGTTGATGTAAAAAGGGTTCATGTCTCTGCATGAACCCTTTTTTAATGGAGCTTTCACGAGCCCTCGGCATTATCAATGTTACTTCTCCGAGCAGGCCGGTAATCTCGCCAACCCGGATAAAAAGGCAGCTGGTCACTTTAAGTGACCAGCATTAGGCCAATGGATCCCTTAACTTTTGCCTAAGCGCAGCTGTTGTAGGTTACCGTTCAGCGGTAAATCTGTTTTAAGTGTTGCTACCTGTTTGCAGATAAAGGCCATGTCCTGATGCTGTTGCAGCTTTTTTCGCCACTTTTCAGGAACCTGTTCAAGGTTTTGATACAACGTTTCCAGACTGTTGACCTGTTGCAATAACACCGCCGCCGTTTTAGCGCCTATTCCTGCTACGCCGGGAATTTTGCTGCTGCTGATACCGGCCAGCCCCCAATAATCAGGTAATTGATGTGGGGCAACGCCAAACTCCTGTTTGACGAATGGCAAGTCCAGCCAGCGTTTCTGAAAGTAATCCCTAATCTGTACGTTTGGTGCCAATAACTGGCAGTAACCTTTATCGGTAGAAACGATGGTAACTTGATGTCCAGCACCAGCAATTTTAGCCGCTAGCGTGGCGGCTAAATCATCGGCCTCATTGCCGGGAGAGTGCCAGCAAGGGACGCCTAGTTCGGAAAAAGCTTGTCTAAGCTGCGGCATTTCCTGCTGTAAATTATCCGGCATTGGCGATCGCCCGGCTTTGTAATCTGGCAAACAATGGTGGCGCCAGCTATCGGAACGGTCATCCTCATCAAAAACGGCAACCGCATGGGTAGGCTGACTGTGCGCAATAAGCTGCTGTAACGCATGAGTACAGGCATTTACACAAGGGGAACCTTGCACAGCATGGATGCGGCGAATGAGATTGAGTGCGTCAACGATAAGAAGGTGTATATCCATAACCTGAATGCAAGAGTCCTGATAGTCGAAATTGTGTGGGTGGAAATAAAATCGATATTATTGATACGTCCAATACGTCCAATACGTCCAATACGTCATGTTATCGCATCGACTCTTTTACTCCCCCCGATACTTAGAATGGCTAAGTATCGGGGGAGTATTCTAATTTGCCGCCTCACTGTCACTTAAGCCTTATTGAGCGAGCGTAGTCGCCGCTCGCATTTAAGGGCATATTTCATAACATGGCGTATATGCGCTGCCCGGTAACTTCATTCGATGCTGAGCAATAAATCCTTGTAGCAAATGATCCATTTGCTTCATCATCTGCGGGTCGCCATGTAATTTATAAGGCCCATAAGCCTCAATGGCGTGAATGCCGATTTCTTTTACATTCCCAGCCACAATGCCTGAAAATGCCCGACGTAGTGCTGCAGCCAGCTTTTCTGCCGGTTGATCAGGGTATAAATTCAGTGCAGCCATATTCTCGTGGGTTGGTTCAAATGGCAATTGCAGGTCTGGTTCAATGCGCATCGACCAGTTAAAGCTATAGGCATCGCCGGTATTTCGACGATTCTCTTTCACCAGTGGCATGGCTTTTTTCATTTGGCGAGCCACTTCGTCCGGATCGTCGATAATAATCTGATAGTAAGTCCGCGCCTTCTCTCCCAATGTATTAACGATGAAATCGTCCAATACTCGGAAATAATCTGCACTTTCTTTTGGCCCGGTCAGAATCAAAGGTAAAACCTGATTGCTGTTTTCAGGATTCATCAAAATCCCAAGCAGATAGAGCAACTCTTCTGCGGTACCAACGCCACCGGGGAAAATGATAATGCCGTGGGCTATGCGTACAAAGGCTTCCAGACGTTTTTCGATATCTGGCATGATTACCAGTTCGTTAACCAGAGGATTTGGCGGCTCAGCGGCAATAATCGAAGGCTCGGTCATACCGATGAAACGACCTTGTCTGTAGCGCTGTTGCGCATGGCCTACCGCCGCGCCTTTCATTGGCGCTTCCATCGCGCCTGGCCCGCAGCCAGTACAGATATTCAGTTCACGCAGGCCCAATTGGCTACCGACCTTGCGGGCATACAGATATTCAATTTCATTAATAGAATGCCCACCCCAGCACACCACCATATTAGGATCTTCATCAATATGTAGTGCGCGGGCGTTACGCAGGATAGAAAATACCAGATTGGTCAAATGGCTGGAGTTTTCCATATTAAGGTGCTGGAAACGTCCGGCGCTGACGATCTGACCATTCACGAACAGGATATCTCGCAGAACCGCAAATAGGTTAGCCTGTAGTGAACGGATAATTCGTCCATCAACAAAGGCATGTTCTGGCGGATTGACCAGCTCCAGCTTGACGCCTCGCTCGCGGCGTAACACATTGATATCAAAACTTTCGTAGCGAGATAGCAGCTCTTTGCTGTTATCAGTCTGGCTACCTGAGTTCAATACTGCCAGAGAGCAATTACGGAACAGGCGGTAAAGGTCGCTGCTGGCAGTGCGTTTTAGCATGTCAACTTCAAGCTGAGACAACAGATCCATTGAGCCAAGCGGGCTAATATGTGTAATCAAAATTACTCCTTTACGCCCCTCAGAGGGGCCGTAGTCACTGCATTGCACCAAAGAGCGGCTATTCTCTTTATGATCTCGCTTTTTTGCGTACCAGAGTCCCGCTCTCGATGTCTCCATTGGAATATCAGATTAATTGTTCTTTAGGTGATGGCAGTCTTTATGGTTCATTATTGCCGCAACACACTTCAATCCACCTTAACGTCGTCCCTTGTTTTTTGCCAATACTAACGAGACTTTTACTGCCAATGTTGCGTAATGGCACGCATTATTGACGCGCTAAACGCCCACTCGACGGAGTGAAGTCGGTATTGCTGCGCCAAGGGTTGATATCCAAGCCGCCGCGACGGGTATAGCGGGCATAGACCGACAGAGTTTCAGGTTGGCAGAAGCGCATTAAGTCGTTGAAAATACGCTCCACACATTGCTCATGAAATTCATTGTGATGACGGAAGGAAACCAGATAGCGCAACAATGCTTCACGGTTGATCTGTGGGCCACGGTAGCGGATTTGAACCGATCCCCAATCTGGCTGATGAGTGATTAGGCAGTTGGATTTCAATAGGTGACTGACCAGCGTCTCTTCGACGATCTGTTGACCCGCAGCATTTTTCAGATAATCGGTGCTGAATTCGTAATTATCGATGCGAATATCTTGTTCATCCAGACATTCTCCATTGAAGTCAGCAATAAGTTGCCCAGCTAGATCATTCAGTTTATAGAGATTGACACTGACTTCGCCCTGCGCGCAGGTTGATAGGTCTTGTTGTAAAGTCTGGCGAACGCTTTCCCAATCGCTAAAGGGAGTCTGGTTAAAACTGTTCAAATACAGCTTAAAACTCTTGGATTCGATAAGATTAACACTATCGGCTTTCAGGCTGATTTCGCCGACGGCAACCTGCGGCAAGCCGTTGGCATTGAGCCAGGACAACTCATACATAGTCCAAATATCCGCGCCGTGGAAGGGGAGGTTATTAGGATATAATCCCAGCGGCTCGCGATTCATACTGCGGGGAACTGCCTGTAGCAAGGCCGCATCATAATGGTCACGGTAAGCGGTAGGCTTTCCTAAAGTGAGTTCGGCCAGAGCCTGATGATCTTGATATGAAGACATGCTGTTCCCTAGGTGAGAGATCGGTACAATAGCCGATAGTTTACCATTTATGCCGCGTCAGGCATTGTCGCTGAAGGCGAAGTTTCGTTTTCCCAGTTTAGCGCAGGCTTATCGCATGTTGAGAGATAATATGGACCAGAATGTTTCAACCGCTCTACAGAGCTTTACGCAGCGCTACGTTGAGCTATGGCAGCAGCAAACCGGCCATGCGCCAGCCAGCCACGAGTTGTACGGAGTGGCTTCGCCTTGTATTACGGAGACTCAGGAGGATCAGATTTACTGGCTTCCGCAGCCATTCTTACCGGCAGCAACGTTAGAAAGCGTGGCTCGCGCGTTAGAAATCCAGTTACATGAAGATATTCATACCTTTTACACGCAGCAGTACGCGGGAGATATGACCGCGGAATTGGGCGATCATCGTTTTACTCTATTGCAGGTATGGAGTGAGGATGATTTTACCCGATTACAGGAAAACCTTATTGGTCATTTGGTTACGCAAAAACGGCTCAAACTGTCCCCGACGCTGTTTCTGGCAACGACTGAATCTGAAATGACAATGGCATCGTTGTGCAACGTTACTGGCAATGTCGTTTTGGAGCACTTTGGCAGTAATCAACGTTCGCTTTTAGCCTCCAGTCTGAGCCATTTCCTCGATGCATTGCGCCCAGTGATGCCAATATAAACCTTAATTTAATTAAGGTTATCTGATTTCCGTGTGAGAGATCTCTCACACGGGCTGTAAGATATAGCTTCTATTTTTTAGAGACGATTTTCTTGCGTGAGAATTATTCTCAATAAAATCACTCCGTTATAAACATTCATTTTTTTGTCTATTAAAACGTATAGATAAGAGGCTTTACAGTATCTTGTCTCTGTTCGCCAATTAAGTGATCCTTTATTCACCAGATAGGATCTGGTTGGAAAGGAACAGCATCGGGATGATGCAGCTTCAGGATGAAGGAAATCAGGGACTGCTCAGGACGAGTGAAGGGATGTTTTAGGACGAAACAAGGGACACCTCCAGGATGGAGATAGGGAGCCGATAAAGGATTATTGGTGGGTTAGGATGACCTAAGGATCGCACCAGGATGGTGTAGGACATCGCGAAGGATTGCTGGTTAGGATAACCGCAGGAAAAGTTTTCAAGGATTGAGCAGGGAGCATCAATTTAGCTGGATTGCTATAAAACGAACAGAGGGGTACTGGTAAAACAGTACCCCTTTTTTTATGTTTTTTTCACTGCGGCTTAAACTCACTTTCTTTATTTAGTTTATTGATAGCGGATTTAATTAGCCGATAGTTGGGCCTCTTGCGCTTCGATGGTATGCTTGCGCGCTTTTGTTTTCACCCGGATTATCAGGAGTGAACCTTCCTTTCTGGCCTGTTTTGGCCCATTTTTGGTCGAGAATTAAAACATGAGTCTAAACAATCAGGTACGCCAGATTTTACAGGATATCGATCTGGCATTACGCACCATTAATCTTTGGCAGTCATCTCCGCCAGAGGCTGAGGCTTTTGAAAGCGTTGAGCCTTTTTGCGTCGATACCATGGCCGCTGAGCAATGGCTTCAGTGGGTATTGCTACCGCGAATGAATGCGCTGCTAGAAAATAGTGCTCCCTTACCAACCCGTTTTGCCGTAACGCCTTATTTTGAGGTGGCATTGAAAGATCATCAGACGGATTGCAGTCTTCTTCTGGCACAGTTGCAGCGTCTCGATGACCTGTTAAATATAGAAAGCGAATAATGCTCGAAATACTTTATCAAGATGAACATATTGTTGCGGTTAATAAGCCTGCTGGTTGGTTGGTACACCGCAGCTGGCTTGACCGCAATGAAACCGTTTTTGTGATGCAAACGGTGCGTGACCAGATTGGCCAGCATGTGTACACCCTACATCGTCTGGACCGTCCGACTTCTGGCGTATTGTTAATGGCATTGTCTAGCGAAGTGGCGCGCGCATTGTCACAACAGTTCGAACAACATGAAGTTAAGAAGGTTTATCATGCGGTTGTACGTGGTTATGTGTTAGACGAAGACACTCTTGACTACGCTTTGACCGAAGAGTTGGACAAAATTGCCGATAAGTTTGCCAGCCAAGATAAAGCGCCAAAACCAGCGATTACGCATTACCGTGCGTTAGCGAGAGCCGAGATGCCAGTCGCTATTGGTCGCTACGAAACCGCTCGCTACAGTTTGATGGAATTGACTCCGGAAACTGGGCGTAAACATCAGTTACGACGTCATATGGCGCATCTTCGTCACCCGATTCTGGGGGATAGCACGCATGGCGATTTACGTCAGAATCGCGGAATGGCGCAACATTTTGATTGCTCACGCTTAATGTTACATGCCAGCCATTTATCGCTGAACCATCCGGTCACCGGTGAATCCTTGGCGCTATCTGCGCGTTGGGACAGTGCCTGGCAGGGCGTGATATCACAATTTGGCTGGGAAGGGCTTCTCCCTGAGCTTGAAAGGGTTGAGTTTCCCGCCGACGCAGGTCAGGATAGTGAGTAACTAATTGGTAATTTAAAGAAGGTTTTTTATGGCTCAGGTGGGTATTTTTGTCGGTACGGTTTATGGCAATGCGCTTTTAGTTGCGGAAGAAGCTGAAAACATACTGAATGAGCAAGGCCACGAAGTTAAGCTATTTGACGAAGGTACGCTGGAAGCCTGGCAATATTATCGCCAGCATTATGCGTTAGTGATCACGTCCACCACCGGGCAAGGGGATTTCCCTGACAATATCGTGCCGTTGTTTCAGGCTGTGCGCGATCAGGTTGGTTTCCAGCCAGAGCTGCGCTACGGCGTTATTGCATTAGGTGATAGCAGCTACGATAACTACTGCGGTGCAGGGCGCGCGTTTGACGCTTTATTGCAGGAGCAGGGCGCGACGCGTATCGGCGAGATCTTAGAAATTGATGCGATTGAGCAGCCGGAGCCTGAGGCGGTTTCCTGCCCGTGGGTAGAACAATGGGGCCAATTGCTGAAATAAACCGCGTTGGAATCCCGTCGTTGCTGTGTTCACGTGATTAGCGTCAATAAAAAATTGACGTAAATAATAAGTGGCGAACAGATATCGCCACTTTTACTATTTGTCTCGTTATTGCCTATCTTGTTCCTAACGGATTATGGGCGGGTATTAGCGGCCGCTTTTCGTTAGTTTTTCCAGATCGGATTCAATTTCAGAGATTTTGTGAGCAACCACGTTTTCCAAATGACGCAGGTCATCCAGAATTTTGCGTTTCAAATCCACTTCAACTTGGTCGCGTTTGCAGAGTTGGTCCAACTCATCAATCACATAACGCAGATTCGGGTTAATTTCGTGAATTTCTTTGTAACCTTGTCCGGCGTTGTCCGCAACTACGGTTTTACGCTGGCGCGGATACTTGAATTTGACGCTTTTAGCAAAAAACTCGCCTTTATCTTTGCGGAAATAAATTTTCAGAATGTCGTTATTGGCCTCCTGACGCAGGCTGTAGCGATCGACATCTTCCGGTTGAGTGATTCCTAAGCTTTTCAGGTTGTCATACATAGCGCCACCTTATTGGTTTTATATTCCACAGTTTCTATTATGGCGGTTATTGTTGCCATAAAATGTGATTGCAGGCGATAACTGCTTACAAGACAAAAAAATAGCGGGCTGATTGGCCCGCTAGTTGAATGTTAGTCTATGGTGCGTAATAACTCGTTAATGCCGACTTTACCCAAGGTTTTTGCGTCGACTTTCTTCACGATAACCGCACAGTACAGGCTGTAGCTACCATCTTTGGAAGGCAGATTACCAGAAACCACAACTGAGCCAGCCGGTACGCGACCATAATGGATTTCGCCGGTTTCGCGATCGTAAATACGAGTGCTTTGGCCGATAAATACGCCCATGGAAATCACCGAGCCTTCTTCTACGATAACCCCTTCAACGACTTCGGAACGTGCGCCTACGAAGCAGTTATCTTCGATGATGGTTGGGTTAGCCTGCAATGGCTCCAATACGCCGCCGATGCCAACGCCGCCGGATAAGTGCACGTTTTTACCGATCTGAGCACAAGAACCTACCGTTGCCCAGGTATCAACCATGGTACCTTCGTCAACGAAAGCGCCAATATTGACGTAGGAAGGCATCAGCACGGTGTTGCGGGCAATGTAAGCGCCTTTGCGTACGGTAGCCGGTGGTACGACGCGGAAACCTTCACGCTGGAAGCGCGCTTCGTCGTAATCAGCAAATTTCATTGGGACTTTATCGTAATAGCGAGTTTCTGCACCTTCCATCACTTGGTTATCATTGATACGGAAGGAGAGCAGAACGGCTTTTTTCAGCCATTGATGTGTTACCCACTGGCCTTCAATCTTTTCCGCTACGCGCAATGCGCCGGTATCTAACAGATTGATAACGTGGTTAATGGCTTCGCGCGTTACGGTGTCTACGTTAGCCGGAGTGATCTCTGCACGGCGTTCGAAGGCGTTTTCAATAACGGTCTGTAGTTGCTGCATCCGGTTCTCTTTCCTGAAGTTGAAAGGTTGTAAGAAAAATAATCGTTAAAAAGTTATTTGTATCACAGTTTATCGTTCGGATTGAGGGTATCTGTCAACCGTTGAGCTAATTCCTTTCGCGTTTCGGCATTCAATGCCCGACGATCCTTATCTGCTAATACGAATAAATCCTCAACCCTTTCGCCAATAGTGGTGATGCGAGCGCTGTGAAGTGATAATCCCAAATCAGCAAATATTTCCCCAACTCTGGCCAATAGTCCCGGCTGATCCAAGGCGATAAGTTCGAGATAACTACGGCGATCTGTATGAGTTGGCAGGAAATTAGCCTCGGTAGGCACGCTGAAATGACGCAGTTTGGGCGATAAACGTCTGACCCGTGGATGCTGATAGTTCGGCTGTGTCATTGCCTGTTCCAGCGCATGACGAATCACCGGATGCCGATCCTGCGCCAGCGGGCTGCCGTCCGGTTCTAGGACGATAAAGGTATCCATCGCCATACCGTCACGATTGGTGAAAATCTGGGCGTCGTGAACACTCAGGTTACGTCGATCTAATTCACCCACCACGGCAGCGAATAGGGAAGGGCGGTCAGGGCTCCAGATAAAGATTTCTGTGCCGCCACGTGTAGCTTGGCGGCTGACTAGCACCAAAGGTTTGGTGGAATCATGCTCAAGTAAGTGTCGGGCATGCCAGGCCAATTGATTTGGTGAATGGCGCAGGAAATAATCGGCGCGGCAGCGACTCCAGATTCGGTGAAGTGCTTCTTCGTCAATATTATCCATTCGCAGCAATGCCAACGCCTGTAGACGGTGATGGCGCACACGTTCTCGCAGGTCCGGGCTGTTTTCCATGCCTCGTCGCAGCTGCTTTTCAGTGGCGAAATAGAGCTCGCGCAATAAACTCTGCTTCCAGCTATTCCATAGGTTTTCATTGGTGGCACAAATATCAGCCACCGTCAGGCTAATCAGGTAGCGTAAGCGCGTTTCACTTTGTACTTCGGCAGAAAATTGCTGAATAACTGTTGGATCCTGAATATCACGACGCTGAGCCGTCACTGACATCAATAAATGGCAACGAACTAGCCAGGCAACAAGTTGAGCTTCCCGCGAGTTCAATCCGTGTAACTCGGCAAATTCCAGCACATCCTGCGCGCCGAGAATGGAGTGGTCACCGCCGCGCCCTTTGGCTATATCGTGGAACAGCGCGGCGAGCAACAGTAATTCCGGCTGAGGCAGGCGCGGATATAGCTCTACGCACAATGGATGGCGCGGACGAGTTGATTCGTCGGCGAAGCTTTCCAGTTTTTGTAATACCCGAATAGTGTGTTCATCGACAGTGTAGGCATGGAACAGGTCAAACTGCATCTGGCCGACAATGCTACCCCACTGCGGCATATAGGCCCACAGCACGCTGTGGCGGTGCATCGGTAGTAAGGCACGGGAAACGGCTCCCGGATGGCGCAGAATAGCCATAAACAGCTTGCGAGCCTCTGGAATGGTACACAGCGGCTGTTTTAGATGACGGCGAGCGTGGCGCAGTTGGCGCACAGTGGTGGAATAGATGCCCGTGATATCCTGGTTGCGGACCATCAGGTAAAACATTCTCATGATGGCTTCGGGTTGGCGGATAAACAGTTGCTCATCCTGTAGATCAATCAGATTGCCGCGTAGCTGGAAATTATCATCCAAAGGCCGTGGTTTTTCATTAGTATCCAGCGCCAGTATGGCTTCATCGAATAGCTGTAGCAGCATGTTGTTCAGTTCGCTGACGCGACGCGTCATTCGATAGAAATCTTTCATCATGCGCTCAACCGGTTCGTTGCCTTCTCCCTGATAACGAAGCAGTTGCGCCACGCTAAGCTGGCGATCGAACAGCAGCCGGTTATCGTAGCGATTTAAGACCAGATGAAGGGCAAAACGGATGCGCCACAGGAAGCTTTGGCATTCGATAAGCTCGTTGCTTTCCGCTTTGGTCAGGAAACCAAACTCGACCATTTCACTCAGCGTGGTGGCCCCAAAGTGGCGACGGGCAACCCACAGCAAAGTGTGAATATCTCGTAGGCCGCCGGGGCTGCTTTTGATGTCCGGCTCCAGATTATAGCTGGTGCCGTGGTAGCGTTTGTGCCGTTCTTGTTGCTCGGCAATTTTGGCATCGAAAAATTCGGGAGAGGGCCAGAAGCTATCGCTGAAAATGTGTTTCTGCATTTGCAAAAATAGCGCGACATCACCACAAATCAAGCGGGATTCGATCAAATTAGTGGCGACGGTTAAATCAGCTAGCCCTTCCAGCAGACACTCTTCAAGGGTGCGTACGCTGTGACCGACTTCCAGTTTTAAATCCCATAGCAGGGTAATAAGCTGCCCGACGCGCTGCGCCTGCTCATCGCTTAAACGCTGCTCGCTCAATACCAATACATCAATATCGGACAGGGGGTGCAGTTCGCCGCGGCCATAGCCACCAACGGCGACCAGTGCGGTCTGCGGAATAGGCTCAAAGCCATAAAAGGACCACAGTCGCTGTAACAGAGCATCAATATAATTGCTGCGGGCAACCACCAGTTTTTCCGCGCTAACCCCTGCATTGAAGGCATCGGCCAGCCAGTTCTGGAAGGTTTCCAAACGTTGTTTCAACGGTTGGCAGTGGAGTTCGCTATCGGAATAAGTGCTGGGAAATGCAGGCTGCTCAGGGAGAGCGCTCACTGATGCCGATGGGAGAGGGTTTTCAGTGTTGTGGTCAGACATAGGGTTTTCCGATATAAAACGCAGCCCATAAAAAAGCCGGCGATTGCCGGCTTGTCGTCATTACTCGTGCGTTATGATGTTGGGGATGGTGTCATCCCTACGCAACGTCATTATTTCGCAGCCGTTCTCAGTCACCACAATAGTATGCTCATACTGTGCAGACAAGCTGCGATCTTTGGTTTTTACCGTCCAGCCGTCTTTCATGGTACGGATGCGGTAATCGCCGGCGTTAACCATCGGCTCGATAGTGAAAGCCATACCGGGCTGCAGTACCACGCCGCCGTCATCCGCATCGTAATGCAGAACCTGTGGCTCTTCGTGGAAACCTTCACCGATACCGTGGCCGCAGTATTCGCGTACTACGGAGAAGTTTTCCGCCTCGACGAATTTCTGAATCTCTTTACCCAAGGTGCGCAGACGAATGCCTGGTTTCACCATTTTAATCGCCAGATACAGGCTTTCCTGAGTGACACGACACAGGCGCTCGCCCAGAATAGTTGGTTTGCCAACGATAAACATTTTGGACGTATCACCGTGGAAACCGTCTTTGATTACGGTCACGTCGATATTCACGATATCGCCGTCTTTCAGCACTTTATCGTCGCTTGGAATACCGTGACAGATGACTTCGTTAACGGAAATACAGACTGATTTCGGGAAGCCGTGGTAGCCCAGACAGGCGGAAATAGCCTGCTGCTTATTGGTGATGTGATCGTGGCAAATACGATCCAGTTCGCCGGTCGTTACGCCCGGTTTTACGTAAGGTTCGATCATTTCTAGCACTTCAGCGGCCAGGCGGCCGGCAACGCGCATTTTTTCGATATCTGCAGGTGTTTTAATTGTGATAGCCATGAAGAAAAGGTCCACAGGGGCCAGAGTGTGGCCGCTGTTATGATTAAATAAGTAAAAAATGCTGTTGCATATGGTACCAGCCCAGCAAATTGCTGCCAAACTTTCCTTTTTATGCTGCCACGAAATGCAACAAAAGTTGGTGTATGGTGCCGGATTATGGTATAAAGCGCGCCGGCGATCCGCTCTGCGTCATATGCCCTTAGGGCAGCAATGAGCCTTCAGCCAAGTAGTACTAATCGCACTCATATGTGTAAATAACACACACGTGTCGGCACATACACCGGGGTGCCCTAAAGCCGCTGTCTTATAGCGGAGGCTTGTGGGGTCGGTGTTATGGGACACGTGGAGGCATAACCCCAATCGTTAAATATAGAGGTTTTAATCATGGCAACTGTTTCCATGCGCGACATGCTTCAGGCTGGTGTTCACTTTGGTCACCAAACTCGTTACTGGAACCCGAAAATGAAGCCTTTCATCTTCGGCGCACGTAACAAAGTTCACATCATCAACCTGGAAAAAACTGTACCAATGTTCAACGAAGCTCTGGCTGAGTTGACTAAGATTTCTTCCCGTAAAGGTAAGATCCTGTTCGTTGGTACTAAACGCGCAGCAAGCGAAGCGGTAAAAGAAGCTGCTCATAACTGCGACCAGTTCTTCGTGAACCATCGCTGGTTAGGCGGCATGCTGACTAACTGGAAAACCGTTCGTCAGTCCATCAAACGTTTGAAAGATCTGGAAATCCAGTCTCAAGACGGCACCTTTGAAAAGCTGACCAAAAAAGAAGCTCTGATGCGTACCCGTGAGCTGAACAAGCTGGAAAACAGCCTGGGCGGTATCAAGGACATGGGCGGTTTACCTGACGCACTGTTCGTTGTTGACGCCGATCACGAACACATCGCTATCAAAGAAGCTAACAACCTGGGTATCCCGGTATTCTCTATCGTTGATACCAACTCCGATCCAGATGGCGTTGACTTCATTATCCCTGGTAACGATGACGCAATCCGTGCAGTTAAACTGTATCTGAGCGCTGTTGCTGCCGCCGTCCGTGAAGGTCGTTCTCAAGATCTGGCCGTTCAAGCGGAAGAAAGCTTCGTAGAAGCTGAATAATAAGACAGGCTCGTCACTGAGCCCTTATTAACCAGGTATTGAAATATGTTGGTTAGGGGGCCTTTTATAGGCCCCCTTTGCGTATCTACAGTGAGAACTATCTTCACGAGAGAACCGAGGAAAATTGAAATGGCTGTTATTACCGCTGCTTTGGTAAAAGAACTGCGTGAGCGTACTGCCGCAGGTATGATGGAATGTAAGAAAGCGCTGGTTGAAGCTGATGGCGACATCGAGCTGGCGATCGATAACATGCGTAAATCTGGTCAGGCTAAAGCTGCCAAGAAAGCAGGCCGTATCGCTGCTGAAGGTATCATCCTGGCTAAAGTTTCTGCAGACGGCAAATTCGGCGTGATGCTGGAACTGAACTGCGAAACTGACTTTGTTGCTAAAGATGCTGGCTTTAAAGCATTCGGCGACGAAGTTATCGAAGCAGCACTGGCTGGCAAAATCGTTGATATCGAAGTGTTGAAAGCACAGTTCGAAGAACAACGCGCTAACCTGGTTGCTAAAATCGGTGAAAACATCAATATCCGTCGTGTTGCTGCTCTGGAAGGCGACATTCTGGGTACTTACCTGCACGGCGCGCGTATCGGCGTTATGGTTGCCGCTACCGGTGCTGACGAAGAGCTGGTTAAGCACATCGCTATGCACATCGCTGCAAGCAAACCAGAATACGTTAAACCAGAAGACGTCCCGGCTGAAGTTGTTGCTCGCGAGCACCAAATCCAGTTGGACATCGCTATGGAATCTGGCAAGCCACGCGAAATCGCAGAGAAAATGGTTGAAGGCCGTATGCGTAAGTTCACCGGCGAAGTTTCTTTGACCGGTCAGCACTTCGTAATGGACCCAAGCAAAACCGTTGGTGAACTGCTGAAAGAGCATAAAGCTGACGTGATTAACTTCATCCGCTTCGAAGTGGGCGAAGGCATCGAGAAAGTTGAGACTGACTTTGCTGCTGAAGTTGCAGCAATGAGCAAACAGTCTTAATGCTTAAAAATGGGGCCGCCAACAGGCGGTTCCATTTTATCCAATCTAGAATTTAGTCCGTAGACTTTCAGCTCGCTTATAGGTGTTCTGAATGTATGACGGTCAAATCCCCAATACTATTACTGCTGCTTAGGACAGAACACCATGGCAACCAATGCAAAACCCGTATATCAGCGAATCCTGCTAAAGCTGAGTGGCGAAGCCCTGCAAGGCGCGGAAGGTTTTGGTATCGACGCTAGCGTTTTGGATCGTATGGCTCAAGAAGTCAAAGAGCTGGTCGAACTGGGTATTCAGGTCGGTGTGGTAATTGGCGGTGGTAACTTATTCCGCGGTGCCGGTTTGGCACAGGCTGGGATGAACCGCGTAGTGGGCGACCACATGGGAATGCTGGCTACCGTAATGAACGGCCTGGCAATGCGTGATGCACTGCACCGTGCCTATGTGAACGCCCGCCTGATGTCGGCAATCCCGTTGAACGGCGTATGTGACAACTACAGCTGGGCTGAAGCAATCAGCCTGCTGCGTCACAATCGCGTGGTGATTTTTGCTGCCGGAACCGGCAATCCATTCTTCACTACTGATTCAGCGGCATGTTTGCGCGGTATCGAGATCGAAGCCGACGTGGTGTTAAAAGCCACCAAAGTTGACGGTGTGTATTCAGCCGATCCGGTGAAAGATCCTGATGCTACGCTGTACGAACAGTTAACCTATCAAGACGTGTTAGAACGTGAACTGAAAGTGATGGATCTTGCCGCCTTTACGCTGGCTCGTGACCATAACTTGCCAATTCGCGTATTTAACATGAACAAACCTGGCGCGCTGCGTCGTGTTGTGATGGGTGAAAACGAAGGGACGTTGATCGCTAAATAGCGCCGTTCTTATTAGGGGGCTTCACGTAATTGTGCGCTGAGTCCCCTTTAACCAGCAATTGCTGGTTTACATATTCACCGGCTATGCTGCAAGGTATAGCCTGCCAAGTAACCAGTTTACAAGGGTTCGCAACGTGATTAACGAAATTAAAAAAGATGCAGAAGTGCGCATGGGTAAGTGCGTAGAAGCATTCCAGGGCCATATCGACAAAATACGTACTGGCCGTGCTTCACCAAGTATTCTTGATGGTATTCAAGTTGAATATTACGGTAGCGCAACGCCATTGCGCCAGTTGGCCAACGTGGTAGTAGAAGACTCCCGTACTCTGGCAATTACCGTATTTGACCGCAGCCTGAACGCCGCGGTAGAAAAAGCGATCATGTCTTCTGATTTGGGTCTGAACCCATCTTCAGCTGGCACCGTGATCCGCGTTCCACTGCCTCCGCTAACCGAAGAGCGTCGTAAAGACCTGATCAAAGTGGTGCGTGGCGAAGCAGAGCAGGGCCGTGTCTCTGTGCGTAACGTGCGTCGTGATACTAACGATAAGGTTAAAGCCTTGTTGAAAGATAAAGCTATCAGCGAAGATGAAGATCGTCGTTGTCAGGATGAAGTTCAGAAAATGACTGATACCTTCATCAAGAAAATCGACTCTATCTTGTCTGATAAAGAAGCTGAGTTAATGAATTTCTAATCGTTAACCGGTTCCGCAAGGCGTCGCTTAGGCGGCGCTTTGTTTTTTACAT
Organism: Yersinia nurmii; assembly: GCF_001112925.1. GTDB lineage: Bacteria > Pseudomonadota > Gammaproteobacteria > Enterobacterales > Enterobacteriaceae > Yersinia > Yersinia nurmii. Next base: position 147,347 of record NZ_CPYD01000010.1, read on the forward strand.
CTGTACGGTTTTATTGAAGACAACAGCTGATATTTGGGCTAAATGTCTTAGTCTTGCGGGCTCAGATGTTTCATACTGATGCATCTTCCTATCATAAAAACAGTTATTCAGAGCACCCTCATGAAGCAACTGACTATTCTTGGTTCTACTGGCTCCGTTGGCTGCAGTACACTGGCCGTTGTGCGGGCTAATCCCGATTTATTCGCTGTCACCGCATTGGTTGCAGGGCGCAATGTCACATTAATGGCAGAACAATGTCTGGAATTTACCCCGCGTTATGCGGCAATGGCGGACGAAGATTCTGCTGCAGCGCTGCGCCGTTTGCTGTCTGAACAAGGTAGCAAAACCGAAGTGTTAGCCGGTGAAAAGGCTGCCTGCGAACTGGCTGCTCTCGGTGAAGTCGATCAGGTCATGGCTGCCATCGTCGGCGTAGCCGGGCTATTACCTACGCTGGCAGCGATCCGCGCGGGTAAAAAAGTGCTGCTGGCCAATAAAGAATCACTGATTACCTGTGGCCGTCTTTTCATGGACGCGGTGCGGGAAAGTCGTGCGCAACTGCTCCCTATCGATAGTGAACACAATGCCATTTTCCAAAGCTTGCCAGAGCGCGTACAGCAACAATTAGGCTATTCTTCTCTAATTGAGAATGGCGTATCGCGTATTATTCTGACCGGTTCCGGCGGTCCTTTTCGTGAAACACCGTTGGATCAGTTTGCCACAATGACGCCAGACCAAGCCTGTGCTCATCCTAACTGGTCTATGGGTCGCAAGATTTCCGTTGATTCAGCGACCATGATGAATAAAGGGCTGGAATATATCGAGGCTCGCTGGCTGTTTAACGCTTCGGCGGAGCAGATTGAAGTGATTCTGCATCCGCAGTCGGTGATTCACTCGATGGTTCGCTATCAGGACGGAAGCGTGCTGGCACAGCTTGGTACACCGGATATGCGCACGCCAATCGCCCACGCGATGGCTTACCCAAATCGGGTAGAATCAGGCGTTGAAGCGTTAGATTTTTGCCGTATGGGGCCGCTGACGTTTGCAGAGCCTGATTATCAGCGTTATCCGTGTCTGCAGCTGGCAATGGAAGCTTTTAACGCAGGGCAGGCGGCGACCACGGTATTAAATGCGGCTAATGAAATTTCTGTCATGGCTTTCTTGCAATCGCGCATTGGTTTCACGGATATTGCAAGATTAAACAGAAATGTGCTCGAAAGTTTGGTATTGCAGGAACCCAATTCAGTCGATGAAGTCTTAGATATTGACCGTTTGGCACGGATTGCTGCTGAGCGAGCATTAGGTGCATTAAGTCGTTGAAGGTGATGTTATTCATTGGCGGAATTTGTTCGACTCGGACTGAGATGATATAGTCTGCGCCGTCAATGGGCAGACAGACCCTTGATTAACGGTTCTATGGGTATTTAGACCCTCTGGTTTGGCTGTCATATAAGAAGCCGTGATTCAGTACACGGCTTTTTTTGTGCGCATGAGGCCTAATGTTCGGGAAGAGCAGTCGTATTTATTGAGGAAGAATGTTCGCGTTATGTCGTCCGTAAATGAAGATAGGGCTAACTTGTCCCCCCAAGGCCCGCGCCACGTTGCTATTATTATGGATGGTAATGGTCGATGGGCTAAACGTCAGGGTAAATTAAGGATCTTCGGTCATAAAGCGGGAGTGAAATCAGTTCGCCGTGCGGTAAGTTTTGCCGCCACTCATCAATTAGATGCGCTCACGCTTTATGCTTTTAGTAGTGAAAACTGGAATCGCCCTGCTCAGGAAGTGACCGCACTGATGGAGCTTTTCGTTCGAGCGCTGGACAGCGAAGTGAAAAGTCTGCATAAACATAACGTACGTTTAAGCGTTATCGGTGATATCAGCCGCTTCAGTGGACGTTTGCAGGAACGAATTCGACGCTCTGAAGCGCTGACGGCAAATAATGATGGTTTAAAGCTTAACATTGCTGCCAATTATGGTGGACGTTGGGATATCATTCAGGGAATGCGCCAATTGGCTGGGCAGGTTCAAAAGGGATTGTTACAACCTGAAGATATCACTGAGGATTTGTTAAATTCTCATATTTGCCTGAGCGAACAGTCTCAGGTGGATCTAGTGATCAGGACCGGTGGCGAACATCGCATCAGTAATTTCCTGCTGTGGCAAATAGCCTATGCTGAACTTTACTTTACTGATGTCCTCTGGCCTGATTTTGATGAACTTGTCTTTGAAGGTGCGCTGAATGCATTTGCACAACGCGAGCGCCGCTTCGGTGGAACTACACCTAACGATGTTGCTGCATCTTAGGGGGAACTTTTGCTGAAGTATCGTCTCATAACTGCTTTGATTTTAATCCCTATCGTCATCGGGGCGCTGTTTTTGCTGCCGCCGGTTGGTTTTGCCATTGTGACGCTGGCGGTCTGTATGTTGGCGGCTTGGGAGTGGGGGCAGCTCGCTGGCTTCGCTTCACACTCACAGCGCATCTGGCTGGCGATACTCTGCGGTTTCTTGCTGGTATCAATGTGGTTGAGTATTCCAGAATATCAACCTAAAGTGCACGACTTGCAAGTCAGCGGCCCACTTTGGGCATCGATGGGGTGGTGGATAGTCGCTCTGTTGCTGGTGTTGACCTACCCGCGCTCGGCTGCTTTCTGGCGTAACTCGCGAACCATCAGAATTATCTTCGGTATTCTGACCATAGTGCCATTCTTCTGGGGCATGTTTGCACTGCGTCAGTACGGTTATGAACAAAATCATTCAACCGGCGCCTGGTGGCTACTTTACGTGATGTTGCTGGTGTGGGGGGCGGATTCCGGTGCCTACATGTTTGGCAAAATGTTCGGCAAACATAAGCTTGCACCGAAAGTTTCCCCAGGAAAAACCTGGGAAGGGTTGATAGGCGGCTTGCTGTCATCGGCGTTGATAGCCTGGCTGTTCGGCCGCTATGCTCCGCTGGATGTGATTCCGGAAAAACTGTTAGTGTGTTCTGTGGTTGCGGCTTTGGCCTCAGTACTCGGGGATTTGACCGAGAGTATGTTCAAACGTGAAGCGGGAATCAAAGACAGTGGTCATCTGATTCCTGGTCATGGCGGGATACTGGATCGTATCGATAGCCTGACCGCAGCCGTGCCGGTATTTGCCTGCCTGATGCTGTTAGTGTTTTAATCCGTCACTGACGGGGAGTTTAGGGATTATGATGAGCATACTCTGGAACCTGGCTGCATTTATCATTGCGCTGGGCATCTTAATTACGGTTCACGAGTTCGGCCACTTTTGGGTGGCGCGTCGCTGTGGTGTCCGTGTTGAGCGCTTTTCTATCGGTTTTGGCAAAGCCTTATGGCGCAGAACCGATCGACAAGGTACCGAGTATGTGATCGCCCTGATTCCCCTCGGCGGTTATGTGAAAATGCTGGATGAGCGTGCCGAAGCCGTTGCACCGGAATTCCGCCATCAGGCTTTTAACAATAAAAGTATTGCCCAGCGTGCTGCGATCGTCAGCGCCGGCCCTATCGCCAACTTCCTCTTTGCTATTTTTGCCTACTGGCTGGTGTTTATCATCGGCATCCCGAGCTTTCGTCCGGTTGTGGGTGAAATATCACCACAATCCATTGCGGCGCAGGCTGATATTTCTGCTGGAATGGAACTTAAGTCTGTTGACGGTATCGAAACGCCTGATTGGTCTGCAGTTCGCCTGGCTCTGGTTGGTAAAATTGGCGACCAGCAGGTGCAGGTTGGCGTAGCGCCTTTTGGCTCTGATAACGTAGTACAGAAAACTCTGGATTTACGTCAATGGTCGTTTGAGCCTGATAAGCAAGACCCCGTGGTGACTTTGGGGATGATTCCGCGTGGCCCGCAGATTGAATCAGTGCTGCAAGAGGTTCAACCAGCGTCGGCGGCGCAAAAGGCGGGTTTACAAGCAGGGGATAGGATCGTTAAAGTTGACGGTCAGTTAGTTGAAGGCTGGCAGACATTTGCCAGTCGGGTACGAGAAAATCCTGGCAAGCCACTGGCAGTTGAAATTGAAAGGGGTGGTTCTCCCTTGTCTTTAACCCTGATTCCAGATACAAAATCGGCGGGTAAAGACAGAACCGAGGGCTTTGCAGGCGTAGTTCCGAAAGTTATACCGCTTCCGGATGAGTATAAAACGATTCGCCAATATGGTCCGTTTACGGCACTCTATCAGGCTGGAGATAAAACCTGGCAGCTGATGCGGTTGACGGTCAACATGTTGGGTAAACTGATTACTGGTGATGTTAAGCTGAATAACCTGAGTGGCCCGATTTCCATTGCACAGGGTGCAGGAGTTTCAGCCGAGTTCGGATTGATTTATTACCTGATGTTTTTGGCACTAATTAGTGTCAACCTAGGGATTATCAATCTGTTCCCGTTACCGGTATTAGATGGTGGACATCTGCTCTTCCTGGCGATAGAAAAGCTCAAGGGTGGGCCGGTTTCTGAGCGAGTTCAAGATTTCAGCTACCGCATTGGCTCAATATTGCTAATGCTGTTGATGGGACTTGCACTTTTCAATGATTTCTCCCGCTTTTAACGGCAGGGGATAGGTTAGGAAGAACGCATAACAACGATGGCGATGAAAAAGTTGCTCATAGCGTCGCTGCTGTTTGGCAGCGCCACCGTATACGGTGCAGACGGGTTCGTAGTGAAAGACATTCATTTCGAAGGCCTGCAGCGAGTCGCCGTCGGTGCGGCGTTACTTAATATGCCGGTTCGCGTAGGCGATACCGTCAGTGATGATGACATCAGTAATACTATCCGTGCGTTGTTTGCCACAGGCAACTTCGAGGACGTTCGCGTTCTGCGCGATGGTAATACTCTGATTGTTCAAGTCAAAGAACGCCCAACGATCGCCAGTATCACTTTCTCCGGTAACAAAGCGGTGAAAGAGGATATGCTCAAACAGAACCTTGAAGCCTCTGGCGTTCGGGTTGGCGAGGCACTAGACCGCACAACGATCTCCAGCATTGAAAAAGGTCTGGAGGACTTCTATTACAGCGTGGGTAAATACAGTGCTTCGGTGAAAGCCGTAGTGACGCCATTGCCGCGCAACCGTGTCGATCTGAAGCTGGTGTTTACCGAAGGTGTATCTGCCAAAATTCAGCAGATCAATATCGTCGGGAACCACGCGTTTAGCACTGATGAACTGATTTCACGTTTCCAACTGCGCGATGAAGTGCCTTGGTGGAACGTGGTTGGTGACCGTAAATATCAGAAACAGAAACTGGCAGGCGATCTTGAGATCCTACGTAGCTTCTATCTGGATCGCGGTTACGCACGCTTCAACATCGATTCTACTCAGGTGAGTCTGACGCCGGATAAAAAAGGCATCTACATCACGATCAACCTGACTGAAGGCGAGCAGTACAAGTTGAGCAGCGTGGTGGTCAACGGGAATCTGGCGGGCCATCAGTCTGAAGCTGAGAAGCTGACCAAAATCGAGCCGGGCGAGTTGTACAACGGCGGTAAAGTGACGCGCATGGAAGACGACATCAAAAAGATGTTAGGTCGCTATGGCTACGCTTACCCGCGTGTACAGACTCAGCCTGAAATCAACGATGCGGATAAGACCGTGAAACTGCACATTAATGTGGATGCGGGTAACCGTTTCTATGTGCGTCATGTTCGCTTCGAAGGCAATGACACCAGTAAAGATTCCGTTCTTCGTCGTGAAATGCGTCAAATGGAAGGTGCTTGGCTGGGTAACGCTCAGGTTGAACAAGGTAAAGATCGTCTGAACCGTTTGGGTTACTTCGAAACCGTCGATGTGGAAACACAGCGTGTTCCGGGTACTGCCGATCAGGTTGATATTGTTTACAAAGTTAAAGAACGTAATACCGGTAGCCTGAACTTCGGCATTGGCTACGGTACTGAAAGTGGCGTGAGTTTCCAGGTGGGTGTTCAGCAGGATAACTGGCTGGGCACGGGTAACACCGTGGGGATTAACGGTACTAAGAATGATTACCAAACCTATGCTGAATTTACGTTAACCGACCCTTACTTCACCGTTGATGGCGTGAGTCTGGGTGGTCGTGTGTTCTACAACGACTTTAAAGCGGATAACGCAGACCTGTCAGGTTATACCAACAGCAGCTATGGCGTTGACGGTACCCTTGGGTTCCCAATCAACGAAAATAACTCGTTACGCGTAGGCGTGGGCTACGTGCACAACAGTCTATCTGACATGTTGCCGCAGGTTGCTATGTGGCGTTATCTCGAGTCAGTCGGCCAGAAGCCGAATTATACTGACCGCGCTGACTTCACCGCTGATGACTTTACCCTGAACCTTGGTTGGACTTATAACAACCTGGACCGCGGTTTCTTCCCGACTTCCGGTGTGAAATCTTCAGTTAACGGTAAAGTAACCGTCCCTGGTTCCGATAACGAATTCTACAAAGTGACCTTCGATACTTCCGGCTACCTGCCGTTGGATCAGGATCGCTCTTGGGTTCTGTTAGGTCGCGGGCGCTTGGGTTATGGTGATGGTCTCGGTGGCAAAGAAATGCCGTTCTACGAGAACTTCTATGCCGGTGGTTCCAGCACCGTACGTGGTTTCCGCTCGAACAACATCGGGCCTAAAGCTGCATACTATGCGAATAATGGTACTACGGTTAATAAATCTACCGATGCTGTGGGCGGTAACGCCATGGCGGTGGCGAGTATCGAATTGATCACGCCAACGCCGTTTATCAGTGAAAAATATTCTAACTCGGTTCGTACTTCGATCTTTATCGATTCAGGTACCGTTTGGGATACTCACTGGGAAAACACTGCGGCAACGGCAGCAGCCGGGATCCCTGACTACAGCGACCCAAGCAATATTCGCGTTTCTGCGGGTGTGGCACTACAGTGGATGTCACCGCTGGGTCCATTGGTGTTCTCTTACGCCAAACCAGTCAAAGATTATCCGGGTGATAAATCCGAGCAGTTCCAGTTTAACATTGGTAAAACCTGGTAACAGGCTACTGAGTCGTTGAGCAAGAATTGTTGATCGATAAGTAAAGATCGCGCTGACGCCGATCTCTCTGTGGTAAAGGTGATCTAGTATTACCTTTGCTGCATCGGATCAATCCGGCGTCAAGTGCATTTCAGGGTGTCTCTGACACAAACGGGTAATGGTAAGGAGTTTATAGTGAAAAAGTGGTTGTGTGCCGCAGGTCTTGGTTTAGCATTGGCTGCTTCAGCCAGCGTTCAAGCCGCTGACAAGATTGCTATTGTTAATGTTTCCAGCATTTTCCAACAATTACCCGCGCGTGAAACCGTGGCTAAGCAGCTGGAGAATGAATTCAAAGGCCGTGCAACCGAACTGCAAGGAATGGAGCGCGATCTGCAGACCAAAATGCAGAAGCTGCAGCGTGACGGTTCTACCATGAAAGCCAGCGATCGTACCAAACTGGAAAAAGACGTCATGGCACAGCGTGAAACCTTCTCTCAAAAAGCACAGGCGTTTGAACAAGACAACCGCCGTCGCCAGATGGAAGAGCGTAACAAAATCCTGAGTCGTATTCAGGACGCTGTGAAATCTGTTGCAAGTAAAGGTGGGTATGATGTGGTTATCGACGCGAATGCTGTGGCATACGCTGATTCCTCAAAAGACATCACTGCTGACGTGCTGAAACAGGTTAAATAACACATGCCTTCAATTCGACTGGCTGATTTAGCCCAGCAGTTGGATGCACGAGTGCACGGTGATGGCGATATCGTCATCACCGGCATCGCTTCAATGCATTCTGCCAAATCTGCGCAAATCACGTTTTTGTCAAACAGCCGTTACCGGGAACAACTCGCGTCTTGCCAGGCTAGCGCCGTGGTTTTGACCGAGGAAGATCTGCCTTATTGTAACGTTGCTGCTTTAGTCGTTAAAAATCCGTATCTGACCTATGCGCGCATGGCGCAGATTATGGATACCACACCACAGCCAGCTCAGGATATTGCCCCAAGCGCAGTGATTTCCCCTGAAGCAACCTTGGGCAAGCAGGTATCAATTGGCGCAAATGCGGTGATTGAATCCGGCGTTGTTCTGGGTGATAACGTGGTTATTGGTGCGGGCTGTTTTGTCGGTAAAAATGCACGAATCGGTGCAGATAGCCGTTTGTGGGCCAATGTTTCCGTTTATCATGACGTTGAGATTGGGCAGCATTGCCTGATTCAATCCGGTACGGTCATTGGTGCAGATGGTTTTGGTTACGCTAACGATCGTGGTAATTGGATCAAAATCCCGCAGCTTGGCACCGTAATAATTGGTGACCGCGTGGAGATTGGTGCCTGTACAACTATCGACCGCGGCGCGCTAGATAACACGGTTATCGGTAATGGTGTCATCATTGATAATCAATGCCAGATTGCGCATAACGTGACTATTGGCGACAATACCGCAGTTGCGGGCGGCGTTATCATGGCGGGTAGCCTGAAAGTTGGCCGTTATTGCCAGATCGGTGGTGCCAGTGTGATCAATGGTCACATGGAGATTGCCGACAAGGTTGTTGTGACCGGAATGGGAATGGTGATGCGTCCAATCACTGAACCTGGGGTATACTCCTCCGGGATTCCGTTGCAGCCAAATAAAGCGTGGCGAAAAACCGCAGCACTGGTGATGAATATCGATGAGATGAATAAGCGTTTGAAAGCTGTAGAACGTAAAATCGATAAAGAGTAATGACCACTCTGAGCCAATAACAAAAGCTATTGGCGCTTACTGCCCAAAGCGTACAGAGTTCCTAATTTGCGGCCTGCCTAATGATCTCCTTTTGGGGTCAAAGCAGGCCGTGTCGTTGATAGCATTAATTTTTTAGACAGGAAGAGTATTTTGACTACTGACACTCATACTCTGCATATTGAAGAGATTTTAGATCTGCTGCCGCACCGTTTTCCTTTTTTGCTGGTAGATCGCGTCCTTGATTTTGAGGAAGGGAAATTTCTACGTGCAGTGAAGAACGTCTCTTTCAACGAGCCTTTTTTCCAAGGCCATTTCCCAGGTAAGCCTATCTTCCCTGGCGTACTGATTTTAGAAGCAATGGCACAGGCTACCGGCATTCTGGCATTTAAAAGCCGCGGGAAACTTGAACCAGGCGAACTTTACTACTTTGCTGGTATTGATGAAGCCCGCTTTAAACGCCCGGTAGTGCCTGGCGATCAGATGATTATGGAAGTTGAATTCGTCAAAGAGCGTCGTGGCTTAACCCGCTTTACCGGTGTTGCTAAAGTTGACGGTGAAATTGTCTGTACTGCCACCATGATGTGCGCACGCAGCAAACCGGCGGCGCCAGCAGTACCCGCATCTAAGGAGTCTTGATACGTGATTGACAAAACCGCCTTTATCCACCCGAGTGCTATCGTTGAAGAAGGTGCTGTGATTGGTGCTAATGTTCACATTGGCCCATTTTGCTATATCGGTTCCCAGGTGGAAATTGGTGAAGGCACAGTACTGAAATCCCATATTGTCGTGAACGGCGTGACTAAAATCGGCCGCGATAATGAGATTTACCAGTTTGCTTCCATTGGTGAAGCCAACCAGGATCTGAAATATGCCGGCGAACCGACACGGGTGGAAATTGGCGATCGTAACCGTATCCGTGAAAGTGTGACTATCCACCGTGGCACGGTACAAGGTACCGGGGTGACTAAAGTTGGTAGCGATAACCTACTGATGATTAATGCCCATATCGCTCATGACTGCATTATCGGCAACCGCTGCATCTTTGCCAATAACGCGACTTTGGGTGGCCACGTTGAAGTGGATGATTATGCCATTATTGGCGGAATGACCGCTGTCCATCAATTCTGTGTGATCGGTGCACATGTAATGGTTGGCGGCTGTTCCGGGGTTGCGCAGGATGTGCCTCCTTTTGTCATCGCGCAAGGAAACCACGCGACACCGTTCGGTATTAATATCGAAGGGCTGAAACGCCGTGGTTTTGATAAAGAATCTCTACATGCTATCCGTAATGCTTACAAGCTAGTGTATCGCAGCGGACGTACTTTGGATGAAGTGAAGCCGGAAATTGCCGAATTGGCCGAGCAGCATCCTGCGGTTAAGCCGTTCAGCGATTTCTTCGCTCGTTCGACCCGCGGTATTATCCGCTAACTTATGCAAGAGCCTGTAATGACAGCCGATCGCCCATTAACTATCGGGTTAGTTGCCGGAGAAACCTCCGGCGATATTTTAGGTGCAGGGTTAATCCGAGCGCTTAAAGCTCAGGTTCCCAATGCACGCTTTGTCGGCGTTGCCGGCCCCTTGATGCAAGCCGAGGGTTGCGAAGCCTGGTACGAAATGGAAGAGTTGGCTGTGATGGGGGTTGTGGAGGTGCTGGAACGGTTACCGCGTCTTCTTAAGATTCGTAAGGATTTGACGCGCCGTTTCAGCGAGCTTTCTCCCGATGTATTCGTGGGTATCGATGCTCCCGATTTTAACATCACCTTGGAAGGGCGCTTAAAGCAGAACGGAATTCGCACTATTCATTACGTCAGTCCCTCGGTTTGGGCCTGGCGTCAAAAGCGCGTTTTCAAAATCGGTAAAGCCACAGATATGGTTTTGGCTTTTCTGCCTTTCGAAAAAGCGTTTTACGACCGTTTCAACGTTCCCTGTCGTTTTATCGGCCACACGATGGCTGATGCCATGCCGTTGGTTGCCGATCGTGCGGCGGCTCGTGCTGAAGTAGGTATTGCTACTGATGCTCATTGTCTGGCGTTATTGCCGGGGAGTCGGCATTCAGAAGTCGAAATGTTAAGTGCCGACTTTCTCCGCACCGCCGAAATATTACGGCAGCAAATCCCTGATTTAGAAGTATTGGTACCGCTGGTGAACAGCAAGCGTCGGGAACAGTTCGAACGTATAAAAGCCGAAGTTGCACCGGAATTATCCGTCCATTTATTGGATGGGCAAGCCAGAGCTGCAATGGTCGCCAGTGATGCCACGCTGTTGGCTTCGGGCACCGCCGCGCTGGAATGTATGCTGGCCAAATCGCCGATGGTTGTGGGTTACCGCATGAAGCCTTTTACCTTCTGGTTGGCGGAGCGTTTGGTGAAAACACCTTATGTATCATTGCCTAACTTACTGGCTGGCGAAGAACTGGTTACCGAATTACTACAGCAAGAGTGTCAGCCGCAAAAATTGGCAGACGCTTTATTACCTTTATTGAAGGGCGGCGAAGCGGTTGAAACACTAAAAACACGTTTCCTGGCCTTGCACCAAAGCATTCGCTGCGATGCGGACAAACAGGCCGCACAGGCAGTATTGGAATTAGCGAAGCGATGAGCGATATTTTTATTTATCCGCCGGCAAATTTCATTGCCGGCGTTGATGAAGTCGGGCGTGGGCCTCTGGTTGGCGCGGTCGTGACCGCTGCCGTGATCCTCGATCCGAATCAGCCCATTATCGGGCTGGCAGATTCAAAGAAACTCAGTGAGAAGCGCAGATTGGCGCTTTACGATGAGATTACTGAAAAGGCGCTGTCTTGGAGCTTAGGGCGAGCAGAGCCGGAAGAAATTGACGAGTTGAATATATTGCACGCTACCATGCTAGCGATGCAGAGAGCGGTTGCCGGGCTGCATATTGCGCCTGACTATGTCTTAATCGACGGTAACCGTTGTCCGGCACTGCCGATGCCGTCCCTCGCGGTGGTGAAAGGGGATAGTCGTGTAGCTGAGATTAGCGCTGCGTCTATCGTCGCTAAAGTGACCCGCGATCGGGAAATGACGTTGTTGGATGCTGAGTTTCCGGATTACGGCTTTGCTCAGCATAAAGGCTATCCGACTGCGTTCCACCTGGAGCGGCTGGCCGCATTAGGTGCGACAGAGCACCATCGTCGCAGTTTTGCTCCGGTTAAACGCGTACTCGGGCTGGCATAGGCACGCATTGCTACGGCCTGATAGAAACAACATATAGCCAATGAATATCGAATCGCATACATACAATGGGCTGCGTGATACAGGTTATAGTTATGATGCCCCGAGACACCCACTCCTGCGGGTGTGATTCAATCCACTAATTTCTGGTATCTGGATATGGCCGAACCTCGTTTTGTCCACCTGCGTGTTCACAGCGATTATTCCATGATCGATGGATTAGCCAAGATTGGACCCTTGGTGAAGCGGGCTGCCGCCTTAGGCATGCCCGCGTTAGCGATTACTGACTTTACCAACCTGTGCGGTTTGGTGAAGTTTTACGGCAGCGCTCACGGCGCGGGAATCAAACCTATCATTGGCGCTGATTTCTGCGTGCAGAGTGAGATGCTGGGCGATGAGTTTGCGCACCTGACTATTCTGGCGCGTAACAACGAAGGCTATCAAAACCTTACTCTGCTTATTTCCGAGGCTTATCAGCGTGGCTATGGCGCCGCTGGGCCGGTTATCGATCGTGATTGGCTGATTAAGCACCGCGAAGGGCTGATTCTGTTGTCCGGTGGACGCATGGGCGACGTAGGCAAATTTTTGCTGCGTGGCAATCAGGCACAGGTCGATCAATGTCTTGATTTTTACAATGAATACTTCCCTGGTAGCTATTATTTAGAGCTAATCCGTACTGGACGACAGGACGAAGAGAATTATCTGCACGTAGCGGTAGCATTAGCGACCGAACGCGGTATTCCCGTGGTCGCCACTAACGATGTGCGCTTTATTGATGAAACGGATTTTGATGCCCATGAAATTCGCGTGGCGATTCATGATGGCTTCACTTTGGTCGATCCGAAACGACCCAAAAATTATAGTCCTCAGCAGTTTATGCGCGATGAAGAGCAGATGTGCGAGCTGTTTGCGGATATTCCTGAAGCTCTGATCAATAGCGTTGAAATCGCCAAGCGTTGTAACGTGACTATTCGACTGGGTGAATACTTCCTGCCTCAATTCCCGACAGGGGATATGAGTACTGAAGATTTTCTGATCGAAAAATCTAAACAAGGTCTGGAAGAACGGCTGGAGTTTTTATTCCCGGATCCCGAAGTCAGGGCGCAAAAGCGGCCTGAATATGATGAACGTCTGGATATCGAACTTAAAGTTATCAACCAGATGGGATTCCCAGGTTACTTCCTGATCGTGATGGAGTTTATCCAGTGGTCGAAAGACAACGGCGTACCGGTTGGGCCGGGGCGTGGTTCGGGCGCAGGTTCTCTGGTGGCTTATGCCCTGAAAATCACCGATCTGGATCCGCTGGAATTTGACTTGCTTTTTGAACGATTCCTAAACCCTGAACGTGTCTCCATGCCCGATTTCGACGTCGATTTTTGTATGGAAAAACGCGATCTGGTGATTGAGCACGTTGCTGAAATGTATGGTCGTGACGCGGTTTCACAGATTATTACCTTCGGTACGATGGCCGCTAAAGCGGTAATTCGCGATGTTGGCCGGGTGCTGGGTCATCCCTATGGTTTTGTCGATCGAATTTCCAAATTGATTCCGCCCGATCCAGGGATGACGCTGGAAAAAGCCTTCGCCGCGGAGCCACAGTTACCTGAAATTTACGAAGCGGACGAAGAAGTTCGAGCTTTGATCGATATGGCGCGTAAGTTGGAAGGGGTTACCCGTAACGCCGGTAAACACGCCGGTGGGGTGGTTATCGCGCCGACCAAAATTACCGACTTTGCGCCGCTGTATTGCGATGCCGAGGGGAATAACCCGGTTACTCAGTTCGATAAAAATGATGTGGAATATGCCGGTTTAGTGAAGTTTGACTTCCTCGGCTTGCGTACTCTAACCATCATTAACTGGGCGCTGGAGATGATCAATGCCCGTCGCGCCAAGACCGGGCTGGAACCCATCGATATCGCGTCGATTCCGCTGGAGGATAAAAAGAGCTTTGATATGCTGCAACGGTCGGAAACGACGGCGGTATTCCAGCTCGAATCCCGCGGGATGAAGGATCTGATTAAACGCCTGAAACCCGACTGCTTCGAAGATATGATTGCCTTGGTGGCGCTATTCCGTCCTGGGCCGTTGCAATCAGGCATGGTAGATAACTTTATTGACCGAAAGCACGGTCGCGAAGAGTTGTCTTATCCAGATATCCAATGGCAGCATGAATCCCTGAAACCGGTACTGGAGCCTACCTACGGCATTATTTTGTACCAGGAACAGGTGATGCAGATCGCTCAGGTTCTGTCGGGCTACTCTCTCGGCGGGGCGGATATGCTACGCCGTGCAATGGGTAAGAAAAATCCGGTGGAAATGGCCAAGCAGCGTTCCGTGTTTGAGGATGGTGCTAAAAGTCAGGGTATCGACGGCGAACTGGCGATTAAGATCTTCGATTTGGTAGAGAAATTCGCGGGTTATGGTTTTAACAAATCTCACTCTGCCGCCTACGCGTTGGTTTCCTATCAGACTTTGTGGCTGAAAGCACATTATCCGGCTGAATTTATGGCTGCGGTAATGACCGCCGATATGGATAATACAGAGAAAGTCGTTGGTTTGGTGGATGAGTGCTGGCGTATGGGGCTGAAAATCCTGCCGCCGGATATTAACAGCGGGCTGTATCATTTCCATGTGAACGATGAAGGCGAGATTGTTTACGGCATCGGCGCTATCAAAGGCGTGGGCGAAGGCCCAATCGAAGCCATGCTGGAAGCCCGTAACCAAGGCGGCTACTTTAAAGATCTGTTCGATTTATGTGCGCGGGTTGATACCAAAAAACTGAATCGACGGATTCTGGAAAAACTGATAATGTCCGGCGCTTTCGATCGTCTCGGCCCGCATCGCGCGGCCTTGATGAGCTCTCTCGGAGAAGCGCTGAAAGCGGCAGATCAGCATGCCAAAGCGGAAGCTATTGGTCAGGCAGATATGTTCGGCGTACTGGCGGATGCGCCGGAGCAGGTCGAGCAATCTTATGCCAATGTGCCGCGCTGGCAGGAACAGGTGGTTCTTGATGGTGAGCGGGAGACGCTGGGGCTCTATTTAACCGGTCACCCGATTACTCAGTATCTAAAGGAAATCGAGCGTTATACCGGTGGGTTGCGCCTGAAAGATATGCACCCGACGGATCGGGGTAAAATGACGACGGCAGTGGGGCTGGTAACCGCTGCGCGCGTGATGGTAACAAAACGCGGAAATCGTATCGGCATCTGTACGTTAGATGACCGTTCCGGGCGTCTGGAAGTGATGATGTTCACGGATGCGTTGGAAAAATATCAGCATTTGTTAGAAAAAGACCGTATCCTGATAGCCAGTGGGCAGGTCAGCTTTGATGACTTTAGCGGTGGACTTAAAATGACTGCCCGTGAGTTAATGGATATCAGTGAAGCTCGTGAAAAATATGCCCGTGGGCTTGCTATCTCGCTGACTGACAGGCAAATTGATGACCAGCTTTTGAACCGTCTCCGCCAATCGTTGGAACCCCACCGATCGGGGACGATCCCAGTACATCTTTATTACCAACGGGAAGATGCGCGCGCCAGACTACGATTTGGTGCCACGTGGCGTGTTACCCCGACAGACCGTTTATTGATCGACCTGCGGACGCTGGTTGGTAATGAGCAGGTGGAACTGGAATTTGACTAAAATAGGAATGCTATGAGTCTGAATTTTCTTGATTTTGAACAGCCGATTGCAGAGCTGGAAGCGAAAATTGACTCGCTGACTGCAGTCAGCCGTCAAGACGAAAAATTAGATATTAATCTGGATGAAGAGGTCCAGCGTCTGCGTGAGAAAAGCGTTGAGCTGACGCGGAAGATTTTTTCGGACCTCGGGGCCTGGCAGGTCGCTCAATTAGCGCGCCATCCGCGACGTCCTTATACCCTGGATTATATCGCTAACATCTTTACGGATTTCGAAGAGCTGGCAGGTGACCGCGCCTACGCTGATGATAAAGCTATCGTCGGCGGCATTGCCCGTTTGGAAGGCCGCCCGGTGATGATCATTGGTCATCAGAAAGGCCGTGAAACCAAAGAAAAAATTCGCCGCAACTTCGGTATGCCTGCTCCAGAAGGCTACCGTAAAGCCCTGCGTTTGATGGAAATGGCCGAGCGCTTCAAGCTGCCGATCATTACTTTCATTGATACTCCGGGGGCTTACCCTGGCGTTGGCGCGGAAGAACGCGGCCAGTCAGAGGCCATTGCCCGTAACCTGCGTGAAATGTCTCGTCTGAATGTTCCTATCGTCTGTACCGTTATCGGTGAAGGCGGTTCCGGTGGCGCGTTGGCGATTGGCGTAGGCGACAAAGTGAATATGTTGCAGTACAGTACTTATTCGGTGATTTCACCGGAAGGCTGTGCGTCAATTCTGTGGAAAAGTGCGGATAAAGCGCCGTTAGCTGCCGAAGCTATGGGCATTACCGCTCCGCGCCTGAAAGAGCTCAAGATGATCGACTCTGTGATTCCTGAACCTTTAGGCGGTGCGCATCGGGATTATCAGGCCATCGCCGCTTCACTGAAAGCGCAACTGCTGGCCGATCTGAGCGATCTGGATGTATTGAATAACGAAGAGTTGCTGAATCGCCGCTACCAGCGGTTGATGAACTACGGTTATTGCTGATTTAATCTTTCAGATAAGAACCCGGACTCATTTTGACTCCGGGTTTTTTTATTGGGCGGTAATAGCCGCTCAATCAGAGATTATTGGGTAACCACCTTGCGTTGGTATCGCCAAGAATAATACTGGAAATAGTGTTAACGTAATTTTTATTCGGGTTTATCTCCACGTTTGCTCTGACCTTTTCCCGCAGTACATAAGCCGTTTTAGCCAAGTTACAGATTATCGGTACATTACTAAAATGCCAGACCATATTTTCGCGTGGTACGGTTCGCTCACTAAATGAAATCCTGCACCCCTGGTCAGATACGCGAATGGCTGCAACGGTTCCATCGATAACATAGCTGGAACCGGGAGTATCATCTGCAAAGGCCATGGGCATTAATGAAGCGAACAGAGAAAAAATAATCGGTTTATTCAAAATAACCTCCGTGTATCATTTATATTATGGTTGGTTGATATTTACTTGAAATATGCTTCTTTATTCAATGCTATTTTCTAATGCAGTAATCAGCCTGTTGACGAAATAAAAATGTCTGCCTTTTCGGGTTTTACATCTTTCACTTTGCAACTGCCTTTTCTTTATGGAATTAGGTGTAGGGGTTATACAAATAAAAGAAGCTGCTAATGGAGTCGGTATTTCACCTTGTATTACGTCACGATAACCTCGTGGATTGCCAATGTGTGTATAAAATTCTGAGCTACTGATATCGCCATCGCTGGCTGAGTTATAACGCAAATTGGGCTGCCATCGATTTATCCAAAAGCTATATGAAAATAGCTGACCAGATTGATAATAGTTTTGTAACATTTCTCCGGTTATTTCGATAAAAGAAATGATCCTCTCCGCGGATAGACCTTCCAGCGCCACCCATTCCTCCATTCCGCCATAATTATGTAATAGCGCTGATAATCCGGCTTGTCGTTGTGAGTGCTCAGCGCTGGTATCTCTGGCATGTGCGATAGAACCTTCGACTTCATAGAAGTTTGACTCTGGCCTGATGGCATAGATAAAAATTCGAAAATCTTCCTCAAAAGGTTCTTCGCTATTGGCTCTGGCAAGTGACGCGGCGTGCTCAATGCTTTGACGAAACGAAGCACTGGTTGAGACAAACGCACTGGTGTAATCTTCGACAGATTCTCCATCAAAATGATGAATAAGATCATAATCAACGGGCGAACCAGCCCAAGGACGCATTCCGTTGGCTGCATATATCTCCCCTAAGTTCCGGGTATCGGCGCGGTATACCAAGTTAACGGGATAAATAGCATAGCTGGCGGATATATAAAAAGATAGAAAGCCAATAATAAAAAGTGGATTGAGTAATAGAGAGAGACACTTTCCCTGCATAACACCTCCTTTATCATCTATGAAATAAAATATTATATTTTGAGAGTGTAGTATTAAATATAAATCTAAAAGTTAAAAGCCTCAAAATAAGTTACATTGTTATTATTACTTGATGTGTTAAAGTTTGCTGTAGGGTTTATTCCAATAACTACTCTTATTGTCTTGTTATTCCATTTTTGAGTTTTAATTTTGGATTTGATTTCGCTCTATTAATTTACTCAATGATTAAATTCATTGGTTTTCCCAGAATGAAATAAATATATGGCATGATGTCTGATATGGAATTTCCAATATTATGATCTAATTAGGTACACAGCGGAGAGTTTTCATGCTGTTATAGGGATAAAATTAATAATGTGAGGACTATACAGATGAATATCATCGCCATTATGAGCCCAATGGGGGTTTACTATAAGGATGAGCCAATCCGTGAACTTCATAGTGCTCTGCAAACTAAAGGTTTTCAGCTGGTTTACCCGAAAGATCAGCAGGATTTGCTCAAGCTGATTGAGCATAATGCTCGAATTATTGGCGTCATTTTCGATTGGGATCAGCATAGTATGGCGCTGTGTACCGAGATCAACGAGTTAAATGAATACCTGCCGATTTATGCTTTTATCAATACGACTTCATCGCTGGATGTCACCCTGAATGAAATGCGCATGGCACTGTATTTCTTCGAGTATGCGCTTAACGCTGCCGATGATATTGCTCAACATATTGAACAGTATACCGCCGAGTATATTGATGCCATCACGCCGCCGCTGACCAAAGCGTTGTTTAACTATGTTAAAGAGGGAAAATATACGTTTTGCACCCCTGGGCACATGGCGGGCACGGCATTTCAGAAAAGCCCGGTGGGGAGCCTGTTTTATGATTTCTTTGGCGCCAATACCTTAAAGGCCGACATTTCTATTTCGGTGACCGAACTGGGGTCTTTATTGGATCATAGCGGCCCGCATTTGGAAGCGGAAGAGTATATCGCGCGTACTTTTAACGCCGAACAAAGTTATATGGTGACCAACGGTACGTCGACCGCCAATAAAATCGTTGGTATGTACTCTGCACCAGCCGGTTGCAGCATATTGATCGACCGTAATTGTCATAAGTCGCTGACTCACTTATTGATGATGAGTGATATCACGCCGCTATATTTACGGCCTGCGCGTAATGCCTACGGCATTTTGGGTGGAATACCGAAGAGAGAGTTTACCCGCGAAAGCATCAACGAAAAGATCGCGCAAACGGCGGGGGCTACCTGGCCTGTCCATGCGGTTATTACTAACTCAACCTATGACGGCCTACTGTATAACACCGATTATATTAAACAGACTCTGGACGTTCCTTCGATACATTTTGATTCTGCTTGGGTGCCTTATACTCAATTTCACGAGATATACGACGGTAAGAGTGGCATGAGCGGCGATAGGATTCCCGGTAAAGTTATTTATGAAACCCAATCGACTCACAAATTGCTGGCCGCATTTTCTCAGGCTTCAATGATTCATATAAAAGGTGATTACAACGAATCGACCTTTAATGAAGCCTATATGATGCACACCACCACTTCCCCTCATTACGGTATCGTGGCCTCAATGGAAACGGCAGCCGCTATGATGCGAGGTAAACCCGGTAAACGGCTGATTCAGCGTTCTATTGAGCGCGCGATGCATTTCCGTAAAGAAGTTAAGCGGTTGAGGGCAGAAAGCGATAATTGGTTCTTTGACGTTTGGCAGCCAGATGATATTGAAGAAACCCAATGCTGGCCGCTAGAGCCGGGTGAAAACTGGCATGGCTTTGCTCAGGCAGACGCTGATCATATGTATCTGGACCCGATTAAAGTCACGATTCTGATGCCGGGAATGAACAGTAATGGGCAGTTGGCTGAGGAAGGTATTCCTGCCGCTCTGGTGGCAAAATATCTCGATGAACGTGGTGTTATAGTTGAGAAAACCGGGCCGTATAACTTATTGTTCCTATTCAGTATTGGTATCGATAAAACCAAAGCAATGAGTTTATTACGTGGGCTGATGGAGTTTAAGCGTGCCTACGATCTGAATTTACGTGTCAAAAATATGCTGCCGGATTTGTATGCGGAAGATCCTGATTTTTATCGTCATATGCGCATTCAGGATCTTGCCGCTGGCATACATCAACTTATTCGTCATCATGACTTGCCGCGTCTAATGCATCAGTCTTTTAGCGTATTGCCGGAAATGAAACTGACGCCTTACGATATGTTCCAACAGCAAATCCGCGGTAATATAGAAGAATGTGAAATGGATGATCTGATTGGCAAGGTGGTTGCCAATATGATTTTGCCTTATCCGCCGGGCGTACCCGTGGTGATGCCGGGTGAAATGATTACCGAAGAAAGCCGCGCGGTGTTGGATTTCCTGCTGATGCTGTGTGCCATCGGCGAGCACTATCCCGGTTTTGAAACCGATATTCATGGCGCTCATCTGACCGACGATGGACGATATATGGTTAAGGTGCTGAAAACCAGTTGATAACCCATCACCCGTTGGCCAGCGGGTGAAAGAAGAATGATGGAGCCAGCCATGTTGGACATTCGCCAGATTCACCATATTGCGGTGATCGGCTCAGATTATCAGGTCAGCAAGGATTTCTACTGCGACGTATTGGGATTCACTTTGTTGAGCGAGGTTTATCGCGCAGAGCGTGATTCCTGGAAAGCCGATCTGGCATTAAACGGTAATTATATCATTGAGCTATTTTCCTTCCCGACTCCGGCTGCGCGGCCAAGTCGACCGGAAGCCTGTGGATTACGTCACTTGGCGTTTCAGGTAGATGATATTGATTTGAGCGTCAAACAATTGGGTGAGAAGGGTGTGATGTGTGAAGCGGTGCGTATTGATCCTTATACACAATCGCGTTTCACTTTCTTCCAGGACCCGGACGGGCTGCCGTTGGAACTGTATGAATTGCAGCCGTCTCGGTGATTTATCGATGAATCAGCCACAACAGCTCATTGAACATATTGCCGATAACTTGCGTGGGCAAACCTGTTTTCTGGTTGGATTTAGCGGTGGGCTAGATTCCAGCGTGTTGCTCCACGCGTTGGTACAGCTGCGCGCCAGTCTGTTGCCGTCTCTAACCCTGCGCGCTATTCATATACATCATGGCTTGAATCCACTGGCGGAAAACTGGGTGGAACATTGCCAGGCGCAGTGTCAGGGTTGGAATGTGCCGTTTGAGGTTGTTCGGGTACAGCTCGATACGCGCCACAGTGGGATAGAAGCCGCCGCGCGAACCGCGCGTTATCAGGCCTTTTCCAGCCACCTGGCAGTAGGGGAAACCTTACTTACCGCTCAGCATCTCGATGATCAAAGTGAAACCTTTTTGCTGGCGTTAAAACGCGGCAGCGGCCCTGCGGGTTTATCTTCAATGGCTGCGGTTATGCCATTTGCGGATAGTCAGATTTTGCGCCCATTACTTGCTATTTCCCGCAAACAATTAGAGCGTTACGCCGAAGATTGCCAGTTGGAATGGATAGAAGATGATAGCAATCAGGACGACCGCTTCGATCGTAATTTCCTGCGTCTGAAAGTATTGCCTGTTTTATCCGAACGTTGGCCGCACTTTTCCCGATCGGTGGCGCGTAGTGCGGAGCTCTGTGCTGAGCAGGAACAATTGTTAGATGAGCTATTATCTGAATCCTTAGCACAACTACGGCAGCCGGATGGTTCTTTGGCGATCAATGGGTTAGCGCTAATGTCGGAAGCCAAACGCGGTGCCTTGCTGCGGCGCTGGTTGGCGGAGAAAGGCGTAGCGATGCCAGCCAGAGAACAGCTACAGCGAATTTGGAATGAAGTGGCGTTGGCGCGGGCTGATGCAGAACCGGTGCTGGAGTTGGCTCCTCATCAGGTACGGCGTTTTCGCCAACATTTGTATGTATTACCACGGTTGGAAGCCATCACTACGCCGGTTTTACCGTGGTCTGTACCATCGCGGTTGGCGCTACCCGCCGGGCTGGGAAGTCTGGAACTGACTGATGATAAGGGGCAGAAAATCCGAGTGCCTGCGGAAAATGAACCTGTTAGCGTCCGTTTTGGCCTACAAGGGAACGTCAGAATCGTTGGGCGCCAGCATTCGCGGCGCGCTAAAAAACTGTGGCAGGAATTGGGTATTCCACCTTGGGAGCGTGAACGTATTCCGCTATTGTATTTTGGTGAGCAATTGATAGCCGCCGTTGGCGTATTTATCACGCCAGAGGGCGTAGCGGAAGAAGACGGAGCCTGCTGGTGCGTTCAGTGGCGTCAACTGAATAACATAATAAATAACGAATAATAAAAGCGGTCTTGAGGAGCAATAATGATGAAATCAGTTCTGTGTCTGGCAGTGGCGTTAAGCTTAAGCCCTTTTTCTGCAATGGCGAAAAATGATATTGAGACCGGTAAGGCGAAGTCTGCCGCCTGTATTGCCTGCCACGGTATGAATGGCAAGGTTTCGGTGCCGATGTATCCGAATTTGGCTGGGCAAAATGCGCTGTATCTGGAGCAATCGCTAAAAGCGTATAAAACCGGCGGGCGTTCTGGCGGTCAGGCTGAGGTAATGCGCGCCTATGTTTCAGGTTTGACCGATGAGGATATGTCCGATTTGGCGGCTTACTATGCCAGCCTGAAACCCTAATATTTCGTGTTAGTTAAAAACAAAACGGGCCACTTTTCAGCGGCCCATTTTTTGGCGAAAGGATTACGAAGCACTTACCACGACAGTTCCAATTTCCGGATGACTGAAGCTGGCGATATGATCCAGCCGTAACTCGCGCATTTTCCCCGATTCTTCCACAATCAGGTATTCGACATGCTTGCGTAATAGCAGGTCGCTGGCTTTACCTTCTACGATCTCACCGCCTCTCAACTTCAACGTCAGTATCAGGTGATGCTGGCAGGCGAGTTCCAGATTATCGTAATCATCGCAATTGATGGGTTGATACTCTTCACTCATCGACATAATCGCTCACCAATAAGTTAGCGGCGGCGTAAGCCGCCTGTTCCCTAACGGAGGACGGCAGTGCGTCATTTGCCGCAACTTCGTCCAATGCTTTCAATACACAGCCCAGCGCATCAGGCA
Source organism: Yersinia nurmii (assembly GCF_001112925.1). Taxonomy (GTDB): domain Bacteria; phylum Pseudomonadota; class Gammaproteobacteria; order Enterobacterales; family Enterobacteriaceae; genus Yersinia; species Yersinia nurmii. The sequence continues at coordinate 170,260 of NZ_CPYD01000010.1, forward strand.
CATACCCAAGATCGCCACTGCCAATCTCGGAATAAAAACGACGTACTAATTCACAGTATTGTTGCACGGTATCCTCCCGGAAAAGTTTAACCCGGTGGATTTTCAATGGTAAATCACATTGTAAAACCACGAAGATAAACTCTGAACTTATAAGGACTATAGCACAGGAGTTGAAGAGATATCAGCGTTCAACGGAAGGTTTCTTTGCTTACTAAAAGCCATTAATAATCGGTTTATGTGGGGTAAGCAGCGCGCGAAAAGGCGGGATCAAGTACACTGTCCCCCTGAAAATTAAGAGGTCACCCATGGCACTAAAAGCAACCATTCACAAAGCCACAGTCAATATTGCCGATATGGATCGCAATGTCTTTATGGATACCAACCTGACGGTGGCACAGCACCCATCCGAAACCGATCAACGCATGATGCTGCGTCTATTGGCGTGGATTTGCCATGCGGACGAGCGTTTGTTATTTACCAAAGGCCTGAGTGCGGACGATGAGCCGGAAATCTGGCTGCGTAACGATCATAACGGCATCGAGCTGTGGGTGGAGTTAGGGCTGCCGGACGAGAAACGCTTGCGTAAAGCCTGTAATCAATCGAAAAAAGTTGTTCTTTATTCCTATGGGGAACGCGCGGCTAAAGTGTGGTGGCCACAGGTTAAAGAGAAACTTTCCGGCCATGAGAATCTTCAGGTACGTTTTCTGGATGATGAGCAAATGACGAAACTGGCTGCGATGTCCACTCGCAACATGAATTTGCAGGCGACCCTGCAAGAGGGAACCATTTGGCTTTCTGATGCTCAGAATAATCTGGAAATCACTTTTTCTGAATGGCAAGGCAGCGAGCAATAAGTGTGTTAAATATTTCGAATAGCGTGACGCTGGCCGACAGCGAGATAGAGCTCACGGCGATCCGGGCTCAGGGCGCGGGCGGACAGCATGTTAATAAATCCTCAACGGCAATACATTTGCGCTTTGACATCAAGGCCTCTAGCCTGCCAGAGTATTACAAGCAGCGCCTGTTGGCGCTGAATCATCATCTGGTCACGGCGGATGGGGTGGTGATTATCAAGGCTCAGGAATACCGCAGTCAGGATATGAATCGCGAGGCAGCTCTGGCTCGTTTAGCGGCGCTGATTCGCCAAGCCATGGTCGTAGAAAAGACCCGACGACCAACTAAGCCGACCAAAGGCTCTAAAATTCGGCGGGTGGAAGGAAAAGTCCGCAAAGGTGCAACTAAAGCGCTGCGTGGCAAAATACATCAGGATTGATACCGCAGGGGTGTGGGTCCATAGGATTGGTACACAGTAGGAGATAAACTGTGAGAAAACTCAGTATTACTTTGTTATTAGCAGCTGGCGCTTTGTCACTGCTGGGCTGTAAAAACCTTTATCAGCCAAAAGAGCAACCTTTACAGCCGATGCTTCAAAGTTATCAGGGCGTATTGCCTTGCGCGGATTGCAGTGGGTTGGATACGTCTTTATTTTTAGATGCTGACGGCACCTTCGTGTTACAGGAAACCTATCGTGGCACCAGAGATGGCGATCGGACATTCTCAGAGCAGGGAACTTGGGCGCGAACTGCCGATAAACTAGTGTTAACCAGCTCTAAAGGTGAGAAGCGCTATTTCCATCCGGTAGGAAAGAATCTGGAAATGTTGGATCAAGATGGCCTACGGATTAAATCCTCTCTGAACTACCAGTTAACGGCCAGCGAAGCTTTGCCAACGACGTCTATCCCTTTGCGCGGCATGTATATTTATATGGCTGATGCGGCACAGTTTACCGACTGCGCTACCGGCCATAGCTTCGCCGTTGATAATAATGTCGAGTTGGAAACCGGTTATATGAATGCGCGGAAAAACGCCGGTGAGCCGGTTTTCCTGACGTTAAATGGACATTTTGGTATGCGACCGTCTATGGAAGATGGACAGTGGGATAAGTCTATGATTCCTGATGGCAATATCAAGTTCACTGCGGGTAAAACCTGCAATAGCAAATAATCGTAAGCCGGCGGATTATTCACAAGTTTTTCCGTGATTCAGCCAAAGAAAAGCCCTGTTAAAAACAGGGCTTTTTGGTACTCATTCTCGGTTGATTAACCTTTGATTTCACTCAGCAGGAACTCAATGATTTCGCTGGTTTTAATCATTTTCTTCTCACCGGCACGGCGGTTTTTGTATTCCACCTCTTCGCTGTCCAGATTGCGATCGCCAATAACGATGTTGTGCGGCACGCCAATCAGTTCCATATCGGCAAACATCACGCCCGGACGTTCTTTACGGTCATCCAGAATGACATCAATGCCTTTAGCGCGCAGAGTGGCGTACAGTTCTTCCGCCAGCTCTTTAACGCGGAAAGACTTGTGCATATTCATCGGGAGAATAGCAACCTGGAATGGCGCAATAGCGTCTGGCCAGATAATCCCGCGGTCATCATGATTTTGCTCAATCGCCGCCGCCACTACGCGGGAAACCCCGATGCCGTAACAGCCCATGGTCATTACCTGATTGCGGCCATCTTCGCCTTGAACCGTCGCTTTCATCGCTTCGGAATACTTGGTGCCTAACTGGAAGATATGACCCACTTCGATACCGCGTTTAATCTGCAAAGTACCTTTGCCGTCAGGGCTGATATCGCCTTCAACTACGTTACGTAGATCAGCAACCTGCGGCAGCGGAAGGTCGCGCTCCCAGTTAATACCGAAGTAATGTTTACCATCAATGTTTGCGCCAGCGCCGAAATCGCTCATAACTGCAACGCTGCGATCGATGACCACAGGCATTGGCAGGTTAACCGGGCCGAGAGAACCTGGGCCTGCACCAACGATAGCGCGAATTTCTTCTTCGCTCGCGAAGGTCAGCGGTTTGGCAACCTGCGGCAGTTTCTCTGCCTTGATTTCGTTCAGTTCGTGATCGCCACGTACTAGCAGGGCAATCAGCTTATGGCCGCTTTCTTCATGGGCATGAACCATCAGGGTTTTGACGGTTTTTTCAACGGGTAACTGGAATTGCTCTACCAATTCAGCGATGGTTTTCGCATTTGGTGTATCAATAATACGCAATTCTTCCGACGCGGCTGCGCGAGGTGCGCTTGGTGCCATGGCTTCGGCGAATTCGATATTCGCCGCGTAGTCTGATTCAGTAGAGAAAACGATATCGTCTTCACCGCTGTCGGCCAGCACTTGGAACTCATGGGATGCGTCGCCACCGATAGAGCCGGTATCAGCCAGAACCGGACGGAAATTCAGACCCATACGTTCAAAGATACGGTTGTATGCGGCATACATGGCGTCGTAGGTTTCTTGCAGAGATTCCTGAGTTGTATGGAAAGAGTAAGCATCTTTCATCAGGAACTCACGGGCGCGCATAACGCCAAAGCGCGGGCGTACTTCGTCACGGAACTTGGTTTGAATCTGGAAGAAGTTCAGCGGCAACTGCTTATAAGAGTTGATTTCGCCACGAACCAGATCGGTAATAACTTCTTCGTGAGTCGGGCCAAGTACAAAAGGACGTTCGCCGCGATCGACAAAACGCAGCAACTCAGGGCCGTATTGCTCCCAACGACCGCTCTCCTGCCACAAGTCTGCGGGCTGAACTACCGGCATGGAAACTTCAATCGCGCCCGCGTTGTTCATCTCTTCACGAACGATGTTTTCAACTTTTTTCAGAACGCGGATACCGGTGGGCAGCCAGGTATAAAGACCTGAGGCCAGCTTACGAACCATACCGGCACGCAGCATCAATTGATGGCTAATGACTTCCGCGTCGGCAGGCGTCTCTTTTAGAGTGGAGAGCAAATATTGGCTAGTGCGCATGATGTTTTGGTTCCATTAGAACTGCAAATTGCAACAGGCTGCCGAGATTGGTCAGGCAGTCAAAAACAGTAAAAGTAGCTTAGTTTACCAGTGAGAAACGGTTGTCAAAAGAGAACCGCGCGAAATTTAGCGTGGGTCGAGAGATAACACTTCGGTTTGCTGCCCAATAACTCGCCAACGAACGTTAAACTCTAATAATAATACTGCGTATTCCCGCATTTCTTCTTCGTTTTTTCGATAGGCCGGACGAGGGTCCTGCGCCAGAACCTGAGCAATAAAACGTTCTAGATTTGGGAAGCGCGCCTGATTTTCTGCTATCTGCCGTTGGGCATGAGCGGAAAATATCACTGGCATATCGGCGTCGGGTGCTGATTGAGCAAAACCGGCACGAGCCAGCGGCTGGCTTTCTGCAAAGGGCAGGTAGGGTTTAATATCGATAACCGGCGTACCGTCGACCAGATCCAGACTCCCAAGCTCAAGTACTACTTCTGAACCTCTCACTCGCACAGCTTTCAGCTCAATGAGCGACATACCAATGGGATTAGGGCGAAAAGTCGATCGGGTGGCAAATACGCCCATACGAGCATTGCCGCCAAGGCGTGGAGGACGTACCGTAGGTCGCCAGCCGCCGTCCATGGTTTGATGAAAAACAAACATGATCCATAGGTGGCTGAAATCAGTCAGGCCGCGAACTGCCTCTGGCTGATTATAAGGAGCCAGTAATTGTAGCTCACCGCCGCCGTCTTCAATCAGCCCCGGCTGTCGGGGAACCGCAAATTTTTCTTTATAGGGCGACCGGATAACACCGATTTGATCAAAGGAAAACGTGGTCATTTTGACGATACGTTCAGCGCAGAACCTTGGCAAATAGCCTGCTGATAGCAACCTGGCACGCCGCTGATAATCTGACATTCATGGAGCAATACCGCGTTGGCTTTCAGGTAAGAGGCTTTAATCTGCATTCTCTTACGCGCCGTGGCAATATTCGGCGGCGAGTCTTGAGCGCTGGTTTGGCAGGATTCACCTGAAACTTCTCCTAAATCTCGGAAAGGTTTACCGACTAACTCTTCGGCGGTTTTATACAGTTTCACCGGCGCAGAACGCGGAGCTGTAGTTTGAGTGGGTTTAGCCGTCGGCTGAGGGTTTGGCAACATCTTCCCGCCATTGGATGATTCGGTCTGTAGCATGGAACATCCAGTTAGCGAAAGAGCTAACCAACAGAGAGGTAACGCACGCATAGAGATTCCTTTGTTTTTTATATTTAAGTTGCGCTATTGAAGCAATCTATCATGCAAATAACAAGACGGGCCGTAGCCCGTCTTAAAGATATATTCACTAAAATCGGTAATGAAAAATTACCAGCCTTTTACAGCACCGCCGTTAAAGGCTTTATTCGCGGCTTCGTAAACTTCTTCAGACTGGTAGGCCTGTACGAATTTCTTCACGTTTTCCGCGTCTTTATTGTCTTCACGAGCCACGATCAGGTTAACGTAAGGCGAGTCTTTGCCTTCAACAAACAGACCGTCTTTCGCAGGTGTCAGGCCAACCTGGCTGGCATAAGTGGTGTTGATTACCGCTAACGCAATTTTCTGGTCATCCAGAACGCGCGGTAACTGAGGCGCTTCCAGCTCAACCAAATTCAGGTTTTTAGGATTTTCGATGATATCCAGTTTCGTTGGCAGCAAGCCTACGCCTGGCTTCAGTTTGATCAGATTTTGTTTTTCCAGCAGCAGCAGGGAACGGCCCAAGTTAGTTGGGTCGTTAGGCACTGCGATGCTTGAACCCGGTTGCAGTTCGTCCAGGGATTTGATTTTCTTGGAGTAACCGGCAATTGGGTAAACGAAGGAATTACCAACGGAAACCAGTTTATAACCGCGATCAATGATTTGCTGATCCAGATAAGGCTTATGCTGAAAAGCGTTCAGATCGATATCGCCTTTGCTCAATGCTTCGTTAGGCAATACATAATCGTTGAATACAACTAACTCAACGTCCAGACCGTATTTATCTTTCGCCACTTTTTGCGCTACTTCTGCAACCTGCTGTTCAGCGCCAACGATCACACCTACTTTGATGTGATTAGTATCTTTTTCTTCCTGACCACAACCGGCCAAAAGCAGGGTTCCGATCAGCGCGCCGACTGCCGCGATAGATTTTAATTTAAAAGACATATCCTTTCCTCTATAGACATTCATTTTAATAGGCGCCGCTGTGAGCGCTATCGCAGGCTGATTATTATTTGTGAGTCACGGCTCTGACGATCCGGTCACCACAGAACTGAATCAGGTAGACCAAAATAACCAATAACACTAAGACGGTATTCATTGCGGTCGCGTCATACCCAATATAACCATATTGGTATCCGATTTGACCTAAACCACCGGCGCCGACTGCACCACCCATGGCGGAATAACCGACCAGAGTAATCAGCGTAATGGTTGCGGCGTTAACTAAACCGGGCAAAGCTTCTGGTAATAATACTTTTTTGATGATTTGGAACGGCGTGGCACCCATGGCGCGAGCCGCTTCTACCAAACCGGATGGAATCTCCAGCAGCGCGTTTTCTACCATACGCGCGATAAATGGCGCAGCGCCTACGGTTAAAGGAACGATCGCCGCCTGTAGGCCGATAGACGTTCCTACTATCATGCGAGTGAATGGAATCATCCAAACCAATAAAATAATGAAAGGTATGGAACGGAAAATATTCACCAATGCTGAGACTGTCTTATATAAGGTATTGTTGGCACTGATTTGTCCAGGACGTGTGATATACAGCAACACGCCAATTGGCAGACCCAATACAAAACCGAAAAAGCCGGAAACGAAGGTCATCACAATCGTTTCCCAGATGCCCCGGCCCATTAACCACATCATTGCCTCAGACATAACCCAGAACCTCTACTTTTACATGATGATCTTGCAGGAATTTGATTGCGGCCAGGCCATCTTCACTTTCGCCGTGTAATTCCGCCAACATAACGCCGAATTTAACTCCGCCGGCATAATCCATTTGTGAACTTAGAATACCGATATCGATGTTAAAGCGACGTACTGCCTGAGAAATCAGCGGAGCGTCTACAGATTTGCCGGTAAATTCCAGTTTCAGTAATGGCACACGGTCAGGTGCAGGTTCAGCGCTCATGCGTAGGGCATAGTCTTCAGGGATATCCAGATGTAGCGTGGAATGAATAAACTGCTGCGCCAGCGGCGTTTTCGGATGGGAGAACACTTCGCTCACGCTGTCTTTCTCAATCAGCTTGCCTTCGCTAATAACGGCAACTTGATCGCAAATACGTTTTACCACGTCCATCTCATGGGTGATTAATAAGATAGTTAATCCCAGCCGACGGTTAATGTCTTTCAGTAGTTCCAGAATAGAACGGGTCGTCGCTGGATCCAGTGCGCTGGTGGCTTCGTCGCACAGCAAAACTTTTGGATTACTGGCAAGCGCTCGGGCAATAGCCACGCGCTGTTTTTGTCCGCCGGAAAGGTTAGCCGGGTAGGCATCCTGTTTATCAGCCAGACCCACCAAATCAAGCAGTTCGAGCACTCTCTTCTTTATATCTGCGCGCGGCGTGTTATCCAGCTCAAGCGGCAGAGCAATATTACCGAATACGGTACGGGACGAGAGCAAGTTAAAATGCTGGAAAATCATGCCAATCTGACGGCGTGCGCGAGTCAGTTCGCGTTCTGATAAGGAAGTCAGATCCTGACCATCAACCAGAACCTGACCGCTGGTTGGTCGCTCTAACATATTGGCGCAGCGAATCAGGGTGCTTTTGCCTGCGCCTGATGAGCCGATAACACCATAGATCTGTCCGGCAGGGACGTGAAGAGTCACGTCAGAGAGGGCGGTAATCACACGCGATCCCTGCTGAAACACTTTGCTGATATTGGAGAGTTTAATCATATTATTCTTATTTTATCGTTAGTTTCCGTGGCTAGATAAAAAGTAAACTTTAGTGAAACCAAAGCATGGATCGGATGTTAAGGCGTCTAGACGTCTAAGTCAACTGGGAAGGTTGTTTCTCTTCATTCTCAATGATGGGTGAAACATGCAATACTAGTGGTGTTTACAGTCCTCAGGAGCATATAAGTGACGCAGCCAGTTCCCGCAATATTTTTAGATCGTGACGGTACCCTTAATATCGACCACGGTTATGTCCACGAGATAGATAATTTTCAGTTTATAGACGGCGTGATTGATGCTTGTCGTGAATTAAAAGAAATGGGCTTTGCCTTGGTGCTGGTAACTAACCAGTCTGGCATCGCCCGCGGTATGTTTACCGAAGCCCAGTTTGTCAGCCTGACAGAATGGATGGATTGGTCACTGGCCGATCGCGGTGTGGATTTGGATGGTATCTATTTCTGTCCGCATCATCCGGAAGGAAGCGTCGAAGAGTTTCGTCAAACCTGCGAATGTCGCAAGCCGTTGCCTGGCATGTTAATAGAAGCACAGCAAGAATTGAACATCGATATGGCTGCTTCTTATATGGTAGGTGATAAAATGGAAGATATGCAGGCCGCTTTAGCTGCCAATGTCGGTACTAAAGTTCTGGTGAGAAGCGGTAAACCCGTCACTGAAGCGGGTGAAGCGCTGGCCGATTTGGTACTAAATAGCCTCGCAGAACTACCAAAAGCCATCAAAATGCGGGTTAAATAAGCGTAAAGCGCAAATAATCGGCAAACGAAATAAACTTTACGATAAACCCTTGCCATTCTGAAGCAGCTCCCTATAATGCGCATCCATCGACACGGCGCTGTGAGCAACTTCACAGAGTGGCCGGGGAGAGCAGAGAAAACTAACGAATTAAGTTGTTGACTCTGTAGCGGGAAAGCGTATTATCTGCCTCCCGCGTTACTGTAAGATTCGCCGCAAGCGAACAGGTAACGAACGCTCTTTAACAATTTATCAGACAATCTGTGTGGGCACTCGCAAGACGATATCAAAGCCTGTTTCG
>NZ_CPYD01000011.1:0-61133 GCF_001112925.1 Yersinia nurmii
AGATGAGAGAGGATCTCTTATTTCTTGGAAACATTATCGTGTACTGCTGATGCGGATAGATACATCGAACGCATCAGATATTAAGTGGCCACTAAAGCCTGAGTGATTTGGAATATTTGGCAGGGACGCCGGTCGGATCTGGATTGTGCTGGTCGATTTTGGCCATCCTTAAATCTGAGTTTGTGCTTTTATAAAAACCATACTGGTTTCGGCAGGTAAGGGTGTGTTTATCATTGTATTCAGTAGTGATAATATGGTTACTCATTTCGTGGCGAGTTAGAAGACACAAAACGATATGTGTACCAAGTTGCGTACCAATTTAACAAGCGTGGGTTAAATTGTGAATGCAACTCTTTGAATTCAAACAATAATTGTATATTACATGTGATCTGTCGTGTGGGTCACCACTGTAAATAAGGAATTAGAATGCCCGTAATTACCCTTCCTGATGGCAGCCAACGTCATTTTGACAAAGCTGTTTCTGTGCTTGATGTCGCTATGGATATCGGTCCCGGGTTAGCAAAAGCCTGTATCGCTGGCCGTGTTAACGGTGAGTTGGTGGATGCGACCGATCTGATCGAATCCGATGCGCAATTAGCCATTATTACCACCAAAGACGCCGAAGGGCTGGAAATTCTCCGCCATTCCTGTGCGCATTTGTTGGGACACGCTATCAAGCAGCTGTGGCCAAACACCAAAATGGCGATTGGTCCGACTATCGACAACGGTTTCTATTATGACGTCGATTTGGAACAGACTCTGACGCAGGAAGACCTGGATCTGCTGGAAAAGCGGATGCATGAGCTCGCTGACAAAGATTATGATGTGATCAAGAAGAAAGTGAGCTGGCAGGAAGCTCGCGATATTTTTGCAGCCCGTGGCGAAGAATATAAAGTGGCGATTCTCGATGAGAATATCAGCCGCGATGATCGCCCAGGTCTGTATCATCATGAAGAATATGTCGATATGTGCCGTGGTCCACACGTACCGAACATGCGCTTCTGTCATCATTTTAAATTGCAAAAAACCTCCGGCGCTTACTGGCGCGGCGATAGCAAAAATAAAATGTTGCAGCGCATCTATGGCACCGCGTGGGGTGATAAAAAGCAGCTAAACGCCTATTTGCAGCGTCTGGAAGAGGCCGCCAAGCGTGACCACCGTAAAATCGGTAAACAGCTTGACCTCTATCACATGCAGGAAGAAGCGCCTGGCATGGTGTTCTGGCATAACGACGGTTGGACTATCTTCCGCGAGCTGGAAACCTTTGTGCGGATGAAGCTCAAAGAGTATCAATATCAGGAAGTTAAAGGCCCATTCATGATGGACCGCGTACTGTGGGAAAAAACCGGTCACTGGGAAAACTATGCTGAGCATATGTTTACCACTTCATCGGAAAACCGCGAGTACTGCATTAAGCCAATGAACTGTCCAGGGCACGTACAGATCTTTAACCAAGGGTTGAAATCTTACCGTGACCTGCCGCTGCGTATGGCAGAATTTGGTAGCTGTCACCGTAACGAACCGTCCGGCGCTTTGCATGGTCTGATGCGCGTGCGTGGCTTTACTCAGGACGATGCTCACGTTTTCTGTACTGAAGAGCAGGTTCGCGATGAAGTCAATAGCTGTATTAAGATGGTGTACGATATGTACAGCACCTTCGGCTTTGAAAAGATCGTGGTGAAATTGTCTACTCGCCCGGAAAAACGTATCGGTAGCGACGAACTCTGGACTCGGGCTGAAGAAGATTTGGCCGCAGCGCTGACTGAAAATGGTATTCCGTTTGATTATCAGCCGGGTGAAGGGGCGTTCTACGGACCAAAAATTGAGTTTACTCTGCATGATTGTTTGGATCGTGCGTGGCAGTGTGGTACCGTACAGCTCGATTTCTCATTACCGGGTCGCTTAAGTGCGTCTTACATCGGCGAAAACAACGATCGTCAGGTTCCGGTTATGATTCACCGGGCAATTTTAGGGTCAATGGAGCGCTTCATCGGTATCTTAACCGAAGAGTATGCTGGCTTCTTCCCTACTTGGATTGCTCCGGTGCAAGTTGTAGTGATGAATATCACTGATAGCCAAGCTGAATATGTCCAAGAAGTAACCAAAAAACTGCAAGATGCAGGGATTAGGGTGAAAGCGGACTTGAGAAACGAGAAGATTGGCTTTAAAATTCGTGAACATACGTTGCGTCGGGTTCCATATATGTTGGTCTGCGGCGATAAAGAGATCGAATCAGGCAAAGTTGCCGTTCGTACTCGTCGCGGTAAAGACTTGGGAAGCTTGGATGTCAACGTGGTCGTAGACAAGCTGCTAACAGAGATTCGCAGCCGTAGTCTTCATCAACTGGAGGAATAAAGTATTAAAGGCGGAAAACGAGTTCAACCGGCGCGTCCTAATCGCATTAACAAAGAGATTCGCGCCACAGAAGTTCGCTTAACAGGCGTTGATGGTGAGCAGATTGGCATTGTCAGTCTGAATGAAGCTCTTGAAAAAGCCGAGGAAGCTGGTGTTGATTTAGTAGAAATCAGTCCGAATGCCGAGCCGCCGGTTTGCCGTATTATGGATTACGGCAAGTTCCTCTACGAGAAGAGCAAATCGACGAAAGAACAGAAGAAGAAGCAAAAAGTTATTCAGGTCAAGGAAATCAAATTCCGTCCTGGTACCGATGATGGCGACTATCAGGTCAAACTACGCAACCTGATTCGCTTTCTGGAAGATGGCGATAAAGCCAAAATCACCCTGCGGTTCCGTGGGCGTGAAATGGCGCACCAGCAGATCGGTATGGAAGTGCTTAACCGCGTCCGTAAAGACCTGTGTGAAGATTCTGATCTGGCCGTTGTCGAGTCCTTCCCGACTCGTATCGAAGGTCGTCAGATGATCATGGTGCTCGCACCTAAGAAGAGACAGTAAGGCATTCAAGTAGCAGGTTTCATAGCGCCTTGTGCGGTATGAGCCTGTTCGCCTAGCTAGCTCGTTGTAATTAACAATGCGAAGTGGATATATTCAATGCCAAAGATTAAGACAGTACGCGGCGCCGCTAAGCGCTTCAAAAAGACCGCCAACGGTGGTTTTAAGCGTAAGCATGCTAACCTGCGTCATATTTTGACCAAAAAAGCTACTAAGCGTAAACGTCATTTACGTCCTAAAGGCCTGGTATCTAAGAACGATCTGGGTCTGGTCGTGGCATGTCTGCCGTACGCATAAGTATTTTTGGTTTGAATTAAGACGATAGGAGAAGTACATGGCTCGCGTAAAACGTGGTGTGGTAGCACGTGCACGTCACAAAAAGATTTTAAAGCAGGCGAAAGGTTACTACGGTGCCCGTTCGCGCGTTTATCGTGTTGCATTCCAGGCAGTGATCAAGGCAGGCCAATACGCCTACCGTGACCGCCGTCAACGGAAGCGTCAATTCCGCCAACTGTGGATTGCACGTATTAACGCAGCTGCTCGTCAGAGCGGTCTGTCTTACAGCCGTTTCATCAATGGTCTGAAAAAGGCTTCTGTTGAAATCGACCGTAAGATCCTGGCTGACATCGCAGTATTCGACAAAGTGGCATTTGCCGCTCTGGTAGAAAAAGCGAAAGCAGCGCTGGCGTAAGTCAGAATGAAAGAGGGAGCTTGCTCCCTCTTTTAATCTTTGTAACCTTGGCAAATTTTGTCAGGATAACTAATCAGTCAACAGACTTATCGTTCAACAGCGTTTTGTTATTCGTAAGGTTAGATAATGATGCAATCAGTTATTTTCCGTTTCTTTTTTTACTTTAGCACCTGATTTCAGGAGGCTTGCGCGTAAGAAAAGAAACGAAAAGTAGCGCCGAAGCCTCCCACCGTGGAGGCTTTTTTGTTTCTATACCTCAAGTATGTGCTTGAACCTATTGAACCAAGGTTTCCAATTCTGGCCGCACGCAGTAAAATATGTGTCAGAAGATCAATATCTTGTTGTTCGATAACGTCTAGGCCTCTGTGGGACAGGGCGCAATAATAGAGAGAATTTTTACACAAAACAGTTTTATCCAGCGGTTTAAATAGCAGTTTAATAACTACAAGCGGGCCATACCGGCCAGAGGAAGAGGAAAACAATGCCACATCTCGCAGAGCTGGTTGCCAAAGCTAAAGCAGCCGTAGAAGAGGCCCAGGATGTTGCCGCGTTGGATTTGGTGCGCGTCGAATATCTAGGCAAAAAAGGCCATTTGACCCTCCAAATGACGTCGCTACGTGAGCTGCCAGCCGAAGAGCGCCCAGCAGCAGGTGCCGTGATTAATCAGGCAAAACAAGAGGTTCAGGACGCGTTGAATGCGCGAAAAGAACTGCTGGAATCAGCAGTTCTGAACGCGCGTTTGGCTCAAGAAACTATCGATGTCTCGCTGCCTGGTCGCCGGATGGAAAACGGGGGCTTGCATCCTGTTACCCGTACCATCGATCGCATCGAAACCTTTTTTGGTGAGTTGGGCTTCTCCGTGGCGTCAGGCCCGGAAATCGAAGATGACTATCATAACTTTGATGCGCTGAATATTCCGGCTCATCATCCGGCGCGTGCCGATCATGATACCTTCTGGTTCGACGCAACGCGTTTGCTGCGCACTCAGACTTCAGGCGTGCAGATTCGCACCATGCAGGGCCAACAGCCGCCAATCCGTATTATTGTTCCTGGCCGGGTTTATCGGAATGACTACGACCAAACGCACACACCTATGTTCCATCAGATGGAAGGTTTGATTGTCGACCGCGATATCAGCTTTACCAATCTGAAAGGTACTTTGCATGATTTCCTGCAAAACTTCTTTGAGGAAGACCTACAGATCCGCTTCCGCCCATCCTATTTCCCGTTCACCGAACCTTCTGCCGAAGTGGATGTGATGGGTAAAAACGGTAAATGGCTGGAAGTATTAGGCTGCGGTATGGTTCACCCTAACGTATTGCGTAACGTCGGTATTGATCCAGAGATCTACTCTGGCTTTGCTTTCGGGATGGGCATGGAGCGTTTAACCATGCTGCGTTACGGCGTGACCGACCTGCGTGCATTCTTCGAAAACGATCTGCGTTTCCTCAAACAGTTTAAGTAAGGCGGGTATATCTCATGAAATTCAGTGAATTTTGGTTACGCGAATGGGTAAACCCAACCATTAGCAGTGACGAATTAGCCCACCAAATCACCATGGCTGGACTGGAAGTTGACGGCGTTGATGACGTCGCCGGTGCATTCCACGGCGTGGTCGTTGGTGAAGTTGTGGAGTGCGGGCAGCATCCCAACGCAGACAAATTGCGTGTAACGAAAATTAATGTCGGTGGTGATCGTCTGCTAGATATCGTCTGCGGCGCACCTAACTGTCGTCAAGGGCTGAAGGTTGCTGTAGCGACCGTGGGCGCGGTTTTACCGGGTAATTTTAAGATTAAGGCTGCGAAACTACGTGGTGAACCTTCAGAAGGGATGCTGTGCTCATTCTCTGAACTGGGTATTTCTGACGATCACGACGGGATTATCGAGTTGCCACTGGATGCGCCAATTGGCGCCGATATCCGTGAATATCTGCAACTGAATGATAAAACTATCGAAATCAGCGTTACGCCAAACCGTGCCGACTGTTTGGGTATTCTCGGTGTTGCTCGCGATGTCGCGGTAGTGAATCAGTTAGCTTTGACCGAACCGGATATGAGCCCGGTTGCTGCAACCATCAGCGATACCTTCCCAATTCGCGTGGATGCGCCGCAGGCGTGCCCACGTTATCTGGGACGCGTAGTGAAGGGGATTAACGTTAAGGCCGCTACGCCGTTGTGGATGCGTGAAAAACTGCGTCGTTGTGGTATCCGCTCTATCGATCCGGTTGTTGATGTGACTAACTACGTATTGTTAGAACTGGGCCAGCCGATGCATGCGTTTGACGTGGATCGTATCGACGGCGAAATCATTGTTCGTATGGCTGCAGAAGCGGAAGAGTTGACGCTGCTGGACGGTACTAAAGCCAAACTGAGCGCAGATACGCTGGTTATCGCCGATAAGCAGAAAGCGCTGGCTATGGCCGGTATTTTTGGCGGCGAACATTCAGGCGTTAATGAGGCAACTCAGAACGTATTGCTGGAATGTGCTTTCTTTAATCCGCTGTCCATCACCGGGCGTGCGCGCCGTCAAGGTTTGCATACCGACGCTTCACATCGTTATGAGCGTGGTGTCGACCCTGCGTTGCAACATAAGGCGATGGAACGAGCAACGCGTTTACTGATGGATATTTGTGGCGGTGAAGCCGGTCCGATTATTGACGTCACTTCAGAAGCAGATTTGCCGAAACGCGCCACGATTAATCTGCGTCGTGAAAAACTGGATCGCCTGATCGGTCATCATGTGCCAAGTGAACAGGTTACCGATATCTTGCGTCGTTTGGGTTGCCAGGTGACTGAGCAGTGTGATAACTGGCAGGCAGTTGCACCGAGCTGGCGTTTCGATATGGAAATCGAAGAAGACTTGGTGGAAGAAGTTGCTCGTATTTACGGTTACAACAATATCCCAGATGTGCCGGTAAAAGCAGATTTGGTGATGACCAAACATCGCGAAGCTGACCTACCATTGAAGCGTGTGAAGGCATTATTGGTCGATCGTGGCTATCAAGAAGCAATTACTTACAGTTTTGTTGATCCAAAAATCCAGGCTTTATTGCATCCGAGTCAAGAGCCTCTGATTTTGCCAAGTCCGATTTCCGTGGATATGTCGGCAATGCGCTTGTCTTTACTGACGGGTCTGCTAACGGCGGTGGTTTATAACCAGAATCGTCAGCAATCTCGCCTGCGTTTGTTTGAGAGTGGTTTACGCTTTGTTCCTGATAATACAGCAGATTTAGGTATTCGACAGGACGTAATGCTAGCTGGTGTGATTGCCGGTAACCGCTATGATGAGCATTGGGATCTGGCGCGTCAGCCGGTGGACTTCTATGATTTGAAGGGGGATTTGGAAGCAATTCTGGAGCTTACCGGCAAATTATCTGACGTTCAGTTCCGTGCAGAATCGCATTCCGCACTGCATCCGGGTCAAAGTGCTGCAATTTATTTAGCGGGAGAACACATTGGTTTCATTGGTGTAGTTCATCCTGAACTGGAGCGTAAGCTCGATCTGAACGGCCGAACTGTGGTGTTCGAATTGTTGTGGAATAAGGTCGCAGACCGCGCCGTGCCTCAGGCCAGCGAGATTTCGCGCTTCCCGGCAAACCGTCGAGATATCGCTGTTGTGGTGGCCGAAAACGTTCCCGCAGAAGATATTTTGGCAGAGTGTAAGAAAGTTGGCGCAAATCAGGTAGTTGGCGTAAACTTGTTTGATGTGTACCGTGGCAAGGGCGTAGCCGAGGGTTATAAAAGCCTCGCTATTAGTCTGGTGTTGCAGGATACCGCCCGTACACTGGAAGAAGAGGAGATCGCCGCTACCGTTGCAAAATGTGTAGAGGCGTTAAAACAGCGATTCCAAGCATCCTTGAGGGATTGAACCTATGGCGCTTACTAAAGCTGAAATGTCAGAACATCTGTTTGAAAAGCTTGGGCTTAGCAAACGGGATGCCAAAGACCTGGTAGAGTTATTCTTTGAAGAGGTACGTCGTGCTCTGGAGAATGGCGAACAGGTCAAATTGTCTGGCTTTGGCAATTTTGATCTGCGAGACAAAAACCAACGTCCGGGCCGTAATCCGAAGACCGGTGAGGACATTCCTATTACGGCGCGCCGTGTGGTGACTTTCCGTCCTGGGCAGAAGCTAAAAAGCCGGGTAGAGAATGCCACTCCCAAAGAGTGAGTAATCCGACAAAAAAGGCCGCGTAAGCGGCCTTTTTCTTTTTTAAGCTTATAGCTAGTAGAGCCAGAAATGCGATTTCTCTTTATTCATCCTGGGGAAGCGGTGAAGATCGCGGACACAATCATCGAGATGAAAGCCAACATAATGAAAACCACCCGAATTACGGGAATCACGGGCAACCGTCCAATTCACCGCAGTAGGGGGCCAGCATCGCTAAGGAATTTCTACGCTTTCCTGCCGTGTCTCTCTCGTAGGAAGGCGTCAATGATTGTATTTACGAATAAAATCCGCGTCCTTGCTACACAAAACTTTCACTTGTCCTGCTAACCCCCTAATATCTGTCATTAAACCTAGGCGCCAAGCCTTTTTCTATCTCGGATCATGATCCTGTTTTCCCAGTCATGTTCTGTCAGCAGGATTGCAGAATGTTATGCAGATAAGTCAGACATTTATCTTACTCCAACAGCGCCAGCTGCGGCGGGATCGTCGTTATCTCGGGCTTCTCGCCTGCGGCATGTTACTGGCTCTGTCGCTTGCTCTTTGCGCGGGTGAGGTTTGGATATGGCCCGATCGGTGGCTAAGCGCCGGTGGAAAATTATTTGTATGGCAACTGCGTTTACCTAGAGCATTAGCTGTAATGATGGTTGGTGCCAGTCTGGCGGTAGCGGGAGCCATAATGCAAAGCTTGTTCGAGAATCCGTTGGCCGAACCGGGGTTATTAGGCGTGGCGAACGGCGCTGGGCTGGCGCTGGTGCTGGCGGTTTTATTTGGGCACGGCTTGCTGCCGGTGTGGGTGCTGAGTCTGAGTGCAATTATCGGTGCGTTGCTAATGACCTCGCTGTTACTGGCCTTTGCCCGACGCCGACGTTTAACCAATGCCAGATTGTTGCTGGTTGGTGTAGCTTTGGGGATTGTATGCAGTGCAGTGATGACGTGGGCGGTTTATTTCAGTACCAGTCTGGATCTACGTCAGCTGATGTATTGGATGATGGGCGGTTTTAGCGGGATAGATTGGCGGCAGTGGTTACTCGTGTTGCTGTTATTGCCAGTGGTGATTTGGCTTTGTCTGCAAGGAAGAATCCTGAACTATATGGCGCTGGGAGAACAGCAGGCTCGACAGCTTGGGGTCTCACTTCATCTGTGGCGAAATCTATTAGTGTTGGCTATCGGTCTGCTGGTAGGCACCAGCGTTGCATTAGCCGGTGTGATTGGCTTTGTCGGTCTGGTGATCCCACATATTTTGCGATTAACCGGGCTGACCGATCAGCGATTCCTGTTAACAGGCTGCGCTCTGGCCGGGGCAGGAGTGCTACTGCTCGCCGATGTGATTGCCCGTGTTGCCTTGTTTTCCGCGGAATTGCCGATTGGCGTGGTGACCGCAACGCTGGGAGCACCGCTGTTTATCTGGTTACTGATTAGGGTGAAAAGCGTAGAGTAGTGAACGGATAACCTGCTTATCGTCGCTTCAAGAGGACTTTGCATTAATATCGCTCAAGGTTAATTCGGTAAAGGTTTAGCTCTCTATAATAAAAATTTAACTCTCTACAATAAGGATGACATCCGATGACCGCTCCGATTTATGCAACTGAACTACATACCATCGATCATCAAATGACGTCGTTGAAGGCCTATAAAGGCTCTGTGCTGCTGGTGGTGAACGTTGCCTCCGAGTGCGGACTGACCAAACAATATGAAGGTCTTGAAAAACTGTACAAAGCCTATCATCACCAAGGTTTTGACGTTTTAGGATTTCCGAGCAATGAGTTTGCCGGTCAGGAGCCAGGCAGCGATGAAGAGATCCAGGCATTTTGCCGTGGTACCTTTGGCGTAGAATTCCCGATGTTCAGTAAAGTAGAAGTTAATGGCCCAGGCCGTCACTCCTTGTATCAACAATTAATTTCCGCTAAGCCACAGGCTTTAACGCCTGCGAACAGCGAGTTTTTCCAGCGAATGAGCAGTAAGGGGCGAGCACCAAAACAGGTCGGCGATATATTGTGGAACTTCGAAAAGTTCCTAATTGGCCGGGACGGCACGGTTATTCAGCGTTTCTCACCGGATATGACGCCGGAAGATCCGACAATCATTGCTGCGATCGTTCAGGCGCTGGCTCAGCACTAGTTTTCACTTAACTTATTAGCTAACGAGATTATTGTGACGTTATTGCAACTCAAGGATGTCAGTGTTGCGGGCCGATTGGCCCCGTTTTCAGCGCAGGTTGATGCTGGGTTGCAAATACATCTTATTGGCCCGAACGGCGCGGGAAAGAGTACCTTGCTAGCCTGTGCCGCGGGTGTATTACCTGCCGCAGGGTTTATTTCGCTGGGCGCAATGCCTCTTGCGCAGTATTCCGGCGCTGAATTAGCGCGGTATCGGGCTTATCTCAGTCAGCAGCAGACTTCGGTTAGCCTGATGCCGGTATTTCAATATCTCTCGTTGCATCAGCCCGTAGGTGCGGATTCGGAAGCCGTGGCGATAACCATCGGTTATTTATGTGAAAAATTACGTTTAGCCGATAAGCTGCCGCGTTCTCTCACTCATCTTTCCGGCGGAGAATGGCAGCGGGTTAGGCTGGCGGCTATTTTGTTACAGGTATGGCCAACGGTAAATCATCATAGCCAACTATTACTACTTGATGAGCCAACCAATAGCCTTGATGTGGCGCAAAAAGTTGCGTTAGACGCGCTGCTACGGGAGTTTTGCGCCAGCGGTCGCAGTGTGATTGTCAGCGCTCACGATCTGAATCATAGCTTGCAACAGGCCGACAGAATCTGGTTACTGGCGCAGGGAAAACTGGTTGCGCAGGGCGAAACGCGGGAAGTGATGCGACCAGAGATATTATCGCCGGTTTTTGAGGTGGATTTTCAATTACACAGTTTCAATCAACAGAATTGGATTGTCTGTCAGAGTTAATATTCATTACATTAAATTATTTAGATTGTTAATTATTCAATAATTTAATAGCGGATATAAGATGGCGTTGGCCTAGCTATTATTAGAAGAGGTTGACTCTGTTTTTTCGCTCAATTCAATATAATAACCCAATGGCACCATCGATATTTTATAGATTGGATTATATGTCTAATGCAATTATTGCTTGGTAAGGAAGTCACTCCGTCAAACTTTCTCAGAGGGCCACTATCGGTGAGCCATTTAAGGCAATTTCATCTTATTATTTATGAATTATTGGTTGCTATAGGTTTTGAGGCTCCAGAGATAGCTGAAAATCAAGATATCATTACGTTGACCATTGATGATGCTTTGCAATTAAATCTCTGCGCTATAGATCAAGAATACTGGATGCTTCAGGCCCTTGTGGGTATGGTGAGCAAATTGTCATTAAAGGAAATGATTGGTTTATTGAATAAAAATAGGCCAACAGATTATTTGTGGCAGCCGGTTTTTGCCTTTGATGAAAAAAATGATGTGATCTGTTGGCTACGGCTTCCGCTATATGGAATGGATATACCAGGGTTGTTATCCATAATGGAACAGTTTATTTCAGATGCGCGTATAGAGCGGATAGAGTCGGATGGTTTTTCTCTATAAATGTCTTTTTCTTTATTCTGTTATGAGGGTGCTAGCATGGTGGGTAAACCAATTGAAAACAATGACTATTTAAATATTGGGTTGGGTCTTAAAAGCGAAAAAAATCGGGTGCTTGGTATGGATAATAAAGGCCAGTGCGTAACATTTGGTCGCTTCTCAGCCTACTTACATCCACATCAGGTCAAAAGATTTTTAGTTGAAGCTAAAAAAACTGAGTATGGAGTGAATATCAACGGAACGAAGATAACTTATGGCGCCGTAATTCGTCAGGCGAAAAACTTATCTCATAACGAATATGAGATTGGGCACGTTTTTGATAAAATAAGTCACAAACATCGTTTAAAAAGTCAGCTCATCACTTAAAATACAAAGGCATTTCTACCTTCGTCAAATGAGTCATATGTAGTAAGTAACATGAAATTTCAAGTGAAAGAGGAACAGTCGGATTTGATTTTGACTGTTCATCGATATCCTCACATATAGTGAATACGCATTAAGCTGGGTCATTATTGGCAGAGATGGGGAACATCGCTGCCAATGTACATTATTTTCGATAATAAGATATTGATCAGACCTTTTCTGTATTTTCTTATCCTTTCGTGCACACCACCCTAACTTCTTATTTCTGAATAACGCGATGCAGCAATGAATGACTGAGGTATGGTTATTTTATTAACCCAAAGCGTCACACAAAGAGTTTATTATTTTATTTAAATCATTTTCATAAATTATATGGTTATCATTATTTTGGGGTTTTGGTTATTTATATAACTGAAACTGAGTTTAAATCTGAAAACATTCACGTTTGTTTGGTTTGTGTAGCCAAAAATGAAATTTACTCTCTTGATTTATCAGAACATTTACATTTAGTCACTTCTGGCTAAACTTTACGCATACAACACAAAATAATGCTTTTTTTTCTGTTCTTAAGGTTGGATTAAGATTCATTGTCTACATTTATCAGTGCTGTGCAGTGAGAGCAATCGTGGCCGCGTTTAGTTTTCGTTAACTTACTCCGACTTATAGTGACGTTAAATTTGTTGTGTCCTACTGGGTACATTCATGGAAAATTTCTTACCTTTCTCTGTTCCTGCTATTGGCAGTGAAGAAATTGCTGCCGTTACAGAAGTTCTGACATCAGGGTGGATTACCACCGGACCGAAGAATCAACAATTAGAACGCGAGTTTTGCCAGGCTTTTGGTTGCAAACATGCCGTAGCGGTGTGTTCTGCCACGGCGGGAATGCATATTACTTTAATGGCGCTGGGAGTTGGGCCGGGCGATGAAGTGATTACACCTTCTCAAACCTGGGTTTCTACCCTCAATATGATTGAGTTATTGGGCGCTGTTCCGGTGATGGTCGATGTTGATAGGGACACACTGATGGTAAGCGCTGAAAGTATTTCCGCCGCTATTACCCCTAAAACCAAGGCGATTATTCCGGTGCATTATGCTGGCGCGCCCTGTGATTTAAACAGGATTAGGCATATTGCTCGTCAACATCAGATTCCGCTGATTGAAGATGCGGCGCATGCGGCTGGAACGCGCTACGGCGATAAATGGATAGGGCAGCAGGGAACGGCGATTTTCTCTTTCCATGCGATTAAGAATATGACCTGTGCCGAGGGTGGATTAATCGCAACCGATGATGACGCGCTGGCTGAAAAAGTACGTCGTTTAAAATTTCATGGGTTAGGCGTTGATGCTTTTGATCGTGAGCTAAAAGGCCGTAGTCCGCAGGCAGAAGTGGTCGAACCGGGATATAAATATAATTTATCCGATATTCACGCGGCTATTGCTGTGGTGCAACTTAAACGGCTGCCGGAAATAAACGCTCGCCGTCAGGCATTGGCTGAACGTTATATTCAGGCATTGGCAGGTTCACCGTTACAACCTTTGGCATTGCCTGATTATCCTCATCATCACGCCTGGCATCTATTTATGGTTCGGGTGGATTTTGAGCAGTGCGGTATAAACCGGGATCACCTCATGGCGGAATTAAAAGCCTTGGGTATTGGCTCTGGTCTGCATTTCCGTGCGGCTCATACGCAAAAGTATTATCGCGAACGTTATCCTGATTTAACTTTGCCAAATACCGAGTGGAATTCAGCCCGGCTTTGTACTTTGCCTCTGTTCCCCGATATGAAAGATAGCGATGTTGACCGCGTGGTCAACGCATTAGCAACTATTATAGGGCCTCGCCGTGTCACAGCCTGAAGAAATAAATAAAGTCTCGATTGTTATCCCTGTTTATAACGAACAGGAGAGCTTACCCGCATTATTGGAGCGAACCTCGGCGGCTTGCCAATTATTACGTCAGCCTTATGAAATTATTTTGGTGGATGACGGCAGCAGCGATAATTCGGCAGAAATGCTCACTGCTGCGGCAGAAAAACCGAATAGCTGCATTATTGCCGTATTGCTAAACCGTAATTACGGTCAGCATTCTGCCATTATGGCAGGTTTTAATCAGGTCAGTGGCGATCTGGTTATTACGTTAGATGCGGATTTGCAAAACCCGCCGGAGGAAATTCCCCGTTTAGTTAGCGTTGCCGAAGAGGGTTATGACGTGGTCGGTACCGTGCGTGCTAATCGTCAGGATTCTATGTTCCGTAAAACGGCGTCCAAGATGATCAACATGATGATCCAAAAAGCGACCGGGAAATCGATGGGGGACTACGGCTGTATGTTACGTGCCTACCGTCGGCATATCGTTGATGCGATGTTACACTGTCACGAGCGCAGTACTTTTATTCCGATACTCGCCAATACCTTTGCCAGAAAAACCACGGAAATTAAGGTTCATCACGCCGAGCGCGAGTTTGGCGACTCCAAATACAGTCTGATGAAGCTGATTAACCTGATGTACGACCTGATCACCTGCCTGACAACCACGCCGTTGCGTTTGCTCAGTCTGGTTGGCAGCGTCATCGCACTGTCAGGTTTTACCCTATCGGTATTGCTGGTGGCATTACGTTTGATTTTTGGCCCGGAATGGGCTGGCGGCGGCGTGTTCACGCTGTTCGCGGTGTTATTTATGTTTATTGGGGCACAATTCGTTGGTATGGGTTTACTCGGTGAATACATCGGGCGAATTTACAACGACGTACGCGCTCGCCCCCGTTATTTTGTGCAAAAAGTGGTCGAGTCTCAGCAGACCAAAAAAACTCAGGAAGAAGAATGATGAAAGCGATTGTATTTGCCTATCACGATATTGGCTGCGTGGGAATTAATGCACTGGTTGAAGCGGGTTATGACGTTCAGGCGGTGTTTACCCATACTGATGATCCGAAAGAGAATCACTTTTTCTCTTCCGTTGCGCGGGTTGCCGCCGATCTACAATTGCCGGTGTTTGCCCCCGAAGACGTCAACCATCCTTTGTGGGTTGAGCAGATCCGCGAAATGCAGCCGGACGTCATTTTTTCATTCTATTATCGTAACTTGTTGAGCGATGAAATTTTATCTCTGGCTCCGCAGGGCGCATTCAACCTGCACGGCTCATTGTTACCACGCTACCGCGGTCGTGCGCCGATTAACTGGGCGTTGGTAAAAGGTGAAACCGAAACCGGCGTAACCTTGCACAAAATGGTGAAACGAGCGGATGCGGGCGACATCGCAGGTCAGCGTAAAGTAGCTATCAGCGATACGGATACGGCGCTAACGTTACATGCAAAAATGCGCGATGCCGCGCAGGCTCTGTTGCAGGATTTATTGCCAAAAATGAAGCGTGAGCCGTTAACGCTAACGCCACAGAATGAAGCGGACGCCAGCTATTTTGGTCGCCGTACCGCCGCCGATGGCGAAATCGATTGGGTTAAATCCGCTCGCGAATTACATAATCTGGTACGCGCAGTGACAGAACCTTACCCTGGTGCATTCAGCCATTTGGGACAGCGTAAGTTGATTGTTTGGCGTGCCAGGCCACTGGACATCGAGCACCAAAAATTGCCGGGAACCGTCCTTAGCACCAATCCATTGGTGGTAGCCTGTGGTGAGGGCGCGCTGGAAATCATCGCTGGCCAAGGCGAATCTGGACTGTACGTGCAGGGCAGCCGTTTGGCATTGGAAATGGGGATGGTCGCTGACGTACGTTTAGGGGTTAAGCCGCTAAATAAAAAGAAAAGACGCACCCGAGTCCTGATTCTGGGCGTCAATGGATTTATCGGTAACCATCTGACTGAACGTTTATTACGTGACGACGGCTACGAAGTTTACGGTCTGGATATCGGTTCTGATGCGCTGGGTCGTTTTATGCATAATCCGCGCTTCCATTTTGTTGAAGGTGATATCAGCATTCACTCGGAATGGATTGAATATCATATTAAGAAGTGCGATGTGATATTACCATTGGTCGCGATTGCCACGCCGATTGAATATACCCGTAATCCGCTGAAAGTTTTTGAACTGGATTTTGAAGAGAACCTCAAAATCGTGCGTGACTGCGTGAAGTACAATAAACGTATTGTTTTCCCATCGACCTCTGAAGTTTATGGTATGTGTGATGATAAAGAGTTTGATGAGGATCATTCTCGTCTGATTGTCGGGCCGATTAATAAACAGCGCTGGATCTATTCTGTCTCCAAGCAATTATTGGATCGAGTTATTTGGGCATATGGCGAAAAAGAAGGTCTGAAGTTTACCTTATTCCGTCCGTTTAACTGGATGGGGCCGCGTTTGGATAATCTGGATGCTGCTCGTATCGGTAGCTCCCGTGCCATTACTCAGTTGATATTGAATTTGGTGGAAGGTTCGCCAATCAAACTGGTTGACGGCGGGGAACAGAAACGCACCTTTACTGATATTAACGACGGTATTGAAGCCTTATTCCGCATCATTGAAAACCGCGAAGGGCGTTGCGACGGTCAGATTATCAATATTGGTAACCCGACTAACGAAGCCAGCATTCGTGAACTGGCTGAAATGCTGTTGGCCAGCTTTGAGAAACATGAATTGCGCGACAAATTCCCGCCGTTTGCTGGCATGAAAACCATTGAAAGCAGCGCTTATTATGGCAAAGGGTATCAGGACGTCGAACATCGCACGCCGAGCATTGAAAACGCCCGTCGTTTGTTGAACTGGCAGCCAGAAATCGCCATGCAGCAAACTGTCGCTGAAACGTTGGACTTCTTCCTGCGCAGCGCGCTGGACGATCAATCCATTGAACAGGATGATGGGAAGGCTAAATGAAACGAGTGGGCCTGAGGATTGACGTCGATACTTACCGTGGCACCCGCGATGGGGTGCCTTCACTGTTGAGTGTGTTGGATAAACACGGTATTCAGGCCAGTTTCTTTTTTAGCGTTGGGCCGGACAACATGGGGCGCCATTTATGGCGCCTACTACGTCCCCGTTTCTTATGGAAAATGTTGCGTTCAAACGCAGCTTCGCTGTACGGCTGGCAGATTCTGCTGGCCGGTACCGCTTGGCCGGGCAAGTTAATTGCCAAACATTTAGGCTACGTGATGAAAGAAACGCAGACTGCCGGTCATGAAGTTGGCTTGCACGCTTGGGATCATCAGGGCTGGCAGGCAAAAGTCGGTACTTGGTCGGAAGAACAGCTCAAAGATCAGATTCAGCGTGGCGTGGATGCATTGCAAGACTGTATTGACGGGCCGGTTAGTTGCTCTGCGGTCGCCGGGTGGCGCGCCGACGAGCGAGTATTAGCAGCGAAACAGCCGTTTAACTTTAGCTATAACAGTGATTGCCGCGGCACTCATCCTTTTCGGCCAATATTGCCTGATGGTAGTGAAGGCAGTGTACAAATTCCCGTAACATTACCGACTTACGATGAGGTCGTCGGCAGTGAAGTCCGTCCACAGGATTTTAACGATTTTATTCTGGATGCCATTCTGCGGGACAGCGGAGTACCGGTTTATACCATTCACGCCGAAGTTGAAGGAATGTCACAAGCCGCGATGTTTGAAAATTTATTAGTGAAAGCGCAGAAGCAAGGAATTGAATTTTGCGTTTTAAGCTCATTGTTACCGGAAAATCGTTCAAGCTTGCCGATAGGCAAAGTTGCGCGTTCTGCTTTCCCAGGCAGAGAGGGGTGGTTAGGCTGTCAGTCTGAGGTGACAAATTCATGAGCGACGCGTTAAAAAAAGGTGGCGTAGCGCTACTGGCGGTCTTTTTTGCTGTGTTATATATCCTGCCCTTGAACGGCCGTTTACTGTGGCAACCGGATGAAACCCGCTATGCGGAAATTAGCCGAGAAATGCTACAGCAGGGTGATTGGGTCGTGCCGCATTTATTGGGTATTCGTTATTTTGAAAAGCCTATTGCCGGATATTGGTTTAATAATATCAGCCAGTGGATCTTCGGTGATAATAACTTTGCGGTACGTTTTGGCTCAGTATTCAGTATTGGACTCAGCGCCATTTTGGTATTTTGGCTGGCGACATTAATGTGGCGTAATCGTAATACCGCGCTGCTGGCTAGCCTGATTTATCTCTCTTCACTGCTGGTATTCAGTATCGGGACTTATAGCGTTCTCGATCCTATGATTACGCTGTGGCTGACAGCATCGATGCTGTGTTTTTATCTGACGCTAAGGGCCAAAACCTCCCGACAGAAAATGACCGCCTATGCATTTTTGGGGCTGGTTTGTGCCATGGGCTTTATGACCAAAGGCTTTTTGGCATTGGCCGTTCCAGTGATTGCGGTTATTCCCATTGTGATTCAACAGCGTCGAACCAAAGAGCTGCTGCTGTTTGGCCCGATAGCTATCATCAGTGCCTGTTTGTTGAGCCTGCCTTGGGCGTTAGCGATTGCGCAACGTGAACCTGACTTCTGGCATTATTTCTTCTGGGTGGAGCATATTCAGCGCTTTGCCGAGAAAGACGCACAGCACAAAGCGCCATTCTGGTATTACCTGCCGCTGATTTGTCTGGGCGTATTACCTTGGTTAGGACTGTTGCCGGGGGCATTGCTCAAAGGCTGGCGTGAGCGAGTTGCTCGTCCCGAATTCTTCTTCCTGCTGAGCTGGGCAGTGATGCCGTTTATATTTTTCAGTATCGCAAAAGGCAAATTGCCAACCTATATTCTGCCGTGTATTGCGCCGATATCATTGCTTATGGCGGCTTATGCGCAGGATTGTGTGGCTAAGTTGCAAATGCGCGCGCTGAAGGTAAACGGCTACATCAATCTGATTTTCGGCACCGTCTGCGCGTTGGCCGTACTGTTGATCGGTTTGGGCGTATTTTCTCATTTGGTGGTGTATGCCGCCGATGAGAAAATTAAAGTGATTCTCGGGACACTGTCATTTGCTGCATGGGGATTTGTCGGCTATCTCAGCCTACGACAAAATGCCCGCCATTGGCGCTGGGCGGCCGTTTGCCCGCTGCTGTTTGCGTTGCTGGTGGCGTATGTTATTCCGCAACAGGTGATTAACTCCAAGCAGCCGCAGTATTTTATCCAGCAAAACAGCGCGGAGCTTGAGCAAAGCCGCTACATACTCTCGGATGGCGTCGGCGTGGCTTCGGGTCTGGCTTGGGAGTTGAAACGTAGTGATATCATTATGTTCAGCGAAAAAGGCGAAGTGAATTATGGTTTAGCCTATCCGGATGCGGCGGATCGTTACGTCAGTTTTGAAGATTTTCCTCAATGGCTGGCTAAGGCGCGTAAACAGGGGAATGTTTCACTGGTCTTGCAGTTATCCCGAGGTGAAACCTTGCCAGAAAGCCTGCCTGCAGCGGATCAGGTGACGCAAAACAGCAGAATGGCGTTGCTGTGGTATAAGCAAATTCCATGATGAGTTACTTGCTGTTATTGATGGTGAGTCTGCTGACCTGCGCCGGGCAGCTATGTCAAAAGCAGGCGGCTCAGATTTGGGCTACAGACCAACCGCGCCGTCGTGCTCACACCGTTAGGTGGTTAGCTACGGCGGTGCTGTTGCTCGGATTGGGGATGTTGCTGTGGCTTCGGCTGCTGCAACACCTGCCTTTAAGCATCGCTTACCCTATGCTCAGTTTTAACTTTGTCTTGGTCACGCTGGCATCACGCTTTTTCTTCGGTGAAACCGTTGGCGTGCGCCATTGGTTAGGCATTGTCGCCATTATGTTGGGAATTCTGCTGATGAGTTTACCGTGATGAAAGGTTACTGCTGGGGAATCGGTAGCGTGCTGTTGGTGACGTTGGCGCAGCTATTATTGAAATGGGGGGTGATTCATTTACCGCTGATTAGCTGGGCTGGCTTGGATCTGCAATTCTTCACCGATCATCTGTCGCCACTTGCCGCCGTCACGGCGGGTTTAGTCGGCTATGCATTCTCGATGCTGTGCTGGTTCTTTGCCTTGCGTTATTTGCCATTAAATCAGGCTTATCCGCTCTTAAGTATTAGTTATGCGCTGGTTTATCTGGCGGCGGTTACTTTGCCTTGGTTCCACGAAAGTGCCACTTTATTAAAGACGCTGGGAGCCGCAATTATCCTGTTTGGCGTTTGGTTAATACATTCGAAGCCGATTAAATAGCTTTAACAATATTATCTTATTCAGATAACTTGTTTTTTTCGCGCACGAAATATAGATTAGCCAGATGAATTCAGCATGATAGCTTGGTTTTCTTATGGTTTCCGCTCAAGGAAAGCCAACCGGGCTTAATATTCGGTGAGAGATCTATGCGGATGCGTTTTTGGATTTTTCTGGCCTGTCTTATTCTTGCCGGGTGTAGTAGCAGAGCTCCAGCACCCAGCGGACACCTATCTGACCCGATAGTCGTTGTCGCACAGTTAAAAGAGCAATTGCGTCAATGGCAGGGGACGCCGTATCAGTATGGCGGAATGGACCAGCGCGGCGTCGATTGCTCCGGTTTTGTCTATCGTACTTTCCGCGATCGTTTTGATATGCAATTACCCCGAACCACTGAAGCGCAAACCAATCTGGGCACCAAAGTATCTCGCGATGAGCTGATGCCGGGGGATTTAGTGTTCTTCAAAACGGGTAGTGGAGGGAATGGATTGCATGTTGGTATTTACGATACTAATGATGAATTTATTCACGCATCTACCAGTAAGGGCGTCATTCGCTCTTCGTTAGAAAATGTGTACTGGAAACGCGTTTACTGGCAGGCGCGCCGCATCTAACCGCCGATAAACAGCCGTAACTATGTTATCTTAACGGCTGTTTATTTTGGTGCGGAGCCCTTTATGCCATCCCTTCGTTTATTCATTTCTGATTCCTATGATCCTTGGTTCAATTTGGCTGTAGAGGAATGTATTTTCCGCCAAATGTCGCCGGATCAGCGAGTGCTTTTCCTCTGGCGAAACGATAATACCATTGTCATTGGCCGTGCTCAGAATCCGTGGAAAGAGTGTAATACGCGGCGTATGGCCGAAGACGGCATTAAACTGGCGCGTCGCAGCAGCGGCGGTGGGGCGGTATTCCACGATATGGGCAACACCTGCTTTACCTTTATGGCGGGCAAACCTGAATACGATAAAACGGTTTCCACTCAAATTATTCTTAATGCCCTCAAGACATTGGGTATCGACGCCACGGCCTCGGGTCGTAATGATCTGGTTGTTGTCACGGAAGGTGGCGAGCGCAAAGTTTCTGGCTCTGCTTACCGGGAAACCAAAGATCGCGGCTTCCATCATGGAACCTTATTAATTAACGCCAATTTAGGGCGTCTGGTTGATTATCTTAATCCCGACCCCAAGAAACTACAGGCGAAAGGCATTGCCTCGGTGCGGTCGCGTGTCGCTAATCTGGTCGAGCTCATACCGAGTATCGATCATAAGCAGATTTGCAGAGCCATAGAGCAATCCTACTTTGATTACTACGGTGAACGCGCGCAGGCAGAAATTATTTCTCCACAAGCATTGCCGGATTTACCGGGCTTTAGCGAGCAGTTTGCCCGCCAAAGTAGCTGGGAATGGAATTTTGGTCAGGCGCCAGCTTTTAATCATCAAATGGACACGCGTTTTCAGTGGGGCGGCGTTGAGGTGCATTTGGATGTATTACGTGGTTCTATCGAGCGTAGCCAGATATTTACCGATAGCATGAATCCAACGCCGCTGGAAACATTGGCCGAGCGGTTACCGGGCGTCGCTTATCGTCCTGAAGCGGTGGACGCACTTTGTCAGACGTTGATCGCAGATTTTCCTGATTCACAGGCTGAATTAGTTGAACTACGCCATTGGCTGGTTGAGGAACTGAAGTAATGCCGGATTTTGATAACAGCTATAGCCGGGAGTTACCTGGATTTTATACCCGTTTGCGGCCAACGCCGTTAAAAGGCGCGCGTTTGCTGTACCACAGCGCATCGCTGGCAGCAGAACTTGAACTGGATGACAGTTGGTTCTCCGGCGATAAAGCCAAGGTTTGGGCTGGGGAACAATTGCTGCCGGGAATGGATCCGCTGGCTCAGGTATATAGCGGTCATCAGTTCGGCGTATGGGCAGGGCAATTGGGAGATGGACGGGGAATTTTGCTCGGTGAACAGCAACTGAGCGATGGTCGTCAGCTGGATTGGCACCTGAAAGGCGCGGGGCTGACGCCTTATTCACGAATGGGGGATGGGCGGGCGGTGTTACGCTCGGTAGTGCGTGAGTTTCTGGCCTCTGAAGCACTGCATCATTTAGGTATTGCCAGCAGTCGTGCACTCACCATTGTGACCAGCGAGAATCCGGTATTCCGCGAACAGCCTGAGCGCGGTGCGATGTTGTTGCGAGTGGCGGAAAGTCATGTTCGTTTCGGTCATTTCGAACATTTCTATTATCGCCAGCAGCCAGAACAGATTAAGCAATTAGCTGATTACGTCATTGCCCGCCATTGGCCGGATTTAAGTGACGAAGCTAGGCCTTATCTGGCTTGGTTCACCGACGTGGTAGCGCGCACGGCGAGAATGATTGCGTCCTGGCAAACGGTAGGTTTTGCTCATGGTGTAATGAATACAGACAATATGTCGATTCTTGGTATCACCATGGATTATGGCCCGTTCGGTTTTCTGGATGATTACCAGCCGGACTATATTTGTAACCATACCGACCATCAGGGACGCTATGCCTTTGATAATCAACCGGCGGTGGCTTACTGGAATTTACATCGTTTGGGGCAGTCTCTATCCGGATTACTGACGGCGGCAGAGCTACAGCAGGCATTGGACGCCTACGAGCCGGCGCTGATGGCGGCCTACGGGCAGCAAATGCGCGCCAAACTGGGCTTTTTCACTACCGATAAACAGGATAACGATTTGTTGACCGGTTTATTGAGCCTGATGATGAAAGAAAAACAGGATTACACCCGTACGTTCCGTCGACTCAGTGAAACGGAGCAATCTTCCGCTCATTCACCACTGCGGGATGACTTTGTCGATCGGGATGCCTTCGATAGCTGGTATGCGCAATATCGGACGCGGCTACAGCAAGAAACTATTGATGACGCTCAACGGCAGCAGGCGATGAAGTCAGTGAATCCTAAGCTGATTTTACGCAATTACTTGGCTCAGCAAGCGATTGAGCTGGCAGAAAATGACGATATCAGTGCATTGCACAGGCTGCATTTGGCGTTGCAACAGCCTTATGCCGATAATGCTGAATATGACGATTTGGCTGCTTTGCCGCCAGATTGGGGAAAGCATCTGGAGATATCCTGTTCCAGCTAGAAGAACCATGAATATTTATATTTCAAATATAACTGGTTGGGAGGACCAAGTGGAAACGCTTGGCCTCCGTTTTTTATGCCCCTCTACCTGTAACGCGGCTGCTCCAAATTTAACCGTTTAGTTTTAACCAGTTGGCCCTTAAACGTTTGGTACAAATCATCTGAGCACATACGGGGAATAATGGCGTGGGCTAGCAATATCTAATCTAACCTGCGCAGTCCGAGTGGCTGAAAATCATATGCGCAGGTTAGATGATGGGAAGGGGATTATTGTCGTAAATAAACCTGTGGCAACTGATTTTCAGGATGACTGTACACGCCTAAATCCGCCTGATACCAACGGGTTAGTATGTCGGTATGCAGCACTTCCTGTGGCGTACCTGCGGCGACCAATCGGCCTTGATGCAGCAGTAAAATCCGATCGGCATACAGCGCGGCCAGATTGAGATCATGCAGGACACAACAGACCGACAACGGTTGTTTCTGCGTGAGCTGCCGCAACAAACGCAAACTGTGCTGCTGGTGGTGTAAATCCAGCGCCGAGGTTGGTTCATCGAGGAACAAACAGCGCGGAGACGGTTCTCGTTGCCAGAGCTGGGCCAGCACGCGGGCTAGCTGAACGCGCTGCTGTTCACCGCCAGAAAGCTGGCGATAATCGCGTTTAGCCAGGCTAGTACAGCCGGTTTGTTCCATAACCTGTTGTACTGCCTCGCGTTCCTGTAGTTTCCCGTGGGGCGTCCGCCCCATCGTCACCACCTCTTCCACGCTGAACGGGAATTTTAGGTCGCTGTATTGGCGCATCACTGCCCGGGTTTTCGCCAGTAGCGACTGCGGCCAACTGGCCAGGGATTTGCCTAACATATGGCAATCGCCGCTGCTGGCGGGCAAATAGCCGGTGAGCAATCGCATCAGCGTGGACTTCCCCGCCCCGTTAGGGCCGATAATGGCGATCATTTCGCCGCTGCGAATCTGTAATGACACGTCTTGTATGAGCTGACGTCCACCCAAAGCGAAACACAGGTTTTGCGCATCCAGTAATAGCGGTTGACTCGAATGAGAGGAAAATGCTGAATTATCCACGGGCGCGCTCCGGTTGACGTAATACCAGCCACAGGAAGTAAGGGCCGCCGATCAGGCTCGTGATCAACCCTACCGGCATTTCCGCAGGTGCAACCAGAGTACGAGCGATAGTATCGGCGGTCAGCAGCAGACAGGCTCCACCCAAAGCCGCGCCGGGAAGCAGCCAGCGATGATCGGCACCTAAACGCATCCGAATCAGGTGGGGAATCACCAGACCGATAAAGCCAATGACACCGCTTAAAGCTACGGCGGCACCTACCAGTAATGCGCTGAGGAGTAACAGCAATAGCTTAGTGCGATTAACGTTAACGCCAAGATAATGCGCTTCTTCGTCACCTAATTGCAGCAAATTGAGTTTGCGCGCCTGGAATAACGTGGCCGCGCAGGCTGGCAGTACAAGCGAAGCGGCGATCAGTAAGGTTGGCCATTGAACCTGACTCAGGCTGCCCATCATCCATAGGGTAAACTGACGCAACTGCTGATCGTTGCTGAGATAGCTGAGAACCCCAATTGCCGCCATGCACAAAGCGTTAATGGCGATACCGGCCAACAGCAATCGGGACAGATTGCCGTGGCCAAACCGGCTTAGGGAGAAGATCAGCAGCGAAATTAGCAAACTACCGATAAACGCGGCGATGATATGACCGTAAAAGGCCAGTACGCTGGGAAGACTAAAAGGCAAAACGATAACCATCGCGACGCACAACGCCGCGCCGCTGCTGATGCCCAGTAAACCGGGATCGGCCAGCGGGTTGCGAAACAAGCCTTGCATCACTGCACCTGAGGTTGCCAGCGCACAACCCACCACGATAGCCAACAGCACGCGAGGTAAGCGAATATTCAGCCAGATCTGCCAAGAGGCATCGTCCAGCGAACTGTTCCACAGCGTGCGAAATGACAGCGTTAAAGCCCCCATATTGGCGGAACCAAGAGCCAAGAGAACCAACAGCGTTAGCAGGCCGCCCAGCGCATAACCGGGTGGCAAGTATCGTCTCATTGACTCTGCTCCGCCGCCGCACGTATCTTGAGAAGCACATTCGGCGTCTCCAGGCCAAAACCCAACAGCGCCATATCATCCAGAATCAACACGCGCTTGTGTTTACCGGCTGGCGTTAAGGACAGACCGGAAAGCAGCCAGACTTTATCGATGCCGCCGAGGGATTTCACGCCATCGGTGGTCAGTAAGAGTAAATCCGGTGCGCTGGCGATCACGCCTTCCTGCGACAGCGGGCGATAGCGGTTAAAGCCCTGCATGGCATTTTGCGCGCCCGCAGCGCGAATCATCGCGTCCGCAGCGGTATGCTGGCCAGCGGCCATAGGCGCGACGCCACCGTGGCTCATCACAAACAGCATTTTGACCGGCAGGGCGGTAGTGTTAACCGAGGCCAGTTTTTGCAGATAAGTTTGGCTAAGCTGCTCGCCTTTATCTGCCTGATTGACTGCAGTGGCGATCAGGGCAATCTTTTCAGGTACGGCTTCTGGCGTGGTATCACCGGGAATGGTGACCACTTTCACGCCGCTATCGGTCAACTGTTTAAGCACCAGAGACGGTTCGGCCAGTTGGCTGGCAATAACCAGCGTTGGCTTCATCGCCAGAATCCCTTCGGCATTGAGCTGGCGCATATAACCTACGTCCGGTAGGCTGCGAATGGCTGCTGGGGTCAGGCTGGTACTGTCGCGGGCGACCATTTCTGAACCTACGCCTAGGGCGTAGGTAATTTCAGAGACATCGCCACCAATAGTAACGATGCGTTCGGCCGCGACACTAGCCAGTGGCAGCGCCAATGTTAATGTCAGAAGCCAATTTTTCATGCGGCGATGTCCTTGGTTGCCAATGAAGCAATCTGCTCGCGCCATTGGATCTGCTCAGGCTGACCTTCGCTGCGCTGACCAAATAATTGCGCAATTTGGGTGCCATCTGCGGCAAACAGTTCAAGACTAGTGACAAAACCGTCTTTAGTCGGTTTGCGCGTTACCCAGCTTTCGGCAATGGTGCTGGCAATCAAATGCAGAGTGAAGCGACGGTTGTACACGTTAACCCATTCCTGGAAAGGCGCTTCTTTCTCAATGTGTGGCATGACACGTTCAATCTGACCGGTAAAGATCTGCACGCAGCCGCCGTTGCCGACAAAGATCATGATTTCATTTTGTTGTTCTTTAGCCGCGTTCAGAATTTGCACCAGCGCGCTGTTATCCACCGGATAAGCCAAATCATCGCCGACGGCGCGGAAAGCCTGCTGGCGCGTCAGGTTGTTACGTTTCAGCAACTGGAAGAACTGGTGAATGTCGGTCATTGCCCGCCATTCCTGATCGATTTGCTGATGATTGTCATTCGGTGTCACTTCAGCGGAATCAGCCTTAGGATGAATAACGATCTCCGGGTTGTTATCGGTACAGTATTTCTCGACCAAAGCATGCCATGCAGCCATGTCGGTCTCATCAGTGTTATACACTTTATGAACTGCATTACCTTGTAGATCAAAGAATTGGAAGCTAAAACGCTCGCCGTTTTTAGCTGCTTCACGCAGAGCGAAAACGGCATCCCACTGGCCGAGGAACAGACGCAAATCCAGTTCACGCGGATTTAGGATCAATCCAGCGTGGCCGTTCAGGCTCTGATTCTGGTAGCGACCCATTTGCTCGTGTACCGCGTAACTATTGCGAGTAATAGATTTGGTCACGCCAACCGCTTCAAGTTCGGTCAGCAGAGTGCGAGCGTCCACGTTAAGGCGCTCGGCACCGTGACCTACGCGAGCGTGGGTCAATTCAGCTTCGCTGATACCAAGGATCTCTGCCAGATCGCGTGCAAATTTGCCTGGATTGTCGAGTTTAGCGCGCTCATATTGGGTAAACAGTATTGCTGACATTCATTCTCTCCTGCTGGGAAATACCTGAGCCAGAGTCGGGCCTAGCTCAGGCAATTTAGACGGGGTAACTCATACCTAGGGATGAATTACCATTGATAGCTAACGAACAGTTTGGCGTTGCGACCATCCTGCGGAATACCTTGTGGTGAGTAATATTCTTTATCGAAGGCATTACCCAGCACGGCGGTGGTCGTCACCCCTTTGAATTGATCGCGGCCTTTATAGCTAATGTAGAAATCATTGACGCCGTAACCGGCTTGCTGTTTGGTGCTGCGGGTCACGATGTTGTTGCGTTCAACCATAGTGGCGACCCAACCGGCAGAGAAGCCTGTCGAAGCAATCGGGATATCCAATGCGCTGGTGACGGTGTCTGGATTGCTGCTGTCGAGGAATTCGCCGGTGTCCATATTTTTGCCGCGGGTACGGTTATAGGCCAGATTCCAGCTAAACCAATCGGTTTGGTAATCCATGGTGGCATCCCAACCCCAGATTTTGGCGCGGTTAATATTGATAGAGGTGGTAGTGAAGGTATCGACTCTCATATCAATTTTATCTTTGGCCTGCGTATCAAAGTAGCTGGCCTTGAATTTCAGGCTATCGTTCCCGGCTAAAACGCCATCAAAGTTCAGGCCGAAACCGAACTCCTGCGTAGCATTGCTTTCGGGGCGAAGATTCGGGTTAGGTTTCCAATAGTTATTAAAACGCCCCATCGAGAAGTGTTTGGAATCATTATATATTTCGCCCATTGTCGGGGCGCGGAAGGCTTGGGCATAAGAGCCGAAAACCATCAGCCAGTCGGTTGGGTTTACGGTGACAGCACCGCGAGATGACCATTTATCTGCGTCAACATCGGCATTACCCTGGCTGCTGGCGCTGTAGCTGTCGAAACGCGTACCCGCCAGCAGGGTCACCGGCAGATCCCGTAGTGTGATTTCGTCCTGCGCCCAGCCGGAAGCAAAGTTGATTTTTGCCTGAGGGAAGCTGGTGGTGGCGCCGCCCGGCGTTTGTTCCTGACGATAAGCTTCGGTGCCGTAGGTCAACAGGTGTGATGCTGCGCTGTCTGTGAACAGGCGAGTACGGTTTTCCAGTTTCGCGCCGTGGGTTTTCTGCTCACGACCTTCAAAGCCGGTACCCGGGGTAGTGGTATCAATATTGACATCGGAGTAGTAGGCCGTTGCCGTGGCATCCAGCCAATCCTGGCCCTGCGGATGCAGCGTATAACTTAACTGCGCGTCGCGCTGAATGGTCGAGCGGTTGGTCATCAAGTTACCGGCGGAAGCGGCGGGCGTTTGTGGATTCTTTGGCTCACGGGCGCGGTTATTGTAATAGCGCAGGTTGGTGCTTAGAGACTGATTATCATCAATGGTCCAAGTCCCTTTCGCCAGAACGTTGCTAATCGCTTCGTCATTGGGGGCGTTGAAACCATTGCTCTGGCGAATATTACCGACGTCGCGAGTGCCAAATGAAATCAAACCGTCCAGATCATCGGTTTTACCGAAGGCAGAAGCGCCCATGCCCAAGCTATGGTCACCGGTAGCACCTAAGCCAAATACGCGGTAACCGGTATTGTGACCCGGCTCCAGCAGATCGGCGGCATCCACAGTTTGATAGGAAATAACGCCACCCAATGCGCCGCTGCCGTATAGCATGGCCGCTGGGCCACGCACGATTTCAATCTGTTTGACCAGCATAGGATCGAGGAAGGTGCTATTGATATGGCCGGTGTCGGTGCCTTGACGGATGCCGTCGACCAGTGTCAATACGCCGTTACGGTTATAGCCGCGCAGGCTGACGTCCTGACCGTTAGTGCGCCCCGTGCCTGAAATTAGGATGCCCGGCACGCGACGCAGCATATCGGCTGAGGTGCTGGCCGTCTGGCTGAGCGGTGAATCCCCTTCAATAACCGTCACCATCATTGGTGCGTCAAAGCTGCTGCGAGGGTTACCCGTGGCGATAACGGTCATGGTTTCACTGGAATGAGCCGCTTTTTTCTTGGCTGTTTCTGTTGTGGCAGCGGATTCGCTCAATGTGGTAGTCGCAGCGTAGGCCAGCGAAGGAATGGCGCAGGCGATAGCCAAACTTAGCGATGACGCACGGAACAACGTAGATGAAACACGAGACATCTGGCAATTCTCCATATGTAGTTAAACATAATCATTAGAATGCTGGCTGCCTCGATCGGACGATCTGGGTGGCTCGCGAAAAAGTATCTCAAGGAACAGTTATTATTTGGTCAATATCAACTTGCCGGATTTGGTCTGCCGCAGCTGATAAAATTGCCCTTGATGGTTGATAATGACGAGTCCATGTCTACCAAGCAGTTGCTCGCTATTGATGCAAGCAGGTTGCTCCAACGGCGGGGGCGAATCTTCCGTTCCGCTAGCAGTTGCAGGATACAAATTGCTGTAAGTAGAGTTATTCATTAGATGCAAACAGAAATGGTTATCAATTTGATAATCATTATCATGTGAATGAGAGGTTACATCAAGTAAAATATTGCCATGGACAACTTTTTTGATTTCCTGCTGTCTCTTGTCTATCTCATTAATTACAAAAAGAAAAAATTATATACAAAACAACTCTTCTGATGAAAGCGACGAGACGATAGCCGAATAGGCTAATTTATTTAACAATTGGGGTTATTATGTTATGTAAAAGTCAGCGCTGAGGAAGAAGGGAATTCAGGAAGAATCAACCAGTTCAGATGCCTGATGACATCTGAATCTGGCCAAATTTGAAGCAACAATGATTAACGCTGATTGTCGGTTGGGGCAGGTTAGAAACGGGTATTCACCGCGTCATTCAGAATCGCTAATAAATGTTCGGTATCGGCCCAGCTCAGGCAAGGATCGGTGATGGATTGGCCGTAGGTTAACGGCTGTCCGGCCACGATTTTTTGCGTGCCTTCGACCAGGAAACTCTCCGCCATCACACCTACGATGGCCGTAGAACCGGCGCGAATTTGCTGACCGATATCTTCGGCGACGTCCAACTGGCGACGATGCATTTTCTGGCAGTTGCCGTGGCTGAAATCGATCACCAAATGCTCGGGTAAATCGAATTCACGCAGGCTATCACAGGCAGCAGCAATGTCTGCCGCGCCGTAGTTAGGCTGTTTACCGCCGCGCATAATAATGTGGCCGTAAGGGTTACCGCTGGTTTGGTAGATGGTCATCTGTCCGGTTTTGTCCGGCGACAGGAACATATGACCGGCCTGAGCCGCACGAATGGCGTCAATGGCGATGCGGGTGTTGCCATCGGTACCGTTTTTAAAGCCAACCGGACAGGACAACGCTGACGCCATTTCACGGTGGATCTGACTTTCCGTGGTGCGCGCGCCGATTGCACCCCAGCTAATTAAATCGGCAATATATTGCCCGGTTACCATATCCAAAAACTCGGTGGCGGTTGGTAATCCCAATTCATTAACGCTCAGCAGCAGCTTACGTGCCAATTCTATGCCCAGATTGACCTGACAGGAGCCATCTAGCGTCGGATCTGAGATCAAACCTTTCCAGCCCACCACGGTGCGAGGCTTCTCGAAATAGGTTCGCATCACGATTTCCAGTCGATCCGCATAGCGTTCCCGCAGTACATTCAAGCGAGTAGCATAATCAATGGCAGCACCCAGATCGTGAATAGAGCAGGGGCCGACCACCACTAATAGACGAGGATCTTCACCGGTCAGGATTTTTTCAATACGCTTACGTGACGCTGTCACGTTACTTGCTACGTCGGAAGAGATAGGCAACTTGTCCGCCAACTGCTGTGGCGTGATCAGGCTATCGATGCGCGCGGTCCGCAGTTCATCTGTTTTATGCATGGATATTCTCTAAAAATGTTCTTCTCTGCGGCAGGAATACCGGGAAGTGATGGCGATCACAATAAACCAAAACCAGACGAATTCAACCGCCGCAGAGGAGATTAATAGAATTTATATCGAATTCGGAATGATCAATCATTTATATGAATACAACCTTAAAACATCCGGCGACTCATGCCTAAAATATCTAGGATTTTGGTGGATATCTCTTCAACGGAATAATTGGTGGAATTTAGATAGCGGATTTGATTCTTGCGAAACAGCGCCTCGACTTCGCCGACTTCCATACGACACTGTCGCAAAGAGGCATAACGACTGTTTTCCCGCCGCTCCTCCCGAATCGCTGCCAGCCGCTCAGGGTTTATGGTTAAACCGAACAGTTTGTGCTGAAAGGGTTTAAGCGCCGCAGGTAACTGCAGATTATCCATATCATCGGCAATAAAAGGGTAATTGGCGGCACGAATACCAAATTGCATCGCCAGATACAGACTGGTGGGCGTTTTGCCGCAGCGGGATACGCCCAGCAAAATCACCTGCGCCTGATCCAGATTGCGCAACGAAATGCCGTCATCATGAGCCAGCGCATAATCGATAGCGGCGATACGTGCGTCGTATTTTCCCAAATTGCTTTCGGTCAGGCCGTGGGTGCGGTTAAGTACCGGCTGAGGCGCAATGCCCAGTTCGTCCTGGAGTGGCGCAACCAGCGACTGGACGATGTCCTGACAGAATCCCTCACTACGTTGGATAATCTCGCGTACTTCCGACGAAATAATCGAATAGAACACCAGCGGGCGGACGCCGGTAGATTGATAAATCTCATTTATCTGCTGGCAAACCGCTTCTGCACGGGCGGCGCTTTCGACAAAAGGTAAGGTAAAAGTCGTGGCATTAACCGGAAACTGCGATAGCACGGCGTGTCCCAATACTTCCGCCGTAATGGCGGTACCGTCTGAAATATAAAAAACGCTTCTTTCCACCCTGACTCCTTTAAGCCACTGTCCGAATAATCATCTGTGATCTGTCTGATAGTGTGCCTTATTCCCGATTTGGGTAAAGCTTTTGCCGCAGAATTGCCCTTAAAAAATTTTTTTGTGTTGGGTTGATCGATTCACCTGTCCATAGCTAACGGAGCATTGTGCTAGTCTGATTCCTGCTGTTTAACAGCAAAGATAACTTTTATTCGTACCCTACTGAATGTAAAAAGGATTGTTTAGATGTCGAACAATGGCCGAACCCTGCGTAATGTGCTTTGGTACAACCAGCTTGGTATGCACGATGTTGACCGTGTGGGCGGTAAGAATGCCTCCCTGGGTGAAATGATAACCAATCTTTCTGAACTGGGCGTTTCTGTTCCCAACGGATTTGCCACCACGGCCGAGGCGTTTAACGACTTTCTCGAGCAAAGTGGCGTTAACCAACGTATTTATGAGCTGCTGGATAACACCGACGTTGATGATATCGCGCAGTTGGCTAGCGCCGGTGCTCAGATTCGTCAATGGGTGATTGATACGCCGTTCCATCCTGAGTTTGAACAAGCCATTCATGAAGCTTATCAACAGCTAGCCGACGGCGAGCCGGAAGCCTCCTTTGCCGTGCGCTCCTCGGCAACGGCGGAAGACATGCCCGATGCGTCCTTTGCGGGTCAACAAGAAACCTTCCTCAACGTTCAGGGTATCGATGCGGTGATGGTGGCAATTAAACATGTGTTTGCCTCCCTGTTTAATGACCGCGCCATCTCTTATCGGGTGCATCAGGGTTACGATCATCGCGGCGTGGCGCTGTCTGCTGGCGTTCAGCGGATGGTTCGCTCCGATCTGGCCTCGTCCGGCGTGATGTTCACCATCGATACCGAATCCGGTTTTGATCAGGTGGTATTTATCACCGCCGCCCACGGTTTGGGTGAGATGGTGGTGCAGGGCGCGGTTAACCCTGATGAATTCTACGTTCATAAACCTACGCTGCGTAATGGCAAACCGGCCATTGTGCGTCGCAATATGGGTTCGAAAAAAATTCGCATGGTGTATGCCGATAGCCAAGAGCATGGCAAACAGGTGTGTATTGAAGATGTGCCGGAAGATCTGCGCAATCGTTTCGCTTTGACAGATAAAGAAGTTGAATCCCTGGCTCATCAGGCTTTACTGATTGAGCAGCATTATGGTCGCCCGATGGATATCGAGTGGGCAAAAGACGGTCACACCGGCAAGCTGTTTATCGTACAGGCGCGTCCGGAAACCGTTCGTTCCAATGAACAAGTGATGGAACGCTACCTGCTGAACAACCAGAGCGAAGTGCTGGTGGAAGGGCGAGCTATCGGTCACCGAATTGGTTCAGGTCCGGTCAAAGTTATTCATGATATCAGCGAAATGGATCGCATTCAGCCCGGTGATATTCTGGTGACAGATATGACCGATCCGGATTGGGAACCTATCATGAAAAAGGCGTCGGCCATTGTCACCAACCGAGGGGGACGTACCTGTCATGCGGCGATTATTGCCCGTGAACTGGGGATTCCTGCGGTTGTGGGCTGTGGTGATGCCACCGACCGTCTGTGTGAAGGCCAGAAGGTGACCGTATCCTGCGCCGAAGGGGATACCGGCTTTGTCTATCAGGACCTGCTGGACTTCTCGGTGCAAAGCTCCGAAGTGACCGAGCTGCCTGAATTACCGCTAAAAATTATGATGAACGTCGGTAATCCTGATCGTGCCTTTGACTTTGCCCGTTTGCCAAACGAGGGGGTCGGTCTGGCGCGTCTGGAGTTTATTATCAACCGCATGATTGGCGTGCATCCAAGGGCGCTGCTGGAGTTTGATAAGCAGGAACCGGCGTTGCAGGCTGAAATTAAAGCGCTGATGCACGGTTACGACGATCCGGTCGAGTTTTACGTTGGTCGCCTGACCGAAGGTATTTCGACGTTGGGCGCGGCTTTCTGGCCAAAACGCGTGATCGTGCGTCTGTCTGACTTCAAATCCAACGAGTACGCCAATCTGGTGGGTGGCGCCGCTTACGAACCCCACGAAGAAAACCCGATGCTGGGCTTCCGCGGCGCTGGGCGTTACGTGGCCGATAGCTTCCGCGATTGCTTCGCGTTGGAATGTGAAGCGGTCAAGCGAGTGCGTAACGAAATGGGGTTAACCAACGTTGAAGTCATGGTGCCATTCGTGCGTACTGTGGCGCAGGCGGAGGCCGTGGTAGCCGAACTGGCTAAGCAAGGGCTGAAGCGTGGCGAGAATGGTTTGAAGGTCATTATGATGTGTGAAATCCCCTCGAACGCATTATTGGCCGATCAATTCCTCGAACATTTCGACGGATTCTCGATTGGTTCGAATGATATGACACAGCTGACGTTGGGCTTGGATCGTGATTCCGGCGTGGTATCAGAGCTGTTTGATGAGCGCAACGAGGCGGTGAAAGCCTTGCTGTCGATGGCGATTCAGGCGGCAAAACGTCAGGGTAAATACGTCGGGATTTGTGGGCAGGGCCCGTCAGATCACGCCGACTTTGCTCTGTGGCTGATGGAGCAGGGCATTGATAGTCTGTCTCTGAACCCGGACACCGTCGTGCAAACCTGGATGGATTTGGGGCAGGTTAAACCTGTAACCCATTAATATCTAAGGCTCGTCACTCTTTAAAGATCCGTAGCTTAGGCTGCGGATTTTTTTATGGAGATTTATAACCTTTAGAAACTGTTTTTTAGTGGGAATATAAGGGGGAGAGGCAATGATTTATTATTTTGCCCGGAGGACAAAAAAAAGCCCATCATAGGAGACAGGCAAAGACTACACACAGCAATTAGGGTATTCGGTGCTGATATTACGATAAAGCAATAATCTACTGATTTATTTAAATATCTTAAATGAGGCGTTGATTAATAATAATCTTAGAGAAAATAAGTTAGATAGTCATTAAGAATCATCCTAATAAAAACAGTTGTTTATCAGTGACTAAATGAAAGAGTGTGGGCGGTTTTATAGAGAATGACAATGCTGTTTTAATAAACTTGAGTTTCTTAACGCGAAAACAGAATGGAGTGTGTTGAGCTTAAGGCGTTATCTATTATTTAGGTAAGGAGGAAATGAGTATTTAGGCAAGGAGAAAATAATGGCTCGCCAGTATTACCAACGAGCCAGTGTGCTATTAGAGTTCGTCTAAGTGTTTAGCGACTTCGGCGACATCTTCTACCGGCTCTGGCGCTTCATGAATCCAGGCGGTCACCAGGCGATATGAGACGGCCAGAACC
The DNA here is from genome assembly GCF_001112925.1 of Yersinia nurmii. Taxonomy (GTDB): domain Bacteria; phylum Pseudomonadota; class Gammaproteobacteria; order Enterobacterales; family Enterobacteriaceae; genus Yersinia; species Yersinia nurmii. Next base: position 34,920 of record NZ_CPYD01000011.1, read on the forward strand.
ACCGGGCCAATAAACAGGCCAATCATGCCGAAGGAAAGCAAACCACCGATAACGCCAGACAGAATGAGGATCATCGGCAGGTCTGCGCCCATACGGATCAGCACTGGTCGCAGTACACCGTCCAGCGTTCCGACCACGCAGCTCCAGACTAATAGTAGAGTGCCAAAAGTATTGTCCCCGCTCCAATACAGCCAGATAACCGCAGGAACCAGCACGAGTAAGGGGCCAAGTTGCGCGACGCAGCAAACAAACATCACTACCGTCAATAACATGGCGTAGGGGATGCCGGCGATAGCCAGTCCAATTCCGCCCAGAATCCCTTGCACCAGTGCGGTAACAACCACGCCCAACGCTACGGCCCGAATGGCTTGCGCCGCCAGTATGACCGCAGCATCGCCGCGTTTTTCTGCCAGACGTACGGCAAAATGGCGAATCCCCAATGCGACGCCCTCACCGTGGAAATACAGCAGGATACTGAATAACACCATTAGAGTCAGATGTAGCAGGAAGCGGCCAACGTGAGCGGCCTGAGCCACAAACCAGGTGGCGGTTTCCCCCACGTAAGGCTGAACTTTCGCCATGAGTGCATTACCGCCGCCGGCTATCAGGGTATGCCAGCTGCTGTAGAGTTTGTTACCGAGCATCGGAATAGATTTTAGCCATACCATTTCCGGTATCTGTAAATTCGCCGGGCTGCTGGCCCATTTAATTAACGGAGCGCTATTCTCCAAAATGCTACTGACTAAGAGCGCAATGGGGATAACGAACAGCAGAATTAACAGCAGTGTCATAATGACAACGGCTAATGAGCGCCGCCCCCAAAGTAACCCCTGCAAACGAATCAATAAAGGCCAGGTAGCAATAACCACCATTCCCGCCCAGGCGAACCCCATAATAAAGGGTTGAACCACCCAGAAACTGGCAATGATCATTATCATAATGAAAATCACGCCAAATATGAGTTTGGGTAAGTCGTAACGATGTTGCTGCGGGTAATTCATCGGTGAGTTCTCGTTTCGATAAGTATGGCAAGGTCGCCGTATTCGGACTGATTGTCTAATCATGGTGTATTTTTGCGTAATTTAACAGATTCATAGCATTTTTACTGACGGGGCGGAGTCATAAAAACACGTTTATTTTGCAAGATAGATTCATTCGGCTTGAATCATCCTGTTAGGGAAATAGTCTGTGTAACAGAGATAGAATGCCGCAGAGATAGATTCGACCATAATGGCCTATCGGCGCGGAAGGGTTTACATCATCTTATACTAAGCCCATATCCTGTTTTACAACGCCGGTTTTACCGTAATTTTTGCCGCCTGAAAGTTTCTGGCGTGGGCTTTTTTACGCGCTAAGCGTGTTAATCTGTTTGTTGGAAGGAGCAATATAAAATGTTGATCGTTAATCAATTATTATTCTATTCCTCCCTGCAATGAGCTAAGCCTTTCTCATCATTCTGAATTGTCATAAATGATTCGACAAGAGCATTAACAAGCGGCTAACCTTTCTGCCACTGGAGTACGTATATTCGCTGATGTGACAGGGTGATGCGCGGCGGATGGCGTGTGTGAAAACAACATAGATAGGGTCAACCATAATGATCCCACGGATTTCTCAGGCCCCTGGTGTCTTACCGCTGGTGCTGGACTTTTTGGAAGCATTGAAGCAAAACGGTTTTACCGGCGACACCGCCACTGATTATGCCGACCGCCTGACGATGGCGACGGATAACAGTATCTACCAATTGCTGCCCGATGCGGTGGTATTTCCGCGATCCACCGCCGATGTCACCCTGATTAGTCGTCTGGCCGGAGAGTCGACGTTTCAATCGTTGACCTTTGCCCCACGCGGCGGCGGCACGGGCACCAATGGTCAATCGCTGAATACCGGTATTGTGGTGGATATGTCCCGCCATATGAATCGCATTCTGGAAGTCAACACCGAGCAAGGTTGGGTGCGAGTTGAGGCCGGTGTGATTAAAGATCAGCTTAATCAATATTTGCGTCCGCACGGCTATTTCTTCTCTCCCGAACTCTCTACCAGCAACCGTGCCACGTTAGGCGGCATGATTAATACCGATGCTTCCGGGCAAGGCTCGTTGGTGTATGGCAAAACGTCCGATCATGTTTTAGGTCTGCGAGCGGTGCTATTGGGTGGCGAACTGCTGGATACTCGCGCACTGCCCACTGCTCAGGCCGAAGCTATTGCCGCCGAGGACTCGGTAATTGGGCGTATTTATCGCAGTGTGCTGGATAGCTGTTGGGATAACCGCGCGTTGATTCTGGAAAAATTCCCCAAGCTGAACCGTTTCCTGACCGGTTACGATCTGCGCCATGTTTTGAGTGATGATCTTCAATCATTTGATTTGACACGTATTCTGTGCGGCGCAGAAGGCACTCTGGCCTTTATTACCGAAGCCACGCTGGACATTACCCGCCTGCCGAAAGTGCGGCGGTTGGTGAACGTTAAATATGACTCCTTCGATTCGGCATTGCGTAATGCGCCTTTCATGGTGGAAGCCAAGGCGCTGTCGGTGGAAACGGTGGATTCTAAGGTGTTGAATCTGGCCAGAGAAGACATTGTGTGGCATTCGGTTAAAGAATTGATCACCGATGTGCCAGATAAGACGCTATTGGGACTGAATATTGTCGAATTCGCCGGGGATGATCGGGCGCTTATCGACGGGCAAATGGCCTCTCTGTGTCAGCGGTTAGATGAACTGATGTCTATGCAGCAGGGCGGTGTGATTGGCTATCAGATTTGTGACGATCTGGCCGGTATTGAGCGCATCTACGGTATGCGCAAAAAAGCCGTAGGATTGCTCGGGAACAGTAAAGGTCAGGCTAAGCCCATTCCTTTTGCCGAAGATACCTGCGTTCCGCCGCAAAATCTGGCGGACTATATCGTCGAATTCCGTCAGTTGCTGGATAGTCATAACCTGAGTTATGGCATGTTTGGCCACGTAGATGCTGGCGTGCTGCATGTGCGTCCGGCTTTGGATATGTGCGATCCGCAACAGGAAATGCTGATGAAACAGCTCTCCGATCGGGTCGTCGAGCTGACGGCGCGTTACGGGGGTTTACTGTGGGGAGAACACGGAAAAGGTTTCCGCGCTGAATATAGCCCGGATTTCTTCGGTGAAAAACTGTATCACGAACTGCGGCGCATTAAATCTGCCTTCGATCCGCTCAATCGCCTGAATCCGGGGAAAATCTGTGCTCCGTTAGACAGCGATGCGCCGATGATGAAAGTCGATACCTCGGCAAAACGCGGCGTGATGGATCGGCAAATTCCGCTGAAGGTGCGCACGTCATTCCGCGGCGCGATGGAATGTAACGGCAACGGATTATGCTTTAATTTCGATGCTCGAAGCCCGATGTGCCCTTCGATGAAAATCAGCGGTAACCGCATTCATTCACCGAAAGGTCGCGCCACATTGGTGCGGGAATGGCTGCGTTTACTGAGCGAGCAGGGCGTCGATCCTCTTGCGCTGGAAAAAGGCCTGGCTAATCGTCAGCCTAGCCTGCGTGGATTGATCGAAAAAACCAGACATAGTTGGCGCGCCAATCGAGGGGACTACGATTTTTCCCATGAAGTAAAGGAGGCGATGTCGGGCTGTCTGGCCTGTAAAGCTTGTTCGACTCAATGTCCGATTAAGATTGACGTGCCGGGGTTTCGTTCGCGCTTCCTGCAGCTGTATCACACCCGTTATCACCGCCCGTTGCGAGATTACGTGGTCGCTGGCGTGGAAAGCTATACCCCGCTGATGGCCAAGGCGCCCAACGTAGTCAATTTTTTCCTGAAACAGCCGTGGGTGAGCGAGCTGAGCCGCCGGAGTATTGGGATGGTGGATTTACCGCTGCTCTCGACGCCGACTCTGAAGCAGGCGCTGTCCGGCCACTATGCCAGCACGATGACGTTGGAACAGTTGGAACAACTGAGCGATGAAGAACGTAGCCATCATGTGCTAATCGTACAGGATCCGTTTACCAGTTATTACGATGCGCAGGTGGTGACTGATTTGGTTCGGTTGGTGGAAAAGCTCGGTTTTAATCCGGTATTGCTGCCATTTTCTCCTAATGGTAAAGCCCAACATATCAAAGGTTTTTTACAGAGATTTGCTAAAACCGCGAGTAAAACCGCCGAGTTTCTTAATCGAATTGCCTTGTTAGGAATGCCGCTGGTGGGCGTCGACCCGGCCTTGGTACTGTGCTATCGCGATGAATATCAGGAAATTCTTGGCGATCGTCGCGGTCACTTTAAGGTGCAACTGGTACATGAATGGTTACAGGCGACATTACCGGAGCGCCCAGCGCAGCCATTGAAGAATGAACCTTGGTATCTGTTTGGCCACTGTACTGAAAGCACCGCGTTACCGACCAGCGGGCAGCAATGGGCGGGAATATTCTCACGCTACGGCGCACGGTTGGAAAACGTTAGCGTTGGCTGTTGCGGCATGGCGGGCACCTACGGTCACGAATCGAAGAATCTCCATAACTCGATTGGCATTTATGAACTATCATGGCAGCAGGCATTGCAGAAATTGCCGGTAAAACGCTGTCTGGCAACGGGTTATTCATGCCGTAGCCAGGTAAAACGAATGGAAGGAAATAGCCTCAGGCATCCATTACAGGCTCTATTGGAGATAGTTTAATGCTTTGGAAACGAGCAGCTACGCTGGCAGATCTGAATCAAGTGGGTGAGGGTTGCATGGTGTCCCATTTGGGCATCGAAATTACCCGCATCGGTGACAACGAAATCGAAGGGACAATGCCGGTGGATCACCGTACGCGCCAACCTTTTGGTTTATTGCACGGCGGCGCGTCTGTGGTGCTGGCGGAGTCGCTAGGCTCAATGGCGGGTTATCTATCCACCGAATGTGATCAACAGGTGGTAGGGTTGGAAATTAATGCCAACCACCTGAGAGCGGTTCGGGAAGGGGTGGTTCGCGGCGTGTGTCGGGCGGTTCACGCTGGCCGCACTCATCAGGTTTGGCAGATCGAGATTTTCGATCAGCAGGATCGGCTTTGCTGTACATCACGCCTCACTACGGCAATTTTAGGTCGCTAGCGTCTGTCTTTATTTGCCTAATCTAAAGCGGTATTTTCAGAACCGGACAGCGCCGGTTCTGAATATTTCTTAATCCTTGTCAGACACAGTTTCCTTTCATTCAACCCCTTACCCGCGAACGGCTTATTTCTTCACGATCAAATCGGTAACTTTTTGCCGCAGAGGTTTCCTCCGAGGGGGATTTTCGGCTAAAGTTAGCGTAGAAATAGGTATTTCCTATGAATGTTTTAAATTATCAGAAGCAAAGGGAAATTAGCCTCTGATAATGCAGGGTTTTCAGTTATTATTATGAAATATATTGTGTAATTTCATAGTGATAATATGGTGCGACTCTCCTCCGTATTTTCTGGCCATCGCAGCGTTCCTTACTGGTTGCCGCCTCATCCGGGGTTAAAAAGGCGCTTTTCTTAATATCCCTGCAAAACAAACGGTTGAAGTGATAATTATTATCACTACCATTGTGAACAATCTGTGTTGACGCCGAATGATGTTCAACCAGCATAATAACAACTAATAAGGTTGTTGAGATAGATAAGGTAGGTCATATGCAACAGGATACAGTTGGTACATTTTCCCTCGACGACAATGATTGGCTGGGCGTCACCATTACTGACAGTGCTGCCGCGCAGATTACCCGTTTAATGCAGCAAGATCCCGACGTGAAAGGGCTGCATCTGGGCGTTAAACAATCTGGTTGCGCTGGGTTTGCCTACGTGATGGACATGGCAAAAAATCCCGCCAATGACGATCTGGTTTTCGAGCATGGCGAGGCCAAAATTTTTGTACCGTTAAAAGCGATGCCTTTTATTGATGGCACGGAAGTAGATTATGTCCGCGAAGGGCTGAATCAGATCTTTAAATTTAATAATCCTAAAGCTCAGCATGCCTGCGGTTGTGGCGAGAGTTTTGGCGTTTGAGTGATGTAAACGAAATGACACGAAGCAATGTAGAAGTGCCAGATGATGTGCAGGCTTGGGTCAGTGATGGTCGTTACAAAGAGGGCTTCTTCACCCAGTTAGCCACCGATGAATTGGCCAAAGGCATCAACGAAGATGTGGTGCGCGCGATTTCGGCCAAACGTAACGAACCTGAGTGGATGCTGGAATTCCGCCTCGGCGCTTATCGAAGCTGGCTGGAGATGGAAGAACCGCATTGGCTGAAAGCCGACTATCAAAGCCTGGATTATCAGGATTACAGCTATTACTCGGCGCCATCTTGCGGGAGCTGTGATGACAACTGTGGTTCCCAACCCGGTGCAGTGCAGCAGCCAACTGACGGCGACGATCTCGGCACCGCCGCCAATGATTATCTGACCGCAGAAGTGGAAAATGCCTTTGCCCAGCTGGGGGTTCCGGTTCGTGAAGGGGCTGAAGTGGCGGTAGATGCGATTTTTGATTCGGTTTCGGTCGCAACCACCTATCGGGAAAAACTGGCTGGCCACGGGATTATTTTCTGCTCTTTTGGCGAAGCCATTCAGGAATACCCAGATTTGGTCCGCAAATACCTCGGCAGCGTAGTGCCAGCTAAAGATAACTTCTTTGCCGCATTGAACGCCGCCGTAGCCTCGGACGGCACCTTCGTATACGTGCCGAAAGGTGTGCGTTGCCCGATGGAGCTCTCTACCTACTTCCGTATTAACGCGGCGAAAACCGGTCAGTTCGAACGCACCATTTTGATTGCCGATGAAGACAGCTACGTAAGTTACATCGAAGGTTGTTCTGCACCGGTGCGTGATACCTACCAGCTGCATGCGGCGGTGGTGGAAGTGATTCTGCATAAAAATGCCGAAGTGAAATATTCCACGGTACAAAACTGGTTTGCAGGTACGGCTAGCACTGGCGGCATTCTTAACTTTGTAACCAAGCGCGCTCTGTGTGAAGGGGAAGGTTCGAAAATGTCGTGGACCCAGTCGGAAACTGGCTCGGCCATTACCTGGAAATACCCGAGTGTGATTTTACAGGGCGATAATTCCATCGGCGAATTCTTCTCCGTGGCGTTGACCAACGGTTATCAGCAGGCCGATACCGGCACCAAGATGATCCACATCGGCAAAAATACTAAATCCACCATTATCGCCAAGGGGATTTCCGCCGGTCATAGCCAGAATACCTATCGCGGTCTGGTGAAAATCCTACCGAGTGCGGAAAACGCCCGTAACTTTACCCAGTGCGACTCTATGCTGATTGGGCCGGATTCCGGCGCGCATACCTTCCCTTACGTGGAAGTGCGCAACAACAGCGCTCAGTTGGAACACGAAGCCACCACTTCCAAGATTGGCGATGACCAACTGTTCTATTGTCTGCAACGGGGCATCAGCGAAGATGACGCTATCTCGATGATCGTCAACGGATTCTGTAAAGATGTATTCTCGGAATTACCGCTGGAGTTTGCCGTCGAAGCGCAGAAATTGCTCGCCATTAGTCTGGAACACAGCGTGGGTTAACCCCGTGGCATTTGCACCGCACAGCGTTGCGCCACGGCGCACAAAGGAAACAGCATGTTAAGCATCAAGAATTTAAAAGTCAGCGTAGATGGCAACGAGATCCTCAAGGGCCTGAATCTGGAAATCAAACCCGGTGAAGTTCACGCCATCATGGGGCCGAACGGCTCCGGTAAAAGTACCTTGTCCGCCACGCTGGCCGGCCGTGAAGAATATGAGGTCACCGAAGGCGAAGTGATCTTTAAAGGTAAGGACCTTTTGGATCTTGACCCAGAAGAACGCGCCGGTGAAGGGGTTTTCCTGGCGTTCCAGTATCCGGTGGAGATCCCCGGCGTCAGTAACCATTTCTTCCTGCAAACGGCAGTGAATGCGGTACGTAAATACCGTGAAGAAGAACCTTTGGATCGCTTCGATTTTTCCGATTTCATTGAAGAAAAAATTGAACTGTTGAAGATGCCGGAAGATTTGCTGTCTCGTTCGGTGAACGTGGGTTTCTCTGGCGGTGAGAAAAAGCGTAACGACATCCTGCAAATGGCGGCGCTGGAGCCAGATCTGTGCATTCTGGATGAAACCGACTCCGGTTTGGACATCGATGCGTTGAAAATCGTGGCAAACGGGGTGAACTCTCTGCGCAATGAAAAACGTGCTTTTATTATCGTAACCCACTATCAACGCATTCTGGATTACGTGAAACCCGACTTCGTACACGTGTTGTATCAGGGCAAAATTATCAAGTCCGGTGACTTCTCGCTAGTGAAACAGTTGGAGGAGCAAGGCTATGGCTGGCTTACCGACCAACAGTAATAAACTGCATCAGCACAGCGCCGCGGTATTGCAGCAACTGAGCCAATTGGCACAGCAGAGCGCTCGCGGGGGGCGTGCCGATAGCCATTGGCAGCAGGCTCAGCAGTTGGGTTTCCCAACCGCACGGCATGAAGACTGGAAATATACGCCGATTGATCGCCTGCTAGAACAACGTTTTGGTTTTGCTCAGACGCAGGTTAGCTCACAGCAGCTAATCGCGTTGGCGCTGCCGTTGGACGCCTATCGTCTGGTCTTTGTGGACGGACGTTTTGACGCCAGCCTGAGTGATACCGAATTCGGTGTTTATCGGGTTAGCCCGCTTACCGCCGCCGCCGAATTGCCTGCCCCGGTGCAGTCTGAAGTATTCCTTCATCTGACGGAAAGTCTGGCGCAGGAAGGCTCCGTGATTCGCCTGCCTGTGGGAAAACAGGCGGAAAAACCGCTTTATCTGCTGCATATCAGCTCTGGTACAGATGCTGAACGGGTGAATACCAGCCACTATCGCCACCATGTAGTGCTGGAAGCTAATACTCAGGCTGATATTGTCGAGCATTATGTCAGTCTGAATGATTTGCCTCACTTTACCGGCGCGCGGCTGACAATTTCTGTCGGCGACAATGCCCAACTGAGCCACTGCAAGCTGGCCTTTGAAACGCCACAAAGCTATCACTTTGCTCATAATGACGTGGTGATGGGACGTGACGCTCGCGCCCGCAGCTATAGTTTCCTGCTGGGCGCCGGCCTGACTCGCCATAACACCAGCGCCCAGCTTAACGGCGAGGGCGCTAGTTTGTCGATGAACAGCCTGCTGTTACCTATTGGCCGTGAAGTTTGTGATACCCGAACCTATCTGGAACATAATAAAGGTTATTGCGAAAGCCGTCAGCTACACAAAACCGTGGTGCGGGAGCGGGGCAAGGCAGTGTTTAACGGCATGATCAAGGTGGCACAGCACGCGCTGAAAACCGACGGTCAGATGACCAATAACAACCTGTTGTTGAGCAAACTGGCAGAGGTGGATACCAAACCGCAGCTGGAAATTTATGCCGATGACGTGAAATGCAGTCACGGTGCGACCGTCGGGCGGATTGACGCCGAACAGATGTTCTATCTACAGTCCCGCGGCATCAGTCGGGCCGATGCTCAGCAAATGATTATCTTTGCCTTCGCCGCTGAATTGACCGAGGCGATAAGCAACGAAACCATCCGTAAACTGGTGATGGAGCGGATTGCCGAGCGTTTGGCGGGAGAACAATAATGAGAGAACCACTATGAGTTACCCGCTGGAACGCATTCGCGCCGATTTCCCACTGCTTGGCCGTGAAGTTAACGGCCAGCCGCTGGCCTATCTGGACAGCGCGGCTAGCGCGCAGAAACCCAATGCAGTGATTGAGCGCGAGCTAGAGTTTTACCGCAGCGGCTATGCGGCGGTGCATCGTGGAATTCACACCCTTAGCGCTGAAGCGACTCAGTCGATGGAGCAAGTCCGCCGTCAGGCGGCAGAATTTATCAATGCGGCCTCGCCGGATGAAATCGTTTTTGTGAAAGGCACCACCGAAGCTATTAATCTGGTGGCAAACAGCTACGGGCGACATTGGCTCAAAGCTGGTGACAGTATTATCATCACCGAAATGGAGCATCACGCCAATATTGTTCCCTGGCAGATGCTGGCTCAGGAACGTGGCATTGAAATTCGCGTCTGGCCGATTACCCCAAGCGGCGAATTGAATCTGAGCGTTCTGCCGCACCTGATCGATGATACGACTCGTTTGCTGGCGATTACCCACGTTTCCAACGTATTGGGTACGGTTAACCCGATCGAGCAAATCGTGGCGACGGCCAAGGCCGCCGGTTTGTTGGTGTTGGTGGACGGCGCGCAGGCGGTGATGCATCAGGCAGTGGACGTACAGAAGCTAGGCTGTGATTTTTATGCTTTCTCCGGCCACAAACTGTATGGGCCGACCGGTATTGGTATTCTGTACGGGAAAAGCGAACTGTTGCAGCAAATGCCGCCGTGGGAAGGCGGTGGGGCGATGATTAAAACCGTCAGCCTGACCGAAGGAACCACCTACGCCGATGCGCCGGGGCGCTTTGAGGCCGGTTCGCCGAACACCGCAGGTATGATGGGTTTAGGCGCGGCAATGAGCTACCTCAATGAGTTGGGTCTGGAGAACATACAGCGCTACGAGCATGAGCTGATGACCTACGCCGTCGAAGCACTGCAGCAGGTTGAAGGGTTGATTATGTATGGCCCAGCGTCGCGGGCGGGGGTCATTGCCTTTAATCTGGGGCAACATCATGCCTTTGACGTAGGTAGTTTTCTCGATCAATACGGGATTGCCATTCGTACTGGTCATCACTGTGCGATGCCATTAATGCAGCACTACGGCGTGCCGAGCATGTGCCGCGCGTCTCTGGCGGTTTATACCAGCCGAGAGGATATCAACCGGCTGGTGGCGGGGTTACAACGGGTCAAGCGTTTGCTAGGCTAAGTGAAGCCAAACTCCGTAGCGCCTGTTGGTCAGCGCGTTGCCGTTATCAAAGCTGGCTAGGGTCTCGGTCAGCTTTATTTTTTTACCGTATTAGGAAGCCTCTCCATGGCCACGTTGCCAGATAAGCAAAAATTGATTCGCAATTTTTCCCGCTGCCATAATTGGGAAGAAAAATACCTATACGTGATCGAATTGGGCGCAATGTTGCCGCCATTGAGCGACGCCGATCGCCAGCCAGAAAACCTGATTAGCGGCTGCCAGAGCCAGGTGTGGATCAGCATGACGTTGGCCGAGCAAGGCACTGTTCATTTTGCCGGTGACAGCGATGCGACCATCGTAAAAGGGTTAGTCGCGGTCGTCTTTATTCTGTATCAGGGTTTAACTCCGCAGCAAATTATCGATCTGGACGTTCGCCCTTATTTTGCCGATTTGGCTTTAAGCCAGCATTTAACTCCGTCTCGATCTCAGGGATTGGAAGCAATGATTCGCGCTATTCGTAATAAAGCATCATTATTAGTCTGAGTGACCTTTCTTCCGAGGCAGCTTGTCTGCCTCTCAGAACCTTCTTAATCATTGAGTTAATCTATTCACCCTTTATTGTTATAAGAATATTTTTGCGAAGTCGGTCACAGTGTTAAAACGGTGATATTTCAGCAGGTTAAATCTTGTATGGGGGGCGAAAAAGGCAAAGAAAAATTAATTTCTAACACGTTGATTTCTAGAGAAATAAATTGCCTTTAGAATCATTACTGTTAGTATAGTTTTGCCAATTATTGGCTATGAAAATCACACGAACGAGCTCGCCGTATAAACCGAATTTGAAGAAGTGATGTAGGAACTAAGCATGAAACGTGCATTAACTTTGATAGGTATGTTATTCGCCACCTGTATGGCAGGCAGTATCACTGCGGCCAATGCAACTGAATATCCTCTGCCACCGGCCAATAGTCGTCTTATTGGTGAAAATACTACCTTTACCGTTCCAAACGATGGCCGTCCGCTGGAGGCTATTGCTGCCGATTATAAAATCGGTCTGTTGGGTATGCTGGAAGCCAACCCAGGCACCGATCCGTATTTACCTAAGCCGGGTTCAGTGTTAACCATTCCAACGCAAATGCTGCTGCCAGACACCCCGCGTGAAGGCATTGTGATTAACCTGGCAGAACTGCGTCTGTACTACTATCCAAAAGGTCAGGATAAAGTCATCGTTTATCCAATAGGTATCGGCCAGTTAGGGCGTAATACCCCAATTATGACGACCTCCGTCAGTCAGAAAATCCCGAATCCAACCTGGACACCAACGGCGAATATTCGTAAACACTATCTGGCGCAAGGTGTGACTTTACCGGCCGTTGTTCCTGCCGGTCCGGAAAACCCTATGGGTCTGTTTGCGATGCGTCTGTCTGCCGGTGCCGGTGAGTACCTGATTCACGGTACCAACGCTAACTTCGGTATCGGTATGCGCGTTAGCTCTGGCTGTATCCGTCTGCGTCCTGACGATATTCAGGCGCTGTTCAACTCGGTACCTAAAGGCACCCGGGTACAGATTATCAATGAACCGATCAAATATTCTGTTGAACCAGACGGTAAACGCTACGTAGAAGTTCACCAGCCGCTGTCCCGTACAGACAATGACGATCCGCAAACCATGCCAATCGCACTGAGCGCCGGTGTGAAAGCTTTTATGGCCAATGGCGAGACAGATACCGCCGTGGTTGAAAGTGCGATTGTACGCCGTTCTGGGATGCCCGTATTGGCCAGCAAAGGGATGACAGCGACTGAAGCTGTTCCGGCTGTTGTAGCCCCTCTGGAAGCGTCACAGACTGAAGAACAGACTATCCCTAAGCTTACCCAGCCGGGCCCAATCTATTCTGAGTCTCACTAATAGCCGCAAATAAGCACCTCGATGTTGCAGGACAAGATGAAAGCAAGGACGCTTTCATCGCTCAAGCGGATAAATAAATCGACTTACCGGATAAGGATAAAGTGCAAATGGCAAAGGTGAGGGGATTGTTCGAGGTAAAAAAAATGGCGCACAATGTGCGCCATTTTTCATTGAAGTAATATTACTTCTTGTAAGCGTGAGCTTGGTTGTCCAGACGTTGGTTAGCGCGTGCTGCATCGTCTTTAGCTGCTTGAACGTCAGAACGGATTGCGTTCACGTCGTTGCTCAGTTGGTCAACTTTAGCGTTCAGAGTCTGAACGTCTGAAGACAGTTGATCAATTTTAGCATTGCTTGAACAACCAGCCAGCATAGTAGAAGCCAGAATTACCGCGCCCAGTACAAGTTTAGTACGATTCATTATTAACACCCTCTAGATTAAGTTAATCTCCATGTAGCGATACAAGTATTACACAAACTTTTTTCGAAAGAGAATAAATTTTTTATGTTAATGAGCTTTATTTTGATCGTTCGCTCAAAGAAGCGTCTGGTTTTAAAAAATCGTTAAAAAATAAAAACAAAACCAATGTATTCCATGGGACAAGTCTTATTTATAAAACAGCATGTAGCGGGGGCGGGATTAAATGTTTTTTGAGAAAGGACTGGCACCGAAAGATAAAAGAAAAACGCCGCTGTAATAAGCGGCGTTTAAATATATTCAGCAGAACAACGCGAGTTGTATTACAGAACGTGTACTGAAGAAGTATTGGTTGTGCCGCTTGGTACCAGTGCGCCAGAAACCATCACCACTACGTCACCTTTCTGTGCCAAACCGCTTGCCAATGCCGCTTCTTTACCAATGCGGTAGAAGTCATCGGTAGAGGCGATTTCTTTCACCACGGAAGGGATAACGCCTTTGGTCAGAATTAACTGACGCGCCGTCACTTCATTGGTGGTTAGCGCCAGAATAGTCGCGGTTGGGAAGTATTTTCGTACGGATTTGGCTGACTTGCCGCCGCCGGTCGCAACGACGATCAACGGAGCACCCAGTTTCTCTGCGGTTTCAACTGCACCACGGCAAACGGCTTCGGTGATACGCATTTTGCGGTTGTCGTTCAGTGATTCGATGCGGCTAGGCATAACGCGATCTGTACGCTCACAGATGGTCGCCATGATGCTCACTGACTCCAGCGGGTATTTACCCTTAGCGCTCTCACCGGACAGCATCACTGCGTCGGTACCGTCCAGAATGGCGTTAGCTACGTCGCCAGCTTCTGCACGGGTAGGGCGCGGGTTTTTGATCATGGAATCGAGCATTTGGGTGGCGGTGATGACCACTTTACGTGCGCGGTTACATTTCTCGATCATCATCTTCTGCGCGAAGATAACTTCTTCAACCGGGATTTCAACGCCCAGATCGCCACGAGCAACCATGATACCGTCAGAGGCTTCCAGAATTTCGTCGAAGTTATTCAGGCCTTCCTGGTTTTCAATTTTGGAAATGATCTGAATGTGTTCGCCGCCGTGGGCTTTCAGGTGCTCACGGATTTCCAGCACGTCAGAACGTTTACGGATAAAGGAAGCCGCAACGAAGTCAACGCCTTGCTCACAACCAAAGATCAGGTCGCCTTTATCTTTTTCAGCCAGAGCAGGCAGTTGGATGGAAACGCCTGGCAGGTTAACGCCTTTGTTTTCGCCCAGATCGCCGTTGTTCAGTACTTTACAAACGACGGTGCTTTCAGTGACTTCAATCACTTCCATACCGATCAAACCGTCATCAACCAGCACGGTGTTACCGATTTTCAGGTCAGCGGCGAAGCCCGCGTAAGTAACGGCGACAGTTTGGTTGTTACCAATTACGCTCTGGTCGGTGGTGAAGGTGAAAGTCTGGCCAGCAACCAGTGCCACGTCTTTACCGCCTTCCAATTTCATGGTGCGGATTTCCGGGCCTTTGGTGTCCAGCAGAATGCCCGCTTTCAGACCGGTTTTCTCCATAACCGCACGGATATTTTTGATACGTTGACCGTGCTCAGCATAGTCACCGTGGGAGAAGTTCAAACGCATTACGTTCATGCCTGCTTTCAGCAGGTTGGTCAACATTTCTTCAGATTCGGTTTTTGGCCCGATAGTACAAACAATTTTAGTCTTTTTCATGACGGATTTTTCTACAAGTTGTGATGGATAAAAAGCGAAAGAATCCGCCAGCCAAGCTGACGGAACGGAATGTGGGGTGTGTCTGGTGTAATGAAACAATACTAAGAATAGGTGACAGTTGAAGAGATCGAGCGGAAAACTTTTGCGCAGGACTTCGCGCTGGGCCTGTCTGCGACAGCCAATTGAGGAGTTGTATTTTTTTAGCGTATCTATAGATCAAGATGCTGAAACCATTCAACTGAAACGACGGTTCGCATTATACGGTGTAAGTGACCGGAAATGAAATGAAAATCAAATTCTCATCACCTGTTTTGATAAAAATCACGCAAATGTAGCGCAAACCGAGGCGCTCAGCGCGATTTGTTGCGCAACAGTCAGTGATTAAGCATACAGAGTGTAAATTTTATGTGACATGAAAGACTATACAGCGAATAAAACTGAGGTGAATGAGATGAACCGTCAGGAAGTTGAAACAGCGAATTTAGGCATTTTGCGAGTCATGAGAATTGCAGTTGAGAATGAGACGAATACAGGAGCAAGCGCGGGAGAATCAAGATTTGGTGCGTCCGAGTGGACTCGAACCACCGACCCCCACCATGTCAAGGTGGTGCTCTAACCAACTGAGCTACGGACGCACTGAATAATCTTGTCAATCTGATGTTTGAATGGTGCGTCCGAGTGGACTCGAACCACCGACCCCCACCATGTCAAGGTGGTGCTCTAACCAACTGAGCTACGGACGCATCGATTATTACCGACCATCAAAGGTGACAGCGGGGACGAATATTAACGGGCAGTCCGTCCTCTGGCAAGGAGAAAAACGCAATTTTATTCGTAATTTCACGCGATTGCTGAGCTTTCGCTCATTGCGCCGTTTTTTTCTCCATCTTTGATTCAGATTTTCCTGCACCGAGCGGAATAACCCGGCGCAGGTTTTTAGATCTTCATTTCCCGAATCATAACCACGACGAGTTTAATGTGCGGCACGCTGCAAAATAAACTGGGCGGGTTGCCTTTGCAGCCAGCGAATTCGCAATGCCATCAGAATTGCCGCAGCGGTCAGACCAATAATGAAACCGGTCCAGAAACCGCTTGGCCCCATTGCTGGCACCACGTAATCGGTCAGCGCCAGAATATAGCCGCTTGGCAAACCTAACACCCAATAAGACGTAAAGGTGATAAAGAAGATAGACCGGGTATCTTTATAGCCGCGAAGTACGCCGCTGCCGATCACCTGTACCGCGTCAGACAGCTGATAAATCGCCGCCAGTAGCATCAGATGAGACGCCATAATCACCACTTCCGGCGTTTTGTTGTAGAGCAGGGCGATTTGTTCGCGAAATATCACGGTCAAGATCGCCGTCACCATCGCCAAACACAAGCCCACGGCGATGGCGGTATAGGCCGAAACCTGCGCGGCTGCAACAGAGCCTTCGCCTAAACGGTGTCCTACGCGAATCGTTGCCGCTACGCTAAGAGACATCGGTAACATAAACATCAGCGAACTGAAGTTAAGCGCGATCTGATGTCCAGCAACCGGCACAATCCCCAATGGGGAGACCAACAGTGCCACGACGGCAAAGAGCGTCACTTCAAAAAACAGCGCGAGAGCAATGGGCAGACCCAGGCCGCTCAGGCGTTTCATTACATGCCAATCCGGCGGTGCGAAGCCTTTTTCTAGCTTGATATCCTGCTGAGAGCGGGCTTTAGTCACATACCAACGCATCATCAGGAACATCACCCAGTACACGCTGGCGGTTGCCACACCACAGCCCACGCCGCCCAGCGCCGGTGCGCCAAACTTACCGTAGATGAAGATGTAGTTGATGGGAATATTGACCAGCAGGCCAAGAAAACCAATTACCATCCCCGGTTTGGTCTTGGATAACCCTTCACACTGATTACGCAAAACCTGGAAGAAAAGATACCCCGGCGCGCCCCACAGAATCGCGTGCAGGAAGCCTACGGCTTTTTCTGCCATGACCGGATCGATATTGTGCATTCGGGTGATCACATGGTCGCTGTGGTACAGCAGAGCCATAATCAGTACCGATAATATCGACGCCAGCCAAAAGCCCTGGCGAATCTGATGAGCGATTTGGCCACGTCGACCTGAGCCATTTAATTGAGCCACGGTTGGCGTTAATGCCAAGAGCAGGCCATGACCGAACAGGATAACCGGGAGCCAGATTGAGGTACCGACGGCGACGGCCGCCATGTCGGTGGCACTGACCGAGCCGGCCATAATAGTATCGACCACCCCCATGGCAGTTTGAGATACCGAGGCGATCACCACCGGAATAGCCAGCGCTAATAAGCAGCGGACTTCTGTTAGATACTTTTGCAAGTACACACCTTTCTAATAATGTTGGGATTAAGCAGGCTAATAGTTACGATGATATAATATCGTCCTTGAGGGCAAATATTGTACCGTCTCTTAAAGCTTAAGCAATCATTTGTAACTTATTATCAATGAAGTAGATGAGCTTGCAGATATTTACCTTTCGCGAATTGGTTTTCAGGTTTTTCTAGGGCAAACTGAGGTCAATCAAGTTAATTTTCCTCGCTATAGATAACGAATAAGAGGCATTGCCTATGTTTACCGGTATTGTTCAGGCCACCGCGCCGGTCGTGGCCATCGATGAAAAAGCCAATTTCCGCACCCACGTCATCAAATTCCCTACGGATATGTTGCCCGAGCTGACTTTAGGCGCATCAGTGTCTCACAACGGTTGCTGCCTCACGGTGACCAAGGTGGAAGGCGATTTGGTCAGCTTTGACTTAATTAAAGAAACGCTGCGCATTACCAATCTTGGTCAGCTACAGGTGGGCGATCAGGTGAATCTGGAACGCGCGGCTAAATTCAGCGACGAAATCGGCGGTCACCTAATGTCTGGGCACATTACTTGCACCGCCGAGATTGCCAAAATTTACACGTCTGAAAATAATCGCCAGATCTGGTTCCGTATGCCAAGTGAAGATTTGATGAAATACGTGTTGCACAAAGGCTTTATTGGTATCGACGGTATCAGCCTGACCATTGGCGAAGTGGAAGGGAAACGTTTCTGTGTGCATTTGATTCCTGAAACGCTGGAGCGCACCACCTTGGGCAAAAAACGGTTGGGGCAGACCGTCAATATCGAAATCGATCCGCAAACCCAAGCGGTGGTTGATACGGTAGAGCGTGTATTGGCTCAGCGGGATATCGCTGGTGCGGCGGCGTGTTTGGCCAGTGACATGGCGGCTAAAACGCAAGCGTAATATGACAGCGCTGAATCGAAGCAAACACCACACGGTGGGACAGATGCTACTTTAATCGGCCTGAGAAAAAAGAAAAGGGATAACAGCCTAGGCCGTATCCCTTTTTTGATCCCGTGAATGAGGCGTCAGCGAGGAACGCGAAGACCGCCATTAACGCCGCGCGGGCTGAACAATACCTGCCAGAGCTGAATATCTCTGGCGCGGAAGGCGCCGGCGCAGGCATTCAGGTAATAGCTGAACATTCTCTCAAATCGCTCCGAATATTTTTCAGACAAAACTGGCCACGCGGCGCGGAATTTTTCGTACCACGCCATCAGCGTGCGGTCATAGTCAGCGCCAAAGTTGTGCCAATCTTCCATAATGAGTCGCGACTCGCTGGCGTCGGCAATCTGTCGAATCGAAGGCAGGCAGCCGTTAGGGAAGATATAGCGGTCAATCCACGGATCAACGCTCAGATTGCTGCGGTTCGCGCCAATAGTGTGCAGTAAGAACAGACCATCGGGTTTTAGATTGCGTTCGACCACTTCAAAATAGGTTGGATAGTTCTTTGGCCCAACGTGCTCGAACATACCGACGGAAACAATGCGGTCAAACTGTTGATGCAAATCCCGATAGTCTTGCAGCAGGATAGTGACATCCAGTCCGGCGCAGCGCTCTCTCGCCAGTTTTTGCTGTTCGGCAGAAATAGTGACGCCTTGAACGGAAACGCCGTAATGACGAGCGGCAAAAGCGGATAACCCACCCCAGCCACAGCCGATGTCCAGCAGTTTCATACCCGGTTTCAACTGCAATTTTTCACAGATCATGCGCAGTTTATTTTCCTGCGCTTGTTCCAAATTTGCGGCGTCCTTCCAGTATCCGCAGGAATATTGCATGTGGCTGTCTAGCATTTCGCGAAACAGATCGTTGCCAAGATCGTAATGTTCTTTTCCGACGATCCAGGCGCGTTTTTTCGATTGCAGGTTAGTCAGGCGGGCGGCTGCGATGCGTAAGGTATCTTTGAAATGGTGGGGGAGTTTCTTTTCCAGACCGGCTCGTAGCACGCGCTGGAAAAAAATGTCCAGTCGTTCACAGTCCCACCATCCGTCCATATAACTTTCCCCAAGTCCCAGCGAGCCTTGCTGCAATGCGCGCTTAAAGAAATCAGGATTATGAACCTGAATATCGAAAGGTCTTGAACCATTGATTTCAATATTGGCCTGGCTCAGCATTTCATTTGCAATGCGATACCACGGATTTTCTTGAATACTTTGGTCTTCTATACAGGATGAACTCATAGTTTCTCCATCACTTTCTTCTGACTGATGTCCCGCAATAAACGAAAAAATTGCAGGCACATACCGAATAGGTATTGGCTACCTTGGTGTCTGATATCCAACTACGGACAGAGGAAGATTAAGAAGAAAACCTACTGCGTTTGGCACTAGGTTTACTCATCCTTAAGGATAAATGTAACGCGATCCTCGCGTACAGAATATGAATCTAATATGACTCTTTTATAACGGCTTTATTGATAACTGGGATCGAGTATAGGCGCGCCGGAAAGGTTTCTCAATAATAAATCCGTCCCGGCGCGTAAGAACGTCTGTAATAATTACCCTTAGGAATGATGACTCTCTGAGATTAATTCTCTTTGATTATCAAGGTTATTCTTATTTGTGGCATATAAATGGATGAAATAACCCAGCGCTGCAAATAATACTGTCAACACCATGACGGTCACGGTGGCTAATAACGGTTGAGCAATAAAGGCTGACACCAACATACTGGCAATAAAACAGGTTCCCAGCTGTAGGGTATTCTGCAACGCGGCGGCCTTCCCGGTGTTATTGGGAAAAGGAATTAATGCATTTGACACCACTATCGGGTAACAGGCACCGTTGACCAGCGCCATCACGCAGAATGGAATTAATAAAGTCAGTAGGCTAGGTTCTGTTAGGGTCGCCACCAGATATAGGGCGATCATGCTTAAGGCGTAACCAACCAGAAGCCACGGTAACAGGGAATTGCCTTTCATGTAATTCAGCGCGCTGCGACAGCCGTAACCACCCAGCAAAAAAGCCAGAGTTTGTGGGACGTAGCTCAGACCAATCACATTTGGGCTATAGCCCATATCGCCCAAAATAAAGGGGGAGCCGGTTAGCCAGGCAAAGAAACCAGCGCTGCAAGCGGCAAAAATCATGACGTTCCCGCTGAAGAGCGGCGATTTAATAATCTGCCAGAAGTTAAGATTATCTTTCTCACTCCCAACGTTTTCTGCATTCTTTTGCTTTTCTTTTAATAAAGCAGTCGGAATCAACAGCAACAGAGTAATAGCCAACAGCACCACGAAAATGGCGCGCCAGCTAAAGTGGTTCAGTAACCAGGCGCCCAGCAGCGGCGCTAATGCAGGAGAAAGGGCGACCAAAGGCATAATAGTGGCAAATACCCGATTGGCCTTGCCATCGCGATAACGGTCAATCACCAACGCTTGCCAGGTCACCGCTGCGGAACAGACGCCCACGGCCTGAACCAGACGTAATGCCAAAAGTTGTAGCGATGTTTGCACCCAAACCATTCCCAAACAGCCGAAGGCAAACAGACTTAAACCGAGTAATAGAACAGGTTTACGCCCCAATTTATCGGATAAAGGCCCCCAGACTAATTGCGCAATGGCGAATCCGGCGAGAAAAATGCTCAAACTGGCGCTGATCGAGCCAGCTGAAGCCTGCAAATCTTGCTGCATGGCGCCAAAAGCCGGCAAGTACATATCCGTGGCAAGGTATCCCAACATGCTCAGACCGGCGAGGTAGAACATAAAACTAGTGGATGTTTTCATTTTCGTTATTTGTCTCATTTATATGTATGCCCGTCATCTTTCGGACCGTAGCGGTGTTGACTGTCTTCGCTCCCCCCCAGACTCTTAGTGGACTAAGTTTCTGAGGATTCACGGAGTTGTCGCCTGGCTACAATCCGCAAACAGGTTATCTTTGCAGGAGAATTAATGCGGGGGGCATTCTATCCGGCTGGCTATTCCCCTGTGAAACGGTAATATTTGCATACTGATGTGAAAATAATTGAAGGCAAGACAATGTGGTCGGAATATTCACTGGAAGTGGTTGATGCGGTTGCCAGAACCGGTAGTTTCAGCGCTGCTGCGCAAGAACTGCATCGCGTGCCTTCTGCTGTCAGCTATACGGTCAGACAACTCGAGACATGGCTCGCAGTGCCGCTGTTTGAACGACGACACCGCGATGTGGAGCTGACGGCCGCGGGAGCGCTGTTTATTAGAGAAGCGCGAACTGTTATCAAAAAAATGATTGACACGCGTCGTCAATGTCAGCAGGTCGCTAACGGTTGGCGTGGCCATCTGGATATTGCTATCGACATTATTGTGAAGCCGTTGCGCAGCCGCCAGTTGGTGCTGGATTTCTATCGTCATTTTCCCGATATCGAACTGCGGGTGCATTTTGAGGTATTCAACGGCGTGTGGGATGCGCTGGCAGACGGTCGTGCCGATGTGGCTATTGGTGCGACGCGTGCGGTGCCGGTCGGCGGGCGCTTTACTTTCCGTGATATGGGGTTTATGAGCTGGCACTGCGTGGTCAGTGCTACTCATCCGCTGGCGTCTCAGAGCGGCCCTTTGACTGACGATCAGCTGCGGCCTTATCCTTCGCTCTGCATTGAGGACACCGCTCGTAATTTGCCGAAGCGTGATACCTGGACGCTGGACAACCAGCGGCGGCTGGTGGCTCCGGATTGGCAAACGGGCATTGACTGTCTGTGTGACGGTTTGTGTATTGGCATGGTTCCGGCGCATCGCGTCGAGCCGCTGGCCAAACAGGGTAAACTGGTAATTATTACGCTGGCTCAGCCCTTGCCTGATAGCCCTTGCTGCCTGAGCTGGGAGCAAAGCAACCATTCGCCCGCAATGGCGTGGCTGCTGGAGTACCTTGGGGATACGGAAACGCTGAATGCCGAATGGCTGCGAGCGGGTAACGGTGTAGAAAACATGCGGGAAGCCGTTTCAACGGGCTGAACGGCTTCCCGCCGCGGTTTTAACGACGATAATCGCGGAAAGGACCATCAGCAACAGAACGGCGTTCAACCAGTTTAGGATGTACTTCAATGGTTTGCGGATCTTCGCGCTTGCTGACAATACGATCCAGCAACATTGCAAAGGCGCTTTCGCCCAAACGTTCTTTTGGCTGATGAATCGTGGTCAGCGCCGGTGAGAAATAGCGCGCATTTCGCACATTGTCATACCCGATCACCGAAATATCCTGCGGAACGCGTAAACCTAATTCATCGGCAGCACAAATAGCACCCATAGCCATAATATCGCCGCCGCAGAAAACCGCCGTTGGGCGATGTTTCTGCGTTAAGATTTGATGCATGGCTTTATAACCGGATTCAGGTTCAAAATCTCCTTGAACCACCCATTCATCACGCAGTTTAATATTGGCTTCTTCCAGCGCTTTGATAAAGCCCTGATGGCGCCCACCGCCGGTATTGCGAGCCAGTTGCCCCGGAATGGCTCCAATATCGCGATGGCCGCGCTCAATCAAATAACGGCCAGCCAGATAACCGCCTTCAAAGGCATTATCAATAATGGAGTCGGTAAAATCGCCACGCGCGGTGCCCCAATCCATGACTACCATTGGAATATTGCGATAATCTTCCAGCATACCCAACAGCTGCTCTGGATACTCGGAACACATTACCAGCAAACCATCGACGCGTTTTTGTGCCAGCATCGCCAGATAAGCTTTCTGCTTATCCAGATTATTATGAGAGTTACACAAAATCAGCGTATAGCCTTTGCTATAGCAGCTATTTTCTACGGCTTCGATCACTTCCGCAAAATAGGGGGCTTCGCTGGAGGTTGCTAGCAAACCAATAGATTTGGTGTGATTGACTTTCAGGCTTCGTGCGACGGCACTTGGCGAATAGTGCAGCTCTTTAATGGCGGCCCACACGGCGGCCTTGGTGTCTTCGGCGACGAAACGTGTTTTATTGATGACGTGCGAAACGGTGGTGGTGGAAACGCCCGCGCGTTTGGCCACATCTTTAATCGTTGCCATAAAAAGAATGACTCCTAAACTGACCTGTTACAGCAGGTAAGTATTATGTTAATCGTTTGCCTGCGTTGTTCGAACCCTTTTCAGACGGATATCATCAGTTCCGCTGGTTATTTTCGTCAGCGCGCTCGTCTGAGAGGGGTTTTTAGGCGTTATTGGTCGGTACGCAGTAATGAACTGCGGATTTTGGCCGATTTAAAGAAAAAGTGAAAGATCTAATCAACGTTATAAAGTGAGTAATGATAACAAGATTTTATTTCCAAACTGTGGGAAAATCGTTTTACACACTAACTATGTGCCTTTATCCACCCAAATTAACCGACTGAGGAGTTTATATGGATACTGATCTGAAAATGTCATTGATTACTACTATTGGTTCGTTGGCAGTGATTATGATCTTTAGCTTTACAGCGGTAATGAACTAAACCCTGACTGTTTTAGATATGTGCAGACTGTGAGCGAGAAGGGCGGAGCCGTTATCCGCCCTTGATATTAGTCGGCTAATTAGGCCAGATTTTTCTCTACGAACGCCCAGTTAACTAGCGCCCAGAAGTTTTCCAGATAAGTCGGCCGCGCATTGCGGTAATCGATATAGTAAGCATGTTCCCACACATCGACGGTCAGCAATGGTTTATCCGAAGTGGTTAGCGGAGTCGCCGCATTAGAGGTGCTCACGATCGCCAGCGAACCGTCCGGTTTTTTCACCAGCCAGGTCCAACCCGCGCCAAAGTTTTTCACGGCAGCATCGGTAAACTGTTGTTTGAATTCAGCGAAAGAACCAAATGATGCTGCGATAGCGTCGGCTACTGCGCCCTTAGGTTCGCCGCCGGCGTTTGGAGCCAGGCAGTTCCAGTAGAAGGTGTGATTCCATACCTGAGCGGCGTTATTGAAGATGCCGCCAGTGGAGGTTTTTACGATCTCTTCCAGCGATTTACCAGCAAACTCGGTATCTTTAATCAGATTATTCAGGTTTACCACGTAGGTGTTGTGGTGCTTACCGTAGTGATAATCCAGCGTTTCTGCCGAGATATGAGGCTCAAGGGCGTTCTTTGCATAAGGCAGTGCAGGTAATTCAAAAGACATTGCTTTCTCCTTTCGGTATGACTCAGGGTATTTGCCCATCAAATCACAGGATGCGCCAAGGCTATCCCGGTGGCGACGAGCGGATCAATAATTGTCACATAGTTGTTATGGATATCAATCTTATCAATTTCCCACGGGAAAAACAGGCTTAACCACTCAGAGTGAAAGTGATTGGTGATGAGTTACTCAGTGGGTGGAACACGGGGGCAGAGAGTAGGGTAGAAACGCCCCGACGGCCAATAAACCGGCGGAGCGATAGTTTGAGAGCATGGTTTTAACGAATGCATTTAAAGAATGCATTTAACGGATAGTTTTAGGCGTCACGACGCGGCGCGCCCCAACGTAATGGCCTTGCCAGTAATCGTTATCTAACATACTGATGCGGATTTCTTCGCCGGTACGCGGAGACTGGATAAATTTCCCATTACCTAAATAAACTCCAACGTGATCGGCGACGCCTCGATTGGCAATATTGAAGAACACCAGATCGCCACTTTCTAACTCTGCGCGTTTAACCGGTGCGGCATCGCGCAGGTGGAACATTTCATTCGCGGTGCGCGGCATTTTTATTCTGACCACATCTTTGTAGGCATAATAAATGAGTCCGCTACAGTCAAACCCGGTATTCGGAGAAGACCCACCCCAGCGATAGGGTTTCCCAACCTGTTTCATCAGCTTACTCATCGCCGTCTGTTTGGCGTGCTGATAACGCTTTTTATGTGCCGGACTGAGTTTCAGTTTGTTATTCGCGAGTAATTCTGCTGCTGCTTTCTTGGTCGTGCTATTTCGATGTCGTCCATAAGCCACTTTTGTTTCTTTACGGGTGATGGTTTTTTTAGCCGTAACGCTTTTCTTTTGGGTTAAGGTTTTCGCGTTGGTGGCTGTTTTGGTTTTGCTTATTTTACCGGTCGTTGATTTCGCAGTGGTTTTAGCCGTCACTTTCTTTTTCATTTGGGTCACTGGCTTAACTTTCTTACTGCTGCTTTTATTATCGACTTTCCGTTTTTTGCGATCGTCAGGGCTAGCCTGACTCACATGGCTTTTTTTCTGGTCGGCAGATACGCGTGCCTGCGGCGAAGCATGTGCCAGATTTAAAAATAGCTGGGTAAACAGCAGCACAAAGAGCGTGAAGATTAAACGCATAATAACGCTACCAACCTTGACCCTGAAATGGATGATGGAAGACTCACAGTATTGCTGAAACTCGCCGCATAAAAAAGCAGAGAGCTATATGATTCTAATAGATTTTGTGAGAAAACGTTAATGGCTTGCTAATTGCCGCCTTTTTATGCAGCAAATGCGTCATAAATAACCATTTGTCATAGTGTTAGCTTTAATCCCAGAATCGGGGTCCATAAAAGATATTCCTGAATTAGCTGAAGTAAAAATGTTATTCTAAATGAGTGTTTATGTAGCGGAGCCTATTTAGATAGGCAAGATGGGATAAAACCCTGCAAAAAATGGCGTTTTATTCGGGGCACCACAGTCGTTACAATAACCTGAACGCAACAAATAGATTGTTATTACGGCTAAGCGCAATGACGTCAGTTTTAGCCATAATATGGCTTGAGGAAGCAAGAGATGACAACGATTGAAAAAATTCAGCGGCAGGTAGCAGAGAACCCAATCCTGCTGTACATGAAAGGCTCGCCGAAATTGCCTAGCTGCGGTTTCTCCGCTCAGGCCGTACAGGCGCTGTCTGCCTGTGGCGAACGCTTTGCCTATGTGGATATCCTGCAAAACCCGGATATCCGCGCTGAAATGCCAAAATACGCTAACTGGCCAACTTTCCCACAGCTGTGGGTTGACGGTGAATTAATTGGCGGCTGCGACATTATGATCGAAATGTATCAACGTGGCGAATTGCAGCAATTATTAAAAGAAACCGCTGACAAATACCGTTCACAGGAAGATCAGGCGGCTGAATAACTGCGCTATTATCTGATAGGTCTGAACGTAAAAAGCGGG
>NZ_CPYD01000011.1:61168-155776 GCF_001112925.1 Yersinia nurmii
CCCGCTTTTATTGCTGCTGATAATAGCGTTCTCTACTGAAAAACTGATATTGGTTTTATGACCAGAATGTAGATTAGTGACTCATGCGTCAGAACTGATATTTTACGCCTAAAACGACGGCGGTATCGCTATATCCCTGTCCACCAATCTGCTGGCCAACATTTCCCCACAGGCCAAGCCTTTCACTTATGTGACCTTCAACGCCCAGTTTCAGCTCGCCAATATTGGTTGTTCCACTTTGTTGTACTGTCATGCTATCCAATGTCGTACCGAAGGTTTTGGTATTGTGGAGCCAGGTGGCTTCGATAAACGGTTGGAAAATCCGGTTGTTACCTCTATCCAGATCGCTGTAGCCGTTCATAAAGGCTTTTACTCCGAGACGGGTTTGTATGTTCCCCTGACCGACACCGGAAATATTGCTGCCGTTTTCCTCTTTGTGTTCATCGGCTTTGACGCCCATCCAGGTCATTTGTGCTTTGGGCTGAATAAAGTACGCGGCATTTTTAGTCATGTTTTCCGCGAGTTTAAAGGTATAGCCGCTTTCCACGGATGCGGTCAGACCTTTGGATTTGTACCTTTCAGTTGCCAGTTCCTGCCCGCTTATGCTGTTGTTAAACCAGCTATACTGGACCCAGCTGTCTATATACAAACCGCTTTTTTCTTCGTTGTTGGCATACCAGGTGCTGTATAAACCGGTGCTATAGCCGTCGATGGAGGAACGGGCGCTATAACCGGAGAGCCGAGATTCGGTTTTACTTTTGCTGTTACCGTAACCCGCCATCATTCCCAATCGGAAATGCCCCCAGACATTGTCACTCCATTGGGCAATATCGCCGCCCAGTTGCACAACATAGCGATTAATCAGGCTGCTCAGTTGCCCCTGCGATTCGCGGGTGCGTTGGTGTCCGCCTTCATTACGCAGCCACATGCTGGTGACTCTTCGTTCTCCCGTATGTACGTCTGTGTAGTGTGTTTCGCCCAAACGATCATTCAGACTCGTTATAAACAGATTATTCGCTGCGGACAGATTGGCGCTGTAGGCTCCGGCTTCCGGACGTAAGGTCATTACATTCGTATCCACATCAGAATCTGCACCAGGCAAGGCGGTAATGCTGTTTATTTCAGGCTTGGTGGTAGGTAATGGGCCAACATTATTTATTGACGGCTCAATGACGAGCGGAGTATTACCGCTATTTATTTCAGGGACATTGGTTTCAGGTACGACAACGTGTGGGGTGCCCGAGTTGTTTGTTTCTGGCACTACGTCTGTTAGGACATCGGTATCGATGGGAATGGGGGCCAGCGGGGTATCAAGGCCACTCTCTTCAGATGCGAGGCCGCTGATTGCCATTGTGCTGATTGCCATTGTATTGTCATCAGTCAGATTGCTACTGAGATACCAATTCGACTGGTTATCATCCGAACCTCTGTGTAG
Organism: Yersinia nurmii; assembly: GCF_001112925.1. GTDB lineage: Bacteria > Pseudomonadota > Gammaproteobacteria > Enterobacterales > Enterobacteriaceae > Yersinia > Yersinia nurmii. Next base: position 62,604 of record NZ_CPYD01000011.1, read on the forward strand.
GTCATATTCATAACTGCCCGCCACGATCCGGCTGTTTTTAACAAATACACCGTCAGACCGACCTGCTACAGTAATTAATTCAATGCCATTAAGCGTTTTTGCTCCGCTGCCGCCCAGATTATTCACCAACACTCGAGTTTTGCCATGGGTATTACCGCCGATAATCAATTTATTGGCCGCGGAGCTGTCGTCGCTCAGTCTGGCATTCATACGAAGTAAGCTGTCGTCGCCGATGTAATCTCCGGTGATAGTTAACTGATTATTGATACTGTTGCCGAAGTTCACTGTGCCGACATTATAAAGTAGTCGAATGGTTTGGTTGGCACCGCCTAGATGTAAAGTGCCCATTTGCTCAATGACGTGAGCAGAGTCGGGACTAAATCGGTTTTCGCGGTCTGCGCGGATAATGTTGTTATTGGCATCTTGTACGAAACCGCCGGCTATCAGCGTTCCGCGTTGAACTCTGGTCAATCCTTGGTAGGAATTTGCGGTGGTTAAGCTCAGGTTATTTCCTGGACTATTTAGCGTTAGACCGCCTCTTCCTCCTACACTGAAATCCAGAGTGCTAAGTTGGTCGAGTTCAAACAGTAATTCGCCGTTATTTTGTAATGCATCCTGCGAATTTGAGGGGGCGAACGTTATTTGTCCTTGTTCTTTGATTTGTGTCCGACCCGTTAAAACTCCTCCTGAAGCGATATGCAAATAACCTCGGCCAAGAATCCCTGCGTTATTCGCCACACCGCCAGCGAGTACCTTTAGTTCGCCACCGGCAGGTGTAATTATGGTGTTGTTGGCGATACCACCGTTTTCGATACTTTGCGTGCCGCCCTGTATCAGGGTGTTATTGGAGACGCCATCTTTTTGTATCCATTGTCGGCCACCGGATTGCACGCTATTGAAATACGTTATTCCGCCCCCAGAAACCCGTTGCGTATTACCGCTAAGAATGTCTTCGCCTATTACGCTTTGCGTAACCAACGGGGTAAAGGGTGCGTATGCCGGAACCGGTTTATCTATGGGTGCCTGAGGTGCACTTGGGGTAAAAACAACAACCGGAGGAGGAGGCGGCGGCGGTAAATCAGGTTCGGGCAGAGAACGAGGAAGATAGGTATGACGGCTGTTTAAATACCAATTTCTCTGGTTATCACCCGCGCCTCTTTGTAGCTGATAATCATAAGAACCGGCCACGATACGGCCACGTTGAGAAAAAATGCCTGCGGATTTTCCTGCAACCTTAATCAATTCGATACCGTTAAGAGTTTTCGCACCGCTGCCGCCCAGATTGTTCACCTGTACGTACGTATGGCCTGAAGTATTACCTTCTACGATAAGCTTATCGGCAGGGGAGTTATCGTCTCCCAACGTCGCGTTCATCTGCAGTAGACCAAAGTGACTACCGTAGTCACCGGTGACAATTAATGTCGTACCACTTTTATCTGAATTGCCGAAATTGACAGTCCCGTTATTATTAAGGGCGATAAGCTTTTGATCAAAAGCGCCTAAGTCCAGAGTCGCCTTAGGATAGGTTGCAAACGGAGAGTTTGGGCTAAGTACATGTTTTTCTGCGGCCTTAACGGTCCCTTGCTCGATTCTTGTTTCCGAGTGGTAATGGCTCGGTTTGGTTAGGGTTAATGTTTTGCCGGGACTATTTTGTACCACAGCGCCGAGGCTGCTCCCGCCTAGTCCGAAGTCTAGAGTGTAATCATCGCGTTGAAATATCAGTTGCCCGTCACTCCGTAAAACATCCTCTGGGCTTTCGGCGTTAAAGTTTAACTTTCCCTGCTCAAGGATGAGCGTCTTACCCGTAAGCTGGCCACCGGCGTTTACGTTCAGGCTGCCACTGCCTTTTACCGTACTGTGAGCGGCTGTACCGCCTTTTGCTACATGCAAATTCCCGCTTTCAATGGTCGTACCGTAGGCTAACCCTTCATTTTGGATAGACTGAGTCCCATTTTGCGCGATCACCGTATGTGTGGCATTTCCTGCAGCATGGATTGTTTGTGCGCCGCCGTTTATTTTGGTGTTTTTAGCCAGACCTTGGAGTTGAATTTCTTGTTCTCCACCGGGATTGATTGTGGTGAAGTTGGCGGTGCCATTGGCATACAGGCGCTGGAGCCCATCCTTATTTATAGTGGTGCTATATGTAGTACCGTTTTTGCGAACAATTTGTACACCCCGTTGATTTATTGTTGCGTCTCGACTTTCACCGCCATTTTCCACTGTTTGCCGATTGCCTGAATGAATAACCTCTCCTGTTCTAACAACGTTAGCACCGCTTACCATGTCTGTGTATTCGGCCTGAACGGAAGTGCTGCCAGAAACGCCGCAGGTAAGAATAATAAACGCCGATATTTTAGCTAAAGGGTAGTGGGTTATTGCTGCTGTCTCATTGCATGAGAAAACCTGAGTTTTAATATGTTTTTTTTCCATAGAATTAAATGATCCATTAAATAGATTAACTGTGTCATGTCAGGGAAATAGAACTCACCCAGTAACAGTGAATTCTACTGATTAATGTTTCGTCAAGAAGTCTAGTTAAACTGAGGTAATAGTCTCTTTATTATTCTCAGCACTAATTGATCATTGTTTTAGTATTTCCAGTATGATTTCAATAGATGTATTCAGTCATTGGTTATTACTGCTTGCTGGAATGTATCCTATTTATATATACACACCTCGTGAAGAAACGTTTATGCCCACGGGAGTGCCAGCCCTTAGCTTGTGGCGCAGGTGTGCTGCCGATGTGACCGGCTTACGCTCACTCTGCTGCGCTTTATTGGAACTGTTTTAGTTGATATCAAAAACACTATCTGTGTGATGGCTTGTATTAAATTACATGAATAACATCCTGTTATTATAATTAATGATATCCTATCAAAATTATCACGCGATTATTTTTTTGTCTAGAGGTGATCTTTGTTTGTGGCGTTGTGGTTGGTGACTTTTTAATTATTTTTTCTTTGTGGTTATTATTTCTTTTGCTCTGATTTATGTGTTCTGAGTCAATATTTTCTTTGTTGTTTCATCTGTGTGTTACCTTTATTTTAAATCGAAATCTAATAGCTTGAATTAAATGTTTTCAATAACGGATGTAAGATTGGAGTAAACAAATTAAAATTCTTTATGGATACTTAGTGTAATAGAGATAATCTATTGAGTAATCGGAACAAGTCATAGCAAACCACAAAAAGTGGGTAAAGCTTGGTTTAAATTGATTAAAGCGATGAGCGTTTGATATTGAATAAATCAATGCAAAACTGCCTCTTTCAAAGAGGCAGTTGACGGTGATCCGAGGGATGGTATCGGGGAGGGAGGCGTTGTACTCAGGACTCGGCAGCGATAGGCAGCGGCCAGCCGCCTAAGCGTTTCCAGCGGTTAACCAATTCGCAGAAGAGCTCTGCGGTCTGTTCTGTGTCATACAGTGCGGAATGAGCCTGTGAGCTGTCAAAGGGGATTCCCGCTGTCAGACAGGCTTTAGCCAACACCGTTTGCCCTAATACTAAACCGCTGAGGGCGGCGGTATCAAAGGTGGCAAAAGGGTGGAAAGGGTTACGTTTCAGTTTGGCACGCTCGGCGGCTTCCATCACAAAACTATGATCAAAATTGGCATTATGAGCCACAATGATAGCGCGATTACAGCCATGATCTTTCAGCCCTTTGCGCACGGCTTTAAAAATGGCGTGTAATGCATCATATTCCCGAACGGCGCCGCGCAGCGGATTGGTTGGGTCGATGCCGTTAAACGCCAGCGCTTCAGGCTGCAGATTAGCGCCTTCAAAAGGTTCAACGTGGAAATGCAGGGTTTCATCCCGCTTTAGCCAACCGTCCTGATCCATTTGCAGGGTTACTGCAGCAATCTCTAACAATGCGTCTGTTTTGGCATTAAATCCGGCGGTTTCTACGTCGATCACTACTGGGTAATACCCACGAAAACGGCCACTGAGGGCGTTAACATCACTTTTTTCTGCCATTAGTTTCTTATCTTCATTCGAATATTGCGCGCATTATGTCAAACTTTTCCGCGCGATGCAGGAGGAATCATCAGGAGAGGGGGGGCGAAGACTGAGCGCGATAAAAACCTGCGATTAAATTAGGAAAGTTAAGGTGTAAGCTACGAGTATGAGCGTGTGAACGGGGGCTATCACCAAATTTACCGCCAGCGTCCCTCAGTTTCCTGTATTCGCGGCTATTGCACTTCAACGGCCCGAAATTGCTTTCGGGCATTTTTAGCGCGGGACAGTTCGATTAATTGCCTAAACCCTGACCGGCACTTTTATTTTCGATCAGCTCGATTTTATAGCCATCGGGATCCTCAACGAAAGCAATAACGGTGTTGCCGCCTTTTACCGGGCCTGCTTCGCGGGTCACTTTGCCTCCGGCCTGACGGATTTGCTCACAGGTGGCCGCTACATCGTCTACGCCCAGTGCTAGATGACCGAATGCGGTGCCCATTTCGTAGCTGTCTACGCCCCAGTTATAGGTCAGTTCAATGACTGAGCCTTCGCTTTCATCGCTGTAGCCAACGAAAGCCAACGAGTATTTATATTCAGTATTTTCACTGGTACGCAGTAAGCGCATCCCTAATACCTTGGTGTAGAAATCGATGGAACGTTGCAAATCACCGACGCGGATCATGGTATGAAGTAAGCGCATAGAAATACCTCTTTTTATCAATTAATTAATAATATAAGTCATCGTAAATCAAACTTATTCACCAATGATATAGCAATATCTTCCTGCTCACTACCTTGGTGGCTCAGCCGGTATCTCTTTTTGTAATAGGGTATCATCCGTATTTTAGCGTTCAGGCTATGTTGGCGTCTCGCAGGCGTGCGTTGACCGAGTTATGATGCCTGAAGGGGGCTAGGGTGAGGGAATACTCAGCATTTATAAGGATGACATCCGTGACCACTCCGTTAATACGCTTAATCATCGAAGCCTGCGATAAGGCGATTTCTCACCGAGATTTCAACGCGCAGATACAGCACGATGTGAAAGATCGGCGCGAGTGGTAAACCCGGCATGATGGCCAGAGCAATGGACAATATTCGTCGCGCTTTTTATTCCTATTTCCGTTTAATTTCGGGATCGGCGGGTGGTTGATTAGGGCGAAATACAGGTTATTGAAGGTGGCGGGATGCATTGGTGATTACGGACGTTGGCTATGTACTCTCGACAATCTTTATGGCAATGACCCCGCACTGCTTGACGTAGGTCGCGCTGTGTAAATTATCGGGCTCTACAGGCTTCGCAACCCGACGCGGATAAGGTATAGTCCGCCCTTTTCGGAAGAACTATGCTGACCAACTCATCCATTCGTCTTAACAAATACATTAGCGAGAGCGGCATCTGTTCTCGTCGCGACGCCGATCGTTACGTCGAACAGGGAAATGTTTTTATTAACGGCAAGAGAGCCACAGTTGGCGATCAGGTTTATGTCGGGGATGTGGTGAAAGTTAACGGTCAGCTGATTGAGCCGCGCAATGAAGATGATTTGGTACTGATCGCGCTCAACAAACCGGTTGGCATTATCTGTACTACGGAAGACGGCGAACACGACAATATCGTTGATTTTGTGAATCACAGCAAACGCGTTTTCCCTATCGGGCGGTTGGATAAAGATTCCCAAGGGCTGATTTTCCTGACGAATCACGGCGATTTGGTCAATAAAATCCTGCGGGCGGGGAACGATCACGAAAAAGAATATGTAGTGACCGTTAACAAACCGGTGACTGACGAATTTATTCTCGGTTTGGCTGCCGGCGTGCCGATGCTGGGAACGGTGACCAAAAAATGCAAAGTAAAAAAAGAAGCGCCTTTTGTGTTTCGTATTACGTTGGTGCAGGGGCTTAACCGCCAAATTCGCCGTATGTGTAAGCATTTTGGCTATGAAGTTACCAAACTTGAGCGTACTCGCATCATGAACGTCAATCTGAAAGGGTTGCCGCAGGGCGAGTGGCGAGATTTGACCGACGATGAGTTGATTGAATTATTCAAGCTGATTGAAAATTCTTCCTCCGACGAGAAACCGGCGAAAAAAGCGCAGGCCAAGCCAACTGTCGCGAAAAAACCGAGCGTTAACCGCCCGAAAAGTGTCGAAAAATCCACGGATAATACCGCTTCCCGCAAGCGTTTTTCCCAGCCTGGCCGCAAGAAGAAAGGGCGCTAAGCGCCTCATCAGGCTGCCAGTTTTCCCTTTTCCTATAATATTCCCGGCTGCTTATTCCACGCGTCGGGAAAGTCATAGGCATACCGTCAACGTGATTAAATCGACTTGGGAAGAGACGACAAAGATTAAAGTCGCTATTACCAATGCACCATTTACCCGCCTTACCCGGTGAAAACAGAGCGTCAGGCCGCATTTGACGCCGCCGCTCCACGGGTTCCTGTTGTCCAGGTTGTTTCGCACTGTCTAAGGTGCCGCTAACCGCTGCAGTTTTCTCGCACATCCATTTTGGAACTTGCCCGATAAGTGAGAATATATCGGTTTTTTTACGATCGGAATGTTGAGGCCGAGCGAGTTGAGGCCATTTGCTGAATATTGAGGAGCAGCGATCGCGGCGTATATCAATGCGCGTGCTGCTCAAGAGGCAATCGTAATTGACGGTTAAACACAGCAATGCCGGTAAGAGAAACGCTCACCGGCATTAAGATGTTTAGCTAAATCGCGGTATTACAGGGTCTGGTAATCGGTATAACCTTTAGCGCCGCCGCCATAGAAGGTGTCGCCGTCTGGCGTATTCAACGGCGCTTGCTGCTGCAAACGTTGCACCAGATCCGGGTTGGCAATATAACTGCGGCCAAAGGCAACGGCGTCAATAAAACCTTTCTCGATCAACGCTTCAGCTTTTTCAGCGGTGTAAGCGCCAGCGCCGACAATAACGCCATTGAAACGAGCGCGCACAGCGTCGCGGAAGGCCTCAGAATAAGGCTTACCCCCCGCCCAGTCTGGCTCGGAAATGTGCAGATAGGCGATTTTGCGTTTGTTCAGTTCATCGATCAGATACAGCGCCGCTTCTTCCTGATCTTCCCCGTTATCCAGACCATTGAACGGGCCGAGCGGCGAGATACGGATACCAATATGTTCCGCGCCCCATTCAGCGGCGGTTGCGTCTACCACTTCTAGCGTTAGGCGAGTGCGATTTTCAATGCTGCCGCCGTAGGCATCGGTACGTTGGTTGGAGGCCGGAGACATGAATTGATGCAACAAATAACCGTGAGCTGCGTGGATTTCGATGAAATCAAAGCCAGCCTCGCGAGCATTGGCAGTGGTTTTACGGAAATCATCCACAATACCTGGAATTTCTTCTAATGCTAGTGCACGTGGGGTTGAGCAAGGTACGCGCACCCAGGCACCGTTTTCATCCCGCACCGTGGTACGAGAATCCGCAGCGATAGCAGAAGGGGCGACCGGTGCCTGTTGATTCGGTTGCAGGCTGCTGTGTGAAATGCGGCCTACGTGCCACAGTTGTACCGCGATATGACCCTTTTTATCATGCACCGCCTGAGTAATCTCTTTCCACGCTTCCATTTGTTCCTGAGTATGCAGGCCCGGTGCGCCAGCATAACCTTTGGCCTGGAAAGATACCTGCGTTGCTTCGGTAATAATCAGACCAGCGCTGGCACGCTGAGCGTAGTATTCAGCCATTAACGGCGTAGGAATATCCCCCGGTTCCATGCTGCGTAAACGGGTTAGCGGTGCCATAAACACGCGGTTTGGCAGCGTCACAGCGCCAACTTTTAGCGGAGAGAACAATTTAGCTGTCTTCATGATAATTCCTGTGGTAATAGACCAGTCGTCTAGTGTTTATGTAAGCCACTCACCCCGCAGGCGAGATGAGTGGTTGTTAAATCAGGCAGTCGGCTGTAATAGCCATTCGATACTTTCTAACGCACAGGTCAGCGGGGTGACGGAGCGTTTCACTTTGGCACGCAGCGAAGCGCCTAGCCATAGGGCGTAGAGCGTTTCTGCCGTGGCAGAAGCGGATAAAACGACTCTCAGAGATTTCTCCTCAATGCCTTTTTCAATCGCGTCCTGTAAGCGACCGATGACCCGAGCGGTGCCGGTATCTAACGCGTGGCGCATAGGCTCGGATAAATCACTCACTTCAGCAGAAAGTTTGACCGCCAGACAGGCGTTGTGGCACTCACTGTTGCAAAAATTGCCAATCCCCTGTGCAAAATAGCTCAGAAGGTGCTGGCGCTGATCCCCCTGCGGATTGGAAAACAGATTATGCATTTGAGTATCGTAGCGATCAAAATAGCGTTGCAGCATGGCTTCGCCGAAAGCTTCTTTCGACTTAAAGTAATGATAGAACGAACCTTTAGGTACGCCTGCGGTAGTCAGCAGCAGGCTGAGTCCCATCCCGTTAAAGCCCAGACGTAAGCTCAGGTGCTCGCCGGTGGCTAACAGGTGTTCGCGGGTATCAGTTTGAGAAGGCAATATCTTGTTCATGGTTGTTAGCGTAATAGACTGATTGGTCTAGGTCAAGATAAAAAGTTTCACCGGGAGAGCTGTTCGAGGCTATTAATCGCGAGGTTTTCAAACATCGCCTTATTATTCATAGGATTGATGAAAGGTCTCTGCTCCGCGATTCAGATAAAACCGCTGATGGCGAACATCAGCGGTCATCACTTTAAGCGTTAACCTCTTTCCATCAGGCCGGTGAGCGGCAGGATTGCAGTATATCCAATGACGGCTGATATGCTTTGGTCTGAATATTCATCATCCCTAAAATTGTATGGAACAGATTATCCTGAGAAACCGCAGCTTGCTGTGCCATTTTGTTTAAACAGTTGCGATTGACGGCGAAATTCTTTTCATAATCCGTGGACATCCACAGCAGCATAGGCACGTGCGTTTGCTGGCTTGGGGCAAACAAGTAGGGCGTTCCGTGCAGATACATACCGTTTTCACCCAAAGATTCCCCGTGGTCGGACAGATAAACCATTGCTGTATTAAATGTATCACTGTGTTGCTGCAAAATTTTGATCGTTTTATCCAGCGTCGCGTCGGTATAAAGCAAGGAATTATCATAGGTATTCACCAGCTCTTGTGGACTGCAATCCTGAATCTGATTGCTATCGCAGGTTGGCGTGAATTTGCGAAATTCCGGTGTGGTACGGCGATAATAGGCCGGGCCGTGGCTCCCCATTTGATGTAACACAATCACAGTATCGCCTTTTAACCCATCGATATAATTGTCTAGATTATGCAACAGCGCGTTATCCAGACAAACATCACCTTCGCAGTACTGCGTCAGATTTAACTGAGTCACGTCCTGATGAGGAACGCGATCGCAGGCACCTTTACAGCCGCCGTCATTTTCCCTCCACAGCACATTAACTCCGGCGAGCGCCACAATATCCAGTAAACCTTCCTGATGGCTGGCGAGGGTCGCGTCGTATTCTTTACGCGGCATATTAGAAAACATACAGGGGACGGATACGGCGGTTTCGGTACCGCAGGACGCGGTGTTTTTAAAATAGATCACCTGATCCTGCTTCAGCCGTGGATTGGTTTCCCGTTCGTAACCGCCGAGGGAGAAGTTCTCTGCCCGGGCAGTTTCGCCGACTACCAGTATCATCAGCGTTTTTTTCTGTTGCGCTAAAATCTGCGGGCCTTTATGTGCGTCCTCACCGATACGAATGAGCGGCAGGTTACTGGTGAAATATTTGTGTTTGGCATACTCAATCACTCCGCTAACGTAGTTGGACGGCGTCAGCATTTTAACGATGCTTTTGTTATTGCGAATCAGCGAAGCGTAGTCCTTATAGAATAACGCGGCGATCAGCAGAATAATCATCATGGATAACAGAATATTGGCCGCCCGCAGCCCCAGCATATACCACCAAGGCTTGGTGACCTGAATCTGGATAAAACAAATGACGACGGCAGGTAATATACCCAGCCCCAGCAACCACCAGCCCATGCGCGGCGTGAGCAGGGCGGTTGCCTCTTGCGTATTGGTTTCAAAGGCGTTTTGCATCATATTGCCGTCGATCACCACGCCATAGCTAAACATAAAATAGTTAGCAGCCGCGCTACCCAGCAGCAGTGTGATAATGATTGGCTTACGCAGATATGGCACGAACAGCAGGCTGAAAATAATATTCAACGCGCAGAATACCACCAGCGGAATCGTGGCGGCGAACAGGTAACTATCCACGCTGCTGAAGGCGATCAGCGACCAGGCTTTGTGTATAAAAAGAGCATTGAGAAACAGCGTGAAAAATAGCGCGCAGCTTAAGATAAAGGTGATTGCGTTACACTGTAACTTGAATCGTCCATTCATTGCTAATCAGAACCAATTATTCATTAATGAATGGCACGATACAGTAGCAAACTTAAGATAACCTTAGCGTTTAGAAACAAAACGTGACAAAGCGGTAAGAAGAAAAGCCCCGTGCACAACACACCTATGAGGGTAGATTTGACGGCCATGCGCGAGGCTGATGTAGAACCGGTTCGTCGTTAGTACGCTGCGGTGAACTGCGCTTTAATAAACTGCGGATTTTCGATTTCGTCCAGAATAGCCACCGCTAAATCTTCCACGGAGATGCTGGCTGGCGCCGCGCCGTTCATCAGTAAAGAAGTGGTACCCAAACGGAACTGGCCGGTGCGTTTTCCCGGTTCCAGCAAGGCAGCCGGTGACAGGTAGGTCCAATCCAGTGTGTTTTCAGCGCGTAACTTGTTACGTAACGCACGGGCGCCCAAGGCTCCTTGTTTGTAGGCTTCTGGGAATGCTGGCGTGTCGACCAACTCCACGCCAGGAGCGACTTCTAGGCTGCCCGCGCCGCCGACCACCAACAGGCGTTTCACGCCGGCTTTTTGCTGTGCATCCAGAATTTTCTGGCTTCCCGCAGTGAATTTTTCAAACTGATTTTCTTCGGCCCAACCAGGGTTATAAGCGCTGATAACCGCATCCTGACCGCTTAATTGTTGAGCTAACCATTCAGTATCAGCAATGTCACCTAACGCGATGGTCAGGTTATCAGCTTTAGGTAAATCTTTAGGCTGACGGGCAATTGCCGTAACCTGATGACCGCGAGCCAGAGCTTCGTCGATGACTTTACGGCCTACAAAACCAGTTGCACCAATAATGGCCAGTTTCATTGTTTAATTCCTTAGTTGGGTTGACGGGGCTAACTCTAATACTTAACAAAGTTGCTGATAAGTGCCATATTTGTGCTTTCTTTTTTAAGTAAAACTTCATAATCATGGATAAACTCAACCGAATGGCGATTTTTGCCACCGTAGTGGCCGAAGGTTCGCTAACCGCAGCAGGGCGACGGTTGGGCATGACCGCATCCGCTATTAGTCAGCATATGCGCTCTTTAGAGAAAGCGCTCGGCGTCCCCTTGTTGCATCGTTCAACCCGCAGGTTGACGTTAACGGAAGCCGGGCAAGTTTTTTATCCCGGTTGTGAAGCCATGTTGCTGCAGGCGAAAGAGGCCGAGCAGCGGTTGGCGGAGTTACGAGATACGCTGGTGGGTGAAATTCGCATTGCCACCACTGTCGGTATCGGCGGTCGCCCGCTGGCGGAAGCGCTGTCTCCCTTGCTTAACGCTCATCCCAAATTAACCCTGCGGATTCTGGCCAATGACGAAGTGGTGGATTTGATCGAACAGCGGGTTGATATCGCTCTGCGAGTCAATCGACAGCTGGCGGACGCCAATATGATCGCCCATCCGTTGGCGGAATGGCCGATGGTGATTTGCGCTGCGCCGCGCTATCTCAGTCAGCACGGCGTGCCGGAAACGCCACAGGATTTATTGGCGCATCGATGGATGTCCTCGGTGAATAATCCCTCGGCTATTCATCTGGATTTGCACCACACATCGGGAGAAACGATGGTTTTGCGTCTGAATCACGGTCAGGTTATCAGCGGTAGCATGCCGGTTATCCGGGATTTTACTCGCGAAGGGATGGGGCTTTCCGTGCTGCCTTTGTATGAAATTGGTGATGAGCTGCAACGCGGAGAATTAATCACACTGCTGCCGGAGTGGCAATCAACGCCGCTGCGGTTACACGCGTTGACGCTGGAAAGGGTGATGCCGGAAAAAAATCGTCAGGTGATACGTTATCTGCGGGATTATTTTCAGCGACATCGCGAATCTGTACTTGCCAGCCGCCGTTAAGCCGTCTTCAATGAAAGGGTAATCCAAGGAGGTTGTGTGGCTCAGCAGCTTGAGTTTTTTGATATTCCCAGCCCTTGCCGCGGTATCTGTCAGGCAGATGACCGTGGTTTTTGCCGTGGCTGTTTCCGCAGCAGGGAAGAACGCTTTGGCTGGATGCAAATGACCGATATGCAAAAACACGATGTTCTGCGCCTGTGTCGTCAGCGTCTGTTGCGCCAGCTACGCGCCAACAAAAAACCGGAAGAGCCGCTACCGGAACAACCATCATTATTTTAAATTTCATCCTTTGATACCGATTAACCACCATTTCCTTGCGTCAGGATGATGATCCTTTCTGTCGCTTGTGTATGCTGAAGGTCATTCAATATATATAGGTGGTCAAAATGCATACACGTAGCCAATTATCTCCGCAAGGCCCTGAGTTTTCCCGCATGATTTGTGGTTACTGGCGTTTGATCGAATGGAACATGACGCCCGCCCAGCTACAGGGATTTATTCAGCAGCATCTGGATATGGGGATTACCACTGTGGATCACGCGGATATCTACGGTGGCTACCAGTGCGAGCAGGCTTTTGGACAAGCGATGCGTTTACAGCCATCACTGCGAGATAAGATGGAAATCGTCAGCAAATGTGGCATCGCGACGACGGCTAAGCCAGAGCACGCCTTGGGTCATTACAATACCGATGGCGATCATATTATCCGCAGCGCCGAGCAGTCACTGTCTCATTTACACACTGATTATTTGGATCTGCTGCTGATTCACCGTCCAGACCCATTGATGGAGGCTGACGAAGTTGCCGAGGCTTTCACTCAGTTGCACAAAAGCGGCAAAGTGAAGCATTTTGGCGTATCTAACTTCACACCGGCTCAGTTCAGTCTGCTGCAATCTCGTTTGCCTTTCTCGCTGGTGACCAATCAGGTGGAAATATCACCGTTGCATCAGCCTACTATTCTGGACGGCACGCTGGATATGTGTCAGCAACTGCGTATTAAACCGATGGCTTGGTCATGTTTAGGTGGTGGGCGCTTGTTTAACGATGGTGAGTTCCAGCCACTACGTGACGAATTACAGGCCGTGGCGGAAGAAATCGGTGCGGATAATATCGAGCAAGTGGTCTATGCCTGGGTGATGCGTTTGCCCTCTGCGCCGCTGCCGATTATTGGTTCCGGTAAGATTGAGCGCGTTACCGCCGCATGGAAATCGGTATCCCTGACGCTCAGCCGTCAGCAGTGGTTCCGCATTCGCCGTGCTGCTTTGGGTTATGACGTTCCTTGATGATTTATCTTCCCGGACTCATCCTTAGGCAGGGGAAGAAATAGCCGGCGGGGTGAAGGCGAGTTGCAGCTGAGTCAGCGAGCAGTACAGACGCCAAACCAGCCCCGCCAGTTCTTGCCCCGACGGGTCAGGATGATGAGCCAGAGTCTCGCTGATGCGCAGTAGCTCGTGCAGCGTTGCCGCTAACGACTCTGGCTGAACGCCTTTTTCCGTCACGCTGCCTTTCAGGCAATGAATACACAAATCCCGCACCGCAGACAGCGGCGGTGCGGGGGGTTGCCAGTCCCGCAACTGCCATACCACATGACTGCAATTCAGATACACCATACCCCAACGTAACAGCCAGATTCGCGCTTCTTGATCTTGACTCAGATTTAATTGGCTGATGCGATGATAAATCAACGATTCAAACTGCGGCTGACTTTGTTGCGGGTAAGGGCTGATCTGGTCGATAAAGTCTCGCCGCAGGGCGCGGATAATTCGCTGGCCTTTTCGTTTATCCGAGCTGGGGCGTAAAATTTGGAAAGCCACGCCCGCCAGCATCACCCCCACCAACTTGCCGAGGTTGTCATTAAGGAAGCCCTGATAGTCGTAGCTGGGTGGATTGGTCACACTGAGGAATGAACCCATAAAAACGATAAGCTGCCCCCACAGCGCCGCGTAGGGCGGATTTTGCTGCTTAAACATCTGCATAGTAATCAGGATCGGTAAGAGTACGGTGGCAAACTGCCAAAAGTCATCGATTTGAATCATGACGCCGAATTTTAAAATAAAGCAGCCGATGGATAACAACACGATGGCTTTCAGCAACGTCATAATGCTGTCCGTCGGGGAGGGGCTGGCGGAATACAGTACGCAACTGACAGCGGCCAAAGCCAGCGCGGAACTGCCTGCACTCCATTGGGTGTTTATCCAAAATGCGCAGCCAATAACGATACAGATAAAAGTACGTAATCCGTTGTAAGCCGCTTCGTAGGTATCGGTGTGGCGTGCCAGCGTGGCGACCTTGGGTGGCGGCAATTGAGCTCGGTCACTGTGTTGTTCCAGTTGGCGTAACCAACGGCCAGATTCCAGATACAACCAACAAAAATGACGTAAACGCAGCCAGAACGCGCGGTGGCGGTAATCCTTGTTATCTCGCGGGATAATCTGTTGCAAAATCTTGGCGGCTCGATATTTATCGCAATCCGGCTGCTGAAGCTCGGTAATCAGCGTTTGCAAAACCTTTTTCAGATTACCTGGTGGACTGGGCCAGTTGAGCAACATACGCCGCAGACTGGCGATGACGCTGGTGGTGCGTAATTGATTATGCAGCATAAAATTGAGCACATTGTTTTGTCGCCGGAAGCGGTAGTGGCTCCAGAAAGCCTGAATACGCAACAGATTGAGCGTCAGAATCTGCCCGATGACGCCCTCGTGTGAGGTACGAATCTGTGGATCATCTTCGGTCTGCCACAACAGCGCAGCGTGTTCCAATAGGCGGGAGTGCATACGTCGCAGCGAGGTCAGCAGCGTTTCGCCGTCTGAGGTGCTGGGCAGCAGCATCATCATCAGTCCACCGCACAAAATACCGGTAATCACTTCGCAGACTCGTGCTTGGGCGATATCGAAGATTTGTTGAGTATCCGTAGTGTTGACCGTTGAAAAAGCGATGATTGCTGCGGTATAACCGGCCAGAGCAAAAGCGTAGGAAACGTTATTTTGATAATGGTTGGATACGAAAGTACACCAGCCGATCCAAGCGGCAATGGCGAAGGTAAACAACCAGGGATCATTCAGGCAGTGACCGGCAATGATAACTGAGGCAGCGGCACCCATTAGGCTGCCAATCACCCGGCCAAGACTTTTGCTGATCACACCGCCGACGGTGGGGAAACTCACAACCGCCGCGGAAGTCATCGCCCAATATGGCTCATCCAGATTGAGAGTAAAAGCAATCCACAGTGACAAACACATCGCCAGCGAATTACGCAGGGCATAGCGCCACTGCGCCCCGCTGGCCTTCCCCCAAGGCGTGCGCCTCCACTGCCGCAGTAGCCAGTGCATTTGTATCAGCCAGCCAGAGAAATGGTGCAGGTGGTGCCGGCAACTAAGGTTACATCCGACGGAACATCGATCAGTTTGATACGAACCGGTACGCGCTGCGCCAGACGGACCCAAGGGACATTCGGCTTAACATTGACGAGTAAATCGCTATTTGTATCGACGCTTTGATCGTAAATGGCGCGACCGATACTTTCCACTACACCCTGAAGCGGTCTATTTCCATTATATAAAACAATATTTGCCCGGTTGCCTTCTTTGATATGTCGTAATTTGGTTTCTTCGAAATAACCTATTACGTAAAAGGAATGAATATCAACCAAAGCGACTAATGGAGTACCCGCGGTAGCATAATTTCCGATGCGCGTTTGTAAATTGGTTATATATCCATCAGTCGGTGTATAAATACGGGTTTTACTCAGGTTCCATTTAGCCTGTTCCAGATTAGCCAGCGCGCCCTGATATGCCGCTTTCATTGCCTGAGCTGTTAAATTGGCAATATCCAAGTCTTCGCTTGATATGAGGTTTTTAGGCAAATGTTGACGTCGGGCCAATTCATGATTGGCCTTATCCATATCTGACTGCGCTTTATCCAATACGGCCTGCGCGTTATCCAGCGCCAGTTGGAACGGCATCGGGTCTAGCTCGAATAACAGGCTGCCGGATTTTACTAATTGGTTGTCGTGTATCGCAATTTGAATAAGTCTGCCGGACACTTCTGGTGTGATGTTGACTAATTCTGCGCGGACTTTTCCATCTCGCGTCCAAGGGGACTGCATATAATAATTCCACATCCACCAACCAGCGAACATAGCGATAGCAAAAACGATCACGCTGGAAAAATATTTTATCGATTGATATTTCATCTCAATTTACCAACTGGCTAAAATCCACAAAGAAATGCTGACGGCAATGACAAAAATAGACAAATCCATTAACATTGGATGCCAGATCTCGCCAGAGTAGATCCAATTCCGTAGTAAATGATGGATCAATAGCCAAAATATCAAACCTAGCATAACCGCCTTGAAGAGAGGCGGGAAATAGATCGAGGCACCCAGTACCCAGTCCGTTAAGGGTGATGCTGTTGGCACAGAAGTTACTTGCATTGGGTTAATCCTTAGGGGTTAAATTTAAAGAAATCTTCACCTTTTCTAAAGGATTTCTCGTATTTATTGCTATTAACACTGCATCGGCGGTATATATACATTTGTATTTTTAATGTTAATTACCCAAAATAGACTGGACTCTGGGAGTTATGCTAGCACGCTAATTAAAAGGAGGGGCAATTGGAATCGACATTAGGATCTGATTTAGCACGATTAGTTCGCGTTTGGCGCGCTTTAATCGATCATCGATTAAAACCGTTGGAACTGACCCAGACACATTGGGTTACGCTCCATAACATTAGTCGTTTACCACCGGAGCAATCGCAGATTCAACTGGCAAAAGCGATTGGTATCGAGCAGCCATCGTTGGTTCGGACTTTGGACCAACTGGAGGATAAGGGATTAATCACACGGCATACTTGTGCTAACGACCGCCGCGCCAAGCGGATTAAATTAACGGAAGAGTCGTGTCCGATTATCAAAGAAGTCGACGACGTCATTAAAGCAACCCGAAAGGAAATCTTGGGGGGTATCTCAGAGGAGGAGGTTATTTTGTTATCAGGTTTGATAGTGAAACTTGAACAAAATATTATTCAATTACAAAGTAAGTAAAAATAATAAAGTTCTAATAATCTATTCACAGCAAAAGAAAACAACCGGGGATCAATGCGATCCCCGGTTTTTTATGTCCGCGCCAAAATTAACGTGGGCTAACGGTCACGGTGCTACCGCTGCTTGCCAGCATCACACGCTGGCCAACGCTGAAGCGAGTTGGGCCTTGTTTCTGAACCACCAGAATAGTGGTGCCGTCGTCTTTACGGACTTCCAGCTGAACGCCATCGGTACGGTTCATCGCGCCCTGTACGCCCTGACCAGCAACACCACCAGCTACAGCACCCGCTGCGGTTGCCAGACTACGACCGGTACCACCGCCAACGGTGTTACCCAGGAAACCACCCAGCACTGCACCACCAATAGCGCCAATTACGTTGTCGCCGTCACCGCCTTGAATGGTTACCGGACGAACAGAAACCAATGTACCGTAAGTCACGGTTTGCACTTGCTTGGCCTGTGACGCGCTGAATACATCACCAGACAGCGTGCTGTTGTTCGCACAACCGGTCAGAGTAACCGCTGCGATAGCAATGACGAGTAAAGGCTTAATCATAAAAACTCCTAGTTTAAAGTGCATAACCGATATCCGGTTCACTATGTCCTGTCTACCCATACACGAAACCAATTAATTTCGGGTATAGATAAATTATGGCTGACCCCAACAGTTATTGCATCACATTGTAGTTATCGCACCACACTGTATCGAAGCACATTGTTGGTTAGTTGGTTGGTAGCCTAACGTGCATTCCCTTAATCAATATTAAACGGTGGTTTAAATTTCTAAAAGTAGGAAATGAAAAAGAAAAAAATCCTCCATTTTCTGTGAGCTGTCTGGCAAAACCAGCCTTGCATTATATAGGGGAAGACCGCGCGGGATACACTCTAAAAACTACATCTTTTCATGGTGTTAATTTTATTATTCTGGTTTAGTAACCTCATGGGGTGTTTGTTGTTTTTTTTGTCATTGTACTCCCGCAGCGGGAGATAAGGTCATTGCTATGAAATCAGGCCGCTTTATTGGGGTGATGTCGGGTACCAGCCTGGATGGAATCGATGTGGTTCTGGCTGCGATCAATGAGCGAATGGTGGCGCAGCAGGCCACTTATAGCCACCCGATACCGCTTCAGTTGAAAAAAGATATTCTGGCGATGTGTCAGGGTCAGGAAACCACTTTATCGGCGGTGGGCAGGCTGGATGCGCAGTTGGGCACGCTGTTTGCCGAAGCGGTGCTGGCGCTGATGAAAAAAACCGGCGTGTCGTCGCAGGATATCACTGCAATTGGTTGTCACGGACAAACTGTTTGGCATGAACCGGTGGGAGAGCCGGGTTTTACTATGCAGTTAGGGGATAATAATCGCATTGCGGCGATGACGCAGATTACTACCGTCGGGGATTTTCGGCGACGGGATATGGCCTATGGCGGCCAGGGGGCACCGCTGGTACCCGCTTTCCACCACGCATTGCTGGCGCATAATGCCGAGCGGAGAATGGTGCTGAATATTGGCGGTATCGCTAATTTATCCATGCTGATCCCTGACTCTCCAGTCAGAGGTTTCGATACCGGCCCCGGAAATATGTTGATGGACGCTTGGATTTGGCGTCATCGCTCGCTGCCTTACGACCGTGATGCCGAATGGGCGTTGAGCGGTAAAGTCAATCAGCCGCTATTGCAGCAAATGTTGTCCGATCCTTACTTTGCCAAACCTGCGCCGAAAAGTACTGGGCGGGAGTATTTCAACGCCGCCTGGCTGGAGCAGCAGCTGCAGATGATGCCGCGAATTGCTCCTGAAGACGTGCAGGCGACGCTGGCAGAGCTGACGGCGGTGACCATTGCTGAACAGGTTCAACTGGCGGGAGGGTGTGAACGTTTGCTGGTGTGTGGCGGCGGTGCGCGGAATCCGCTGTTGATGGCGCGAATGTCGGCGATGTTGCCGGGAACTGAAGTCTCTACCACCGACAGCTTTGGCGTCAGCGGCGACGATATGGAAGCCTTGGCTTTTGCCTGGTTAGCATTTCGTACGCTTTCAGGTTTGCCGGGCAATTTGCCGTCGGTTACTGGAGCCCGCTGTGAAACCGTTTTGGGCGCGATTTACCCAGTTATACAGCCAGGGCGATAAGGCGAGGCTTTTAGGATATTAGGTGATTCAATATATTCTGTAATTCAATATATTCGGTAAGTCCAGCCTACGGGTGGTAGGCTGCGGGAAACGCTTATGAAAGGAGATAAGGCGATGAAATCCGTTTTAACGGCGCTTGCCGTACTGACTTTGGCAGGATGTAGCCAGTTTTTACAAAAAAGTGAAACTTTGCACTATCAATGCGGTGGTACCCAGTTGACGGTAGCCCTGGATAATAAGCAGGATAAAGTTAGTTTTGTGATGGATGGCAAGCAGCTGAATCTGCCGCAGGTGGTTGCCGCTTCTGGCACCCGATACAGCGACGGTTATTATACGTTCTGGTCGAAAGGTGACAGCGCCTTTATCGAGCGGGGCGATAAAATCGTGATTAATGATTGCGTGCTAGTGCCCTCGAAGTGATTAACCCGTAGATACAGCTGCGACGTCAGGGCGATTGAGATCCTGGCGTCACAAAGGCACAATAATAATCCACTGAGTTTCAGCGCGTTACAGAGTGTATATGACTGAAAATAATGAGTTTGATGTTGCAGACCTACGACGTGAATATACCCGTGGCGGTCTGCGCCGCAAGGACCTGACTGCTAACCCGCTGGATTTATTTGAGCGCTGGCTGAAACAAGCCTGTGAAGCGCGTCTCGCAGACCCGACGGCGATGTGCGTGGCGACCGTTGATGCCAATGGTCAACCTTTTCAACGGATTGTATTACTGAAGCATTTCGATGATGAAGGCATGGTGTTTTACACTAACCTTGGCAGCCGTAAGGCTCAGCAATTGGCTGAAAACCCCCATATAAGCCTGTTATTCCCTTGGCATACGCTGGATCGTCAGGTGATTTTCCTCGGTAAAGCCGAACGTTTGTCGACCTTCGAAGTCCTTAAATATTTCAATAGCCGTCCTAAAGATAGCCAGATAGGTGCTTGGGTTTCTCAGCAATCCTCGCGAATTTCCGCGCGTGGCGTGTTGGAAAGCAAATTTCTGGAGCTGAAACAAAAATTCCAGCAGGGAGAGGTACCGGTGCCTAGTTTCTGGGGCGGATTCCGCGTTCGTTTCGACTCGGTTGAGTTCTGGCAGGGAGGCGAACATCGCCTACATGACCGTTTTCTCTACCAACGAGACGCCGATACGTGGAAAATTGACCGTTTAGCCCCCTGATAACGATGAAATATTGAGGTTAAACCTAGCGCTCGCGGGGCGAGCGCTTTATTCTATACCCTTCCTTGAACGCATCCCGTTGGGGTGCCATCTGGCACGCAGGCATTACGCCGATAAACGACAACATTTCCCGATGGCAAGTGTTCCCGTTAAACGTTAACCAGATAAATATATTGCATAAGACAATGGAGTCGTTAATGACTAGCAGCAACCTGATTAAACAATTGCAAGAGCGGGGCCTCGTTGCCCAGGTTACGGATGAAGACGCGTTAGCAGAGAGACTGGCGCAAGGGCCAATTTCACTGTATTGCGGTTTCGATCCTACCGCAGACAGCTTGCATTTGGGTCATTTGGTTCCGTTGTTGTGCCTGAAGCGTTTTCAGTTACAGGGTCACCGCCCGGTAGCGTTGGTGGGCGGGGCGACCGGCCTGATCGGCGATCCTAGTTTCAAAGCCACTGAACGTAAGCTGAACACCGCGGATACCGTTAATGAATGGGTAGAGAAAATCCGTCATCAGGTTTCTCCGTTCTTGGATTTCAACTGCGGGGAGAACAGTGCTATTACCGCCAACAATTACGATTGGTTCGGTGGCATGAATGTGCTGACTTTCCTGCGTGATATCGGAAAACACTTCTCTGTTAACCAAATGATTAACAAAGAAGCGGTAAAACAACGTTTAAATCGCGATGATAGTGGCATTTCCTTCACTGAATTCTCTTACAATCTGTTGCAAGGCTATGATTTCGCCTGCCTGAATAAAGAGCATAATGTGGTACTGCAAATCGGCGGTTCCGATCAGTGGGGCAATATCACCTCCGGTATCGATTTAACGCGTCGTCTGCATCAGCAGCAAGTGTACGGCCTGACCGTGCCATTGATTACCAAAGCCGACGGCACCAAATTCGGTAAAACCGAAGGCGGCGCGGTATGGTTAGACCCGAAAAAAACCAGCCCGTACAAGTTCTACCAGTTCTGGATTAACACCGCGGATGC
Source organism: Yersinia nurmii (assembly GCF_001112925.1). Taxonomy (GTDB): domain Bacteria; phylum Pseudomonadota; class Gammaproteobacteria; order Enterobacterales; family Enterobacteriaceae; genus Yersinia; species Yersinia nurmii. Next base: position 84,077 of record NZ_CPYD01000011.1, read on the forward strand.
AGATGTGTATCGCTTCCTGAAATTCTTCACCTTTATGAGTCTGGAAGAGATTAATGCGCTGGAAGAAGAAGATAAAAACAGCGGAAAAGCGCCGCGCGCTCAGTATGTACTGGCTGAAGAAGTGACCGGCATGGTTCACGGTGCTGAAGGTCTGGCTGCGGCAAAACGTATTACTGCCAGTCTGTTCTCCGGCAACCTGAACGACATGACCGAGGCCGACTTTGCCCAACTGGCGCAGGACGGGATGCCGGCGATTGAGTTAACCCGCGATGCCGATCTGCAACAGGCGCTGGTGAATGCGGAATTGGCTCCTTCTCGCGGTCAGGCACGTACCCTGATTGGTTCCAACGCTGTGACCATTAACGGCGAGAAACAGGCGAACCCGGAATACACGTTTAGCGATGCGGATCGTCTGTTTGGCCGCTTTACCTTACTGCGCCGGGGCAAAAAGCATTACTGTCTGGTGAGCTGGATCTAAATCGGTGTGAGAACAAGGGGCCTGGTGTCCCTTGTTTTTTATGGTCAACGATTAACTGCGGGCAAACACGCAGTGATGATGGTGTTACTGAAAGGGCCGAGCAGCCCCTAACTTTAGGCCGTACCGATGAAAAATATACTTTCCATTCAATCCCACGTTGTTTTTGGTCATGCAGGCAATAGCGCTGCAGAATTTCCTATGCGCCGTATGGGCGTTAATGTCTGGCCGCTAAATACCGTTCAATTCTCCAATCACACTCAGTATGGTCATTGGACCGGCTGCGTGATGCCAGCCAGCCATTTGACTGAAATTGTGCAAGGCATTGCCGATGTTGACCGTTTGAAAGACTGTGATGCGGTGCTGAGCGGCTATATTGGCTCACCGGAGCAGGGCGGTCATATTTTGGCTACGGTTAAACGTGTGAAGGAAGCCAACCCGCAGGCGTGGTATTTCTGCGATCCGGTGATGGGCCATCCGGAAAAAGGCTGCATCGTCGCACCGGGCGTGGCGGAATTCTTCTGTAAACAGGCATTGCCGGCCAGCGATATTATCGCGCCTAACTTGCTTGAGTTAGAAGAGTTGAGCGGAACGCGAGTGGAAAACGTCGAGCAAGCCGTGACTGCGGCTCGCGGCCTGTGTGCTAAAGGGCCAAAAGTGGTGCTGGTTAAGCATCTTAGCCGCGCGGGTTATGACCTGAATAGTTTTGAAATGTTACTGGTCACGGCGGAAGATGCCTGGCATATCAGTCGTCCGTTGGTGGATTTTGGCAGCCGTCAGCCGGTGGGCGTCGGTGATCTAACCAGCGGTCTACTGTTGGTTAATCTGCTGAAAGGCGAAGCGTTAGATAAAGCGCTGGAGCACGTTACCGCCGCAGTTTATGAAGTGATGCTGACGACCCAGCAAATGGGCGAGTACGAATTACAAATCGTGGCTGCACAGGATCTTATCGTCAATCCGGTTCATCAGTTTACGGCAGTAAAACTCTAATCATTTTCCCCCGGCTAAAAGCGCAAGTCTGCCATTGCCGGGGGATATCATTCATTCTTTACGTTGCTTACTTCAGACCTTCCGCAACCAGAGCGCCGTCTACCGCTGGGCGTGCCGCAACCCGCGCGATATAGGCCGTCAGATTTTTATACTGCGGCAGATCGAACTGCATGGCTTTTGCCCAACCCAGAATAGTGAACAAGTAGGCATCGGCTACGCTGAATTTATCACCCAGCAGGAAATGATGCTTCGCCAGCACGCTATCTACATAAGCAAATTGTTTGTCTAAGCGCTCACGGGCGATGGTTTTGTACTCGTCCGGCGTTTTCGGGTTGAACAGTGGGCTGAATCCTTTGTGCAATTCGGTGGCAATATAGTTTAACCATTCAATAGCATGATAGCGAGCAAGGGTGCCTGCGGGGGCGATCAGGTTGCGCGATGGCACCTGGTCGGCCAGATACTGCACAATGGCTACGCCTTCGGTTAATAGGCTGCCATCATCCAACACCAGCGCCGGAACCTGTCCTTTGGGGTTGATGGTTAAGAAGTCTTTGCCGCTTTCAGTTTTCTTGGTTGCCAAATCAACGCGTTCAACGCTGAAATCTAGCCCAGTCTCACGCAGGACGATATGTGGTGAGAGGGAACAAGCGCCAGGTTTATAAAACAGTTTCATCAACAAACTCCTTAATAGTGCACGGGGCGGACTAACGGAATACAGCATTAGCCATACTAGGACAGTCGTGAGGGAAAATCAGCTATTGAATTAACATATTTAACGGTAGGAATCATAACAATCCGATAGTGGCGGAGGATGAGCTCCGCTACCAGAAATTGGGTGCCCAGTCAGGCAAAAACCTGACGGGGGAAAAACTCAACGTGGTGGACGGCTGCTGATGGAAGAGGACCAGCTAAAGGTGGTGGTGCTCGGTGCGGTTTTTTTGGTTTTTTTCTCAGGACGGTTGGCTTTGGCGACCAGTGCTCGGGCTTGCATGATTTTTTCGATGGCTTCGTCTTTCACTTTGTTTTGTTCTGAATTGGTGAGTGCGCGTCCCATGTTGATCCTGGCTCTATCAAGTTGGGTTTTCACGTCGCGTTGTTCGCTTGCGGTCATTTCTTTTACAGTCAGCTTTTTCATTTTCGTCGCCTTATTTTTATTTTTCCCAATTAGTGTACAACCTTATTTGTCGGGGCGATGTAAGAGATTGCGATCTCACCGATATTAATATGATTCAAAGGCTGTTAATGACCCAAAAGCAGAGAATTTGCTATCCAGTGTTAGAAAATCAGAGATAAAAAGATTTATTGTTGTCAGCTATTGCTGGGAACGACCCGGTAATGAATTAGATCGCGGCGGGGAAATTTCAGGGCAATTAAGCGGTAATCCATTCAGCCCCTGTTGGTCATGGGTAAAACTAATCTGGTTAGCCCCCTCACTTCGCACGATTTTCAGAACATAAATACTGTCAAAATCAGTATTTTCCCATTCGGGTATTTGTGCCAACTCGCCGTTATACTCGGTCATTAATGCCTTAGTGATAGCCATGATTTCATGATGTGCCCAGGAAATAAGCACCTTGGCGCTTGAATATTTTGATTTTTGTAATTGGTTGATAAGCCAGCCAGTTTCTGACTGACCGACACGGATATTTATCGGCATATTGAAGTAAATAGCCGTTGGTTCAATGGTCGCCAACGGGCGGAGATAATAAAAGAAGTAGCCGAAATCCGCTTTTTTTCGCGTTGGGTCTGGGGCGAATATAAAGTCAGGTTTGCCATACTTATTTTTTATCACTTTAGGTAATGCCAAGGAACGATTCAAACCCTGACAATTAATCTGCCCCAAACCGGCCTCAGGTTTCTCTGCATGACGAACGAAAATCAGAGTCTGCTCAACAATCCCATCCTGTATAGGAATGGCGCTCATAGCGGGGATGGAATTGCAGATAAGGGGGGTAGAAATAAGCGCAATAACGAATGTTCGATGTATATTCATAAGGTTAAGCTCTCTATTATCAGTCACATGGAAGATAAAATAGAGATACACCCTGCGACGTAGAAGATCTATGGCGCAGGGTGTCGGTATAAGAATTGGTCAGATTAGCCTGACGCCATAACCCCATAACAGAACGGTAAAACCGAGTAATAGCTCCAGAACCAGTACACCGATGGCCAGCGTTGAGCTGGAGAAGATAAAACCTTCACTGCGGTCGATATTCAGGAAGGTTGGAATGCCGATGTACATCAAATAACCGGCGTAGCACAGCCCGACAATCCCAGCGAATAAGCACAGCCAGAGCAACGGATAAACCGCTACAATTCCACTCAGGAACATCGGTGTGGCGGCATAACCGGCGAACAAGGTGCAGCTTTGCCAGCTTGGGCGGCTTTCATAGCGGCGCGCCATCCAGTAAATCACTCGCCCCATTAAAGCCACGGCGGCAAGAATCATCACATAGAAAATCACGGCGGCGTAGAAAGCGGTAAGCGGGGAGATTTTAATCACCTGACCTTCACCAAAATTCCACCCCACTCTGGTGGTGCCAATAAATGCGCAGATTACGGGAATTGCAGCCATCAACAGGACGTGGTGAGTGTAAAAGTGGGGAATACTTTCCGACTCACTTTTGATTTGTTTCATTTCCTGGCTGGGATGCACCAGAAGTCCCCAAACATGATTGACCATGAGATACCTCCTTGCCCGTTACCGACTCTCTCACGGGCTGATTTAACCTCTATGCCATACTTCTTCTGCCAAGGCTGAAAATCATGTCATGTCTGAAACTACTGACGTATTTTGCAGCCGTGATCACAGTATAGTTTATTCTTAGTACAGGTTTGTTTCTGCTGCGGTGCGATAGGCGGATTTTACTTATTTCTTATCGCGCTTCTGATTTTGGCTGCGATATGGGCGACATTTTTAAGCATATTGCGGATATTACGCATAGGATTAATGGTATTGTTTTCCAACTAAACCGGCTGACTCGGCGGGCGTCTATTTTCAAAATACGAGGGTGTATTTTTCTACGGAGGTATTATGGCTGCATCAGAAAAGAAGGGGCGAATTGATAATATTGAATTTATCGTGGGAGATATCACTCGCTCAAAAAATTTCTACGGTAATCTGTTTGGCTGGCACTTCACCGATTATGGCCCAACCTATTGCGAATTCACCGATGGTCGCCTGACCGGCGGTTTCACTACAGATGGGGTCGTGACAGCAGCCGGTGGGCCGTTGGTAATTTTATATACTGATAATCTGGAAGAAACCGAAAGGCGAGTCGTTGAAGCTGGCGGCGTGATGGTTAAACCGATATTTTCCTTCCCCGGTGGTCGTCGCTTTCAATTTCTCGACCCGGATGGTTACCAGTTAGCGGTATGGTCGGCGGAGTGAAAAACGACAAGGTAGAAATAAAGTTTCCCATGGCGGATTGCAAAATATTAAAACCCACCCGATTAGCATTATTGCTAATGTGTGAAGATAACAGGGATGCGCCGACTAAACGCCCATAAGTGGGAAACATAAATAAGCTGAAGATACATAGGGATTATTGGTCGGGAAGAATAATAAGATCAGAATAACGGTGAAAACTTCTGAACTGATGCTACTGTCATCAGCGATGAATCAATAGTGGCGCGAATTCACCGTCGAGCAGTGAAGCTGTTGCCGCCGCATAAAAATAGTGCGGGAGCCTGCTGTATGTTCAGGTGCAATACCTGAGTTAATATAGGTACTAGAATCGGAATAATGAGAAACGGACTAAAGTTGGCAATGCCGGTGGCAAGGTTAAATACCAGCAGCGGTTTATGTAATACCAACGAATGACTATCTGGTTTTGTAGGCTGTGGAACTTCGGCTATACCAAACCTCACGGCACAGGTAGCCATGGCGCAAATCAGTGCCACGCTCCAGAAGGTATAGTGCCAGCCCAGATGATTTGCAGTATAAATAACACTGGGCATCCCCACGATACTGACGCAAGAAAATGTACGAATAACCATAGGAATCACTTGAGCTCGCGCTTCGGTGGCGGTCACATTTACTAGTCACCCGAGCGCCACTCCCAATGTCATCCTATCAAACAATCCGGCTGAAATTCTTAACGCCAGCGAAGCGGCAGCGGCATTACAGAGCATTGGCCTAGCAATACTGGCCGAGTTTACCTGTCGCAACAATATTGCCGCTGGGCGTTTAGTGGCAGTTAAGCTCGAAAATCCCCTGCGCCGCTGAATCTATGAGCCGTATATTTAAACCGCGAGTTTATGTCCGTCAGAATTCGATCTTGACTTGATTTGCTACCGCAGCGTTTGAGTCAGTCATTTTATCCCGTTATCAATTTTCAGGTCATCCCACAGAGTGACTCATTTCGCTGATAGCGTGAGAATATTGTTTTTCCCCAAATCAGACGATGAAGGGCGTAGTTTTATTGAGCCCGGTCTTTATTTGAACTTTATACAAAGAAACGATTTTGAATACTTCAGATATCAGCAATAGCGTTAGGCTAACGGCAAGAATTCTAATGTTGAATTCTTTCAGAACCGGCGTAATCATCGAGAGAGAGGGAATAACTAACAACAGGCGGAAAGGCTCCTGAATAAATGCTGCTTTAATGGCATATTGACTGCGAGTCAGAAACAGAACGGTGGTAATTATCAGCGATATTTTGAAAATGATCGATAGGGTAATCATTGCGTAAATCAGCGGGTACTTATCAAAACCGATTTCTAACAGGTACTGCACTTCAGCTACCAAAGGAATTCTTTCCTGTAGGAAATACTGTACACCAATATATAACACAGCGTAGAGATCCATCACCCCCCAAAAAAGAAATGTCCGGTTTCTTAAATTCATGGTTTATCCGTTGCTTAAATTGTGATTGTACCGCTTATTATGGCGCTCACTTTACCACGTAATTCATTTAATAACATAAGGTTGAAAGGGGGATTGACCGGACTTCCTTCAGCTTTAATCGGTGTTTCCCCCTGTCAGTGACGCTATTTTTATGCATTAACAGACATCCGCAGAGCGCTTAATTCGGAGGAATAAGGACTGTTTCCTCGCAAAATGCCTTGAGTGAGACCCGTAAACCTAGGTCAGCGCTATAGTTTACAGGTGGGTTGGGCGCGTGGGAGTACGGATAGAAATATGCATAAATTTGTTTTATAAACGTGAGATGGGGATATCTTATATCTATGGCACATTAAACTTAAGGATATTGCCGTATGGAATTCAAAGATTACTATGTGGTTATGGGCGTGGAGCCAACGGCCTCGCAGAAAGAGATCAAAACGGCTTATCGCAGGTTAGCGCGTAAATATCACCCGGATGTTAGCACTGAGCCAGATGCGGAAAGTAAGTTTAAGGAAATCGCCGAGGCTTACGAAGTGTTAAAAGATGCGGAACGGCGAGCTGAATATGACGAACTGAGGCTACATCGCAACGATCCTCATTTTGGCCAGCAGGCCGGTTATCATACCGGTGGGCAACAGTGGCAAGGTAGAGCCGGTGGCGGTGATACCCATGATTTTTCTGACTTCTTCGAATCTTTCTTCGGCAATCGCGGCGCCTCTGCTCATTATTCCTCCCATCAATCCTCTCAGAGTATGCGCGGGCAGGACATTGAAATGGAGCTGCCAATCTTCTTGGAGGAAACGCTGTCCGAACAGACGCGCGCCATTCAAATCCCAACGTATGATGCCCTTGGCAGAACCGATTCAACTAAAACGCTGAAGGTGAAAATTCCCGCTGGCGTCGGGGATGGCGAGCGTATTCGTTTGAAAGGGCAAGGCGTTCCGGGATTAGGTGGCGGTGCCAATGGCGATCTCTATCTGGTCATTCGTATCGCTCCGCATCCGTTGTTTGATATTGATGGGCAGAATTTACAAATAGTGTTGCCGCTCGCACCTTGGGAAGCGGCGCTGGGAGCCAGCGTTGAAGTTCCCACTCTCACAGGGAAAATCAATCTGACTATTCCATCCGGTAGTCAGAGCGGTCAACGGTTACGAGTGAAGGGGAAGGGGCTGGCGAGCAAAAAAGGCACTGGCGATTTGTATGCGGTTCTCAAGGTGGTTATGCCGCCAAAACCGGACGAGAAAACGCGGGCACTGTGGCAACAACTGTCTGAACAGGCTGCATTTAATCCTCGGACTGGATGGGAGTAACAGATTATGGCCGAAATACAGATGACTTATACGTTGACTGAATTATGTCAGACCACCGGAATTCTGCGGGACGAATTGATAGAAGTGGTGGCGCTGGGAGTGATTGTTCCGTTGGATCCCGGTGACTCGCTCTGGGTATTTGACGCAGAAGCGTTAATTTATCTCCAGCGCGCCCGTCGATTGCAAAATGAATTAGATCTGGATTGGCACGGTGTGGCGATGACCTTGACGCTACTGGAGCAAGTTGAGCAGCTCAAGAAAGAAAATGCACAATTGCGTCGGCAACTGGATCGTTTCGTCCTGTTATCTTAACCAGCGCTGAATAGGCGGGTTGGTCAAAAAGGCGTACCAGCCTGCCTATTCGGGGAATTAATAAATTTTACTTTTAAAACAATAGATTAAATTGATTTAAGCCCCAATAAGTTGAACGTAACGTCATCAGTCCGCTTATCAACAGGTGGTCATTCGGAAAACTTGCAGCGTGGATATCTCGCCAGTAGGTCGAAAATGAGGATAACGATGACAATCGCGGTAAGTTAATACGAAATGAAATGCGCGCGGTGCTACCCATCCAGTATCCGTCGGTGAGGGATGTCAGGGGCTGGTGGCATTGACCTAAATGATTACTGCAATGGCATACGTCTGACTTTCAGCAATATATGGCACTTTAAATAGTCAGAAGACAATAGCAGAATCAGGTTGAGGGCCAGAGTCTGTGAACCCGTGATAGACAGGATTGTCGCGATGAATGATAGGGATGGGATAGCTAAGAGAAGTCGGAAGGGTTCTTAAATCAAAGCCACGAGAATGATATGTCGGCTTTTTCGCAAGAATAGATATGCCGTAACTCGCGTTGATAGTGATAACCCAATCGATAGCGCAATGCATAACGGATATTCGCATTGCCTCACGCGTCAATATTCTTGATATCACTATCAATGGCGATTCGTCGCTCGGACAAATTAACTGATATAAATCTGACTAGGTAGTCAACGTCTAAGAGTCCCCAAAATATAAACACTTAATTCTTGAAGCTTATCTTAATTATCCTTGCAGGAGCCGATTTTCGACGCCGTCATATCCATGGTTTATCATTCCCACCGTAAGACGTAAAACAGTAGGTGTTCGCCGTTGTCTGATTGCCACCTTACGAGTATCGACTTGATGTGTGCTCAATAGGGTTTTGCATTAAACCTAAAGCAAAAAACGCCTCATAAGGAGGCGTTTTTACTAACGACACTAACGGGTTGCTTATGCAGCAGTGACCGGAGTTACGTCTTTATCTTTCTTTTGCAGGTCTAATGTCATGCGATGCAGTTTTGGCGCGGTCAGCATCATCAGAATGGCGATGATGGCGGTGACAATACCGATTTGCATAAATACATGGCTGTAGATAGCGAGGGAAGCATGAGCATCAGGCACATCGCTTGGCACCGCTGTCAGGGCGGCAACTTTACCGGCGATCAGTGCCGCAGCGGCGGTGGTCAGGAACCATGACCCCATGATGAAACCCATCAGACGTTGCGGAACCAATTGTGCAACCATCGCCAGACCCAGACCTGAAATCATCAGCTCACCGATACTTTGCAGGGCGTAGCTCAGAATCAGCCAGTTAACTGACACAATGCCGTGTTCGTTGGCAAAACTGGCGCCCCAAGGCAGAACCAGGAAGGCCGCGGAGCACAGGATCATACCGAAGGCGAATTTGTGCGGCATCGGTAATTTATCGCCCATTTTGTTATAGATCGCCGCTAGAACAGGGCTGGCAACCATAATCCAGAATGGGTTCAGCGCCTGATATTGTTCAGGTTCAAACGCCAGACCAAAGATTGAATGCTCAACGTTATGAATCGCGAAGAAGTTCAGGGAAGTTGGCATCTGGCTGTACAGCACGAAGAACACCACGGCTTCCAGCATCAGCAAGAAAGCAACGATCATCTTACGACGAGCGGTACCGTGCAGAGAGAAGGTTTCTTTGGCGAAGATAATGATGATACCTAGGGAAACCAGCGCCAGCGCCCAGCGAGCCACGGTTTGGTTGTGCAGCAACCAAGTAGACAGCGTCACCAGCGCAACTACGCCAATCAGCACCATAAGCAGTTTTCTGAAATGCAGTGGCGCGAAGTCTGGTTTAGAACCTTGGTTTTTCACCCACTTACGGCAGAACCAGAAGTTCACCAAGGTGATTAGCATACCGACCACACTCAGAGAGAATGCCACGCTCCAACCGTATTTTGCCGCCAACCACGGAGTGGCCAGCATGGAGAAGAACGAACCGATGTTGACGGACATATAGTACATGGTAAATGCACCGTCCAAACGCGGGTCGTCTTTGTTATAGCAGGTTGAAAGCAGGGAGGACGGGTTGGCTTTAAACAGGCCATTACCTACGGCGATGGTCGCCATGCCGATATACACCCAAGTGATATCGTGTCCAGAATAGGCCACCATGGTGTAACCCACGGCCAGTGTCAGCGCGCCTAAGACGATCACGCGTTTTGCGCCAAGCACTTTATCACCCAGCCAACCGCCGATGGCAACGAAGCCATAGACCAGTGCGCTAAATGATGAGAACAGGGTGATAGAATCGGCTTCGCTCATCCCGAGCATTTTCACCAGATAGACGGCCATGATCCCTTGCAGGCCGTAGTACCCGAAACGTTCCCAAAGTTCGATGGAGAATATGAGGTAAAAAGCTTTCGGCTGTTTGAAAGCATTCATACTGATGTTTTCAGGTTCGTTGCTGTTGTTGTTTGCAGTTGTCACAGGGACCTCTAATTTTTACTACCGGCCATAAAATGACAGGAATTTGCAAATGTGATGCGCGGAACGGCATCCTTTTGCGTTGTTATAAGATGAATGGCGGCGGTTAATGTTCACTATCTTTGTCAATGAGACAAGCGCTTTGTAATACTCTGTTACATATAAGCAGGGTAGAGGAATAAACCCATGTTACAAATGTTATGCAGTATTAACGTTTATGTTTTCGCTGTTTGCCGATTTTTTATTTTGATTAAAAGCTGAGCGGATTTTATTTAGTGATATATTCTGCTATTTGACTCATCAATAGTTCATCACATTGTGCATGGTTAAATGATCCGCTAAATGTTGTGCATATACAGGATTTTCCATAATTATCCAAAACTGAGTGAATTGTTATGCAACGGAATGCGGTTGACCTGATAACGAAATGTGATCTAGTTATCAAATTTAAGTAAAATTTTGTCTTGCAAACTCCCCGTTGCTGACTCACAGCCTGAAACCCATCTTTTTGACAGGGTTAATCGCGATGAACTTCACGAATCGGCTAAAAATTGCAGAAAGTCTTATTTGCCTGCTAAATGGTTTTTCAACTTTGCTTGAGGGCTGCTTGATTGGATTTAGCTAAATGTAGATAAGTGTCGCTGAATGCGGATAGCGCAGTTTAGGTATGCTACGCCGTAAAACCGCCTGAGGCCGCTGAGATAGAGTCGCAAAATGATATACTGGAATAAATAACGCGATATTGAGCGCAGTAATGGATATCAAACAACTGATCTATTTGTGCAATCTGGAACAGGCTCGTCATTTTGGGCGGGCAGCCGAGGCCAGTTTTGTCAGTCAGCCGACTTTGTCGATGCGTCTGAAAAATCTGGAGCGAGAACTGGGCGTTTCGCTGATCAATCGGGGCAATAATTTCGAAGGTTTTACGCCAGAAGGGGAACGCGTGCTGGCTTGGGCGCGGGAGATTGTTTCGGTTTATCAAGGGTTGAAGCTGGAAGTCGAGTCACTTAAACACGGTTTGAACGGGACTCTGCGGATTGGCGTAGTGCCGCAGTGCAGCATTTCACTGTCCGGCTTGCTAAAACGGATCAGCGAGCGCTATCCACAGTTGGACTATCGGGTTTCGGTACTGAGTGCCGATCAGCTATTGGAAGCGTTAACGGGTCACTCAGTGGATGTGGGAATAGGTTTTTTCGAGCTGACCACGCTGAATGAGCTTCATTTTCAGTCTCAGCCTTTGGAAGACAGCGGCGTAGATTTGATTTTTCATCCTCAGCACTTCCCTGATTTGGTGGATGAAATTCCGTTGTCACTGGCTCAGGTCGCGGAATTACCGCTGTGTCTAGCGGAGCCGACTCGTTATTTCCGTCGTTATCTGGATAACAGCTTTCGCGACGCGGGTTTCGCTTTACATGCGCGTTTGGAAACGACCTCAATATTTCAATTATTACAGGGGATTTTCGTCGGTTTAGGCTGCGGATTGTTTCCACGTGGAAGTTTGTTGGAGGACATGTCACCGGCGCTGATGCGGCGGCCGGTGAATATTGTCAGTATGAGTCGCCGTGCGGCGGTGGTTGTTGCCGAGCCAAGTCGCGTGACGCCGCTGGCCCAGCATTTCTTTGACGCAGCCAGAGAGTGGCTGGCACCGATTTAATCGGTTCAGGCCTACTGCAATGTGCCGTGAGGCGACCCCAACGTTTGTACTAATCGATTGGTCCAGCCTGCTAGCGCTACGCTGAATAAGGTATCCAGCAGTTGCAAGGGTGAAAAACCGCGTTCTAGCAGCGGAGCCAGTATCGGCGGACCAAATCTTTCTGGCGCGCGGGTTAATTCCGCCGCCAGTCGAATTACCGAACTTTCCAGTGATTCCGTCGAGCTTTGGCTCAGGTTTTGGCTAATGCCTGACTGCAATTTATTGATGAGAGTAATGTCTGGTTTTATTTGCAAGTAGCGTTGACGATGGTGAACCAGGCAACAGGCGCTGCCGTTGATTCGTGCACTGACCAGCGCCGCCAGTTCCAGTAACGCTGGTTGTGGGTGATTGTCGGGAGCCCGTAACCGCAAAAGAAGATCAGCGTAAACCTGCTGGCTATGAGGATGCTGATTTAACACATCGGTTAAGGTCAAGTTTTGTGCCTGTTCCAGCGATTCCGCCTCACAAAACCGATTCGGCAGCCAGGCCTGCCAGCCCTTCACTTCATCACTAAAATTCGCGCTTTCCGCATCTTCCATTCGAGGGAAACCGGGCAATATCACCGTGGGATAACCCGCTAGGGCAGAAATTGCCGCGACGGCTCGCGCCTGATAGCCGACAAAGCCGACAATTTGCGAGAAGATAATAATATCCAATGATGTCAGCCCAACATCGCTAAGCTGCTGTAATGCGCGGCGGTTTATCAGCGTCGGTTGACTGGCTAACTGGCGGGCGTATTGGGTGAGTAGCGTCAGGCGAATATTGCTTTCTCGCGAAGCGTCATCGCTGGATAACGGCATCAGACGCTCGGCATAGTGATTACACAAACGTTGAACACCGGTAACCTGAGCCACGATCAGGGCGCTGCTTAAACGGTCGTATAGAGACAGAGTCAGATCGGCAGAGAGGGAAATCTGGGCTGGGAACAGCGTTTGATACATGCGGTGCGAAGCCCGCAGCGTTTCATCGCGCTGCTGCAACAAATCCTGTAAGTCCGGATTGACCTGCGCATCCAATCCTAATAAGAAAGGGCTTTTATCAGAAAAAGCATTAGCCAGATTATCACTATTGCTTAAAGCCGAAAAATCATCGTGTCCGTAATGGCCGCCGGCACAAACCCCCTCCCGTAAAGCGTCATCCGTCATGCTACGCTGAGTCTCGTGATACCAGTGGGCATTATCCTGACGTCGAAACTGCACCATGAAGATCTCCTTGTTTTACTGATAAAAACGGCAGCGACAGCTGCAGGGGCTGTAGCCGAATCAATTGAGCAAACACAGAAGAACAACAAATGAACGTTGCCAGATAAGCAGTTGCCGGATATATAGCAGAAGACCGGAATTGGCATCGACATCGGTAAGATATCCTGTGGTTCGATGAGGTAAACGCAGTGGATATCATTGCCGATCGGATTAGCGAGATAAAATAATGTTAAACCATATTCCATAACCAAAAGTAATAACATCTGGATTGATAGAACAAAAATGGCCATAACTTTGCCAAAAAACGATTAAATGATGGAATTAATCGGAGCAAAGAACAAATCGAAGCCAAAAAAAATCCGCTGCAGTGAGGCAGCGGATTCGGATAACCTTGAGCGAATAAATCAGCTACGGATTATTTCAATTCCAGTTCGTTCATCGCAGCGATGCTGAAACCGCCGTCAACGTGCAGGATTTCACCGGAAACGCCAGCCGCCAGATCGGAACACAGGAAAGCGGCGGAGTTACCCACGTCTTCTGTGGTCACGGTGCGACGAATTGGGGTGACAGCTTCGCAGTGAGCCAGCATTTTACGGAAATCTTTGATACCCGATGCCGCCAGAGTACGGATTGGACCAGCAGAGATACCGTTAACGCGAACGCCTTCAGGACCCATAGCGTTAGCCATGTAGCGCACGTTAGCTTCCAGAGAGGCTTTCGCCAGACCCATAACGTTGTAGTTAGGGATCGCACGCTCAGCACCCAGATAAGACAGGGTCAACAGCGCGGAATTCGGGTTCAGCATAGAACGGCAAGCCTTGGCCATCGCCACGAAGCTGTAAGAGCTGATGTCATGAGCAATACCGAAACCTTCACGGGTTACGGCGTTAACATAGTCGCCATCTAACTGGTCTGCCGGAGCAAAACCGATAGAGTGAACGAAACCATCAAACTTAGGCCAGGTTTTTCCCAGTTCAGCAAACATGGCGTCGATGCTGGCATCTTCAGCTACATCACAAGGCAGGATCAGGGTAGAACCCAGCTCTGCCGCAAAGCCTTCAACGCGGGATTTAAGTTTTTCGTTCTGATAGGTGAAAGCCAGTTCAGCGCCTTCACGGTGCATTGCTTGTGCAATACCGTAGGCAATAGACAGTTTGCTGGCTACGCCAGTAATCAGAATGCGTTTGCCGGTTAGAAAACCCATAGCAGTAATCCTTGTGGTCATTGTTGCGTGCTGACGCGAGTGGTGACGAATATTAAAACAATTTGTTGAAACATCGACTTAACCAGCGCGTTTTGCGTTAATAAACCGAGCGATTCTATCACGCCCGGACTGAATATGGTGCTTTTCCACTGCTCCGAGCAGTGGATACGGCTAAAAGCGCCCGCCGTCACGTCGCCAAGCATCGGCGGTGAGCGCCTCGCCAAAGTGGCTGGCAATCAGGCGTTTGGTCAAATCGTGTAGCGGGGCGGCTAGCACTTCGGCGGTGCTGCCACGTTCAACAATTTCGCCTTCGTGCATCACAATCACCTGATCGCTGATGTGCTTCATCATGCCCAGATGCTGCGTCACGTAGATATACGCTATGCCATGTTTGTCCTGCAATTCCAGCATCAGATTGATAATTTGTGAGCGCATGGACATATCCAGCGACGCCAAGGCTTCGTCCGCCACTATCACTTTTGGCTGCAAAATCAGGGCGCGAGCTAGAGCGATACGCTGTTTCTGCCCAGAGGCCAACATATGCGGATAATAGTTAGCGTGATCTGGCAACAAACCAACCTGCCGCAACGTTTGATAAATGCGCTGTTCGCGGGCGTTGGCGTCCAGATCGGTATTCAGTTTAAGCGGTGCGTCCAGCAACTGGCCGATCCGTTGACGGGGATTCAGCGAGGTGCTTGGGTCCTGAAAAATCATGCGAATTCGTTGGCTACGATAAGCGTAATCGCCGTAGCTTAATCGATGGTCGTCGATGAGCAGCTCGCCTTCGGTCGGTTCAATCATGCCGGACAGCATTTTCGCCAGCGTTGATTTACCGGAGCCGTTCTCACCGATGACCGCTAGGGTCTGGCCTTCCCGCAGGGTAAAACTGACGGATTTCACCGCTTCAACGTGTTGACGACGAAACAGGCCGGTGCGATAGCGGAAGGTTTTGCTCAGATTGCGCACTTCAAGCAAGGTTTCGGTCATCACGGTTCCTCCAGATTCAGCGGGAAGTGGCAGGCATAGGCGTGAGTTTTTGCCATCCGCAGGCGCGGGGTTTCAATACAGGTTTTTTGCGCGTAAGGGCAGCGTGGCCCCAAACGGCAGCCGATAGGCAGATGTTCCAGCGACGGAATCGCGCCGGGCAAGGTGTTCAACCGACTTTTATGGGGCAATGAGCGGCCAAAATCTGGCATGGCGCGGATCAGCGCCTGGGTATAAGGATGGTGCGGGGCGGCCAGTAACTCTTCGCATACCGCGCTTTCCACCGTTTGCCCGCAGTAGAGGACATTGACCCGGTTTGCCCATTTACTCATCATTTGCAAATCATGACTGATCAGCAAAATGGTCGTGTTGTTATTCTGATTCAATCGTGCCAGCAATCGGAAAATCTGCGCCTGCGTGGTGGGTTCCATGGCGTTGGTCGGCTCATCGGCAATCAATAAGCGCGGCTGATTGGCCAGCGCAATGGAAATCATCACTTTTTGGCATTCCCCTTCGGTTAGTTCGTAGGGATAACTGCGCATAATGTCTTTGTGATCTTTAATTCCGACGCGGTGCAACAGCTCGATAGCCCGGCGTTTACGCCAATGAAATCGTTGCCACCAGCGGCCTTTATAGGTCCAGCCGGGAATGGCCTGAATGAGTTGCTTACCGATATTTTCCGACGGGTCGAGGCAGGACTGTGGCTCTTGAAATATCATCGAAATATTATGGCCGATCACCTTACGCCGTTGGCGTGGGCTGAGCTGGAGCAAATCGATATCATCGAAGCGGAAGCGGTCGGCGGTGATGCGCCAATTATCTTTGCTCACGCCGCAAATTGCTTTGGCAATTAAGCTTTTTCCCGATCCTGATTCACCGACCAAACCGCGAACTTCGCCTTCGGTCAAGGTCATGCTGACGCGATCGACGGCTTTAACCGGTCCTTCAGCGGTCATAAATTCAATAGTGAGATTGCGGATATCCAGTAACGGCATTATTCCACTCCCTCGATAATCGCCCGACGCATACCGTCGCCTAATAGGTTGACCAATAGCACGCTAACCAAAATCGCCGCGCCCGGTAACATCACGGTCCAGGGTGCCACGTAGACCAAATCCAGCGAATCCCCCAGCATAGCGCCCCATTCCGGTGACGGTAACTGTGCGCCGAGATCCAAAAAGCCCAGCGCGGCAATATCCAGAATTGCCATCGAGAGGGCGCGGGTGAACTCGGTCACTAGCACGGCGGCAATATTGGGGAAAATGGCATACAGCAGAATATAAGGCGTTGAAGCGCCATCCAACCGCGCCGCAATCACGTATTCTTTATCCAGCTCATCATGAACTGCGCTGTAAATCGTTCTAACCATTCTCGGCAGCAATGCTAACCAGACCGCAAACATGGCGTGTTGCAGGCTTGGGCCAACGAAGGCCACCACAATGATCGCCAGCAGCAGAGATGGAATAGAAAGCAGAGTATCTAATATATGATTCAAAATCGCAGAGCGAAAACCGTGAGTGACGCCAGCCAACACGCCTAACACCACGCCGCATAGAGCGGCGGCAACGGTCACCAGCAGCGCTGAACCGTAGGTAGACGCTGCGCCAGTCAATAATCGGCTAAGAATATCGCGGCCGAGATCGTCGGTGCCGAGGAAGAAGGAAACATTCCCGTAGCGAGACCAGGACGGCGGTAGCAATTGATAGCCAAGAAATTGCTGATCCAAAGCATAGGGTGCGAGCATATTGCCAAACAGACACAGCAAAATCAGAGCAATAACCCCATAAAATCCGATCATTGCCAAAGTGTCGGCGTAGAAAATGCGCCAGGTATACAGCAACGGGCTAGGCATTTTCTTTTCGCGGTAGACATTATCGAAGGGCATACCATTCCTTATGCTTTAACGGGCTCATTATCGCCCCCAAAATATCCGACAACACGTTAATCACGATCACCAGCGTCCCCACCACCATTACGCCGGCAGAAATCGCAGCATAATCTTGCTGACGGATGGCGTTAATCAACCAGCGGCCCAGCCCCGGCCAGCTGAATACCACCTCGGTAATCATAGCCAGCGTTAACATGGTAGAGAACTGCAAGCCCAATTTGGGAATAATCGGCGGCAGGGCGTTGTGAAGCACATGACGACGAATGATAGTCAGCCGCGACAGTCCGCGGGTCGCGGCAGCTTTAATATAATTTTGTCCGATGACATCATCAGTACTGATGCGCATTAAACGAATGACTTCCGTGGTTGGCGCCACGGCCAGTGCGGTTATCGGCAGGATCATATGCTGCAAGGCGCTATATATCATTTCCTTGCGATAAGGGGAATGGGATAGCCAGGCATCGACCAGCGCCAGTCCGGTCACGGGTTTTACCTGATATAACAGATCGAAACGTCCGGATACCGGTAGCCAGCCCAGATGCAGAGAGAAAAATAGCATCAGCAGCAGTGCCAGCCAGAATACGGGGATGGAAAAACCGATCAGTGCGAGAGAACTGATGGCGACATCCGGCCACTTCCCTCGCATTACACCGGCAATAATACCCAAAGGAATACCGATGAATAACGCGAGGCTGAATGCTAATACGCAAAGTTCCATCGTGGCGGGGAAAGCTTCCCGCAGCTGTTCACTGATCGGCTGGCCGTTGATGCTGGAAACGCCAAAATCCCATTGCATCAGGCTATGCAAATAAAAACGGTAGGCATCGAACAGGGAGGCGCCGCTCAACGGGCCGTGGGGCGTAAAATAGCTCAGGCTAAAACTTACTAGCGACAGCATAATTAGCGTGATAACTAATAGCAGCAGGCGACGTAAGGTAAAGATAATCATGGTTTTTTACCCTCGTCACTTTCGCGGAACACCCCGGCAAAGGACGCATTACCAAAGGGACTGAGCACCAGACCTTTGATGTCGTAACGATACGCCTGTAGCCGCAAGGAGGAAGCCAGAGGCAGCAGAGGCAACTGTTGCTCAAGAATTCGCTGCGCCTGTTGGTAATAGTCAATGCGTTCCGATATCTGCTGCGATCGCAGGGCTTTTTGCAGTAATTCATCGAAAGCCGGGTCACACCAGTGAGCATAGTTGGTTTGTGAGCGTATTGCTGCGCAGCTTAATAATGGGCGGAAGAAACTGTCTGGGTCATTACTGTCCGTTGACCAACCGGTGAGCGTGAGGTCATGGTTCATTTCCATCAACCGTGCCTCCTGAAAACGTCCCTCAACCGGCACGATATTCACAGTAATACCGACCTGCGCCAAATCCGCCTGAATCAGTTCGGCGGTTTTTAACGGACTAGGATTATAAGACTGTGAAGCCGTGGGTACCCACAGATTCAGCTGTAACGGGTTGATTCCCAACTCTTTCAGTATTTCTCTAGCTTTGCTGGGATTGTATTCAGTCACCTGCGCGTGGTTATCGTAAGCCCAGGAGGCGCGTGGCAGAATCGACGCGGCGGTTTCTGCGGTGCCGTAATAAATCGACTGCATCAGCCGTTGATTATTAATAGACAAGGCGACGGCCTGACGAACGCGCTCATCGTTCAACGGCGGTTTACGGGTATTAAATGCCAGATAGGCGATATTCATGCCCGGTCGCAGTGTTAGGCGTAAACGCGGATCATCTCGCAAAATGGACAACTGACTGGCCGCTGGGTAGGCGAGTACGTCACATTCGCCGGTCAGTAATTTAGACAAGCGACCGGTACCGCCAGCGCCCAGATCGATAATGACCTGCGGCATACGCGGCAAGCCCTTCCAATAATTACTGTTGCGAGAAAGTCGAATATATTGACCAGAGCGATACTCATTGAGCATGAATGGTCCGGTGCCAATGGGTTCGCGGTCAATCTGCTCCTTTTTGCCTTTCGCAGTCAGTACATCGCCGTATTCAGCGGAAAGCACCGGCGCGTAATGGGTGGCCAAATGCCACAGGAAAGAGGCATCTGGCGCTTTGAGGCGGAATTCTACTGTGTAATCATCCAGTTTTTTCACGCTCTGTACGGCGTCGGCAAATTGCAGGCTATCAAAGTAGGGGTAGTCGCCGCCGTTCACGTTGTGATACGGATGATTTTGGTCAAATACCCGTTGGAAGCTAAAGATAACATCGTCGGCATTCATCATGCGCGTCGGCTTAAACCACTCGGTGGTTTGGAAAGGCACATCTTTACGCAAATGGAAACGGTAAGTGGCACCGTTGTCCAGTACTTGCCAGCTATCGGCAAGTTCCGGCACCAAACGATAGGTATAAGGGTCAACGTCTAGCAGGCGATCGTAAAGCTGTGCTGCTAACGTATCTATGGTTAAACCACCGCTGGCCATCTGCGGATTGAAAGTATTCAACACGCCACTGACGCAATAGACGAAACCCCGCTGGCGGATATCCGGCGGCGGTTGAATCGCTTGGGGTGCAGGCTGAGTTTGTGCCAGCGCCGGTGTCGCCAGACAGCCAAGCGACAGCAGCCAAATTAGTAAACCACGCATAAAACGCTTCAACTGTAAGTAAGCAATAGACTTAGTGTACCGTAAACTGGTTATCCCCCCAATCCATTGAGCAAAACAACTCTCTGATCTCAGGGATATTGCTGTAATTATGCGCAAAAGCGCCGAGGGAGAGCAAAAAAACGCAACTCCAATATGTTATATTATAACAATTACATGTTACCTTTATTTGATATTAATAAGGTACTAATAGAGGACGACATGAAAATAGCTGCGAATCAATCCCTAACGGCGTTGCCAGATGTACAATCTTTATCCATCGATGTTAGCAATATGGGGATGGATTGGGTCGGCATGGAAGGCATTGCGTTGCCGTTGGACATCGCTGGGAAGCCACTGTCTGCAAAAGTGAATGCCGGGATTCGTGTCAAAGCCAAAAGTCAGAGCAAGGGAATCCATATGTCCCGCTTATACTTGGCATTAGATGAGTTGACTCAAGGAGAATTAACGCCCCAGCGCATTCACACGACATTGGCCGCATTTTTAGCTTCTCAGCCCGATTTAGCTGCGAGTGCTAGCCTGCATATTGCCAGCGAAATTTTTATCTCGCGACCGGCGATGTTATCCCCACAGAGAGGCTGGAAGGCCTATCCACTGACGATTGACGCCCAGCTCGAACAGCAGCTTCAGCTTCGGCTATCCCTGTCCGTACCTTATTCCTCCACTTGTCCCAGCTCGGCAGCGCTGAGTCTTCAGTCTGCTTGGCAGCAGTTTCAATTGGATTTTGATCAGCAGGAAAATCTGACCCAACAACAGGTGCTGGATTGGCTTGGAACGCAGGGAATGCCAGCAACGCCGCACAGTCAGCGCAGTTGGGCTATAGTGACGGTGTCACTTAAGTCCACTGAAATGAATTTTCCGGTACTGGAATTGATTAACCAAATTGAAAATGCGCTGGGAACGCCGGTACAAACCGTGGTGAAACGTCAGGATGAGCAGGCGTTTGCATTAGCTAATGGACAAAATCTGATGTTTTGTGAGGACGCGGCGCGTCGTTTGTACGTCATGCTGAGCAAGCAATGCCGCTATACGGCATTTTCAGTTAGGGTGGAACATCAGGAAAGCCTGCATGCCCACAATGCCGTCGCCGTTATCAGCCGCGAGGGCACTAAACATACGGCTTAAAAATCCTTCCGGCCATTTATCTCAGGTCCCGGTTAGTGCTTGTCTCGGTCAACGCTTATCGCTACCCAACGGCAATTTTGTGCGGGCGGGTGATTGTCGATGACGATGTCTACGTGGTGCCTTATGCGGTGATGCGTGCTGATGAGATGGGTGAAAATGGCGCCGATTCGGATCGGTACGCTTTCTAACATTCAGGCTAGTTGGTGATTCATTCCAAACGTGGGGTTGCAGTGACCACTGGCAGCGACAGCGCGATCACATATCCTGTCATCGTTCATGGCCATTGTGCTATGGAGCCGGGTGTTTATTGGCTTCAGTAGCGTATCGTTTAATTGCCACATTGATTCTGCCGCTATCACGCGGTGGAGAACAGTGTGACGCTGCCGCAAAACCGCTATATTCCTTCTACCGAGCGGGGTTGATAGCCGCAGTGGCTTCAGGGTTTACCGACAGGACGAACGCGATGCATTGCTGTTTTCCGAAGGGGTTCTCGTAACCAATATCGAGTTGGTACGTGGATATCAGGGCTGCGTAACGAGTTTTAGCGAGGGACATCGATTAGGGTGAGATAATAGTAATTATAACTCCACTAATAATTGTGTAATTCTAGCTTTACGTCGTGCGATAATTGAGCAATTGCTGCTTTCACCTACCTTTCCTATAGTTTTTGGTGCTCACAATACTAGTGATCACTCTCATCGTATCAAGATGAATAATTCTGAACGCATCACTATAGGAATTAATGATGAATCAGCAAGCCGCCCCATCCTGGATGGCGAAATGGTTGGACACGCATTTCGCTCACTCTCCGCTTACACCTCCCGCTCACCCTATGGTTGATGCCGTGATTGATGGTATTGACGGACGCAAGATAGTGATTGGCGAACATGAACTTATTGATTTTGCCTCCTGTAATTATCTGGGGTTGGATCTAAATTCACAGGTTCAGGCGTCAATATTACCTCTGGTGCGTCAATGGGGTACTCATCCTAGCTGGTCGAGAATGCTGGGTACGCCCACGCCTTATCGGGATATAGAGCGCGAGTTAACCGCCTTGACCCAAGCGCCGGATATATTGGCCTTTCCGACTATCACGCATATCCATCTTTCAGTCATTCCTTTCCTCAGCGGCACGGGCGCAATTTATCTGGATAGCCGGGCACATAAAACTATTTATGAAGGTTGTAAAGCGGCACAGGGGCAAGGAGCTACGCTGATTCGCTTTAAACATAACGACGCCGATGAATTAGAACGATTATTAGCCAGTAGCTCCGTGCCGCCGCGCTTAATTTGCATGGATGGGGTGAATAGCATGACCGGCAATCTGCCAGATTTAGTGCGCTTTGCCGAGATAGCCCGGCGCTGGAACCTTATCCTTTATGTGGATGATGCCCATGGTTTTGGTTTGATAGGTGAAAATCCCGATGGAGAAATGCCGTGGGGGTACAAAGGGAACGGTATCGTTCGCCACTATGGTTTGAGCTACGACAATATCCTGCTGGTGGCGGGTTTATCCAAATCCTATTCATCATTGCTGGCGTTTATGGCGTTGCCAACGGTATTGAAGGAAATGATTAAAGTTGCCGCGTCGCCTTATCTGTATTCGGGTCCATCCCCGGTCGCTTCTCTGGCCACGACGTTGAGCGGTTTAGCGGTTAACGCCCAACGCGGGGAGGAATTGCGTCGCGATTTGCATCAAATGTGTCGACAATTGTTAAAAGGGTTAGCCGATCTTGATATCTTCACGTTGAATAACTCCGAATTACCCATCATGGAAATACCGCTGAAAGATCCAAGGCAAATTATGGAGTTAGGCAGTTATCTGTTTGAGCGCGGAGTTTATGTCACGCTAGCGTTGTATCCGTTGGTGCCAAAAAAAGAAGTCGGCTTCCGCGTGCAGCTCACTGCGGCCAATAATCCGGATCAGGTACGGCATTTACTGGCAGTGTTGGCAGAATCCACCACTCGCTTCGAATTTTATTCCTGCACGGACAATGTGAATCAGGGGGCCGGTTAAATATGAACTCACTCAATAAATTGCGGCAGAAGTATGCGGGAAAAGACGCATTTATCATTCACGATGAAAGTTATCGTCAGGTGGCGGAAACCTTCTTCCCTGATGCTAAGGCGCAGGCTACATGGGCGTTTGACCATCTGGCTACTTTTCTCGATTTACCTTTCCGTGCACCGGAGCAATGGCTGGGAGCCGACGTGGGCATTTTGGGCGTTCCCATGGATCTCGGCGTGACTCATCGCGCGGGGGCGCGTTTTGGCCCTAAAGCGGTGCGCGCTGCGGAACGTATCGGGCCTTATGATCATGTGCTGAATCTTGCGCCTGCTCAGTTACTTTGTGCCGCCGACTTGGGCGACGTGGTGTTTAACAATCGTTTTGACCTCACGCAAACCCATTTGGATATACAAAATACGATATCTCGCCTGAAAGCATCCGGCATTTTGCCTCTGTCAGTAGGCGGCGATCATTCCATGACGCTGCCAATCTTGCGGGCTTTAGGGGCTGAGCGACCGGTTGGCGTGATTCATTTTGACGCTCATTGTGATACCGCCGGTCTTTTTTACGGTAATCAGCATCACGGTTCGCCGTTTCGTCAGGCGGTATTAGACGGAGTGATAGATCCTTGCCGTACGGTGCAAATTGGAATTCGTGGCCCGGATGAATATTTTTGGGAGTTCTCTCGTGATTCCGGTATGACGGTGATCCATGCGGAAGCCGTTTTTGAGCGTGGCGCTCAATCAATCATTCAGCAGGTAAAAACCATCGTGGGGACTGGGCCTGTGTATATCAGTGTAGATATTGATTCTCTCGATCCTACTTTTGCTCCGGGCACCGGAACGCCGGAGGTCAATGGATTATTACCGCGAGAATTGTTCGGTATGTTGAGAGGGTTGGCCGGTGTCAACATGGTTGGTGGCGATATCGTTGAGGTCGCGCCGCAGTATGATCCTACCAGTAATACGGCGAATCTTGGGGCGCAGATTCTATTCACGTTACTGTGTCTGGCTACGCTTAGGAATAATAACGATCGCTAAATTAGAGGGTTAGCCAATTTTGGCTGTGGCCCTGAAGCTGAAAGGATTCCAAACAGAGAATGAGGCCATCGGATTAGGTTGAAACATAACGTGAAATGAATCATTGAAGAGCCACAATATCGTTGTGGAAATGAGAAAAATTCTCAACAAAAGTGTTTACAAGTGCTACTGATAACCATTATCATTGCTTTGCACTTCAGGAAGAGGCCGCCAGTAGGGAGCTTCTGATAGAAAGGCACGACATTGCTCACATTGCTTCCAGTGTTTTTTAAGCCAGCTCGGGTGCTGGCTTTTTTTTTTACCTGCGATTAGCTTTTCAGCTTATTAGCATCTTTTACCTTCTTTTCTGCCTCGTATTTTCACTTCACTCGCCCTGTTTCATATCATTCTGCCGGATAAAAATAAGCGAAAATTATGGTGGCTAGCTAATCATTTGCAGACTCTTCGTTATTCTCATCTGTGGCGGCTTGAAGTATCGAGTGTTTTTTCAGCATTCCCCGTAACTGGTGATAGGTCAGCCCTAATAAATCCGCCGCTTTCCTCTGATTGAAACGAGCCTGCTCCAGCGCTTGCATAATTAACAGTTTCTCGCTGTGTTGTAGCCAGCCTTTGAGGTCAACGGGGAGGGCGGGCAGGGAAGCCGTTTCCGTTGGAGGGGGCGTTTGGCTATTTTGATGGGCAGCAAAAGGGTTGATAATTATCGTGTCTAGCGGAGCCGGGCTATCGCCGTGGCGATAAACCGAACGCTCCACCACATTTTTCAGCTCTCGCACGTTTCCCGGCCAATGATAACCCAGCAACTGGCTTTTGGCCTGTAGAGTAAAACCGGGGAATAATTGTAGCCCAAGTTCACGGCACATTTGGATGGCGAAATGCTCCGCCAGCAGCATGATATCTTGCTGTCTCTGACGTAGCGGCGGCAGCTGCACCACGTCGAAAGCCAGACGATCCAATAAATCCGCACGGAACTTTCCTGCGGCGGCCAGGGCGGGTAAATTATCATTGGTGGCGCAAACTAAACGCACGTCAACCTGCAACGGCTGGCTGCCGCCAACTCTCTCCAGATGACCATATTCAATTACTCGCAGCAGTTTTTCCTGCACCAGCATTGGGGCGGTAGCGAGTTCATCGAGAAACAGCGTTCCTCCATCGGCGCGTTCAAATCGACCTAAATGGCGCTTTTGCGCGCCGGTAAAGGCGCCGGCTTCATGACCAAATAGCTCGGAATCCAGCAGGTTTTCATTCAGCGCCGCACAGTTGAGTGAGATAAACGGACCCTGCCAGCGATTCGAGAGGTAATGCAAACGGTGAGCAATCAATTCCTTACCCGTTCCGCGTTCGCCAATCACTAGCACGGGTTTATTCAATTTGGCCAGTCCCGAGACTTGCTCAAGCACCTCAACAAAAGAATTGGCTTCACCTAGCAGGTTTTCAAGTTGTTCGCTCATAGTGAGATTCACTAATAGTTGGTTAAAGTAATCACTGTACCTTTTATGTCGAAATTAGCAATAAAGTCTTTTTCCCTTTTAATTCATTATGATATTGGTTTTTATAAAGTTGGCACGCCTTTTGATTACCCTATAGCCAGAGCTGTATCTGTACCGGTGAGATTTGCTCACTGAACAACAGGCGCATAGAGTCGCCCACATGATTAAAGAGGATGTGAATAATGGGTATTTTTTCTCGTTTTGCCGATATCGTGAATGCCAACATCAACACCTTGCTGGATAAAGCCGAAGATCCGCAAAAACTGGTTCGCCTGATGATTCAGGAAATGGAAGATACGCTGGTAGAAATTCGGTCTACCTCTGCTCGCGCGTTGGCGGAAAAGAAACAGTTAATGCGCCGGATTGATTTGGGTGAAAGTCAGCTGGTGGAATGGCAGGAGAAGGCCGAGTTGGCGCTGCGTAAAGATAAAGAAGACTTGGCTCGCGCTGCTTTGATTGAAAAACAGAAAGTGGCTTCCCTGATCGAGACCCTACAGCGTGAAGTGGCGACCGTAGACGAAACGCTGGATCGCATGAAACATGAGATTGGCGAGCTGGAAAGCAAACTGACCGAAACCCGTGCCAGACAGCAAGCGCTGACTTTGCGTCATCAGGCAGCCGCTTCTTCTCGCGATGTTCGTCGCCAGTTAGATAGCGGTAAGCTGGATGAGGCGATGGCTCGTTTTGAGCAATTCGAACGCCGGATTGACCATATGGAAGCCGAAGCGGAAAGCGTCAGTATCGGTAAAAAGAAGTCACTGGAACAAGAGTTTGCAGAACTGAAAGCCGATGATGAAATCAGCAGTCAGTTGGCGGCGTTAAAAGCAAAAATGAATGCTCCAGAATAAGCTCCAGAATAATAAAGAGTTATAAACACGGGCCGTTATCCCAACAGGTGGCGGCCATATTATTACTCGAATCTTGCGGCTATGATGATTGCATTGCCGATGATAAGAATAAATAAGGGAAAAGAATGAGTATTCTGTTTTTAGCTATTCCGCTAACCATATTTGTGCTGTTTGTCGCACCGATCTGGCTGTGGCTACATTATAGCAATCGCCAACAAAGCGGCACCCAGCTTAGCCATCAGGAAATGCAGCGTTTAGCGCAGTTAGCCGATGATGCGCGCCGTATGCGTGAACGTATTCAGGCGTTGGAAGAGATTCTGGATGCAGAACATCCGAACTGGAGACAATCATAATGACCGGTTTGTTTAGTGAAAAAAAACTCTACCGCGTGCCGGAAGAAGGCATGGTGAAAGGGGTGTGCGCCGGTTTAGCGCATTATCTGGATATTCCTGTCAAACTGGTACGTATTATTGCTGTGTTATCGATGTTCTTCGGTCTGTTTGTTTTCACCATCGTAGCCTACGTGGTGCTGACTTATATGCTGGACCCAGCACCGGCCAGCACTTTTATGGATGAGGATTATCAAACCCCACGCCAACTGCTGGATAAGCTGGATTACGAATTAAGCAGCGGAGAGCAACGTTTGCGGCAAGTAGAACGTTACGTTACTTCGGAAACGTTCGGTGTTCGCAGCAGATTCCGTCAGTTATAACGGATCCACAGCGCAATGAATCGGTAATTCATGTGACCCGTGGGCTGGTTTATGACTTTTACCAATCTGAGATTCACAAAAAATGACCTGCCGGAGGGCATAAATGATGAAGAATAACGTCGCCACTCAGCGGTCAGGTGTAGTATTGAAAACGCTGGTTAAAGTGATTATTACTGCAGCATTAAGTTACGGCCCGGCTGGAGCCACGGCTTGGATTTTACGCAGTGTGAGCCGTAAACCGCTGCGTTGGGCGCTGGCAGTGTTGCTGGAACCGTTATTAAGACGCGGTTTAGGCGCGGTATTTGGCCGATTTGCAAAGGAAAAGCATGAAACGACTGCAAAATGAGATCAGCTCTTTAGTTAACCGCGGGATGGACCGCCATTTGCGACTGGCGGTGACCGGCCTGAGTCGGAGTGGTAAAACCGCGTTTATCACCGCGTTAGTTAATCAATTATTACATGTACACAGTGGGGCGCGTTTACCGCTGTTTTCTGCCGTGCGCGAAGATCGCTTACTCGGCGTCAAGCGGGTGCCTCAGCGGGATTTGGGTATCCAACGTTTTAGATATGATGAAGGTCTGGCCTCATTGTACGGCACGCCGCCAAGCTGGCCGACGCCGACTCGTGGCGTGAGTGAAATTCGTCTGGCCCTGAGATTTAGGTCGAATGACTCGGTTTTACGTCATTTCAAAGAGACATCGACCTTGTATTTGGAAATAGTTGATTATCCAGGTGAATGGCTGCTGGATTTGCCGATGTTGGAGCAGGATTACCTCGAGTGGTCGCGGCAAATGAGCGGTTTGTTACAGGGTAACCGTGCCGAATGGGCTAAACCGTGGTTAGATTTGTGTAAACAGTGCGATCCTTTGGCTCCAGCGGACGAAAATTTACTTGCCGCGATTGCTCAGGCCTATACCGAGTATCTGATTCGCTGTAAGCAAGAAGGGCTGCACTTTATTCAGCCGGGACGCTTTGTGCTACCCGGTGATATGGCCGGCGCGCCGGCCTTGCAGTTCTTCCCTTGGCCAGATATCACCGCGATTGATGAGTCTCGTTTGACTCAGGCAGACAAACACAGCAATTTGGGGATGTTGCGCGCGCGGTTTAATTACTACTGTCAATCAATCGTAAAAGGTTTCTATAAAGAACACTTTGTCCGGTTTGATCGACAAATCGTACTGGTGGATTGCCTACAACCTTTGAACAGCGGGCCGCAAGCCTTTAACGACATGCGTTTGGCATTAACCCAGCTTATGCAAAGCTTCCATTATGGGAAACGCACGCTATTTCGTCGTTTATTCTCACCGTGTATTGATAAATTGATGTTTGCTGCCACTAAAGCCGATCATGTCACCGCGGACCAACATGCCAATCTGGTGTCATTGCTGCAGCAATTAGTGCAGGAGGCCTGGCAAAATGCGGCGTTCGAAGGTATCAGCATGGATTGTGTCGGACTGGCGTCGGTGCAGGCCACGGAAAGTGGTATGGTCGATCATAACGGCCAGCGAATTCCAGCATTAAAGGGCCATCGTCTGGAAGACGGTGCTCCGCTGACGGTGTTCCCCGGCGACGTTCCGGCGCGTTTGCCCGGCCCGGCATTTTGGCAGCAACAGGGCTTCCATTTTGATCAGTTCCGTCCACAACAGGTCCACGTGGATAGCCCATTGCCGCATATCCGACTGGATGCGGTGATGGAGTTTTTATTGGGAGATAAACTGCGATGAATGAACCATTGAAACCACGGATAGATTTTCAACAGCCATTGCAGCCGATCGAAGAGCCAAAGTTAAAAGCGGGGCAGACCTTTAGCGGCTCAGCGGCCGAGAATTTTTTGCCGGTTGATCCGGTTCTGGACGCGGACGAAGCGGAAGGGCGCGCGGAGGGTCTGGTGAGTGCGGCGCTTAAACCAAAACGCAGTCTATGGCGAAAAATGGTGACAGCAGGTCTGATGCTGTTTGGCGTTAGCGTCGTGGCGCAGGCGGTGCAGTGGGTTAATCAGGCGTGGCAGCAGCAGGATTGGATAGCTTTGGGCACCACGGTTGCCGGTGGTTTGATCGTTTTTGCCGGGATTGGTTCGGTTGTTACCGAATGGCGGCGGTTATATCGGCTGCGCCAGCGTGCGGAAGAGCGTGACGTGGCGCGGACGTTACTGGTCAGCCACGGTTTGGGACAAGGGCGACAATTCTGCGAGAAACTGGCGCGTCAGGCGGGTTTGGATCAAGGACATCCGGCGTTACAGCGCTGGCAAGCCTCGCTGCATGAAACGCATAACGATCGGGAAGTCGTTGAACTTTATGCTAAATTAGTACAACCGACGTTGGATAATCAGGCTCGAGCTGAAATAAGCCGCTATGCGGCAGAATCGGCGCTGATGATTGCCGTCAGCCCTCTGGCGCTGGTGGATATGGCTTTTATCGCTTGGCGAAACATTCGACTAATCAATCGTATTGCCGCGTTGTATGGAATTGAGCTTGGCTATTTCAGTCGTTTACGCCTGTTCCGTTTGGTTTTACTGAATATTGCCTTTGCCGGTGCATCGGAGTTAGTGCGGGAAGTCGGTATGGACTGGCTATCGCAGGATCTGGCCGCGCGTCTATCCGCTCGGGCGGCGCAGGGAATCGGTGCTGGTTTACTCACCGCGCGTTTGGGGATCAAAGCGATGGAATTATGTCGTCCATTGCCTTGGATGGATGATGATAAGCCCAAACTGGGGGATTTCCGTCGTCAACTGATTACGCAACTGAAGAATACGTTGCCTAAGAAGGACAAACAGAGATAAAGCCACTAATTTGGGTTATTTGAGGCGTGGATCGAAACTGAAGTCGAGTGAGGTGACGCTGGTGAGGCAAGGGGTAAAATCACGATGTTTGGGATTAACCAGCATATTTCTCTCCAGCGGCACCAACGTTGATGGAACCAGTAACCCAACGGAAGAAACCGAACTTAACCATTCAGTGCCGATATCCATAGTTGCCACCGGAGCCGGATCGTCTCGCCATCCCCTAGGCCAATCTTCCTGTTGCAAGGCCATAATAGCGTTATCCGGAATCGCGATTTGAAACAGATTGAAATCGTTCAGAGTGGCGCTATCTTCAACATGAACCAGTGTTTCCAACATCGCTAGAGAAATACTGCTAGCCAGATAAATTGCGCTGTGGCCTTTATGATTCCAGCGACCACCGTAGGTTTCCGCTCCATATCCCGACCAGGCCGTTGCGGCAAAACGATTATGGACAATCCGGTATAGCATCAAAACTGTTGCTCCATTACGCAAAGACGCCATGTTCCAATCGACCAATCAGGTCACATATTTCCAACGCTCCGGTTTCGGTTTCCAAGAGGGAATCAGGGGTGCGATTGCCCAAACCTCTCACAGGCGTGGACATCCACGCTGTGGCTTTAGCGCGGTCACCGCCGAACAAATCTACCGCCGCGTCCATAACGCGGACAAAACGAGCGATACGTTCACTTTCTTCTGGAGTAAATCGCCCATCATTAGTGCGACGGCGTGTCAGGCTGCGGCTGGGAATACCGGTGGCACGTAAAATTTCGGCCTTTGGCATCGCGGCCCACAGATGGATCGTATCAATAACGTCGACGGAAAAACCGAGCTTAATACTGTCTACCAATGCGGTGCCGCGGCTGGCGGGCAGCCCGATTTCACGCCATAACGCGCTGACTCTAGTGGTCGGGCTTGGGTGGTAACTTCTCATGCAACCTCCTCGGTCAACTGGCTACCTTTACTATAGCCAGTTGGCGTATTGATTGCAAAGTGTCACCTGTGCTTGACGGGATGACCGCTTCTACGAATATATTATATTCATCTGCATAATTGGCTTTGAAGATAATATCGCCCTGCTATTCTTTCACAAAGACGGGGATAATACCTTCATGTCGCTGTAAAAAAGACCAAATGAAGACAAATGAAACGAAAAAGACGATTCCTGTCAACTTTTGCTGACAGATCTCTTCATCAGGGCGAAGGGACAGGGTATTATCAAACTTAGTCATCCCGTACCGCAAAGATAAGGTCAATACTGATGCGCTTGGAAGTGTTTTGCGAAGACCGGATAGGTCTCACCAGAGAGTTACTCGATCTCTTGGTTTTACGCAGCATTGATTTACGGGGGATCGAAATTGATCCTGTCGGCCGTATTTATCTGAATTTCTCCAAACTCGATTTTGCCGTGTTTCAGGCGCTGATGGCGGAAATTCGGCGTATCGACGGGGTTACCGACGTGCGCACCGTTCCTTTCATGCCTTCTGAGCGTGAGCACCGCGCGCTGCGCGCCTTGCTGGAGTCCATGCCGGAGCCTGTTTTTTCCATCGATCTTAAAGGCAACGTTGAACTGGCTAACCCGGCGGCTCGCGAGCTGTTTTCTTTTAACGAAGATAAAATCCGTCATAAGACAATTGGTACGCTGCTGGGGGGATTTAATTTTGCCCACTGGTTTGAGCGCGAAGAAACCACGCCTCATACCGAACGAATACTGATTCACAGTCAGGATTACCTGATGGAAGTGACACCTATTCATTTGGTGGATGAAAATCAGCATAACCAAACGGTGGGTGCGGTGGTGATGTTGAAATCAACCGCGCGTATGGGGCAGCAATTGCAAACTCTGTCGGTTAACGATGACAGCGAATTCAAACAAATTGTCGCCGTGAGCAGCAAAATGCGTCAGGTTTTAGAGCAGGCGCGCAAATTGGCGATGTTGGATGCGCCGCTGTTGCTGATTGGTGATACCGGTACCGGTAAAGATCTGCTAGCCAGAGCTTGCCACTTGCGCAGTCCGCGCGGCAAAAAGCCTTTCCTTGGTCTCAATTGTGCGTCGATGCCAGACGACGTGGTAGAAAGTGAGCTATTTGGCTATGCGCCGGGCGCGTATCCTAATGCGGTGGAAGGCAAAAAAGGTTTCTTTGAACAGGCTAACGGCGGCTCGGTGCTATTGGATGAAATCGGTGAAATGTCGCCGCGAATGCAGATCAAACTACTGCGTTTCCTCAACGATGGCACTTTCCGCCGGGTAGGTGAAGAGCATGAAGTCCACGTGGATGTTCGGGTTATCTGCGCGACGCAGAAGAATTTGGTGGAATTGGTTCAGCGTGGTGAATTCCGCGAAGATCTTTATTATCGCCTAAACGTGCTGACCATTACTTTACCTCCGTTACGCGAGCGGCCAACGGATATTATGCCGCTGGTGGAACTATTTGTAGCCCGATTCTCTGATGAGCAAGGCGTACCTCGGCCGAAGCTGTCACCGGAGCTTAACGGATTCCTCACGCGCTATGGCTGGCCGGGTAACGTTCGTCAGCTTAAGAATGCCATTTATCGGGCTTTAACTCAGCTAGAGGGCACAGAGCTGCGTCCACAGGACATTATTCTGCCGGAATTTGAAGTGGAGATGTCATTGGGTGATGAGGTGCTGGACGGTTCGCTAGACGATATTAGTAAGCGTTTCGAACGTTCGGTATTAACCCGTCTTTATCGTAATTATCCTAGTACACGTAAATTGGCGAAACGCTTAGGCGTTTCCCATACGGCGATTGCCAATAAGCTGCGAGAATATGGATTAAGCGGCAGTCGTCGCCCGACCACGGATGAAAACGAAGAGAGCCAAGAATAGAAGGGTATTTCAGGAATGCCTGCTATTTATCGTTAAATAACGTTTATCGACAAAAAAAGAACGGCTGACAGGATGTCAGCCGTTTTGCTAGTTGGGTTGAGCTATTATTTCAGCGCGGCTAATGCGGCATCGTAATCAGGCTCGGTAGTGATTTCATTCACCAATTCGCTGTAAATCACGTTGTCATTGGCATCCAACACCACAACGGCACGGGCGGTCAGTTCGGCTAATGGACCTTCGGCAATTTCAACGCCATAGGCTTGTTTAAATTCAGCGCCACGTAGGGTGGACAGCGTCACTACGTTGCTCAGGCCTTCAGCACCGCAGAAGCGCGATTGGGCAAATGGAAGGTCAGCGGAGATACAAAGAACAACGGTATTCTCAAGCTCGCCAGCCAATTGATTGAATTTACGCACGGAAGCGGCGCAAACACCGGTATCAATGCTTGGGAAGATGTTCAGGACTTTGCGTTTACCGGCAAAATCGCTCAGAGAAACGGCAGAAAGATCTTTAGCGACCAAAGTGAAGTCTTTGGCTTTCTCACCGGCTTGCGGAAGTTTACCCGCTACGGCAACAGGATTGCCTTGAAAATGTACGGTCTGTGTCATTTAAGATTCCTTTACAGATATGTAACACGGATTCCAGTTTAAGGTAACAATAAGCAATTGCATATAAGAAATTCTCTAAACAATTGTATATATTAATGAGTTAGCCTGTTATTCCTTAGGTTCAGCGATCACATAGCTTGGGAGCCATTATGAGAACGATGCGTTTTTACCCAGAATCCTGGCCGTTACACACCGCGTTCGTTATTTCGCGAGGAAGCCGTACTGAAGCCAAGGTTGTGGTGGTCGAAATAGAGCGAAATGGCATTCGAGGCGTAGGTGAATGTACTCCCTATCCACGTTATGGGGAAAGTGAATCTTCCGTGATGGCGCAGCTGGCATTGGTTGTCGATGCGATCCAATACGGCATTTCCCGCGATGCGTTACAGCAATTATTGCCTGCGGGTGCGGCGCGTAACGCAGTTGACTCAGCTTTATGGCAACTGGAATGCGGGCTTACTCGAAAAAACTTGTGGCAATTGAGCCACACCCAAGTTCCCGATGCTATTTCAATGGCGCAAACCGTCAGTATCGGTACGCCGGAGTCCATGGCTTATAACGCGCGTTTGCTATCACAGCAGGGCGCAAAACTGTTAAAAATCAAACTGGACGATCATCTGATTGCGGAACGATTAGTGGCCATTCGTGCCGCGGTGCCGGAGGCTATATTGATTGTTGATGCTAATGAATCCTGGCAACCAGAAGGCTTAGCCGCGCGTTGCCAATTATTGGCAGACCTCGGCGTTGCCATGCTGGAGCAGCCATTACCTGCGGATAAAGATGAGACTTTGCAGCATTTCATTCATCCACTGCCTATTTGTGCCGATGAAAGCTGCCATACGCGTGAAGATTTGCAGGGATTGGTGGGACGCTACGAAATGGTCAATATCAAACTGGATAAAAGCGGTGGTTTAACCGAGGCTTTATTGCTGGCCGAGCAGGCGAAAGCCCTGGGATTTCAAATTATGCTGGGCTGCATGCTCTGCACCTCGCGGGCTATTCGCGCCGCGTTGCCTTTGGTGCCCGTAGCGCGGTTTGTTGATTTAGATGGCCCAACTTGGTTGGCCAGCGACGTCGCGGAAGGACTGAATTTCTCCTGTGGCGCGATTAATCAGTTGGCCGGTTAATCCCAAGGCTAGGGTCTGGTCAGAAGGGCCGTCATGGCTGCCAGATAGCTCTCGCTGGCTGCGTCGGCTGAAATCGGTGGAAATTCAGCGGTGATACAAGGTAGGGAAATATCCGCGCACCAACTGCCGAATGACCCCGGCGTGGCATAACCCACGTTGGTTAAGAGTGGCAGATCAAATTGTTCTGACAACCAATGGCCTAGCGGTGAGCTATCAGGATCTTCAATACAGGCCAAAGGCTCGTGGAAGGAAATGACCCACGCAGGTGCCAGTTCTCCAATAATCTGGCATAGGGCTTTGGTTTCCAGCTCTGAACCCGCCTCGCTTCCTGTTGATAACAAAACGTCCCGTTCGGTTGCCGCACTATTCCAGCGGTAAACCGTCTCGCCGGATTGCCAGTTATTAGCAGGAAAATTCCGGTTGAGATCGACCCCGTTGGCGTTGGCGCGTAAACCTAGCTGACATCCATCTGGATTGACCGCCAGAATCACATGGTGGCGCAGTTGTTCGGTAGAAATGCTGCGTAACGCGCAGGATAGCGTAATGACCGCGGCCGTTTCGTCACCGTGGGTACCGGCGATAATCAGCCCGGTATCGGCCGCTGGCGTTTGAGCGGGGAAGTAAAGCAGCGGGGCACCTAAAAACGAACTACCGTAGAGCTTTCCTAGTGGTGGCAAATGGCCGCGAAGTGGGCGGGGACGAAGCTGTGTCATGGGGTTCTCTTTAGATGTCTTTGTTCGGCAGTCATGAAATTATCACTTAACTTCTTCCGATACAAACGCCGCCGTATTCGGTGATTGTTAAGCATAAACCGCACTATTAGCTATTGATATCTAATAAGTAATAGATTTGAAAATAATGATAGGTTAGATTTATTAGTTGAGTACCCGGCCTGGCAGCATCAAGAATTTTCGCTGACGGGAGAATGACAAGTCAGAGCCAGTGGAATTTGGCTCATTTATGGCATGGATTAACAACGATAAGGTCATCAATTATGCAATATTTTCGTTATGCATTATGTGCCGCTGTGGTCGGGGCATCCCTTGGCACGGCCTATGCCGCTGAGGTGCCGCCGGGTACCCAATTAGCTGATAAACAAGAAATTGTGCGTCATATTAAGGATGAGCCAGCTTCTTTGGATCCGATAAAAGCGGTTGGTTTGCCGGAAGCACAGGTCGCGCGAGATTTGTTTGAAGGGCTGGTGAATCAGGATGCCAACGGCAAAGTCATTCCGGGCGTAGCGGAGAAATGGCAAACCTCAGATAATCAAATCTGGCTATTTACGCTGCGCAAAGACGCACGCTGGTCCAATGGCGATCCGGTGACTGCTAATGATTTTGTGTATAGCTGGCAGCGGTTGGTCGATCCCAAAAATCTCTCGCCTTTTGCTTGGTTTGCGCAATTAGCCGGTTTAAATAACGCGGAACAGATTATTGCCGGTAAATTACCGGCGGATCAATTGGGCGTTAGCGCAGTAGATAATTACACGCTTAAAGTTCAACTGAGTAAGCCAGTGCCTTATTTTGCCAGCCTGATGGCAAATTTCAGTATGTTCCCTGTTCATAAAGCAACGGTTGAGAAATATGGCAATAACTGGACTAAAGTCGGTAATTTAGTCGGTAACGGTGCATTTAAATTACAAGATCGCGTGGTCAATGAAAAACTGGTGCTGGTACCCAACGAAAATTATTGGGATCACGCTCATACGGTGCTGACTAAAGTGACGTTTATTCCTATTAATCAGGAATCCAACGCTACTAAACGTTATCAGGCCGGTGATATCGATATTACTGAGTCCTTCCCGAAAAATATGTACCAGAAGCTGTTAAAAGATATTCCTGGGCAGGTTTATACTCCGGATCAGCTCGGGACGTATTATTACGCGTTTAACACTCAGCGTGCGCCAACCAACGATGTTCGCGTGCGTAAAGCGCTGTCTTACGCGATCGATCGTAAAATTATTGCGGAAAAAGTATTAGGCACCGGAGAGAAACCGGCTTATCACTTTACCCCAGACGTGACGGCGGGATATAAGCCGACGGATAATTTCTTACAGCAGCACAGTCAGGCTGAATTAGATGCACAGGCGAAAGCGTTGATGAATGCGGCGGGATATGGCCCGAATAATCCGTTGAAACTTTCGCTACTGTATAACACCTCGGAAAACCACCAGAAACTGGCGATTGCAGTCGCCTCAATGTGGAAGAAAAAGCTGGGCGTGGATGTCAAGTTGGTTAACCAGGAATGGAAAACTTATATAGATAGCCGCAATACTGGCAATTTTGACGTGGTGCGAGCATCCTGGGTTGGGGATTATAATGAGCCGTCAACCTTTTTGTCGTTATTAACATCCAGCCACAGCGGGAATATCGCCAAATTCAATAATGCGG
Source organism: Yersinia nurmii (assembly GCF_001112925.1). Lineage (GTDB taxonomy): Bacteria > Pseudomonadota > Gammaproteobacteria > Enterobacterales > Enterobacteriaceae > Yersinia > Yersinia nurmii. The sequence goes on from NZ_CPYD01000011.1 coordinate 121,020, forward strand.
ATTACGATAAACTGATGTCGGATACCAGTAAACAAACTAATGCTAAAGCGCTGAATGCTGATTATAACAAGGCTGAGCAGATTATTGCCGAGCAAGCACCGATTGCACCTATTTATCAATATACCAATGGCCGCTTAATTAAGCCTTGGGTAAAAGGTTATCCGATTACCAATCCGGAAGATGTAGCATACAGTCAAACGATGTACATCATTAAACATTGATCGGCGTTTTGCAGTGAATACTCATCACGAGTTTATTCAGTATCATAAAATCCCTGTAATCTGATTACGGGGATTTTTTATCACCACAACATCATCAAACCGAGTTATTGCCCACTAATGCTTAGCCAGTTCTGGCTTATCCGTGCCTTGTCGGCTTTAAACTTCAAGACGTTAAGGCTAGACTGAATCATTCCTGTGCTGAATGCCGGTGATTGAGGAGAATAGGGTTGTGGATGAGGTCGAAGGAAAAGCACTTCAGGTTTCGGACGCGGTTTACGCGTATCAACTCGATGGCAAAGGTGGCGTAACTCCAATAGCCCCGGACGCCGTAGCAACGGCTCAACATCCGTGTTGGCTGCATTTGGACTATACCCGCCAAGAAAGTATCAATTGGCTACGCAATACGCCGTTGCTGCCGGAAGTGGTGCGTGATGGTTTGTCCGGCGACAGTATGCGGCCAAAAGTAACGCGGCTAGGCGACGGAACGATGATCACTTTGCGTGGTATCAATTTTAATGCCGACGCACGCCCGGATCAGCTGGTGACTATCCGGGTTTATATGACGGATAAACTAATTGTTTCTACCCGGCATCGACGGATTTACTCCATAGATGATGTTCTTAACGATCTGCAAAGTGGCACTGGCCCAACGGATAGCGGCAGATGGTTGGTCGAGATAGCCGATGGACTGACCGATCACACCAGTGAATTTATCGAAGATTTACACGATAAAATTATCGACCTGGAAGATGATTTGTTAGAACAGCAGGTTCCCGCGCGCGGACAAATGGCGCTATTACGCAAGCAACTGATTGTTTTACGCCGCTATATGGCTCCGCAGCGTGATGTGTTCTCGCGTCTGGCCAGCGAGCGGTTACCTTGGATGAATGATGACGATCGGCGCAGAATGCAGGAGATCTCCGAAAGGTTAGGGCGAGGATTGGAAGATTTAGATTCCAGTATTGCCCGTACCGCAGTGCTAGCCGATGAAATCAGTTCGTTGATGGCAGACGCGATGAACCGTCGAACTTATACCATGTCACTGTTGGCTATGGTTTTTCTACCGACAACCTTTTTAACCGGGCTGTTTGGCGTTAACCTTGGCGGTATACCCGGTAATGAAGCTCGATTTGGTTTTGCTGCTTTCTGCATGATGTTGGTTGTTTTGGTGCTTGCTGTTGCTTGGTGGTTAAAACGCAGTAAATGGTTATAACTCAGCAAGATAGCGATAGTTGAAAAAGGTGGTAATAAGCATGCTAATCCCTTCAATATTGAGCAATATCAACGTTTGAGTTATCCGCCTCAGGCATTATCTCTCTCGCAGGTGAATGCAACGTCAAGCGATGGGCGTTGCGCTCCATATTTGTAAGATTTTTAATTTTGTAGTACTGCATAGCACATTGATTGTTACGATGCCGGTGTTGAATAGACACCGGCATTTTTTTATGCGCAAAAACGACAGACATAAAAAATGCCCGGATGACTATGAATCCGAGCATCAGTATTAGTTAACTTCTGGCTTTTTATTTAATTTCTACCACGTTAAGACGCTCAATCATCGGTTTCCCGTTTTCTTCATCTTCTTCTGGCTGCCAGCCTACCGGTTGCATCGGTAATTCTTCGCGATCGAAAGCCAAATCACCGCCATCAATCACTTCGCCACCGTGGGTAATACTTTTAAAATCAAACAACGAACCGTCGTTTAAATGGGAAGGCACAACGTTTTGTGTGGCACTAAACATCGTTTCGATACGGCCCGGATATTGTTTATCCCAATCACGCAGCATATCGCGGATGACCTGACGCTGTAGGTTGGGTTGTGAACCGCAAAGGTTGCACGGAATGATCGGGAATTCACGTGCTTCAGCGAAACGTTCGATATCTTTCTCACGGCAGTAGGCCAGTGGGCGGATAACCACATGTTTACCGTCGTCACTCATCAGTTTTGGTGGCATACCTTTCAGCTTGCCGCCGTAGAACATATTGAGGAATAACGTTTGCAGAATGTCGTCACGGTGGTGACCCAGCGCAATCTTCGTTGCTCCCAGCTCTGTCGCTGTGCGGTAAAGAATGCCGCGTCGCAAACGGGAGCACAGTGAACAGGTGGTTTTACCTTCCGGAATAATATCTTTCACAATACCGTAGGTGTTTTCTTCTACGATCTTGTATTCCACGCCCAATTTATCCAGATAGGCTGGCAGAATATGTTCGGGGAATCCTGGCTGTTTTTGATCCAGATTAACCGCAATCAACGTGAAATTAATTGGCGCGCTTTTTTGCAGATTCTGCAAGATATCCAGCATGGTGTAGCTGTCTTTGCCGCCTGACAGGCAGACCATAATGCGGTCGCCTTCTTCGATCATATTAAAATCGGCAATAGCTTGGCCCACATTGCGGCGTAGTCTTTTCTGCAATTTATTCAGGTTGTACTGTTCTTTTTTGTTAATTTCTTGTTTTTCTAACATTTAATCATAACTCGTATTCAGTTGGGGCATGATGATACATAGCTTCTATAGTGTGAGTTTATCATTCTATAAACCAATTTGATCACTATTCATTTGCGTCGAGCCGATACAACGGGTTATCGGGAAGCCGTCGAGCGTTATCATGTCCCATTCATGTAGTCGCTAAAGCCGGTTTACGCCAGTAAAGGGCCACGACATGTACAGGTGTGGCGTGTAGGGTACGGCTTCCGAAGCCGAATGCCAGCGTGTAATTCATCGTTCTAATCAGTTCAATGCCATTTAAAATTCTAGCTGTTAATCTTTTGCTTTATTTCTTTGCAAGTGAACGTATATTTCTTATCCGTCTCTTTGATTTTATTTGAAATATGGTCAGTAAGGTTAAGTATATCTTTATGATAAAGAGATCTGATTTTCATCACCTTGCCCCAGCATTCTATGGCTATCTCATTACGTTGGGCTAGTTCATTGCACTTTTGGGTATTGTCAGGATGGTTTAGGCCTCTGAGAACGAAACATAACTCATTGAGTTTTGAATAATCATCTTTACCTTCACATTCCAATATTAGATCTGCAGATCTCTCTTCCTGTTCAGACTGAAATGCTGTGCCTGCGTATAACACGCAAATTCGGTTAATTAAATATGTTTTGACATCAGCCAGATTCTTCAATGAGGGCGCTAAATCAATGTGCGATGAAGCTGAATGTGAAAACCCAGAGTGGTTTTTCTTTATCTCTATTTCTATATTTCCCGGATTTAGTTTTAATTTATTAGCTACAAACCAGTGCCCAACTTCGTGGTGTATAACATTGTTCTTATATGTCTCAAAATCCACTTTTATTCCCTTTTAGTGAGGTAGGCTGTCAGTCGTAAATGTAAACATGAAACTGATGATAGTGCTTTAGTCAGAATCAAATCAACCGTAAACACGGTTGATTTAAAAAGAGTTTATCGAATCTATGGATGGGTAGGTGTTATTGATGTGTTGAAATAAATAGCATTATTTGGCTAATGCGAATCATCTCGCAAAAGCCAATAAAACAGCCAGCCAATCTTGGTTCGACTGGCTTAATGAATTAACCTCTGTGGGCCGGATTATTCCGTAGGCGCTTTTTCTGCCTTACCCGCGAGCAGGCTGAGGAAATCATAGCGGTTCTTCAGATCTTTCTCGGCGCTGGCGTATAGCTGGGCGGCCACCTCAGGTTCCTGAGTATTGAGACGGCGGAATCGCTGCTCTTTCAACAAGGTGGAGGTGAGATCGCTGCTCGGAGGGCGAGAATCCAGCGCCAAAGCGGCTTTTCCCTCGTCGGCACGGCGTGGGTCGAAGCGATAAAGCGGCCAGAAGCCAGTGGCTGTCAGCTGTTTCATTTGGTCGTGGCTGTAGGCCAGATCGTAGCCGTGCTCCTCGCAAGGGCTGTAGGCGATGATCAACGATGGCCCTGGATAGGCCTCCGCTTCCTGAATGGCTTTTACCGTTTGGTTGAACTGGGCTCCCAACGAGATTTGCGCGACATAAACATGACCGTACATCATCATACTGACGCCCAAATCTTTACGTGCCTTACGTTTACCGTGCTCACCAAATTTGGTGACTGCGCCTAGCGGGGTGGCTTTAGACTGCTGGCCACCGGTATTGGAATAACATTGGGTATCCAGCACGAGCACATTGACGTTCTCGGTCAGGCTGAGTACGTGATCCAGTCCACCGAAACCAATGTCGTAGGCCCAACCATCGCCTCCGATTAGCCAGATGGATTTATCGACCAGATAGTCGGCGTCGGTAGCTAACTGGATGGCGTCATTGCCGTCGATATTCGCCAATAACGTGCGTAATTGGTTAACTTGCTGGCGACGTACTTCCGGCGTAGCTTCATTGACCAACTGGTCAACCAGGTCTGGCGGCAACTGCGGAGCCAGAGTATTTAGCAGGCGCAGCACTCGCTTCCGGTGTTGATCAACCGTCAGGCGGAAGCCCAAACCAAACTCGGCGTTATCTTCAAACAACGAGTTGGCCCAGGCAGGACCGCGCCCGTCGGCGTTGGTGGTGTAAGGCGTGGTAGGTAGGTTTCCACCGTAAATGGACGAGCAACCGGTGGCGTTGGCAATCAGCAGTCTGTCACCGTACAGCTGGGTTAATAGCTTGATATATGGCGTTTCGCCGCAGCCTGAACAGGCTCCAGAGTATTCAAACAACGGAGAAATCAGCTGTGAAGTGCGGATATCTATGCGTTCCATTTGAGTTTTATCGATCTCTGGCAGATTGAGGAAAAAATCATAGTGCGATTTTTCTTCGGTCAGATGAGCCAGACGTGGCTCCATATTGATCGCTTTAATCTCAGGATTCTGGCGATCTTTAGCGGGGCAAACCTCATAACATAAATTACAGCCGGTACAGTCTTCTGGGGCGACTTGCAGTACATATTTTTGACCACGCATATCCCGAGCTTTTACATCAAGGGATTGCAAACTATCTGGTGCTCCGGCCATCGCGTCGGGCTGAACCACTTTAGCCCGAATAGCTGAATGAGGGCAGGCCGCCACACAGTGGTTACACTGGGTACAGAGATCGGGCCGCCAGATAGGAATGTTTTCCGCAATATTGCGTTTTTCCCATTGGGTGGTACCGACAGGCCAGGTGCCATCCGGCGGAAAGGCAGAAACAGGTAGGACGTCGCCTAAACCAGCCAGCATGGTGGCAGTGACGGTTTTAACGAAGTCAGGTGCCAGTTCGGAGACAATCGGTGGGCGCATCGGACTGCTGGCATCGATAGGTTCCAGAGGGATTTCTATCAACGCATCAAGGGTGGCATCCAGCGCGTGCCAGTTGCGCTCAACGATTTCAGTCCCTTTGCTACTATAACTGCGTTCAATGGCATCACGTAATTGCTGCATCGCCATATCGGTCGGAAGGATCTGGGTTAAATGGAAAAAGGCCATTTGCATCACAGTATTGATGCGTGCGCCCAGTTTGCATTCGCGGGCAATTTTTGCTGCATTAATCACGTAAAAGCGAGCGCAGCGCTGATGCAGCACGGCCTGAACTTCCTGCGGCAAGCGCTGCCACATATCGTCGGCGCTAAACGGGGTATTTAGCAGGAAAATACCTCCCGGTTTCAGGCGCTCGGCCATTTGATAGAGATCGATAAACTGTAGCTGGTGGCAGCCGACGAAGTCCGCTTGGCTGACCAGATAGGCCGAGTTGATTGGCGTTGGGCTAACGCGCAGGTGGGAAACCGTCAGACCGCCTGCTTTCTTGGAGTCATAGACAAAATAGCCCTGAGCGTACATTGAAGTGCTATTGCCAATGATCTTGATGTTATTTTTCGTGGCGGAAACCGAACCGTCACTGCCCAAACCGTAGAACAAAGCTTCTAGCGTGGCGCGCTGGGGAATAGTTTCCGAGGTTAATGGTAGAGACAGGCCGGTCACATCGTCAAAAATACCCACGGTAAAGCGGGGGCGCGGCATATCTAGCGCTAATTCCTTGAAAATAGCTAACGCGCAGTCGGGGCCGAATTCTTTTGAGGATAGGCCATAACGTCCGCCAATAACTTTGGGTAAAGTTGGGCGTTCACCGCGACTGTAAGCTTCCGCTAGCGCGGTCATAACATCCAGATACAGCGGTTCGGCTAATGCACCAGGTTCTTTAGTTCGATCCAAAACGGCAATTTTACTGGCTGAGTCAGGTAGCACACCCAGTAAATGTGTGGCAGAGAAAGGGCGGAATAATCGGACTTTCAGCACGCCGACTTTCTCTCCGCGTGTTAGCAGCGTGTCTATGACTTCTTCGCAGGTACCGCTGGCTGAACCCATTAGAATGATAACGCGCTCCGCCTGTGGGTGGCCGTAGTATTCAAATGGTTTATATTCCCGCCCGGTCGCGGTGGCAAAAGCGTCCATAGCCTCGGCAACATGTTGATAGGTTGCGTTGTACCAAGGGTTGGTGGCTTCTCGTGATTGAAAATAGGTATCCGGATTAGCGGAAGTGCCACGCACGACAGGATGATCCGGTGATAGCGCCCGGCTGCGGTGCCCATCTATGCCTTTTTGCGGCAATAGTTGGCGTAAAGTATCGTCACTGAGCGGAACAATTTTGTTGATTTCGTGAGAGGTACGGAAACCATCAAAGAAATGAATAAAAGGAATGCGACTACTCAAAGTCGCCATTTGAGAAATCAGGGCAAAATCTTGTGCTTCCTGCACGTTACTGGCGCACAGCATCGCACAACCGGTCTGGCGAACGGCCATAACGTCGGAATGATCGCCAAAAATCGACAGCGCATGGGTTGCAATGGTGCGAGCGGCAACGTGTAAAACGAATGGCGTTAATTCACCGGCCAACTTATACAGGGTCGGAATCATTAACAGCAACCCCTGGGATGAGGTGAATGAGGTGGACAGCGCTCCGGTTTGTAATGCGCCGTGAACCGTGGCAATGGCCCCGCCTTCGGACTGCATTTCAACGACTCTGGGTACATCGCCCCAGATATTAACTTTACCATTGCCAGACCAAGCGTCTGCCTGTTCAGCCATTGTGGAGCTTGGCGTGATAGGATAAATAGCAATAACTTCACTAGCGCGGTAAGCCACTGAGGCTACGGCACTGTTACCGTCAGTTGTGATCATTAATAGTACCTTTACATTGCTCGTCTTGCTGAGACCGGGGAGATAACTGTCTGTCCCTGACTTCTGTTATAAGTAAAGTCTAGCAGAGAGATTTTTTGCCTCTTATCGTATTTGTGTGTCGGCAAAAAATGAAAGAAATAATAAAATAACGCTGACAGGCTTATTTCCCTGGGGAAGGATAGAGATTAAGTTCGTGCAGAAAATAATTATTACATTTCGAAAACTATTTATTACAGCCCTGTGAAGATTGAAGAAAAATCAACCTGACGTGGCCAATGCATGTAAAATTACTGTTAATTCCACCGCATATTTAACCGGTATTGATTTGAAAATGGCATACTTCACTCTTAACTGCTGATATTGAAATGAGAAAAATATTATGACTGGATTTTTGTATTTGATGATGGCCATTGTGGCGGAAGTTATCGCAACCACTTTATTAAAGGCTTCAGAAGGTTTTACTCGTTTAGTGCCGTCTATTTTTGTCGTTATTGGCTATGGCATTGCTTTTTGGGGACTTTCTCAGGTCGTTAAAACTATGCCATTAGGCATCGCCTATGCTATCTGGTCTGGTTTGGGGATTGTTCTGGTCTCGATTGCCGCGACTTTTATGTATCAGCAAAAGCTGGATTGGGCAGCGATTTTGGGGATGACGTTGATTATTTCCGGAGTTTTGGTGATTAATTTGCTGTCTAAAACCACAATGCATTAATTGGTTTGGTTCCCCCGCAGGGCTTTCTTCTTTTATTTATTGAACGAAGGAAATACCGTACGGGGGAAAGGGCATCAACGAATATCCAGCATATGGACACCCTCGATAGTCAGCAATTGCTGATATATTTTGTCGATACGCTTTTTGGGTGACAGTGTCACTTCCATAGTTAATTCACAGTCTGTGTTTTCGCTGTCTTTATCTCGCTGAGTGACGGAAAGATTAATAGGGCGAATGCGCATTTTCTGCAAAGAAACTAAGACCGGTGGCACAGACTCAGGCAGTAAGCGTATGAGCACATAATGATGATGTCCCATCAAACGGTTGCTCAATTGACGGAACACTTCCAGAACCACCAACGTCATCAGCGTGCCGTAAATACCGATTTCATATAATCCGCTCCCGATGACCAGGCCAATAGCGGCCGTCACCCACATACCGGCGGCGGTGGTGAGTCCTTTTACCATCTGTTTCTGAATCATAATTGTACCGGCACCGAGGAAGCCCATGCCGCTAACAACCTGTGCTGCCACGCGGCTAGGGTCAAAACTGACGTGCCCCAGGGCCAGCAGATCATCAAAACCGTATTTAGAAACGATCATAAACATGGCACTACCAATGCCCACCAGAATATGAGTACGTAAGCCTGCTTCTTTAGAACGTAATTGACGCTCGATGCCAATTAATCCACCTAGAGCACCCGCCAAGGCTATTCGTAGCAATAAGTCTGTAATCATCATTTTTCCCGTTATATTTTTTGTGCGATGAGACTACGCATGTCAAACATGATAATAATTATCTTAATAGTTTCGCGCTTATTTTCTAGACTGTTTATGTAAATAACAACTACATTTAATTATTCTGATATGTGCTGGATATACTGAGTTCCAATTATAACAAATATTGATAAAGTCACTCGACGCTGATGGAACGGCTCAGATATGATATCGGGCGCTTATCTTCTGTAATTTCGACTGTCTGTTTATGCTCTGGAGCGTAACAATGAAAGCATCATCTTGTTTGGTCGCCGCTGCCGTATTATTTTTAACCGCCTGTAGCAGCAACTCAAATGACGATTATATTCCTGAACAGCAGGCAACCAGCGCCAGCGTCCACCACGTCAATATGTCTAATCCGGCATCGGTTAACTGCGCTAATGCGGGGGGAGTATTAACGCTAGCCAAGCAGCTAAATGGTGGAAGTATCGGAATGTGCCAGTTACCTGACGGAAAGCGCTGTGAAGAGTGGGCGTTAATGCGCGGAGCCTGTCCGGCGAGCTAAGTAAACGGTTCTGAGTTACAAGTTATTAAGACTATGGCAGCTAAATTCGATTGCCATAGTCTACCGAGGCATAATACAGGCTTAGCTGACCCAGTCGCGGCTAGTATAAATCAGGGTATGGCTGCCGTTACTCAGGGTTAACTCGCCTTTATTCAAGGTCACTTTGGCTCCGCTAGCGAGAACCTCACCAATCAAGGTATCCCATTGGTTTAACTGAGAATCATTGCACATCATGCGCGTGCCAGCCAGGGCCTCAACGGTAAGAACGCTGTCTTTCAACTCACCTTGTCCCATAAAACGATTACACATCGCGCCAGAAATATGCATTTTTTCGCCGAACTCAATGTTCGGCATATTACCTTGTTGATTTTTTGGCGATTGCCCATCGACGCTCACCAACACGAAATTATGATGCTGTAAATCCCCAGCGGTAATTTGATTAGCCGTATTTTGGCTCTGATTCATACCGCAACCTGCCAATAAAATTCCCGCGATAGCCAATGGAACAATTTTTTTCATGATCTCTCCTAGTGAGGCAATTGCGTCGTCCGTACAGACGAATATATTGATTAATTTGAGGATATTATACCAAACCTTGGGTTTGTTAACCGTGCTATATGATCAAACTGAGGGATAACAGGAGTTTTCTTATCAAAATTGCAGGCATTCCTAATCGATCATGGGGGAATATTTTTTGAATTATATCAATCGTTGGCATGAGCATAAAGCAGAGGGAAATACTTATTCGACGAGGACGAGTAGTTCAAAGGCAATAAACAAAAGTGATAGGAGAAATAAAACAGGGTGCGCAGAACACACCCTGTATAAATAACGCGATAGTATTAAACCTATTATGCGTTCAACAGGTTAGGGCAAGGTAAACCCTGTTCGAGCTGCTGAATATTGTGCATGGTAGTTTCGGAAATGCTGATTAGCGCTTCTTCGGTCAGGAATGCCTGATGGCCGGTGAAAAGTACGTTATGGCATGAAGACAAACGGCGGAATACGTCGTCCTGAATCACATCGTTAGATTTATCTTCAAAGAACAAATCTCTTTCATTTTCATAAACATCCATGCCAAGCGAACCGATTCTCTGCTGCTTCAGCGCTTCAATAGCCGCCGTAGAGTCAATCAAAGCACCGCGGCTGGTATTGATGATCATGACGCCATTTTTCATCTGATCAAAGGCATCTTTATTTAACAGATGATGGTTCTCTGGCGTTAGCGGGCAGTGTAGAGAAATAACGTCAGATTTGGCATATAACGTCTTCAAATCAACATATTCTGCACCTAACTCTAAAGCCTGATCGCTTGGATAAGGATCGTAGGCCAGCAGATTCATGCCGAAACCTTTCAGAATGCGCATAGTGGCTACGCCGATTTTGCCGGTGCCAATAACCCCAGCGGTGCGGCCATGCATATTAAAACCGATTAAACCTTCCAGAGAGAAGTTGGCATCGCGGGTACGCTGATAAGCACGGTGAATACGGCGATTCAGGCTCATCATCATGCCTACAGTATGCTCTGCTACAGCCTCTGGAGAATAAGCCGGTACGCGAACCACTTTAATGCCCAGCTCTTTGGCTGCATCTAAATCAACGTTATTGAAGCCAGCGCAACGCAGCGCCAGAGTTTTTACCCCCATTTCGGCTAATTCAGTTAATACTTCACGGCTACCGTCATCGTTGACGAAGAGACAAACTGCCTGACAGCCTACGGCATTTTTTGCCGTTTTCGGGCTAAGCAGAAAATCGAAAAACTCCAGTTCAAAGCCAAACTTCTGGTTTACCAACTCAAGATATTTACGGTCATACTGCTTGGTACTGTAAATGGCTAATTTCATCATGATTTCTCCGCCAAAATAATGTGATCAAAGTATCAGAATTTAATAAATCATACAATTTGTTAGAGTAAAGGAGTGATGGCGTTCCCGATGTCTTATCTATATTGCTTAGGGATTTAGTTATCCAACATAATAGCAGGAGCCAGAAATTTGTTATGCTATGTGCAGCGGTTTAGGAAATACAGTTCATAAAACAAGGCCAATAATGATTAAAAGCCTAAAAGTAATCGGTTGGCTACTGTTTGCCAGCGTGATTCTACTCGTCGCGTTATGGAAAACTTTGCCTCAATGGTTACCGAGAGTCGCGGCCCATTGGATTCCAGCCGGTAGCCAGCTCATTTTAGCCCATACGCCGGTGTGGCGTGACGGAGCCTTACATGTGGATGGACTGCGTTTTCTGGCAAAAACCTGTCCCCTAGTCGATCTTGGTGAAACCCGACTTTCTTATAAAGAAGGACGTTGGGGAATTCAGACTAAAACATTGGCACTGGATACCGAGTGCTTGAGTCAATTGCCGTCGGACGATGCGGAGTCGGCGCAGCACAATCTGGCCGATTGGCAACGTCGCCTTTCTTCTCTCGACCTGCAGATTGATAATCTTTCTGTCACTCCTTGGCAGCAGTATGCCGGCGCGTTGACCCTCACTACCGCAGAGGCTGGTCAGTTTATTGATTACCAAGGTGATAACCTGCGTTTTAACGCCACTTTGGATAATCAGCAACAGCTGCATTTACAGCAGTTTATTTTGGCTATTCCCGGAAGCGATCAACCGCTTCAGTTAAGCGGAACGTTAAGTATTCCATTGTCATTAGACGCGTTGCCGACACGAGGGCAACTGACCGGTGAATTCACGACGCCTTATCTGGAACAGCCCTTGCTGGTCGCTTTACATTGGCAGCAGCAACAGGGGGAGTTGACCCTGACGGAGCGAGGCGGAGATGAAGCACTGATTACGCTGCCCTGGCAGGTTGCCGCTAGACATATCCAAATTAATCAAGGTGTTTGGCGGTGGCCTTATGCCCAGCAGCCGTTGAGTGGCGGCGTAAACCTAACGGTACAGGATTGGAGTGACGGATTTGATCAGGCGGTGATAACGGCTCGAATCAACGTAATTACCTCCGGTCAAAATGGCAAGGGCAACGTGGTATTGACATTAGGCCCAGGTAATTTAAGTTTGATCGACAGCGATCTGCGTTTCCAAATTAGCGGTCAGGCTAATTTGTCCAATCTGATATTGAATGGCACTTTGCCGGGAATATTGAGCGGTTCGGTGCTTAATCCTACGCTGTTATTGTCTCCCGGTGCGCTGCTCCGCGCTTACGGTAATATTACGCCAGAATTACGCTTGAATGATGCTCGCTGGCCGTTGGCTGGCGTACGAATTAACGCTGGCGGGATTAACGGTCGTCTGCAGGCGATAGTGAATGCACGGGATAGCTACTGGGGTAATGTAAAACTGCATCTGGATGGCAATGCGCAAAACTTTTTACCAGATAGTGGTATCTGGCAATGGCGCTATTGGGGTAACGGTGATTTGCCTCCCCTGGCTGCTCGCTGGGATATTGCCGGGAAAGGGCGTTGGCAAGACTCTTTAGTTCATTTAGATCAGCTTTCTACCGGTTTCGATCAGATAAAGTATGGGATGGTGAATGTATCTTCACCGAGATTGATGTTAACGAAACCGCTGATGTGGCAGCGCAATGTTGAACAAGCGGCGTTCAATGGCAATATGCAACTCACGGCCAAACGAGTGGCATTAAGCGATGGAGGCTATCTTCCTGCAACGGTGATGAATTTGCGCCTTAACGGCACCAATCCGGATGATTTCCAGTTTCAGGGGGATTTAGCGGCACAGCAAATTGGGCCGATCCCTTTGCGAGGGCGTTGGGATGGAGAGCGTTTGAGAGGGGAAGCCTGGTGGCCGAAACAATCTTTGCAGGTATTCCAGCCCTTGCTATCGCCTAATCTCGGTATCAAATTGCGTGACGGCGAGTTTTATGCGCAAGCCGCATTTTCTGCGGCGCGTAAGCAAGGTTTTACCGCCGGTGGACACTGGGTAGTTAAACAGGGCGGTATGTGGCTCAAGGACGGTGAAATGAGCGGACTAGATTTTGTGATGTCTTATCGTCTGAATGACCATCAATGGCAGCTTGGAGCCAAAGAACCGGTGACTCTGCGAATTGCCTCCTTAACCAATTTGTTTGAAATGCAAAATATTACGGCCGATCTGCAGGGCACTTATCCGTATACGGAGAAAAAACCATTAACCCTCAGTAACGTGGGAATGGATATTCTGGATGGACATTTAAGCCTGTCGGCATTGCGTTTACCACAGCACGATGCAGCGGTGCTGAAATTAAAACAAGTCGATTTAAGCGCTTTGTTTACCGTTCTGAAGCCCAAGCAGTTTGCTATGTCTGGCAAGGTCGACGGCGAGTTGCCGCTCTTTCTAAACGATCCGCAGTGGCTGGTACGCAACGGCTGGATTGCCAACGCCGGATTGCTGACTCTGCGTTTGGATAAGGATCTGGCTGATTCTATTGGCGAAAGCAACATTGCCACCGGCGCCGTGATTGACTGGCTGCGCTATCTGGAAATTTCTCACTCCTATGCCAAGGTGAGTTTGGATAATCTGGGGGAGTTGACGTTGCAATCTAAAATCCACGGCGTCAATACTCAGAAAAACGCGAAGCGTGCGATAGTGTTGAATTACACCCATCAGGAGAACGTATTTCAACTGTGGCGCAGTCTGCGTTTTGGCGACAACCTGCAGGAATGGTTGGAGCAGACGCTTTCTACGCCGACGGCACCTGTTGCTATGGCGTCAGATTCAGATAAAGTTGCCACACAATAGTGCGCCTCCGGTAAAACAAGGCTGAAAGCGCTAACACCATCGTGGTTGTCTCCTCCTGCCTAGGGCTGGAAATAAACAGGCAAGCTCATTAGTCACTGGTTACTCGTAGCCAAAAAACGGCTTAACTCTGTTAGATGGTTGATTTTTAAATACAATTAGCAGGCCATTAGCCACTTCCAATGGGCTTCCCTTCCCCCCCAAAAGCTAGGGCAGTATACCGATATAAATTTGTGCGCTTTCTGCATCGGTATATGCTTCATAGTCGGTAGCAAAACGTCGTTTTGCTCCAGGGTGCTGCTCAAAATAGGCCCAGACATCGCCCCACGCCTGAATAATGGCCGTTGGCATTGGCCCATGAGCCTCAAAAACCAGATAAGACCCAGCTTGAATCTCAATTGAATCTGCGTCCGTTGTTTTTTCTTTCACTGCGACTCCAGCCATTACGTCAAAATAGCCGGTTACTCCACCATCATAGGCAGTATAAATGCCATAAATCGGTGAGTTATCGAGCTTGTTTGGTGTGTATTCAGCCAGATTTTTGGAAAAAAACTCAGACCACAGACCCGTGATTTTGGCGGTTTTTTCATTAAATTCATCGTTATTCTGGGTACGAATACGTAGGCCAGATACGGTAACGGGGGCGGAAAGCGTGGCGATGCGAGGTTCCATGTTTATTGCTCCATATTCATATTATTTGGCTGGCTTTTCGTAAGTTTAACCCTTGTGCGACAGCATAAAGCTATTTATGCGCTGGGGAAGATTTTGCCGTAAATTATGCGTAGCGCTGCGCAAATTTGTTCGGTTGTCGTCGCTTAGCCACGGTTAGCGGTAGAAACCGTCTTGGTTACGGTTATAATCAATTCAGTAGCTTATGGTAGGCGCTATCAGTGTGTAGGGAGGTTTTCCATTCGCGGAAGGCTCTTTTCAGATAGGGTGATTAATTACAGCGTTATGCGGCGATCGGACATATCGACGAGGAAAACCAAATGAAGATGTTGGCAAAGCAGTATGGGGTAATCATCGTCTTAGGCACGCTGCTACTCAGTGGGTGTGTGCGGCTGGAGGTTGCGACGCCAGAGAAACCGATTACCATCAATATGAACGTAAAAATAGAGCATGAAATTCGCATCAAAGTCGATAAAGACGTAGAGAATTTATTGAAAAACCAATCTGATCTGTTCTAGGAGCCAACATGAAAACGCAAACGAAATGGTGGGTTGGCCTTAGTCTGGTATTAAGCAGTTTATTGTTCAGCACTGGCGCTTGGGCGTTGACATTAGATCAGGCCAAGCAGCAGGGGCGAGTGGGGGAAACGCTTAGTGGCTACCTGGCACCGGTGAAGAAAGATGCCGAAACGCTGATGCTGGTGGCGCAGATTAATGCGGCGAGAGAACAAAAGTATCAGGAAGTTGCCAAAAATAACCACGTACCAACCGATGAAGTGGCCAAACTCGCAGGGCAAAAGTTGGTAAATCGTGCTCAGCCGGGGGAATTTGTGCGGGGAATTAACGGTCAGTGGATGCAGCGTTGAGAATGTAATGTTTTGTTATCCTGCGATGCGATGCGATGCGATGCGATGCGATGCGATGCGATGCGATGCGATGCGATGCGATGCGATGCGGAATGTTTCTTATTGAACATTACAGAATACGTCCGTAGACGGAGAACGTAATGTGTTTCCATAGTTAATCGTTTTAAATCGTGTTTGCGGTATTCAAGGTGCAGATTTAGCGCCGCAGCGTAACGGATGATTACAATACTTTGGGGGAGGTTGCAGCTCTCCGAGCCTTTCTCCAGCCTCAGCCCCTTTTTGCAGATTGATTAATGAAGTCAGTTTCTGGGTGCTTCGGCTGCTTGACTTTAACGACGAAAGTTAACACCGCTGCAATCAGGTATCGCGAGGTATACCCCAAACGCCCACCCCACATAATATTGATATTGGTGAATATTGTGGCGAAGAAGAATACCGCCCAGTTTTGTAGCCATTGGGATATGGTCAAACCCCGTCGCCCTACAAATAAAAGCGGCATGATGAAGGGAAAACCGAATAATGACAGCGTATTAACGATACAAATCAGGCAGCATAGGAGGCCATTCTTATTGGGAAATAGATTAATGGGCTAGTGACCGAGGAAGAAACTGCGATGATGTTGTTAGAAACGGAGTAAATGAGGAAAATATTACGCCCATAGACTGCCAGAAATAAAAAAGCGCACCCGGAGGTGCGCAGTGGCTTATAACACTAATGGGTATTACGAGGGCCTAGCAAAATTCTGTTTCGATAGGGGGAGTTAAGCTGCAACTACCTGAACTAACACTTCTTTGGCATCTGCCTGCGCTTTGGTTGCGATTTCAGGACCGTAAGCGATCCCTTCAGCAAAGACGAATTCCACATCGGTAATACCGATGAAACCCAGGAACACACGCAGGTAAGGAACAATGAGGTCGGTTGGGGTATCTTTATGAATACCGCCGCGGCTGGTCAGAATAATGGCACGTTTGCCGGTGACCAAGCCTTCAGCGCCTTTTTCGGTATAACGGAATGTCACGCCAGCGCGGGCAATCAGATCGAAATAGTTCTTCAACTGAGTAGGAATGTTGAAGTTGTACATTGGAGCGGCAATAACGATCACGTCATGCTCCTGTAACTCGGCGATCAGCTCGTCGGAAAGTGCCAGAGCTTCTTGCTGGCGCGGAGTCAGACCTGCATCAGAAGGGCGAAGTGCGCCAACCAGTTCACCGTCTAAAACAGGAATCGGCTGCGCTGCCAGATCGCGCACGGTAATTTGGTCGCCGGCGTGAGCAGATGTCCATTCTTCAACAAAAAAATCGGCCAGTTGGTTGGACTGTGAGTGCGTTGCCAGAATGCTTGATTTAAGAACCAGAACTTTACTCATCGAAATTCCTTAATAGGTAACAGTGATATAAGGGTAATGCCCTTTCAATGGAATATACTGTATTCATATTTTTCTAGTAGGGATAGCGCAATATTTTGCGTTCTTTGTTCGATTTTATTGAATGAATTTTGCAGAAGGCTACGCCCGTGGAATATAGGGCGGAAAAGCGGATTGTGTTACCATGTTTCGCAATATAGTTTAAGAAAATCATGCCTCCGCCCTAAGCCAAGGCCGATGTAACAAGGAATACCGAACGTGAAATCTTCTCTCGCCGCATTATCCGCCCAGCTTGGCGAGTTGATGCTCCGCGACCAGCAACGGCTGCGACGTCGTCTGCAAGGCGCACGCAAAATCACTAACCCGCAGGACCTGCAACCGATTCTCGATCAACTTGAGAACGACATTGCCGTTGCCGCACAGCGGGTTGCTAGCCGTAAAGCCGCGTGTCCGACGGTTAATTACCCGGAAAACCTGCCGGTAAGCCAGAAAAAGGCAGATATTTATAATGCTATTCGCGATCATCAAGTGGTGATCGTGGCAGGGGAAACTGGTTCTGGTAAAACCACGCAGATTCCTAAAATCTGTCTGGAACTGGGACGTGGTGTGAAAGGCGTAATTGGTCATACTCAGCCGAGGCGTTTGGCTGCGCGCACCGTGGCGAATCGTATTGCTGATGAACTGGATTCCACTCTCGGCGGTTGCGTCGGTTATAAGGTTAGGTTTAACGATCAAGTGGGTGAGAATACCCTAATTAAACTGATGACCGATGGCATCTTGCTGGCTGAAACTCAGCAAGATCGATTGTTAATGCAGTATGACACGCTGATTATTGATGAAGCGCATGAGCGTAGTCTGAACATTGATTTTATTCTGGGGTATTTGCGGGAACTCTTACCGAAACGTCCTGATCTTAAGGTTATTATTACCTCTGCGACTATCGATCCGCAGCGTTTCTCTCGTCATTTCAATAACGCACCTATTATCGAAGTTTCCGGCCGGACTTATCCGGTGGAAGTGCGATATCGCCCCGTGGTGGATGATGCCGACGACGTGGAACGGGATCAGCTACAGGCTATTTTTGATGCGGTGGACGAACTGGGTCGAGAGAGTCCTGGCGATATTCTGATCTTTATGAGCGGTGAACGGGAAATTCGTGATACTGCCGATGCGCTTAACAAGCTGAATCTGCCTCATACCGAAGTGCTGCCGCTTTATGCGCGTTTGTCCAACAGTGAACAGAATCGGGTGTTCCAATCTCACCACGGGCGGCGCATTGTGCTGGCCACCAACGTGGCGGAAACTTCACTGACGGTGCCGGGGATTAAATACGTTATCGATCCCGGAACTGCCCGGATCAGCCGCTACAGTTTCCGTACCAAAGTGCAGCGCTTGCCGATCGAGCCCATTTCTCAAGCCTCGGCTAATCAACGTAAAGGGCGCTGCGGACGAGTGTCCGACGGTATTTGTATTCGCTTGTATTCGGAGCAGGATTTTCTGTCTCGTCCTGAGTTTACCGATCCAGAGATTCTGCGCACCAATCTGGCATCAGTTATTCTGCAAATGACCTCCCTGGGTCTGGGGGATATCGCCGCTTTCCCATTCGTCGAAGCGCCGGATAAACGCAACATTCAGGACGGCGTACGCTTGCTCGAAGAATTAGGGGCTGTCCAAACTGCAAACAACGGGCATCAGCAACTCACGTCTTTGGGCCGTCAATTGGCTCAGTTACCGGTTGATCCGCGCTTAGCTCGCATGGTGTTACAAGCCCAGAAAAACGGCTGTGTTCGTGAAGTCATGATTATTACCGCCGCGCTGTCAATTCAAGATCCGCGTGAGCGGCCGATGGATAAGCAGCAGGCGTCAGATGAGAAACATCGACGTTTTGCAGATAAAGAATCAGATTTTCTGGCCTTTGTTAATCTTTGGGATTACCTCAAGGAACAGCAGAAAGAGCTGTCATCGGCCCAGTTCCGTAAACTTTGCCGCAGCGATTATTTGAATTACCTTCGGGTTCGGGAATGGCAGGATATTTATACCCAACTGCGCCAGGTCGTGAGAGAGCTGGGGCTGCCGGTGAATAGTGAGCCTTCGGATTATCGCAGCGTGCACACCGCATTGCTGACGGGATTGCTTTCCCATATCGGGCAAAAAGATGCCGATAAACAAGAGTATACTGGCGCTCGCAACGCCCGTTTTGCTATCTTCCCAGGATCGGGATTGTTCAAGAAACCGCCGAAATGGGTTATGGTCGCGGAGCTGGTGGAAACCAGTCGCCTGTGGGGACGTATTGCCGCGCGCATCGAACCGGAATGGATTGAGCCGCTGGCGCAGCATTTGGTTAAACATCACTATAGTGAACCACACTGGGAGAAAGCTCAGGGTGCAGTGATGGCCAGTGAGAAAGTGACGCTGTTTGGTCTGCCTATTGTTGCGGCGCGTAAGATTAATTATGGCTTAATCGATCCGCCGTTGTGCCGTGAACTGTTTATTCGCCACGGTTTGGTGGAAGGTGACTGGCAGACGCGCCATGCTTTCTTCCGTGAAAATCTGAAATTGCTGGCCGAAGTGGAAGAATTGGAACACAAGTCCCGTCGCCGGGATATTCTGGTGGACGATGACACACTGTTTAACTTCTACGATCAGCGTATCGGTCGTGATGTGGTATCAGCACGCCATTTTGATAGCTGGTGGAAGAAAGCGAGTCAGGTGCAGCCTGAGCTGCTGAACTTCGAAAAAACCATGCTGATTAAGGATGGCGCCAACAAGGTTAATCCATTGGATTATCCTAATTTTTGGTATCAGGGTAGCCTGAAGCTTCGTCTTTCCTACCAGTTTGAGCCGGGCGCTGATGCCGATGGGGTGACGGTACATATTCCTTTGCCCATTCTGAATCAGATTCAAGAGCAAGGTTTCGACTGGCAAATTCCAGGGATACGTCGGGAATTGATTATCGCGCTGATTAAATCCCTGCCGAAACCTGTGCGACGGAATTTTGTTCCTGCTCCTAATTACGCCGAGGCCTTTCTGGCACGCGCCACGCCACTGGAAACCGGGCTTTTGGATTCGCTGGAGCGGGAATTGCGGCGCATGACTGGCGTGACGGTGTCACGAGAGAGCTGGCAGTGGGATCAGGTGCCAGACCATTTACGCATGACTTTCCGTATCGTTGACGATAAAAATCGCCCGCTACGGGAAGGGAAGGATCTGGTTGCGCTTAAAATCCAGCTGCAGGAAAAAGTACAAGAAACCTTGTCCGCTGTGGCTGACGATGGTTTGGAGCAAAATGATTTGCACATCTGGAGCTTTGGCGATTTGCCAACCTGCTACGAACAGCGTCGCGGTGGCTATGAAGTGAAGGCCTATCCGGCGTTAGTGGATGAAAAAGACAGCGTAGCCATTCGTTTATTTGAAACTGAAACTCAGCAACAGCAGGCTATGTGGCAGGGTACACGGCGTCTTCTGTTGCTAAATATTCCCTCGCCAATTAAGTACTTACATGAAAAACTGCCTAATAAATCCAAATTAGGGCTGTATTTCAACAGTTACGGCAACGTACTGGATCTTATTGACGATTGTATTGCCTGCGGCGTAGACAAACTGGTGGCGCAGTACGGCGGGCCGGTATGGCAAGCGGAGGAGTTTAGCCGCTTGCAGGAGCGAGTTCGGGCGGAACTGAATGATACCGTGGTTGAGATTGCCAAGCAGGTAGAGCAGATCCTGACGACGGTATTCAGTATCAACAAACGTTTGAAAGGGCGTGTTGATATTGCGCTGGCGTTGGCGCTTTCCGATATTAAAGCACAGCTTTCCGGCTTGATTTATCGCGGATTTGTCACAAGCAACGGCTGGAAACGCCTGCCAGATACGCTGCGTTACCTGCATGCGATTGAGCGAAGATTGGAAAAACTGGCGGTAGATCCTCATCGCGATCGCGCCCAAATGCTGCGGGTTGAGCATGTGCAGCAGGTTTGGCAGCAGTGGCTACATAAACTGCCGCCGAAACGTGCGCAGGATGATGATGTGAAGGAAGTGCGTTGGATGATCGAGGAATTGCGAGTGAGTCTGTTTGCTCAACAATTGGGTACCGCTTATCCGGTATCTGATAAGCGTATCCTGCAAACTATTGAGCAGCTTTCCGCTCAGTCCTGATCGGCTATCACCGCGTAGTGTGTCGTTGTACACGGCAATCGCGCGGTGATATCTCGTTAGACGTAGAAATAATGGTGAGAAAGATACGGAATTTATTACCTTGCTTTTATCAATGTAATTAGATGTATATTGATGAGATTATTATACTTAATAAAATTACTTATAAATAATGGTTTAACTATTTAAATATCAATATTAACTATTTCACCAATTTTTAACTTAACAGTTAATATGGAGTAAATTAGTGATTAAATTAGCTCTCTCTTGGTTTTTATATCAATGTTTATTTAGACCATTCTCTTATTATAGGTTGGGAAGTCTTTCGTAATAATTAATTCTATCTATGGTGCTTATTTTAAATCTTGTTTAATTACAGTTAGTTGCGTGTATTCGTGAGGGTTGTGAAGCTATTTTGGCTCGGAAGCTAAAGGTTTGTTGAAAGTTGGCTTACACAATGAACATTTAATATAAGAAATTTTTTTATAAAAATAATGCTTTTCATCTATGTTTATAGATGAGTGAACATCAGAAACGCCCCTGTAATGCTATTCAATTCATGCCAAGCGAGGTGTGTATGAGTTTCTATCAATCGGACGTGTATGTGGATTACGGTAGTTTATTTATCTTTCATCCTGAAACGAATAATTTATTTCGACAAAATTCGCTTTACTCCTGCTTATTAGCGCAATTAAACGCAGATGAAAAAACATCGCGATTCTTGTCATCCAAAAGTTGGTTTGTTAACTATGTGCAAATATTAGAATCAATCTTCTGGCAGTTTTCTGAGGTAAAATCTGATAGATATCGACCCGATAAGATCGGGGCTGATCTGGTGCTCAAGGATCTGATGAGCGATTTCTTTCGAGAAATTGCGCCGCCAGATGCCAGTCGTTCCGTCGTCAGCGGAATGGAATTGTTACTTGAGAAGCCATTAACTGAGGAAGCAATCGAGGTTTATCACGCTGGAACTTTTGCTGAGACAGATTCCGATGATTTTATGCTTGAACCTTATCCTGGTACTGTCACCCGAGTGAAGCTACAGGTGAATTTTGTGTCGAATCTGAATGTTATTTCCACGCTTTGCCTGTTTTTCACCACTGCCGAGATAGTGAAAGGCCATTTACTTAGCCAGAAATTTTCCACCCAAGAGATTGTTGGCGATATTCATGTATACACGACGACAGCAACACTGCATGAAAGAAGCTACGCTGTCATTAGCCAGAGAGTAAAAGATAAAATCCAGAGCAAGGTTGATGACTTTATTTTTGCTCTTTAAATGAAGCCTTGGGGTCAACAAGAGAAGGCAGAAGGCGTGCTCTGACGAGCGCGCCGGATATAGCAATCAATTCAGTTGATGGAAATTTACTTATCTTTAGACTTTTTACTCAACAGGTTTAGCTTTTCGCTAATAGCCGTTACGGCCAACGCGCGGTTATCCGCCAGATAACGGTCTTTAGCTGCAGGGGCAGAGCTTTGAATCGCAATCAGCGACCAACCTTCCGGGCTCTTGAGTAATAGCGGAGAACCACTGTCGCCGGGCAACGTATCACACTGATGGGACAAGACGCCTTGCTGTGCCCAGCCGGTAATCAGACAGTTTTCATGGCTGTACAGACTATCCAGATGATCCAACGGATAACCCGCCTGCGTTACCTGTCGTTTTGCTTGTTTAAGTGCCTGAGTTAGCTCTGCCGACGTGCCTTGCCAAAGAGGTAAGGGTTTAATTGGTAAGGATTTTGAACTGGTTAACCGAATAAGAGCAAAATCATAGGCTGCCGCCGCCGGTGGAACGATCCAACCTTCACCGTCAGGTTTCAAGCGCTTGCCCAGTTTTGGGTCAACTAACGTTTCCAGCTTTCCGGTTTGATATATCCATTTCTGATTGTGGGAAATAAAACGTAAAGCGACAGCTTTATCAATTTTTCCCGGCGGAGCTAGTACGCAATGGCCTGCGGTTAGAACCAGGTGAGGGGAAATAAGCGTTGCGGTACATAAGTTGCCGCTCGCCGTCTCAATTTGTCCAATTGCCTGCCACGGCCAGTCCGCGCCGTTGGTCACTTCTGTTCGATCGTCTTTTCCGAAGAATAAAGTGTTTTGATCTTTGGCGCTGGCCGTATCTGGTAAGTCGGCGTAGGTCATGGATACGGAAAAAGGTAACAGACTCAACAGTAGTAGTGATGATAAGCGCATAAATAATCTGCCTTGCAAAGGTCATCCATTAACACTCAAAAAAACCGCTGATTCCGGAAAAATTAGGAATATTGCTACCGGTAACTATAGACATAATTCACCCTGTCGGGGCTGTTCAGCAATTGATTTTTCGATATTTTCGCGTGATGGCTTAATTAGAATTATAAGTAAAAACTTAGGGTGATCAGACCGCACAGGATCAGTGCGGTCAGTATGATTTCAAATAGGTAGCGGCGCAGCATAGTGACGACCCCCGATAAAAAACACCCGGAATAACCGGGTGTTGAGCGAGTCAGGTGTGACTTCGTTACATACGGTCAGTTATTTAGCTGCTGGTGCTGCTTTTACTGCGCTTTTAGGGTGTTTTTTAGCAGCCTGAGCTTTCTGCACTGGCGCTTTAGTTACGGCTTTGTGGTGTTTTTTAACAGCCTGAGCTTTCTGCGCTGGCGCTTTAGTTACGGCTTTGTGGTGTTTTTTAGCAGCCTGAGCTTTCTGCACTGGCGCTTTAGTTACGGCTTTGTGGTGTTTTTTGGCAGCCTGAGCTTTCTGCACTGGCGCTTTAGTTACGGCTTTGTGGTGTTTTTTAGCAGCCTGAGCTTTCTGCACTGGCGCTTTAGTTACGGCTTTGTGGTGTTTTTTAGCAGCCTGAGCTTTCTGTGCTGGCGCTTTAGTTACGGCCTTGTGGTGTTTTTTGGCCGCTTGTGCTTTTTGCTCAGTTTTCTTCACAGCTTTTTTGGCATGTTTTTCATGCGCCATTTTTACCGTGGTGCTATGAGTGGCAGCGGTTGCGGGTGCAGCAGCAGTGGTGTCAGCGGCGAAAGCCGCAGAAGACAAGCCCAGAGTAGCAGCAACAACTAAGGCTAATAATTTTTTCATGGGTGTTTCCTCGGCATTCTGTTTAGGGGCGGCCCGGTTGGGTCGTTAAAAAGAGTGTAGGGAATGCTGATGGGAAGATCCGTGAGTCATTGGTTTCGGCGTGTAACCGTTTGTACAAGCGCAATTTATGCCTGAAAACCAATCCCCTGCGCGGAGGCGATTGGCTAGGCTAAACGAATATATTCACCTTGATGTTTTTTTTCTGCCCGATTTTTGTTCTCGCGTGACCTCTCTGATGAGTTTTCATATCAATGCACTCAGGGAACGTTATGACTATAAAAAATAGCGGGAAATCACAGCATATTTCCGTGGCAGTTAATAAAGCGCATTTTATTTACCAGCAACGATTATCTCATCACGACGCTCGCCCAGTTAGCTACGCCTTATCCGGCCTGCTGGCGTTAGGTATTAGTTTTCCGGGTCAACTGATGGCCCAGGAAATAACATCGGATCAGAATGTTAGCGCGTCGACGACGCAGTACAGCATTCCGGGAGGATCGTTGACCTCGGCCTTACAGACATTAGCTAGCAAGGCTAACATTATTCTGACTTTCAGCGCTGAGCAAACTCAGAACAAAACCGCGGCGAGCGTGAATAACGCGCAAAGTTTGTCGGAGGCATTTGAACAACTCTTGGCGGGAAGCGGGCTACAGGCAGTCAAAACCCCGAATGGTTATCGATTGATGGAAGTCCCGCAGGCGTTGCTTTCAGATGACAGTATTACCCTGCCGGAGCTGTCGGTGATTGGTGGAATGTCAAACAGCATACAAGCAGGGCGTTCCACCTTGCGTCAGGAAGATATCGCCCGAGCGCAGGCGGATAATCTGGCCAGTTTAGTTGACCGTTTACCCGGCGTTTCTATGGCAGGATCGCCACGACCCGGTGGGCAAAGCCTGAATATCTGGGGCATGGGCGACATGGAAGATGTAAAAATCACCCTCGACGGTGCGCCAAAAGGATTCGAAAAATATCGGCAAGGTTCGGTATTTATTGAACCAGAATTGATTAAACGAATTGATGTGGATAAAGGTCCGCACAATCTTTTGAATGGGAACGGGGGCCTTGGCGGGACGGTGAAAATCGAAACCAAAGACGCCGGAGATATGCTTAAACCGGGTGAAAACTTCGGTGGCCTGTTGAAATACAGTTATCACACCAATGATCGACAGAATATTTATAGTGCTGCCTTATATGGTCGCACGGAGAATGGGCTAGCAGACGGTTTAATCTATATGAGTAAGCGTGACGGAGATAATATCCGTCGCCCGGACGGCACGCGATTTGCCTATTCCACCAACGATCAGGCCTCTTATTTACTCAAAACCAATATTTATCTGACAGATTCGCAGACTCTAACCTTATCGGCGATGCGTTCCGAATCCGATGGCTGGCAACCTTTTGCCGCCAAACGTGACGATATGCCGTCCCCGTCCGCTGCGGATATCAAGAAATATGGCTATGAAGAAGCCTGGCGACGTAAGCTGGTGTTACGGGATCAGGTGGATAGCAACTATTCGGTTAAATGGAATATTTCTCCGGAAGAGAACCCGCTACTGAATATGACCGTGACTTATGCAAATTCTAACACTAAACAATACGATCAGCGCCCGAAAACGGCGTCTACCAGTTTCCTAGGCAGTTTGGGTAATGAAAGCTGGGTCAGTTATAAAGACAACATGCTGGATATCAATAATGAAAGCAGCTTTAGCACTGGTGTGCTGGAACATGTGTTAACAGTGGGGACGCGCTGGCATAAACACGAACGCGACACCCTGATGTACTATCCGGCTCAAAAGAATAACCCGAGCTATAACTATGGCTATTTCCAGCCTTATTATATGCCAGCGGGAGAGCAAGAAACCCGCAGCCTTTATCTGCAAGATGCGCTGACTTTGGGGAGTCTGACCGTCACGCCGGGTGTGCGATACGATCACGTGACTAATACTGGGCAACCGAACTTCGCTCCGCGTTTCAATGACAGCGATCCGGCGGCCGGTCATGACTACAGGAGCGTGACTTACACCGGCTGGTCTCCGCATTTGGGCGTGATGTGGAAGGCAACGCAGAATCTGTCATTGTTCTCTGACATCAGCCGCACTTGGCGCGCGCCGGTGGTGGATGAGCAGTACGAGGTGCAGTCTGGGGCATCCAGCATACCAGGAACCAGTCGCAATCTGGATGTGGAAACTATTACCGGTATTCGCTTGGGCGCAATCCTCGATTTTAACGATCTGATGACGAAGCAGGACAGTCTGCAAATTCGAACTACCTTATTCCGTAACCGTGGTAAAAACGAAATTTTCTATCGCCGCGGCGTGCTGTGTGACGCTCAATCTGTCAGCGGTAGCTCGTCTTCCTGTAAGGGAACACTTTCCAATTACCGCAATTTACCGGGTTATACTATCGAAGGGGTAGAAATTGAAACCTTCTATGATAGTGAACGAATTTTCGGCAGTCTGTCTTATTCCAGCATTCGTGGGGAAAGAGATGCTTCGCCGCGCGACCCTTGGGGCAATCGCACCTGGATTGCCGAAATTCCACCGACTACGGCACATACCATGCTAGGTGTTAAAATGCCGGAATGGGACATGGCCTTTGGTTGGAAAGGGGATTTCGTACGGAAGCAGGACCGTTCGCCGTCAGATAGCGATCCCAAAGCGGATGTCTGGTCATTACCGAAAACCAAAGGTTACGTATTGCATGGTTTGTTTGCCAGCTGGCAGCCAACTTCGCTGGATGGATTTGAAGCGCGGGTGGCGGTTGATAATCTGTTTAACACTGAGTATTACCCGTACCTTGGCGAGTCGGTCTCCGGCGTTGGGCGTAATATAAAGTTGAGCGTTTCTCAACGATTCTAAGACGAACACGAGATCGAATTGCGGCATCCTTGGTGGGTGCCGTTTTTTTACCATAGAGACAGGGACTGCGACGGGAAAGCAAAAGAGAGAAATAAACGGTTAGTGATAAAAATAAGACTAACCGCGAGTAATAACTTGACATACGATAATGAAAATATAAATAATAATCATTATCATTCATATGGACTGTGATTTTCGGGGTTAATATCGACGATGAGGGAGACATCAGCTAGTGCGCATGGTTTTGCCCAGCGACTTTACTTCGAACATCACGGTTGGCTTTATCACTGGTTGTGCTACAAAGTAGGGTGTCCGCAGCATGCGGCAGATCTCACGCAAGATACCTTCCTGAATATCCTGATTAATCCCGATGCGCAGGCAATTCGTCAGCCCCGTCCTTTTTTAGCAACGGTGGCGCGGCGGCTGGTGGCTAATCACTATCGTCGCAAAACGATTGAAGATGCTTATCTTTCGGCTCTCAATGCATTACCTGAAGTGGTTACGCCGTCGCCTGAAACTCGTCTGTTAACCTTGGAAATTCTGGAAAAGCTGGATGCCGCGCTCGATGGTTTACCGCCACAGGTAAGGGAAGCCTTCCTGCTGGCCCACTTGCAGGGTATGCGTTACAGCGATATTGCTGAACGTCTGCGGGTTTCTGCCAGTTCGGTTAAACAGTACCTACAGCGGGCTAATCTTCAGTGTTTTTTCGCGCTTTCTTCTTAGATGAATGCCTCTTAACTAAATATCGTCCTATATGATATCGCTCTATATGAATAGCCGCTGAAATGACCATTCCCCCAATGAATAATCCGACGATTCAGGATGTCCAAGGAGTGCCTATTGCCAGCGAAAGCGCGCGGGAGGCGGTTTTCTGGCTAACGCATTTAATGGACGATGAGGCGACGGAACAGGATCGACAGGCGTGGTTAGATTGGCGTAATCAGCATCCGGATAATGAACGGGCGTGGCGGCATATTGAGTCTTACTGCGCCGATTTTAGTCGCCTCAACGTTCAGGCGGCCCACAGCAGTTTATCTGTATTGGAGAAAACCAATCGGCGGGGCGTTTTGAAGGTACTGGCCGCCTGCTGTATCACTGGCGGAGGGCTGATTCTGGGCGGTCACTCGACGGCCTGGCTATCCAGGCAGGCTGACTATCAAACGGGTATTGGCGAACAAAAAAGTCTGACGCTAGAAGATGGTACGTACTTACAGCTTAATACCCAAACGGCGGTTAATGTGCGTTACAGCGATGTGGTTCGCCAGATTGTGCTAATTCAAGGGGAAGTGATGGTGGAAAGCGGCCATTTGGAAGAACAGGCGCATTTTCCCCGCCCGCTGAGCTTAGAAACACCTCAGGGCAGTATTGTGGCTTTAGGAACACGATTTAACGTTCACTT
The DNA here is from genome assembly GCF_001112925.1 of Yersinia nurmii. GTDB lineage: Bacteria > Pseudomonadota > Gammaproteobacteria > Enterobacterales > Enterobacteriaceae > Yersinia > Yersinia nurmii. The sequence goes on from NZ_CPYD01000011.1 coordinate 149,390, forward strand.
AAAGGGAACGCAGACTGAGGTGGATGTTTATCAGGGGGCGGTGAGGTTATTACCGCAATCTCGTCGGCAGAGCCTGACTATCACGGCTGGGCAGGGCGGTTGGCTATCGACATCTGGGTACGGGCGGAAGCCGTTAATACGGGCCAAAAGCGCTTGGGTGAACGGGCAATTATTCGTCGATAATCAGAAGCTCAGTGATTTTCTCGACGAATTAAGCCGCTATCGTTTCGGCGTCGTGCGCTGTTACCCGGAAGCGTCGAACTTGCGTTTGTCGGGGGTTTTCCCTTTGGCTGATACTGACCGTATCCTCAATGCATTACCCGATGTTTTGCCCGTTCAGGTCAAATATTTCTCTCGGTATTGGGTTCAGATAGATATTCGATGAATTATGCCAATGAATAACTAATCTACCCATGTTTATGCTGTTTTTATTTTTTGACTGCCCGAATAGCCAACTCAAGTGACTTTCTCAGTAGTTACCTCATTATCATTTCTTTCCCAAGCAGGAAAACCATGCAAACCACTAAAAATAGCCTCTCGGCGCCGTCAGATATTGCCATGATGCCTATGGGGGGCAGGGCGCGTGTTCGTTGGAGTGGTAGCACCTTTCTGGCTTTATTGTTACACGGCGGCCTGCTCGGTTGGCTGGCTTATCATTATATTGCTGCAGATTCGGTTACCGCCGCGCCGCCACCGGCGTTGATGCTAGTTTTTGCAGATAAAATGGAATCCGTCTCCGCGCCAAATGATGTCCCTATGGGGCCGCCCAAAGTGCTATCTGCACCGGAATCCAGCGTGAAATCAGAAACGGAACGACAGGAAAGCGTGCAGCCAGCAGTGCCCGAAGCGATAAAACCCACAATATTGGCAGTGAAAAAGAAGGTCAGCGAAAAACCGAAACCGGTAAGTCAGCGGCGTGAAACACAAAACGATAATGCGCCATCTCAGGACTCATTACCCAATACTCTGCCACCAGTTGAAGCAACCAGCGAGCCACCTAGCACAACAGGGCAACGTATCGCCGCACCTTACACCAGTGACAGTTTTGCGCAAACCCAAGGCATGCCTGACTGGAGTGGCCTGATAATGGGACACCTCAGCCGCCATAAACGTTACCCACCCATTGCAGTGCGCCAGAATCGGCAGGGTGTGGTGTTGGTTCACGTTACGCTGGATAAAGCAGGGTTGGTTTTAGCGACTCGCTTAATGAAAAGTAGCGGCGTTGATTCGTTGGATAATGAAGCGTTGGCTCTGCCTAAGCGTGCGCAACCTCTACCACCAGCACCAGAGGAAATAATGGCTAATCGTACAGAAATCAGCATTACTCTTCCTGTTCGTTTTGACTTACGCGAACTGCGGGATTAACGCTAAGACAAAATTCATAAAAATGGCTCATATTCATATGGGCCATTTCAGTTCTAATAATGAATTAATGCGTGGTTAACCAGCCAAGATGTTGATAGAAAAATGTCATCAGTAACATAAATGAAAATAGAATATTCAGGCTTAATGCTAGCGTCATTTTTCTTGTAATACGATGCTGTTGGCTAATTTGTTTATCCAAAGCCAGATTACTTAATTCCAACTGACGGTTTAACTGACTAAATCGTATTTCTAACGCTTCAGCCATCTTTGTATTGTAATTTTGAGTATCACACTGGTTTTGTTGGGCAAATTCAATTAGCGATTTTTGTACTTTATCCTGATAGGATTGTAATTGCTGGTTATATTCTCTATGATGTTGAAAAATATGACTTTCCATGTCTTGCCACAGCGCGTGAATACGCAATCGGTGCTGCTCATTTTGTTCTTGAATCTGTTGTGTCTGAGCATCAGATAACTGGTAAAGGTCACTCAGTGAATCACTGATCGATTTCTGCCACGTCAAATAGCCAGAATCCTTGTTCTCGATTTTTTTTGTTATCAGCACGTTATTTTCTTTGCTATTCCTGTTTTGCGTTGATAATTGCGCATAAACAGAATAAGGCACTATCTTCTCCGATCTGGGCGGTAGTTCTATCGTTGAGGGTAACACCTGTTCCATTTTATGGCCTGCTCAGGTCGAATAAAAAACGAGCGCCTAAGACGACGCCATGTAAGCTACACTATAACTTATCGGTATTTTTTCGAATCTCTTTAGCGTAAATAATCGGATATCGATAATAAATTTCATCAAAGACGAGATAAGCATTTATCAGCGCGTTAGGCTAGGCAACACCAAATTATACGCGCGTCTACCTGCCTAGCTTTGAGAACATTTTTCGTTGTTCTAATAGTATGAAAATTATCCCATCGGAATTATTGGATGGGAGAAATCATATTCTTATTTACCCCGATAATTTCTGACTGCACTAAATATTCATTTGTAAGTTACAAACGCTAAGTTACTTTTTAATTGAACAAGACAATTAAATAATATTATCGGAATCGTTGGGGTAGGCTGTTAACTCCCCAGGCAAATGATAAGGACTCTATATTTAGAAGTAATAATGAAAACTGATTTATTTGATTGTCAGGAAATGCACTAATAATCAATTTAATCTAATTCTATTCAATGTTATGCAATTTACTTTATGTCACGAAATTAACTGGTAACAGATAATAATGCTCAGATGTATATCTGTAAATGGGAAAAGGCAGATATTTACCAAAAGCGATTATTCTGTGAAAACAACCGTCAATTAGATAAGGTGTTAAAAATGGAAAAAACAACGACTAACAAAAAATATGTTATTACATTTAATAATAACGATTTTCCAAGCGATCTCGATGGGGAGCTTTCCGCCTCTATTCTTTTTGTACAGAACAGTGTAATTCCGGCTGGAAAACATATTAGCGATGATATTCAGCCGCATTTAGCTTCTCATAGAAAAACCATGGTCTTGTTTAAATCAAAACAAGAGATTGACGAAGCTACTCCTGTCATTTTGACTCTTAAAGATGCAGAAAATCAAGTGGTTGGCACTTACACCATGCGACCGCCAAAGGAATTGACGCAGCTGGTTGAGCAGATTAAAGACTTCAATGGCAGTGAAGATGACTTTATTGAACCGGTTGTGTATGACAAATCCATTTCTGGTCAGACAGAACTGAATAAACTAAAAGATGATACGCAAGGTAATCAGATTAAATCTATTCTTTCTACCCATAACAGTCTGAAGATCAGTACTCGAGACGGTGGTTGGATTAAAGATTTTTATATGCCAGCTGCGGATGAACTGGATGGCAAATTAGTCACTTTATCCTCAAACGCCGGATATAATTCATTTATCCACTACTCAGGAAAAAAAATTACGTTGTACCGTGGTCTGACCGTCGTACTGCGTAATTATAAAGGTTCCTGGTACAGTCTGGATGACGTGAAATATAGCCAGATTTCTTTTGGTGAAGGCTTCTGGTCGATCATTATTCCGTTTGAAAAAGTCGTTCCGGGTATTCAGCTTGATTTCGAGCATAACGGAAAACACGGTCAACTTGGTCATATCCAGGTTGGGGCACCGAACGAGTTAATTATCCACACCATTGATTTAGGTATGCTAACGCCGTATCGCAACGCATTCGAATTCCAGAAAAAAAATGAATATCATCGCCAGTATTTTCAACAGGTTCCATTGAGCCGACTGATCGTTTCACAGTACGAACCGCAATATTTCAAAGAAGTGATGCTGCCGGAAGGTGTACTGCTAACCGATTACGATCCAAGTACCGGTGGCGTTTATGAGGGTACAATGCGGCAGCGTATTGGTAAGGAACTGATTTCCATCGGTATTGATAATGCCAACTACGGTATCAACTCCTCACAAGGTAAAGGGGAAAAAGGTCATCCGTACAGTACCGCACAGCTAACTGCGCATAATTCCATTGGTAAGTACGTCAATGGAATTATCGTACATGGTTTATCCGGTGGTGGTGGTATTGTGACGTTGCAAAGCAGTATTGGGAATGAGTTCAGCCATGAAGTTGGCCATAACTACGGTTTAGGACATTATCCAAACGGATATGCGGGTTCTGTTCATCAGGCTCCGGATAAGCCCAACTCTTGCTGGGGCTGGGATAGCGATAACGATCAGTTCATTCCTAACTTTGAAAAATCTATCAGCAATAAACCCACCTGCCAGGACGAGCAATGCGCCGAACCTTTTGCCGGGCACAGTTTGGGTCGCGATGCAATGGCGAGTGGTTCGGCAATGTATATGCAAAGTAATGCTTTTACCTTGCATACACCTTATTCTTTATCGAAAATTCAAACTTTTCTGGAAAATAAAGCCGTATTTGATCGCCATTCGCCTACCGGTTTTAATAAGTGGAATGCGACGACTCAAACTATGGAACCTTGGGAAAATCGGGTGGAAACCAAGTCAAATAAAGATGCCGCGCCTTCAGACGTTACCCTAGCATCAATGACGGCATTACTTGAACGTCATGATCTGATTACCGTGTCGTTTAAAAATAAGAATTTTGCCAAGGATATTTATATTCCTAATGCTACAGAGGAGAACAAAGGCAAAGCAGTACGAGTTCAAAACTTAACTAACTCTCATTCTCTGCTTCATGTGAATAACCAGCTCTATACCATTGCCTATAACCACAACTCCGTTTATTTATCTAATGGTAAAACTTGGTTGGAAGTTGCCGAATACTCACTGAGTGAAGCTAAACGTCCATATAAACAAGGCGTCGCGGTTACCACATTGGTGGGTTATTACGATCCTCAGGGGGCATTGAGCAGCTATATCTTCCCTGCATTACATGGTTCTTTCGGTATGGTTTATCAAGGAGACGGTGACAGAGCCAATATTTGTTATCTTGAAGTACAATTCGAAGGTGGGGCCGTTCAGCAATTCAAACTCTCTGCTAATCGCATTGATGCCACTTGTATGAATAAATTCCACATTAACGTAGAGGAAGGTTTGAACCCAATCAAAGCCTCTGTCTTCGTCGGCGGCGCGGAGGTATCGTCCATTGATATCGCTAAACCCACATCTAACCTGGAATTCAGCGTCAATGGGGTGGCATTGTCATAAGCGTTTGATGCCATTTGGGATAGAAGAATGCCTGATGGGAGGAGGGGCGAATCTATAGAAGTAAAGCGCATTACCGAATGACTATTGATTACTGCTTGAATGGATAGCAGCGCGGGCAGGACGGAATCTTGCTGCCCGCGAATTTTCCGCTACAGAGGGGGTTGAAGCCCAACCGTACGTTAAGTATATGTTTTGAGCGCTCTGGGCGGCTAATGAAAACAAGGGCGTTGTTTACGCTTTTCATTGCTGTCATTCAGTACTTCTGGTGTTAATGGAGAGCATAAAATTGTGTGGTGCATATGGCGTGTTTGGTCAGGTGACCCGCCAGACCGATGCGATGTGGCGCAACCTCATCAAACCGCTGGGGCAATTCCGCCAACCGCTGCGTTATGCCGGGCAATATCTGGATGAAGAAACCGGGTTACACTACAATACTCATCGGTATTATGCACCTGAAGTCGGTCGGTTCACGACGCCGGATCCGATTGGTTTGTCGGGGGGACTGAATCTTTACCAGTATGCGCCGAATCCGCTGAGTTGGATCGATCCACTGGGGTTAATGGTTCTGTATCGGGGAATGAGTCTTGCCGAATATACTGAATTGATTAAAGATGGAACCTGGAAGGCGGGTCAAGGTACGATGGAGGGGAAATGGTTTGCCGAGTCGTATAAAGATGCTGCTACATGGGGTGAAAAAATGGGGCACGGTGGCGATACATTTAGAATTGTGCAAATAGACGTTCCTGATGATATCGCAAGTAAAATGCATTTAGATCCTCATTTGGACGGTATTGGCCCAGCGAGATATGCTCAATTGGAAGATCTAAATACCCCAAGAACAAAGATTTCGTGGAGTAAAAAAGTTACTTCAGGAAGATGTTAACTCAGTAGGAGGAAATAATGCATAATGTGAAAGTTGAATGGCTATCTTTTGACGAAGGCGGTAGGGAAACTGTTCCCCCTAAGGGAAAATATTTTTCAGTAGCAAGATTCGCTGAAGATATTAACTGGCAGAATAATGCATGGAGTGTTGTTTTTGAACTTGAATCACCAATATATGAAAATGGGAAAGATATAAGTTTAGGGAGAGTTGCTTTTTTAGTCGATAGTGCCCCTCAAGAGCGAATGCTAAACCATTCATCTTTTGATATTTATGAAGGGCCTAAAAAAGTAGCGAATGTTTATTTACGATCGAGCTAACTAGCTATATCTAATTAAATACCTCAGATCCGTCCGTACTTGGGGCTCGCGGCCATTTCCTCCAAAAGTCTCACCTATGACATTGTAAGTATCCCAGCTTTAGTTCCACACACTTTTTGAGATTTCCGGTTTCTCAGCCATCAGCCGATATTCTTCCGGCGTC
>NZ_CPYD01000012.1 GCF_001112925.1 Yersinia nurmii
GCGAAAGGACCTTCGGCTGCCAATGTTGTTGCCCTGTAAAGACAGGCAATAACGGCTAATTATCAGATTAGAAACCCCTGTTTTCTATCCGATAAGAATTGTCAAAAGAAAACCCGCCTTGTGCGGGTTTCCTGGTTTTATAGCAAATTAAATTACTTACGCGGGTTATGTATATAGCTGGAACGATAACACGTTAAGATTTTGTAGCAGAAACCAAAAATAACATTGGGCGCTCTTTTTCTTCATCCAATGCCGGCTGTTCTGCAATTTGCTGCGCCGTAGGCCCCCATTCTTCAAGGCGATGCAGAGTAAAACCGGCGTCTATCAACAGATTAATATAAGTGGCTAATGTACGATGCTGCTTAATCACTCCATTTGCCAGCCAATTGGTGACGCGGTTGCCTTCGGCCTGATAATGATTAACCGGCCATGATCTTTGGCCTTTATCATCCGTCAACCAACCCTGCTGCATTGGTGCGCTAAAAATAGGGTGCTCGGCAGAGAAAACAAATTTCCCTCCGGGTTTAAGGGAGTGAAAAATCGAATTGAACAGTGCCGATAGATTAACGATATAGTGCAAAGCTAATGAGCTGTAGACTAAATCGTAGTTATTTTCCGGTAACTTAAGCTGTTCCAAATCTTCACGGCAGTAGCTTATTTTGCTGTCGTCGGTCATTTCATTGGCTTTGGCCAGCATTTTGGCGGAAACATCAATGCCTCTCACTTCCTGAGCGCCTTGCTCGCGGGCATAACGGCAGAACCAACCGTAGCCGCAACCTAAATCAATGACGTTAAGATCGTGTAGGTCGGGCAGCATTTTGGTCATAGATGGCCATTCTGGTGCGCCGTCTAACCCCTGAGTTGAACGATTCAACTGTGCGTAGCCAGCGAAAAATGCCGGGTTATCATAAATATTCTGAGCCATATCTGCTCCAAAAGTCGTTAGGATAAACTGAAGTTTTTTATTAAGACGTTTTTTGATTCACAGGCAGTTTAACAGAAGGGGTTCATGTTATTGGGTTATGCCTGTGGGAACATAAGGATAGCGCCGAAGCAGACGGCGCTATCTAAGTAATAGGCTTATTAGGATTTCAGTAGAGGTGAAAGACGCAAACTGAAGGTTTACCAGCCAAAGCGAGCGCCACCATCAGTAGAATTGTCCTGTTGACCGCGTTGTTGAATCTGCTGCATTCGACGGTCAGCCTGGCCTCGTTCATTAATCACATGACCAGAGCTCATGTATTTTCCACGACATTCTGCCGAAGTCTTATCGTGACACTGATAGTAAGAATCAGTATCGGAAGAGCTTGAACATCCGGCAACTAATGTGGCGCAAGCCAGCACAAAAACTATTTTCAAGTCCATTCATTTACCCCTAAATTCCGTTTACGTTATTGTTGCCCAGTAAAGATAAATACATCCACAACGAGAATAATATTACCGCCAGTTTGCATTGAAATCTATGATTGATGATGAGTACCGGATTGATCTCGCGGAGCCTTACGCTATTTGAAAGCACAATCACAGTGTCCATAGGCGAAATAGGGCAATATACCTTGGTAGGACGACATTATTGAAAGGGGTGTTTATGCAGGTGAGAAAAGCCAGAGTAGAAGAAGCCGAGGCGCTATGGGCGCTAAGAAATAATGCCCTAAGAAATGGCTGTCGGAACGTTTATGATCAGGCCACGCTTGCAGCTTTTACGCCAGATGTCATGCCATCGGGATTTCCTCCGGTCATCGTGGCCAATCCATTTTTTGTTATAGATGATGAAGCGGGTATCAGCCCCGTTGGTTCAGGTTTTCTCGATCTTAAAAATCATTCTGTGGAAGCGATATTTACGCTGGATACTTATCAGGGAAAAGGCGTAGGTTCACGGATACTGGACGCTATTAAACAGGAGGCTATTGCGCGTGGTATTTATACCCTGAAACTTTCCTCAACCCCCAACGCTTTGGCATTTTACTTACGCCATGACTTTAAGTTATTGCGTGAGGGCGAGTATTTTTCACCGTCAGCTCAAAAATATTTGCAGTGTTTTGAGATGGAATGGCGGCGATAAAAATTGAATTAATCTAAAGGTTACATTTTACCCGTTGAACCGGTGTTTGAGCCGGCAAGTTAAATGCCTTGTGTGGTGTTTATCACGAAAAAAGATGTAGAGATAAAGGCATTTAACGCTGCCATATCCAAAATTTTAATTATTTTATTGTCAATTAATTAGTGCCGCTTTGGCAGCAGACTGCTTAATCAACTAATCATATTGCTTAAATAGACTATTTGGCATATACACTCACGCAATTTCATAAATTATTAAAAATTGCTGAGCGCTGAGGCTGATTGTTAAATGAAAAGTATAGGGATAGCCATATTAACCGGGATGTTGATGTTGGGAAGCGGTGCTCAGGCAACTGAAACTCAATCTTACTTCTTCGATGGCAAAGCGTTGGCTCACCCAGTTATTTATGGTGCCAGAGAAGGCACCGCCGTGATCGCCTTTATTAAGGAGGCCAATGGGGTTAACGGATATTATTGTCTGTGTGATGATGAGGCTAACCCGGATCCAACACAGCGTATGCTGGATCGTTTTGGTCATGCCAGTATTGAGTCGGTCTTTTTCTTCGATATGGATAATGGCGGTCCGCTGACTCTGGTATTAAGTAAAGCTGGCAAGGCCTATCAATTACGAGCTTATCGGTATTGGGGGAATGGACGCGGTTTTGTTAAAGTCGATAAATTGCAGTCTGCCCTCGATAAGATTATCAGCAATCAAAAAGCGCCGACGGCGGCGATGATTAAAACCGCATTAGCTAAGTTGACGCCGTTCGACCTCGCTATAACTTACCAGCCAACCGGGATTGCGGCATTTGACGCGATCGATCATTTACAGGGAAAATTGGTCAGCTACTTTAATGAAGACGAACAACCCGTACCTGACCCTAAAGATCTCTTCTCTACCGACGCGGTATTTTATAAAAAAACATACCAGCAAAAAAAAGGGCTTTTCCTGACCGTTACTTATATCCGCTGGGTATTTAGCGCGGAGGATGCGCGCCCAAGTTACCATATTGCCAGAATTAGCTGGGAAGCCGATCCTAAACAATATCGCGGTACGGAAGATGGCCCATATATTGTCTATCAAATGGGCGACATTATGACGCGCGGACAATATAAACAAGGGAAAGAAACCGGCGAATGGAGTATCAACAACGGCGAGCAGGAGCAATTATTCGGCACTTATGTAGACGGTAAACGCCACGGTAAATGGCAAATCATCGGACGTGAAGCAAGTCGCACCGGCATGATGGTGAATGACAAACGCGAAGGGCGTTGGGAAATTAGCGATGGTGAAGCCAGTGAGGACTATGGCCTGACGGGGTTCGATACTTTTGTTAACGATCGGCGCAATGGCCCAAGCGAGAGGCAGTTTAAAGGGAAAATTACTGAGCAGGGAAGCTATGTAAACGGTGAAAAAGAAGGTCATTGGCGAATGCCTGGAGCAGTCGGCAGCTATTTGCACGACCTCAGAACCGGCGATTGGCTTATTTTGACCGAAGACGGTGGTCGCGAACAGCTAGTGCTGAGCAAAGGTCAAAGAGACGGGGAATATCGTAAGTTTGATGCCCAAGGCCAACTGCGGGAATATTCTAATTATAAATCCGGTGAATTATCCGGTGATAAAGAAGTGTACAGCGAGCAGGGTAAATTGTTGTCTCGTGGTACTTATGCACACGGACAACTTAACGGACGAGAAATTGTTTATTACGAAGATGGCGTCACATTACGTGCAGATCGCGGATTTTTAAATGGAGAACTGCATGGCCCCTTCCGATATAACTTCCCTAACGGTAAGCCCCAAGAAATTGCTGATTACATTAGCGGTAGAAATACCGGTATCCGTCAGGTATTCAATGAGAAAGGCGTCTTGCTGATAGAGGCTAACATTTGCCAATTCAATAACGGTTTTGAAAAAAGCGGCTATTGCGGACATCAGCGTGAATTTAATCCCGACGGCAGTCCAGTGAGCGATAAAGATTATCTGTGGGGACGTCAGCAAACGAATAATAGCTGGTATGCAAACGGGCAGAAAAAAGATGAAACCCTGCTGGGTAAAAATGATTCGCGTATTCAGACTAGTTATTATCCGAACGGTCAGATTGAATGCCGCGTCCATCTGCAAGGCTTTGACGCTTTTGTTCTCGACGGAAAAGAGTACAAGGATAATCAGGGGGCTCATCGAGAGGGCGAGAATATCTGTTATTACCCAGACGGGCAGGTGAAAAGCCGCGGAATCTATAAACAAGGCGTTGTCGTAGGTGGTTGCGAAACAAAATTTGATGAAAATGGTAAGCAAACTTCCCCCGGCCCGCAGGGGTGTCCTAAACATACCTGGGTTTATGAAAGCTAATTATTGATGCGAAGAGCGGCGTTTTGCCCAAATTCACCTTTGGCATTTATCTTAGCGGTGACGGCTTATTGCTCGTGGCTCACCGCTAACGGATGTCGAGAACTCATTCAGATGAATGGACACTCCTTTGATTGATCAAAATTATCAGCGCTGGCTATTTACACTCTCTGCGCCTTTGGTTGCCCTGAATCAGGAACAGGGCGCGGCCTATGATTGCCCTAAATTCTATCCTTTTGATACTTCAGTAGATTTAACCGATAGCTGGGGCGTGAATAATCGCGAGGAACTGATTGCTATGGTCGTTCGGATGACCGATGACGGCCACGCGCCAAATTTGGCTGGTTATTATCATATGTGGCATCGATTTAGCCATAGTGAATGGCAGGATTACGTGGCGCAACGCACTGGGCGAGAGCAGATCTGGCTTAATCTGGTCGCTGAGACGGCGGCAATTTGCGGTGAAGGCGGAATTCAGGCCTGGGATTTGGCTCGCGTCAGTTTTTTATGCCGTATTGCGCAGCTCAATCGTTGGATTAATGAAGAGGAGAATCTGTGGTTCCATACCCAATTCGCCTCGCGCGCCAGACATTATTACGGTGATTGGGAAAGTTATTATAATGCCTTTCTGATCGGCCGAGCCTATTGGTTAACGCAAGATAACGAAACGTCGGAAACCCTGAATTTTGCCCTCAGTCAATGCAGCGGCACGGCGGCCAGCATTGAGTATGCCAGTGAATTGTATCTCACCCGAAACCCAACCTTTAAGCGCCTTCCTTGGCAAATCGAAATAATCGAAATGGAACGACCAGAATCTTTACAGGGAGTGGATCTGTGATGGAGACAAATTGCTGGGTACTGCTGGGCGTGGATCCAACGGAGGACCTGACGATTATTCAGGCGGCTTATCGTCAGCGTCTGCCTGATTTCCACCCGGAAAGCGATCCCGAAGGGTTTAAGCGGCTGCGTGCTGCCTATGATGAGGCGCGCCGCTGGGCGGAGAAACCGGTGATTTCCCGTTCCTTATGGAGCCAAGATAATGTCACCGAGAGAGAACAACGGATAAATCTCATCAATAATGAGCCAGATCCTGAAGACGGTGAGGACGACGAAGATGAGTTTATTGATGAGGCTTATCCGACGATTCAACGTCTGCTGAACGAATTCGATGAGCTATTAGTTAATCCGGCCGAGCGTTATCAGCCGGAGAGCTGGCATCATTTCATTTATCATCTTGATCAATACAGTGTGGCAATAGTCGATCGTTTACGTTGGTCGCTGTTAGGGCGTGCTTATCAGGGTTCTGCGCTCTCCGCCAACTGTGTCCGGCTGCTGGCAGAGCGCTTGCAATGGCGAAAGAGGCTAGATGAAATATCGTTACAAGCTGCGGCTGATATGGATGGATTTCTACATCATATCTATCGTGAAGATATGTTTGATTTTTCCTTGCTGTCGACGATGAGTTTGCCCGCACAGGTGGAAACCGTGGTTTATTTCCATCATGCGCGCCAGCTTTATTGGGAACAGCCTGCCGCGGCGTTACGGCGTTGGTTGTTGATGCCGGTAGCGATATTCTGGCCAGATTGTCAGCAATTACTACAGCAAATGGCTCGTTGGTTCAGTTTAGCCGAAATCCCCAGCCCGTGGCTGCGGGATCTTTGTCAGGCAAAACTGGCGGAATCTCCGCGAGATGCGGACTGGCTGTACCTCTGCGCTCGCCATGCCACTTTGCTGGGCGACGGCGAGCGAGCGATAGCTCACTGGATGGCCTTGTATCAGTTAGAGCAACATGCTGAAGCCGAGCAGGGCATATTGTCCTGGTGTCGCCGCGAGCAGCCGGAAATGTTGCCGTTGCTGATTCAGGCGTTGGATCGTCCCAGCTATCCGGCTGATACCGCGATGGAGATCGATGACGATGAGCAGCAATATCTGACGCCGACCCAATCGATTCAGACGCAGGTGCGTTGGGGAAATGCATCGCAGCTTACGTTTTCTCCGCAAGGGGAAGCGTTGGTGAAATGGAAATCGGGTGCGCATCGGTTAGAGAGTCTGTACCCGCATTTGCTGAATAATCACGGTGAGAGTGAGATCGATCGTTTGTATTGGCACGCCTGCATGTTAGCGCTGGGAAACGAAGCGTTATTACAGGATGTTCTGGATGAACCACAGCCGGATTCGCCGCTGGCATCCCTGATTTTACATGGATTACAGCGACAGGCTGCCCAGCGGTTGGATTGGCTAACTCACTCCAAAGTGATCGCCGGGTTAATTCATTGGTTGAATAGTCCGCAGGATCAACCCATGCCGTCAATATTGGGTCAGGAAACGGCGATCCGACAGTGCCAAATGTGGTTGTGGCAATGGCGTCATTTGCCTGCGTTGAATCTCGCACATTTATATGAAAGCGAGCTGTACCAGCCAAAACTGGAACCGATTAAGGATTGGCTCACATTCTTATCGGCAATGGATAAAATCGATCTTCCCGCGTCGCAAAATATTTCCCATCGTGATGATTTCCGACAGGGTATCTTGCTGATATTGATGCTGGGATTTGCTGATGATCAAATGGCGACGATCTGTCAGGCTGATTCACGCCTTCTACCGCCGCAGCATTTGGCTTTTTCGCTGTTTCGTGCGTTTAAACGAATCGATTTGACTCGGGGCGACGGGGTTGAACAGTTAAAACAGCAGTTGTGTATGGACGAGCGGCTCCACTACCTTTGCTGGACGCATTTACCGCTGACCGTGGATGATTATGTGGCTCACTATCAGTATTGCGCGCACGTTAGCGGTTGCGATTTTTATCAGGCTAAGTGGCAGTCTCTGATGGCACAATCGCCCATGCCCCATCAATCATTGCTGTGGGCTTTGTTCTCCTACCACGGCGTGCATGATTATGTGGCAGCGTTGCAAGAGCAACAGACGGAAACTCGCGATGAAGCGGCATTTAAAAAAATGATCGTGGATATCACACCACCGCATCTGGAATCTAAAACAGCGTTACTGAAGGACAATCCACGCTTATTGAGTTTGGCCACCGGTAATTTCCGTTTTTATGACAACCCGAACTATCTGCCGGAACAGTCATTGAGCGATGAATGGCTACTTTGGGCGCAAGATGAAGAGGAAGATCCGGCGCTGCGACTAACCGCCATTATGCTGGTGCAACTGGGGCGAGAGCGTTTAACCCGTTTCAAAAATGCGCCGCGTCAGGTGAGTCGTTTTTGGCAGTTCTGGCGTTTGAAAACGCGTCTGGGCCGCGGAGGATTAATTAAGCAAGTGGTGGGCGGAACCCTGCTGATTAGCTTGGTTGGCGATATAGTGCTGCTGGATACTTTGCCAAATACATTGCTGCTTGCTTTCCTGATGGTAGGGAATCTGTTTAGCGGTCTGACTCGTCGCGCCAACGATCTCAATCAGGAATCCCCGCGCCTTCAGGCTTTGGTCAGTATGCTAACAATATTCCCGTTGCTGCTGTTTTTCTTCGGTAAAAGTTACCCCGGCTTTACCCATAGCGGGCCGCCAGCGGGCAATGTCGAATAGCCGATGGGAGGCACCGTAACAGGGCACCTCCCACGTTTTAGTCTCAGCTAGCGCGGCATATGGCTTAAGTCGCAATGCGCTTACGTTAAAATCCATTAAGTCACAATCTGTATAAGTTACGATCGGTTTTAGCGATATATCTCGCTTGAGTCATGTGTGGTTTATAGCTGCATATCGTCGAGAAAATGCTCCAATCGTTGACGAATCGGCGCGATAATATCTGCATCCTGCCCGGCCAGCACTGTCTCGAACTCCCGTAACCAACTGCCAATTTGCCTACGTTGGTCACCCAACGTTTGTGCCCAAGCTTTATCAATACGCGCTAATAACGCACGATTGCGCAAACTATCACGAGGATGGATTTTCAGGCAACTGAGGCGTTGATGGCTTTCCCGACGCTGCTGCTCTGTCAGTCCGGTTGGGCTATGGTCGATGACCTTGCTAAAAGTGCCGCCGCTGTCTGGAATATTCACGTCCACCTCTAACAATCCGTTGATATCGTAACTGAAGCGCACATCGAGAGATTGCAGGCGTCCGTTAGGCTGAACCGGAACGTCAAACTCATCGATAAAGATATTGTTATCTACGTGAGGACTTTCCCCTTGATAAATGGCAATGCTGATGGCTTTTTGATTCGGATAACGAGTGGAATAAGTCTCCACCCGCGAAGTGGGTACTACGGTATTTCGTTCCAGAATCGGTGAGAAAATGCCGCTGCGTTTTTCCTCGGCGGTAGCAATACCCAGGGTATAGGGGCACACGTCCGTCAAAATCACTTCTTCGATATCTTCATTACGTAAACGACAGGCGGCCTGAGCGGCGGCACCTAACGCCACAATAGTGCTGGGATCGAGGTGCTGGTGTGGCAGCTTACCGAATAACCGGACCACGAGTTTCTGAATAATGTTCATTCGTGATGCGCCGCCGACCAGCACCAAATGATCTAACTGCTGTGGCTGCAAACGTGCATCATGTAATGCCTGTTCGATGGGCGCTCGCAGACGATTGATCAGCGGTAGCCAGATGTTTTCAATACGTAGCTCATCCAGCGCCATACACCAATGATTGTCTTGCCAGTGCCAGCTTAATTCGTAGCGCGCAGTTTGCCCATTGAACTGATATTTCAGCTGTTCGGCGTTGTGGTAGAGGCGAGACAAATCCGTTGCCGGTATCGATTCAGTAGACAATCGCCACTCTTTCAGCGCCGCGTTCATCAACGCCTGAGTGAAGTCTTCGCCCCCCAGATAATTGTCACCGGCTGAACCCTGAACTTCGATCAGCGGTAATGCGTATTCCAGAATAGTAATATCGAAGGTTCCACCGCCCAAATCGAACACTAAAGTACGCCCGTGATTCTGAGTATGCAAACCGTAAGCCATGGACGCGGCGGTTGGCTCGTTGATTAACCGAACCGCATTCAGCCCCGCCAGTTCAGCGGCAAAGCGGGTTTGCTTGCGCTGTTCATCACTGAAATAGGCCGGAACGGAAATCACAACGTCGCTGACCGGTTGGCCGAGATAGGTTTCTGCATCGGCCTTCAGGGATTTCAGCACCAGAGCCGACAGTTCGGGCGCACCGAAGTGTTGCTGAGCCAGTTTGAACGGCTTTTTACTGCCCATATAGCGTTTGAACACTGAGGCTGACCTTTCTGGATGAGTGGTCAGGCGAGAAAGCGCCGCGCGCCCCACCAGAATAGAGCCGTCCTCATCGATACTGACCACCGATGGGGTCAAAAACTCGTTTAAGGCGTTGGGAATCAGTACTGCTTGCCCATCTTGCCAGACGCTAATCAGGCTATTGGTCGTGCCTAAATCGATGCCAATGGCTAAAGGCGCGCACTGTGGTTCCATCATGTTGATCATCTCGCTGAAATATTAGCGTTAAATTCAGGGTGAAGTTTCGCTGGGCAAGACTGAATGCCCAGACGCGGTGCTGGCAAAAAGGGCCCTTCGTTAAAACGGATAAAAACTTAACGCTTTTTGAGGTACCGTATATTCTGTGCCGTTATATTTCAGCAGCATACTGTTTTTCCTCACACTAACTTCTTTATCGACACAGTTATCTTCTTTTACTAATTCGCTGCGACGGGACGTGGTGACCGAATTGATTTGCAGATCGTTAAAGCCGTGGGTCTGGGTTTTGGCGACGGAGATCGTGCGTTTATCTTCGGAGAATTCACCGGCACAGTTGCCGTCCCATTCGGCGCTATATTGATCCATCTGCAACGGCTTGGTTAATTTATTCAGTTTGCCATCCTGCAGGCTATATAAGGTTAATACGTAGTCTGCGATTGGATTAACGCGAGACGAACCGCGATGGTAAGTGCGTATGCCGAAGGCGCGGTTATCCGCCGTTAATTGATAGCGTGCGGTATCAATACTGATGTTATCGGTATAAATCGCATCATCGCTGATGGCGTTTTGATCATAGCGGTGAGCGATTAACTTGCCAGTAGTCGAATCGACCACTAATACATCGACATCATAAGTCGGTTGATCGGAGTACTGTTCGGGAATATCCGAAATCAGGGTCATCACGACAATAGTCTTATCCGGCGCATAGGGCCAGATTTTACATATGTTCAGATTTGACGGGGCTAGCGTTAATTCTGGATGTAGGGTTTTCGCCAGTTGAGGAATAAAGCTCTGACAGTCTGCCAACGAATAAGATGAAAACATAAGTGAAGAAAGAAGAAGGAAAATCCTGCGCATAGTCTGAGTCCCTGACGCTAGCCGAATAAAATAGGCAATGGAAGAAAGAGTGTGATAATTACCGACAAACGGTAACCCACTGAAATTAAGTCACTAAATGCTACCTATCTATGGATTATCACACGGATAAGGAGAGTTACCTAACGGCATAATTATGAAAGGTAAAATATTTTTAATCGAATTTTGACTGCCAGGCAGTTGGAAAGTAACAGGGTGATTTATTCACCTGAATACGTCAGATTGTGATCTGAAATTTATTAAAACGAAGGCAAGGTTGGGGCTAGTTAGAGCATTTCAGCCAGCAATAAGCTTTTTCAGTGTCAAGATGGTCTTATTCCGTGAGGAAAGACTTACGCAGAGCAGAAATCTGTATTAGTGTGATAAGCCTGCGGTTAAAGCACTGTATGGTCACATTTTAGCGCCCATTTATGGGGGTGGTATAGAATAACTAACGTGTCGGGATTACCCCAAAGCAGAATAACAATGTTGCTGTGCGAATTTTAGCATGACTTTACTTATCGGTTGGTAATGGTTTTAAGAAGGAATCTGGCGTGACGAAAATACGGGTTGGGGTCATTTTTGGTGGCAAGTCGGCTGAGCATGAAGTGTCATTGCAATCGGCTAAAAATATTGTTGACGCCATAGATACGGAAAAATTTGAAGTCACTTTGTTAGGCATTGATAAACAGGGCCAGTGGCATATTAACGACGCGTCGAGCTATCTGTTACATGCGGAAAACCCTGCGCTGATCGCCCTGAATCACTCGAATCAAAACGTCGCTTTGGTGCCGGGTCAACGACAGCATCAACTGATTGATGCGAGTAATGCCACAACGTTGACGCAACTGGATGTAGTCTTCCCGATTGTTCACGGTACGCTAGGTGAAGATGGCTCCTTGCAGGGCTTGCTTCGCATGGCGAATATTCCCTTTGTCGGATCTGGCGTAGTCGGTTCGGCAGCCAGTATGGATAAAGACGTAACCAAGCGCCTGCTGCGGGATGCCGGGCTGAACGTTGCGCCGTTTATCACTTTAACCCGCGCGAATCGTCACCAATACACTTTTGAGCAAGTGCAGGAGAAACTGGGTTTGCCACTGTTTATCAAACCGGCTAATCAGGGATCTTCCGTCGGGGTCAGTAAAGTTCGTAATGCCGTAGAATTTGCCCATGCGGTCGAGCTGGCTTTCAGTTTTGACCACAAAGTCTTGGTTGAGTCGGCTATTGTCGGCCGTGAAATAGAATGTGCGGTATTGGGGAACGATCGCCCGAAAGCCAGCTTGTGTGGCGAAGTAGTGATCAGCGATGAATTCTATTCTTACGATACCAAATATATTAGCGATAGCGGTGCCCAGGTTGTGATTCCAGCGGTTTTGGAGCCACACATCAGCGATAATATTCGCGCCGTAGCTTTGGAAGCGTTCCGGACTCTGGAGTGTTTGGGATTGGCGCGTGTGGACGTATTTCTGACGCCTGATAACCAAATTATCATCAATGAAATCAATACGCTGCCTGGTTTTACCAACATCAGTATGTATCCGAAGTTGTGGCGCGCCACGGGCATCAATTCCACCGAGCTGATTACGACCCTGATTGAGCTCGCGCTAGAACGTCATAAGCAGGATCAGGCGTTAAAAAGCTCAATTTCACTGAGTGAGCAAGCGAAATAGCATCTATTTAATTCACCTATGATTGATGTGCGATAGGTGAAATGAAACTCTGTAAAAGGCTGCCTGGTGCAGCTTTTTTTTTCCTAAAAATATGTGGACGGTCATTCCTGTGAGGTGTTGACATTTTGTCATTTGGTGACAATAATTCAAAAATGAAACTTACAGAAGATCAGCTCTTACTTCGAGAGAGCAAAAAAATTGTCGAAGCCTTAGGAAAAACTTTCGCGCCGCTGGTGGAATTCGTGCTGCACGATTTAACCCATCCGGAGCACGCTATTGTGGCAATTGCTAATAATTTGTCCGGGCGAGAAGTGGGGGAACTCGCTACAGAGCTGGGATTGAGCCGCATAGCCGATCCTAACTTTCCCGAAGTACTCCAAAACTACCCCAATCAGTTTCCCGATGGTCGTCCTGCAAAAAGTACCTCTATCGGTTTGAAAAACAGCAAAGGAGAGTTTATTGGTGCACTGTGCCTCAATATGGATATTTCTCTGTTCTCCGCCGTTAGCAGCAGTCTGGCTCAGCTGACGCAAACGTTGCCCAATGACATTCAGGAAAACCTGCAATCCCCGCGTCTGGAAACTCTGCGTGCGCGATTGGAACAATTCGCTACGGCCTTGAACACCACACCACGCGGCTTGACGCCGGCTCAGCGCCGCGAAGTGGTTCGTCAATTGGCCGAGGAAGGATTGATGGATTTGAAAAATGCGCAAACAGTCGTGGCCAGCAATTTGGGGGTCGCGCGATCCACGGTTTATACCTATCTCCCAACTGATGAAGGAAGTTGAACATGGCCCGACTCGCAATTGAATATGACGATATTGTTCAGGCACATCAACGTATTGCTGATGAAGTCGTCAAAACACCGGTATTCACTTCGGCTACGGCAGACGTCCAAACCGGAGCGTCGTTATTTTTCAAATGTGAAAATTTTCAGCACATGGGTGCCTTTAAGTTTCGCGGTGCTTATAACGCTTTGGCGCAGTTAACGCCAGAGCAGCAAGAGAGGGGCGTCGTTACTTTTTCTTCGGGCAATCATGCACAGGCCATTGCACTGGCCGCACGAAAATTGGGCATCCGCGCCACCATAATTATGCCTATTGATGCGCCAGCGGTGAAAATTGCCGCGACCAAAGGATACGGGGGCGAAGTCATTCTGTACGATCGCTATACCGAAGATCGCGATGCGATTGGAAAGCGATTGGCGGCTGAACGTGGTCTAACACTGATACCTCCTTATGATCATCCCCATGTGATGGCTGGGCAGGGTACGGCGGCGAAAGAACTGTTTGAGGAAGTGGGGGATCTGGATGTACTCATCGTTCCTTTGGGTGGCGGCGGTCTGTTATCCGGTTGTGCCACGGCTGCCAAGGCTTTGAATCCAAAGTGTTTGGTGATCGGCGCTGAGCCTGAAGCGGGTAATGACGGGCAGCAGAGCTTCCGTAGTGGGAAAATTGTGAAAATCGCTACGCCGCATACTATTGCCGACGGCGCGCAGACGCCATTTCTGGGAAACTATACTTTTCCGGTGATACAAGAACGAGTGGACGACATTCTTACTGCCAGCGACGCTGAGTTAATTACCACCATGAAATTTCTTGCTAGTCGGATGAAAATTCTGGCCGAGCCTACGGGATGTCTGGCGGCCGCGGTGGCCTTTGGGTCTGCTCTGAATCTGCGCGGTAAACGGGTCGGGGTGATTATTTCTGGTGGAAATGTCGATCTCAGCCGCTTTGCCAATTTCATTCAGCAGGAGAATTAATGTCTGATATTCAGCTGATAAATCTTAATGGAAATCCGCCGGTAGGCCATTACAGCCACGTAGCCTGCGCCGGTGGCCTGGCCTATCTCTCCGGCCAGTTGCCCATAACGGTTATAGGGGAACCGCTGACGAATCAGCCATTTGAATATCAAGTGGCACAGGTATTCGACAATATAGATCGCGTTCTGGCTAGTTGTGGATGCGATCGCCGCGCGTTGATACAGGTTCGAGTGTATCTGAACGATACCGGATTGTGGCTGCAATTCAATCAGCTATACGCTAATTGGTTAGGAGAACATCGGCCAGCGCGTTGCGTAGTACCAGTAGCCGAATTGCACTATGGATTAATGATCGAAATTGAGGCCATTGCTCAATTAGCTCACTAAATTTTGTACCGGTTAATAAATAAGATGGAGTGCCAGGCGCAGATGGCTAGGTCTGGCATTTATCTTTCTCATCATTTTATGTTATCTATCATCTGTTTTTCCTGAGTTGACAGCAAGACGACGCCCTCTCCCTTGGTCTTTATCACTAGACGCCAATCATCCGCCAATTCATAACTCATTGTAAATAATGACATATTATTTGTTTTTTTCAATGGCTGATCATAATGAAGTCAAAACCCTCTAATTTTGGCTGCCCTAAATGAAGAAAATAGTGAAAGTTTCATTAATGTAACTGAAGTGTTTTTTATGGGGTCTAATCGGAACTAAAAACATGATGCAGGTCATCTTGTACGTATTTCGCATTATTTTTCTGTTGAATTGTATTCGATACGCAAATACTGTGTATCCATACAGCGTGTCGTTGTATATATAATGAAAACTAATTCAAGGATGACTAATATGAAAACTTCAGCAAAAACACGATACCCTATTATTTTAGTACACGGCCTGTTTGGTTTTGACAAAATGTTGGGCTATCCCTACTTTTTCAAAATCCAGCCAGCGTTGGAAGCTGCCGGTGCAAAAGTGTTCACTGCGTCAGTTTCTGCAACCAATTCAAATGAAGTAAGAGGTGAGCAACTACTTGATTTTATCCAAGAGATTCTGAAGAAAACCGGAGCAAAAAAGGTGAATCTCATCGGCCATAGCCAAGGGCCTTTAGCCTGCCGTTATGCTGCCGCGATGCGTCCTGACTTGGTGGCGTCTGTCACTTCGGTGAACGGTGTCAACCACGGTTCAGAGTTTGCCGATCGGGTTCGTGAAGCCTTTGTCGAAGGTAGTCTGCCTGAATCAGTGGCTAATTTGCTTGTCTCTACATTCACAAATTTAATGTCTTTACTCAGTGGTCATCCGGAACTGCCTCAGGATGCTATTGCTTCACTGGATGCATTAACCACGAAAGGCGTTATGGAATTTAATGCCAAATATCCGCAGGGGCTGCCAGAGAAATGGGGTGGTGAAGGTAAGGAAGTTGAAAACGGCGTTCATTACTATTCATGGGGTGGATTTATCCAGGGCGGAATTCTTGAACAAGGGCTAAATACCGCCGATCCACTGCATATTGCGATGCGCGTTGGCTCACAATTCTTTATTAAAGAGACTGCGCAGAACGATGGCATGGTAGGGCGTTTCAGTATGCATTTGGGCAAAGTTATTCGTTCGGATTATTCAATGGACCACATGGATGCGGTCAACCAAACGGCTGGCGTGGTGCCAGTGCATCTTGACCCGGTAAAAATGTTCGTCGACCATGCGGTATTCTTAAAGTCTAAGTCGCTGTAGTCCACTCAGCCTGAGATGAAAAGGAGGATCGTTAATGTTGAGTCACGTAACACTAATTAGTGACGTTGTAACCTAACGGCTTAACTCTTCAACTCCCCTATAAAAGAGAGATAACAGAGACTCCCCGCGGCCGAGGCGGAGTCTCTGAAAACAATTACAGGTGTTTTTTTGCGAAGTTAACAATATCTTGCTTAAAGTCGCTGACCTTCTTCTCTGGTGATTTCTTACATAACTGAATCACCTTCGGCGTTACAACGGTATCAGTTTCTTGATAGTCAACGAAATCGCCATTTTTATATTGCGTATCGTCATTCAAAATCCAGAATACGACCGGAGTGAAGCTTTTCGGGTTCAGGTCGATAAACTCTTTACAGCTCATATCAGCTGGCGTAGTCGGGCTAGTAGCGGCAGCAAAGGACGCGGTGGCTGCGCACAGCAGTAAACCAGCCAATGGGATATTACGTAATGATTTAAATGACATGCCTATCTCCTTGCGGTTTCGGAACAATAATTTCCAATATAACTCAAGTTCTGGTTTATATTTCGAGTCTAAGCATGGACCAATAATTTAAATTAGGCCAGTAATTCACTTAAATTATCTGTTGCGCCATCCGACTACTAATCCCATGCTGTGACTATTCAACTTATGGTTATGAGGTGATATTATATTAATTCTCATGATTATTATTGTATTTATAATTTTATTTTTATTTCATAATTACCCCGGATGTCATTTTTATTTATCGGTAAGGTTTGTTACGTTATTTTCAGTATGATATTTAATTCGGATGGCCGTAATGCCGTCTTTCGGATGTTATTATTTCATCGTTTGATCTGAAGTGCGGGAAGTATGAGTGGTTAACGGAGGTTGTCAATATTAATAAACGGACTAAAGGTGAACTATGAATAAAGAAAAGCCTAATATGGCACTGATGTTTATCGTATTGTTAACAGTGAGGGTTCAGGCTGAAGATAACTACATTAATAATATTATCTCTCAGGTTGATAGCCGAGAATATTCATCATCGCGCGTATTGGAAGAAAACAACCCGGCTGTATCTCTCTATAATATCGGTAGTGGTACTTTACTCTACAGTTATGAATACAAACCAAAAAGATATCTATCTGCCGACTACGCATATAATCTTAATGGTAGGTGGAATGAGAATGCGAACTGGCATTCTATTTATAATCGGAATGGCACGGTGTCGTTTAAAAATATATACTCTGGGTTGTGCCTGCAACATTATGGAACAGAATACCAGGTAATAGAGAATACCTGTGATCCATTATTGGCGACGCAACAAATTAATCTGGAATTGGTCAGTTCTGGCGGGATGCTTATGCGGTTTAATAGTAATAATGAATGTCTTTATATTCATCCAGGGGTTAGGCATTACTATGTATACAGTGATAAATGCGAAGATATAGGTTTTTATCATTACTGGACCATCATCCCTCCACTCAATAAGTGAGTGAATGCACAGGAAGTGAATAATGAAGAGTGTTATATCCAGCATATTTGTGTTTGGAAGCCTATATTGGTCAACGTTATTATCAGCCTCAGTGACAGACTACAAATTAGCGACTTGGAATATTCAAGGGGCGGGCAGCGGTGCGGCCAGTAATTCTAAATGGGTTACTGGTATTGCCAATATGTTTTTGCGTGAAAATATCCAGATTGTTGCCATTCAGGAGGCCGGTGCTAGGCCGCCTTCGGCAAGCCCTTTAGCCATTCCGGGAACCACCGGAGGCATTGATTTACAAAGAATCGCCGGTGGGGCACAAAATAGAGTCAATCCACAACGGCGTGGTGTGGTCTCCGACGTCGAAGAATCGATCTGGCGACCCGGTGGGCGACGTGGCGGAGATATTTATATCTATCATATCAATCATGATACCAGCGCGCATCGAGTCAATATTGCAATTGCCTCGCGGATTCGGGCGGATGAAATCCTTATTATCCCTCCGTTGGAAAACGGACCTAACGCACGACCAACATTAGGGATTCGAATTGGGAATGACTATTTTTTTAGCCTACACGCTGGAGCGCATCAACATAATGAGGCGGCGATGATTGTGCAATTTATTGATAACTATATGGCCAATAGCGTATTACCGCAGCGTTCGGAGGCAACATGGATAGTCATGGGGGATTTTAATCAATCGCCGGATAGTTTACGCGCTAGCTTGTCATTGCCAGGAACTTTGATGCTGAATGCTTACCACGTTATTGATCCCAATGTGCCAACGCACCAGGGGGGGAATACATTGGATTACGCTGTGCTGGGGGCTGCAACTGGTACGGTTAGGCTGTTTGCCGTCCCGCTTATTGCTGCGATGATGACTTATATGTCCGATCATATTGCCGTTCGGTTTAATCGATAATACCGAATTAGTACATAAGGCTGTTGAGACAGGCGATTAGAATTTATGGGCTAATCTGCTTTAATATGGCGAGTAGCCCTTTTTTAAATTGAGAATTAGGGTTGTTAAAGTTAATAATGTTGGATTTACGAAACATATCACTACTGTAATTTTTAATGCTGTAATGAATACTGAAAATTCCTCAGTGATACTTATTCAAACAAGATGTAATAATAAGCGTGATGAAAAATGAGGTTAAATTAGGCCATATAAAAATGCGGCATTAGCCTGGATGTAACATATTGATTATAGCTATCATATTTATAGGTAAAAATAATCCTATTATTTTTCACAACTTACCTTGCTCCAAGCCCCCCTTTGGGTTCTATAAAAAAACGGCCACCCATGCTATCATTTACAGTAATTATCATTAATTAATTTAATGAAACGTTATTATTTTAGTTACATCTTTAAATATAGGTGAGTTAATTTTATGGGTTTACGTTATTTTTACCGAAATAGCCTGCGGCTCTTCGCCAGAAAGTTAGTGGGCAACTATCGTAAAAGTGATCGATCTCATAAGCATTCCGGTAATGTTCAACTGATTAATTTGCATTTGGAATCACTGCTTAATGCCGCAACTCAGGTAGCGATTATCACGACCGATCTGGATAATCGTATCCAGATTTTCAACGCTGGCGCAGAAAAGATGTTTGGCTATAAAAAGGAAGACGTTTTAGGCAAATTAGCGACGGAAGTTATCTATGTTGACTCCAATAAAGTCGAGCAAAGCTGCGTAAGAAATCTGTTGAAGAACCAACCTGAATCAAGCGAATGGCTTTATCGGCGCAAAGACGGTGACGCTTTTTGGGGAGATTTAAGCATACACGTTATTAATAATGAGTATAACGAGCCCATTGGTTATGTCAGCCTGATCTCCGATATTTCAGAGCGTAAAGAGCTATTGCTAAAGCTGGAAAATAGCAAAAGAATAATGGATAAGTTGACGCGAAATATCCCGGCGATGATTTATGCTTATCATCTCAGCGAAACTGGGGAGTCTTATTTCAAGTATTGTAGTGATGGTATCCATAAAGTATTCGGGTTGTCCCCTGAGCAGGTGACAAATATTCCGAGACAAAATAATCCGATATTCTCGCTGATTCATCCTGAAGATATGACCATGCTGCAAGAAGAAGTCGTGGTTTCACGCCGTGATTTATCGGTTTGGCGCTGTGATTTTAGAGTCATATTGCCGGATAGAGGAATGCGCTGGCTTCACGGCGAATCTTTTCCTACTCGCCATGATGACGGATCGACGATGTGGTATGGTTCGTTTTTCGATATAACCGAACTAAAACAGTCTGAATCTATTTTAAAAGCCTTAGCGCAGACGGATGTGCTGACCGGCGTTTCCAACCGTCGTCATTTCGATGAGGTTTACCATCAAACCTGGGAGGTCTGTCGAGTATCCGAAGAGTCTCTTTCCGTACTAATGATCGATTTTGATAATTTCAAAAGCTTTAACGATCAGTATGGTCATGCTCGCGGGGATATTTGTTTAAAACTGGTGGTGGAGACTTTGTCTTCTTCCATCAGAGAAAATACCGATATGATTGCTCGCTACGGCGGAGAGGAATTCATCGTTCTGCTATCGCCAAGCACCCATGAAGAAGCGCTTCTCGTTGCTGAACGGATGCGCGATTCTATTGAGCGGTTGGATATTCCTCATGCAATGTCGCCAAAAGGCAAGGTGACGATCAGCATCGGCGTGGCGACAATGGTTCCGATGAAGAATGGATTATCCGCCAGCGATGTGTCGGATATTGCAGATAAAGCGTTGTATCGGGCAAAACAGGCGGGTAAAAATCGGGTAGAGGCCGTGTCGCTCTGAGGTTAGCTGAAAATGCGAAACGGCTGAGAGAAAATATCGGTTTGTTTGACGGAAATAAATGGCAGAGCAACAGGGCGTGCTCTGCCCGTGGTATTAATCAGGATCCTGAGCGGCGCGCAGACGTTCCTGCTCTTCGGCAATGACCGCCTTAATTTCTTCCAGCACGGATTCGACATCTGCTGCCTGAGTACTTTCTGCAAACACGCCGGTTAGCTGAGTGTCAGGACGAAGTTTGCCATCTTCATACAGTGCCCACATTTCTTTGGCATATTTTCGCCCTAATAACTCAGGCGCATACTGCCCGTAATAGTGGGTCATGTTAGCCACATCACGTTCCAGCATAGATTTGGCATGGTTATTGGCAGCGGCGTTAACGACCTGTGGCAGATCGATGATCACCGGGCCTTCCGCATCCATTAACACGTTGAATTCAGATAAATCGCCATGAACTAACCCAGCGCACAACATACGGACCACGGATTGAATGATCAGTGCGTGATCGTGCACCGCCTGCTCAGGCGTGAGAGGGACGTCGCTGAGGCGCGGCGCGGCTAAACCGTTTTCATCGGTTACCAACTCCATCAACAATACGCCGTCCAGACAGGCATAAGGTTGAGGAACGCGTACACCGGCGTTGGCTAGCACATACAGAGCGTCAACCTCGGCGGTTTGCCAAGTTTCTTCTTGCTGCTTACGGCCAAACTTCGAGCCTTTTGCCATCGCTCTGGCATCGCGACTGTTTCTGACTTTGCGACCTTCCTGATACTGTACGGCCTGCTTGAAGCTGCGGTTTTCGGCTTCTTTATAAACTTTGGCGCAGCGAATATCAGAGCCGCAGCGAACGACATAGACGTCGGCTTCTTTACCACTTTTCAAACGGCGGATGACTTCATCAACCAAGCCGTCATCAACCAAGGGTTGGATTCGTTTTGGAATTTTCATGGCGTCCTTTTACCCTATTTAAGCCCGCGATGGAATGGCTTTGGTCGAATTTTCCTCCAGTTTACCACCCGCCATCTACCGCAGGTGGTATTTAGGGGATCAGGCCGCGTTAAATTGTGCATTGTGCAATCGGGCATAGGCACCTTGCTGTTCTAAAAGCTCCTGATGATTGCCTTGTTCAACAATGCCTTCTTTGTCTACCACGATGATTCGGTCGGCGTTTTGAATGGTGGCCAGACGGTGGGCAATCACTAACGTGGTACGACCACGAGATAGCTCAATCAGCGCTTGCTGAATTGCTTGTTCAGTGGCGGTATCCAGTGCCGAAGTTGCTTCATCCAAAATCAGAATCGGCGGATTTTTTAGGAAGATTCGCGCAATGGAAAGACGCTGCTTTTGGCCGCCAGATAGCTTGACGCCGCGTTCACCTACCAACGTGTCCAGCCCTTCGGGCAGGGCATTGATGAGTTCATCCAGCTTGGCCTGTTGGGCCGCGAGCATAATTTCGTCATCGTTGGCATCCAGTTTCCCATAGGCAATATTTTCGCGAATGGTTCCGCCAAACAGGAAGACATCTTGCTGAACAATACCAATATTATTACGCAAGGATTGTTGCGTCATCGTTTTGATATCTATGCCATCAATGGTTATCAGACCCGAATCTATCTCGTAGAAACGTGGCAGCAGAGAGCATAGGGTCGTTTTACCTGCGCCAGATGGCCCAACGAAAGCTACGGTTTCTCCTGCGTGAATATGCAGATTCAAGTCGGTAAAAATAGGACTTTGTGGCGTATAGCCGAAAGTGACGTTGCTATAACAGATATCGCCTTTTAAATGGCCCACCGGCTGTGCATCTGGGCTGTCCTGAATATCGGGCGCGGTATCAATCAACTGGGTAAAACGTTTAAAACCGGCAATCCCTTTCGGGTAGCTTTCTAATACCGAGGTGATTTTAGCCACCGGCCGGAAGAAGACTTCTACTAGTAGCAAGAATCCGACGAAACCGCCGTAGCTCAATTGCCCCTGAATGACGTACCAGGTGCCGAAAACCATCACGATTAACTGAACCAAACGAGTACTCAGATAACTGAGGGTCATGCTGGTGGTCATAATGCGGTAAGCGCGTAGCTTGGTGGTACGGTAGTTTTCGTTATCTTTAGCAAACAGTTTCTTTTCGTGAGACTCATTTGCAAAAGCCTTCACCACGCGAATTCCGCCGATGCTTTCTTCGATTCGCGCATTAAAGTTACCTACCTGTCCAAATAGTTTTCGCCATGTATCCGTCATTTGCGAACCATAGCGGCTGACCATGTAAGTCATACAGGGCACGATAACAATGGTGATGAGAGCCAGAGGCAAATGCACCATTGCCATCAGGATAAAGGCCCCGATAAAGGTCATGATTGCGATAAACAGATCTTCCGGACCGTGGTGTGCTATTTCACCGACTTCTTCTAGATCTTTAGTGACATGGGTAATGATATGGCCAGTTTTTGTATTGTCATAATAGCGGAAAGACAGTTTTTGCAGGTGGCTAAACGCTTGTCGCCGCATATCGGTTTCTATACCAACGCCCAGCGCATGACCCCAATAGTTAACGACGGCCATCAAAGCAGTATTCAGCAAATAAATTAAGAGTAAGCCGGTTGCAGCCCATAGAATCAATGACCAGTTCTGGTCTGGAAGCAGTTTATCAATGAAGGTTTTGACTGCCATAGGGAAGCCCAACTCCAGCAAACCGGCTAGAATAGCGCAACCAAAATCGAGGAGGAAAAGCCCTTTATACGGCGCGTAGTAAGTGAAAAAACGGCGGAGCATCAATGCTTCCTTAAAGTCGGAGAAAGATAAATGGGCGAGTTAGTGAATAAATGGCCCATTACCAGTTCGCAGCATAATAAATTTAAATGATTATTAATAGCATCGGTTCCCACAGAAGGCAGGTCAGACGAAAAGAGTGAGGCTGGATATGATCGCCGGGCAGACGAATCTGGGGGAATGTTGCTGAAAGTGGGGGAATACTGACGCGTAACCCGATATTATCGTGATGGTTACGCGATGGAATCATTAAGCTAAACTGTAAACAATAAATAGAATAAAAATGCTTATTTGCTTCCCACCCAGCTGTAAGGTTCGAGCTCTACGTTCAACGGCGGCTGGGCTAAGTTATTGGCAAAATTAGCCAGCGTTGCTAGGCTTACGCCGAAAATGACTTCCAACGCATTCTCCATACTGTATCCGGCTTGTAAAAATGCCTGGTATTCAGGCTCAGAGACATTTCCCCGGCTACGTATAATTGCCCGCGTAAATGCGGCAATCGCGTTTAAACGATCGTCAGCTAAATTATCGCCCTGACGTAAAGCTTGAGCAATATCTGGCGCAAGCAAATCGTTTCTATCAATAACCGCACAGTGTCCAGCAACGCAAAAATGGCATTCATGAGCCGTAGCTGAAGCTAATTTAACCACTTCGCGTTCACTTTGATTCAGGCTTGCGCTTCCATTTACTGCTGACATTTTAGTATAGGCATTCAATACCTTGGGCGCATGGGCCAAAACGCCAAATAAATTGGGAATAAACCCCAGTTCATTATTTACATGTTCAAAAATAGGGCGATTTTCTCGGCTGACGGTTTTAATGGTATAGGGCGTTAGGCGATTCATTATTGGCCTCCTGTCGTTTTTTAGATCTACTATTTTTCACATCTATTAATAGTAGATGAAGAATGCCTGTTCCCTTTTTAAATAAACCATATAAAGCATTTTTTCGGTGCTTTTCGTTATGAAGCTATTAGCTTATTAAAAGTCACCTTCCGTGATTGAATTTTGTCGGAGAAACTGTTTATTGGGATAAAGTGCAAATTAGATGACCATCGTCACGCATTGGCCCATTTTTATCCGTTGCACATTCTGACGATTATTGAGTATTGTTAATAGCTAATAATCAGGATATGAATAATGAAACTAGAATTAACCGCTGCACCCAAACCTGAAGATATTGAGGCCATTAGTGACGGTTTAAGCGTTTTTAATCGACGCTTTGTTGGTGCGCAACGCAGAAATCCACTGGCGGTATTTATTACTGATGACAGTGGCAAAAACCAGGGTGGATTGACTGGTTATACCTTAGGCCTATGGCTAAATATTGAAATGCTGTGGGTCTCCGATAGTGTGAGGCATTCTGGGATGGGCACCAGATTGATTCAAATGGCTGAAGAAGAAGCGATTAAACGAGGTTGTCAGTTTTCTCAGGTTGATACTTTTAGCTTTCAGGCGCGACCATTTTATGAAAAACAGGGCTATCAGTTACAAATGGCGTTAAAGAATTATCTGGATACCCATCATCGCTATTATCTCACTAAATCATTGTCGATTAGTCAGAGTAAATCGGTTGAGTGATCGAAATACGTTTTTGGCGTAATGAACGTGCCGACAGGGATCAAAACGATAACCATAACCATTGTGCTTCATCAGAACTTAAAGGTTATATAAGGTAAGTGATCCTGTCGGCATTAGGGTGAGATGCCGCTATTTTATCAATAGCCATGTTTGTTCGATAAGTCGTAATGCTGATTCTTAGCTAATTTAAGACTGAGGCGGCGTTTTTTCTATCATATGGAAATCGCGTAGAGCAACGTAGGGGTCCCAATATTCTTTAACGTGTTTTAATTGACCATCGGGTGAAACAGTCACGATACTGATAAAGTTCTGGTGATAAGGCTTTTTAGGACTTTTCGACTTTTTATCTTCGGATGTGGCGGAACGAATAAAACCTGAGCTGCTGTATTCGAACACATAGACTCCCGGTTTATCTGTCGCTAATTGGGTCCAGGTTTGAGGTTTGGAATAACGTAAGTCCTCCAGATAGGCACTTATTTTAGTGAAATATGCCGTCATAGCTTCGCGGCCTTTTGAACCTCGTGAAAACATCGGGAAATCATCCACCGGCGCATAAACCAATTCGAACTCTCCGGCTGGCGTAAAATATTTTGCAACGTTATCCGGTTGTTCTGACCAGCGATTCAGGCTTTGCCAAAAGAAAATGGCAACATCTTCAGTACTGTAGCCTGGGAGCAAATAGTATTTACCCTCTTTACTCACAATATGATCTGACAGTTGCTGTGCGGCCAGCGTGGTAGAACTGACTGATATTGCTGCGAAGATCAAGAAACATTTTATTAGCTTGCTCATGAGAAACCTCACTATTTTATTTAAACAGCCAGATGCTGCATTTTTATTACGGCTTTAATCGTGCTGCCAGACTGAGAATCGGCCATGGCCTGATTAATTTGATCCAGGCCGTAAAAACGTACCAATTTGTCGACAGGGAAACGACCTTGTTGAAATAGACAAGCCAATCGAGGAATAAATGACATCGGTGCGGCATCACCCATAATTGAACCTCGAACCAAACGACCACGTAATAGATGCATGATATTTAATGGTAAAGTGGCATTTTGTGCGACTACGCCGGTCAGGACGCATTGACCATTCTCTGCCAAAGCCGCAATTGCGCTTTCCATCACTGCCGGGCTACCTGCAGCCTCCACCACGTAGTCTACTCCTCGGCCATCGGTTAGCTCCTGAAGCAGCGTTGGGAGGCTATTTCGCGAGCGATCCTCTGAGGAATCGATACTGTGAGTGGCGCCAAGGCTTTTTGCCAGCGT
This sequence comes from Yersinia nurmii, assembly GCF_001112925.1. Lineage (GTDB taxonomy): Bacteria > Pseudomonadota > Gammaproteobacteria > Enterobacterales > Enterobacteriaceae > Yersinia > Yersinia nurmii. Next base: position 25,682 of record NZ_CPYD01000012.1, read on the forward strand.
CAACCGATGGGCTTTGATATCCACGGCGATAATTGTAGTACAGCCCGCTAAAACAGCGGCCATGACAGCGGCAAGCCCAACGGCTCCCATCCCGAAAATAGCTATCGAGGAACCCGCCTCAGGTTTCAGGCTATTTAAGACGGCACCGGCACCGGTCATCATCCCGCACGCCAGCGGCCCCAGATATTCCAGAGGAATGGTTTTATCCACGGGCACCACGCTGCGGACATTTACCGTGGCATAATTGGCAAATGACGATTGGCCAAAAAAATGGCTATGAATAGCTTCTCCACTCGTGGGATCCTGCAGAGAAACCGATTCATCGCTGCGTCTGGCGTGCCAGTTAAGTGGCCAGTGCTCACGGCAATAGGTCGGTAAACCGATATGGCATTTTTCACATTCTCCGCAGGAAGCCAGCGAAAGTACGACGTGGTCGCCCGGTTGGATATGCTGAACACCAGAGCCGACGCGTTCAACAATGCCAGCACCTTCATGACCTAAAACCGCAGGCAGAGGCACATTTATCAATTGTTGGTGCGATGCAATATCGGTATGGCATAGGCCTGTTGCAATAATTTTTACCAGAACCTCATTATCTCGCGGTTCCTCCAACCTTAATTGGCGGATCTGGAGCAAAGGGTTATTCTCAACGCTAACGGCTGCATAAATATTCATAGAGGTATTCCTAGGTCATCAGTATCTGATCAGAATTTTTCCACGTATGCCACCTTGGCGTATTTGCTCCAACGCGGCAGGGACCTGCTCTAAACCTATAGTTCGGTCAACCACGACCTGCAGCGTGTTGTTCGCCAGTTTCTCCATTAGCAGGCGTAGGTCCGATAGTTCGGGTTTCATCTCCAGATTCACCAAGCGAATATGTTGGGACATCTTGAGTGACGCAGAACCTATGGTACTAATTGCGGTACCCTGTGGCTTTAGCAGCGGAAGAAGCTGAGCAAAGGCATCTGGAGGGCTTGCAAGATCGATAATTCCGTCAATTCCTTGGGTGTAGCGTAGTAAAACTTGAGTGTTAACCGACCCCTTATGGCGATCGATAACATTGCAAGCACCGAGTTTATGTAACAAAGTTGTTGCCTCTGTAGCGGCGACAGCGATGACCTTGTAGCCGGCCTGAGCGGCAAACTGAATTGTAAAAGTGCCAACTCCACCGCTGGCTCCAACCAGAAGTACGCGGCTCCCGAAGGGAAGATTCAATGAGTTAACGGCCTGCCAGGCGGTCATTGCGGCAATCGGTAACGCTGAGGCCTGAACCAAATCGATAAGATTATTAACACGCAATAACGTCGCATCTTCCTGAATCACCTGGTATTCGGCAAAACTCCCGTGACCAATCTGTTGATGTAAAAAGTTGCCGATAACCGCATCGCCGACCAAAAACTTTGTCACGCCTTCGCCAACGGCTTCGACAATACCCGAGCCTTCCGCCCCTAAAATCAACGGAAAATGATGGGGCATTTTGCCATCCAGAAATCCTGTGGCAACGCGCCAATCTATGGGATTGAGACTAGCGGCTACCATTCGCAGCAGGATTTCACCTGCGCCAGGGGTGGGTTTATCTAGCGTGGCTAGTTTTGGTGTGTCAGAAAATGAATCAATCATGACCGCTTCCATAGCGCTCTCCTTTCGACTGTGACGAAGTTCTTTATGGTAAATGAGTATATTTGCTGGCTAATCGTGGCAGAAGAGGGGTAAATAGGAAGAACTGTCTCGATTTTAGGATAATGAAATGCAGAAACTGATGAATCTGGATTTGAACGATCTGTATTACTTCACTTGTGTCGCGGAGTTTGGCGGTTTTAGCGCCGCCAGTCGCGCTTTGGGTATTTCCAAATCCAGACTCAGCGCTCGCGTGTTAACGTTAGAAAAAAATCTTGGCGTATTGCTGTTTCAACGCACAACCCGACAGGTGCAGTTAACCGAAATTGGGCAAAACATTCTGGAAAACTGCAAAGCGCTGGTCGCAGAAGCTGAAGTGGTGCAAGGCGTAGTTTCCAATTCGCGGGCCGAGGTGGCGGGGTTGGTACGGGTCAGTTGCCCGCCGCTAGCTGCAAGACTACTGTTAGCGCCTTATCTCTCCGACTTTTTGCAGCAATACCCCAAGGTTAGGGTTCAATTGGTCACTTCAGATCAACGTTTCGATCCCATTAGCGATAATCTGGATGTATTAATTCGTCTGCGCTCTGCATCGCAAATGGACGAAGGATTGGTCTCGCGCGTGCTGGGTCACAGCCAGCGTATTCTGGTCGCCTCACCTGATTATCTCGCTCAGGCAGGTGATTTGAAGGTTCCAGAAGACCTGACCAAACACCAAACTTTAAGCCTGATTGATTCAGCGTCGGTACAACAATGGTCGCTCATTGGCCCGGATGACAAGTCGGAGAATATTCAGGTTCAACCTCGACTAATGTGCATGGAGTGGAGCGTCATGCTACAAGGCGTTTGTCAGGGATTAGGCATTGCTTTTGTGCCCGACATTGCCTGCCAAAAAGAAATTGCCAGCGGAGCTTTGGTGCGTGTATTACCGCAATGGGCATCAAATCCACTAGTGATGCATGCCGTATTTCCTACCCGACGAGGAATGCTGTTATCGGTGCGCGTATTTTTGGACTTTCTGATTGCCACTATTCCTAGGGCGCTTTCAACTGATAAGTAAGTTGTGAGGTTGCGTCGTGCGCTCTTTGACGTTACTGATATAGTTAATGATGAGGGTTCTATCAATTACGGTAGCCAGCCTTAATGCAGGTATATCTATATGTCAGCGTCGTCAATTAAAAAGCTATCTCTGTGGTCGTTAACGTCTTTGGTAGTAGGATCAATGATCGGGGCAGGTATTTTTTCGCTTCCGGCGACGTTTGGCCGAGCTACCGGCGGTTTAGGGGCAATTATTGCCTGGGTGATTGCCGGTGGCGGGATGTTAACGCTGGCCTTCGTGTTTCAAACATTGGCGCAGCGTAAGCCTGAACTGGATTCTGGCGTATATATTTATGCGCAAAAAGGTTTTGGTGATTACGCCGGATTTGCTTCCGCGATGGGTTTTTGGGCTGGGGCTTGTATTGGCAGCGTGTCCTATTTTGTACTGATAAAATCAACGCTGGGGGCTTTTTTCCCTTTGTTTGGCGATGGTAATACGCTATCGGCGGTGTTAATTGCTTCCTTAATCCTCTGGAGCTTTCATTTTATGGTGCTGCGAGGAGTGAAAGAGGCCGCCACCATTAATACCATTGCGACGTTCGCTAAAGTCATTCCTATCTTTATTTTTGTTGTGGTGCTGATTTTCGCCTTTAACAGCGATATTTTTATGCAGAATTTCTGGGGCGCGCCAGTGACGTCAATTACAGCAGATATCAGCCATTGGGATGATTACGGTTATGTCGGCCACGCGGCCACGGAAATAGACGCGTCTTCAACCTCATTATTTTCTCAAATACGCAGCACTATGTTAGTCACGGTATTTGTTTTTGTGGGAATAGAGGGAGCCAGTGTGTATTCGCGCTATGCCAAAGAACGCAGGCACGTAGGTATTGCCACCGTGCTTGGTTTTATCGGCGTACTGTGTTTATTAGTTTTGGTCACGATGTTGTCATACGGCGTGTTACTGCGCCCCGATTTAGCCAGTTTAAGGCAGCCATCAATGGCGGGCGTGCTGGAGCATATTGTTGGCCGCTGGGGCGCTATTTTTATTAGTATTGGTTTAATTATCTCGGTGATGGGAGCTTACCTTTCATGGACGTTGCTGGCTGCCGAAGCGCTGTATTCCGCAGCTAAAAGTCATATTATGCCAAAAATCTTTACCACGGAAAATAAGCATGGCGTGCCATCTGCGGCTGTGTGGATGTCGAATATTTTTATTCAATTTTTCTTAATTGTCACCCTATTCACAGAATATGCGTTCCAGTTAGCTTTAGAGTTAACCAGTTCTCTGGTGCTAATTCCTTACCTGTTGGTTGCGGCCTATGGCTTAAAACTGGCATGGCGTGGGGAAACCTATGAAAAGGATAGTCGGGAGCATAAAAAAGACTTTTTGATTGCCGCTATAGCTACGTTGTACGCCATTTTGATGGTTTATGCCGGTGGATTGAAATATGTATTACTGTCGGCCGTTATCTATGGACCGGGTACTTTATTGTTTATTTTGGCCAAGAGAGAGCAGCATCACCCGGTATTTACAGCCGTTGAGAAGGTTTTATTTGCCGTAGCCATTGCCGCAGCGGCGGGCGCAGTTTATGGATTGGTGACCGGTGCCATCAATATATAAATACAGGGCGCAAAATCTAAGATACTGCTACGTGGAGCATAGTGGTTTTTCTCGCTGCTATATCGCCTTTAGCAACTGTCCGTTATAACGACAGCCTCTGGGTGCGTTTGGAGCCTGAGTGTCACACGCATATAGCGATAGGAGAACCGCGGAATGTGTCAGATATCAACGGATAAACCGGCGCTGGGTATAGAGCTTATTCAGGATTTTTTTGTCCCACCAGAGTCTCTGGCGCAGGGGATTTCGGGGGGAAGTTGAACGTTCTCTTTACGCTCGCTTTGCTTTGGCGGTTACCTGAGCGTGCGGCCAACTGCGTTTGCAAGAGTCATCACCGATTGTGCTACCGTCGCTAATCTAGTGGATGTATCTGTATTACCTGAATTTCGCGGTCCAGGTTATAGTAAACTGCTGCTCAGTGAGGTGTTTTTTCATCCGGATTTGCAGGGGCTGCGCCGTTTTACTTTGGCTATGGCAGAGACCCATGGACTTTATGCTTAATTCGGGTTTACGGCACTGAGTTTGCCGCAGACTTTTATGCAACGTTACTCTCCCAATATTCATCGAGGGGAGCTCGCAGAGAATGGTTTGGAATGAGGAACGCATTCGCACTTAATCGGCGAGTTATGAAGAGTGAATGCATTACCATTATTAATGAGTTCCATTGTGCGCTGAATTTCGTTCCGGCAGGGGCTTGATCTGTCACCTAGACTACGACAGGATCTGTGACCATTAGGTGGTCAGCACCCGCGGGTCAATGAAAGAGGTCGTTACCACTTAAATAAAAAATGGCTGGTGAATAATACACCGGTAGGTGCTTTCTTGAAAAAACAACGAAACTCTGTCCCCACGGGTGATTACACGGGTGGAATAGGGGATGCGCAGTTTGCACTTGTCGTGTTGTTGGCGACTTCTGCGGCATTAGTGGTTGTAACGTTGGCTGTGATTTTATGGATAGTCTGAGCAATTGTTGAGTGATGGAGGATGTGTGGATAAGAGTTTGTTTGATGATAATAAAGTTATTGCCTTAGTAGGATTATTAACAGCGGCATTAATTGCCGTCAGCGTGATGTTTACTCTGACTTATATGACGGAACGCCAGCGCAATGAGGCCAAAGTTGTAGATATCCAAAACTGTTATATTCAAAACAAATAACCCCGTTTAGATGCCCGATCCATATAGCCGTTTTCTGAAGGCTGGGCTAACACCATTTCAGGGAGAATTACGCCTGTTTTTGATGGACGGTGTGTAGCGGCGGGGCAATTTTCAAATCAATGTCGGCATTTTGTCGAAAATCGTAGGGTGTAATGCCGTAACGCTTCCTGAACATATAGGTAAAGTGTGACTGCGAACCAAAACCAAAATCCAAAGCAATATCAAAAATAGGAGTGTCACTGCTTCTCAGTTGATAAACCGCGCCTGCCAGTCTTCTTTCCCGGATATATTTACCCAGAGAAATACGGGTCACTTCCTTGAATATTTTTTGCATATGCCACAGCGAATAGCCTGAGTAAGCCGCCAGCTCCTCAAGGTGGATGACTCTACCGAGGTGAGTTTCAACCCATTGGCTGAGGGCGCAGACTAACGAGAGATGGTTTTCTTGTTGCATTATTTAGTCTGTTCCGAAGATAAGTAGTGATGCAGTATACACAAGTTAAATCCAACAAGACAAAATCAGGGCATCTTCCTGATTAGCATATATGATTAAATGGCACGATTAAGTAAAAAATGTATCAGCTGCGAGAGTAAAAGGAGTAGTGTCGTTTGTGGGGGGATTTCCCCTGAGGGATTTGTTCATTCCCGTAAGAAAAAATCAAAATTGATGAGGTGATCGCATGTTGATAACGGTGATTATGACTCTGATAGCGGTAGTTGGTGTTGCGGTGTTTCTCATGATGCCAGTGATGATTTTGGATAAAGGCAAACGTGTTGGAGGTGATGAACTGTGAGAATAGGATTACTGTGATGATTTTCTTCTTCGAACCAGGCGAACTACTCATCTAGCGCCTGGTTTTTTTATGCTTTCCTTTTTATCCATCGTCAGTCTAAGGCATCCCTTTCGCAACAATGCTATTGATTTTGAGCAACCGCACGCAGGCTTAAACGCTGCGTCAAATATCCCGCTTCGAACTAATCTCAAAGGTTAACCGTGGTTAAACCCATCCAGATTATTCTGATGACGACACCCAGAATAAAGAAAAGTTGCTGCGGGCATGATATTCTTTGCTTATTGAGCAGCAAACTAGGAATTTTATTGTGTCTGAGATTTTAACAAACGATCAAGAATTGGTATCCGATCTGGTTGCCTGTCAGTTAGTCATCAAACAAATCCTTGATGTTATTGACGTTATCGCACCTACCGAAGTGCGCGATAAAATGTCTCATCAACTCAAATCCATTGATTTCTCTACCCATCCCGCAGGTGCCGATCCGGTGACTAAACGGGCAATTGAGAAAGCAATCGCGCTTATTGACCTGAAATTCACTCAAAACTGAAATAACAACCCGCAGTCTATGCGGGCTGTTAGACAATTACTCAATCACCGAGGTGGTTTTTTTCAGTAACGGGCAGTCGGTGATGCCGATAAAACCATTATCGCCATTCAGAAATTGTGCAGTAACAATACTTCTGGCTGTGAGGTACTTACACTGTAGGCCTAATCCAGCGGCGTTCTTTTCGCTGCCGATAAGGACACCATAGCCTGAAAAAAGCAGGGCCAGGTAAGCGACCAGCAAAATGAGTGCGAGTCTGAAAAGGGTCATAAAGCGCTCCATAAATTGAGATGTACTCAATCTGTTACAAGGTTGAACACAACTCTAGCTGAAAGATTAAGGTAAGTTTACGCTAAAAATCCTAAACTTGCGGAGTAGGACAAGGCGTTTAACCTGAAAAATAACATCCGTAGCCCTGGCAGGCAGAGTGATACAGAGACTGACCGTTCGGCTATGAGACTCGTTGATGCTCGCTGAAGTATAATTTATCAAAATAATTAAAAGGTGCCTGATGTGAACATTAAGAAACTTGTTGCAACGGTGGTACTGATAGCCGTTTGTTGCTTGTTTTATCTATTAGCGTTAGACAGTTACTGCGATCAAGGCGGTAATTTCTCTAATGGGATTTGTTCGATTACCTCTGTTGTCCCTTGGTAATGTTGAACTGCGAGAACGGGACAACAGAGGCATAATTATTGCCCGCTGCCGTCTTTCCTCTGAACAAGTGCACTAGGTTTCAGTATTAGTTTGTTTTCTGAACGCGCCATCGGGCACGGCGCAGTGATAAGATAGCGTTCTAGTCTCGCATGTAATAGGGTTGTCAATGTACGAAACAGGTATGGGCGCACTGAATATCGCCTCAATTGGATTCTCATCGCTGGTGGTCGTGTTCTTTTTGGTCGTCTGGTTCTTTTTAAGCCGAGCCAGCGTCCGCGCCAATGAGCAAATTCGATTGCTTCAGGAAATTGCTGAGCAGCAAAAACAACAAATTGAGTTACTCAATACGTTAGTGCGTAAGACCTCGGGAGACGGCAAGGATTTACCGGATGGTGATACGGTAGATGTGCTGGATTTTAAAGGCTTCATTCCTGAGCGTTAATGCTGTGAAGGCACTGTGACTGGGTTGCAGTGCCTGCCCGATGTGTTTGTTTTACTCCTTTTTTGTATTATCCCCCTCGCGACAAAACAATCTGTTTCGGCATTATTGTTTCTTCCATTTATACATTATTAGCTTTAATCTTAAACCGACGCTGATTGTCATAAATGTGTCTTATTCTTCCCCTAATGTAGCCGGAATATTCCAGTCCAAGGGTAAACCTAGATGATTAAATGGTATGAAGAAAGCGACACCGAAGTGAACCGAAATATTGCACTGTTGACCGGAGAGGATCCGGACAAATGGTACCCTTACGGCGGTGTAAAAGGTAAAGACTATTGCAAGAATCCCTCCGATGCCTGGCCGATTATCTGCGCCAATAAAATAGGCATTCACTCTCCTGATAATGGCAACGATAACCACTGGCAGGCGCGTATCGCCACAAGCCAAGGGGAATGGCTAGCCCGTAGCAGCAGCCCATTACGGGCGGCAATGATCTGTTTTTTATTGAGTCAAGATACTGAGAAAACCCTACTGTAGTTATCGAGTAAACCCACCAGAAAATCGGGTTGGGTGGTATGCGTTATCCATATTTTAGCCAATCATTTTCCGATGGAGCTGATCATGAAACGTATTATTAAAGGTGATATGAATTTATCCCACCTCGTTATTGCTCATACGGCGATTGATCGCCACCAACAGTCCTATGGCGATCGTCGTCAAGGCTGGCCCTCAACTTATCTCATCCGTTATAAAAATAATCGGGTCGCCGTTGAAGTTGTCACTCGTCGGCAGTCTTATGTTGCCACATTAATGATAGGTGCGCGTAATCTGAGTCGATTGTGCAATATTCCTTCGCTTCATCCTTAATTAATTGTATCAGTCACATCTTTGCCGTGGTTGATACTCAAACATCAATGGCATTGATATAACGAATTTTGCCGCCGGGGTTATCATCAATTTCAGACGGATAAACCCCAATTTCCCCCGCAATGAAATGCCTTAATCCTTGATGCTACCGGGTTTAAATGTTAAAAAGCCGCGCGGCTTCATTTACGGACAGTCAATTTTCTCGTTTAACAGGAGGAAATTGCGGCAGAGGATACAATGCAAGAGCAGTTACAAGATTCGACCCTAAAACGAGGGTTAAAAAACAGACATATTCAGCTGATTGCGCTAGGTGGCGCGATTGGTACCGGTCTGTTCCTGGGCATAGCGCAAACGATTCAAATGGCTGGGCCTTCGGTTATTTTAGGCTATGCCATTGGCGGGATTATTGCCTTTTTAATTATGCGTCAATTGGGTGAAATGGTCGTTGAAGAGCCGGTTGCCGGTTCATTTAGCCATTTTGCCTATAAATATTGGGGCGATTTTGCAGGCTTCCTGTCTGGCTGGAATTATTGGGCAATGTTCATTTTGGTGGGCATGGCTGAGCTAACGGCAGTGGGTATCTATATCCAATATTGGTGGCCGGAAATACCCACTTGGGTTTCTGCCGCAGTATTTTTTGTCGTAATCAATGCTATAAATTTAATCAACGTTCGAATGTATGGTGAAACCGAGTTCTGGTTTGCCATTATCAAAGTTGCCGCCATCATCGGAATGATTGTATTTGGCGCTTATCTGCTGGCCTCGGGCTCCGGTGGGGCGGGTGCATCCGTCACTAACCTCTGGGCACATGGCGGTTTTATGCCACATGGCATCAGCGGCCTGATTATGGCGATGGCGGTCATTATGTTTTCTTTCGGCGGGTTGGAAATGGTCGGTATTACCGCCGCTGAAGCTGAAGATCCGCGTCGCAGTATTCCTAAGGCGACAAATCAGGTGGTTTACCGGATTTTAATCTTCTACATCGGTTCTCTGTCGGTATTGCTTTCCCTGTATCCTTGGATAAAAGTGGTTGAGGGTGGCAGCCCATTTGTCATGATCTTCCATGCGTTAGACAGCAATTTGGTTGCCACTATTCTTAACGTGGTGGTACTGACTGCTGCCCTTTCGGTCTATAACAGTGGCGTTTATTGTAATAGCCGCATGTTATTTGGACTGGCAACACAAGGTAATGCACCCAAAATATTGACCAAGGTGAATCAGCGCGGCGTACCGGTGTTATCAATCGCTTTGTCTGCTTTGGCTACCTCCGCAGGCGTATTAATTAACTACATCATGCCTGGGAAAGCATTTTCTTTATTGATGGCGCTGGTGGTGTCGACCCTGGTGATTAACTGGGTCATGATCTGCCTAGCGCATTTAAAATTCCGCGCCGCTAAAGTGCGTGAAGGCGTAGAGCCAAGCTTTAAGGCGTTGTGGTATCCGTATGGTAATTATCTGTGCCTAGTGTTCCTCAGCCTGATCCTAGTAATTATGTATATGACCGAAGGTATCCGTATTTCCGTGCAGTTAATGCCTATTTGGCTTGGCGTGCTGTGGATCGGTTTTATACTGACCCGACGGAAGAAAGCCGAGGCTTAAGATGAAACCGGAAGTTTGGGTTTATTTTCCCATGTCTGCCGTGTGAATGTTTTGAAGCCTGACATAAAGCCCGCTCATTAGCGGGCTTTTTTTTGTGCGAAGTCGATAAATGGACGGTGCTGAATGCCCTTCAACGCTTTGTCACGCGGATAGGAAATAGAGACAAAGAAAGGCAACGGGAGAGGAAGAAAAGGCGTTAGAGGCGGTGCAGGAGGCTATTCCCCCTCCTTAATTTTCGATTAATTAAGGAGGAGTAAAGAATATTTTGCCGAGTATGGGGGCTAATAAGTCAGTGCACTGAGTTAGTGCGCCGCGATTTGAGAATTATTCCTGATAACGGCGTAGTTATCCATTAATAAATCTGGGGCAAATCGGTTGGAGATATTACGCCGCAACGGGAAGTATTATCTCCATATAATCAAATATGATTAGAACTGCCAACGAAGCCAGGCGAACAATACGTTACCGTTATTATAAGTCCCCGGAATGTAGGTGGCTTGCAGCGAGAGCTTATTATATTCGACGGAAACCAGCGGTAAAGGCAATGGCATCGGAATGTAATAGTACTCATGGCGCGCAGTGACGCTAAGAGTAAAGCCTGCGCCGAAACGCCACCCGTCCATTGCTCCCGGAATCCACATCTTCTGAAAGCCATAACCAATAATAGGCTCAACTTTATTGTGTGAATCCATAAAGGCCATGGCATACAGAGAGTGCCAGTCGTTATCTTCATCGTAACGATATTTGCCAAAGCCAAAGCCCCACGGATTCTCGTTATAAGAGTCTGTCTTTTCTTTGTCGTAGGTCCAGCGGTTATGCCATGTCAGCACAGGTAGGTAGAATTCACGCCCCGGCGCATCCCAGGTCCGCGAGACATTGCCCTTAAAACGCTCCCACAGACCGCCATCGTCAGCTTTAATGACATTAAGTTGATTGGCTACCGGTAATGATTCGCTGTATGCCGGAAAGGCTACAGACAACAGACTCGGCGCAAGGAGAGCAGCACCTATCGCTGCGACTTTATATTTCATAATGGAATCTCTGGTATCGATAAGTTGAAAAGGGGAGTTTCTGCCCCTTGCGCCTATCAAAGGTAAAACAAATTTTGCCGATTAGTTATTATTGAAAATAATCCGACTATTGGTCGTTTGTGATTACTTTCATAGGTGTCTTTATAGCTAATTTAATTAAGGTGTAAAATACATCGGGCTTTAAATAAAGGCGGGTATTGTACTGAAAAAAATGCTGATGAAAAGGAAGAAATATCCTATTTACCCGTTTCATTTAGCTAAGGTATAAGAATTGCTCGGTTTTTCAGGTGAGTTTACTTGATTAAATTAGCTCGATTTATGTGTATTTATGCCCCTGGTGATAACTTATTTGATTGCACCATAATGGTGCGCGTCTATTTTGAATAAATAGAATAATAAATTTACGTTAATGATTGAATGCTCGATTTCGATTAAATAGATTTCGATATCTTATTTATTATTTACATTTGTCTGTTTAAATAAATATATTTGTAGCCATTTATACATCGTAAGGTTTTTTGTGAAAACATGCGGTTTTTAGCTGTTATCGTCATCTTATTGTCATCAGCATGAGATTTCGCCAACCTGAGCATAAGTAAGGACTTAATCAACTAAAAGTTGAAGATTTCAACCAGGAGTGAGGTATGGAGGGGCTGACGGATGGCAGAGCAGACATATTCTATTTTTATATATCAAAGACCAATAGGCTTTATTAAAACAGATTTATTCCGCGTGACGTGGATAGAAAACCGACAACGCTTATGGCGTAATCGGTATTATAAAAATAGTTAGCAAGATTGTTAAAATTAAGCAAAAAAACGGGTCAAACAGTATAAAAAAATAGAGCAGAAAATACGATGACCTTCAACAAATTTCAGCATATTTAAGCAGTGTTTGTGATCGACTGGCCCAAATATGTGCGACAAGTACATCGTTGATTAAAAATGGCTTGCCAACGAATTCAGAGTATGTGATAACGCATATGGGTAAAACGAGGTACAGTTCTGTATATGTGTGGCATTTTCAGTAAAGAAGTTCTGAGTAAAGACGTTAGCGTTGAATACCGCTTCTCTGCCGATCCTTATCTTAGTGCCTCAAGCAGTAACGACTCTAGTTTGTCTATGTAACGCCTCCGGGCGAGTTAAACAATCCAAAGGAAATACTCAAGATGGCTAAGATTAAAGGTCAAGTTAAGTGGTTCAACGAGTCTAAAGGTTTCGGTTTCATCACTCCAGCTGACGGCAGCAAAGACGTGTTCGTACACTTCTCTGCAATCCAGGGTAACGGTTTCAAAACCCTGGGCGAAGGCCAGAACGTAGAGTTCGAAATCCAAGACGGTCAGAAAGGTCCGTCTGCAGTAAACGTTACTGCAATCTAATTCAGCTCTAGCTGAAAAAAACCCGCCTTAGTGCGGGTTTTTTCGTTTCTATAGCAACTCGTTTTATCACTAATTAAGGCAAGATGATTAAGCCGGAATATTGGTTTCTGCCGCTGATCCCTGGATGAGTCGGATCTATGGCTCGCTGCTGACTATTACGGCGGAAACTGGTGTATTTAAACGCAGGGACAAGCTCTTCTCGATTATCGTTGGGCAGACCGGCTGATTTAGGTGGCATGCAGTCTGCTGGTGTACAGATGGTGCAACTTCCAGTGCGGTCTATTTGATGAAAACCCAATGATTGCAATTGATGCTCAGCAATGGCGGTAAGGTTGAGATGCCGATAGCGGGGAGAAATAACTGTTTTTGGAACATCCATATTATCAATAAATCGTGCCACTAAATCTTCGGTTACCTCGTAACAGCAGGAGCGTGCCGCAGGGCCAATAGCCGCAACCCATTCATTTGTGGAATCATCTTGAGATATACGTTCAGCCATCCGAAGTAGAATGCCATCCAATAATCCGCGCCAGCCCGCATGCGCCACGGCGATAGCTTTTCCGTCGCGTCGGCTGAAAATGACCGGTAGGCAGTCCGCCGTAAGTACCGTTAACAAAATACCTGGTTGGGTGGTGTATAAACCATCGGTTTCACCGCAGGCTTGCTGGGGTTCGCGAACATCGACAATTCGCGTGCCATGTACCTGCTTTTTCTCCGGCATAGTGGTACGAAAGGGCTGTAAAGGCTCCGGCAGCAATGCGGATTTATTGCCAAAGCCATGAAGTATATGAGGAACACGGGTAAATAATCTGGATACGTCAGTCATGTGAATCACTTTGCCTCGGTGGCTGCGGAGTAGCTCAGTGTAGGCCGAATTTTCATTAGCTGGCTACTGTTGGTTGCTTTAATAACCTGAATGAGGTTCCCATTCGCGCTTTGTTGCAAAATAAGATGCCTTGTATCACTGTTTCTACCCTGTAACGACCAAGGTTCAGGTTTAATGATCGACCAGAGCGGATAATGCCTACAGGGAAACCGAATGATTTCTAAAGTAAATAATGACGCTAACAATTTTGTCCGTTGGCGTTTTAGCCTGCTGTGCGGTTGTATCCTGTTGTCACTAATAGGATTGCTTGGGAGAGTGGCTTGGCTGCAAGTGGTGGAACCGGAGCCGCTGGTAAAAGAAGAGAATATGCGTTCGGTTCGCGTGATGACTACCACGAATACTCGCGGCATGATTACCGATCGCAACGGTCATCCTTTGGCGGTAAGCGTACCGGTAGAGGCTATTTGGGCCGATCCTAAGGTTTTGCTGGAAAAAGGCGGCGTTGGGAATGATGCCCGCTGGCAGGCGTTGTCCCAAATGCTGCATGTACCGTTGACTGATATTGCCAGCCGTGTCAATCAGAATCCGGATGGGCGTTTTGTGTATTTAGCGCGACAGGTGGAGCAGGCGTCGGCTGAGTATATTCAACGGCTTAAACTGCCGGGAATCGCCCTGAGAGCGGAGTCGCGCCGGTTTTATCCTTCGGGTGCGACGGTGGCGAATCTGGTCGGTTTCACCAATATCGATGATCAGGGCATCGAAGGTATCGAAAAGAGTTTTAATCAGCTACTGAGCGGAACGGCGGGCAATCGGGTAGTGCGCAAAGATCGCTATGGCAACGTGGTGGAGGATATTTCCACCACCGATAGTCATCCTGGTCAAAATGTTCAGCTCAGTATTGATGAGCGCTTACAGGTCGAGGCTTCCCATGCTTTAACCAATGCGGTGCTGTTTAATAAGGCGGAGTCTGGATCGGCGGTATTGGTGGATGTGGGCACTGGTGAAGTGCTGGCGATGGCCAATTATCCGACCTATAACCCCAATAACCGAACCGATACGCCAAGGGAAAATTTCCGTAATCGGGCTATCAGCGATATTTTTGAACCGGGTTCGACGGTAAAACCTATGGTGGTGATGACGGCATTACAGCGCAAATTAGTGAAACCAGATAGCGTGCTAGATACGCACCCTTATACTTTGAGTGGACACCAAATTCGTGACGTCGGTTTTTACCCCGCGCTGTCTCTCACTGGCGTGTTGCAAAAATCCAGCGACATCGGCGTATCCCGCTTGGCCTTAGCGATGCCAGCCTCGGCACTGCTAAAAACTTATGGCTTATTTGGATTGGGTAAACCTACCGAATTGGGATTAACTGGAGAAAGCAGTGGGTTGATGCCGCACCGTCAACGCTGGAGCGATCTCGATCGCGCCACCTTCTCATTTGGCTACGGATTAATGGTAACCCCGCTGCAGTTGGCGCGGGTTTACGCCACTATTGGCAGTTATGGAATATATCGCCCTTTATCTATCACTAAGGTTGATCCGCCGGTGTTAGGGCAGCGAGTCATGCCAGCGGAACAGGTGGAAGAAGTGGAACATATGATGGAAAGCGTGGCGTTGCCCGGCGGCGGCGGGGTGAAAGCAGCGGTACGCGGTTATCGGGTGGCAGTTAAAACCGGTACCGCTAAGAAAATTGGCCCCAATGGACAATATATCGATAAATATGTGGCTTATACCGCTGGCGTGGCTCCTGCCAGTCAGCCGCGTTTTGCTCTGGTGGTGGTGATTAATAACCCGCAAGGAGGGAAATATTACGGTGGAGCAGTGGCAGCCCCGGTATTCAGCGAAATTATGGGGCAAATTTTGCGAACCATGAACGTGAAGCCGGATGCCGTTCTTGCCTCGCCTCTACGCCATAGCTGAGAATAGCGTCGGACAAGGCTGCCGCGGCTTGCAACCACGGAGGTGGTTCTTTAGACTAGCGCCGCCTTGCGCGTTCTCGCATTTTCCCTGCTATCTGGAAATATAACCATGTCTTATCAATGTCCTCTTTGCCATCAGCCGTTACAGCTCAATCAGAAGCAGTGGCGTTGCGAAAATAATCACCAGTTCGATTGCGCCAAAGAGGGTTATGTCAATTTGCTGCCCGTTCAGCATAAAGGCTCTAGGCAGCCGGGAGACAGCCCGGAGATGATGCAGGCGCGGCGCGCATTTCTCGATGCCGGTTACTATCAGCCACTGCAACAGCGGGTTGCTGCGCTGTTGGACGACATTTTGCCGCCGAAAGCCGGATTATTGCTAGATATAGGCTGTGGTGAGGGGTATTACACCGCGGCTATTGCTCAGCGGGTGAATCAGCGCAGAGAGATGCAGGTTTATGGCTTAGACGTCGCCAAGGTTGCGGTGCGTTATGGGGCAAAACGTTACCCTGAGGTGAGTTTCTGTGTGGCATCTAGCCACCGTTTGCCGTTTGCCAACGGGGCGTTGGACGGCGTTGTGCGTATCTATGCGCCATGTAAAGCGGAAGAATTGGCGCGAGCGGTGAAGCCGGGCGGTATTCTGGTGACGGTTGCGCCGGGCCCACGTCATTTATATCAATTGAAAGAAATGATCTATCAGCAAGTGCAGCTTCACGGGGAGAACGACGAACATTTGGAAGGATTTGATTTGGTTAGCCATGAGTCATTAGCCTACCCAATGGCATTGCCGGGATCGCAGGCTGTCAATTTATTGCAAATGACGCCTTTTGCCTGGCGAGCGTCAGTTGAAACCGGTCAGCAGTTGGCGGAGATGGATACTTTTGCCTGCGAAACAGATTTTGTTATTCGCGTGCATCAGCGCCATATCAATAAAACAGAATGTATTGCAGATTAATTTCGGTTTTTATTTTATATAGCCAGATCATTATGGCTTAAGTAATATTTCGATAAATAATCATGAGCGTCAGGGGGAAATAGGCGAACCTGACGCTCTATAACATCCAGTGAAGTAATAAATAGTGAGATAGCGATAATTAAGTCAAATCACTAGTGATAACTATCTGTAATTATTTAATGATGTTATTAATGATTTCGATTTTATCTATAAACTAATCAGATCCTCGGCAGGGGAAAGTACCAACCTAAAGATGGGCCATGAGTAGCGGGATTGGTTTTTTTACTGCTATCTGATTAAGTGTTTAAATTCAAAAGATATTACCTCTATTTTTGTGAGTTAAGATCCAAGTTTCGCCATGTGCGTCCGCCAGATTCGGTCACCAGAATCGATGGCACGAAGCGTACTTGTTCTGCCACTTTCAAGGCTAAGTCGGCAACTTCCTGCTTATTCAACGATCCGCTGCCGTAATTATATTCGCCGTCCGGTAATTTATAAACTTTGTCCCGACCTATTAATCGAGTAAAACCGGCTTCATTCATTTTTTCATTGAGCGTCTGGTAATCGCCTTCTTCGGCATTATGCAATTTAACACTCACGGTAAAGTAAGGCATAGAAATCCATTTATTTAGTGCGGGATAATATGTTGTATATCATGATGGGCGGGTTTTTATTATGACCGGGATCGAATTGCTGAGAATTAAGCAGGATGCGTTAATGTGGCTGGCGGTTATTTGTACGAATGATTACGGTGAGCAGGAAAATGCTGAAGATAAGAGAAGAACAGAGTCAGCACTGTCCCGGTGAAGTTAAAGACCAATCACCAGCCGGTGACGATCACCGTGTGTGGTCGAATAGCAGCTAATATCAGTCTGACGCCACGCCTAACCGCGGATTCGGATTGATATCATCGTAAGTAAAAGACAGGAAATTTGGCTTAAGCAATGTTATTGCGTCGAATGGTCATATTTATATTATGGTTAACTGTGCGCAAAACGAATTAGCGTCTGTTTAATTACCTATCTACATTATTGACGCGCTGTAATGGGCAGGTAGAGCAAATTTCCAACCCACTCAAACGATAGCGTAAACAGCAAAGTCGGCGCTCAATTCTTACATTGCCACTTTTCTCCGTGACCTGACGAACAGGCTGAAAAAGCGTGTTTTTGCTGCCGTCAGACAGGGTGCGTAAGCTGAGAAAATGCGCGGCAATTTGCGTATTCGCCTGCTGTTCCTGCGCCATTTTCATTCCCTGATACAGACGAATTCCCGCGTTATTCCAGAACAGGCTTTCGCCCATACCCGCCAGTTGGCTGAGGGTACGGCAAACCGGAGCCAGATGGTTTTGCACCAACTGCTGAAAACGACGTTCAGGATCTTGTTGGGTTACTTGATGACCCGAATGGGAAAGAATAAAGCTTTCAACCAGACCCGCTTCATTGAGCGTCAGGCTGATATGCTCCGGTAAAATAGGCAACTGCCAGTTGAACTGCAAATTAATCCGCATCCACGGCCCCAACAGGCGGGCAAAGTACCATTGTGACCATTTTGATACCAACGCAGTGCGATCTTCATTCGAATGAAGATTTAGCAGGGGCGAGATCAAGGTGAGAGCGTGTTCAGGCGTATATAAAGCACTGGCAGAAAAAGTCTTGCAGTGTGTTGACGCTGTAGACGGAAAGCACTGTTCAATGGCTTTCCGTCGGGCGAGGCTAAAATTTTCTGCGGTTAGCGTCATAACAATCCTATTTAAAAATCCTCTTCACATCAGACCTGGGAGCAGCGGCTGACGAGTTCAGGCCAGCATAATAGGGGATGGGAATAATAATGAGAATTGTTTTTATATCCAGGATGAGATTTCCTACCGCTGGGGGAAGGGCTGGCGTGGCTATCGCTCGGACAATTCTCTGATGGTTCAACGCCGCTACATCTGAATCTCAACCACATTATTGGGTTGGAATGCCTCTGTTCGAACGATTTTGGTGCTGGGCGTAATAGCACCGGTGGTGACAGACAAGCCGTATTTCGGCTGGAATACTGGCGACCTTATTCGTGGGCGTACTTTATCTATCTGTTACGTAAACAAATTCCGCAAAAGCATTCAAATTAATGAACATAAACGCTTGCAAAGTGTCGCACCGGCGGCATAATTCCTGAATTCTTATAATAAGCATTCGCATTTAGTTATTAACATTTAGGCATCAACCTTTAAATATTCGCATCATTGATAACATCGCAAACTTTCAGGGAACACCAAATAATGAAAAGCACAGCAATACACCGGGGCGGTAACAATCGTTTAGCGCCGCGCCTTTTGTTTGTCATGATCGGCGCAGCTTTGGGCACGCTATCTTCGCCGTTAATGGCCGCCGATGACACGGCGGTAGCAACCAAAGACGCCGCTAAGCCAGCTGCGGCAAAAAGTGGCGATACTATTACCGTCGTTGGCACGCAGGAAACTTTCCGCGCGGGCGGTAACGATCTGATTCCAACCTATTTGGACGGTCAGGTGGCGAACGGTGGCCGCATTGGTTTCCTCGGCCAGCAGGATGCTCGTAACGTTCCTTTTAACGTTATCGGTTACACCTCTAAGCTGGTGGAAGATCAACAGGCACGTACGGTAGCTGAGGTCGTGAAAAATGATGCCTCGGTACAAAACGTACGTGGTTTCGGTAATGCTTCGCAAAACTATCGTATTCGTGGTTTTAATCTGGATGGCGATGACATTTCATTCGGCGGGCTGTTCGGCGTATTGCCGCGTCAGATTGTTGACACCAGCATGATCGAACGCGTTGAAGTATT
Source organism: Yersinia nurmii (assembly GCF_001112925.1). GTDB lineage: Bacteria > Pseudomonadota > Gammaproteobacteria > Enterobacterales > Enterobacteriaceae > Yersinia > Yersinia nurmii. The sequence continues at coordinate 44,925 of NZ_CPYD01000012.1, forward strand.
CAAAGGCCCGAACGTTTTTGTGAACGGTATTTCACCGAGCGGTAGCGGCGTTGGCGGGATGATTAACCTTGAACCTAAACGCGCCGGTGATACTCCATTGACTCGCGTTAGTCTGGATTATACTTCCTCATCCAAAGTGGGTGGAGCACTGGATGTGGGTCGTCGCTTTGGTGACAATGATCAGTTTGGCGTACGTGTGAATATGCTGCACCGCGAAGGGGAGACTGCAATCCATGACCAGAAAGAGCGTACCACTGCACTTTCTACCGGCTTGGATTATCGTGGCGATCGCGCCCGGACTTCTATCGATGTGGGTTATCAGAAACAAACCGTACACGGCATGCGCACCGATGTTGCGGTAGGCGCCGCAACCGTTATTCCTGAACCGCCGGCGGCGACTTTGAATTATGGTCAGCAGTGGGTTTATACCGACATGGCTACCACCTTTGGTATGTTGCGCAGCGAATATGACCTCAGTCATAACTGGACCGTCTATGGTTCTGTTGGGGCCAGTCGTAACGAAGAAACGGGTCAGTATGGCTCACCTACACTGACGGATAACAATGGCAACGCGACTATTAGCCGCCTCTATGTGCCTTATACCACGGATTCTATTGCCGCGTTAGGCGGGGTTCGCGGTCATTTCGATACTGGCCTGGTGACGCATAAAGTGAATATTGGTTATGCTGCCAACTATCGCAAAGCGATGTCCGCCTGGAATATGTCCGATCCAGTAGATACCAATATCTATAATCCCGGCGTGATTCCATTCCCACCGGCAACGTCAGGTAGTGCCAACCAAGACCCAACGCTGAACAGTCAGGTTCGTGCAAGCAGCATTTCTGTGTCCGATACCTTATCGGCGCTGGATGATAAGGTGCAGCTGATGCTGGGTCTGCGTCGTCAGGAATTGGTTATTCGTAACTTCAATAACGGTGTGCCGGACAGTGTCAATTCACAAGATGCAATGAAAGTGACCCCAATCTACGGCGTGTTGGTTAAGCCGTGGGAAAATGTGTCTCTGTATGCAAACCATATTGAAGCGTTGTCTCCGGGGAAAGTTGCGCCGTGGTACACGGCAAACGCAGGTAATGTGACCGGCATTGTTCACTCTAAACAAAATGAAGTGGGCGTGAAATTTGATAACAAACGTTATGGCGGTACTTTAGCGCTGTTTGAAATTACTAAACCGGCAGGTTCTATCGATCCTGTAACCAATACATACGCTCTCGGCGGTGAACAACGTAACCGAGGTATTGAGCTGAATGTGTTCGGTGAACCCGTATTTGGCACTCGCCTGTTAGGTAGCGCGGTCTGGTTAGACCCCATTCTGACTCAAGCGCAGGATAGTAAGAATAACGGTAACTACGCGGTTGGCGTTGCCCGCTATCAATTAGTGTTCGGCGGCGAATATGATATTCAGTCGGTTGAGGGGTTAACGGCAACGGGCACCGTGACTCGTTCGGGTTCTCAGTATGCTAATGATGCTAATACCTTGAAAATCAAACCGTGGACTCGTCTGGATCTGGGTATGCGTTATACCATGCCGTTGAAAGATACCAATCTGATCTGGCGTGCCAACTTGATGAACGTGACTAACGAACGTTATTGGGAATCTGTAGAAGATACGGGTACTTACATCTATCAAGGCAATCCGCGCGAGCTGAAACTGTCTGTCTCGATGGATTTCTAATCCGCTTAGGCTAATTAAAATCGATGTCACTGTCCCGCCGTTGGATTACTAACGGCGGGATTTTTTTAATCGATAATGGCTCGTTTGCCGATATTCTGCGCCAAACGCAGCAGATAGCCGTCCGGATCTTGCACTAAACATTGTCGCAGACCGATTTCGATTTCATTGGCACGATGCCAAACGTCGGCACAGGGCTGAAACAGCGGCCAGTTGGCCTGTTCCAGGCGCGCCAGAATCGGGGCGACCTCTGTCACTTCAATTTGAAAATTCACGCCGTTACCCAATGTCTTACCGAAAGGTGCTGTCAGCCAATGATCATCCTTTCCCTGATATTGCTCCAGCATAATCTGCGCGCCTTCGCGATCCAGATAGGCAAAGCCTTGTTCTGGTCGGTCGTATCTGATGTTGAAACCAATTATTTCACACCAAAAATAAATGCTTTTCTTAATGTCGCGCACCACTAATTCGGGAACCAACACCGCCCAATTATCCATTTTCTGTTATTACCTTAGTGAGTTGCGGGACAGACAGAATAGGGGAGTGAGGGTAATTCGCCAATACAAGAAGAGGAAAGTTGTGCTGTGAGTAGGATTAATAGTAAGGAAGAAAATGTTCAGGCAGCCGGTCTGGGGATAACCGGCTGCACGGGGGCTAGGCCATGTTATACAGGTGTTCGTACAAAATATTAAAGCCGATGCCGATAAGAATAACGCCACCGATAATTTCTGCTCTCTTGCCTAACAGCGGGCCAATATAGCGACCAATTAGCATACCTAGCGTTGCCATTATCATGGTGGCCATACCGATAGCCATGGCGGTATGCAGGATATTGACCTGTAAGAATGCCAGACCTACGCCGATAGCCATCGCATCCAGACTGGTGGCAATGGCGGTCATCACCAAAACCCAAAAGCCGTGACGCCTGACCTGCGCTTCGTCTGTAGAAGGCCCTTTACAGCCTTCTACAATCATTCGGCAACCTAAGATAAACAGCAGGCTAAAGGCTACCCAGTGATCCCATTCCATAATGTATTGGCTGGCAAATAAGCCAATGCCCCAGCCGATTAATGGCGTAATAGCTTCAATCACGCCGAAAATTAATCCGGTTCGAACGGCTTCACGAAAACGGGGTTTATACAGTGTGGCACCTTTGCCAATTGAGGCCGCGAATGCGTCCATTGACATGCCAAAAGCCAGAATAAGTGTTGCAGATAGATTCATGGTAAATAGTCTCGGCCGGGTGGCTCCATATACACGCAACCCACCCCCAACCAACGACGGAGTTACGTGTCTATGGTCTCGCCAACCTTACCTGGCTGCCCGCACCACGTTTCGATAAATGAAACGAGTATGTTGATACGGGCGTTTCTGAATAGCGATGTAATGCAGGATTACATGCGTCAGAAACCGGCTACTCCCCAATGAACGGCGCAACCTTACCATATTATTTTGGCATCGGACAACAATAAAAAAATAATAGCGCCAGATTTGATAATGATATTTATTACCATTATCAATTAAGAGGTAAATTAGGTGATATAAGCAGCAATAATAATGTGGGCTTAAAGCGGAAATATATTTTTTGTTGTTGGCAAATTAATCATTCAGCGGAAATTTTAATCTGCCATTAAGTTTAAGGAAATATTTTTAACCTTGATTTTCAAGGAAAAAGTTATAAATTTTTTCTAGGTCATCCAGGTGTGTCACTTGAATCAGTAACCTACGCTTTTCTAACTCGATAACCAGAATGCCATCTTCCGATAAATTCATAGTCTTTATCCGGTTATATTCTATAAAAGCATTAGCGTAGAAGAATCCAGTGGGTTTAAACAATAACTTAGGCCAACGAATATAAGATATATACAGAGCGACTAAAGCCAAACCAAACAATAAATAAGTGGTAAGTGGGGCACCGTCGGCCATCACATTATTATAAATAAGAATGGCAATTAACCCGACAAAGATCAGGCAGTCGAGTTTATTTTTACGTTTTAGCCGGATGGCCAATAACGTTTTTCCCTTCAACGTCTTCATGATGAATTCGTCGTAAATGGCGTAGAGAAGCAATAGGGCAATAAAGACAACCAAGACAATATCGGTAACCGACATGCGTTTACTCCTGAAAAAACAACCGGGGGCGAGCCCCCGGTTTGATACAGATATACAGACAGGGTGCGGAAATTATGGTGCCAGGAAGCCAATCCAGTAGCCGAAGATCCCGATGGCGAAGAAGCCCATAATAATCCACAGGGCATTAACCTTACGACGTAACAGCCACATACAGCCGAAGGTTAACAGTAGCGGTACCAGCCCCGGCATTAACTGATCCAGAATAGTTTGAACCGTCGTGACCGTGGTTTCACCGGCTTGGTTGGTAATACGGGATACCACCACCGGAATATCAACGTGCGTCCACTTGTTAACCAATGCCCCCATAACAAACAGGCCAAGAATGGACGCCCCCTCAGTCAGTTTTTGCAGGAAGCCGCCGCCCATATCGTTAACGATATTGACCCCTTTCTTATAACCATAGGCCACGCCGTAATAACGGGTTAGCAGGCGAACCAGGTTAAACAGCACGAAGAACAGGATCGGCCCGAGCAAACTGCCGCTCATGGCGATACCGGCACCCAGCGCCGCGAATACCGGACGTACGGTACCCCAGAAGATCGGGTCACCCACACCGGCCAGAGGACCCATCAAACCTACTTTGATACCGTTAATCGCAGCATCGTCAATCGGTGCGCCGTTAGCCCGTTGTTCTTCCATTGCCATAGTGACGCCCAGTACCGGTGCGGCCACATAAGGGTGGGTGTTGAAGAATTCCAAATGGCGTTTAATTGCCTGCTTGCGCTCATCGTTGTTCTCTGGATACAGGCGACGAATCACCGGTACCATAGAGAAGCAGAAGCCCAGCGCCTGCATACGTTCGAAGTTCCATGACCCTTGGAAAAGGTTAGAGCGCAAAAACACACCGCGAACGTCGCTGGCCGTGAGTTTCTTTTCACCAGTAGTTGTTGTATCAACCATTTCTCTCACCTTCGCTTAGTCTAATTCGTTATCGAGATCGTTATTGGCAGGAGCCGGACCAGACTGCACAACCTGAGATTTGTTGTATTTCGGGCTGAGCTGAATGTAGAGAACGGCCATGACGACACCAATCACACCCAAAGCAACAAGGTTGAAGTTAGTGAAGGCTGCGGTAACGAAACCTAAATAGAAGAACGGCATCAGGTAGCCAGCACGCATCATGTTAATAACCATGGCGTAACCGACCACGACGATCATACCACCTGCGATATTCAGACCGTTGGTAACGACTTCTGGGATAGAGTTAAGCAGTGACTGAACTTCCGATGTCCCGACGGATAGGGCAACGATAAGTGCAGGAATAGCAATACGCATGGCCTGTAAGAACAGGGCAGAGACGTGTAGCCAGGTAATGGCTCGCAGACTACCACGTTCCGCCGCACTGTCTGCCGCGTGCTGGAAAGCCACGGTAACGGTACGAACGATGATAGTCAGCACCTGACCGGCGGCGGCCAGCGGGATCGCCAGTGCAATACCGGCTCCGATGCTTTGACCACCGGCGATAACCAGAATGGTTGAAATGATCGATGCCAGAGCAGCATCAGGGGCAACGGCGGCGCCGATGTTCATCCAGCCCAGAGCGATCATTTCCAGCGTACCACCGATGATAATACCGGTTTTCATATCACCTAAAACGATACCGATTAAGGTACAGGCGACGAGGGGACGGTGAAATTGGAACTCATCCAGAATGGAACCCATCCCGGCGATACAGGCAACGATAAATATCAGCACAATCTGAAGAGTTGTGATCTCCATTGTACTTCTCCTATGACTAAAAAAAGCTGAGTAAAATAACCCTGTTCAAACAGAACCGGACATAACCTATCTGTGTAGTTATTTATAGAGCTAATTAGTTAAGTTTTGCGATCAGATCCATCATTTTTAAGCGACTATCCGAAGACACTTTTCGTACTTCCAGTTCGATTCCGCGCGCATTTAATTTCTTAAATGCTTCAACATCTTTCTCATCAACGGAAACCGCGTTGTTGACCTGGGTTTTACCCTGACGGAATGCCATACCACCAATGTTGACCGATTTAATATCCACACCGCCTTCTACCAGACGTAGGACGTCTGTTGGATTGGTGAATAACAGCATGACCCGATCTTTGGCATATTTAGGGTTGTTGTATACGCGAATGGCTTTTTCCACATCGACGACGTGGGCCGTTACGCCGGGAGGAGCAACCTGAGTCAGTAGGGTTTTACGCATATGGTCGGCAGCAACTTCATCACTGACAACAATAATACGATTGACGTTGGTTTCTTTGGTCCAGCGAGTGGCGACCTGACCGTGAATCAGACGGTCATCGATGCGCGCCAAACCGATCTTCATATGGTCATCGGGACCCAAAGGTGCAGCGGGCGCTGACGGCGCTTTGGCTACGGGAGCAGCTTGCTGCGTCTCGGGCTTATCACTCGTGTCTGGCGTTTTTAAGGCTTTTACACCAGTGCGACCGGTTTCTACCGCGATACTGACCAGTTCGGCGTAGGACGGATTATCATCACGCGCCATAAAGGTTTCTACTAGCATCGGAATGTTAACCCCGGTGACGACCTCATAGTTTTCTTTATCAACAACAATACGGCTGGCGGCATTAAAGGGACTGCCTCCCCAAGTATCTACCAGGAACAAGACACCTTTACTGGTATCCAGACCTGCCAATTTCCCTGTGTACTTCTCAATAAGTGTTTCGGCATTTTCACCGGGTACGAAATCGATATAAGCGACGTTTTCTTGCTCGCCTAGGATCATTTCCGCAGTACGCAGTAGCTGTTCAGCCGCTGCCCCGTGTGTGCCGATGATAATAGCTATACTCACTCGCTACCCCCTCAGTTAACTCAGGATTGAGTTCTGGCACGTCATGAAAGTTGATTTACTACCAGCGCGTCCCTGCGGTACATATTGAATCTATTATGATAGTCGCAATCACTACTACCCGCCGACGATTTGTCCTTTATCCCCATGAATCGATTCAGGTCATGGGTACGATGCCGTTGGCTGGTATTTATTTTAGTCAGTGAAAAAATAATTTATGTGACGCTGCTCATTTATTGGGACATGTTATGACTAGATTTAGTCTGGTTGGATAATTAAACAGCACTGATGTGACAAAGAGTGGTGGAAGGTTAATAATTCCCGCTATGACATTAAAAAGATTCCTGATAAAGTTAAGTTCATTTTTATTTGTAAGGAGTTAAGGGCCTCAGCTCTCCCTATGGACTGTCACCGAAGTTACTGCTTTGAAGAAGGTTATCCCCCGCCTGCGGGTAAAAATCAGGTTATTCGATCGCGTATTTATCTATCGCTCATCTTCGTACAATCTTTCACTGAATTCCGACGTGTAACCGGTTTCCGGCGTTTTGTCGTGCCTGTTAAATCACGTCTGTCCCGTCAGTCATGTTCTAATTTTTGGAGTCTTGCATGGAATTTCTAATGGACCCCTCGATTTGGGCAGGGTTACTTACGCTGGTCGTGTTGGAAATTGTACTGGGTATCGATAACTTGGTGTTTATCGCCATTTTGGCCGACAAACTGCCGCCTAAACAGCGAGACAAGGCCCGAATTATCGGCCTAGCGCTGGCGCTGATTATGCGTTTGGGACTGTTGTCGGTGATTTCATGGATGGTTACCCTCACCACACCGTTGTTTAGCGTCGCCAGTTTCAGTTTCTCCGGACGGGATTTAATCCTGTTGGTTGGCGGGCTGTTCCTGCTGTTTAAAGCTACCACCGAACTACACGAACGGCTGGAAGGCAATCAGCATGATGGCAATGCTAACCGAGGTTACGCCAGTTTTTGGGCGGTAGTCGCGCAGATTGTGGTGTTGGATGCGGTGTTCTCGCTGGATGCGGTGATTACCGCCGTCGGCATGGTGAACGATTTACCGATCATGATGACCGCAGTGATAATTGCGATGGGCGTCATGTTGCTGGCTTCTAAAACGTTAACTAACTTCGTTAACGCCCATCCCACGGTGGTGGTGCTGTGCCTTAGCTTCCTGTTAATGATCGGCTTAAGTCTGATCGCCGAAGGTTTCGGTTTCCATATTCCGAAAGGTTATCTGTACGCGGCCATCGGCTTCTCTATCCTGATTGAGCTGTTTAACCAGATTGCGCGCCGTAACTTTATCAAAAATGAATCTCGGCTGCCGCGACGCCAGCGTACCGCCGAGGCGATTATTCGCTTGATGGGCGGTCGTAATCAGGAACAAGAGCAGGGCAATACGCCTCAAAATGCGCCAGTTGAGGCCTTCGCGGAAGAAGAGCGCTACATGATTAGCGGTGTGCTGACGCTGGCTTCCCGCTCATTGCGCAGCATTATGACGCCGCGCACCGAAATCAGCTGGGTTGATTGCCATCGTTCCAAAGATGAGATTCGGATGCAGTTGTTGGATACGCCACATAGCTTGTTCCCGGTGTGCCGTGACTCGCTGGATCAGATTATCGGCGTGGTGCGAGCTAAAGATCTGCTGGTGGCGATTGAGCAAGGCCAGTCTATCTGCGAGTTTGCTGCGGCAACGCCACCCATCGTGGTGCCAGATACCATGGATGTCATCAATCTTTTGGCGGTATTGCGTAAAGCCAAAGGGCGTCTGGTGGTGGTCAATGATGAGTTCGGTGTGGTTCAGGGGCTGGTAACGCCGCTGGACGTGCTGGAAGCTATCGCCGGTGAATTCCCTGACGAAGATGAAACCCCAGATATCATCACCGACGGTAATGGCTGGCTGGTGAAGGGCGGGGCAGATTTGCACTCGCTGGAGCAAGCGCTGAACTGTCAGGAACTGGTTAGCCCGACGGAGGATTACGCATCGTTGGCGGGGATGTTACTTTCTCACTCCGGTCACATGCCATCTGCCGGTGATGTGATTGAACTGCATCAGCTACGTTTCCAAATCATTGACGTGACCGATTACCGTATTGAATTAGTTCGTATCGATAAAATCGAATCCTCAAACGACGAGTAAGCTCAGATTGTCGGTTAACCAGCCACATCCTAAGGGGGCCAATCGGCTCCCTTTTAACAATCCAGCCTCTTTATTTCCCATAGGACTGACTAGGTATGTGACGCAATGAAGTCAGAGGACAAATGAGACAGCGTGATATTTTGCAGGCAATAGATAGAGAGCCAGCAGAGTGGTTGATACCGTTTGCCTTAGTGTGAATGAAATAAAACGGGAGCCGATTTGGCTCCCGTTTGCTGATTTCTTTCCGCTTTAGCAGAAGGTATCAGTGAGTTGCATTGTAATTTAGTTACACTGCACTTTGATTGCCAGACCGCCGCGAGAAGTTTCACGGTATTTAGCATTCATATCTTTACCGGTTTCAAACATGGTTTCGATAACTTTGTCGAGAGAAACGCGCGGTTCGCTGCTACGGCGCATTGCCATGCGTGCGGAGTTAATCGCTTTTACCGAAGCGATTGCGTTACGTTCGATGCAAGGAACCTGCACTTGGCCGGCAACCGGGTCACAGGTCAGACCCAGATTGTGCTCCATACCGATTTCGGCCGCAATGCACACCTGAATCGGGCTTGCGCCCAGCAGCTCAGCTAAACCGGCAGCCGCCATAGAACAGGCTACGCCCACTTCACCCTGACAGCCTACTTCTGCACCGGAAATCGACGCATTCATTTTATACAGAATGCCGATAGCGCCGGAGGCGAGGAAGTAACGGATAAAGATTTCCGGTGTCACTGGCTCGATAAAGTGATCGTAGTAAGCCAGAACGGCTGGAACGATACCGCAGGCGCCGTTGGTGGGTGCAGTCACTACGCGTCCACCGGCGGCGTTTTCTTCGTTCACGGCCAGCGCGAACATATTCACCCAATCAATCACGTTCATTGGGTCGCTGGACAGTTTATCGGAAGAAACCAGCAGACGGCGTAACGCAGAAGCACGACGCGGAACGCGTAGCGGACCCGGCAGAACCCCTTCGGTATTCAAGCCACGATCGATACAGGCGCGCATAGTGTCCCAAATCGCCGTAAAGTAAGCATCAATCTCTTCTTTACTGTGCATGGCCAGCTCGTTCTGCATCACCATACCGGAGATGGACATCCCGGTGGTGCGGCAATGGGCCAGAATGTCTTCAGCGGAGTTAAACGGATAAGGTACGCTAATCTCGTTGACTGAAGCTTTACCGAAATGCTCTTCATCGACGATGAAGCCGCCGCCGATAGAATAGTAAGTTTTGCTGTACACTTTTTCATCGCCGGCGAAGGCGTGAATTTGCATACCATTTTCATGCAGGGGCAGGTTATCGCTACGGAAAACCATGCCGCCTTCACGTGGGAAATCAACTTCGTGCAAGCCATTGGCCAGCATCAGTTTTTCACGTTGCTCAACATCGCGAATAAAACCGGGAATGCTATCGATATCAACCGTGTCAGGCATATTGCCCGCTAACCCCATAATGATAGCGATATCAGTATGGTGGCCTTTACCGGTTAACGACAGTGAGCCGTAAACTTCCACGGCCACACGCGTGATAGAAGGCATTAGTCCCTGTGTTACCAGGTCGTCTACAAACTGTTTGCCGGCTTTCATCGGTCCAACCGTATGAGAGCTGGACGGGCCGATGCCGATCTTAAACATGTCGAAAACGCTAATCACGCTAGAACTCCTCAAAGGCATTGTGTTTAAAACCGATGTTTTATGGCCGAAGCGTTTAAAAATTACGCAGCGGGAACATCGGTATTGTAGGTTGACTCGTCAACTTTCGTGACTTTATTCGCATGAAATAAAGTAATCGCGAGCCTTAGTTTATTGTGTTTTTACTGGTGTTAGCGGTATCGATCGGATACAGCAACAGTCACGCTGTTAACCAACAACATAAGTGACTTTTTTTACGGGTTATTAACCCCACACTATTAGTGGTTTATAGTGAAGGAAGCTATTTTACAGGTATTTCATAACGCTGACAGGCCTGTTTACAGTTTTTTTAAAAACTGCGACACAGAGAACATAGGGTAAAAGTGGTAAAGGCGAGGTGATAGGGATCGTTTTATGCTGAAAATAAGAGGTTTACCGCACGATGATGTGAGGGTTATCACGAGTTTCAGCGCGGTTCGATGCTGACTTGCTGCGCCAGACGGCGAATAATGGCGGCGGTGAGTCCCCAGACGAACTGGCTTTCGTACCAAGACAGATAAATCCGGTGCTGCTCGCCCGCGCGGTGAATATCCAGTGGATAATAACGTGAAAGGCTTAACGCTTCGTATAGTGGCATTTCGAACAGACCGGCAACTTCATCTTCATTACCGTGAAAGGGGACGTCCGCAGGAATAAGCCCCACAATTGGCGTGACTTGAAAACCGGTCGAGCTATCCAGTGACCCTAGCTGGCCTAGCACGCGTACCGATTCAGGAGGAATCGCCACTTCTTCCTGCGCTTCCCGCAGAGCGGTTTCAATCAGCGAATTATCTTCTGGGTCGGCCTTGCCGCCGGGGAAAGCCACTTGCCCGGCGTGTTTACGTAAATGAGCGGATCGACGCGTTAACAGCAGCGTCGGCTCCGGGCGACAAATAATCGGCACCAGCACCGCCGCGCGATGAGTATGAGCCGACAGGCTGCCGGGCTGCGGCAACTGAAGCTGAAAACGACTGATAAATTCGGGTAAACTGATCCCACTCACGGCTGCGGGTTCTCCCCCAATAATGGCAAAATGCGCGCGATTTTATCAAAGGTTTCCTGATATTCGGCTTGCTCCTGACTGTCTGCCACTATGCCTCCTCCCGCCCAACAATAAATTTTACCCTTTTCCGTCAATAAGGTGCGGATGGTGATATTGGTATCCATGGTGCCACAGCAACTAATATAGCCAATGTTACCGCAATATCCATTACGGCGGTGAGGTTCCAGTTGCTCAATAATCTGCATGGCACGGATTTTTGGCGCGCCGGTAATCGAACCGCCGGGGAAGCAGGCTCGCAGCAATTGTGTCGGCGAACAATTCGTCGGCAGGGTGGCGGTGATGGTACTGACCAGATGATGCACTGCGGGGAAAGGTTCCACCACGAACAGCTCCGGCACCCGAACGCTGCCAGGTTCAGCGACGCGACCAATATCGTTACGCAGTAAATCCACAATCATCAGGTTTTCTGCCCGATCTTTGGGGGATGCGGCTAAGCGTTCAGCCTGCTGCCGATCGGCATCCGCCTCTTTCAGCCGTGGCAACGTGCCTTTGATTGGCCGAGTCTGGATCTGTTGATTTTCCAGCCAGACAAAACGCTCGGGGGAAACGCTGATCACCGTATGTTCCGGCAGTCGAATAAACGCGGAGAAAGGCGCGCGATTGCTGGCGCTCAGCCGTAAAAAAGCCTGCCATTCATCCCCTTGATATTTGGCGCTGAAGCGTTGCGCCAGATTGATTTGATAGCAGTCGCCACTGTGCAGATATTCCTGCACCTGACGGAATTTTTCGCCGTACTCTTCACGAGTCATGTTGGCTTGCCACGGACTTTGCAGCGCGAAAGACTGAGTCGTAGCTGGACGCTGCTGCTCTAGCCATTGATAGCGTTGCTCTACATCCCCGTGGCTAACTAGCGTCAGTTTTTGTCGTTGGTGATCGGCAATCAGCGCCCAGTCATACAAACCAATGGCCATATCAGGCAAGTGAATATCTTGCTGTGCCAGCGCAGGTAAAACCTCGATTCTGCGTCCTAAATCGTAACCAAACAGCCCTAATGCGCCGCCCAAAAAGGGTAAGTCTGGATTTGGCGAGCAGGTCAACCCCAAGTAATCCAGCTGTTGTTGTAATAAATCGAAAGGATCGATTTCTGAATATTGGGTATTCAGGGAATCGCTGATTTCCGTTTCTTTGCCTCGGGTGATCAATCGCACGCGGGGTTCAGCAACCAAAATATCAAACCTGTTGTGGGAATGTTCGGCAAAACCCGAATGCAGCAGCATCGCCCAAGGTAAGGTGGAAATCGGAGCGAAATAGTGCAACAACGCATCAGGGTGATAAGGCAAACTTTTGCAGAAAGGAGCCTTAGCTTGCAGGTTATGAGTATTTTTTTCGACTGACGACATGACAACTCGTGAAATAATTTCGGGGAAAAGATTCGGCCTCTAAGGTTATCACAGATTATGCGGGCGAGGGCAGTAGCGGCTTGACAGGGAATTCCCTATTGCGCTAAAGAAACGGGTATACTTGCCAGCTAATTCGTAGGAGACAGATAATGCTAGCGGGAATGCCCTCACTTTCTCACCAAGAGCAACAGGAAGCTGTTGAACGTATTCACCAACTGATGTCCGAAGGGATGAGCAGTGGTGAAGCCATAGGCCTGGTTGCGGAAGAAATTCGCGAGCGCCACCAAAACGATCCTCAAGCAATGGTCATCTTTGATGATGAAGACTTTGAGGAACATAACGATCCTGAGTATCGCCGCGACGATGAAAAAGACGCGGACGAGTATGAGGATGACTACGAAGGTGAGTGATCGGTATCAGTGACCAGAAGTTAAGCTATCCGAAGGCTCGTTAGCCAAAGTCAATTACCATCATGAAGGTTTCGGTAAACTTGCCTGAAACCCTCATGATATTTCGCATCACGGCCTAGGACCGTTGATTTTCAGCTGTGGCTGACCGTGATTTTCCCAGCGACATTTTTCGCCACGGCCACGGCTTGTTCTACCGTTTCGGCTACGGCCAGCGCGACGCCCATCCGCCGTCTGCCGGCAATTTCGGGTTTACCAAACAAACGCACGTCCACGTCACCCAGCAGCGCATTTTCCAAACCGCGATATACCACATTCTGACTGGTTAACTCAGGCAAAATAACCGCTGAGGCAGCGGGGCCATACTGGCGAATCTGGCTGATTGGCATGCCGAGAAATGCGCGAACATGCAGCGCAAATTCGGAAAGATTTTGAGAAATTAGCGTGACCATACCGGTATCGTGTGGGCGAGGGGAGACTTCGCTGAAAATAACGTCATCACCACAGATAAACAGCTCCACGCCGAATAAACCGTAGCCACCCAAAGTTTGGACCACTTTTGCCGCGATCGCCTGCGCGCGTTGCAACGCCAGCTCGCTCATCTGCTGTGGCTGCCAAGATTCGCGATAATCCCCCTCCTCCTGACGGTGGCCAATCGGCGCGCAGAAATGAATACCATCTGCGGCGCTGATGGTCAGCAGAGTAATTTCGAAGTCAAAATTAACCAGACCCTCCACAATCACCCGACCGCCACCGGCGCGACCACCTTGCTGCGCATAATCCCATGAGGTTTGTAGTTGATCTTCACTGCGGATCAGGCTTTGGCCTTTGCCAGAGGAACTCATCACCGGTTTCACAATGCACGGATAACCGATTTCGGCCACCGCTTGACGGAAACTGCTTTCGGTATCAGCAAAACGGTAGCTAGAAGTAGGTAATCCTAAAGTTTCTGCGGCCAAGCGACGAATGCCTTCGCGGTTCATTGTTAGGCGAGTGGCTTCGGCGCAAGGCACTACGTGTTGGCCCATGAGTTCCAGTTCCACCAGCATATCGGTGGCGATAGCTTCAATTTCCGGCACGATGTAGTGGGGTTTTTCCCGCTCCACAATTTGTTTGAGCGCAGCTCCATCCAGCATATTAATCACGTGACTGCGGTGGGCGACGTGCATAGCCGGCGCATCGGCATAGCGATCGACGGCGATCACTTCCAGCCCAAGGCGCTGACATTCAATCGCCACTTCTTTGCCCAGTTCGCCAGAGCCAAGCAGCATCACACGGGTTGCGCCGGGGCGCAGAGCAGTTCCAATGGTTAACATAATTCGATACCTACATCAGCAAGATAATATGCGAGGAAAGAAACCTCCGCAGTATATACGAAAACGATTGCGCAGGCAGCGCTTAGGGCAAAATTCGGGTTTGACTGCGGATAAATGCAGCAAAATAAGGTTTGGATCAATCAGAGGGGCAGAGATATCGAAAGGGTGATATTCGGTCCGTACCTATGGTTACAGAAGAAAAACGCAGATTTCCCCGCGCTTTTTACGCTTTAACTCAAGAAAAGGCCTCAACTCTGCTATTATCGCCGCAAATATTGCGCTTGCCTTCAGGCATCGCTTTCAATCCATTCCGTTATATAAGAGTTACCGCCGTGAGCACAACGTCCTTTTCTTCCCTAACGCTGCCTGCCGAGCAGTTGTCGAACCTTAATGAACTCGGTTATACCGAAATGACGCCGGTACAGGCAGCCGCGTTACCGGCCATTCTGAACGGGCAAGATGTGCGGGCCAAAGCCAAAACGGGCAGTGGTAAAACGGCCGCATTCGGCATTGGTTTGCTGGATAAAATCGCCGTGGGTGAGTTTGTGACTCAGGCATTGGTCCTGTGTCCAACTCGCGAACTGGCCGATCAGGTCAGTAAAGAACTGCGTCGTTTGGCGCGTTTTACTCAAAATATTAAAATTCTGACCCTGTGTGGTGGCCAGCCAATGGGGCACCAGTTAGACTCTCTGGTGCATGCGCCGCATATCGTTGTGGGCACGCCGGGACGCATTCAGGAGCATTTGCGTAAACGTACTTTGGTATTGGACGATCTGAAAGTGCTGGTGCTGGATGAAGCGGATCGCATGCTAGACATGGGCTTTACTGACGCGATCAATGACGTTATCAGCTACACGCCGCCGCAGCGTCAGACTCTTCTGTTTTCAGCGACTTATCCGGCGGGGATCGAACAGATCAGCGCGAAAGTACAGCGTGATCCGCTGAACGTAGAAGTGGCCGACGAAGGCGATGAACCCGCGATCGAACAGGTATTCTTCGAAACGACTCGTGAAAAACGTCTGCCGCTGCTGAACTCAGTATTAAGCCACTATCAGCCGGCGTCCTGCGTGGTGTTCTGCAACACAAAAAAAGACTGTCAGAGCGTTTACGATGCGCTTGAATCACGTGGAATCAGCGTATTAGCGCTGCACGGTGACTTAGAGCAGCGGGATCGCGATCAGGTGTTGGTGCGCTTCTCTAACCGCAGTTGCCGAGTGTTGGTTGCCACCGACGTCGCGGCGCGCGGTCTGGACATCAAAGATTTGGAACTGGTTGTGAACTTCGAACTGGCTTTCGATCCGGAAGTCCACGTACACCGTATTGGTCGTACCGGTCGCGCGGGCATGAGCGGGTTGGCAGTCAGTCTGTGTACGCCGTCAGAAATGGGGCGCGCGCACGCCATTGAAGATTATCTGCAAATCAAAGTGAAATGGACGCCGGCGGAGCAGGTGAGTCGCAGCGCCAATGTCATGCTGGAGCCAGAAATGGTGACGCTATGCATAGACGGGGGTCGTAAAGCCAAGATTCGCCCAGGCGATATTTTGGGGGCGTTGACCGGCGATGCGGGTTTAACGGCCGCTGACGTCGGTAAAATCGATATGTTCCCGGTTCATGCATACGTTGCTATTCGCAAGGACAGTGCGAAACGGGCGATACAGCAATTGCAGCAAGGTAAAATTAAAGGCAAAAACTGTAAGGCACGTTTGTTAAAATAATAAATAACGACTTTTACGGGGTAGCGCGTATTGCGTTGCTCCGTTTCAGCCCTTTATATTGAATGCCACTAACTGACAGATTTACTGTTTAAGTTATTGAGTTTAATTATATATTTCGTTTGTTTTAGCTGGCTGGGGTTATTGCTCCCGCTGAACGGAATGAGTATTTAACAGCATTTAATAAAGGGAGTTTATTAAATATGATACCTGTCATTAATCAGACCGCCGTATTTATCCGCCCAGCTTCTCTTTCTTCTTCCTCAGTTAACCCTAATGATTTTGCGCCCCCAGCGGGTGAGATAAAGTCCACACTGGATCAACATATTAAGGGAAAGCAGGTGCTGGTTTTTAGCGGTTTTTCCGGCATGGGGTACGACGATGTTAAAGCGTTTAAAACTTCGCTCGAATCTACATTAAGGGAGGCTAGCCTCAACCATGGTAATCATAATGTGGTGGTGGTCGCGGGGGCGACTAGCGTAGGCATTGGAGAGGTTTATTCGCTGGCAAAAAAATTTGAAATTAAAACGCTGGGGATTGTTTCTGAAAAAGCCAAAGGCGGCGGTGAAATAGCCAGTAGTTGTGACGATGTGGTTTATGTTCCCGATAAACAAGGTAGCTGGCAGGTACTTTACGATATAGATAAGGCTAAGGGATTAACGGGGTCATATATGACCTATGTTGCTTCAAAAGCATCGCCGGCCTCTGGCGGTGAGTTCTTCGCTTTTGGGGGCGGAGACGTGACGGTGAGTGAGCTCAAGGAAGCAAAAAAACTGGGGATAACTACGCGAGTTTATCCTGATTTCCAACCCAATCAGGATAAAGTAAAAGAGCGCCAGGGAAATAAGCCGGGTAGCGATATGACGCCAGTGAAAACTTATCTGACTCAGACTCTGGAATAAAACCTGACCAATTTTTCGGTAGCGGATGCAAGTCCGAGTTTGAAAGTCGCATTTACGAAAATCATGTTCGCTAAATGCGTGTTCATCAATCTGTCGTTAATGACTTCGAATAATGGGAAGCGCTGAGCCACAACGAGAGCTTCCCATTATGTTATAATTTCTCCGGTTTAAATATTCTCTGCTTATGTATCCGCCACTTATCGCTTTTAGTAATCCATATTATTGGAATGGAATTCGTTCTTTCATTTTCAGGTGAATAACGCAGCAGGGGATGATTACCATCATGTCTGAGGGTCTCTTCGGGGAGTCGCGGATATTAATACAGTTACGGGTTGGTAAAAGGACTCTAATAAATGGCCGTTGAAGTAAAATTCGTTGTAGTACGACAGGGTGAGGAAAAAATGACTTTCACAACCAAAAAAGAAGCCGATGCATACGATAAGATGTTGGATTTGGCCGATAATCTGGCCGAATGGTTATCGCAGTCTCCTCTGTCGATGGAAGAAGATCAGCGTGAAGCACTGAGTTTCTATCTTGCTGAAAATAAAGATGTTTTAGGGCAGATTTTACGCGGTACTGCCCCAGCCGCAGCGGCGGAGCCTGTGGTAAAAACCAAGACAGAGAAAGCCGGCGCCAATAAGAAAAATGACAAAACCGAAGAAATTCAAGCGGCTTAATGAGTTATCTCCCGGCAAAATGGGAAAAAAGGATCTAGAATGAATCGTGAAATCACCTTCTTCAGCCGTTTTGAGGCGGATATTCTGGCGAATTGTAAAACCATTACTATTCGTGATAGCAGCGAATCCGATTTTCAACCCGGTGAAGTTTTGCGGGTTTGCCGCAATGAGGATGGCGTGTTCTTTTGCCACATTGAAGTGAAGTCAGTGACGCCAGTGACATTGGACGCATTAACTGAACGCCATGCGCAGCAGGAAAACATGTCATTGGATGAACTGAAAAAGGTGATAAAGGAGATCTATCCCGATTTGCAGCAATTTTATGTGATCGAATTTACCCAGTGCTAGTTCTGTAACGGAATTCACTCTGTAACCTACAACTCGATCTTTTGCTGTACCTCCGGATAGAAATAATAACGATTGGAGGAGCAATGAAAAAGACGGTATTCACTTTGACTGCGATGATGATGGCGCTGGGTAGCATGGCTGTATCGGCTCAAAATCACGATCAGGAGCAACGCACCGCGAAGTTGCCCACCTGCGTGGGATTGACTCAGGCCAAGGTGGCGACTCAGGTGAAACGTGACTTTTTGCAAAATCGCATTGTCCGTTGGGAGTCGGATAAAAAGCTGCTGGGAACCGCGACGCCGGTGGCTTGGGTCAGTCCGGATGATATCAATGGGAAAGACGATATCTGGGAAGTGCCGCTGACGGTTCGCGGGACCAAAGCGAATAAAAGCTACGACGTGGTGCTGAACTGCGTTGAGGGGACGATTACCTACAGTTTGCCGCAGTAACAGGTTAGATGCAGCCTGGTTTTATTCGCTAATGTTATTTTGAAAAACAGTGTCTGGGTGCCGCTTTCTGACTGAAATCCCGATTCGCAGGAACGGCATCCGGCACTGATTATAGTTTCTCCGAATTATTCAACCAATGTTTACATTACCCCTCGATACAACCCTTATTTATCATATGGTTACCATGACATCTAATTTGATGAAAACGTGCAGGTGCTCTTGGCATCGTGTGTTAATCGTGTCACTCTGACAAACATATATTGATACGGATAATTCACAGATGAACACACCTCCAAAGGCGATCAAACGCCCTCATACCATGACCTTGCACGGCGATACTCGTGTAGATGATTATTATTGGCTCCGCGATGATGAGCGGAGCAATCCCGAAGTTTTAAGCTACCTGCAGGCGGAAAATGATTTCACCGAGGCGGTGTTACGGTCTCAACAACCGCTGCGGGAAAGCTTGTATCAGGAGATGGTGGCGCGGATCCCTCAACAGGAAGCCTCGGTTCCTTATGTGCGCAATGGATATCGTTACCAAACTCGCTATGAACCAGGCAATGAATACGCTATTTACGTTCGCCAACCTAAAGAGGCCAATGCCGAATGGCATACGTTGCTGGATGGCAATATTCGCGCGGCAGACAGCGAGTTTTATACTTTGGGCGGTTTGGAGGTGAGCCCAGACAATCAGCGGCTGGCGGTTGCGGAGGATTTTCTGTCTCGCCGTCAGTATGATCTTCGCGTTAAACAAATCAGCGACGATCGCTGGCATGACGAAGTCATCCGCAATACCTCGGGTAATTTCGAGTGGGCGAATGATTCGCAAACCCTGTATTACGTACGTAAACACGAGAAAACGCTGCTGCCTTATCAGGTGTATCGCCATCGTATCGGCACCGATCCAGAGCTGGATGAGCTGATCTATCAGGAACACGACGATACTTTTTACGTCAGCTTGGAAAAAACCACTTCGGAGCGTTTTATTCTGATTCACCTCGGCAGCACCACCACTTCGGAAATCCTGTTATTGGATGCCGATGACGCTGAGGCGACGCCGCAAATGTTTGCTCCGCGCCGTCAGGATCATGAATACGGTTTGGATCATTATCAGCAACATTTCTATATTCGCTCGAATAAAGACGGGAAGAATTTTGGTCTGTATAAGAGCCTGCAGGCTGATGAAAGCCAATGGAAAACCCTGATCGAACCACGAGATGAAGTGATGCTGGAAGGGTTCAGCCTGTTTCGTGATTGGTTAGTGGTAGAGGAACGTAGTCAGGGGCTGACGCATCTGCGGCAAATTCACTGGCGTAGCGGCGAAGAGAAAACCATTGCCTTTGACGATCCAACCTACACCACTTGGCTTGACTACAATCCAGAGCCGGATACCGCGCTGCTGCGTTACGGTTATTCCTCCATGACCACGCCAAGTTCGCTGTTTGAAGTCAATATGGATAGCGGCGAACGGGTTTTGCTGAAGCAGCAGGAAGTGAAAAATTTCACGGCAGAACATTATCGCAGTGAACGGATTTGGGTGACCGCGTCGGATGGGGCAAAAGTGCCAGTTTCGCTGGTTTATCATCGCGATCACTTTAAGCCTGGTGCCAATCCGCTCATGGTTTATGCCTACGGTTCCTACGGGAGCAGCATGGACCCAGCGTTTAGTGGTAGTCGTCTGAGTCTGTTAGATCGTGGTTTTGTCTACGCGTTGGCGCATATTCGCGGCGGCGGTGAACTGGGGCAGCAATGGTACGAGGACGGCAAGTTATTCAACAAAATGAATACCTTTAACGACTTTATTGATGTAACCAAAGCCTTAATTGAGCAAGGCTACGGCGACGCCGAACGCGTCTTTGCTATGGGAGGCAGCGCTGGCGGCTTATTGATGGGGGCGGTGATCAATCAAGCTCCTGAATTATTTAAAGGCGTAGTAGCTCAGGTACCTTTCGTTGATGTGGTCACGACTATGCTGGATGAGTCCATTCCGTTGACGACCGGCGAATACGAAGAGTGGGGCAATCCTAACGATAAGGCTTATTATGACTACATCAAACAGTACAGCCCTTACGATCAGGTGCGCGCTCAGGAGTATCCTCATTTACTGGTGACTACCGGCCTACATGATTCCCAAGTTCAATACTGGGAACCGGCAAAATGGGTAGCGAAGCTACGGGAAATGAAAACTGACGACCATCAACTGCTGTTGTTTACCGATATGGACTCCGGCCATGGCGGTAAATCTGGTCGTTTCAAAGCCTACGAGGATATCGCACTGGAATATGCGTTTATCCTCGCGCTGGCTTAATTTGCCTATGATTCCAGATAATGCGTTAGGGTATGGCGCATGTCTGGGGTCAGATCTTTCACCGATTTTAGCATCCAACGCAGATAGTCCGGATCTTGCTGGGCTATCTGTTCAATGTTTTGCCCACGATACTTGCCAAATTTCAGCGTCCGTAATAGCAGGGGAGCCTGCGTCAGCTCAACCATTTTCTCAGCGCTCCAACCGGAGTCTTTAATTATGCGTTGCAGCAGGGCAGCGGTGATGTAGCAGTCATATAATGCGCGGTGCGGATAAAGATTTTCCGGTGGCGTAACTTCCAGGCGCAGGGCATAACGCAGATATTGATTACTGTATTTAATATCCGGATACAGTGCTCGCGCCAATTTATAGGTACAAATCCACTCGCCGCCCATTTCCGGCAATACGCCTCGGTCAAACGGAGCATTGTGCGCGACATAATATGGACTGCCTTGATATCGGCCAATGGCTTTGGCAATTCGAGGTTTACCTTCCACCATTTCTTCGGTGATATGGTGAATGGCCATAGCTTCAAGACTAATTGGCCTGTCCGGGCTGATTAAATCACTCATCGGATTAACGATTTGCCCATCAATCAGATCCAACGAAGCGATTTCGACGATCCCGCCGTCTAACCCGCAAGTCTCAGTATCAATAATGCGAAAATTCATGTGTTCTCCAGAGACTGACCATTATTCGGTTTTATCTGACGATCATAATGGACTGACTAGTCCCTGCCAACTCCCCTCAGTCAGGCGGGCAATCATCAGAGCCTAGGTGTTGTCGCTAATCTGGGCGATTGCGTTGCCTTGTTGGTCCCACTCTGCGTTTTTGCCCGTCGGTTTCAGCCTAATAAATTAAATTACAGGCAATAAAAAACCCGCCTGAGCGGGTTAACTTAACGTGATGAAAAACCTTTACTCTGCGCTGGAAGAAGATGCCTTCTTCGCACGTTTCTCCGCCTTTTTTTCGGCCGGAGTTTTCAGTGGTTTTTTCTTCGCGTTCTTTTTGCTGTCCATTCCCTTACTCATGGCTTGCCTCTCTATGACCTTCGGTTAGGTTGGTACGCATCATCATTAAGGCCCTAATAGCGAATACTTGCAAGGAGATAAAGTCGAGAAAAGGTTAACACACTGTTAATCATGATAATTATTAAAATATAATACTTGGTATTAACGAGGAATAGCGACATTAACATCCTTTGCCAGTGAAACCGATGTAATGATCGGTTATGGAATCCGCTGCGCATCTCCTGATGATTGACTCATCAACGGCGATAAAAAATGCGCGATAGGGATCGTATAACCGGTATTTAAATGATTAATCAGCGTTATTTGACCTCTTTAGTCGTTGACCCTTCTTCAGGCATAGGCTTTTATAGAGATGTGATCAATAACAGAAATGGAAAATGCGATGGGACAATTACGGGGACTCTATCCGGCTTATGAGCCTTACGATAGCGGTTGGCTGGAAACCGGTGACGGGCATAGCATCTATTGGGAGTTATGCGGTAATCCGCAGGGAAAGCCAGCGGTATTTATTCACGGTGGTCCCGGTGGCGGCATTGCGCCATATCATCGTCAGTTATTCGACCCAACCCAGTATAAAGTCATGCTGTTTGACCAACGCGGCTGCGGGCAATCCAAACCACATGCCAGCCTAGACAACAATACTACGTGGCATCTAGTGGAAGATATTGAGCGTCTGCGCGAAATGGCGGGTGTAGGCCAATGGCTGGTGTTCGGCGGTTCTTGGGGCTCTACGCTGGCATTGGCTTATGCGCAGAAGCATCCAGAGCGGGTGAGTGAGATGGTACTTAGGGGGATTTTCACCCTGCGTAGAGAAGAACTGCTTTGGTACTATCAGGATGGCGCATCCCGTTTCTTCCCCGATAAATGGCAACGGGTATTATCCATTTTATCTGAAGAAGAACAAAAGGATGTGATCGCGGCTTATCGCAAACGTTTGACATCCCCGGATCGGGCTGTTCAGTTGGAAGCAGCCAAATTATGGAGCCTGTGGGAAGGGGAGACGGTAACGTTATTACCCACCAAAAGCTCGGCTTCATTCGGAGAAGATGATTTTGCCTTGGCTTTTGCCCGAATTGAAAACCATTATTTCACCCATAACGGCTTTTTGACCCATGACAACCAGCTTCTGGATGATGTTCCATTAATTCGTCATATACCGACGGTTATTGTTCACGGCCGTTACGATATGGCATGTCAGGTGAAAAATGCCTGGGATCTGGCCCACCGTTGGCCTGAGGCCAAGTTACACATAGTGGAAGGTGCCGGGCATTCATTCGATGAGCCGGGGATATTGCATCAGTTGATGATAGCTACGGACAACTTTGCCAAATGATCGGGCTCCCGCGGGCTAAACGCTGGCGGGAACCTTTCAGTCGCCTTACTTGATTTTAGGCTCATAAGGCAGACGTGAGAATTTATTCGATTCGCTCCGATAGTGAGCCAGTCGCTGCAAAAAGTAGTCTCGCAGGCTTTCCGGCTGTTCACGGGCGACCAGCTCAGGGATCACTGGCATGTTATAGCGTTCTTTAAATGCCACGCCCGATGCAGCTAAATCGACGTTCATTTTTGCCGTTTCTTCGTCAGAAAGCTCTGCCAAGTTGTAACCCATCATTTTCTCCTCTTTCGACTTAAGCGGCGGATTGTATCAAATCAGCGTTGAAAATAATGCAGGTATCACCCTATGGCAAGAAGGCATGGATAATGGTAGGGAGGAATGGAGAGACAAAAGTTCGAGTCAAATAACAAATGAGAATGATTGGCGTTTATTTTAAATAATAAATTTAAAATAAGAATGATTCCGTTTATTATTGGTGCCTTGTTGATAATCGTTATCAGAGTTATTTACTTACTTAGTTTAAAATCAATTGATTGATTTATTTTCTTATATTAAACATATAGTTAACTTTTCTTGTTGTTTTTATTTTTTTAAATGTGAATGGGGTGTTTTTATTTTGTGTTTATGTTGGCATAATACGCGGAATAACTTCCTGCCAACCTGCATGATAAAAATTAGGGACTAATTATGTTGAAGAAAGAAATGGCTCAAAAGCTTAATGAGCAACTCAATTTAGAATTCTATTCTGCCAATCTTTATTTGCAAATGAGTGCATGGTGCAGCGATAAAGGTTTTGAAGGTGCAGCCGCTTTCTTGAAAGAACATTCGCAGGAAGAGATGCAGCATATGCAGCGTTTGTTTGAATACCTGAGCGGCACAGGCTCGATGCCGATATTGGGCACCATCAGTGCGCCGCCGGTAGAGTTTGGCTCATTAGCTGATGTTTTCAAACTGACCTATGAACATGAGCAATTGATCACCACCAAGATAAATGAGCTGGCACACGTTGCCATGACCACGCAAGATTACTCGACGTTCAACTTCCTACAGTGGTACGTTTCTGAACAGCATGAAGAAGAAAAACTGTTCAAATCCGTATTGGATAAATTGGCTCTGGTGGGTAACAGTGGTAATTCTCTGTTCTTTATTGATAAAGATCTGAAGAACATGGCCGCCAGCGCACAGATTCATTCTCAAGGTTAATTCTATCTTTTACGCTATAACCGCAGTTTATCTGTTATCGACAGAGGCTGCGGTTTTTTATTTTGTGTCATCCCTGCCTGAAACCATTTCTTATCTGTGCCTGTAAGCTCGACTTCATACTCTCAACTCATTATTATTCATGGCTAACATACGGAAACAGATGACTTCAAGTGAGCATCCGGTGGCTTTTCGACCACTTATCCGATGTCGGCAGTTTATTTTGTGTGGTATCTCACATGTAGTACATCCAACTGGAAGCGATCGGGGTTTACGCCGCCAATATAGGGTAAAGTTGGTAGCAGAGATCTTTTTACCCCAATTTATTTAAGGGACTTTATGTTAATTAACAAAGTACGTTCATCTTGCCGAATGCTTTCTGCACTGGTTGTTTTGTTTGTTGGCCTTTCCAGCCAGCAGGCTTTAGCTCATGCTCATTTGAAAGTGGAAACCCCTGCCGCCGATACAACGGTAAACGCAGCTCCAGAAGCATTAACACTGAATTTTTCCGAAGGGATCGAGTTGGGTTTCAGCGGTGTAAAAGTGACAGGACCAGATAACCACGCGGTGAAAACCGGCGCGTTAAAACTTGATCCGGTGAATAACACTCAGCTAATTTTGCCGTTGGAGAATGCGCTAAGCGCAGGGAAATACAATGTTTCTTGGCATGTGGTGTCCGTTGATGGCCACAAAACCAAAGGCAATTATAGCTTCACTGTAAAATAATATGTCTTTAGCGGCCTTATTTGTCCTGTGTCGCTTTGTGCATTTTATGGCGGTGATGCTGATGTTTGGTGTCAGCGTATTCACCGCCATATTGTCATCCGACCGTTTCGCTATAACATTACAACAACGCCTCAAATCCTTGCTGGCTATCAGTACGCTAGTAGCGGCATTATCTGCCGTCGGCCTGCTCTCCATTCAGGCTGGAATTATGGGGGATGGATGGGCAGATACCTATCAGTTCCCCGTGTGGGGGTTAGTGCTGGGCACACGTTTCGGCCAGGTTTGGCAGTGGCATCTCGCACTTTCTTTCATCAGTATCCTGCTGTTGTTTTTCAATCGAAAATCCTACTATTCGGCTTTAATGGTCGCCTGCTCGTCGCTGTTACTGGCAGGCTTGGCTTTTATCGGTCATGCGGCGATGCATGATGGCATGATTGGCTGGATACATCAGTCGAATCAAATTCTGCATCTTTTTAGCGCCGGTTATTGGTTCGGTAGTCTTTTGCCTTTGCTCGTTTGCCTGCCCTATACCCGCAATAGCCAGCATAAACCCGCCGCTATCCATACTTTAATCCGTTTTTCTAGCTGGGGTCATCTCGCCGTGGTGCTGGTGGTTGTCACTGGAATTATTAATAGTTTCATTATACTGCGTGGTTGGCCTTTGGATTTCACCTCGACATATCAGAGGTTGCTTTGGTGCAAAATTGCCTTGGTCACTCTGATGATTATCATTGCGGTAATCAATAGGTATCGTGTGGTCCCAGCAATTCGCCATTTACCGGAAAAAGCGCACTATTGGCTGGTGATGAATGCTTGGTTTGAGGTGGTACTTGGGGCCGCGGTTCTACTTTTGGTGAGCACCTTTGCGACATTCGAGCCAGTATAAGCGGCTAGTGCGCTAATTAGCAGGGAGCAAGGCTTGCTTCTTTAGGGTTATATGCAGGAAAATCAGGTCAATCAGCTAATTTAGGAATAGTTAACATGAAGGGTTTCGCGCTAACGCTTTCTCTTTTGCTTCTTGCCGCTAATGCTGCGGCAGCATCAAAGATTATCACGGTCAGTAAGTTTGAATTTGGCAAGCAATGGGCATTCACACGTGAAGAAGTGATGCTGGAGTGCCGCTCAGGTAAGGCGCTGTTCGTGATTAATCCCAGTACACTAGCGCAATATCCTCTCAATGAAGCAGCAACTGAGCAGATGAAATCAGGAAAAGTATTGGCGTCATCATTAGATCCGTTGGTTTTGGAAGATAAAGATAATCCAGGCCAAAAAATGAGCTTGCAGCCTTTCCAGCAACGAGCTCAAACTCTGTGTGAAAAATAGGGCAAAAGCGGATATACCCGCCGGGATAGCGATAGTAATAACTCCATAATTACCAATGAACTAAATAAAAAGCTATTAGTTAATCTGGGTGATTATCAAGTTATTATGTCGAAAGTTGGTAAAACGTGGGTCGTCAACTACGCTTAAGTAGTACGGCTGAATAAGCCTGCATGAAATGCCAACTTTTAGCGCACGGCTCTCTCCCAAGAGCCATTTCCCTAGACCGAATATAGGAATCGTATTCGGTCTTTTTTTAATCTATTGATTTTAAAGAAGTTATTTTATAACAAACGAAAATAAACGAAATTTCCACGAAATCCTATACTCGGCCTAAATTTCTACCCACTCATTTTTACGTGAATCCAGGTATACATTCGTCATTTTCATCGACTTGTGGCCAAGCAGTTTCTGAGCAAATTCCTTACCGTATTCTGCTTCATAAAGTCGCGATGCCAGGCTGCGAATTTCATGAAAGCTGGGTGGTGATATCTCATAAACCAGATCGGTAGCCTTCAATGCCTTAACAAATGCTTTAGTGAGCGAGTCGGCATTAAGTGCACCTGGTTCCCGGCCGGCCGTTTTACTGGCTGAGCTAATCAAGAATTCACTTTTACTTTCTATTAAACATTTTTCAATGATCTCCCCTACGCTGGTATTCATTATTTCCAACCGCAGTGATAGCGATATCGCTATCTGCATCTTGGTTTTACTCTGGACTATCCAAAGCTTGCCGTCATGCACGTCGCTTCTTTTTAATTGCCTCACCAATCATTCGCCTATTTGATAACGCACGATTCGACGATATGGTTTATTACAGCATGCCGGAGGGGGGCACACAGGCCGGAGCCGGTGTGGTAAACGGCGAAGCGAAAGGCGCAGTGGCAACACGTATTAGCGAAGGGATTTATCAGGTTAGCGGCGCACAAGGTTTCGCTCTTGAAGGTTGGCAGATTGCATTACTGACCGACGATAATCGCCAACCACCAACCACCAACCACCAACCACCAACCACCAACCACTCATCTGGGCTGAACGGGAAGTGGATGAATCTGGTGTTATCACTATCCGCACTTATCACCATGAACACCCCAACTCACTACTCTTTGCTCAAAATAAACGGGACGGTTACAGCGATGGTCAGCCGGTGGATATTTCCCATGGGCTGTGGGGGGATTTGCGATTGGAGATGGGGGAGGTTAAACTTTCGCCCGTTGGATAAAAAACCGATGGAGCGTATTGGCTGATGACTACGCTTATCCGGCATAGACACTGATTTTTTAAAAGGATTTAAATGTATGGATGAGCAAGAAATAAAAGACAAATTGGTTGGTCTTGGCATTAGTCGTTTAGATGCAATTACATTGATAAAAAGAGCAAGAAATAAAAAAACCACTGTAACGCGAGTATTTATTTCAAATTATATAGGGCTATATATTGGCACGGTGGCATTGGTTGGGGTTTATTTTTTATTTGCAAGTACAATGAGTGAAAAAGAATTGATTTCATTCTCTGCTGCTTATATACCTGTGCTGTTTATAATTTATTTTTTAACTCCGTTCTTGAAGGCGTTTTTCTGGAGTTTAAGAGTTATATTCTCTTTGAAAGGAATGTAATATGAGTAACGTTACTTTTTCTGTCTTGGAAAGAAAAAATAAGAAATTAATCGTATCGCAGTAAATGTCGCATTTTTATATTTGAGTGATTTTTCTATAAGTTCAAAGCAGCGTAGTTTAGCGTTTTTTGTAACCTGTTTTTGAGTATATTGGAAAATAACGTCTTGAAATGTATGCATGTCTTAATTTGGTCTCCTTTCCTTCAGAAAACTCAGCGGTCACTGACTGAGCTGGCTCTTTACATCTTTTTTCCTACTTGCTTGAAGCTAACTTGCTGTGTCTGCAAGTTAGCCTTCTTTTTTGCCCCGCTAGTGTTATACCGACCATGCAAACTCTACCTTGTATAGATAGAATGTTCGACGTTTTCAATTCGCACAAAGCTGCCCGAGGCTATTTCACAACTGGCGGCTTTGTGCCAAGAGCGGGCGTTCTGCTAATCAATAATGAAGTGGTCAGGCTGGAGAGTACGTTTAGCCAGTTTCTTTTGCAGAAGGATAACGATAATTGGGAACCCTGATGCGGAAATTGCACATACCGCCAGCAACATGTTCACATTTTGTGGTGCCATGCCATGATCAGGTAATAGATAACCGGACAGGAAAAATGCAACGGTTGTAATCAGATACATTATTGATGTTTGTAATGAAGAGAATCCAGCTCGTTGACTATCATCAGGAAACTGAATTGTAACCGCCGAAGATGAAACCAAACGACTGTAAGATGCACCGAGAAATAAAGTAATAAATAACGCCGCATGCTGATAGCCCAGCATTGGTATTAGCAAACTCAGTATAAAAACTATGGTTGAACCTGTAGCTAGAATCAAAGCAGAAAAACGGGAGGTTAATACGCCTGTAATTTTTGTAGACAGGTAACCTGCAACTCCCCCGCAGAAAAATAGCCAAGGCAACAGGCCTTGCGAAGCGCCCAACTGCTGTGTCATTAATGGTACCAGTATAGGAATGACCAGCATTGGACTAAACTGTACAAGCGCATTACTGGAGGCGAACAGTACAGTATCCACATTGAGAGGCTGCGTGCGGAGCTTGTCGAAAGAGACTGAGTCTTGGGGTATTACGGATACAATCAGTGGCAATCCTAACAAGCAAAGTGTACTTATTAACCACAAAGCGACATGCCAACCATAATTTGTACACAAAAATAATATGGTGGGCATACCTACAATGCTAACCATCGAAAATGAAGCAATCACCGTCGCCAACATTTTTCCACGCAAGTTAGCCGGTGTGCTGTTTATCAATATACCTATACCCACACCCATTGTCGTACCTCCAACCAACCCTGCACAGAATCGTAGTGCAAGCAGTAGACTAAAATTGGAAGTGAATGTAGTCAAAAGTGTCAGTAGTCCTAACAGGGCCATATTTGCGATTAAA
The DNA here is from genome assembly GCF_001112925.1 of Yersinia nurmii. Taxonomy (GTDB): domain Bacteria; phylum Pseudomonadota; class Gammaproteobacteria; order Enterobacterales; family Enterobacteriaceae; genus Yersinia; species Yersinia nurmii. The sequence continues at coordinate 74,491 of NZ_CPYD01000012.1, forward strand.
AAATGTTTCTTATTGAAACGACCAATCCAGTAAAAGGCGATAACTCCCGAAAGGACTGCACCCAATGTGTACATACCGGAAACATAGCCTGAGAATGATACGGGAACTGCAAAATCTGCGGCCATAAAAGCAAAAACAGGCGTTAACGCCATGTATTCCAGCGCATTAGTGAACTGGATAAAAGCCATTACAATGGCTATCCGCACGAGGGCTTTATGATTAACCGGTTGTGTGTTCAGTGGCATAGCAAGCAACCTATGGATAAAAGATACCCTGAGTTTAACCGCTATCAATGGTGTGCGTTATATGGTAGAAATGGCATTCATTATTATCAAAAATGGGATAATTGATGCGTCCGGCTCTTGATTTTAATACCCTGAAAGTGTTCATTGCTGTGGTTGAAAGTGAAAGTTTTGTTGGGGCATCGAAAGTCCTTGAGATGCCGACATCAAATGTTAGTCGTTGTATTTCTCAGTTAGAAGAAAAACTGAATCTTCAGCTCATTGAGCGCAGCACCCGACATATGAAACTCACCCAGGCGGGGCACCTGCTCTATACCCGAGCGAAGCCATTACTGGAGGCGCTCGAGCAAACTGAGACAGAATTAACGTTGCGGCAAATGCAACTTAAGGGCCCATTACGCATCTGTATTCCCAATGAAATAGGTCCTGTATTGCTAGGCTCTGTTATTGCCGATTTCGCCTGTCAGTATCCGGATCTGGAGATCAGCTGTGTCACAAATTTGTCAGGTTTCGAATCCCTGCGAGAGGATCTGGATTTAGCTATCATTATTACTCGTGGCCAGATGGATGACAGTGACTACATAGCACGTCATCTGGTGAGTATCCCATGCACTATCGTTGCCGCCCCCTCAGTCATTCAGCGTTATGGCACTCCTTCTCACATTCAGCAATTTGAAGAATTACCCTGTATTACAACGGTAAGTGCTCTGAAAGGTGCGCCTTGGCAGTTTGTCAATAAAAAGGGAGGATTCGAGACAATTAAGGTCAAAGGGCGTTATCGGGTAAACAGCGGAGAGATGGCAGGACGAGCTGCGCTAGCAGGCATCGGTTTTGCAATTTTATCGAAACAAGCCTGCCAACCCTACATTAGCGATGGACGGTTAATCGAGGTTGAGTTTGAACAATCGGCAGCCCCATTGCAATTGTTCGCACTTTATTCAGATCGGCGTTACTTGCCCGCTAAAACAAGAACGCTTATTGATTTCATGCATCAGAAATTGAGTAATATATCCTTAGCAACATAAGGTGGCATTGAGTCTCCACAGAAAGTCCAATTGGCACCTGAATCACTACTTGACACAGAACGTCCGCTTCTTGCCCGAAGCAGACGTAGCGGTTGACTAATATATGCACGAAAGCGGTATTATAACTTCCAGAGTGAAATATAAACTAAGTAATGATGTGGGAGCGATGATGAAACGAGATGAATTATTCAGCTACGCACGGGAGCATTTTAAATCTGAGCCGGAATATCTCTGGAGCAAGTTTCCGGGCTATGCAGTACTTCGGCATCACGACGGAAATAAATGGTTCGGTATCGTGATGAATGTCTCTGGCACTAAGCTGGGTCTGAATACTGATGATGAGTTAGATATACTCGAAGTGAAAGCCAGGCCCGAACACATCGGCTCATTGCGTAAAAAAGATGGCATCTTACCCGCTTATCACATGAACAAAGAGCATTGGGTTAGCGTACTTCTTTCCGGTTCGTTATCTCCGAACGAAATATACGAGCTGCTCGCAGATAGCCATGATCTGACCTCTTGTAAAAATAGATCAAAACGGCGTTAATGAAAGAGATGGGCCCATACTAAAAGCAATATACTCCCAAAATATTTATTATTTTATGGCCACTAGGGATACGAAAGTGCTTTTGTCTTCAGCGAGTACTGAACTTACGTTTTTCGCTCTTAGCCGACGGTCAGATTGAGTTACGTCCAATCATATTACAGGATCAATAATTATCTGAGGGCGTCATTCACGATGACGAACAGAGCCAATAACAGAATAAATCCGATGATACCCCAAATGACACCCGTGTTACTGTCCCTATGCATATTGCCTTTAGCTGCCAGCAGGTAAGCTGCGATAACAAATGGGATGCAAAGAGCAGGATGAATGGTGTTCATTATGGCTGCTAGTATTAGGCATACTATGAATAGAGTGGAAGTCATTTTTTCCTTAAATTGTCGCCCGAAATTCCTCGAAATCCTATACTCGGCCTAAATTTCTACCCACTCATTTTGACGTGAATCCAGGTATACATTCGTCATTTTCATCGATTTGTGTCCAAGCAATTTCTGTGCAAACCCCTTACCGTATTCCGCTTCATACAACCGCGATACTAGGCTGCGGAGTTCATGAAAACTGGGTGGCGATATCTCATAAACCAGATCGGTCGCCTTTAATGCTTTAACAAATGCTTTGGTGAGTGAATCTGCATTTAATGCGCCAAGCTCCCGTCCGGTCAGTTTTACTGGCTGAGCTAATCAAAAATTTACTTTTACTTTCCATTAAACATTTTTCAATGGTCTCCCTTACGCTGGTATCCATTATTTCCAACCACAGGGATACCGCTATCTGCAACTTGGTTTTACTCTGGATTGTCCAAAGCTTGCCATCATGCGCGTCGCTTCTATCTAATTGCTGCACATCATCACGGTGTTGGTCGGTAGTCTCGTAAATTTTGCAAAAAGCTGCATAGTCGAGCCGTTCCCGTTTAATTTTTGGTGACGGCGTGCATGTTGCTTCCACTGGATTGGTGCTAATTAAACCATCAGCTATCGCCTCTCTAAAAACATCCGATAAAACAGAGCGCAGATTTACCGCCATCGCACTTTTACCGCTCTCGACAGAGGTATTAATAAAATCAGCGATATGCTCAGTGGTAACAGCCTCGATCGGTTTATCTCCAAATTCTTGGTGGATATATCCGATTTGCAGGACTCGCATTTTCATGGTGTTCTCTGCCAACTCGCGACGGTATTAACTTCGGCTTACCCCGCGTTGCAGCGTTTGAGTGGTTGGGCACTTGTTGTGGTAAGTTTCTACAGCCCATTCTTCTAAAGGCAGTAGCTTGGTCATTGGTCTTTCCTCAGTAGGAAAGGGCGCGGCAGTGCTACGCCCTTATTTTGGTCGCTTTGTCTGGGGGAAAAGGGCTGTGAATTTTGGGGCAGCCCGAATTACTGATAGACAGTTAAATGAAATATGCCGGCGAGTAGGAGAAGAAATACGATAAACAGGCAGAGGATCGCAGACCCCAGTGAGAACTTAACGCTCAGCGCGTTAGAAATTTCAGCTCGGAGTTTCTTCATCGTTAGCCACCAGTGATTCGTAAAATGCTGTTGACAGGCCGGTATTCATACTGTTTGGGTAGTCCTTGCTGACGAACATCAGTCGCGCAATTGTTTTTGTCAGGATAAACATAACCCTGAGATTCGTATTGGCTGGGTGGGAAGGTGTCGCAGACATTTAAAAACAATCCAAACATGAGGTAGTTTGTCCTTAGCGGTTGGTTTCCGAAAATGGGAGAAATTGGCAAGGATATATTTGAGAGTGAGAGTCTAACGGAGCGAATCTCTACGCTTCGCTAACCAACCGGCAAATAATTTCTAGCTTAGCTGGCAGTACGCGATGGCAGGGTACGCAAAGTTAATCACCCGGCAGAATCGGAGGAGCAGGCTGCGCTTATTGAATGAGCAGATAAAACTATTATCGATGGTATCTGTGTCGGGAATTATCTGATTCACATTTCCAATGAGGGCAAGCGTGGGCCATAGGCGGCTAGGGATGCTTGACCTCTGGGGCTAAGGAACGGTGTGCCGGATTTGTTTCTAGTGCTGTTGCATGGCGGGTATACAGGATTGTGAATCGAGATTGTAGTGATAGAAGCGCAGGCTGAGTGGATATCTCGGCTAACGATCGTGGGATGTACGGCTAAAGCTTGTTATGGATTAAACATGCCCAAGTACAGATCCAATATCACCTATCCTAAATTAATTATAAAAATGGATGTTTAGGAATTTTTAAAAGTGTTTTATATCCGTGGCTCAACTCTAATTAATCGCAGATAGTTATTATATTTTAGACTGGAGTGAGAAGATGTCATTAATTATTTTGTGATTTCAATCATATAAAATTAATATTTAGTTACATTAGTTGATAAGATATGGCTTGAGCTGTAAATTAGCCACAAATAAAATTTCTGTAAGATAATCATGAGCAATAAACCAGCCGAGCAACAATTTTTTTGGGTTAATCACAAACAGACATTCAAGATTGCCCGTAAAGAGGGATTTATTTGGGCACCTTGTCGGGCTAAAGATGGAAAACCAAAACCAGCGTACGATACGCTCAAATTAGTCAATACTGGTGACATAATATTTTCCTATGCATTTACTAAAATAGGTGCAGTTGGTGTTGCTAAGTCCAATTGCTATGACGCTATGCAACCTCCTGCCTTCGATAGCTTTTGGGACGATCAAGGGTGGAAGGTTGATGTTGAGTTTACAACGTTAAATACTCCTATCTTTCCAAAGGAACATCTCGCGGAAATCGCACCATTATTACCTGATACTCATTCGCCAATAAAGCCGCATAATGGCAATGGTAATGAGATGTACCTTTCAAAAATCAGCCCTGAACTGGGCCATTTACTGTTAAAGATTTGCAAATCAGCCAGTTTAATGCAACAAAATGATGTTTCTGATTATCAAGAAATTGAAAAGGATATTACTGAAATTAAAGCTCGTAAGCTTGGTGACGCTACAACCACTGAAAAATTAATCCAGGCAAGGGTGGGGCAGGGTTTATTTCGCCAAGATGTACTTAGGCACTATCCTGAATGTCCAGTGACAGGCGTGTCTATGCACGAATTACTGCGAGCAAGTCATATTAAGCCTTGGAGATATTGTACTGATGAAGAGCGTTTAGACCCATATAATGGGTTGATGCTGGCTGCGCATGTAGATGTATTGTTCGATAAAGGATTTATCAGTTTTTCTAGTCAGGGGGAAATGCTTATCGGAGATAAACCATTAATTCATGAGATAATAGAAAAGCTTAATATAAAAACAGATGTAAAAATAAAGGTGAGCAACAAATCAATTAATTATCTTAAGTGGCATAGGGATATTCTATTCAATAATTATGTTTATGATAAGTGAATTTTTTATGCTTATTGTGGATGATGAGATGTTATTGGTTTTTTTTAATGAACAATGGATAGATGCTGACTGATCAAAATGACTCTAATAATTGCTGTGATTCATAGTATGAACTAAAAAATCAGTCTTTTGAGCTTAAAACACAGGACTGGCCAATGATCACAGCAATTGAACAACTCATTTAAATGCACGTTCCGCGCTGTATCAGCATTGAATCGCTGAACATTGGCCGAGGTTGTGCCGTTCTGACCACAGGCCAAATATTAAGAACTTTCGCTTCCAGCCAATGCTATTGGCTGGCTCTCTAATTAACCGGTAACGCAACTTTGCCAATTTCATGTCACTAATGTGACAAAGCCCCATAAAGTGCCATTTTGCTGAAAAGTGTCTCAATAGTGTTTATATGAGGAGAATGTAACGTCGGGATGAGACAAACAAACCCAATGAGACAAAAACACTGTCTTATTGGGTTGTCTATTTTAGATTTACTCATACAGAATAACAGCTACTCTCTCCCTAGAGTGGAGTACTCTACCTTACTAAAAAAGTAACTCTCAGGGTGAGGGAAAATAACTCTGGTAAGCTCAATATCACTCTCCTGTTATTATGTTCGAGGTAACATTCTGGCGTTTATTATATATCGGTGAGATGTTCCATATCGTTCTGGGTTGTCCATATAAGACCTTCCTTCAGGAAGGTATTGTAAAGATGTTATCTTCATCCTGTTGTATAATGGAAACGTCACCTCACCCTCTGAGGTATACAATCCTTCAGAAACACCGGCGTGTTCTGACTCAAGGTCAAAGTGCCACATAATTGTTTTACCTGACACGTAGGCCATTTTAGGATCCTTTGCTGTAGACATTATAAGGGGAGATTTTATTTCTAAATTCATTGATTTTTGTACGGTATCGCTCCCTCCTTCCGATTCGTTTATAAATTCAGCAAGCCAAGAATAACTATTAGATATTACTGGCGTGTCTCCACGGAAGGTTTCGTTTACATCGGCTGCATGATACCCAGACCATTCAGCATCAATTTTCCCCAGAGTTTTCTGAACCTCGGTAAACTTATCGTGACTAATATCTCTTGCTGCCGGCTTCATGTTGCTACCAATTTCAGCCCACTTGTTTATAAAACTGTCCATATCGATGATTGAATCATAATGGCTGATATTAAGTTTCTGTAAGGCTATGGTGAATGAAGAATAGTATGGATACTCCCCCCCTTGCTGTTTATATAAAGCAGGGTCTTCCTTAATAACCCATTTTTTCTTTGCTACATTTGGCTGCACAAGCATCAAAGGAGACGGCGGTGGCGGTGGTTTTTTTTCTACCATCGGTGGCTGTGGCTGTGGCTGTGGCTGTGGCGGTGGCGGTGGTGGCGGTGGTGACTGTGGTGGCGGCAGAATCATGGTGTTGACAGGGACTCTTCCATCATTGTCTTTCCATACCACCGGATTATTCCGCACCATCCTGTACAGATTCAGCCCATCCACCGTGCCCGCTGGGTCCGTACTTAGCCATCTGCCTACCCACGGCTGGTAGTACCGGTAGCCGTAGTAGTACAGTCCCGTCGCGTCCCGCTCCTTGCCCGAATATCTCACGATCTTGTAGTTTGCCTCCATTGTGCTGCGAGCCGTCCATATCGCTGTCCCGCCATACGGATAGTATTCCTCCATGCTGATAATTTTGCCGTCGCCGTCCAGCTCCAGCACGCTGCTGCCGGTCAGGTTATCGTAACTGTAACGTACTTGGTCGTCAGTGATGTCATCCGGCCTGCCACTCTCCCAGTGCAGCACTCGCACCTGGGCATGGCCCGCTTCACCCACCGTGATAACCTGCAGGCTTTCCGTTTCCGTATCGCCGTTTCTCGTGCTGCGCAGTTCCAGGCTCGGAAGGTACAGTGCCCGCTGCGTCTGCGCGCTGTTACCGGTTTTTTGTACACTGACCTTCAGGATGCGCTGACTGCTACCGTCGTAGCGGTAATTCTCGCTGTCATCCGTACTGCCGTCACGTACCACCGGCGTTACCTTCAGCAGCTCATGACGTACCGTCCAGGCCAGACTTAGTCCCGGCTGCAGTTGCGCCTGCTGGCCGCCTACAGTGAATAGTGCGTCCACGTCTGCGGCGTTTTCGGTCAGGGTACTAAGCACAGCTCGGTTGCTGCGGTTGCTTACGGTAATGTTGGTTGTGTAACCGCTGCGTGTTGCCGGGGAATGGCGTATCTGCGTCAGGTTGCCGGCTTCGTCGTAGGTGTAGGTGCGGGTGTAATTGGTATATGCGGAGCTGTCTGCTGGTAGGGGGACGGTAGCTGACGGTAAATGGCTGCCCTGCAGTCCGGCGTTTGCCATCTCGCGCCCGGTGGCGCTGACCAACTGGTACAGGCTGTCGTAGGTGTACGTGTTCTTTGGCACCACTTTCTGATTGCTCCAGAAGCGGGTTGCTTCAGCATCATTGGCGATTTTCAGCACGTTGCCCACAGGGTCATACTCATAGCGCAGGTCCTGCAACACCTTGGCACCCGACGCGTGGCCGGCAGGTCGCTCCGTCAGGATGCCGGTCAGGCGTTGCGTCTCTGCCTCGTAAGTGTACATGGTCACCACGCCGTTGCCATGTTCCTCGCGCAGCTTCTGCCCGGCGGCTGAGTACGTTAGGGACTTCACGATGACCTGTTCCGGACGGTCCTTCACAGTCAGCCATCTGCCTGACAACAAACCCGCCACGTCGTACGTCACGCGCTGAATGTGACCTTTCGCATCGGTGGTGGTCAGCACTGTCCCGGTGGCGTCAGTAGTGGTCAGGATGACATACTCCTCACCACTGAGCAGGTCATTCCATGCAGAGACATCGTTTCCTTGCCAGTCAGCCACGGTGTCTGGGTTATCTGTGTCCTTCAGCAGGCGTTGGGTGACGGAGAGCGATACGCCTGTCAGCGCTATACTGTCTGTCTGCACCCGTCCCGCCGTGTCGTAATGACGGACGCATAATCCCGCTAGGTTCAGGGCCTTATCTGCGTCAGTATTGCCGGCATACCCGAATCGCTCCGTGATGCGGGCGGCTTCACCGTTGATCTGCTCCATTTCGCTCAGTGGTCGGCCCGGAAGCGCAGCATCCTCATACTGCCAGGTGCGGGTCACCGCCAGGCTTTTGTCCTCAGTGCCGTCGTCGGTGGCGCTGATATGACTGAGCACGATAAACGACCGTCCGGCGGCGTCATTTAGGCTGACGGTAGTCCCGTTGTCCACACCCTGAGTACGCAGAGCGTCTCCAGCCAGGTCCGTCAGGTAGTTGAAATTTATGCGACCGGCGCCGTGCAGGCGCGAGTCGGCGCTCTGTGTCAGAAAGCCGCGGGCGTCGTACTGTTGGTATGTGATACGTTCATTTGTCACCTCAAGGGCATCAGGGTGGCGATGGTACGCGATGTCGCGCACCGCCAGGCCGCGGTTATCAAAGACCGTGACCTTTGGGGTTTTGCTGAACATCGATGTGCTCATGGTATTCTCCTGTTTATGATATGTAGCCGGTCAGGCTGCACAAGAAACGGCTCTGTTGCATTAGTGACATGCAGTTGGCAAAAGTGCGTTGCCGGTTATTTAGTGTGTGACGTGGAATGGTCAACGATAATATCGCGCTCTGCCATCATCGCTTTCAGATTGCGTAAACTCAGTGAGTAAGTCAGATACCCGCGGACACACTGAGCAATAATATCGATGGGATAATGCCGGCGACGGAAGATGTTTCGGATCAGAGAAATGGGTAGGTAATATCATAAAAAAAACAGCATATTATCTGACAATACCTTAATGTGACGGAGCCTCCGCTAGTGCATAAAATTATAATAAGAATCTGCACCTGATATTCAACTACAGGCGCAGATGTTATTTATTAAAATTTAAAAATTAAGCTAGCTGTTCAAGCCGTAAATTATTAATGACCTTATACTCCTCTGCCTCGCCCGGATAAATCATTAGAATATCCATCGGTAGATCGACGCCCGGAGCGATAACATTGCCCGTTGTACTATCAAGGAAACACCAGCCATTGACCGACTTATCTGTATTCAGCTCAATCCAACTGCTGTTTGCATTAAGCCAGTCAGCATCAACCATCGCGCCTTCTGGCAATAAGAAGGAGAGCTGCCAGCTGCGAACCTGCACGGAAGATGAAGTCAGGAGGAAATGATAGCTATACAGAAACTCTGGTTTATCCCATTGCTTACGCCAGTGAGATTTATACTCTTGTGAAACATCCAAATCGCGCTGCTCCGTTACCAGAATAGCCGAGTGAGCCTGACTGTCACCGCTATTTGTGTAGCCGTTTGGCATGGTAAGTTTTGCTGTCATCGTTGCCGTCCCTGGGTTTTCGCCCATCAGCGGAATGTTGATATTGACAGACTTACCGGCGGAAATATCAACAGTCGGTGGGAAATACCCTACCGAGACAATTGCAGAATCGGATACCGTTGCACCAACAGAAACCCCTTTAATATCAGATGGTTCATGGTTAGAGATGTTAAGTACATTGTAATAGGTTTCGTCACTGGTCAGCACCAAATTGGATGCCATAGACATCTTCAACTCAACGTTAATGGCAGTCACATTAACCCGAGTATTAATTTGGTTAGCGCCACTATTAATCAAGCCAATAGGAGTGTGCAGTTGGGCGGTTAGCGAGGTTGTGCCAATCGATTTACCCGTTAAAGGGATTGAAACCTTGACCGAGCCATTAGCGGGAATAGTGCCAATCGCGGCAACATTTCCTACAGAAACAACATTGTTGTTAGCAGAAGAAACATCCAAAGTTAACCCACTTACGGCAATATTACTTTTGTTTGCAATAGTTAATTCGGCAACATAGTCTTTGTTCAGTGCAAAACTGATATTCCCTAGGGACATCGTAAGATTAACGGTTTGTACCTGTCGTGCGACCACCGACTGAGTTGCATCATTCCAGGTTCCATTGCCCAGCGGATAGCTAACCAGTGACGGGATGCTTTCCCCGGCTGCCACCGACAGCGTTTCCCCGTCCAGATATAATCCGGAAACCAATGTGCCTTTCTGCGACATTTTGTTTACGACGCTGGAGACACCATCATGACCGCCCACATAGAAACCGTACGACTCAAGCTGCTGTCGATTAAGTTGGATATCACGTGAAATAATGAGGATATCACCCAACTCCTGCTCATTGTAATTAATATTAGTGTACAGTGCTATTTTACCCTCTGGGCACATATTTTCACCACGAGCATTTTTAATAAGCTGAATATCTGACATAATAAAATCCTTGTTCTGAATAAGTAAGCGGAAAAGGCAAAGGAATGTCAACTTTGACTACCGCAATATGATTAGGTAATAAAAATTAAAAATGGAACGTCACAATAGAACGTTACAATGGAACCAATAACATACTCGGTTCCATTAATTAATAAAGGTATTTGCGGGAAATTAACAGTAGTTAATTACTTATTTAAAGCTTGAGAGCATTTTATAAGACGTTCAATTTTTATATCATAGTTCCATATCAATTTTCTGGGTTCTGTCGCATTAAGGCTGGCGGTCAATAAACGACGGCCCACAGGGGCTGTGGTGTTCCATAGCGATCAAAGGGCGCAATATATCAGCGCACAGTTCCCGTCTTGCCAGCAGGAACTGGATGTTACAGGTAGCATGAGCCGAAAAGGTAACGGCTTGGATAATGCTGTTTCGGAAAGGTTTTTCCGCAGCCTGAAAGCTGAAAGGGTTAACCATCGTCGTTATGAAACCCGAAGTCAGGGTATCGCTGATGTTATCGATTATATCGACAGTTTTTATCATCTGAAAAGGCGGTATTATCGGCTGGGAAATATATCGCTAGATGAATATGAACGCCGACTACAGCAATGTGCCTAAACCCGTATCCAGTTTTAGTTGACCGTTACAGTTTCTATTTCTTCCAAGCCCCGTAGATAGGCTCTATTAGCCGCCTATCTACGGGGCTTAATATATCGCGTTTCATTCCCCATTCTGACATCACGGAGACACGTTGGGGTCACATAGTACGTCGTCCATTAACCATCATCTTCGACGTGCTTACACATATCATGAATTCTCGATGCAACAATTGTTGGGTCTGCATCATATTTCAAACTATATAAGTCTATATATTGGCGCGGTAATGTTGGTTGGGGTTTGTTTTATATTTGTAAGTGCAATGAGTGAAAAAGAATTGATTTCATACTCTGTTGTTTACATACCTGTACTATTTATAATTTGTTTATTAACTCCGTTCTTGAAGGTTTTTTTGGCGTTTAAAATTTTCATTCTCTTTGAAAAGAATGTGATATGAGTAGCTTTACTCTTTCTGTCTTGGAAAGAAAAAAGTAAGAAATTCATCGTATCGCAGTAAGTGTCGTATTTTTATATTTGAGTGATATAAGGCCGCGAAACGCTGAGAACCTCCCAGGAATGGGCGGGTAAAAAAAGACAGGCATAGAGTTTTATTATCTACTTATTGTTCAATAAATTCAATGAGATAACATCTATGCTTGCTCGGCAAGTATGTCAGAATTTCTTCCATAATGCTTTAGCACCCTTTCACAAATACCGACAAAATGCCCTGCTGGATGCCACCGTCGCGCTAATCAATGGTGCTTCACTGACACTGACCAGTATCGGGCGTTATTTACCCGGAGCAGCTCAGGTCAAAAATAAAATCAAACGCGTTGATCGTCTGCTGGGTCATGAATCACTTCATCGTGATATTCGATTGATTTTAAAAACATTATTTCGATGCTGACGAGCCGGTTATCTCGTATTTGACATTAGCGGAGAATATCTTACGACACTCCCCGCTAAATTTGAGGCGAACGGTGCTAAGCACCGTTCTTAACCACCTCGCCAAAACCTACCGAAATATGGTTTTGATTTATTAGCGCTGATTTATGGAGATCCCTCAGCGCCACGGCGGAATTTTTGCTTTTCGGCGATACGACAGGGGTATTCGCGAGATGCATTGCATCAGTACCCCTGTCATAGCGCCGAACTGTAAAAAAGACAAATGCCGAAACTAGCCATTAGCACGTTTTTTATTTTAATAATTGCTGGCGAATATTTAATCTTTAATTGGATTTTAAATAATTATAGTTATTAATAATATCAATTTAATTGAAAATAAAATATATCACTTAGAAAGTAATTATTTTTTATTTATTCCTCGATGCGCTAGTTAACTCGTAATTTTATATTTTTTATTGCGGTATTTTTATTTGGTGCTAGGGTTTAAGTGTATTTTGATTGGGTTTTTACGTATGTGAAGGGCTAATTTTTTACGCCCTTATCTTTTAGTGATGTAAATGGAATAATATATTATGAGACAGGTTCAAAAGATTACTGTGAATAACAAAGGTGGTTATGTATTTAATTTCTCAATTCAATGGCTTAGCAGTGATGGGCAATGGAATACTACAGACTGGAATAGCGGTAATTACCCTGTAGCACAATCCAGAACGACCCCCCCTCTCAATGAAATTGGCGTTCCAGAGAGTGCTTTAGCTGTAACTCCATATGGCCATGCAGTATTAGGTAGTTCTGGTCAAGGAACACCCTTTGTTGGTTTTTCTCAAAATGGGCAGATTGCGACTTATGAGGCGGTTGGAACAACTATCATTGGGTTTGGGATTCGCTTGATCGAATAATTGGCTGATTGTTCTATTTACCCTCAACAAGGAAAAGACTACGTTAATGCGTAGTCTCAGACTGCTGACAAAGTCCTGACCGAAAGACCGGGATTTTGTCAGCAGTCTGAACGGTGCTGAGCACTGTTCTTAATCACCTCGCCAAAACCTACCGAAATATGGTTTTGGTTTATTAGCGCTGATTCGTGGGGATCCCTCAGCGCGAAGCGGGGTTGTCAGCAGTGAAGATCAATTGGTAGATAATAACATTATTAAATTCAAACTAGGGCTATTGTCGTTCAGTGAGGTTATGCCTAACCACGATGAGCAATACAAAATGCTTGAAGATAGACATCTTGATTTAACGCATTGGTAATACCAAGTTACTGGTTATTGCCGAAAGGAAAAAAGAACAAAATTCCGCATTGAACATTATTTTGAAGAAAAAATATTTTTTGTGGTGAGTTGCAGGTAGTTGACGGGGCAGAATATGTGAATCCCGCTTGGGATTGGCAGGTCCCACATTATTTTGGTGAGGAAAATGAGACGCTATAAAAATAGCCCGAGCCAATTGAAGGTTTTTTAGAAAATAACGCTTTTCCTTTTTGGACTGAATTCCATTTTACCATCGAGATAAGGTGATAATACTCAGGTTTATTTAAGAATAATACAAGCGATTGGGTATATTTATCGCGAGGTGAAAACATAAAAATAGGTAAATCAAAATAGCAGAAACAACAAAACTACCGGTAGGCTCATTGGCCAGGTTAAACCAATAAGAAGTGCAGTAAAAACCCTGATTTTCCATGAGGGATCAACGCTGGCCATAAGGGTGATAATAGTGGAGAGGGTCATTCCAACCCAGTAGATCATTTTTAAAGCGATCCATGCAGATGACATTGTAATTCCACAGCCTTGTTAACGTATGGCGATATAGCAAATAATTAACAAAGATTTTACGCCCACCAATTTTAGATCGCCAGCCTTAATCAGGAGGAAAACGTACATTCGTATTTTTCTGATTAAAATATGCACAACTCAGATTTCCATTTCTGCACGTGTCGAAAAGTCTGTTGGGAGTCAATCTAAGTTTTGAGATAGGAATTGTTGCAATGATCGGAACAGCGTCTAAGGTGAATAGGTTATGTAAGCCGTATTCCCGATGATTTCTGACTATGGATAATCCTGTGATTACACTTTATTCCGATGCTGATTTTTTTAGCCCGTACGTGATGTCTGTTTTTGTTGCCTTAACCGAAAAACAACTTCCTTTTGAGCTACAAAAAATCAATCTTTCCGATAATGAAAATATGCAGCAGAGTTACGCTAAGCTCTCTTTAACTCGCCGAGTGCCGACTTTGATTATTGATGACTTCCGGATTTCAGAGTCGTCGGCTATTACTGAATATTTGGATGAGGCTTTTCCTGCCCCGGCTTATCAATCCTTATACCCGAACATGATGCAGCAAAGGGCTAAAGCCAGAGAGATTCAGGCGTGGTTACGCAGTGATTTATTATCCATACGATTAGAGAGACCCACAGAAGTACTGTTCAGTGGGATGAAGTGCCCGCCGTTATCGACTATTGCCAGTAACGCGGCGGATAAGCTATTCGGGGCTGCCAATTGGCTACTGGCTGATGGACGGGATAACTTGTTCGGTGAATGGTCTATTGTCGATACTGATTTAGCCTTGATGCTTAATCGTTTAGTGATGAATGGGGATGATGTACCGGCTAATTTACAGCGTTATGTATCCTATCAATGGCAACGCCCTTCAGTTCAGCAGTGGTTAAAACTGTCAAAATAGACCACTACCTATTAGTGAAATACTGAAGGATGAATTGCGTCGTTGTCAGCTACAACTATTTGATGACGAGTATTTAAACTGTAGCCGCCTGCATTCAGATCTAAGGCTGCATTTTCATGCTAGTTATTCAGGATACCTGAACCCTATAGGTTGGGTTACCGTCTTGGGTAACCTGGTAGGCAGTGATATACAGACATTCTTTAATGAGCACATTTTTATTTTTTAATCCGGTTCGAGAGATGAATGCATCTCCTCCAATACCGGACAAAATCAGTCTAGCCGATGAGCCAAACAGGTTGATTTTTGCTCGATCGTTGTTTGCCTGCGTCAGACAAGTTACTTTATTTTTATTCATTTTAACTTCGATTAATGAAAGGGTGTCGTCCGGATTTACTAAAAAGAAGTCGGGCACAATCCGCTGACCCACTGGGTTTTCAAAACGAACCTCTCGTCCCCAGCTTATAATATGTTCATTGTGGCATAAGAATAATGCCAGTTCTATTTGTAACCAGTTTTCCCAACCGGTGATATCCATATCACTAATTAGTCGTAGTTTGTGTTTAAAATCGGGATGATCAAAGAAAGTCTTAAGGGCTAGTGCGTAGCTCATTGAGTCTCCATGGCGAATAGGTTGATTATTAAGTTTGATACAGGGCTAGGAAGCATAGTGTAAATCGAATCTATCTGGCTTTATGCAGCAATTAACGCATTGTTTATCGGTGTTTTTATCAAACAGTCTGACAATCAGCGATTTGCTTTTTGAAAGTGTACCTGCAATTTTATGGCGATGAGAATCAAGGTCGAAAAATGAGAGAACATGTGGTCAGAGTGATTGAATTTGATACCGAGCGTCTGCGGCTACGACAGTGGTGCCAAGAGGACAGATCATTCTATGCCCAGCTTAATCGTGATCCTCAGGTTATGGCATATTTCCCCGCGCCTTTAAGCCGAGCAGAAAGCGATGCGATGGCTGACCGATGTGAGGCGTTTATTGCTGAAAGGGGATGGGGGTTATGGGCGGTTGAGTTAAAAGAAAGCGGGCAATTTATCGGTTCTGTTGGGTTGAATATTCCGACGGCTACATTACCTTTTACCCCTTGTGTCGAAATAGGCTGGCGTCTGGCTTTTTCTTTCTGGGGAAAGGGATTAGCTCATGAGGCGGCTACCAGAGTATTGCAAGCGGGTTTTGAACAATTAGCTTTGCCAGAGATTGTGTCTTTTACCGCGTTAATTAATTTACGTTCTCAAGCCGTGATGGAACGTTTAGGGATGGAACGGCAGAAACCCGATTTTGATCACCCCAGCGTTGCTGTAGGTCATCCATTACGTAAACATTGTTGGTATCGTTTAACGCGTGAACAGTGGATAACACGCTAAACGACTTTTCTGTCATGGTGAAAAAAGTAGTATATTGGTAGATAAAGTAGGCTAGCGTGTCAGGCGGAAATTAAAATGTTCAATCGCGTTATAACGGCACGTTTTGTTAGCTTAATTTTAGCGATCGTTTTCCTGGGCGCCTGTAGCCAATTACCACGTAATCCTTTGCCGGTCGAATTAATGGATGAAGCGGACATTCCCGGTATGCCAAATATTCGCGCTGCTGCTGGTAATATCAGTCCAATATTCGAAGCAGATTTATTGCAATCTTATAAGGATGAACGACCGGATCAATTTCTCCGGCCTGACGGTCAGCGAGTCTATCCACATTTAGCGCTATCTGGCGGTGGGCCTAACGGCGCATTTGGCGCAGGTTTTTTAAATGGCTGGAGTAAGACCGGTAAGCGGCCAGTATTTAAAGTGGTGACTGGCGTATCGACCGGCGCGTTAATTGCGCCTTTTGCATTTTTAGGCAGCGATCACGATCAGGCATTACACGATTTTTATACCACGACGACAACGCGAGATATATTTCATCTCGATAACTTATTATTCCGTCTTTTCTTCCGTGAGGCCTTAGCGGATACCAGCCCACTGTCTCAGCTTATTGATGGCCATATTACTGCGCAATTATTACGTGAAATAGCGGTGGAATATCGTCATGGACGTCGTTTGTATATCGGAACAGTGGATCTTGATTCTCAACGCTTTTTTGTCTGGAATATGGGTCTGCTCGCCACTAAAGGCACGCAGGAATCATTAATACTATTTCGCAAGATAATGCTGGCATCTTCCTCCGTGCCGGTGGCGTTTGCACCGGTCTTTTTCGACGTGGTGGCTAAGGGTAAACATTATGACGAAATGCATGTTGATGGCGGTGTCGGAGCCAGAGTGTTTTATAACGGCGGCGTATTCAGCGGCAAAGTTGTGCGCGCCAGAGCCGGTATTACGAATAGCAAAGAAGATATTTATATAATCCACAACGGCCAGCTCGGGCCACGTCCTGAACCGACACCTCGATTGGTTCGGAATATTGCCATGCGTACTTTGGATTCTTCGAGTAAAGCTACGGTGGTAGGGGACTTATACCGCATTTATGCGTTCTCCCTAGCCGAGAAAGCTGATTTTCATTGGATCACTATTCCATCAAATGTGGATATCAATGGGGCCGAAATCTTTGATCCAGTGAAAATGGAGAAACTTTATCAGGCTGGCTATGCAGAGGCGCTGCGTGGCCCTGAATGGTCATTGCGGCCACCGGGAGCGATCGAAATGGATGTACTGCTCAGCGAGGCCGCGGCGCAGCAGGCTAGCGAGATAAAATGACTTCACTGACCGATTGTGGCGGGATAACGGGAGATCGGGCAGATTTATTGTTGCTGAAAGGAGTTGTTCATGTACCAAAATTTCAGCGGTGAGCTGGCTTGGGCTGAGCGCCATATGCCACGTACGCTGGCCGCAGTGTCGGCATTACCGGATCTCAGCCAGGTGCGTCTGGCTTGTAACATGCACCTGGATTTGAAAATGGCACCGCTGGTGACCGGTTTATTGAGAAAGGGGGCTCGGGTTTATCTGACAACCTGTAACCCGACGACGGTACAAAATGACGTGGTGGAATATCTGGTATCTCAAGGTGCGCAAGCTCATGCCTGGCGAGACATGAGTGCGGAAGAATGGTCCGCTTCGTTCGATCGGGCGCTGGCATGGCAACCGACACATTTATGTGAAATGGGCGCTGATTTAACAACTCGGCTGCATCAGTCTCCTGATGGCCCTAACATTAAAGCCGGCCTGGAAGCCACGGGCTCTGGTATTAGCCGTTTACAAGGTTTGGCTCCGCGTTATCCGATTTATAACTGGGATGATTTGCCGGTGAAAGAGGGGTTGCATAACCGCCATATGGTGGGGCTGACGGCCTGGCATACTTTCTTCCAAACCACGCATCTAACTTTGCATGAGAAAAAAGTTGTGGTGATCGGCTATGGTCTGGTTGGGCAGGGCGTGGCGGCATCGGCTAAAGCTTATGGTGGTCAGGTGTCGGTGGCAGAAATTGATCCTGCGAGAGCCTTACAGGCACGTTATGACGGCTGGCCGGTTGTTGAGTTGGCTGAAGCTGTAAAAGAAGCTGACGTGATTGCTACCGCGACCGGTGCCAAAAATGTGCTTTCCGGCGTGCGTTTGGCTGATGCTAAAGATGGGGTATTTATTCTCAACGTGGGTCACGTTGCAGAAGAGATTGATACCGCTTTCTTAAAGCGGTATCCGTGCACTGAGCCGATGCAGCACGTTTTTGCCTATGCGATTGGAGAGAAAACCTTATATCTACTGGCCGATGGTTCTATGTTTAACTTGACCGCGGGTTATGGCGATAGCCTGAATGCTTTTGATGTCACACTGGCTGTGATGGCAGCGGGGATTGGGCATATTGTTGGTGCAGGGGAGTCTGCGGAGGCGGCGGTGTATTTATTACCGCAGTCAGCTTGGGGGTCAGTGCTTTAACGCACCTTGCTGATATCCACGGGGGTCGAGGATTTCGGTCGACCGACGGATTTATTGTAAAAAGAAGACGGTTGAGTTATCGATTGCTGCTGCCGTCACATAGATGATGAACAGCAGGTATAAAAAGAGATTGTTGGTCATGTTGCACCTCCATTATCCTGAATGGATAACGTCTCTGAATACTGACTGTGACATCATATGAGCGATAAGTGAACAAAAAATGAACGCTAAGTGAAAGATTAATGACAGCGAGGTGAGTATTAGCGATATTTCTAACGAAGAAATTGTTTTGACGGAGAATTATTTTGAGTGAATTGGACTATTTATCAGACACTTGGTTTAATTTAAAAACAATTTAACCAGCATATGATCAAGAGGGCAGTAATTGTGCTACACTATGCGACCGATAATCAAGGATAAATCATGAAAAAAGTCTCAATTATTGCTCAGTGTTTAGTAAATGCTAAGAGTTTCAGTGAGATGTCAGAAGCTGAATCCTCGATCAAAAAAGTATTCAATGATAGCTATAGCGATCACTCATTTGACGAATGGAATACCGAAGTTTCCGCGTTGAGTGCTAAGCGAGTTATCAGCTTGGTTGCTGGGTCATCCAAGGTTCGCGTCAGAGGTTTAATTCAGGAACTTTGGAATCACTGATCCTGCTCTGATACTTAACTCCTCTCTGATTTTTTCACTGCGTAGAGCATGCCTGTCATGCCACGTGGTGAAAAGTAGACCTTCCTGTTACAGCGGTAACTCACCACCGTTTTCTCATCTCTAGCTGGCACGATCTCTAAACTGCCTTATAAAGCACAAATTTTAACCAATGACGGCGTTGGCACAGTTTCTTTGGCGCGGTTCACGTAACTTTATGACATAGACAACCACGAGGTAAGATTATGTCATTGATCGATAGCTTCAGAAGACTGATCAGCAAGGCTCAAACAAAAGTCACTTGCCCTGAATGCGGTATGGCATCTCAGCAGGATACAGAAAAAGTGCAGAAAAATAAGGCGTTGGTTTGTCTAAAATGTGGCAGCTTATTTCTGCCCAGCGATCAAAAACGTTAACCAAATGCCATCGCTGCCCAGCGTAACAGCAGCAGAGCCAGACAAATGCATAACAGTACTAGGAACATTTTCCAGTGCTTTTTATGTAATTTTTTGGTTACCATCTTTTTCCTCTTATCTATCTGGTTCATTCACGTCAGTATAGTAACGAAAAACTATGCTGATGAGCAGATTTACTCTGTGCGCATTGCTTGAGATAAAGTGTAATATGCGTTGTATCAATAATGTCATAAATAGAATTCGAAATAAGGATAATCATGGCCACTAGCCTTCCTCAAAAATATGAAAATGCTGAGCGTTGGGCATTTGGTGATACCGAAAGCGTCGCAGATGAGCTATTGACGTTGGTATTGCAAGGCATAAAAACGGCTACTTGTGCGTCTTTAGATGAAGATGGCGTACCGCAGGTGGGCGACGTATTTGTGGTAGTGAATGGAAAAAATGTGCCGGCCTGCGCCGTTGAACTGACGGAAGTGGATCTCAAAACCTACGATCAGGTCGATGAAGCACATGCTTTTGCCGAGGGTGAAGGGGATCGTACTCTGACCTATTGGCGTAAAGAACATCAGCGTTTCTTTGAGGCTTATGATATGTTCTCACCGGATATGATGTTGATTTGCATGAAATTTAAAGTGATTGAGACGTTTTAATTTTAGTCTGAATACACAACTGTTCGGCAGGAATGAATAATTTCACGATTCGATATGAATACTGCGCGATAAGAGTTAAAGGTATTGAGGGAAAACCCGCCGTCTGTCATCTCGTGTTAATCGACGGACGGGTTTTCTTGCTAGCCAACTATGTCATCCTCATTACCCAGGCATCCTGATGCCGATCATAATGTTTCTTATACAACAACGTTTGTTTCCCATCTAAGAGCGCTGGAACGCTGGTGTGCTCATCCCAACCGTCTAATTGCGCGCAAAGGTCTGGATCTGATTTGCAGGGGATACTAAGCGTATTTTCCCCTTTGGTCTGTTGAGGGGATATTTGCGCATCATCAATCTCAAAACTGCCTATTTTTAATACTGATTTTCTCATTGAAACTCCTGAAGATCATGGTGGTAGGAGGTGTGACCAGATAGGGTCGCATTATTGAGAATAGACGAGGTTATTAAAAGCGCCAAATCAGGACGCAGAAAAATACGGGTTTTTATTTGGCCAATTTCTCGATGTTATATTGGTTGCGGCCATTATTTTTCGAGAAATACAGCGCCTTATCCGCCGCTAACAGCAGATGAGATTGATCAACTTCGGATGAGTGCACTAATGGATGATAGCAACTGGCACCAATGCTGATGGTCACTTTCTGAAATTCGCTGTCCGCATGTTTAATACCCATGATACGAATGGATTCCAAAATATGTTTAGCGACCAACGCTGCACCCGCTTCGTCGGTATCGGGCAGAATCGCGGAAAATTCTTCTCCTCCATAGCGAGCGACAATATCTGTACTGCGTTTTAGTGATTTTCTTAAGGCGCGGGCAACCAATCTCAGGCAGGCATCACCAGAAACGTGGCCGTAGCGATCATTAAAGTTTTTGAAATAATCAATATCGATCATCAATAACGCCAGTGGCGTGTCTGTTCGCTTAGCACGTAGAAATTCGTGAGACAAAACCTTCTTGAATTCCCGTCTATTCGGTAATTTGGTTAATGAGTCAGTGCGTGCTTGAATCTCCAGACGACGATTGGCTTTGACCAGTTTTAGCTCCAGCAGCTTACGCTCATGAACATCTTCCGCTGTGCCATACCAGCAAATAACTTTACCGTCAGTATCCAAGCTGGGCGTAGCGCGAATTCGCATCCAGTTCCAGCCCCTTTCAACGTGGCAAAAACGGATCTCGATATCGAGAGATTCGCCGGTGCGCAGCGAATGCTCCCAACTGACCAACGCGATATGGCGATCCTCTGTATGAATAGTTCTGACCCATTCATTTTCCAGGGCCTGTTTGCGAGTAAAACCGGTTATTTTTTCAAATCGGCTGCTGATATCGGTAATACGGCCGTCGGGTGCTGCTGTCCATGGAATTTGTGGGTTCAGCTCCACCATATTACGGTAATGTTCTTTGCTGCTGCGCAGCGCGGCTTCCATTTGTTTCAGGCAACTGATATCTATCATGGCAACGGATAATCCGGTTACCCGGCCTTGGGTATCTCTTGCCGCTTTCATGCGAATAAAAAAAATGTGTTTCTCGCCTGGCATCTGAAATTCAGCGTCCTGAATATTCTCGTTATTATAAGCCCGCAGTAGAGCCTGACGCAGAATAGGAACAATACTCGGCATGATATCAGCCACTTTTCGACCGTTAATCTCATTGGCGTGTTTACCTAATAAATTCGCCAAATAATCGTTAATGGTGACGTAGCTCAGAGTGGTATCAATAAAACATAATCCGGCGGGAGCGTTGGAGTAGATAGATTCTAATTCAAATAGACGCTTAGGGGCGTTGATAGGAAAATTCGTCAGATCGCGATCTATACCTCTATAACCTTTAAATACGCCGTGCTCATCAAATAACGGCACTCCGCTGGTTTCGAGTAAGATTTCAGAACCATCAACGCGGAGATTACGATTTTTTAAACCAGAAAAAGGGCGACGCTCGGCGCTGATTTTGCTAAAAATATCCATGAATCGCTGTGCTTCATCCTTGGGCATAAAATCACACAATGATTTACCGATAATTTCATGGGGCGCTCGGCCAAAGAACTCAAGGCATTTAGAGGATGAAAAGGTGTAGTAACCGTTAGCGTCAATTTCCCAAATCCAGTCTGAGTTATTCTCGATAATATCGCGCAACGTATTTATTTGTTGGCGTAGAGTCATCGTTAAAGACTCATTCTTATTTTCATCATCTGGCATGATGTCACTCCTGTTTGAGCACGACTTCCTTGGGTAAGAAAAACTGTCACCATATTATGGCTTGCCGATTGTATATCAGCTATGAAATGAATACAGCTTATTAGGAGTAATCTGAGTCGCTTGTGTTGAATTAATTCACTATTTTACAATGATAAAACATTAACCAGATGGAAACATTAGTAAATTTTTAGAATAATATTTTGTCAGGTTTCAATTCATCAGCATACTTGGCAGGAAAACTAAATATTTAGGCCTCAATGGGCTAATTTATTATTATAGAATAGGCTATGCCGGTATTAATGACTGCCAGTTCATCTCTGAGTTCAGATCTTGGTATGCCATTGCTTTTTACTCATTTTTTATGATGCTAAGTAAAAAATTATACTGTCCATGCTACGTATAATAGGTGACGTTGTCATTTTTTGTTATATGCAAAGTTAATCCTTTTGATGTTTTATCGGTAATATTAAGGAATCCTAGGCTAAAGGTACTCATCTAATTTAGGTATTCGCCTGGTTTTAATATAGATAATTGGTCATGAATTCTTCTATAAGAATCGGGCTTGACTGGATGCCTATGCAGACATGGTTAGGATTTTATGCCGAAAAGAAATTGATTGTTGCAGCGTCCAGACAGAAAAGACGAAATAATACTCGGTCAATATGCAGAGGAATATGGTCAGACCATAATTAGAATGGGCAATAACACCACAGGGCTTTCATCTAATTATCAATGCGTCTAACTCTAATCCTGTTTACCTCTGGTTTCCTCTTCTCCTTTTTTAACGCTATCGGATTCTTTTAAAAAAACGCCGGATGGCCACTAACGGCCTATCCGGCGAGCATATTTAAAAGCTAAAAGCTAAAAGCTAAAAGCTAGAAGCTAGAAGCTAGAAGCTAGAAGCGAGGAATCGCGGTACCCCAATTGCGCCAATCTTTAGGTTCCTCAGTATTCAGTAAGAAATGCTGATTGACCGAAGCTTTCGGTGCTAATGGCGTTGTCGGTGGCGTTGCGAAGGCGATACCGCCGCGAATAAATTGCTGGAAGGTGCCGCTTTTCACTACGCCGCCGGTCAGACCAAACTGCAGGTTATAGCCGGAAGCCAGCCAGAACACGCTGTTTTGCCGAACGAGCTGTTGGTATTTCTTACTGATTCGTAGCGAAACTTGTACTCGATCTGACATCGCACCAAGATTGAATCCGGTGACCGTACCGACCTCCATTCCGCGGAACAAGACCGGCGTGCCGATTTGTAATGAACCGGCTTCGGCGGTATCCAGCACGATGCTCAGACCGTCCAGATAGCGCGAATCAGTAATGGTGGCAGTTTGTAGTTCGAAATTACGCAATGCCTGCCCACGGCCCGGTTCCACGTTAATGTACGGCTGGAGTAGGGTGTCCAGATTATTGACGCCGGCGGCGGAAATTTCCGGTGAAACGATAGAGAAGCGGGTGCCGAAGCGGGCGAAGCTCTCCACGTATTCTGGATAAAGTACCGCTTTGGCTAGAACTTCGTTGCGCTCGGCTGACAATTTTAGCGATTCGACCTGACCAATATCGATTCCCAGATAACGAATAGGCATACCTGCCGCCAGTTTGCTGGCATCGTAAGTGCGTAGCGTAATTTGGCTACCTACGGCGCGTGCGGCGGTTTCTGTGGCATATAGGGTGCGTTTAACGCCTTTGCCCAAGGTGACGCCGTCGAGATTATCGAAGCTAATAGCACCTTTAAGTGCCCGGTTCAACGGTGAAGCTTGCACGGTGAGTCCGCTGCCGTTTAACTGTACTTTTGCTCCGCCCTCTGCCCAGAAGATACTTTTACTACTCAACAGGTTGCGGTATTCCGGTTGGATATAAACATCCACCTCAAACTCATTGGCTTTTGGACGAACATTAACGATTTCGCCGACTTGAAACTTGCGGTACAGAACCACCGAGCCAGTTTGCACGTCGGGCAAGCTGCTGGCCGTCAGCGTGAGGGTCGTCGCGGGCATGTTACCCAGAATACCGTCTTCCGCTTTTTCCCGATTGCTGTAGAGCGGATATTGGCTTTTCGGTTCGCCTTTACCACCGGCCAGCAGCTGAATACCGCCGTCAAACCATTCCTGTGCGCTGGCACCCTGAACATTGATGCCATCAATACCGATTTTGACGTCGATACGACTGTTAACCACGAACTTGCTATCTTTATGCACCAGATGACGATATTTGGCCTCAATAGCGGCGGTAAAGGTGATACCGGAATCATCCAGCGTGCGGGTAATAACCTGCCCGATTTTAATGCCATGCAGCACAATAGGTTGCCCGACATCAATGCCGTAGCTTTGCGGCGCGGTCAGGGTTAACCTCAGGACATCCGGCTGCTGTAACAGGCTTTTATTGCTATCGAGCACGATAAAGTGCTGCTGTGGTTCACCGTCTCCGGGAACCAGTTCTAGCGTATTACCGGTCAATAACTCACTTAGCTTGGTATCATTCAAGCTGATGCGTGGACTGCTCATTTCGATACGGGTGCCGGTACGCATAAGATCAACAACAGAAGGATCGATGGTCAGTTCGCCAGTGACTTTACTGTCTGGTTGCAATACCAGCTTGGTCAAAGTACCGACCTGCAATCCCTGATAAATCAGCGGGGTGCGGCCTTCAGCCAGATTATTACCATTCGGTAAATCCAAGGTTATGGCCACACCGCGGTTACTGTGGGCCAAATCGGGGTACAACTGAAACTGTTGATCGGTTTTAGCATCTTGGCTTTGCTGCGGTGAATCAAAGGCAATTGCGCCGTTGACCAAGGCTGCCAGACTCTCCATCTGGACTGACGCGCCGCTCAGGCTAAAATCGCCTTTAAAACCAGAGACATTCCAGAATCGGCTATCATTCTTCACCAGATGAGCGAAGCGGCGATCAATCAACACATCAATAGTTACACCATTGTTATCCGGTGCAATGTTGTAATCATAAACTTTGCCTACCGGAATTTTGCGGTAATACACCAGAGAACCGGTATTGAGAGAGCCGAGATCTTTGGCGTTCAAATGAATCATCAGCTCGCCGGTATTCAGGCGGAATTTGGGTTGAGTATCTAACGCGGTGAAATGGGTTTGCGGTTTACCGCTACCCGGCATCATACCGATATAGTTACCACCCACCAGTGCGTCTAGCCCAGAAACCCCGGCCAGAGAGGCTTTAGGGGTAACCAGCCAGAATTGGGTACCTTCTCGCAACGAGTCTTCCAAATCGTTTTTAATACTGGCAGTCACGACAATGCTACGTAAGTCCTTGCTAAGACTGATGGATTGCACCGTACCGACTTCAACCCCTTGATAACGAATAGGGGTACGACCGGCGACAATACCGGCGGCAGATTGAAAATCGATTGTGACTTCAGCTCCGCGATCTTGCCAGTTGGTATAAACCAGCCAGCCCGCAATCAGCAGAGCAATGAAAGGCAGCAGCCAGAAGGGTGAAATTCGGCGTTTGTGCCTAACCTGAGCCTCAGTCGGCGTATTCGGCGTTTCCTGTTGCATGTGCATCCCAAATCAATCGGCTATCCAGCCATTCAACGGCAAGAATAGTCAAAATTACCGCAGACCCAAAGTAAAAGGCAGCCGGTCCCATAGTGAATGAAAGTAGCTGATCTCTGTTGATCAGCGACATCATTAACGCAATAACGAACAAATCCAGCATTGACCAGCGGCCAATCCAGGTAATGACACGCATCAAACGCATACGGGTCTTCAAACTGTGCTGAGTTTTCAGATGAATACTTAGCAGCAAGGTAATCAGTACGATAACTTTAGTAAAAGGAACTAATACACTGGCAATAAATACCACGGCGGCAATCGGCATATTGCCGGAGGAGGCCAGGGAAACCACGCCGGAGAAAATCGTATCTTCCATGCGCACGCCGTTGGCGTAAACAATCGAGATTGGCAGTAGGTTAGCGGGCAATAGCAGTACCATAGAGGCAATCAGCGCGGCCCAGGTTTTTTGCAGACTGTGACGGCGGCGATGACGCAGCGGCGTGTGGCAGCGCGGACAGCGGCCCTTGGCGTCAGGATGGCCGGTATAGTGGCAGGAGAGGCAAACTCGCAGCGTTTCCCTTGGCCCCGGCGGCTGTTCCTGTGGGTAAAAGCGTTCCCAAAGTTGCTCCAGATTCAGGTGAATTAGCGTCAGAATGCTTAATAAGGTTAGCGCCAGATAGGCCGTAAGCCCAAGCCCTGGGGAAATGTCGGCATATTCTTTGACTTTGATACAGGCAACCGCCATACCGATCAGATAGATGTCCAACATCACCCATTCTTTTAATCTTTCTAGCATCAGTAACACCGGCCGCAAATTCATGCCAATACGGCTACCAATACGCAGATAAAGGATAGAAAGGGTCAGTGTGAGCGGCGCGCCAAAAATACAGAAAGCCACCATGCTGGCGGTTAAGGGATCGCCTTGTTTGGTCATCTGCCAGATACCTTCCAACAGGCTGGCATCGATACGGGTGCCGAGCAGACGAATGCTGATTAAGGGTTCGCTAAAGGCAAAGGGCATCAACAGGAGCATTGCTACGGCCATCGCGGTTAGGCGAGTCAGGGACCAATCACGGCCGCTGACTACCTTGGCACAACAGCGAGGGCAATAGGCGGCCTGATTACCCTGCATTGGCGGCAGGGTAAATAAAGCGTCACATTCGCAGCAGCGCTGTTCTCGCGCGGTGGAAAGAGGGCGGTAAATCGCTTCTATCTTCATAAATATCTAATCGATGGCTCCGCCGGTGATGAAAAGCCCAAAAGGGTCAGCGTTGCCAATAAGGGTAAATGCCGAACCAGGGTATAGAAAGTCGAGGTGTATAAATTTGGAGCACATTAAATTCGCAGCACATCAAAGTGTCAGCTGTACATCAAATTACGCCGTGCATGAAATATGCTGTCAATCAAATATAGTGTGCGACGGAGTTGAACCGCGGTTTTTATTCCCGAACGTGACAGCATAACCCGTTGTGTGAACCCTGAAAATCAGTCAATTCCCTATTGTAGGGAACTCTTTTGCTCAGTTAAAGATGATTAGCCTTGTGACAATGTACATTTAATGCTTACTTTAGAGAGGCTAAGCACCGGTTGCCTCTGGCTATTCTTAGGTTTGTTAATGGTTACGACATGAAAAAAGAAGAATTCTACGCGGAATTAAAACGCGATATGTGTGCATTAATTTCTGGTGAGTATAATTTTATCGCTACACTTTCCAATGTCAGTGCGCTGTTGTATGAGCGCCTCGACGGGTTGAATTGGGCCGGTTTCTATCTGATGGATGGCAATCAACTGGTGCTGGGGCCTTTCCAAGGGAAAATCGCCTGTGTGCGTATTCCTGTGGGTAAAGGCGTGTGCGGTACGGCTGTGTCACAAAATCGCGTGCAGCGGGTTGGCGATGTCCACGCTTTCCCTGGGCATATTGCCTGTGACGCCGCCAGTAATGCCGAAATTGTCCTGCCAATCGCGATAAACGGTGTTGTCATCGGGGTTTTGGATATTGACAGCACAGTTTATGATCGTTTCGATGAAGAAGACGAAAAAGGGCTGACGTCAGTCGTGGCGGGGCTTTGCGCCCATCTTGAACACTGTGATGTTGCGAAATATGTCACACAGACTGCAAGTTGATACACGGATAACGTGGCAATTGCTGGAGGCGTCATTATAATGACGCCTGTTCATGCCTGCGCTGGTTGGCAAACCCGTTGTAATCAGGAAATTTCATGGAAAATCAACCTAAGTTGAACAGTAGCAAAGAAGTCATAGCCTTTTTGGCCGAGCGATTCCCGCTTTGTTTCACCGCCGAAGGCGAAGCACGCCCATTAAAGATCGGCATTTTTCAGGATCTGGTGGAGCGAGTTCAGGGGGAAGAGAATTTAAGCAAAACGCAATTGCGTTCAGCCTTGCGTCTATACACCTCAAGCTGGCGTTATCTTTATGGGGTCAAAGTCGGAGCAGAACGTGTTGATCTGGATGGCAACCCTTGCGGTGTGCTGGAAGAGCAACATGTAGAACATGCCCGCAAACAGCTGGAAGAGGCGAAAGCCCGTGTTCAGGCACAACGTGCTGAACAACAAGCTAAAAAACGCGAAGCTGCCATTGCTGCGGGTGAAACCCCAGAGCCACGTCGCCCACGTCCGGCAGGTAAAAAACCTGCACCACGTCGTGAAGCAGGCGCTGCTCCGGAAGCTCGTCAGCCTCGTCAGCCAAATCGCCCACAGCAGGCCCGTGCTCCTCGCCCAGCGGCAGAAGAGAACCAGCCACGCCCTGTGCCGGTCACAGATATCTCGAAACTGCAAATTGGTCAAGAAATCAAAGTCAGAGCAGGCAAGAGTGCGATGGACGCAACCGTATTAGAAATCGCTAAAGATGGCGTACGGGTGCAGCTATCTTCAGGTCTGGCGATGATCGTGCGCGCAGAACACTTGCAGTTCTGATACGGAGGCCAACCTAGGCATGAACAAATTTGTCAGATTAACAGCATTAGCAGGCTTGTTACTGGCGGGGGCGAGTTACGCTGGCGATACGACGACTTATCGTATCGATCAGTTACCTCAACTGCGTCAAGAGCCTCAGCACTCGACGGTGAGTGAGCGCGTAACATCGCGCTTCACTCGCTCTCATTATCGTCAGTTCGCGCTGGACGATCAGTTTTCCGCCAAGATATTTGATCGCTATCTCAACATGTTGGACTACAGTCACAACCTGTTGCTGGCATCAGATGTGGCACAGTTTGCCAATAAAAAGAATTCACTGGATGATGAATTAAAATCCGGTCAGTTGGATACGCCTTATGCGCTATTCAACCTGGCGCAGAAACGTCGTTTCGAGCGCTATCAATACGCATTGTCGGTGTTGGAAAGACCGATGGACTTTACCGGCAATGACACCATCGATTTGGACCGCGCCAAGGCACCGTGGCCGACAAGCGAAGCTGAGCTGAATAAGCTGTGGGACGCCAAGGTCAAATACGATCAACTTAATCTGAAATTAGCCGGTAAAACGGATAAAGAGATTAAAGAAACGTTGACCAAGCGCTACCAGTCAGCCATTAAACGCCTGACGCAGAGCAACAGCGAAGACGTTTTCCAACTGATCATGAATGCTTTTGCTCATGAAATCGATCCACATACCAATTATTTGTCTCCGCGCAACACCGAGCAATTCAATACTGAGATGAGTTTATCTCTGGAAGGAATTGGCGCGGTACTGCAAATGGATGATGATTACACCCTGATTAACTCCATGGTGCCCGGTGGCCCAGCGGCCAAGAGTAAAGCGATTACCGTCGGCGATCGTGTGGTTGGCGTTGGTCAGACCGGTAAACCTATGGTCGATGTGATTGGCTGGCGTCTGGATGATGTGGTTGCGCTGATTAAAGGGCCGAAAGGCTCTAAAGTGCGTTTGGAAATCCTGCCTGCGGGCAAAGGAACCAAAGTGAAAACCGTCACCCTGACGCGCGAGCGCATCCGTCTGGAAGACCGAGCGGTTAAAATGTCGGTTAAAACCATTGGCAAAGAGAAAGTTGGAGTGTTGGACATTCCTGGTTTCTATGTCGGTTTAACCGAAGACGTGAAGGTTCAGCTGCAAAAACTGGCCAAGCAGAATGTGAGCAGTATCATTATCGATCTGCGCAGCAACGGCGGTGGCGCTTTGACCGAAGCGGTCTCTTTGTCTGGCTTATTCATCCCTAGCGGCCCGGTCGTGCAGGTGCGGGATAATAATGGCAAAGTGCGTGAAGACAGCGATACCGACGGCATTGTGTATTACAAAGGCCCGTTAGTCGTGCTGGTGGATCGTTATAGCGCTTCGGCGTCTGAAATCTTTGCGGCAGCGATGCAGGATTATGGACGTGCGCTGATTGTCGGTGAGCCGACTTTCGGTAAAGGTACGGTGCAGCAATATCGTTCTCTGAACCGGATTTACGATCAAATGCTGCGTCCAGATTGGCCTGCATTGGGTTCGGTACAGTATACCATTCAGAAATTCTATCGCGTGGACGGTGGCAGTACCCAGCGTAAAGGCGTGGTGCCAGACATTGTGATGCCAACCGGTGTCGATCCGGCGGAAACCGGTGAAAGCTTCGAAGATAACGCGTTGCCGTGGGATAGTATCAACGCCGCAACCTACACCAAGGTTGAGGATATGAAACCTTTCGAACCCGCGTTATTGAAAGATCATGCAGCCCGTATCGCTGTCGATCCTGAATTTAAGAGCATTCAGGAAGATATCGTGCGCTTTAAGGCGTTAAAAGCGAAACGCAACAATGTTTCCCTTAACTATGCGCAGCGTGAGAAAGAGAATCAGGAAGACGACGCCACCCGTTTGGCTCGCCTGAATGAACGTTTCAAACGCGAAGGTAAAAAGCCGCTGAAGTCTTTAGATGATTTACCTAAAGATTATCAAGAGCCGGATCCTTATCTGGATGAAAGCGTTCATATCGCTTTGGATCTCGCCCAGTTGGAAAAAGCACAGCAACCTGCCGCTAAATAAGCTGCCAGTGATGCAAAAATTATCCGGGGTCTCTTATGAGGCCCCGGATTTTTTTATGCTACGAGTGAGTCGTGATCGCAAAAAACGCGGTAACGGAGTATTGGAATGGCTGATGCCACGGAGGGAATAACGGGGAAAACGGCGCAGGAATACGACAGAATGTGATAAAATGTGTTCAAATTTGTAAAGTTATGTTGATTTAATCAGTTACGGCTTAACAAGCCTTGAAAATTTATTAGATGCCCATAGGATCAGGATATCTCAATAAGAATTTCGGTAAACGGCTAAACAAATAAGGAAGTAAAAATTTATGATGCGTATAGCTCTGTTCCTTCTCACTAACCTGGCGGTGATGTTGGTCTTCGGGCTGGTGCTAAGCCTGACTGGAATTCAGTCAAGTAGTGTACAGGGGCTGATGATTATGGCGCTTCTGTTCGGTTTTGGTGGTTCATTCGTCTCACTGCTGCTGTCTAAATGGATGGCGTTGCGTTCCGTTGGTGGGGAAGTGATTGAACAGCCACGTAATGAAACCGAACGTTGGTTGCTGGATACCGTGCGTCGTCAGTCTCAACAGGTTGGCATCGCAATGCCGCAGGTTGCCATTTATCAGGCTCCGGATATTAACGCCTTTGCAACCGGCGCTCGCCGTGATGCTTCGCTGGTGGCAGTGAGTACCGGTTTGCTGCAAAACATGAGTCGCGATGAAGCGGAAGCGGTTATTGCCCATGAAATCAGTCACGTAGCGAATGGTGACATGGTCACAATGACGCTGGTTCAGGGCGTGGTGAA
Organism: Yersinia nurmii; assembly: GCF_001112925.1. Classification (GTDB taxonomy): domain Bacteria; phylum Pseudomonadota; class Gammaproteobacteria; order Enterobacterales; family Enterobacteriaceae; genus Yersinia; species Yersinia nurmii. The sequence continues at coordinate 106,254 of NZ_CPYD01000012.1, forward strand.
CACCTTTGTTATCTTTATTTCTCGTTTGATTGCGCAGGTTGTCGCTGGTTTTGTGTCTGGCGATCGGGAAAACGAAGGCAGTTCTTCTGGTAACCCAATGGTGTATTTCGCCGTGTCTATGGTTCTGGAATTGGTATTCGGTATTCTGGCGAGCATTATCACCATGTGGTTCTCTCGCCACCGCGAGTTCCATGCGGACGCTGGCTCCGCCAAATTGGTGGGTCGTGAGAAGATGATTGCGGCGTTACAACGCCTGAAAACCAGCTATGAGCCGCAGGAGGAAAGCAGCATGATGGCGTTTTGTATCAACGGTAAATCTAAGACTTTCAGCGAATTGCTGATGTCTCACCCACCGTTGGACAAGCGTATTGAAGCGCTGCGTACTGGCGAATATCTGAAATAAGTCAGAATCGTTTGTGGTGGAAAAGTAAAAAGCCTCGTTAATAACGGGGCTTTTTTGTGCCATTGTATTGTCGAATTTGTCATGTGCTAGCGGGTTTTAGGCGAAATGCGCAGCAGGCTAACTATCGCCGCCAGCGTGGCAAAACCGCCGGCAAGTAGCAAAGAAGCGTAAGTAGCATTATCCGCAAACTGATGGAACATTAAGGCCACTAACGCCGCCCCAGAGGTCTGCCCTAGCAGACGTGAGGTGCCTAACATGCCGCTGGCGCCGCCGCTGCGGTTGGGCGGTGCGGCAGAAATGATCGTGTGGTTATTCGGCGACTGAAATAAACCGAAGCCGATGCCACAGAGCATCATGCGCCAGATAATATTCAAATCGCTCGGATTGGTCGGAAGTGTTGCTAGCAGGAAGAGTCCGCTGGCAAAAACGGCCAGTCCAATGCCGCCCAACAGACCCGCCTGATAGCGTTCCACTAACCGACCGGCAATCGGTGCGGCCACAACCGTTGCCAGCGGCCATGGGGTGAGCAACAGCCCGGTCGCTACTTCATCCCGACCTAACACGTTTTGCAGGAAGAACGGCAGCGACACCATCGCCAGCATTTGTGCAATAAAAGAACAAATAGAGGTGCCGACGGACAGAGCAAAAATCGGGATACGTAGCAGATCGACGGGTAATAACGGGAAGGGTTGCTTGAGCTGGCGACGCACGAAGAAAAAACCAATCAGTAATAGCGCGACGATTTCACCGGCAATCAGCGTCGGGCTTTGTCCTTGGGCAAAGCCGCTAATGGCGATAATCAGCAGGCCGAAGGTCATGGCATTCATCAGGCAACTGGCAATATCGAATTTATTACCATTACTCTTGGCTACGTTAGCGGGTAAGTATTTCATGCCCAGAAACCAGGCGATCAGGCCAATCGGGACATTGATGGCAAACAGCCATTGCCAGGATGCTATCGATAGTACGGCGGCGGCGATGGTTGGGCCAGCGGCGGCAGAAAAGGCCACGATCAGGGAATTAATGCCGATACCGCGCCCAAGTTGGGCTCGCGGGTAAATGATACGAATCAGCGCCGTATTGACGCTCATCAGCGCTGCTGCACCAAACCCCTGTAATACCCGGGCGAAAGTCAAAGTCCAAAGGGAATCGGACAGGGCGCAGAATAATGATGTCAGGCTGAAAATAAGCAATCCAGCCTGATAAACCCGCCGGTAACCTATGATATCCCCGAGGGATGCCAGTGAAAGCAGTGAAATGGTGATGGCTAACTGATAGGCATTGACGATCCAAATAGAATCGGCCGGGCTGGCATTCAAATCGCGTGCGATGGTGGGTAACGCTACATTTGCAATAGTGCCATCCAGTACCGCAATAGTAATGCCCAACGCTATCACTAAAATGGCGGCGTAACGTTGGGGAACCGGCAACCCATCAGGTTGAGAAGGTGTCATAGGATTTTTATCTGCAAAAGTAATGAAATAGCTAAGTATTACAATGCTAACGGCAAAGGTGACAGATTGCATCTTTGCCGCCTGGATAATTGTCATCGTTAATTGTCAACGAATGTGTGCAGGATGCTGAGCTGGCCAAATCATCATGATAAAACAGATAAAAGCGAGAAATTATCAATGTGAGTGGTAAAAACAAAACTATGATCACGGAAAAATGAAACGTCGTTCCTATAATGGCTTTATCTCATGTTAACCAGGTGACGCTGCTGACATTTTTCATTCTCTTACGTTTTAAGGATTCCTCGGATGGCCAAAGGTAAACTCATTCCACTGACATTTCACACCTATCAGGATGCCTCTACCGGTGCTCAAATTACTCGCTTAACGCCTCCGGAAGTGACCTGTCATCGTAACTATTTCTATCAAAAGTGCTTCAGTCAGGATGGCAGTAAACTGTTATTTGGCGGCGCTTTTGACGGGCCGTGGAACTATTATCTGCTGGATTTGACTACCCAGATAGCCACTCAATTAACCGAGGGCAGCGGCGATAATACTTTTGGCGGTTTTCTGTCCCCGAACGATGACGTGCTGTATTACGTAAAAAATGGCCGTAATCTGATGCGGGTAGATTTAGACACGCTGGAAGAATCCGTGGTTTATCAGGTGCCTGACGAGTGGATGGGGTATGGCACTTGGGTGGCGAATTCAGATTGTACTAAGTTGGTTGGCATTGAAATCAAGAAGGAGGACTGGCAACCGTTAACCGATTGGAAGAAATTCCACGATTTCTATTTTACTCATCCTTGCTGTCGTTTAATGAAAGTCGATCTGAGAACTGGGCAATCAACGGTGATTCTTCAGGAAAACCAATGGCTAGGCCATCCGATCTATCGTCCTTTCGATGATGCTACCGTCGCTTTCTGTCATGAAGGCCCGCACGATTTGGTCGATGCACGTATGTGGCTGATCAATGAAGACGGCACGAATATGCGCAAAGTGAAAACCCATGCGCCGGGAGAGAGTTGCACCCACGAATTTTGGGTGCCGGACGGCTCGGCTTTGGTTTATGTCTCTTATATGAAAGGTAACCCAGACCGTTATATTTGCAGCGCCGATCCGCTCACCTTGGAAAATCGCCAGTTGACCAAAATGCCAGCCTGCTCCCATTTAATGAGCAATGATGACGGTTCTTTGATGGTAGGCGACGGTTCTGATGCGCCGGTAGATGTGCAGGACGATAGCGGCTACAAGATTGATAACGATCCTTTCCTGTACATATTCAACATGAAAACCGGCAAACAGCATCAGGTCGCGCGTCATGACACCTCATGGAAGGTATTTGAAGGTGATCGTCAGGTGACCCATCCGCATCCTTCCTTTACACCCGATAATAAACAAGTGCTGTTTACTTCAGACGTTGACGGCAAGCCTGCACTGTATTTAGCGACTTTGCCTGAAACTGTGTGGTTATAGCATCTTTGCTCTGGCCTCTGGCGTAAAAGGAGGCCAAATCCCTATTTCTCAGGGTGATATCAGATTAATTATATTGCATCATTGCGCAATCTCACCGCTTCCTCTTATAATAAAACCATTGTTCTATTTTTTTTAAAACAAAAAAACGAGTAGGGTAACGACACAATGGCTACGACTGATTTTGATAAACAGCCCGACTCAGTTTCGTCGGTTCTGAAAGTTTTCGGTATTTTGCAAGCGCTGGGTGAAGAACGGGAAATCGGTATTACCGAACTCTCGCAGCGTGTGATGATGTCCAAAAGTACGGTTTACCGGTTTCTGCAAACCCTAAAGTCTTTAGGCTATGTAGCGCAGGAAGGGGAATCTGAAAAGTATTCGCTGACGCTTAAGCTGTTTGAATTAGGCGCAAAAGCGCTGCAAAACGTCGATCTGATCCGCAGCGCAGATATTCAAATGCGAGAATTGTCGAATCTGACCCGTGAAACCATTCACTTGGGCGCTTTGGATGAAGATAGTATTGTCTATATCCATAAAATCGATTCGATGTATAACCTGCGAATGTATTCCCGAATTGGCCGCCGTAACCCGCTGCACAGTACCGCTATTGGTAAGGTACTGCTGGCGTGGCGTGATCGCGGCGAAGTGGAAGACATTTTGTCTCATATCGAGTTTACCCGTAGCACCAAACACACGCTGGACAGCGCTGCGGCACTATTGCCAGTGCTGGATCAGGTGCGTGAACAAGGTTTTGGCGAAGATATCGAAGAACAGGAAGAAGGGTTGCGTTGTATCGCCGTACCGGTTTTCGACCGTTTTGGCGTTGCTATCGCGGGTCTGAGCATTTCATTCCCGACGCTGCGTTTCTCCGAGGAACATAAGAGCGATTATGTAAAGTCATTGCATCAGGCGGCGCGTAATATCTCGGAGCAAATGGGGTATCGCGACTACCCGTTTTAACGGGCAGCGTTTAATGCTTTATTGGCAAGGTAAATCTAGCGGCTCCTGATTCAGGGGCCGTTTTTTTTGCTGGTTTGCCACAAGATGGTAAATTCTTATAGTGCAAATGATACTTATGCAGAATGTATCGTTTACATACCATTTAGTTTACATCAGTTACTGTAAACCGACTTTATCAAACGACAGGGAGTGTGAATGATGAGAAAATTGGTGCCGGCGGCGCTGTTGCTGCTTTTGGCTGGGTGTAGCAGTAGCCCGCATAAATTGATCGATCGCGGTGATTATCAGGTAGATACCACTCATCCGGCGGTGGGGCAGAACGATCGGGTGCGCTTTCTAGTTTTCCACTATACGGCGGTTGACGATGCGGAATCCCTGCGATTGCTGACTCAGGAACAGGTTAGTGCGCATTATCTGGTGACGGAACATCCGCGTAAAGCAGGTGGCAAACCGGTGGTACTGCAACTGGTTCCCGAAGATAAACGCGCTTGGCATGCTGGGGTCAGCGAATGGCAAGGGCGTACCAACCTGAATGATACCTCGATAGGCGTAGAAATCGTTAATCTGGGCTATACAGAGGCGTTGACAGGGCGTAAGTGGTATCCGTTTAACGAAAACCAGATTGAATTGATTGAGCGGCTGGGGAAGGACATTGTTGCCCGTTATAATATTGCTCCGACAGATGTCGTGGCGCATAGCGATATTGCTCCACAGAGAAAGTCCGATCCCGGCCCGTATTTCCCGTGGAAACGTTTATATGACGCTGGCATTGGCGCCTGGCCAGATGAAGAGCGGGTTCAGGAACTGATTGATGGTCGAGATAAACACGAACGGGTGCCGGTTGAGTCTATTCAAAAAGCGTTAGCCACTTATGGGTATAAAATCCCGCTAACCGGTGAACTGGATGAGGAAACCTTGAAGGTGATAGCGGCCTTCCAGATGCACTTCCGCGCCAGCGATTTCAGCGGCGTACCGGATGTGGAAACCCTGGCCATCGCACAGGCTCTGGTGGAAAAGTACCGTAGTTAATCTGGTTTGATAAAACCAAGCGAAACAGAATTGAAAAAGCCGGACAGTTTAGCTGCCCGGCTTTTTGATTGATTACGATAGTGAGACGTTTAGCGGTGCGCTAATTCCACCTCATCATCACTGTTTAGAATCTCTTTGTCAGTTTGTTTCATCAGCTGGCTGGTAATGGTTCCGGCAGTCATAGAACCGCTTACGTTCAATGCGGTACGGCCCATATCAATCAAAGGCTCAACGGAGATTAACAGTGCAACCAGCGTTACCGGCAGACCCATCGCTGGCAGCACAATCAAGGCTGCAAAGGTCGCGCCGCCACCCACACCGGCTACGCCTGCGGAACTGACGGTGACCATACCGACCAACGTTGCAATCCAAACCGGATCCAGTGGGTTAATACCCACGGTTGGAGCCACCATCACTGCCAGCATAGCCGGATACAACCCGGCACAGCCGTTTTGGCCAATAGTTGCGCCGAAGGAAGCAGAGAAGCTGGCTATAGATTCAGGGATGCCCAGACGGCGAGTTTGTGCTTCCACACTCAACGGGATGCTGGCAGCACTGGAACGGCTCGTGAAGGCAAATGTCAGCACCGGCCAAACTTTTTTGAAAAATTTCAGTGGGTTGATACCGGTAAAGGCAATCAACAGACCGTGAACCACGAACATGATAGCCAGACCAAGATACGAAGCTACGACGAAACTGCCCAGCTTGATAATATCCTGAACGTTAGAACCGGCGACAACTTTGGTCATCAATGCCAGAACGCCGTATGGGGTCAGTTTCATAACCAGGCGAACCAGTTTCATCACCCAGGATTGCAGGGTATCGATAGCAACCAGTACGCGTTTACCTTTTTCAACGTCGTCTTTCAGCAATTGCAGTGAAGCAATCCCCAGCAGAGTCGCAAAGATAACTACGCTGATAATCGAAGTTGGGTTTGCACCGGTTAAATCGGCAAACGGATTTTTCGGGATAAAGGACAGAATCAGTTGAGGCACGCTCAGATCTGAAACCTTGCCCAGATAATTGCTTTCAATCGCGCTTAGGCGAGCCGCTTCCTGAGTGCCCTGAACCAGACCTTCAGCGGTCAAACCGAACAGGTTGGTGACAAATACACCGACCAACGCCGCAATCATGGTAGTGAACAGCAGGGTGCCGATAGACAGGAAACTGATTTTCCCCAGCGATGCAGCATTATGCAGCTTAGCAACAGCACTTAAAATGGACGCAAATACCAAAGGCATCACGATCATCTGCAGTAATTGTACATAACCGTTACCGACGATATTGAACCAGGTAATAGATTCTTTCATTACCGGGTCGTCAGAGCCATACACCAAATGCAGGCCGAGGCCGAACACCACGCCTAATGCCAGTCCGGCCAGAACTTTTTTGGCCAGGCTCCACTGTTTGTGGCGGGTTTGTGCCAATAGCAACAGCAATGCGACAAAAATCGCCACATTAATTACGAGTGGTAGGTTCATCCCCAAATCTCCAAAATTCTATTATGAATACTTTTTGCGTATTCTATTTATATTGCTGACCTTAATAGGCCGCGAAGCCGACTATCCTAACAGTTACTTAGTTGGCTCACTTATATCCAAAAAGAATTTAATATAATTTTTTACGCTATTTTGTATAAAATACATGCGTTGGGGTGATAATTTCGGCAATTAATTGTGATCAGAGTCTAAAACTCTTCAATTGCTCAACATAAGATTGGACGGGAAATGAGCGGTCGCTCTGCCAGTAAACGGCGTAGCAGACTAACAGTACGCAAAACACGCGTTCTAGCTGGTTCCCTTTTTGCGAATTGAGCAGCGGTAGGCGAAAACGCCAACGGCATGGCCACAGCAGTGGTACGCCAGCAGGTGTCAGCATATCCGCCAATAAATGGCTGAAATAGCCGACGATCATTGCATGCATGACGTCAGGTGGGATAAACCAACTGCGGGGAATTTCAAGCTGAAATAGTGCGATCCCACCGAGGATCGCTAATAAACTGTGGGTAAAACCGCGATGGCCAAAAATCCGTGCAATAGGTGCGGAAATCCACTTCAAGCGTTGCCCCAGAACAGAGCGGGGATGATCAATATCAGGTAGTAGAGACGTCAAAAGGGCGCCCGGTATTATGTGCCACCAGTCCCCGTGTGTGAGCTCGGGAGTTAACCCTGCTTTTTTGGCAAAAATTGCGCAGGCGACAGAAAAAATCAAATGCCCTTCCGCGGTCATACAAACGTCCCAACTTATAACTGTTAATATATCCAGTATATGGGATTTTTCTAGGTGAAGATAGCCGTTACGCTGTAACTAAATGTCACATTAGGAGTGATTTTAAAGTGAATGTTGTTTTTTCAGACAATCCACAGCTGGCGTGTGGCGGGGCGGCGGATACTACAGGAAATGGCAGGTGAAAAAAATGGGGAAATGCGACTGGGAGTCAGATTTTCCCCAAACACGGGTAACAGGTTTGCAGCGACAGTTACTGCAATAATAATGATGAGTATTAAATCAAATCGGACATACCGAGGTTATAACGGTAATCAGGTTATAACGACGATCAGAAGGTGTACTGCACCCCCATGCGGAAACGGGTCTGGCGTTCGTCGGTCAGGCTGCTGCCAGAAACATTGCCGATAGCCACATAGGGCTTCCAGTTTTTATCCCATTTGTAGGCCAGTTTGACATCATGACTCCAATCATACTTTTCATTATTTGCCAGAATCTTGTCCTCGGATTTTTTGTAATCCAACTCATATTCGACGGAGTAATCTTTCAGGAAGCTATAGGCAAATAACAGAGTGAACTGATGGCCTTTCTCGGTATCTTTGGTGGAAGGCTGGTTACGCTTGTAATAAGGGCGATAGCGTAGAGACGTAGAGAAATCGTCAGTAAAAGCAACTTTGCCGCGCAAATATGGCCGGTAGTTATTGCTGTCTGATGAGGATTCCAGAGAGAAGCCCGGTTCCAACTGGAAGGTCTTGTTAAATTTATATACGTAGCTGGCTACCACTTCGGTACCATTACTGACCTGTTCATGAAAAGGTTTGTTTGTGGTGTTGTCTGAACTGTGTTGTCGCCATTTGCCTTCTAAAGAAAGACCAAAGCCGTTAGCGAAACGATTAGAGAAAAGCAGACGATCTTTATGATCGTTCGAACCGCTATCCAGCATTTCATGACGATAATCGATTGTTGTTGCCACAGAGCTGAAACTGATAACTGATGCCATTGCCAGAGTAATTAATTTAAATTTCATTTTTATAATCCCTGAGTGATGTATTTTTCTTTCATCAATAAAGAATACATTCTTAAAAAGAAACATCGTTTCATTTATTGTGGTTTTATATTCTATTTATAATTTAAATAATTTTTGTGATCGAGATCGTTATTGTTCCCTAATGGAATAAATACATTTTAAAGTTGTGATGATGATCTAATTGATTGTTTTTGATGATATTTCTTCTAAACAGAAAAACCCCGCCAAATAAATGGCAGGGCGAGTTTGGTGCATTTTTCTTGGATTTATCGCATGGCGCGTTTTAAAATTCTGTCACCCTGACGATTAAAGTATTCTGCAGTTTCCTCTACGGTTTTTTGACCATAATCGATGTATTGAATGGCGTCGCCGAATAAAGAAACAATTTGTGGATCATCGAAATAAGGTGAGGTTTTCATTTCGTGCGGCAAAGCTAATGCCATATTCAGGCCAGATACGGACGGATCGGTATCTTGAATAGTACCGCTGGTGCGTAACTGTTCAACCGCCGTCGCGCTAAGCGGCACGCCGCGTTCCAACCCAAGCGCTTCCACGCCTTCTTTGCTGTTTAGCAGGAAGTTAATCAGAATGGCACTTTCTTTCGGATATTTGGTGGATTTACCGATAGAAAGCATTTGCGCAGGTTTAAAGAATAAGCCGGCATCTTTGGCACCTGGCAGCATTGGGTAGGGACCTAACACCAATTTAGCTGGTTTTTTCAGGTTGTCGGAGTATTTATTAATGGTGGAGTTCCACATATATGTACCGGCCCACTCTCCGTTAATCCAGGGTTTCATTTCGTACATATTACTTTTACCAAAGGATGCATAGTATTTAGTCGAAGGCATTACATGGCTATCTACCATTTTTTTATACAGAGTAAAGAATTCCACCCATTGTTCTTTGCTATAGGCAAATTTTTTGTTGGCTTCGTCAATCGTTGGAATATCGTATTTTTGCGTCATATAAGAGCGAATTAACGCCAGCGTATCCTGATGCTCTAAAACAACTGGGTAATATTGGTTGCCAAGTTTTTCTTTAAATACGGCTCCTGCGGCTAGCAGTTCGTCCCAATTTTTGGGATATTCCAGACCCGCATTTTTCCAGGTTTCATCGTTAAAATAGAAGATTCGGGCGGTAACAGAAATCGGAATACCGTTTAGTTTACCGTTAACCGTAGTTTGCTGTAATTCTTTGGGATCGAACTGAGCCAAATCTAACGTGTCTTTGACTTTAAATAAATCGTAGAAGCCTCCACCGTCTTTAGAGAAAATCGGTAGCCAGTTCCAGTTGGTTTGCATCACATCCGGTTCAGTACCACCGGCAATTTGCGTGGTTAAACGAGAAAGGTGACCGTCCCAACCGGTATATTCGGCTTTAACATTAATATTCGGATGCTGCTTATGGAATTCCTCCAAAGCTTTTAGCGTGACTTGATGGCGGCCATTACCGCCCCACCAAGACATACGAAGATTCACCTCATCCTGAGCAAAAGCCTGGTGTGATAATAGTGCCAGAGTAGAAGCTATCAGCGTGTGTAGGATCGCTTTTTTCATTGGGTACTGCTCCTGTTAAAGAGAGATGTTTTTTTCTGTTTTTGCATTAAAGATATGGCATTTATCCATATCAAACTGGAAATAAACGGTACGATGCAGTCCGTTCTCAATAATGGGACGAGCTTCATCAGAAGGCAGACGACAGGTCAACTCGAAGTCATCGACTTTGACGTACATAAAAAACTCATGCCCCATATTTTCTACCCGTACTAATTCACCCTGGGAGTGATGGGTGGTGAAAGGCGTTTGTGACATACGAATAAATTCCGGACGCACGCCGAAGAAAACTTTTTCTCCGCTGTGTGCCGCTACTTTTCTTTGTTGGGAAGGATTTAATACCAACGTATATTGACCCACCGTCAGGCCAATTTGCCCATCGGTTTCCACTAATTTACTCGGCTTAATATTCATTTCCGGCGCGCCAATAAAACCGGCGACAAACATATTGACCGGATAGTGATACAAATTGTCTGGCGTATCGACCTGCATAATATGACCCAGTTTCATCACGCAGATTCTGTCACCCATGGTCATGGCCTCGGTTTGGTCGTGTGTGACATAAACCGTGGTAGCTGCTTTACCGCTTTTCTTCAATTGTTTATGCAAATCGGAAATACGGATGCGCATTGATGCTCGCAATTTAGCATCGAGGTTCGATAGCGGTTCATCAAATAAGAATACATCTGGTTTTTTTACAATGGCACGCCCCACGGCAACGCGCTGAGCTTGCCCACCAGAAAGTTGGCGGGGCAGCCGATCCAATAAATCTTCTAATTCCAGAATTTTGGCTGCTTCGCTAACCTGAGTTTCAATTTGTTCTTTTGGTAATTTGCTGAGCTTCAAGCCAAAGGCCAGATTTTCTTTCACAGTCATATGTGGATATAGTGCGTAGTTCTGAAACACCATGGCAATACCGCGAGATTTTGGTGCCAGATTATTAACCACCCGATCACCAATACGCACTTCACCATCGCTGATGGTTTCCAGACCAGCCAACATACGCAGAGTGGTGGATTTTGCACAGCCAGACGGCCCGACGATAACCATAAATTCGCCGTCGTGGATAGTCAGGTCGATACCGTGTACCGCTCTGAAACCGTTGGAATAAACTTTGCCTAATTTGTTGAAGATGACTTCAGCCATGATAAATCCTCTATTAACCTTTAATTCCGCTGCTGGTGACGCCCTGCACGAAATAGCGCTGAGCCAAGAAGAAAACAATGATGGATGGCAGAATGGAAATACTCGCCATTGCCAGAATTTCGTTCCACGGAGCGCCTTCCGTTACGTCGATAGACATTTTCAGAGCCAGCGCAATCGGGTATTTATCGACGCTGTAGACATAAATCAGCGGGCCAATAAAGTCGTTCATTGACCACATAAATTGGAATAGGGCGACGGAGATAATGGCCGGTTTCAGAATAGGTACCACTACGTACCACAGCACCTGGAAGGAATTACAGCCATCAATTTGCGCCGCTTCTTCCATATCACGCGGTACGCCGCGCAGGAATTGAATGAGCATAAAGACGAAGAATCCCTGAGTAGCAAAGGCTAAGGGCAAATATAAAGGTAAATAACTGTTCAGCATGCCCATTTCGCGAAACATTATGTATTGCGGGATCAATAGCACGGTACTTGGCAGCAACATGGTGGTAATCAACGTAGCGAACCAGAACTTTTTCCACGGTATATCGAAGCGGGCAAAACCGTAGGCGACGATAGTAGAGGAAATAATGGTCAGAATAACTTTAGGAATTACATATTTAAATGTGTTCAGCATATAATGGCCAAAATTATATTCAGTGCCGGTTTTCCAACCATTAACAAAGCCGTCTTTCGTTGCGTGATCTGGCCATAATCCTAAAGTCGTGAATATCTCGTTATTGGGTTTAAATGCCGCTGAGAACATCCATAACAATGGATACAACATTAATAATCCGACAATAATTAACACCACATATCGGAGTGCCGCGCTTATTTTCTCTTTTCGCAATGTCCGGCTAATTTCTTCAGCGGCGCTTTGCTGTGTAGCTGATAGACTTTCTGATTGAGAACGCGGATTTTGTTGGATATCAGTCATTTTTTCCTCCTTTATCGGCGGAGTAGAACACCCAATATTTCGAAGATTTAAAGGCTATCGAAGCGAATAAAGCGACGACCAGGAATAATATCCAGGCCAATGCGGCGCCGTAGCCCATGTCGAAATATTTAAATGCGGTATCGTAAATGTAAAGGGAGAATAAATAGGTATAGTGCGTTGGTCCGCCGCCGGTAATAACGTAAGGGGCGGTAAATTCCTGGAAGGCCTGAGTGGTTTGCATAATAAAGTTAAAGAAAATAACCGGTGTAATTAATGGCACCGTGACTTTCATAAACATTTGCCACTTAGATGCGCCGTCTATCATGGCTGCTTCATACTGAGACTGAGGAACGTTTTGTAATGCGGCGAGGAAGATAACCATGGCTGAGCCAAACTGCCAGACGCGCAGCAGGGTTACCGAGGTTAACGCCAAAGAAGGCTCTCCGAGCCAGTTAACCGGATCAAAACCAAGCACGCCAATAAAGCCATTCAATAAGCCGTCGATGGCAAATAACGCACGCCACAGTACCGCAATGGCCACGCTACTACCGAGGATGGATGGAATATAAAAAGCGGTGCGAAAGAAGCCAATGCCTCTTAACTTAAAATTAAGGACAAATGCAATGCCTAAGGCGAAGGCTAGTTTTAATGGAATCGTCAGAAATACATAGGCAAATGTTACGCCCATGGATTTCCAAAATAAATCGTCCTCAGTTAGCATATGACGATAATTCTCTATCCCATTAAATACGGGGGGATTCATAAGGTCATATTCAGTGAAACTGAGAAAGAAAGATGAAACAAAGGGGAATGCCGTGAAAACTATCAATCCTATTATATAGGGAGAGATATAGGCTAACCCCAGCATTCTGTTTTCATTCATAATGCTTACCTATTTTATTAAAAGAAAAAGCTAAATTGTTTAACTCAAAAGAGTCGGGTAAATGAAATCGATATCGTAAATCACGTTATTGCAGCCATTCCTTTGGTAGTCCCCATGGACGTATCCACCTTTAGTCAGGAATACTGGCACTTCGGCTAATTCATTTTCTTTAGCGGCAATTAAGGTTAATAACGCTAAAGCAATAGGGTTATCGATGCGGACATAGCGATGTTGTGCAGACTCAACAAATAATCCCCTATGGTAATGCTGTTTAAATAATGTTTTCCCCACTCGCCAGGCGAGATTAAACAATGGCTGATTCTGGCAATGTTGAGCCAGTTCTATTAATGCTAAAAGTAAATAAGGAGAGGCTGGTGGCTCAATGGTTAATAAGGTAGTGCGATAAGGTCGCGGTTTTAATTCGACCAGATTTAAGCGTTTCAAAATAACGCTAATGAGGTCGAACAACTCATCGTCGTCGGTTAAACGCCAGGCGCGTACCAGTGGCAATAAATAATCAGGATTTAAAGGAAAGGATTTGATCTCGCTGCCTTTTGAACCGTAATAACCGTCTCTAAGGAGAATATAGCCAGTCATATCCTGACCGTCACTCCACATTGGCCGTAGAGTATTACTTTTTAGATCATAGGCAAAGCGGTAGTAATTTTTGAGCCCTTCAATGACCCATTTTTCCATTTCTACGTCGGGATGTTGACGCAAAATATCCAGCATTGCCAGTGGGTTATCTACCAGTAGCGGACGCATATCGCGGAATAAAACATTGGCTTCTCGCGCCAGACAGCCAAATTCTGCGCCAAACTGACGCGCCGCACGATCGCCATACCAGGACTGAGTTTGGTTATCATCTGCGGGGATCGGTTGTCGTTGTAGCGGTGAGCTGAATTGATAGGCAGGTAAACCGGTTTCGGGATGACGAGCCAGAACGTATTGACGATATAAATGTTTTCCCCAAGCCGCAGCCTGATCATCGCCAGTGAAGGAGGCATACTTAAAGGCGGCGTAGATCAGATCGGTGCCGACATTGGCAAAGGTCAACCCTTTGGTTTCAGGCAATTGTGGCCAAAGTGCGGGATCGACAACATCGTGGCGCGGATGTGCAAAAACCTGTGGGTCTCGTGTTTTGTTGTATTCACCGTGGCGACCTAAATCCAGCGTTTTCCAGTCTTCAACATGGGCATGCCAAAATCCTTGCAGGAAATTCAGCGTGGATTCCCGATCGATTTCCGCTAAAAAATCATAATAAGGAAGGTGGTGCTTAAGTTCATGCACCAATGATTTTGATTCTGGTCCTTCGGAATTTAGCGTATCCAAGTGAAAGAAATGATGCCCGCCCCAGGCAAACAGGCCACTGGAGGCATGAACGCCATGCTGTAAGAAATAGCGCGTTTGGATTTCTGCTCGTTGCCGGAACTGTGGGTCACGGGTTACCTGACTGAGCGCCGTCAGGGTTCGCAGCCAATTCTGCTGGCTGGCAAAATTTGAAATAGGCACCCGACGACCATCGGCGAATTGCCAGCACACTGGCTGATGGGTTACCACATCGAAACCGTCGGCTAGCAGCGGGGTGGGATTAATCTTGCTTTGGCCAAGAGTTTGCACTGAATCTGCATACTGGCGAATCGCCGTCAGCCACTGTTTGATGTCTGTTTCGCTGCCTTTAATATCGCCTGCAAAATTCATCGCCGTAACCTCTTGGCGGAACCAAATTACAGTTCCTTATAAATAGAAACATCGTTTCAATACATTATATTTGGATTTATTGGCGAGTCATTGAGCGAATGATAAAAGTGTGATCGAAGTCGGAACGTTGTTTTGATTTTTTTATGTGGTGAGTGTTGGGTTGCAAGTGGTTTGAAAGTGATGGATTTAACTTTATGATATATAACAATAAATTAATTTAATCTGGACGGGTATTGTTTTGCTCAGGCGAGAATCTTTACACCAACTTTAGTGTATTGATTGTAATCATAATCATGCTTTCGCTGTGAGGCAGCTCGCGCCCGTTGAATTCAGGCCACACAAAAGCACAGCGTTACGCGCCGTGCCTATGAAGTTTATTCGTCAGAATTAGCGAGCTAACCAGCCACCATCCACGGCGATAGTGTAGCCACTAATATAATCTGAGGCGTTGGACGACAGAAATACCACCGGCCCCATCAAATCACTCGGTAAACCCCAGCGAGCGGCAGGGATACGATCCAAAATCTCTTTGCTACGTTCTTCATCTTTACGTAACTGCTGAGTATTGTTGGTCGCCATATAGCCTGGGGCTATAGCATTAACATTAATGTTGTATTTCGCCCATTCATTGGCCAGCAATCGGGTCACGCCCATCACGGCACTTTTTGAGGCGGTATAAGAAGGAACGCGTACGCCTCCCTGGAAAGACAACATTGATGCAACGTTGATGATTTTGCCGCCGCTTTCCTGCTTGATAAATTGGCGGGCCACTGCCTGTGACATAAAGAACACCGTTTTGATGTTCACATTCATCACATCATCCCAGTCTTTTTCACTGAAATTGATAGCGTCTTCCCGGCGAATAATTCCGGCATTATTGACTAAGATATCGATTTTGCCGAATTCAGCGACTGCTTGTTCCAGTATGCTCGGAATACAATCAATCTTGCTAAGATCGGCGGTCAAGCTATAAAAACGGCGGCCTAATGCCGTTATTTTCTGAATGGTTTCCTGCGGTTCAACAATATTAACGCCGACAATATCGCAGCCCGCTTCCGCCAGACCAATAGCCATACCTTGGCCCAAACCGGTATCACAGCCGGTTACCAGTGCAACTTTACCTTTCAAATCAAAGGAGTCTAAAATCATAGCTGAAGTCTCTATTCATGCGGTTTATTGATGGCCGCGATAGCAAGATCATGAAGAGAACCGGTATTTCCCAGCTCTCCAATCGGTTAATTCTCTATTCGGGCAATTTTTAACGCAGTTCACTCACCGCGATGTGGTCCATATCGCCAAAGACCTGATTTTCGCCCACCATGCCCCATATGAAGGTGTAACGCTTAGTACCAACACCTGAGTGAATAGACCAGCTTGGGGAAATGACGGCTTGTTCGTTGTGAACGAGCAGATGGCGAGTTTCCTGCGGCTGACCCATCATGTGGAATACGGCCGTTTCTTCATCCATATCGAAATAAAAATACACTTCCATACGGCGATCATGGGTATGGCACGGCATAGTGTTCCATAGGTTCCCCGGAGCCAGTTTGGTCAGACCCATTGTCAGTTGGCAGGTTGGCAATACGTCCGGCACGATATATTTGTTGATGGTACGGCGGTTACTCGTGGCATCGTCACCCAGTGTTTGCGGTGCGGCTTCTGCCAGCGTGATTTTTTTGTTGGGGTAAGTGGTGTGAGCCGGTGCGCTGTTATAGTAAAACTTTGCCGGTTGAGTGCTATCTATGCTACTGAACTCAACGTTTTTCGCGCCTTTGCCTACATACAACGCTTCTTCGTTAGCAATTTCGTAAGTCTGACCGTCAACCACAATCAGGCCCGGCCCACCGATGTTAATCACGCCCAATTCACGACGTTCTAGGAAGTAGCTCACGCCCAGCTGTTTGCCCACGTCATCCCCAATGCTGACGGTTTTGGTCGCAGGTAGAATTCCCCCGACGATGATGCGGTCAATGTGGCTATAGGTCATGGTGTAATCATCTGCGACAAAAATCTTTTCAATTAAGAATTCGCGGCGCAGGCCTGCGGTATCAAGTTGTTTGGCGTGGTCGCTATGAATGCTTTGACGAACTTGCATGTCAGTGCCTCTCTTTCAGAACAGTATCTTAGATGGGTAAACCCGTAGGAAAAACGCAGTGTGCCGTTGGGAAAGGGCTTCTGGTACGAAGCTTTTTTCTTTCTTTAGCCAGCTACGTTTCTGGTGATGCTGAGGATAATAGTGTGTGTGGGATGTTAATTCAATAAAAATGGAACTATGTTTTATTATTTTTTGAGTGATGTCATGAATTTTGGTTTTTCCCCGCGTTTTACACGTTTGATGCCAGTAGAATGCAAAAGAATTCACAAACTGGTCGTGGATTAACTGCGATAGGCCGATTTAACTTAATGAGGGTGCAATGATGCATATGTTCTTTATCAATGACGAAACACCGTGGGAAGTACTGGGAAAGGGGATCAAGCGAAAAGTGATGACCTGGAGCGACGAATTAATGATGGTTTGCGTTCATTTCGATAAAGGTGCAATTGGTGTGGCGCATAAGCATGATATTCATGACCAAATCGCCTATGTGGCAGCGGGAAGTTTTGAAGTAGAAATTGACGGACAAAAACGCATCTTAAAGGCTGGAGACGCCTATCGGGCGGTAAAAAATGAAATGCACGGAGCGGTGTCTCTGGAAGCTAACAGCATTCTAATCGATACCTTTTCACCTAAACGTGCTGATTTCCTGTGATACAGACGATCGCTTTGTAGGGTTTTCCGAAGGGGTGAATGAAGTGATGGGAAGTGAAGGGGGAATTTCCCCCTTAATTTGCCAGATGATCAACCAGAGTCAGCCAGTTAAATCGGGCGGTGTAACGAGAGTGCTTATCAGTACGATGCCTTAATGCGGAGAGCGAGCGTATTGCCCGGAATTCAGCCATCGTCCTCAGCCGAATAAAGCGTTAAGGTGGGTTAAGAAATGTCTTCAACCCGAAGTTCTTTTAACGAATCCAACTGAATATCTGCCAGCGCCCAGCGAGGATCTTCACGTAGCTCTGCCGCAGGAATGACAATAGAACGCATTCGCGCGGCTTTGGTCGCTATCATGCCGTTAAACGAATCTTCCAAGGTCACGCATTCTAATGGGTCAACGCCCAGCTCAGCGGCGGCGTTCAGATAAACTTCAGGGTGCGGTTTGCTGTAAGGCAGATGTTCTGCAGACATCAGACAGTCAAAGTATTTCTCCAGTTCGAACATGGCTAATACTTTTTGCTGCATCACCAATGGGGACGCTGACGCCAGACCGATTTTCAACCCCTGATGGCGACACAGTTGCAGCGCGTATTCAACGCCGGGAAGTAGAGGGCGGGTTTGCTCCACCAGTTCAATAGCGCGGGCAATAATACGGCGGCATACTTCCGCTTCGTCGAGCCCTTGCCAGGGTTGGGTTTTGTACCACAGCTTAACCACCAGATCGATGCGTAGCCCCAGCGTGTTGGGCAATTTATCTCTGGACGTGGTATCCAGCCCCAGTTCACTGAATATATCTAACTCGGCTTGGAGCCAAAGTGGTTCGGAATCAATCAGTAAACCGTCCATAT
The DNA here is from genome assembly GCF_001112925.1 of Yersinia nurmii. Taxonomy (GTDB): domain Bacteria; phylum Pseudomonadota; class Gammaproteobacteria; order Enterobacterales; family Enterobacteriaceae; genus Yersinia; species Yersinia nurmii. Next base: position 124,646 of record NZ_CPYD01000012.1, read on the forward strand.
CAAAAATAGCGGCTTTTATCGGATGCAGATTAGCCATCAATCATCGCTCCTGTCGGTTGGAGATATAAGAGAAACACACTGTAACATTGTGCTGCCGCTACGCTAAAACTATTGCTGCGCGTTGTTTCGCAAAACCGCCTGAAACTGGGTTTGCAGCGCCCAATTTGCCTGGAATGATAAATAAATTGGGTTTTTCCCATAGGAACCTCTATTCGCTGGGGATTAATAAGCTAGGCTTGGATGACGCAGACCGATGATTATTACGATGAAATCATTGCACACCTGACAGAAAGTACGGGTAAACTGTACCAATAAAGTGTGGCACTCATAAGGGGAACTCATGACGTATCAACAGGCTGGTCGGGTCGCTGTGATCAAAAGGATTGCCGGCTGGCTGGTATTTATTCCTGCACTGCTATCGACGCTGATCTCAGTTATTAATTTTGTCTATCATTACAGCGAAAAAACTGCTGGTGTAAATGCAGTAATGTTGGATTTTATCCATGTTATGACCGATATGATCCGTTTTAACACCGGTTTTCTGAACATATTTTGGTATAACTCGCCGGTGCCTAATTTGGATGCGGGGTTCTCTGGTGCCAATATCATGTTCTTTATCATCTACATGCTGATTTTCGTTGGTTTGGCACTACAGGCTTCTGGCGCTCGGATGAGTCGGCAGGTCAAACATATTCGCGAGGGGATTGAAGATCAGTTGATTCTGGAGCAGGCCCGTGGCAGCGAAGGGCGGACTCGAGCGCAATTAGAAGAAAAAATCGTTGTGCCGCGGCACACTATTTTCTTGCAAGTGTTTACCCTCTACATTCTGCCAATCGTTATCGCCGCGGTGGCTTATTTTGTTATCCAGCTACTCGGTGCGATGGCCGCTGGCTAACCGCCTTGCTTGAAATAAGCACTCCGTCTAAAGTAAAAAAGCCTGAATCCGTGAGGAACAGGCTTTTTTAACGGCTAATGGCGTCTTATTCTGGGTGTAACAGCTGTTCTACCGCTTTTTGCGCGGCAACCAAATGTTGACCACCAAATAGGTTGCTGCGGTTTAATAAATAGTAGAGCTGATACAGTGGTTGCCGTTCAATAAAGCCGCTTGGCAGTGGCCAGACGCTTTGATAACCATCATAAATTTGAGCCGGAAGGTCGGGGTAGAGAGGTAGCATGGCTAGATCGCACTCTCTGTCACCCCAATAGCAGGCGGGATCAAAGATAACGGGACCATTGGCGCTGGCGGCGCAGTTAGCGGGCCAAAGATCGCCGTGTAAAAGGGAAGGTTGCGGCTGGTGGTTTTGCAATTTTGCCTGAACTAAGGCAATGATTTCGTCAATATCACCGAAAATCATGCCTTTCTCTGCCGCTAACTGTAATTGCCAGCCAATACGTTGCTCGGCAAAAAATTGTGCCCAGCGGCGTTGCCATCCGTTCGGCTGGGGTGTGGTAGACAGGTCGTTATCGAAATCAAGGCCGAACTGTAGTTGTTCACTCCATTGATGCAAATGCGCCAACTGCTGCCCCAAACAATAGGCTGAGTGCACATCCAGAGGTTTGAGTGGCAAATACTCTAGTAACAGGAAGCTGCTGTCATCGCGATCGCTTCCAACGCCGTAAACCTGCGGAACACGGACTGTTTTACTGCGTGAGAGCAGGGAGAGCTGATCGGCCTCGGCGGTAAAAATAGGCAACATCTCCCGACGATCGCATTTGACGAACACATCGGTATGACCATAACTAAGTCGCCAGGCTTGATGAATATCACCGCCGGGCAGTTCGATACGGTCACGCACTTCGGCATCGCCGAGTTGTTCGCTTAGTAGACGATTCACTGCTTGCCACATGATTCACCTCCTCAGAGCTGCCAGTTATATCATTAGGTTAGCGTCTTTACCGTGTAAAAAACAGGAGCTGGCGCACAGGGATACACACACCGAAAACCTCAGATCAGTTTCATGGGTGAATCTATCTAGCGCCAAAGGGAGGAATCCCGCGCCGCTCAAGGGCAACGCGGGATAAAAGTACGCGTGGGATAATTATAGCAGCTTAGTTTTAGGCTCACCGTCAGCGTTATGTTGTCTTACTCTGACCGGAGGAAGGGTGCGTTTAACCGGTTTAAAATGACTGTATATCAGCGCTGCAACAAAGAATAAAGCCTGAACGATAACGATGCATGGGCCGGTTGCTCCATCAATATGGAAACTGATTAAGGTGCCCAACACACAGGCGATAACCGACACCAATGTTGCCACCATCAGCATTTTATCGAAGCTGCGGCATAGCATAAATGCAATGATGCCCGGTGCAATCAGCATGGCGATCACCAGAATGACCCCGACGGCTTGCAAAGAAGCGACGATAGTCATGGCTAACAGGCACAACAAACCATAATGCAGCAATTTAACTGGCAAACCTATTACTCTGGCGTGATTGGGATCGAAGCAATACAGCATGAAATCTTTGCGTTTCAGCAACACGACCAGCAACGTTATCGACGCAATCCATAGGGTTTGTTTCAGTTCATCCAGCGTAATACCTAACATATTACCGAATAGTATATGGCTGAGATGCTGATCGGTATCCATACGGGAAAATAGCACGATGCCAAAGGCAAACATGCCTGAAAAAACGATGCCCATCACGGTATCTTCTTTCACCCGGCTGTTATCTTTCAAATAACCGGTGGCTACCGCGCAAAAAATACCGGAAACAAAGGCACCGATGGCTAAAGGAATTCCTAGCCAGAATGCCAGCACGATGCCGGGTAATACCGCATGAGAAATCGCGTCTCCCATCAACGACCAGCCTTTTAGCACCAGATAGCAGGACAATACGGCGCACACTACGCCGGTAACGACTGCTGCCAGAATGGCGCGCTGCATAAAGGGATAGGCAAAAGGTTCGCTGATCAGGGTAAATAGCGTATTCATAGGCTATCTCCCTGTGGTTTTACCGTGCGGTTGCGCTTTTGGCGAGTGCGAAAACGCGTTGCTAACAGGCCGTGTTTGGGGGCAAAGACAAACGCCACTAGGAAGACTAACGTTTGTAGCGTCACAATGACGCCGCCGGTTGCTCCATCCAGATAGAAACTGAGATAAGCTCCGAAAGCGCTGGTTAACGCGCCGATAGCGATGGCAATGATTAGCAAGCGACCAAAACGGTCAGTCAGTAGATAAGCTGTGGCGCCAGGGGTGACGACCATGGCTATCACCAGAATAGCTCCGACAGTTTGTAATGCTGCCACGGTACAGGCGCTTAGCAAGGTGAAGAACAGAATTTTCAATCGTAAAGGAGAAATCCCGATCGACATCGCATGGTTTTCATCGAAGAACACCGCCAGCAGATCTTTCCAAATCATGCACAGAATAACGAAAGAAACCAGAATGATAATTTCGACCTGCAATACATCTTCATCGGCGATACCGAGAATATTACCGAAAATAATGGATTGAACGTTCACCGACGTTGGGTTGAGGGAAACAATCAGCAGCCCCACGGCAAAGAAAGTTGAAAAAATAAAACCAATAATGGCATCTTCCCGCAGCCGTGTGATATGGCGCACCAGCGTCATGGCCAGCGCGGCCAGCATACCGGTAAAGAATGCGCCAGCGGCGTAAGGCAGGCCGAGAGCATAGGCTCCAGCCACCCCCGGTACCACAGAGTGGGAAAGTGCATCGCCCATCAGCGACCAGCCTTTGAGCATCAGATAGGCGGAAAGAAAGGCGCAGACCGCTCCCACGATGGCGCTGACCCAAATAGCCTTCACCATGTAGTTGTAATTAAAGGGTTGTAACAGAATTTCCAGCATTAGGTTCTTTTCTCCTTTTGCTGACGCTGCGCCGGCGGGCTATCTTTGGTGTGACCATAGAATACCGCCGGACGTTCATCATCGGTAATCACCGTCACAGTGCGCGGATCGTTATCATCGTGCAGATCGGGACCGGAGAGGTTGATATGGCGCAGGACGCCGCCGAAAGTCATCTCCAGATTCTTTTGGGTAAAAGTGGTTTCAGTCGGACCCGCGGCGAGTACGGTTTGGTTGATCAAAATAACGTGATCGCAAAATTCTGGCACGCTACCCAGGTTATGAGTCGACACCAGAATCAGATGCCCTTCGTCACGCAGCGCACGCAAGAGATCGATAATGGCATTTTCGGTCTTTACGTCGACGCCGGTAAAAGGTTCGTCTAGCAGTAAAACCGAACCTTGTTGTGCGAGTGCCCGGGCAAGAAACACTCGTTTCTTTTGCCCGCCGGAGAGTTCGCCAATTTGCCGCGAGCGCAGCGCGGTTAATCCCACGCGTTCAATGGCTTTGTTTACAATATCCCGATCCTGACGGCTGGGGATTCGCAGAAAATTCATTTTCCCGTAACGGCCCATCATCACGACGTCTTCCACTAATACCGGGAAATTCCAGTCTACTTCCTCGGTCTGCGGCACGTAGGCAATGGTATTTTGTTTGAGTGCATGAATAACCGGTTTCCCGCTCAATTGAACGCTGCCTTCGGTGGGTTTAACCAGACCCATAATACTTTTGAATAAGGTTGATTTACCGCTGCCGTTCACTCCTACCAATGCACAGATAGTCCCCCCGTCCAGGGTAAAGCTGGCATTGTGGATAGCCGTATGGCCGTTGTTATAAGTAACAGAAACATCATCGACTATCAGTTCAGGGCGGACAAAATCCGTATTACTCATTGGCCAAATCCTTTCGCAATCGTGTTCACGGTGGCATTGATCAAGTCGATATAAGTCGGTACCGGGCCTGTCGCGTTCGACAATGAGTCAACATAAAGCATTCCGCCGTATTGTGCGCCGGTTTCTTTACTGACTTGTTTGGCGGGTTTATTCGAAATTGTACTTTCGCTAAATACGACCGGAATTTTATTGGCACGAACGGTGTCAATAACCCGGCGAACCTGCTGTGGGGAGCCTTGCTCCTCTGCGTTAATTGGCCACAGATACACTTCTTTGAAGCCATAATCTTTCGCCAGATAGCTGAATGCACCTTCACTGGTGACCAACCAACGCTGACCCGCTGGGATTTTGTCTAAACGCGCGCGCAATGGCGCATCCAGCGCGCTGATTTTCTCTGCATAAGCCTTAGCGTTACGGTTATAAGTTTCCGCATGAGCCGGATCGTGTTCTACCAGAGCCTTACGGATATTCTCAACATAAATCAGAGCATTGGTAGGTGACATCCATGCATGAGGGTTAGGAATGCCTTTATAAGGCCCTTCGCGAATAGGCAACGGTGTAATGCCTTCGGTGACCACGACGGATGGAACGTCTTTTACATTCTCAAAAAAGCGGTCAAACCAGCGCTCAAGATTCATCCCGTTCCAGAGCACGAGATCGGCTGACTGAGTTTTGACGATATCTTTTGGCGTTGGCTGGTAATCATGAATTTCAGCGCCCGGTTTGGTAATTGATTCGACGATAGCGGCGTCTCCGGCAACGTTTTGCGCAATATCCTGAATGATCGTGAACGTCGTTACGACCTTAAACTTCTTTTCGGAGGCCGGATTATTTGTGGCGAACGCGGTAGCACTGACAAATGAGAATAATGCCAATAGCGCAAACAGGGTAAAACGGCGTAAAAACATGTTCCCGGTGTAGGTCAAAGCAGGCAGAGAGGTTTTTTTATACTGATATAACATGGCGATGCTCCCTTTTGTAAATGAAAATGATTATCAATATCATTTGGTTTTAAGTCAAGTATCACCATACAATAAAGCTAAGTTTACTGATAGTTACGTTATATCACCTGATTATTATGTTGATAATCGGCAAAATGTGCCAAAAATATATTTTGGCGTGATGATAAGTTGTATATGCTACAAAACGGCCTACCAGAGTGGGGGAATACTGTGAATCCAAAACTAGGTTGCCTGATGGCAATATTATTGTTGGCTGGGTGTGCTAAACAGACCCCTCCAACACAGTCGAAAAATGGCTGGTTGAAGCCGCCGCAGCAGGGGAAGTTCAATCCGAGTGCCAGAAGTGATAGTGGAACCGTCGCTTATAACGAGTATATAAAGCAGGCCGCCAGCCATTACGGTGTTGATGAAACCTTGATCAAAGCCATTATTCAGGTTGAGTCCGGCTATAATCCTGAGGTCGTTAGCACCTCCAATGCGATTGGGCTGATGCAGATTAAAGCCTCTACCGCTGGGCGCGACGCCTACCGTATGAAAGGGCGCAACGGGCAACCCAGCTCTCGGGAGCTGAAAGACCCTGCGGTCAATATCGATATTGGCACCGCCTATATTAATATTCTGCAAAACCAGCAGTTGGTCGGAATCAGCGATCCTCAAACATTACGTTATGCCACCATTGTTTCTTATGCAAACGGCGCAGGCGCGATGCTGAGAACCTTCTCCTCTGACAAAAAGCTGGCGCTAAATAAAATAAACCGCCTCAGCCCAAACGAATTCTATCAACATATTCAGACTAAGCACCCAGCACCGCAGGCCCCTCGTTATTTATGGAAGGTGGACACAGCCTACCGAGCGATGACGGAATAACAGATTAAATCGCTAACCGATGCATCTTGCAGGCAGTATTTCATCGGTTAGCGTTTATCTTCATTGGTCAATTTGTTCTGTTTCATCCCGCGCCTTAATTTCTGATATTTACACTCCTTTGCACTTTACCCCTTATTGCGTTCATTAATTCATTGCTAATGCGTCACGTTATCATTTAGTGTTTTTCCTCACTGAAATAATAATTTGCTGTGTTTTGCCAAGGAGTAATAACGTGCGATTAACGCTTTCCCTGACGGCACTGATGTGTGCCTCTTTGTTTTCTACTTCATCCTTGGCAACGACTTATCCGGTGACGATCACTGATACCGATGGGCAGAGGCTCACTTTCAAGCAAGAGCCTAAGCGGATTGTGATGCAAGACGGAAGGGATATTCTGACATTGGCTTTGCTGGATCGCAGCGATCCTTTTGAACGGCTGGTGGCCTGGAATAATTTGCTGAAAAAAAGCGATGGTACCACCTGGAATCTGCTTAGCAGCAAATGGCCTAAGGCAGAAAAAATAATGGATATGGGATTTAGCGACAAAGGCGAAGTTAATCTGGAGGCTATTATTGCGCAAAAACCAGACTTAATGGTAGCCCAGCTTCGTTCTAAGAGTTCATTAATCAACCTTGGCGTGTTAGATAAACTCAAACAACTCAACATCCCTGTGCTTTTTATTGATACCAACCTCAAGCCACTGGAAAATACGCCTAAAAGTATCACCCTGTTAGGGGAAGTGATAAATCGAGAAGCTGAGGCTCAGCAATATACTGATTTCTATCAGCAGCATTACCAAAATATTATCAACAAAACTCGCAGCATTGAGCCAAAACCGCTGGTGTTTGTGGAAGCTAAGGCAGGTTTAGGCGGGGTAGAATCATGCTGCTTTACTCACGGACATGTCGGGTGGGGAGCACTGGTTGAGGCTGTAGGAGCACATAATATCGGTTCAGATTTATTACCGGGAGCCACAGGGGACGTCTCGCTAGAAAAGGTTATCGTGCTGAAACCAGCGGCCTATATTGTCTCCGGTTCGCAGTGGGCAAGTAAGAATAATGCGGCAGTACCTTTCGGCTATGAAGTGACACAAAATCAGGTGGATGTTGCCTTTACCAAATTAAAACAGCGTCCTGCTTTTGCGCAAATTTCGGCGGTTCAAGAGAATCGGTTATACGGGGTTTATCACAATTTTTATAATCATCCCTATAACATTGTAGGGATGGAGTATCTGGCGAAATTTATCTATCCGGCGCAATTTGCCCAGTTGCAGCCACAGGATACTTATAACGAGATTATTGCCAAATTTACTCAAATTCCGACAGGAGCTGCTATTTTTGGGGCGCAGGCACCGGCGGAGAAGTCTTAATAAAACAAACACTTTTTTAAAAATAGCCCCTGATTGGACTGCGCCTGACTAGGTTGCGCGCAGTCCAATCAGGGGCTTTGACTTTTTACATAGCGGGATGGACGGTTGAAGCAATTTCCAGTACACCATTAATAATGAATTGAACACCCATGCAAACTAATAAGAATCCCATCAAGCGGGAAATAGCCTCAATGCCGCTTTTCCCTATCCAGCGCATAATGGCGCCTGAACTCAACAAGCATCCCCACAAAATCAGGGATACGGCGAGGAAGGTTAATACCGGGGCCACGGCCAATACCCAGGGGGTAAAATCGGTATGGTCTTTCATCGTCGCGGCGGAACTGATGATCATGGCGATAGTACCTGGCCCGGCGGTGCTAGGCATGGCCAGAGGGACAAAGGCGATGTTAACGGAGTTACGCTTCTTTAAATCCTGTGATTTGGCTTCCAATTGAGTATCTTCGGTCGATTGCTGAGGGAACAGCATACGGAAACCAATAAATGCGACGATTAACCCACCGGCAATTCGCAGTCCGGGTATAGAAATACCGAAGGTGCTCATCACGACCTGACCGGCATAGAACGAAATAGTCATAATAAAGAAGACGTATATCGAGGCCATTTTAGACTGATTATTCCGTTCCTCAGTGGTCATATTGCCCGATAGTCCCAAGAGCAAGGCGACAGTAGTCAATGGGTTAGCTAAGGGAAGCAGCAACACTAGCCCTAAACCAATTGCCTTAAATAACTCAAAAATACTTAACATCAATCAAACTCCACAAATTAGTAATATCCCTAAAAACCAAATTGGGGATTACCTTGCTATCTTGTCTCAAAATAAGACAAAAATTGCATAAGAAACCCATCTTGCATTGATGTGTTCTATGAGTAAAGGCGCATAAAGAAGATAGGGAGAGAAGATCGGTGTTTGTTGTTGTGTGATCCGGATCAAAGCTCGACAGTTCGGTAGTTGGTTCACCGCCAAAGATGTCGAATAATCATAAGATTGTATCAATTTCGGGGAAGGGTACTTTTGTGTGTATTTGTGATATCAGCGTCGAAGACGAATATGTTCGCCAGCCACTTTCTGCTTCGGCTGCTTGGGTTTTGGATCGCCAGGCTGCTCGTTCCCGTGGGCGTTTGCGTTTCCTGAAACCGAAAAGAGAGCCTCGTCCACGTTGGCGTCTGGCACCCTTAAAAGACACTTATGAAATCCGTTTTTATCCTCAGAGATTACCTGAGCTGTGGTTCTTCAGTGCTGAAAGCGCGTTGCGTAAGCGATTATAATATATAGAAATGTACGTTTGGACATTTCACTTGTCCCACTAAATGTTTCCAATCAATCCCCAAAATGCCGCCATTTATGGCGGCATTTTTTACGTAATTCATTAAATAAATAATCTTTATTGGCTATTTCTAGGAGAAAAGAGAACACGGTTTTACGAGTTCCCCAACGGTTGATTGACATCGATGCTTATTGAATATAATTTCAAGTATTAAGAATAATAATTCAATTGAGGTTTGTGATGTCTAACCTATTAACACCGGTGGAAAACCAGTTTTATGCTTATAATGCTCACGATTTAGCTGCATTTTCAGTCAACTTTAGTGAAGATTTTATTGCCTATCGTATGCCGTCTTTAGAACCATCAATTGTCGGTAAAATGCAGCTAGAGGCGTTCTATCGTACTCAGCGTTTTAATAAGGCCGAGTTAAGAGCAGAGCTAATTTCGCGTTCGGTTCTGGGGAATAAAGTTTTTGATTATGAAAGAATCTATGGTTTAAGCGCAGAGCCAATTGAAAGCGTGGCTATTTTCGAGGTGGTTGAAAGTTTGATTGTCACTGCTTGGTTTTTCTATAAATAGAATGATGAAACGATCACGCCGTTGATATCTGTGTTTCAATAAACTGCAGATATCACGGCGTTTAATATCATAGTTAAATGAATATTAGTTAAATGCATAGATAGTTACGGTTTTTCCCCTGAATAAGGTCTTAGTAACTCATCCAATATTTTCACTCTTTCACCTACAGGGATGTAGATAAAACGATGAAACCAACCTTTTATTTCCATATTTTTTACTTGTGTTCGTAAAAAATACCGGTGAAATACTTTTAGGTCATCTTCAATGCTATTCATGATTTATCCCTTTCACTAATGCAGTCATTTAATACTAGACAAAAAATAGGGAATAAAAACTGATGACATCGAGCGCTTTTGTTCATGATTTATAACTTGTTGAAATATATATATTTAATTTGCTCAATTAAAGGTGTAATGCAGAGGATGCATTTTTTATTAAAACATCACCCTTGTATTCTGGATGAGAATCAAAAGCAAACCATTATCTGATAACTAATGGCGTATAAGCATCCTATTATAATTATGGTGAGGCAAATCGCTAAGTACGATAAAGGAATACAAATCCCAGATAGTTCACGCCATAAACGTTTAAACATTTTCACTTCCTTGTGTAATTAGAATAATGATGACAAATAAATCAATAAGATAAAAATCGGTTCTTCAGATCAATAGGCCATGATTGTTCGGTGAAAGCTATTGTTTATCCTGGGTACGCTTAATTTTCTGTGATAAATTTAGATGAATAAGTAAATGGTAACCTCTGGTGATGCCATTGAGCGATATTCAATAATAAGTAACTACTAAATTTAATGTTTATTAATAAAGTTAAAATAAATCTATTTTTCAAAGTGGGATTAAATAGTTGTGCTTATTTCACTTTTTATCCGAGTGATTTTTGCATATAGCACACTTCATGGAGCGAGCTAAAAGCCGTTTCGTTGTGATATGGATAAAGGTGGAAAGGTGGTTAAGATGATCGTTCATTAATTTGCTGATAGATAGAGCGGTTGCAGTGGGGAATGGCGATAGTAAATAAATGATTTTGCCATAAGCGATATAGGCTATCAAAACGTACATGCCGATACGCGATGAGCTGGTAAAAAGCCTATACGTTATAAAATTAAAACGCCTCGGCTGCATAAACAGTCGAGGCGGCGTTCCAGTGACCATTGCTACACGGAAACGGAAACCCATTATGAGCAGCTTTTTGTGTAATAGCAATATGGAAGATGACAAGGTTCAGTGATTTAATTACAAATTATCTTATATCGAAGCCCTCGGAAAGAGGGCTTGATGGGGTGATTAACCCAAGCGATTAACTATGGTTAGATTAGAAAGGAGGCCAGTAGTGGGTCTGCTCATGCCAACCTCTCTTATACATACAGGCATCGATAACGGCATTGCGAGCTGATGCATTACGATCTTTTTGAACCGTTTTAAATTCCGGCTCCTTCTCGTAGCGATATCCCTTGTCACAGCCATTTTTACCCTTTTCACAGGATTTGTATTTATCCTGATAAGAGAATTCAAAATCAGTCACGATATCGGGACTGTGTCTCTCGTAGCCAATAGCTTTACATTCAGCGGAATCTCTTTCGCGATCTAACTGTGTAGCACCACCTTTTTCCCACTGGGTACAACCGGAAAGAGCAAGGATCAAAAGAACAAAAAGCGAGTTAAAAATTTTCATCATTATGTCAGCAAAAGTTTTCGGAAGAATACGCGAAGAATCCGTTTCACGGTTCTCATTCACGAGTAAGGTAAGGAGAGTAATAAATAAGGCATCAGTAATGCAAATGACAATTGAGTACGTTTATCAATCGTTGAGTTTTTGATGATTATCTGAACGATTGATTTAAGTCGAGGGAATTTGTCTGCCAGCACCTTCAAAATTGAATATTTTTGTACGTAATTCAGGCAAGTTCCACTTCTTATGATAATAATCGCAGCCTGTATCTTTATAAATGAGGCTCGAATTGGCATCATTGGGTTAGAAATCACTTTTTAGGATGGGTAGTTATGAAGCAGTTTCCTTTCGACCAACGTTATGAAATCGAAAATGCGAGCGGTGAACGTGAATATTACATCGAAGGTGATGCATATATTCGTTTACTAGAAGGATCTCCAGTTTACCGAATTGATGGCTATGAAGTTTATACTCATGGCGATAATGGTGAATTAGTCGGTTTTCTGGAAGGTGAACGAATTACCCGTCTGGATGGAGAAGAACTGTTAGTTATTTTAACTCAATAACGCTATCGCCTTCGGTTTGCTTCGTCTTTGAAAGCTATTGGACTCGCATCAGATAAGAAATCGCCGCTTATATTACAGGGTGTTAAATATAGGCGGCGATTGATAGCTACAGGAAGATTAAATGTGTTAGAAGCGGTAATTCAACATAGTCACTAACACATCATCGGTGCTGATACGGTTAGCACGAGTAAACTCATTGTCTTTCAACAAGTTGAGTTTGTATTCAACGATCACAGCCATATTCTTATTCAGATCATAAGTTGCGGCCAGATCGATAAACTTCACCATATTCTTGTTGTCGCCAAATTCGCTTTCGAGATTTTTGCCACGTCCCTGTAGATAGGCGATCGATGGACGTAAACCCCAGTCAAATTGATATTGTGCGACAAACTCTACGGCCTGAGTTTGGTTGGCAAAGCCATCTTTTCTACCGACATAGTGCATATTTCGCACATCCGCGTACATGGCGGCCAGATAAATATTGTTGGCATCATATTTCACACCGGCATTCCAACCGTCGGCTTTTTTACCGCGATGATCCAACTGTTGCTCATCGGTACGTTTCGATGTGGCATAAGACGCACCGAAACTGAGGCCATTATCCAGCGTGTACACTGCGGATAATCCCATACCATCGCCGTTTTGGTTAGCTACGCTGCGGGGGTTATTGGTTCGTGGACCTGTTTGATCTTCAGTATTATTCCAACCGTCGTTTTTGCCTTGAACCTGAAGTCCGATATCTAGTCCATCAACCAAATTGAACAGATTGCGATTGCGGTAAGTTCCTACATTATTGGTACGATAGGTCATAAAGTTATCGGTATTATCGTAACTCTGTCCGCCAAATACAGGAATAACTGCGCCGGTCCATCCATTAATATCGTTTAATATTCCGTAATTGCGACCATAATCAAAAGAACCGTATTCACCGAAGCTCAATCCGGCAAAAGCAATACGCGTAGTATCTTTCTTAGTCCCCGTAGTTTCTGCCTGATTCATTTTGACGTTATATTCCCATCGGGCATATCCAGATAGGGTATCGTTAATTTTGGTGTCGCCGGTTAAGGTAAATTTGACTTTAGATTGGTCGCCTGCAAAACCTTTATCATCGGAGAAATAATGGCGAACCTTAAAAGAGCCAGAAAGCGCAATACGGTTACCATCTTTATTGTAAAGCTCCGCCGCACCAGCCGGTTGCACTATACATATCAAAGGTACTATCACTGCAAATAATTTCAAATTGAATAATTTAGATTTCATCTTCTTCCCTGGTTTTTTGTTATACAAAATTATTTCCGCAGTAAATTAACCAACCATGATATATTTTTATGCGATGACGCTCACAGTTATCCTTATGCAACAAATATGTTGACCACAAAAACTTGAAGCTGCTCGCGTTTTAATCTAACTGACTGAAGATAATAGAACAGGTAAGGGATGAGTTAATTCTTAAAACAACGGTAAGGCAGCTAAGATGAAGAAAAGAACAAAAACGCTGAGTGCATTAGTATTAATTTTTAGCAGCTATTGTAGTATTCAGCCCGCAATATCAGCACCATCGACAGATATTTTCCCAGGTGCAACGCTGACCCAATTACAGGCGCAATATCCTATTCATTGGGTCTCTGTAGAGCAAATTTCTGCGAGTTTGAAAGGGAGAGAGTCTATTAGTGTAGGTTTTGATATTGATGACACTTTGCTCTATTCCAGCCCGGCGTTTTTCTATGGGAAAATGATTTACTCTCCAGATAGTTTTGATTTTTTAAAGAATCCCAAATTTTGGGATGAAGTCAGTAACGGATGGGACAAATTCTCTGTGCCAAAAATTTCAGGCGCAGCCTTGCTAAACATGCACTTATCAAGAGGTGACCGGGTGTACTTTATCACCGGTCGACCAATGCCATCCTCCGGGAAGGAAGCGGTGACAAAAATCTTACAGCAGGACTTTAATATTCCTGATAATCGGTTAAATAAAGTGATATTTGCCGGGATTGGCGATGGGGCAAAAGTGAGTCATATGAAGGAAAAAAACATCTCGATATTCTATGGAGATTCCGATAATGATATTGCTGATGCGAGAGCTGCGGGCGCAGAAGGTATCCGTGTGTTACGCCCCTTAAATTCTACCAATAAACCTATGCCTAAAAATGGTAATTTTGGTGAGAAGGTCATCATTAATTCAGATTATTAGTTCGCGAAAATATTGGGCAGGATTTACACCGAATCAAGGTAAGTCTCGTTCTTACTGATACTTTGTGTAGCAATGGACTGTATTATGCCCGTTAGAGGCAAAACATTATTTTTATTTATTATGACTAACACACCAGAAGACATTGAACGACCTATTTTACAACTCTTTCAGAAGTATCCACAGAACAAATATAGCGTGCAGGATGTAATGAGGAGCCTACAGGAAATTAGTCGTTATAAAATAGAATATCGGTTGAAAAAACTCGCCAATAGAAGGCTGATAACCTGCCACAAACGCAAGGAGGGAATCGTCCTGCGTTACTATTGGCAACTAAATGAGCGTAAGGAATAAATCCAGTGGCGAAGGATAACGTAGTAAAAATAGCGATTGGCTTTGATTTATCGGTTGTTGCTTTTCATTTTCGCAGAGAAAGAACCATCGTAGAAACCTTTATATTTTTAGCAACATAACAGCCGTGGCACATGGCTAGGTACAAAAATACAAACAGTGGAAGGGCGGGTGCTTCCACTGACAATTTTAGCGATTAACTGAACTGAAGAACGAACATCTGGTACTGGCGAAATGAACCTGAGGATTGAATGGATGGTTTTGAGCGTTAAAACCAAATTTTCGGCTAGGTGATTTTTCGACAGAGGAATTTATCTTTGATCACGCCATCAAAGAAACGCCCTTTAGACACCACAGACATAAAGTCGTTATAAACCCGTATTGGCACGTTAACATACTGATAAATATCATTACCACAGAACTGTATTTCCAATACATGACTCTCTGGGTCATACCCAACTGAGTGAATTCTCGAAGATGAAACCGACTGTCGCTGCAAGAAATAGTCCTCCTAGGTGAGGTAAACGTCCCTGAAAAAAACACATCGTGTCTTAAGTGTGTGCGTCCTAAGTACATCATACTCGCTGAATCGATATGAGTCATAAATACATTTGGTGAATGTATAACTCATTGCTGCTAAAGCTATTGTATTGGCTTATGAATTAAAAGGGTAAGTTTTTAATGCCCGTGGCTTTGACTGAGCGCAACCACAGGAAGGTTATTTTAGTGTATAACCACAAGATTCCAGTTTGGCGACACCTAGCTGCTGCAAAGCAGCACCGGTATCTTGGGGATGGATTATTGAATATGCAAGGTAGTTGCGGGTTTTTGGGTTAAATGAGGCAATACATGTACAACGACAATGAAAAGAAATTTTACGTTATTTTAAACCGTACCTGCGAGACTCCGACTCTGTTAAACGCGGCTTGCCATTTAACCGCAGGAATAACAGATTTGATCGACGAGCGTGAATTTCATCATTACCCCAGCGCTATAGAGGGAATCAGCGCAAATATGAGCCACTACCCTATGGTGATATTACAGGCAAAAAACAGTAGCCAATTGAGCAACTTAATTCTGAAATGCCAGGAGCAGGGCGTTTTGTATAATTTTTTCACCACGACGATGCTTTCGCATTCAGCAGAACAGCAAATTTCTGATACGGCGAACACAAACTTTGAAAAATTGGATTTTGTTGCTGTAGCTTTATACGGAGATGCAGAGATGTTGAAACCCTTAACCAAGAAATTTTCTGTCTACCGTTCTACCGTTAGTTAAACGCGCGGAGGAATTATTTAGGAAGAAATAAGCACTCTTGTCTGCTTTCCAGTCGGCGAATTGGAATTTAGGCAATTGCTAAAACTCAAGGTAAACTATCGGCTCGGGAGTATGAAACATCGCCGAATACTTAGCTATTCTTCAGCATTCAAGGATTTCAGCTCTTTACTGAGAGAAATGGAAAGTACGATTCGAATCACGACAATAGAAGCCAGTATGATTAATTCCTTGTAATCGGGTTCAATAATCGTCTTCAAAATATCTGCCGGAATTAATATTTCCAGTGCCAGCAACAGATATCCCCCCAATTCCAGTCGAATACGTTGAATAGTTGATTCGCCGCGCTGCAGTTCGTTTTTTATAAATGCGAACAGGCATTTAACCACGCCATAAATCAAAACTAAAACGCTAACAATATTTAGCCCACTGGCTGCCAACATGATGAAAGTATGAATGTTCATTATTTGTTACTCCCTGAATAGTGGGCTGTTTTCCTATCGTGCTGTCGCTAGTCACCGCGGGTGCGGGAAGCGCCTTCAGTATAGCCGCAAATACTGGACGTGGTTGTTCTCACATCCAGTCGGCTGGAATGCAGATTGTAGTGATGCAGATTTGTCAGTTTTAAAATAAATATGTGATGAAAGTAAAGCAGCGGTGAAGATTGAAAATTCTTCACCGCGGAGCCAGAAACTAGGCTATTACGTCAAGTTTATCTTGGTTGTGAGAATTTCGTCGCGCTTTAATCGCTCGTTCCAAAGATTCAATGTCATTGCCTGATAGCAACGGTATGATTTTGCTAATTTCCTGCTCTGATAGGTCATAGATTTGCAGTGCTAAAAGACGGCGAATAATTTCCTCAGAAAAGCGGGTCTTTATTGCGCTAGCTGGATTTCCACCAACGATTGTATAGGGGGCGACATCACGGGTGACTATGCTGCCTGCGGCAATAATGGCACCTTCACCAACGGTAACTCCGGGCATAATCAAAGCCCTCATACCAATCCAGCAGCCATCGCTCAATATTGTATCACTTCGATGTTGATAAGATTCAGTGATAGATTCCATGAAAGGATAGAAGCTGAACCAATCAATACGGTGAGTATGGTTTCCCCCCATTAAAATAACGGCTTCAGCGCCTATGCATACATAATTGCCGATGATCAGTTGGTCAATTTTTCCGAGAGGTTCCCACTGTTGGCTAATGGCATCACCGTGCAAATAACGAACAACCGATTTTTCAAAACCGTCGTCCCAGCAATGGCTGTAATAGCTGTGCGTTCCTTTGATGACGATATTGGGATTTTTCACCGTTTGGTGAAGTAGCTCTGTTTTCGACCAATGTTTATCTTGCATGGTCTAATTCCTTTTTCAAAAACATCCGAGCCACGAACGTAAGTTAGTGGCAGTGATTACACGTTCAAATCATCACCACCGGTTAAGCAATTCGAGGTTGTAACAGTAGGGGGTTATTTTTCATATTAAATGCCTCTTTTAACCCTGAAATACTATTGCTCGTTGCCAGACAAATCAATGATCCAGAACCGGAGATTTAGCCTTTATTTAGCTTTAGTGTGAATATTCCGACGTCAAAATCGGGAATTAAATGCATTTAATCTTAGTTAGCTATCAAAAAAAAGAGTGTGCGACCGAGCGTTTGAGAAACTAAAGGGCAGGGATATCAACATTCCCACTTCTGCGGGTGGATAATCACATATTGTGAGTGTTACTATGTTTTGTCAGTTATTGCGTCACACCATAGATACAAAACGAATTGTGTACATATGAGTGTATATATCAGGCAAGGTAAAGTCGGATAGCGCATATAACAAATTGAATTTAAACTAAATTATACTGTTACATGTGATCTGTCGTGTAAGCAATCCACCTCATTCCGACTCGTTCATCTCCGTTCTAAATCCTAGCAGAAAGCCACTAACCATCAATATGCTCGTCACTATGCCTGTTTATGCCTGTTTCACTTTGTTCTATTCCGTGCGTTAATATTTGTGTACCAAATTGCGTACCAAATTTGCCGGAGTAATGTTGTGGCGCTGAATGACACGAAGCTAAGAAAAATAGTCGGCAAACCCTACGATGGCCCGACTGAACTTCCTGACGCGAATGGATTATCTGTCCGGGTTAGCCCTAAGGGGCTAGTTTCGTTTCAGTACCGCTATCGCTTTGCTGGGAAATTACAGCGCATGAAGATCGGCACCTATGGAACTATGTCACTAAAAGAGGCGAGGGATGCTGTTGAGGTGTGCCGCTACCACGTCAGTGAGGGGCGAGATCCGTCGGTTCAGCGTAAAATGGCAATGAACGAAAAAATTCAGGCCCCGAGTGTTAGTGACTGCATAAGCGAGTGGCTAGAAAGTCCCCAGGCTAAAAAGCTGGTTAAGTATGATTACTGGATAAGGATGTTTGACCTGCATGTCACGCCATATGTTGGAAGAATGACAGTCGATGAGATGCAGATAGCACACTGGGAATCAGTCTTTAAGCGAATGCGGGAAAATGGCGCACCGGTGATGGCTGGCATGATGCTGGTCAAGATGAAACAGATTTTTAACTATTCGTTACGGCGTAACCGAATCATCCGGAACGTCCTGACTCCATTGTCAGTCGCCGATGTTGGCGATCCAATCCGAACTATTGACCGATTCCTTAACGATAAGGAGATAGGACTATTCTGGCTTGCTGTCGATTCATCCAAGCTCGCATACCAGAATAAGCTATTTATAAAATTAGTTTTGCTTACTGGCTGCCGCGGTATAGAGCTGCGCATGGCTAAAAAGCAGGATTTTGATTTGGATAGAAAGACGTGGGCAATACGGGAGGAATTATCTAAAACCCGGCGCCGGTTCGTGAGGGGGATTTCTGACGCAGCAGTGACCATGCTAAGAGAAGCGTTTGATATTTATCCTAAGCTTGGCCAGGTATTCCCCCCGGCAACTATTCAGACCGACAGGCCGATGTCCGCAGGGGTTCTTTTATCGATGGCCGATCAGGTAGGCAGGGTGATGGGCGTGACTGATTGGGCAATGCATGATCTGCGCAGAACCGTAAAGACAAAAATGGCAGAACTCGGCATTGCACCGCATGTGTCAGAAAAGATACTTGGGCATAAAATGGCGGGGATGCTCGCGGTATATGACCACCATGATTACATACGCGAGCAGATAGAGGCGGCAGATTTTTGGGCGGCGAAGATTCAAATGTGTGTCGATGAAATCAGCCCCATGTCCTGACAGAATTTAATCACGTCCTGGTATCGGAATAGTGCGCCACCTTTAGGGGCTGACAACTCCTTTACCTCGGGTGGGAATGGCGTATTTTGTTGTTTCCATGCTTTGCGGCGATGGTAAAAGGTCGTTCTCGATATTCCGCCGAGCATTTGCTGGATAGCCGTTCTGTTTATCAGCACAGGAGGAACATCGATTTTTATATCATTCATAGTTGGCCTCTTATCTCTTTGTCGATCTGCCTGACGAAATAGCTCAACCACCGCTTAGCCGAAAACGAGTTAGGCGGTAGGGCGGTTATTTTTTTGCGTAGCGATCGAGGATTTTTGTAATGATGGGGTCGTGCTTAGTTTTAGGTATACCGGCAGTGGCCTTTATGATTTCTGTCCTGCACTGCCGTGCAACCGATCTGATGGCATTCTCTATTGCTGCTTCCACATATCTACCCCTTCCAGCAGAACAGCCACCAGTAGGCGATGATGCCGCCGATAACGAGCAGTACCCAATCAAGGT
>NZ_CPYD01000013.1 GCF_001112925.1 Yersinia nurmii
CCTGATCCCATGCCGAACTCAGAAGTGAAACGCCGTAGCGCCGATGGTAGTGTGGGGTCTCCCCATGCGAGAGTAGGACACTGCCAGGCATCAAACACAAGTTATCAGAGTGACATCTGGTGGCTAAACAGCAAGGAAATGCTGGCCCTAACGGGAATATATACGGAAGTATAAGTAACAGAATCGGTGGAGCGGTAGTTCAGTTGGTTAGAATACCTGCCTGTCACGCAGGGGGTCGCGGGTTCGAGCCCCGTCCGTTCCGCCACCCTCTTTAGGGGCGTAGTTCAATTGGTAGAGCACCGGTCTCCAAAACCGGGTGTTGGGAGTTCGAGTCTCTCCGCCCCTGCCAAATAAATAACCCTTCGCGAAAGCGAGGGGTTTTTTATTTTTATCAAACAAATAAAAGATACACTTTTGCAGTGATTATTCATTACCCTGACCTCCTGACCTCCTGACCTCCTGACCTCCTGACCTCCTGACCTCCTGACCTCTTGTTATTGTCTGATTTTTGTTCGCGTCTCGCCGAAATAGCCCTCATTTTCTCGTTAAATATATTAAATTAACCTTAAAATTCAGATGGTCAATGTTCGTAAATTGCATTTTTTAGGTCGGTTTTCGTACAGCATGTTGTTATTTTATAGTGGATTTCTACCTATCATCACGACAATGAATCGTATAAAAAATTAATTAGTACTTTGCATTAGTCCCTCTTAAATAAAAATTGAATTAATTCTGACCCACTCAGATTGTTTATGACGTCTCTGCTTATTTATTTGAATACTAGAGCAATATTGCCTGTCACCTTGAGATGATAGTGCCGTGAAGAAACCCTGTGATAAGAGAATTGACATCAATGTTTGCCACTGTTGTAACGACGATCTGCATTGCAGATCAGGTTGTTTCTCAGTTGTGATTTCTCTGACGCCGGTCTCAAATAGAGAGGGTGTTTGTGGAAACGAAAGTATTTACACAATGATATAAAATGAGGCATTACGCTTAAAATTATCGATACACAACGAGGTGAGGAAGCCAGATTAAAACGGCGAGATTCGTTATTATTCACTCACTCACTCACTCACTCACTCACTCACTCACTCACTCACTCACTCACTCACTCACTCACTCATGCATGCTGGAGATATCTGTTCCAGATTATTGCGGCCAGTAATTGATAATTCAATATAAAACAATATGTTACGGATGGGTTGGTATCAGGGAGAAGTCAGTTGAGTCTTACTCTGGGGCGCAACCAAATTGGTATGTTGTTCATTGGTTCCCGGTTCGCTACGCTATTCCCATGATTGGATAGCTTGGTTGCACTGTATTCACGATAGAAGCTATTTCACACCCTTAGTAATGTGGTCGCGGCTTTGGTATTTTCACCCGTATTTTGGGCGCGACGTTTGCGCGATTGATGGGAATAGTCGTTCTGAAATGGGAATTTTCAAGCTGGTATAAATACATCAGTACTTAGATTTATATGCTATCCAGAATGCTCGCTGGGCTATCTGCAATTATTTTCACTTCCAGCCTCTCGATAAGCTAAGCGTTGTTTCTAAGCGTCGCAGTGTGCAGCGATGATAATATGGCACCCCACTTAACGAGGGTGTAGGCACGCTGTTTAGCGTGCTGATTTAGAGCTTAATCCAGGGTTATATTTTCTTTCGCGGTACTGTCGGATCATGGCGGGGAAAATAACCATTACTTTTCTGCCAGTTAGCTTTATTGCCACCCAGAAGGCAATGAGCGCCTTTTATATGATTCCGCAATCAAAGGCTAAGTGTTTCTCGATTAACTCCGTGTTGCCCCTTCAGCGGCGTTATTCATCGGAGTTTTTAATAATTGGCGGATTAATATCTGCTGATCGCTATTTTGTAACCATACCGCGTACAACGGCCGGACTATTGCGGGGATCTCCGGGTTAGCAACAAGTTGCGGGTAATCTTTTTGCCAATGCTCAGGTAAAAATGCACAGCCGCCAGTAGTGTCTAAGAGTTGTCGCGTCAAATGGGCCGAAGTCGTTGTCAGAACTGGCATTTGCTCACTGTCTAACAGGCGATTTTCCTGTTGATGAAAATCGGCCCCCCACTCCAGTTTTATATACGGCATTTCTTCGGTTTTATCTTGCTGGCCGGATGAAAAAAGCCGCAATGAAAAATTGCCCAATAGTTGGCTGGCTAATTCGTCCATTTTGGGCGGCTCGGTAGTGATTAAAAGGTCGAGTTGCCGTTCATGCAATTGCTTCACTAAAGACTGGCGTAGCGCGATACGAGCTTCGAGGCGCAGCCCTTCTCGTTGGAGATAGAGTGTCTGTAGCCATGGGGTGAGATAAGCTTCCCATAGTGATGCCGTTGCGCCAATCGATAGCTCAGTATGCTGAAGAGAGTGTATGACCTCCTTCTTGGCCAACTGCCAGGTATTCATCAAGGTTTCTGCGTAGGGCACCAAACGTTCGCCGGCTGGCGTTAGGCGAATATTATTCCGGTGACGAGTGAATAAATTTGCACCTAATTGATTTTCCAACTGACGGATTCGGAAACTCACTGCTGACTGTGTTAAGTATAAAGATTCCGCTGCGCGGCCAAAGTGGCGAGTTCTACTGACCTCCAAAAAGGTTTTCAGTAATTCGGTGTCCACACCTATCTCCAATTTTTTTTGTCGTTAAGATTTAAATGTTTTGTTTTACACGATGTCAAGCCTATCTAATACTCCGCGCCATAAACAGCACGACCATGACAGAATTAGGAGCGTGTCAGATGGCGGATAGCTTCATCACAACCAATCGTTTTTTTGATAACAAACACTATCCTCGCGGGTTCTCGCGTCACGGTGATTTCACCATTAAAGAGGCGCAATTGCTAGAGCGTCATGGCTATGCTTTCAACGAGCTGGATTTAGGCAAACGTGAGCCAGCAAACGAAGAAGAGCAACAGTTTGTTGCCGTTTGTCGTGGCGAACGCGAGCCCGTCAGCGATGCGGAAAAAGTGTGGTCCAAATACATCACCCGAATTCGGCGTCCAAAGCGCTTCCATACACTGTCTGGCGGTAAACCGCAGGCTGATGCAACGGAAGACTATGTCGATAGCGATGACTAATAGAAATGGGGCGAAAGCCCCATTTTTACGTCAACGCTTTGTGTAGCTGTAACAGTAAACGATCCATACAACGATAGCTCAATGCTTCAGAAATGTGTGGCTTTTGAATGTCATCCTGTTGCGCCAGATCGGCGAGCGTGCGCGCAACTTTCAGAATCCTATGCCAGGCTCGTACGGATAAACCGAGCTTCAGCAGCACTTGTTCAAGAAATTGCGCATCTTGTGGTGTGACGACACAAAATCGAGCAACGTCTTTGCTGCTGAGTTGGGCATTTATCTTTCCTGAACGATGCAATTGTTTTTCTCTGGCCTGTAATACTCTCTGCCTGACGGTTGCACTATCTTCCCCGCTATTTTTTTGCATCCTCAATAAACCTTTCGGTAGCAATGGCACTTCAATGGATAAATCGAATCTATCGAGGAATGGGCCGGATAATTTGGCAAGGTAACGGAGTATTTGCTGTGGCTGTGCGCGATGGTGTCGCCCCTGATAATGTCCACTGGGGCTGGGGTTCATCGCTGCGATAAGCTGTATTTTGGCTGGAAAACACACTTTTGCCGTTGCTCGCGAGATAACCACTTCGCCAGATTCTAAGGGTTCCCGTAACGAGTCCAGTACCTTGCGCTCAAATTCAGGCAGTTCATCCAAGAATAACACGCCGTTATGTGCCAGCGAGATCTCTCCGGGGCGAGGTATAGAACCGCCGCCGATTAACGCGGCCATTGATGCGCTATGGTGTGGCGATCTAAATGGGCGCTTGCGCCAATGCGTTGGAGCCTGATGCCCTTGCAATAAGCTGGCTACGGTGGCAGTTTCCAGCGCTTCCTGATTGCTTAAGGGTGGGAGTAAACCATTTAATCGGCTGGCTAACATAGTTTTCCCGGTGCCAGGTGGCCCCAGTAACAGTAAGTTATGTCCTCCGGCAGCGGCGACTTCCAGTGCGCGTTTAGCCTGTTGCTGCCCGATAATATCCTGTAGGTCGAGTGCGTTATCCCATTCCTGCCAATCACTTGCTTGTTTTGGGGGGGAAAGTGAGCCTTCTCCACGCAGAAAACCGCAAACAGCCAGAAGATGCTCTGCAACTAAACTGTTTCCTTTGATGATTAAGCCAACTTCCGTTTCATTGGCGCAGGGCAGTATTAACAGACGAGAGGCACCGGTACTGGCCAGAGCGGCTGAAATAGCGCCGCTAACGCTGCGTAAACCGCCTGACAGGGCGAGTTCACCAAGAAACTCATATTGATCTAGCTTATCTGCGGGGATTTGCTCTGAGGCTGCTAGGATGGCTAAGGCTATTGGTAAATCGTAGCGACCGCCTTCTTTGGGTAAATCTGCTGGCGCCAAACTGACGGTAATTCGTTTAGCCGGAAAGATAAATCCACTGTTTAATAAGGCGCTACGTACCCTATCCCGCGCTTCTTTCACCGTTGTTTCGGGTAACCCGACTAATGTCAGCCCCGGTAACCCGTTGCTAATATGCACTTCAACGGTGACTGGAGGCGCTTGCACACCAATGGAAGCGCGGGTATGGATGACGGCCAGTGACATAGTTTTCCCCCTTCTGATGTCTGGCATCTTGCCGAATTGAGTTTTTTTGTCATTAGGATGGTGTTTAGCCTGCGAGAAGGCGCGAAAACTATCGTTTTGATTACGCGGGAAGACATGAATTTTGCGTGGTCGATCGTAAAAAATGTCTCGTTTACGAAGGGATTTCAGGCTCAGAACAAAAGTATCTCTGACATTTTTTTAAACCTAGGGGACGTTAAGCGTAAATTTTCTGTATAAAAATCAGGGAAAGAAATATCGGTTTTATCGTTTGATAATTAACACAATTATTGCAATTGTAGTCTTGGGTCACAAAATTACTTTTTAAAAAAATATTGTCATGGCGATAATAACTGTGATAACTCTGTAGGTATTCGTTCGACAACAGACATGTGAACAACCGATTATGAAAGCTCTCGTCCAAGTGATTAACCTAGTCCTAATTAGCGTGGTGGTGATTATTATCCCACCGTGCGGGGCTGCACTTGGACGAAGAAAGGCATAAAAATCAAGCCTTAATCACAAGAGAACCCCCGCACCGAAAGGTCCGGGGGTTTTTTATTGGCCAG
Source organism: Yersinia nurmii (assembly GCF_001112925.1). Taxonomy (GTDB): domain Bacteria; phylum Pseudomonadota; class Gammaproteobacteria; order Enterobacterales; family Enterobacteriaceae; genus Yersinia; species Yersinia nurmii. The sequence continues at coordinate 5,211 of NZ_CPYD01000013.1, forward strand.
TAAAAAGACGCGGTGAACGTAAAATGAACAACAGAACAAAATCCTGCATCGCTCTCAAAAGTTCGGGGAAATAACTATGAATGGTGCTCAGTGGGTGGTTCAAGCGCTACGTGCGCAAGGGGTGGAGACGGTATTCGGCTATCCGGGTGGGGCAATTATGCCAGTCTACGATGCCTTGTATGACGGTGGCGTTGAACATCTACTGTGTCGCCATGAGCAAGGGGCAGTAATGGCTGCCATCGGTTATGCTCGCGCAACCGGAAAGGTCGGGGTGTGCATCGCCACTTCAGGCCCTGGAGCCACTAACTTGATCACCGGTCTGGCAGACGCGTTATTGGATTCTGTTCCGGTTATCGCTATCACCGGTCAGGTGGGCTCTGCTTTAATCGGCACCGACGCTTTTCAGGAGATCGATGTCCTTGGCCTGTCTTTGGCCTGCACCAAACACAGTTTTCTGGTTGAGTCTTTAGACGCGTTGCCGGGCATCATGGCTGAGGCCTTTGCCATCGCGAGTAGCGGTCGCCCTGGGCCGGTTTTGATTGATATTCCAAAAGATATTCAGTTAGCCGTCGGAGAGTTACACCCGCATTTGCTGTCGGTTGAAGAACACTATCTGGATTCCTATGCCGAACGCCAACAGGCTTACGAAATGTTAAGTGCGGCCAAACAACCGATCGTTTATGTCGGTGGTGGCGTCGGTATGGCACAAGCGGTGCCTGCCTTGCGAGCGTTTATCGCTGAAACCGGGATTCCCGCCGTAGTGACTTTGAAGGGTTTGGGTGCCCCTGATGCTGAGCATCCTTGCTATTTAGGCATGCTGGGTATGCACGGTACTAAGGCAGCCAATCTGGCGGTGCAGGAGTGTGATTTGTTGATCGCCGTCGGAGCTCGTTTCGATGACCGAGTGACCGGTAAGTTGAACGCCTTCGCACCGAAAGCCAAAGTTATTCATATGGATATCGATCCGACGGAGTTAAACAAACTGCGTCAGGCTCACGTTGCCTTGCAGGGCGATTTGAAAACCTTGCTTCCCGCGTTGCAGCAACGTTTGGACATCCAGCCGTGGCGCGATGAAGTGATTGCGTTGAAGCAACAGCATAGCTGGCGTTATGACCATCCGGGGCAAGCAATTTATGCACCGCTGTTACTGAAACAGATTTCCGATCGTAAAGGGCCTGAAACCGTTATCACTACCGATGTCGGTCAGCATCAAATGTGGACTGCACAACATATGAGTTTCACCCGCCCGGAGAACTTCATCACTTCCAGCGGGTTGGGCACGATGGGCTTTGGTGTTCCGGCGGCCGTCGGCGCGCAAATGGCTCGTCGGGAAGACATGGTTATCTGCGTGTCCGGCGATGGCTCCTTTATGATGAATGTTCAAGAGCTGGGAACGATAAAGCGCAAACAGTTGCCGCTGAAGATCGTTTTGTTGGATAACCAGCGCTTGGGCATGGTTCGACAGTGGCAGCAGCTGTTCTTTGATGCCCGCTACAGTGAGACCAATTTATCCGATAATCCCGATTTCATCACTTTGGCCAGCGCTTTTGACATTCCCGGCCAACGTATCACCCGCAAAGACCAAGTCGATGCCGCACTGGACGCACTGTTTAACAGTACCGGCCCGTACCTGCTTCAGGTTTCCATCGACGAACTCGAAAATGTCTGGCCGTTAGTTCCGCCGGGCGCAGGTAACGAAACCATGCTGGAGAAAATTTCATGATGCAACATCAGCTCTCGATCCAAGCCCGCTTCCGCCCTGAAATGTTAGAGCGAGTATTGCGAGTGGTACGCCACCGCGGCTTTCAGGTTTGTGCTATGAATATGTCGTCTATCGTTAATGACGAAAATATTAATATTGAACTGACCGTTGCTAGCCAGCGTTCGGTAGATTTACTGTCTTCTCAGTTGAATAAGTTGTTGGATGTTGCAAGTGTAGAAATCCAGCAACCCAATACATTACAAATACGCGCCTGAGGCGCTAGAAGGAAAGTACAGAATGACTAAGAAAGCTGATTACATTTGGTTTAACGGCGAAATGGTTCCGTGGGCAGAAGCCAAAGTTCACGTAATGTCTCATGCGTTACATTACGGAACATCAGTCTTTGAAGGTGTCCGTTGCTATGAAACCAAGCATAAAGGCCCAGTGGTATTCCGCCATCGCGAACATATGCAGCGTTTGCATGATTCAGCCAAGATTTATCGGATGCCAGTTTCGCAATCCGTCGATGAGCTGATGGAAGCCTGTCGCGAGACGCTGCGCAAAAATAAACTGACTAGCGCCTACATCCGCCCTCTGGTGTTTATCGGTGACGTGGGAATGGGCGTTAATCCACCGGAAGGCTACAAAACCGACGTTATCATCGCCGCATTCCCTTGGGGGGCTTATCTGGGGGAGGAAGCGCTGGCACAAGGCATTGACGCCATGGTTTCATCTTGGAATCGCGTTGCGCCGAATACCATTCCAACCGCCGCTAAAGCCGGTGGTAACTACCTTTCTTCCTTATTAGTGGGCAGCGAAGCGCGCCGTCATGGTTATCAGGAAGGAATTGCGCTGGACGTTCACGGCTTCTTGTCCGAAGGCGCGGGCGAGAACCTGTTTGAAGTGAAAGACGGAATATTGTTCACTCCGCCATTTACCTCATCCGCACTGCCGGGTATTACCCGCGATGCCATTATCAAGCTGGCCAAAGATATGGGCCTGGAAGTGCGTGAGCAAGTGCTGTCTCGCGAATCTCTGTATCTGGCTGATGAAGTCTTTATGTCTGGCACCGCCGCCGAAATTACCCCAGTACGCAGCGTTGATGGTATTCAGGTCGGTATTGGCAAACGTGGCCCGATTACCGAGAAAATCCAGCAGGCGTTCTTTGGTCTGTTTACCGGCGAAACTGAAGATAAGTACGGCTGGTTGGATCCGATCAATCAATAATAACTAAAAAGTGACAGACAGAACCAGCGGGTGGTTCGTTCGCCACCTGCTTTATAAAAGACACAGGAGTGAAGAGATAATGCCTAAGTACCGTTCCCATACCACCACTCATGGCCGCAATATGGCGGGTGCCCGAGCACTTTGGCGCGCTACGGGTATGACCGATGATGACTTCGGCAAACCTATTATTGCGGTGGTTAACTCCTTTACCCAATTCGTCCCTGGGCACGTTCATTTGCGTGATTTAGGCAAGCTGGTGGCCGAGCAAATCGAAGCGTCAGGCGGCGTGGCAAAAGAGTTCAATACTATTGCGGTGGATGACGGTATCGCCATGGGACACGGTGGCATGCTTTATTCTCTGCCTTCACGAGAGTTAATCGCGGATTCTGTGGAATATATGGTTAACGCGCACTGCGCCGACGCCATGGTGTGTATTTCCAACTGCGACAAAATCACCCCAGGGATGCTGATGGCGTCTCTGCGTCTGAATATTCCGGTTATTTTCGTTTCCGGCGGCCCGATGGAAGCGGGTAAAACCAAACTGTCAGATAAAATTATCAAGCTGGATTTGGTCGATGCGATGATTCAGGGCGCGAATCCGAACGTTAGCGACGAAGATAGTGCGCAAATTGAACGTTCCGCCTGTCCGACCTGCGGTTCCTGCTCCGGTATGTTTACCGCTAACTCGATGAACTGCCTGAATGAGGCTCTAGGTTTAGCGCTCCCAGGTAACGGTTCATTGCTGGCGACTCACGCCGATCGTAAACAATTATTCCTCGATGCCGGCAAACATATCGTTGAGCTGACTAAACGCTATTACGAGCAAGATGATGCCAGTGCGCTGCCACGTAATATCGCCAACAAGGCGGCGTTTGAAAACGCCATGACGCTGGATATTGCGATGGGGGGGTCTACCAATACCGTTCTGCACTTGCTGGCGGCGGCTGAGGAAGGCGAAGTGGATTTCAGCATGACGGATATCGATCGTCTGTCGCGTAAAGTTCCACATTTATGCAAAGTGGCACCGAGTACTCAGAAATACCATATGGAAGATGTGCACCGTGCCGGTGGCGTTGTAGGGATCTTGGGCGAGTTGGATCGTGCCGGTTTGCTGAACCGCGAAGTTCGAAACGTATTGGGACTGAGCCTGCCGGAAACCCTGAAAGCCTATGACGTTATGCTGACCCGCGATGAAAAAGTCAAAAACATGTATTCCGCGGGGCCTGCGGGTATTCGTACCACTAAAGCTTTCTCGCAAGATTGCCGCTATCCATCGCTAGATACCGACCGTCAGGAAGGGTGCATTCGTACGCGCGAGCATGCCTACAGTCAGGACGGCGGCTTGGCCGTGCTGTACGGCAATATGGCTGAAAACGGCTGTATTGTAAAAACTGCCGGTGTGGATAAAGAAAGCCTGACTTTCCGTGGCCCAGCCAAAGTATATGAGAGCCAGGACGCTGCCGTAGAAGCGATTCTGGGTGGGAAAGTGGTTGCCGGGGACGTAGTGATTATTCGGTACGAAGGGCCGAAAGGCGGGCCGGGCATGCAGGAAATGCTGTATCCAACGACCTACTTGAAATCTATGGGGTTAGGCAAAAGCTGCGCATTGATTACCGACGGGCGTTTTTCCGGAGGGACTTCCGGTTTGTCTATTGGTCACGTTTCGCCAGAAGCGGCCAGCGGTGGTCTGATTGGGCTGGTGCAGGACGGCGACATGATCGATATCGATATTCCTCAGCGCAGCATGGAATTAGATGTACCGGCCGCTGAACTGGCGGCTCGCCATGAAGCCGAATTAGCTCGCGGCTCCGCTGCTTGGACACCTAAAAACCGCGTACGTCAGGTTTCCTACGCCTTGCGCGCCTATGCCTCACTGGCAACCAGCGCAGATAAAGGCGCTGTTCGTGATAAAAGTAAGCTGGGAGGCTAGGGGCTATGGCGGAATCACAAGCATTACCTGATGCGCCCAGTGGCGCAGAGTACCTACGGGCGGTGCTGCGCGCGCCGGTATATGAAGTTACGCAGGTCACGCCATTACAGGTGATGGAAAAAATTTCATCTCGCTTCAGTAACACTATTTTGGTGAAGCGGGAAGATCGCCATCCGGTACACAGTTTTAAGCTACGTGGCGCTTATGCCATGCTGGCTGGACTCAATGAAGAGCAGAAAGCTTGCGGCGTAGTGACCGCTTCTGCGGGTAATCACGCACAAGGCGTAGCGCTTTCTGCGAGTAAACTGGGCATTAAATCGCTGATTGTGATGCCGGTTGCCACAGCAGACATCAAAGTGGATGCGGTGCGTAGCTTTGGTGGCGAAGTACTGTTGTTTGGCGCCAATTTTGATGAGGCCAAAGCTAAAGCCATCGAAATTTCCCGCCAGCAGGGATACACCTTTATACCGCCTTTCGATCATCCGGCGGTCATTGCTGGACAAGGCACGCTGGCGATGGAACTACTGCAACAGGACGCCCATTTAGATCGGGTTTTTGTTCCAGTTGGCGGCGGCGGGCTGGCCGCTGGCGTGGCGGTATTAATTAAACAACTGATGCCGCAAATCAAAGTGATCGGCGTGGAAGCGGAAGACTCTGCCTGTCTGCAAGCGGCATTAGCGGCGGGAGCTCCGGTTGATTTGGCTCGCGTTGGGCTGTTTGCCGAAGGTGTAGCGGTGAAACGCATTGGTGACGAAACTTTCCGCCTGTGTCGGGAATATCTGGATGACGTTATCACCGTGGATAGCGACGCCATCTGCGCGGCGCTCAAAGATATTTTTGAAGATGTGCGTGCGATTGCGGAACCGTCCGGTGCGCTAGCGCTGGCGGGTCTGAAAAAATATGTTCAGCAGCATAATATTCAAGGTGAACGTCTGGCTCATATACTTTCTGGCGCTAACGTTAATTTCCACGGTTTACGTTATGTCTCAGAGCGTTGTGAACTAGGTGAGCAGCGAGAAGCGCTGTTAGCCGTAACGATTCCCGAGCAAAAAGGCAGTTTCTTGCGCTTTTGCCAATTGCTAGGCGGTCGGGCGGTAACCGAATTTAACTATCGCTACGCGGACGCGGATAACGCCTGCATTTTTGTCGGCGTGCGTTTGACCCGAGGATTCGCCGAGCGGGCTGAAATTATTGCTGAATTACAGGCGGATGGATATCAGGTCGTGGATTTGTCCGACGATGAAATGGCCAAACTGCATGTCCGCTATATGGTCGGCGGTCGTCCTTCCAAGCCGTTGCGCGAACGTTTGTACAGCTTTGAATTCCCGGAATCACCGGGCGCGCTGTTGAAATTCCTCAATACGCTCGGTACCCACTGGAATATCTCGTTGTTCCATTATCGCAGTCATGGCACCGATTTTGGCCGAGTGTTGGCGGGCTTCGAGCTGTCCGAGACCGAGCCGGAATTTGAACAGCACCTGACTGCGCTGGGCTACATTTGCCATGATGAAACCGATAATCCGGCGTTTAGATTCTTCCTCGCGGGTTAATTTGCATTCTGGGGGCTGTGTAGCAGCCCCCAGAATGCTTCGATCAAGGGTTCGTTTAAACGTTTTTTCTGCACGCAGACTCCCAGTTCAAAGGGTTCAACCAGCGAAATATTATCTAGCAAAGAAATACGGTTTCGCACGGGTTCTGGACTGTTTTCCACCACAACTTCCGGAATCAGGGCAATGCCGCAACCGAGAGCAACCATCGAAACAATCGCCTCGTGGCCGGAAACGGTGGCGTAAATCAGTGGGTTAGTAATGCGATGGCGGCGGAACCATAAGTCGATGCGTTTTCGCGACGGGCCGTGTTCCGGCAGGATAAACGGAATATTGTTCCAATCGGGATGAGCTTCAGCAGCCTGAGTACGCACGGCGCAGGGTAGCGCAGGTGCAATCAGTACTAATGGAATCTCGCCAATTTGGGTGAATTCTACCGTGCCAGGCAGGGTTTCAGGACGACCAGCAATCCCCAAGTCAGCTTCGTTAGACTGCACTTTGTCTACGGCGTTGGCGGCGTCGCCGGTGGTCAGTTTGATTTCCACCAGTGGGTGTTCGGCGCGAAAACGATCCAGAATCGGCGGTAAGTGGCTGTAGGCGGCGGTAACGGAGCAAAACAGTCTTAGCTCGCCGCTCAGTGATGGCCCGTGCTGCCCCAGGGCATGACGCAACTGCTGATATTGCAATAAGGTTTGTTGAGCAAAGGCTTTCAACTGGGTGCCGGCATCGGTGAGTTGCACGGTACGGTTATCCCGCAGAAACAACGGCTGCCCTATGGTTTCTTCCAACCGCTGAATCTGGCGAGATAGGGTGGATGGACTGATATGCATTGCCTTGGCCGAGCGACCAAAATGGCGGCTATCAGCCAGATGTAAAAACAGCTTCAGGTCACGTAAATCCATAGCGCTGACTCTCGTTGGCGAAGAAATAGTTATATTGCAAAATCTGCAACGACACCTTGTAAATATATCAATTTCAGCAACGGATTTCCTGACATATAGTGAATTCAAGAGAATCCCTCACACAGACTGGGGGATGTGAAAATAACGCAACACAACATCGAACGGAGTACCACTATGGCTAATTATTTCAACACATTGAACCTGCGCCAGCAGTTGGCGCAATTGGGTAAATGTCGCTTTATGGGACGTGAAGAATTTGCAGACGAAGCGAACTACCTGAAAGGTAAAAAAGTGGTGATCATCGGTTGTGGTGCTCAGGGTCTGAACCAGGGTTTGAATATGCGCGACTCTGGCCTGGACGTAGCCTACGCTCTGCGTAAAGAAGCCATTGCCGAGAAGCGTGCATCATGGCGCAAAGCGACGGAAAATGGCTTCAAAGTTGGGACTTACGAAGAACTGATTCCGCAGGCTGATTTAGTCGTCAACCTGACGCCAGACAAACAGCATTCCGCCGTGGTTCAGGCCGTTCAGCCGTTAATGAAAGACGGGGCGGCGCTGGGTTACTCTCACGGTTTTAATATCGTGGAAGTTGGCGAGCAGGTACGTAAAGACATAACCGTAGTGATGGTTGCGCCGAAATGTCCGGGCACCGAAGTACGTGAAGAATACAAGCGCGGTTTCGGTGTACCAACGCTGATCGCCGTTCATCCAGAAAATGATCCTAAGGGCGAGGGCATGGCTATCGCTAAAGCCTGGGCTGCTGCAACCGGTGGTCACCGCGCTGGCGTGTTGGAATCTTCATTTGTTGCGGAGGTGAAATCCGACCTGATGGGTGAACAAACCATTCTGTGCGGTATGCTGCAAGCGGGTTCTCTGCTGTGCTTCGACAAACTGGTAGCAGAAGGTACGGATGCAGCCTACGCTGAAAAACTGATTCAATTCGGCTGGGAAACCATCACCGAAGCGCTGAAACAGGGCGGTATCACTCTGATGATGGATCGTCTGTCTAACCCGGCGAAACTGCGTGCCTACGCGCTGTCAGAACAACTGAAAGAAATCATGGCGCCGCTGTTCCAAAAACATATGGATGACATCATTTCCGGCGCATTCTCCAGCGGCATGATGGCCGACTGGGCAGAAGACGATGTGAAATTGCTGAAGTGGCGTGAAGAAACCGGTAAAACGGCCTTTGAAAACGCGCCGCAGTTCGAAGGTAAAATTTCCGAGCAGGAATATTTTGACCACGGCGTACTGATGATTGCCATGGTAAAAGCCGGGGTAGAATTGGCGTTTGAAACCATGGTTGACTCAGGAATTATCGAAGAATCAGCCTATTACGAATCGCTGCATGAGCTGCCGTTGATCGCCAATACCATCGCTCGTAAGCGTTTGTATGAAATGAATGTGGTTATCTCTGATACTGCAGAATACGGTAACTATCTGTTCGCTAATGCAGCCGTACCGCTGCTGAAAGCCAAATTTATGGATTCTCTGCAAGCCGGGGATCTGGGGAAAAGCGTAGCGGGTACTGCGGTAGATAACGCTCAGTTGCGTGATGTTAACGAAGCGATTCGTCACCATCCGATTGAGGCGGTAGGGCATAAGCTGCGTGGGTATATGAAGGATATGAAACGCATCGCGGTTGCGGGCTAATCAAGCTACTTCGCTGGCCATTTGAGATTGGGTCGTGCTCGAGATCTTCGCTATAAAAAACCGGCCACGAGTGCCGGTTTTTTTACATTCAAGCTAAGTAATATTAGCTGCGGTATAGCACTTTAATGATGTGATAACCGAACTGGGTTTTTACCGGGCCGTAAGGTTGTAGCAATTCACAGCTAAAGACCGCTTTATCAAAAGCTGGCACCATATCGCCCTTGTTGAACTCACCCAGATCGCCGCCGTTACGTTTAGACGGACAGTTAGAGTATTTCTTGGCTAATTCTTGGAAATTAGCGCCATTGTTCAACTGCGCCAGAATATCATTTGCCTGTTTTTCATCATCGACCAGAATATGCAATGCAGAAGCTTTGTTCGCCATAATACTTATCACCACAATGTAATTTGAATGAAGATCGCCTTTAATCGGCCGCCAGTGTAGCGTATTTTGCCGACGATTGAAGCTTTTAGCGGCTTGAAAGCGGTAAGTCAAAATGATAGGCGTTTTTTTTCACCCGCTTCTTTCTGCTACAATCCTCCTCCCCACCACCCCACTGAGTAACCGAGCACTATGCGATTAAATCCTAGCCAACAACAAGCCGTTGAATTTGTCACCGGCCCCTGCCTGGTGCTGGCAGGCGCTGGCTCGGGTAAAACCCGCGTAATTACCAATAAAATCGCGCACTTGATTCGTCAGTGTGGCTATAAGCCCAGCCATATCGCCGCTGTAACCTTTACCAATAAGGCCGCTCGCGAGATGAAAGAGCGCGTGGCGCAAACGCTGGGGCGCAAAGAAGCTCGCGGTTTAATGATTTCAACTTTCCATACTTTGGGGCTGGAAATCATTAAGAAAGAATATAAAGCGCTGGGGATGAAATCTAACTTCTCGCTGTTTGACGCACAGGATCAGATGGGGTTGCTAAAAGATCTTACCAGCAAGTGGCTGGAAGAGGATAAAACTCAGCTACAGCAGTTGATCTCGACGATCTCTAATTGGAAAAACGATCTAATGACTCCGACCGCCGCGGCTGCACAGGCGCGTTCGGAACGCGATAAGATCTTCGCCCACTGCTACGCCTTGTATGACGATCACTTAAAAGCCTGCAACGTACTGGATTTTGACGATTTAATTTCTCTGCCCACGCTGTTGTTACAAAAAAACGAAGAAGTGCGCGAACGCTGGCAGGATAAACTGCGTTATTTGCTGGTAGATGAATATCAGGATACCAATACCAGCCAATATCAAATGGTTAAGTTATTGGTGAGCAATCGGGCGCGCTTTACCGTGGTGGGAGATGACGATCAGTCAATTTATTCCTGGCGTGGTGCACGGCCTCAGAACTTGGTGCTGCTGAATGAAGATTTTCCTCAGTTGCAGGTGATCAAGCTGGAACAAAACTATCGTTCTTCTGGGAGGATATTGAAAGCGGCCAATATTTTGATTGCCAATAACCCGCACGTTTTTGAAAAACGACTGTTTTCCGAATTAGGTTACGGCGAGCCGCTGAAAGTGATTACCGCCAATAATGAAGACCATGAAGCCGAAAGAGTCGTGGGAGAGCTGATCGCCCATCACTTTATTAAGAAAACTCAGTACGGCGATTACGCTATTTTGTATCGCGGTAACCATCAATCGCGGCTTTTCGAAAAGTTGTTGGTGCAAAACCGAATTCCTTATCGCATTTCCGGCGGAGACTCTTTCTTCTCTCGTCCTGAAATCAAGGACTTGCTTGCCTATCTACGCGTCCTAACTAATCAGGACGATGACAGCGCCTTCCTACGCATAGTGAATACGCCGAAACGAGAAATTGGCCCGGCAACGATTCAGAAACTAGGGGAATGGGCGAATATCCGAAACAAGAGCCTGTTTCACGCCAGCTTTGACTTAGGTTTGAGCCAACATCTGACAGGCCGTGGACTGGAGTCTTTACAGCGTTTCACTCACTGGCTGGAGAGTATTATTCGGCTGGTGGAGCGTGAACCTATTGCCGCCGTCCGGGATTTGCTTCACGGAATGGAATACGAAAGCTGGCTGTTTGAAACCTCTCCCAGCCCGAAAGCGGCAGAAATGCGGATGAAAAACGTCAACATGCTGTTTAGCTGGATGACGGAAATGTTGGAAGGTTCGGAACTGGACGATCAGATGACTTTGGCTCAGGTTGTCACGCGTTTCACCCTGCGAGATATGATGGAACGCGGAGAAAGCGACGAAGAGTTGGATCAGGTGCAGCTAATGACTTTGCACGCTTCGAAAGGTCTGGAATTTCCCTACGTATTTTTAGTCGGCATGGAAGAAGGGCTGCTGCCTCACCAAAGCAGCATCGACGAAGATAATGTGGATGAAGAACGACGCTTGGCCTACGTTGGCATCACTCGCGCCCAGCGGGAACTGTTTTTCACACACTGTCGGGAGCGTCGTCAATACGGTGAATTGATGCGGCCGGAACCTAGCCGTTTTCTAATGGAATTACCGCAAGATGATCTGGATTGGGAATCGGAGCGTAAAGTGATTACGCCGGAAGAACGGATGCAAAAAGGCCAGAGTCATCTGGCCAGTATTCGTGCTCAATTGGCAAATGCCAAGAAGTAATGGGTAGGGAAATCTGTTGATGAACTCTATGGTGTCACGGGTTTCCCATCTACCGTCACATTTTGTATCGCGCCGAAATGCCAAGGGGTTTCGCCCCGGAGTTGAGTGAAAATAACCTGATTGAACTGGCTATCACGTAAATCGCTGATTGCCGTTGGCATGACTCGATTGAATTTCACATTGTCGAAATGCACCAGACGGTGCCAGGCTTGTTTGTCACTGTCCCCCTTAATTTCAATGGATGCGTTTTTTCCGGTCTGGTTATTCACCGTCACATTTTTCACTGTAAAATCATAGAATTGAGCAGGAGTTTTCGCCGGAGGATAATCCAGATTGGCATTGCTATCCGCATAGTCCAGCGTCATGACGACGGCCTGCTTGGCGATATCTTGCATGGCATTATTGCGAAAAGTGACGTTGCGTGCGCCCCCGCCGATTGAGCGAGTACTTTTGGCTCTTAGGCCAATATCCGTCAGATACATCACGTTATTTTCCGCCAGAATATCTTCAATCCATGCACCAGTATGGCTGCCAGTGACAATAGCGCCGTGGCCCATGCGGAAATAGTTGTTAAATAACCACGCTCCTTTCATCGGTTCCTGTTGCTGAGCCATTTCGCCAGTACCTGCTGCAAAGTTAATGCAATCATCGCCAGTATCGAAGAAGTTATTGAACACCATGACATTCTGGCTATTGCCGAACTCAATACCGTCGCCGTTATTAGCATCATAAGTTTGATGGATTAAACCATTAGCTACCACGTTGTGGTTTTCCAGATTCATAATGCCGTGAAATGCCGGATTACGAACGGTGAATCCGGCTAAATACAGGTTTTCTACGCCGCGCAAGGTGATCAAACTGGAGCGTTTCTGGCCGTAAGCCGTTTTTAGATCCATTCCTGTGGAAACAGCCTGTTCAACTTGATTTTTGGCTAGAATGCCGTCTTCGTGCACTTTGGTATTTTTGCTCGCGGCGTATTGTGGCAACTTATTGCCTAATTCATCGGATATTTCGCCGGTTTTCGCGCGGAGCCAGCCGTTGCCATCGATAGTTCCAAAGCCAACGATGCGGATATTTCGGAAGGTGCCCGGCGCGGTCTTATCAGGATTTATGGCATTAATCAGCGAGGCCGGACGCTGGACGGTGGAATAGCTATAAAGATAATAGCCCGCGGGATAATCCGTTGGATTTTCCGAACCCAGCAAGGTCGAGCCAGCCTGAAGATTCAATGTCATATCGCTTTTTAGCCACAGCGCACCGGTTTTATACACCCCAGGGGGAATATCAATGCGACAACCCGGTTTACAGCTATTAATCGCCCGTTGAATCGCTTGGGTATTGAGGGTTTTCCCATCGTCTTTGGCACCGAAATCACGAATATTTAGCACCTGAGGTAACGCCGTTGTTTTCGCAGTCATCACCCGACTGTCAGGTGACAGTGAACCGTCGGCATAGCGCGCTCTGACGCTGAACGAGTAAGTCGTGTCAGGTTTTAGCCCCTGTACGGTGAAATTCTGCATCAGAATCTTGCGCTGGAATTGCTGCTTATCATTTGCGTAGAAATGATTGATATAGGGTTTGGCCGGAGAGTATTGGTCATTATTTTCACTGGCGAGGCCCAGTAGTTTCCCTGCGGAATACACCTGATAATCGACGATTTGACCGTTATCTTCCGGCGCTTGCCACACTAATACTATGCTGTTTTCGTCATAAGCTAGCGTGGGAACCTGTAGATTTTGCGGTGCTTTCAGTTCGGCCAATGCTGTAACAGGGGCGAGTGCCAAACCAGAAATAATCAACAGTATATTCAGGGGATGACGGTGTTGAAGCTGTACGCGCATTCTTATTCCTCATTGAAATGGAGAGCGTTGTCGCAGACAGCGTTGCCTTCTGATTGGAGGAAATAGGACTAAAAAGAAACGCTGTTCTATAAAAATACACACATTGTTTTGTTTTTAAGCTGGAGGCGATCACATATTGAGTGCTTGCTGTTTTTTTACACGAAATAGTGATGAGGGAGGGTGACTTGAAGAAGGAAAGGGAGAAATAGTGGGCGGCTATCTATAACCGCCCGAGATACTGCTTAACGAAACTCTTCCAGAGTAAGAGGCCACTGAACATAGCTTTGCCAGTGACTTTCTTGTACCAGTGATTCGGCACGATAAGGATGAAGTTGCAGCCAGCCTTGTGGTAATAGCACGCACAGAGTGTCGCCATTGGCGCGTAATCTTACCGCGGGTAAGGTGTCATCCCGACGACGACTGGAGAAAATGATCGCCAGACGTAGCAAGCGACATAAACGCTGCGCCATTACTACGGGTAACGCGTTTTGCTGACTAAGCAGTGATAAATCCAGAGTGCCGCTTTGGTTTTGCAAGAGAGCGGAGAGAAGCAGTTTTTGAGCGGGGGTAAATCCAGGCAGATCCAGATACCTAATCAGGTAGGCTGCATGCTGCGGAGCGAGCTTGAAATCAACGCTAAGGCCGATTTCGTGGATCAAACAGGCATTTTGCAATAATTCCCGACATCTACCCTCTAGTTTCCACTGTTTCTCAACCTGTAGAAAAAAGTTATCCGCTAACTGCGCGACGCGCTGAGCTTGCTCGATATCCAGCAAATAGCGGCGTTGCAGATTACGAATAGTGCGGCTGCGAATATCTTGCTCAATAGGTAAATGCAGCATGCCGTACACCAGACCTTCGCGCAGTGCGCCGCCGGCCAGCGTCATGCTTTCGATACCCAATTCCTGGAAAATAGCGATCAAAATCGATAGGCCGCTGGGGAATACCAAGGCTCTTTCCAGCGTCAGACCCGAAATTTCCAGTTCTTCCAGCTTGCCACAGTGAATGGCTCTTTGTTTCAGTTGTTGCAGCTTTGGCAGCGTAATCAGTTCGTCCATGCCTTGAGCGACCATAATTTCCTGCAAAGCCTGCACTGTACCGGATGCGCCGACGCAAATTTGCCAACCGTGCTCACGAAAACGTGCCGCGACCGGTTTGATCATCTCACGCGCCGCTAATTCGGCCTGGTCAAAGTTTTCCTGTTCCAGATTGCGATCGCTGAAATAACGTTCCAGCCAGGTTACGCAGCCCATCGGCAGACTGACCAATATGGCCGCCTGCGCGCCGGAACCGGTTACCAGTTCGGTACTGCCACCGCCAATATCGACCACCAGACGCTTTTCTGGCCCGCCGGTCGTGTGGGCGACACCGTGATAAATCAGCCGCGCTTCTTCTTCACCGCTAATCACCTGAATCGGGCAGCCCAGAATTTCAATGGCCGTTTGCAGGAATTGGTCGGCGTTGGAGGCCAAACGCAAGGTTGCCGTGGCGACCACGCGAATTTGTTCCCGCGGAATATCCTGCAACTGTTCAGAAAACAGCTTCAAACATTGCCAGCCGCGTTCCATTGCTTCATGTGATAGATGGTTATTGGCATCTAATCCAGCGGCCAGCCGAACTTTGCGTTTAATACGTGCCAGCGTTTGGATACTGCCTGCCACCTCACGTACCACCAACATATGGAAACTGTTGGAGCCAAGATCGATGGCAGCATAAAGTGAGGTGGAGCTTAGCATCGCGTTATCAGCCTGGTCGTTTACGGTTGTTGTTCCGCGGCGCGCCGTTACGGCGAGGTGCAGAATTACGGCGCGGGCCATTCCCGGTGCGGGTACGTGCCAGACGTTTTGGTGCTGGTAAATCAGTCAACAGCGCATCGCTATTGTATTTGCTTACAGGAATACTGTGACCGGTATAGGTCTCAATAGCCGGTAAGTTTAGTGCATATTCTTCGCAAGCCAGACTAATTGAATGGCCGCTTTCGCCAGCACGACCGGTACGACCGATACGGTGAACGTAATCTTCGCAATCGTCAGGCAGGTCGTAGTTGAATACGTGGGTTACCAACGGAATGTGCAGGCCACGAGCCGCAACATCGGTTGCTACCAGAATATCCAAATCGCCTTTGGTGAAATCTTCCAGAATTCGCAGACGTTTTTTCTGCGCCACATCGCCGGTCAGCAGGCCAACGCGGTGTCCATCGGCAGCCAGATGGCCCCAGATTTCTTCACAGCGGTGCTTGGTGTTGGCAAAAATGATGCAGCGATCAGGCCATTCTTCTTCAATCAGCGTCTGTAACAGGCGCATCTTTTCTTCGTTTGAAGGATAGAAAAGTTCTTCTTTAATGCGGTGGCCGGTTTTTTGTAACGGCTCCACTTCCACGTACTCGGCGTTATTCATCTGTTCGAACGCCAGTTCACGTACGCGGTAAGACAACGTAGCGGAAAATAGCATATTCAGACGTTTTTCTACCGCAGGCATGCGGCGGAACAACCAGCGGATATCTTTAATAAAGCCCAAATCGTACATACGATCGGCTTCATCCAGTACCACGACCTGAATAGCGCCCAGATTAATGTAGTTTTGCTTTGCGTAGTCGATCAGACGGCCAGTGGTACCGATAAGAATATCGACGCCGCTTTCCAGCACTTTAAGCTGTTTGTCGTAGCCGTCACCGCCGTAGGCCAGACCCAGTTTCAAACCGGTAATCTGGGATAAGGCTTCAGCATCAGAATGAATCTGTACCGCCAGTTCCCGCGTCGGTGCCATAATTAATGCACGAGGCTGGTTAGTCTGACGACCCTCTTCTGCTGGGTGCGAAAGCAAATAATGAAAAGTAGACGCCAGGAATGCTAGCGTCTTTCCGGTACCGGTTTGCGCCTGACCTGCTACATCTCTCCCGGACAGGGTGAGTGGCAATGCTAACGCCTGAATCGGCGTGCAATATTGAAACCCTTTATTTTCAAGGGCTTCAACAACTAGCGGGTGCAGGGCGAAGTCGGAAAACTTCTGTTCAGTCAAGTGTGTTTTGCTCATAGTGTGGTAGAATATCAGCTAACTATTGCTTTACGAAAGCGTATCCGGTGAAATAAAGTCAACCTAATGTTGGTTAATGCTACATCAACTAGGTAGACACAATCCTTTGGAGTAGAACATGAGCGATAAAATTATTCACCTGAGTGACGACAGCTTCGCCACTGACGTGCTGGAAGCCACTGGCCTGGTGTTGGTCGATTTCTGGGCTGAATGGTGTGGTCCGTGCAAGATGATTGCTCCGATTTTGGATGAGATTGCCGAAGAATACGAAGGCAAACTGACCATCGCTAAATTGAACATCGATCAGAACCCGGGCACAGCGCCAAAATACGGCATCCGTGGTATCCCGACGTTGTTGCTGTTTAAAGACGGTGCGGTTGCGGCAACCAAAGTGGGTGCCCTGTCCAAGAGCCAGCTGAAAGCGTTCCTGGACGAAAATCTGTAGTCGATATTAGTGTCAAAAGCCGGGTGTCCTGCGGTGGGTGTGATTTTCACACTGACCGCTAGACGCCTGCAAAGAAGCGTGTTAAGTTTATTCCACTGCGTATAGAACATACCTGTGAGTAGAATCTAGGTTTGTAGCATCTAAAAAATTCTGTAGCACCTAAATAGTTTGAATCTAAAGTTTTACTCTATGTCGAAACATTTGCGTTGAGAATATATATGAACTCAATCGGTTTTTTGACAGTCTAACGGTTTTAAAAAATCAGTCTAAGGTACCTTCAATTTATTGCCGTCGTTGAGTGCGAATTTTGCGCAAGCTATTACTCGCGCAGCACACAAGGCCGAGATTGAATGTCCATTAAACAGGCACGGATGACGCTGCCATACCCATTCACGACTAAAGTTCGAGACATACCCCGAGTTTAAGAACCCACCATTATGAATCTTACCGAATTAAAGAATACGCCGGTTTCTGACCTGATTACACTTGGCGAAAATATGGGGCTGGAAAACCTGGCCCGGATGCGTAAACAAGACATCATATTCTCTATCCTGAAGCAACATGCTAAAAGTGGAGAAGATATCTTCGGTGACGGCGTATTGGAGATATTGCAGGATGGATTTGGTTTCCTCCGTTCAGCAGACAGCTCCTACCTTGCCGGTCCCGACGACATCTATGTATCCCCAAGTCAAATTCGCCGTTTCAACCTCCGCACTGGTGACACCATTTCCGGTAAGATTCGTCCGCCAAAAGAAGGCGAGCGTTATTTTGCACTGTTAAAAGTTAACGAAGTTAACTATGACAAACCGGAAAACGCCCGTAATAAAATTCTGTTTGAAAACTTAACCCCGCTGCATGCAAATTCACGTTTGCGCATGGAACGCGGTAACGGTTCAACAGAAGACTTAACGGCGCGCGTGTTGGATCTGGCTTCGCCGATTGGTCGCGGACAACGTGGCTTGATCGTAGCACCGCCAAAAGCGGGTAAAACCATGCTGTTGCAGAACATTGCAACCAGCATTGCCTACAATCACCCAGACTGCGTGCTGATGGTATTGCTGATTGATGAGCGCCCGGAAGAAGTTACCGAGATGCAGCGTCTGGTTAAAGGTGAAGTTATTGCTTCTACCTTTGATGAGCCAGCGTCTCGCCACGTTCAGGTCGCCGAAATGGTTATCGAGAAGGCGAAACGTCTGGTTGAGCACAAAAAAGACGTTATCATCCTGCTGGACTCCATTACTCGTCTGGCTCGCGCCTATAACACCGTGGTTCCTGCTTCAGGTAAGGTTCTGACCGGTGGTGTGGATGCTAACGCCCTGCATCGTCCTAAGCGTTTCTTCGGTGCGGCACGTAACGTGGAAGAGGGCGGAAGCCTGACCATCATCGCAACCGCTCTGGTTGATACCGGTTCGAAGATGGATGAAGTGATTTACGAAGAATTTAAAGGTACTGGTAACATGGAATTGCACTTGGCGCGTAAAATCGCTGAGAAACGTGTGTTCCCTGCTATCGACTACAACCGTTCCGGTACCCGTAAAGAAGAGTTGCTCACCACGACCGAAGAATTACAAAAAATGTGGATTCTGCGCAAAATTATCCATCCAATGGGTGAAATTGATGCAATGGAATTCCTCATTAATAAATTAGCTATGACGAAGACCAACGACGACTTCTTCGATATGATGAGACGTTCGTAATTTAAATAAAACGAAAAAAACGCCACGCTCAGTCGTGGCGTTTTTCACGTTTGGAATATACGATAAATACGCTTATTTATTTGATCAGTAGATCTACACCGTTAATGGTGATGGCATTTTCGTATCTAGCTCTGAGTTATCCGTGAATAGAACGAGGATATTGTTGTAAAAACAATATAGGCTGTCACCCTAATAGGAAATGACTGAAAGGTTGTTTTGCATCGTGGAGTAAGTTTACTCACATGCTAAGCTGCCTTATCTTTTGCAGAGAGCTGTTTAACGTGAAATTACTCACCATGAGTACAGAGATTCTAATCGTCCTGCTGTTTTCTTTAGCTTTTTTATTTATCGCCCGTAAAGTGGCAAAGAGAATCGGTCTCGTCGATAAACCCAATTACCGTAAACGCCATCAGGGGCTGATTCCCTTAGTCGGCGGTATTTCTGTGTATGCGGGTATCTGTTTTGCCTTCCTGATATCCAGCCAGCAAATTCCATTCGGTTCACTCTATCTGGCCTGCGCCGGTTTATTAGTGTTCGTTGGTGCTCTGGATGACCGTTTTGATATTAGCGTTAAAATCCGCGCTTTTGTTCAGGCTCTGGTCGGCGTAGTAATGATGGCGTTTGCCGGACTTTATCTACACAGCCTTGGACACGTTCTTGGCCCGTGGGAAATGGTTCTCGGCCCGTTCGGTTACGTGGTTACGCTGTTTGCCGTGTGGGCGGCTATCAACGCATTCAATATGGTTGACGGTATTGACGGGCTGCTGGGTGGGCTGTCTTGCGTGTCATTCGGTGCGATGGGCATCTTGCTCTATCAGGCTGGCCATATGGCACTGGCGTTTTGGTGTTTTGCGATGATTGCGGCGATTACGCCATATATCTTGCTAAATCTCGGTTTGTTGGGGCGCCGCTATAAAGTCTTTATGGGCGATGCGGGCAGTACGCTGATTGGTTTTACCGCCATTTGGATTCTGTTGCAGACTACTCAGGGTAAAACCCATCCGATCAATCCGGTTACCGCTCTGTGGATTATTGCGATTCCGCTAATGGACATGATTGCCATTATGTATCGCCGCTTACGTAAAGGTATGAGTCCGTTCTCACCTGACCGCCAGCACATCCACCATCTTATCATGCGCGCAGGCTTCACTTCCCGACAGGCATTTGTCCTAATTACCCTGGCTGCGGCCTTACTGGCGGCCGTTGGTGTTATCGGCGAACGACTGGTATTTGTTCCTGAATGGGTAATGTTGGCATTATTCTTGCTTGCATTCTTCCTGTATGGCTACTGCATCAAACGAGCCTGGCGAGTGGCGCGTTTCATCAAGCGTATTAAGCGCCGGATGCGGCGGGCTAATAATAAGCATGTATCTTAATCAGAGGCTTTTGGGCAGTGATGAAACCAGAAAAAACGTCTACTAACAATGAACTGGCTGTCGATAACGAATTAGATATCCGCGGCCTTTGCTGCACGCTATGGCGTGGTAAAGCCTGGATTATCGGTATGGCGGTTCTGTTTGCCGTCATTGCCCTAAGCGTGTCCTACTTAGTGAAGCAGCAGTGGAGTGCCACTGCGATTACCGATAAGCCAACGGTTAATAATCTAGGCGGCTATTATTCCCAACAGCAGTTTTTGCGTAACCTGGATTCCCGTTTAGTTTCAGGTTCGGCTAGTGAGCAGCCGAGTATTTCTGACGAAGCTTATAATGAGTTCATCATTCAACTAGCGGCTTACGATACCCGTCGTGACTTCTGGCTGAAGAGTGATTACTACAAGCAACGTCAGGAAGGGGATGCGAAGGCGGATGCGGCTTTGCTGGATGAGTTAGTCAATAATATTCAATTCACGCCGCACGATGACAAAAAAGTGCTGAATGACAGCGTGAAATTGACCGCGGAAACCGCAACTGACTCGAACAAATTGCTGCGAGAGTATGTCGATTTTGCTAGCCAGCGTGCTGCCAGTCACTTGAATGATGAAATTCAAGGGGCATGGGCTGCGCGAACTCAGTCAATGAAAGCACAGGTTAAGCGGCAGGAAGCCGTAGCGCAGGCGGTTTACGATCGTGAGCTGAATGCGGTTAAACAAGCACTCAAAGTGGCCGAACAACAGGGTATTAGTCGTAACCAAACGGATACGCCTGCGGAACAACTGCCAGATTCCAAAATGTTCCTGCTGGGCAAACCTATGCTTCAGGCGCGTTTAGAAACTCTGGAAGCATCAGGCCCAAGCTTTGATATCGATTACGATCAAAACCGCGCTATGCTGGCAACATTAAACGTTGGGCCGACGCTGGAAGATAAATTCCAGACCTACCGTTACCTGCGTACTCCGGAAGACCCGGTAACTCGCGATAGCCCGCGTCGCGCTTTCCTAATGATTATGTGGGGAGCGATTGGCGCATTAGTCGGAGCTGGCGTGGCATTGGCCCGTCGTCCCGGCGTAAAGCACTAAATTGCTAATGGGCGCGTAAGCGCCCAACTTGCAGGCGTTGTCTGCGGCTAACTGACCTAAAAGAGATTCACTGTGAAAGTGTTGACTGTTTTTGGCACCCGTCCTGAAGCCATCAAAATGGCTCCTCTGGTGCATGCCTTGGCTCAGGATGAAGCCTTTGAATCAAAAGTCTGCGTAACTGCTCAACACCGAGAGATGTTGGATCAGGTTCTAAGATTGTTTGAGATTGAGCCCGATTATGATTTGAATATCATGAAGCCGGGACAGGGACTGACTGAAATAACCTGCCGTATTCTGGAAGGTTTAAAGCCCGTTTTGGCCGAATTTAAACCAGATGTCATTTTAGTCCACGGTGATACCACCACGACTTTGGCAACCAGTTTGGCCGCGTTCTATCAGCGAATTCCAGTAGGCCACGTTGAAGCGGGCCTGCGTACCGGAGACCTTTATTCCCCGTGGCCAGAAGAAGCCAACCGTAAGCTTACTGGGCATTTGGCTATGTACCATTTTGCGCCAACGGAAAATTCGCGTCAGAACCTGTTGCGTGAGTTATTGCCGGATAATCGTATTTTTGTGACGGGAAACACTGTGATAGACGCGCTGTTTTGGGTGCGCGATCGGGTGTTGAAAGACGAGAAACTGCGTAAGGATCTGGACGCTCGCTATCCTTTCCTCGATGCCAATAAGAAAATGATTCTAGTGACAGGCCATCGTCGCGAGAGCTTTGGCGGCGGGTTTGAGCGCATTTGCAGCGCACTGGCTGAAATTGCCCGTAATCACCCGGACGTGCAGGTCGTTTACCCGGTTCACCTTAATCCCAACGTCAGCGAGCCGGTTAACCGTATCCTGCACGGCGTCGACAACATCATCCTGATCGATCCGCAAGATTACCTGCCATTTGTCTACCTGATGAACCATGCTTATATGATTCTGACGGACTCGGGCGGAATTCAGGAAGAAGCGCCATCGCTAGGCAAGCCGGTGCTGGTTATGCGTGATACCACCGAGCGCCCGGAAGCGGTAGATTCAGGCACCGTTCTGCTGGTGGGAACTGACGTCAAAAAAATTGTAGATGCAGTGACCCATTTGCTGGTGGATGAAGATGCATATCACCAAATGAGCCGGGCACATAATCCTTACGGTGACGGGCACGCCTGTCAACGCATCCTAGAAGCATTAAAGAATCATCAGGTGACGCTATGAGTTTTGAAACTATTTCTGTTATCGGTCTTGGATATATCGGTTTACCTACCGCAGCCGCTTTTGCTTCGCGCAAGAAAAAGGTGATTGGCGTTGATGTTAACGCTCATGCGGTCGAGACCATTAATCGCGGTGCGATTCATATCGTCGAGCCGGATTTGGATAAAGTTGTCAAAATTGCCGTTGAAGGCGGCTATTTGCAGGCGGTCACTAAGCCATTGGCAGCCGATGCTTTCCTGATTGCTGTGCCAACGCCGTTTAAAGGCGATCACGAACCTGACATGGTGTACGTGGAGTCTGCGGCTAAATCTATTGCGCCGGTGCTGAAGCAAGGCGATCTGGTGATTCTGGAGTCGACTTCACCGGTTGGTGCTACAGAACAAATGGCTCAGTGGTTGGCTGAATTCCGCCCTGATCTGAGCTTCCCGCAGCAGGCTGGAGAAGAAGCAGACATCAATATCGCCTATTGCCCAGAGCGGGTACTGCCGGGGCAGGTGATGGTTGAACTGATTCAGAATGATCGGGTGATTGGCGGTATGACGCCAAAATGTTCTGCCCGCGCCAGCGAGCTGTACAAGATTTTCCTGGAAGGTGAATGCGTGGTGACCAATGCCCGCACCGCTGAAATGTGCAAACTGACTGAAAACAGTTTCCGCGATGTCAATATTGCTTTTGCTAACGAACTGTCGCTAATTTGTGCCGACCAAGACATTAACGTGTGGGAACTGATCCGTTTGGCGAACCGTCATCCGCGCGTCAATATTTTGCAACCTGGTCCGGGCGTGGGCGGTCACTGTATCGCTGTCGATCCTTGGTTTATTGTTTCGCAAAATCCGCAGCAGGCGCGTCTGATCCATACCGCGCGTCTGGTCAATGATGGCAAACCTTTATGGGTTGTCGATCGCGTGAAAGCAGCGGTGGCTGATTGCCTGGCGAATAGCGACAAGCGTGCATCAGAAGTAAAAATTGCCTGCTTCGGTCTGGCATTTAAGCCAAACATTGATGACCTACGTGAAAGTCCGGCGGTAGAAATCGCGCACCTGATTGCAGAATGGCATGCAGGTGAAACCTTGGTGGTTGAGCCGAACGTAGAGCAATTACCGAAATCA
Organism: Yersinia nurmii; assembly: GCF_001112925.1. Taxonomy (GTDB): domain Bacteria; phylum Pseudomonadota; class Gammaproteobacteria; order Enterobacterales; family Enterobacteriaceae; genus Yersinia; species Yersinia nurmii. The sequence continues at coordinate 28,545 of NZ_CPYD01000013.1, forward strand.
TTAGCGGGCAACGTTACGCTGAAAAACACGGCGGAAGCGCTGCAGCAAGCTGATGTGCTGGTGATGCTGGTTGATCACAGTCAATTTAAGGCAATTAAACCTGAAGAAGTGAAGCAACAGTGGATTGTTGATACCAAAGGAGTATGGCGTTGAGACGTATTCTGGTCACTGGTGGCGCCGGCTTTATCGGCTCCGCCGTGGTGAGACATATCATCAATGACACGGCCGACAGCGTTGTGGTGGTTGATAAACTCACCTATGCAGGAAATTTAGAATCCCTGACCGTCGTGGCAGACAGCGATCGCTATGCGTTTGAGCAGGTTGATATTTGTGACCGCGCTGCGCTGGATCGTATCTTTACGCAGTATCAGCCAGATGCCGTGATGCATCTGGCCGCTGAAAGTCACGTGGATCGATCCATCGATGGTCCAGCCGCTTTTATCGAAACCAATATTGTGGGTACTTACACGCTGTTGGAGGCCGCTCGGCACTATTGGCAGGCGCTGGCAGTAGAGAAAAAGCAAGCATTTCGTTTCCACCATATCTCTACCGATGAAGTGTATGGCGATCTGCACGGCACGGACGATCTCTTTACCGAGACCACGCCTTACGCCCCAAGCAGTCCGTATTCCGCGTCAAAAGCTTCCAGCGACCATTTGGTTCGAGCCTGGTTGCGTACTTATGGCCTGCCGACGTTGGTCACTAACTGTTCCAATAACTATGGCCCATATCATTTCCCAGAGAAGCTGATTCCGCTGGTGATTTTAAACGCGCTGGCCGGTAAGTCTTTGCCTGTTTATGGCAACGGCGCTCAGGTTCGTGACTGGTTATATGTAGAAGACCACGCACGCGCGCTATATCAGGTAGTGACCGAGGGTGTAGTAGGCGAGACCTACAATATCGGCGGGCACAACGAGCGCAAAAATATTGAAGTGGTAGAAACCATTTGCACTTTGCTAGACGAACTGGTGCCAAACAAACCCGCGGGAATTGCCCACTACAGTGATTTGATCACTTATGTCAAAGATCGCCCAGGCCACGATATGCGCTATGCCATTGATGCCGGGAAGATTGAGCGAGAGCTGGGCTGGCGTCCACAGGAAACCTTTGAGAGCGGCATTCGTAAGACCGTCAATTGGTATCTTAGCAACACATCCTGGTGGCAACGCGTACAGGACGGCTCTTATGCCGGCGAACGTTTGGGTCTGAGCGATTAAGTTTCGCCAGCACGTCTAAAAGTCACTGCACGGCCATCTAACGCGCTGCTTCATTTGAACAGCGCGTTGTTACAGGTCAAATCAGGAGTTTCTATGAAAGGCATAGTTCTGGCGGGCGGTTCCGGTACCCGTTTACATCCTATTACTCGCGGCGTCTCCAAACAGCTGCTCCCGGTTTACGATAAACCCATGATTTATTATCCGTTGTCAGTCCTAATGCTGGCCGGCATTCGCGATATTCTGATTATTTCCACTCCTGAAGATTTGCCTTCCTTCCAGCGTTTGCTGGGGGATGGTTCCGAGTTTGGTATTAACCTCAGTTATGCTGCACAGCCTAAGCCAGAAGGCTTAGCGCAGGCATTCTTGATCGGCGAAGAGTTCATTAACGGTGAACCTTGCTGTCTGGTTCTTGGCGATAATATCTACTTTGGTCAAGGATTTAGCCCTAAACTGAAAAGCGTCGTTGCCCGACAGAAAGGTGCGACCGTTTTTGGCTATCAGGTGATGGATCCAGAGCGTTTTGGCGTGGTGGAGTTCGATGATAATTTCCGAGCGCTTTCCATCGAAGAAAAACCAAGCGTGCCTAAGTCCAACTGGGCGGTAACCGGGCTTTATTTCTACGATAATCAAGTGGTTGATTTTGCCAAACAGGTTAAACCTTCTTCCCGCGGTGAACTGGAAATTACTACCATCAACCAGATGTATCTGGAGCGCGGTGAGTTAACGGTTGAGCTATTGGGGCGCGGCTTTGCTTGGTTAGATACCGGTACCCACGATAGCCTGATTGAAGCCAGTACCTTTGTACAAACGGTAGAGAAGCGTCAGGGCTTTAAAATCGCCTGTTTGGAAGAAATTTCCTGGCGTAATGGCTGGCTGGATGATGATGGCGTAAAACGCGCCGCCACCGCTTTGGCCAAAACGGGTTACGGTAAATATCTGCTGGATTTATTGCATGCTCGTCCGCGCCAATATTGAACCGCTGAACTGGGAAAGTGAATTTTTCCAGAGACACAGCGCAAAACTGAACTTATCTGATTCTGCCCCGTTGCTGAACCCGGCAGAATTGGGTGCTTATGCTTTGGTTCAGGCCAAAATCCCTGCGCACCGTCTGGATTGGGTAGATGCCCTTAATCCGCTGGGTTTTCGTCTGGTTGAAAGTGAAATTGATCTTTCACTGCCGATTGGCACGGAAACTGCTTCTGTAGTTGACCATTCGGGAACGGCGACGAGTTCCGCCTTCCCCGATATGCTGGCTGCAGGCTCAGTCCGGATCGCAACTGAATTGGATATTCCTCAGTTGCGCAGCGCCGCAGCCAGCGCTTTTGCTCTTAGTCGTTTTCGCGCGCCTTGGTATGAGCCACAGGATAGCGGGCGTTTCTACGCGCTTTGGGCCGAAAAAGCGGTGCTGGGAACTTTCGACCACCAATGTTTGCTGGTGGTCGATAGCCATAATCAGGCTATCGGGTTTGTCACTTTGCGTAGTTTGCAGGATGGCTCGGCTCGAATTGGTTTGCTGGCGGCGTTTCCGGGAGCAACAGGGCAAGGTATTGGTACAAAACTTATGTCGGCGGCAAAGCAGTGGTGTCAGCATCACGGGTTACAGCGGCTACATGTCGCCACTCAGATGAGCAACGTCGCAGCTTTGCGTCTCTATATTCGTAGCGGGGCATCTATTGAGAGCACCGCTTATTGGTTATGCAGGGGATGAAATGATTCCATTTAACGCACCACCGGTTGTTGGCTCCGAACTTGGTTATATGCAAGATGCAATTAACAGCGGGAAGCTTTGCGGCGATGGCGGTTTTACCCATCGTTGCCAGCAGTGGATGGAGCAGCGTTTTAACTGCCCGAAAGTCTTGCTGACCCCTTCTTGCACCGCATCGCTGGAAATGGCGGCGTTGTTGCTGAACATTAAGCCCGGCGATGAAGTGATCATGCCGAGTTTTACCTTTGTTTCCACCGCTAATGCCTTTGTATTGCGCGGTGCAACAATGGTATTTGTCGATATTCGTCCAGACACCATGAATATCGATGAAACCAAAATTGAAGCGGCGATTACCGATAAAACTAAAGTAATTGTGCCCGTTCACTATGCTGGCGTTGCCTGCGAGATGGATACCATCATGGCGCTGGCAAAAAAATACGATCTGTTTGTGGTCGAAGATGCCGCTCAGGGCGTGATGTCGACTTACAAAGGCAAAGCGCTGGGTACGATTGGTCATATTGGTTGCTTTAGCTTCCATGAAACCAAAAACTACACGGCGGGTGGAGAAGGTGGCGCAACGCTGATTAATGACCCCTCTCTGATCGATCGCGCCGAAATCATCCGCGAAAAAGGCACCAACCGCAGCCAGTTCTTCCGCGGTCAGGTGGATAAATATACCTGGCGTGATATCGGTTCTAGCTATCTGATGGCTGATTTACAGGCTGCCTACCTTTGGGGGCAGTTGGAAGCGGCTGAACAGATTAATCAACGTCGATTGTCTCTGTGGCAAAATTACTATGCCGCATTCAAGCCTATTGCTGACGCTGGCCGTATCGATTTACCAATGGTTCCTGCTGATGTTGAACAGAATGCTCATATGTTTTATATCAAACTACGCGATATTGAAGAGCGTTCGGCCTTTATCAGCTATATGAAAGAAGCCGATATTATGACGGTCTTCCATTATATTCCGTTGCATGCCTGCCCGGCGGGTGCCGAATTTGGTCGTTTATCCGGTGAGGATTGCTTTACCACCAAAGAGAGTGAGCGTCTGGTGCGTCTACCGGTTTTCTATAATCTGACCGAAGCCAACCAGAAAATCATTATTAACCGCGTACTGAGTTTCTTCGCCTGATATGTCACTGGCAAAAGCATCTATTTGGACCGCAGGCTCTACGCTGATTAAGATCGGCGTAGGTTTGCTGGTAGTTAAACTGCTGGCGGTCACTTTTGGCCCCAGCGGCGTTGGACAGGCGGGTAACTTCCGCCAGTTAATTACGGTATTAGGCGTATTGTCGGGAGCCGGTATTTTTAACGGCGTTACCAAATATGTTGCAGAATATCATCAGCAACCGGAGCGACTACGTGCGGTATTAGGCACCTCATCGGCGATAGTGTTGGGGTTCTCTACCTTATTGGCTTTGCTGTTTTTATTTGCGGCAAAACCGGTGAGCGTGGCGCTATTTGGCCGTGCTGATTATGAGAATGTCGTACGTGCCGTCGCCTTTATTCAAATGGGTATCGCTTACGCGAACCTGTTTCTGGCTATTCTTAAAGGTTATCGCGATGCGATGGGCAACGCGCTGGCGATTATCGGCGGTAGTCTGATTGGCGTAGTGGCTTATTATATTTGCTTCCGATTTGGTGGCTATTTTGGCGCGTTAGTGGGGTTAGCATTGGTTCCTGCGTTGGTCGTCGTGCCAGCGACTTTTATTCTGGTGCGTCGCAAGACTATTCCCTTCAGCTACCTTAAACTAAGTTGGGACAAGGCGCTGGCTAGCCATTTGGGTAAGTTCACCATCATGGCGCTGATTACCTCAGTCACGCTTCCCGTCGCTTACGTGATGATGCGTAATCTGCTGGCAAAACAGTATGGCTGGGATGAAGTCGGTATTTGGCAAGGGGTAAGCAGTATTTCAGACGCCTACCTGCAGTTTATTACTGCCTCTTTTACCGTTTATTTGTTGCCGACGCTGTCGCGTTTAAAGAATAAAGCGGATATTTCCCGCGAGGTTTTACGCTCGCTGAAGTTTGTACTGCCTGTGGTTGCCGCAGCCAGCATGATGGTGTGGTTACTGCGTGATTTTGCGATTTGGCTGTTATTCTCTAAGCAGTTTACCGCGATGCGTGATTTATTTGCCTGGCAGTTAGTGGGTGACGTGCTAAAAGTAGGGTCTTATGTCTTTGGCTATTTGGTTATCGCAAAAGCCTCCCTGCGGTTTTATATTCTAGCGGAAGTTAGCCAGTTCCTGTTGTTAACCGGCTTTGCCCATTGGCTGATTCCGTTACATGGTTCTCTTGGCGCAGCCCAGGCTTATATGGCTACTTATATCGTTTATTTTGCCCTGTGTAGCTGCGTATTTGTCATTTACCGTAGATCTTCGTTACCTAGAAAAACATGAAAACCCTGATTCACGTATTGGGATCTGACATCCCGCATCATAACCAGACGGTGCTGCGCTTCTTTAACGATGTGCTTGCCGCGCGCCTGCCCGCCGAACAGGTGCGGCATTTCATGGTGGCGGCGAAAGACAGTGCCTCCTTTGCTGTTTTTGATGCTTTAGAGATTGAAACTCTGCCCAATAAAAAAGCGTTGGCTGAGGCGGTTATTGCGCGTGCGCAAGCCGATCGTAATACCCGTTTCTTTTGGCATGGACAGTTTAATGCCACGCTGTGGTTGGCTTTATTAAGTGGCAAAATTAAGCCATATCAGGTTTTCTGGCACGTTTGGGGTGCCGATCTGTATGAAGATGCAAAAAGCTGGAAATTCCGCCTGTTTTACCTGCTGCGCCGCTTGGCCCAAGGGCGAGTCGGGCACGTTTTTGCTACTCGCGGGGATTTGATTCACTATCAGCAACGTCATCCGCGCGTGCCTGCGTCTTTGCTTTATTTCCCAACGCGCATGGACCCGACGCTGACCGGCGTGCAGGTTGAGAAGCCTTTAGCCGGGCCAATGACGATTTTAGTGGGTAACTCCGGTGATACCACTAACCGGCATATCGAAGCGCTGAAATCCATTCGTCAGCAGTTTGGCGCCGATGTTCGGGTGATTTTGCCAATGGGCTATCCCGCGAACAATGATGCTTATATCGAGCAGGTGCGAACTGCGGGGCTGAAGTTATTTCCGGCAGAAAATCTACGTATTCTGACCGAACAGATTGCCTTCGATGACTATCTGAATATTCTGCGCGAATGCGACTTAGGCTATTTTATTTTCAATCGTCAGCAGGGAATCGGCACTTTGTGTCTGTTAACCCAATTTGGCGTGCCTTTTGTCCTTAGCCGTCAGAATCCGTTCTGGCAGGATTTGGCTGAGCAACATATTCCAGTGTTATTCTACGGGGATACGCTCGACGAAGCCTTGATTCGCGAAGCACAACGGCAATTGGCCGGTCTGGACAAGCAATCCATCGCTTTCTTTAATCCTAATTATATCGATGGTTGGCAGCAGGCATTAGCGCTGGCGGCGGGAGAAAACCCATGACGTTGGGGCAATTTGGCGGCTTGCTGAGCGTCTATTTGATCGCAGTGATTTTTATCCTCACGTTGACCTATCAGGAGTTCAGGCGGGTTCGCTTCAACTTTAACGTCTTCTTTTCCATGTTGTATTTGCTGACGTTTTACTTCGGTTTTCCGCTGACCTGCATGTTGGTATTTCAGTTTGATGTCGCGGTAGTTCCGGCGGACTATTTGCTGTACGCCATACTGTCGGCCACGGCGTTTTACGCCATTTACTATGTCACCTATAAAACTCGTCTGCGGAAGCCGCGAACTCAGCCACGGCGGCCGATATTTACGATGAATCGGGTTGAAACCAACCTGACTTGGATCTTATTGGCGCTGGTGGCAATTGGCACCGTGGGTATTTTCTTCCTACAGAACGGTTTCCTGTTATTTAAGCTGAATTCTTATAGCCAGATATTCTCCAGTGATGTTTCCGGTGTGGCTCTGAAGCGTTTCTTCTACTTCTTCATTCCGGCGATGTTGGTGGTGTATTTCCTTAAACAGGATATGCGGGCATGGTTCTTTTTCCTCGCCAGTACCGTCGCCTTCGGCATTCTGACCTATGTTATCGTCGGAGGAACGCGCGCCAATATCATTATCGCTTTTGCGCTGTTCCTGTTTATTGGCATTGTACGCGGTTGGATTACGCTGTGGATGCTGGTGGCAGCTGGCGTATTCGGTATTGTCGGTATGTTCTGGCTGGCGCTGAAACGCTATAGCCTAGACGTCAGTGGCGCGGAGGCGTTCTATACCTTCCTGTACTTAACGCGAGACACCTTCTCGCCGTGGGAAAATCTAGGGTTGTTACTGCAAAATTACGACAAGATAGATTTCCAGGGATTGGCACCAATAGTTCGAGATTTCTACGTGTTTATCCCAAGCTGGCTCTGGCCGGGGCGTCCTGATTTGGTACTGAATACCGCGAACTACTTCACTTGGGACGTATTGGATAACCATTCCGGGCTAGCGATTTCCCCTACGCTGATTGGTTCTCTGGTGGTTATGGGCGGCGCGTTGTTTATCCCTATCGGGGCGATTATTGTCGGGCTGATTATTAAGTGGTTTGACTGGCTATACGAGCAAGGCAAAGCGGAAACCAACCGCTACAAGGCGGCGATTCTGCAAAGCTTCTGCTTCGGGGCCGTATTTAATATGATCGTATTGGCGCGTGAAGGCTTGGATTCGTTTGTTTCCCGAGTGGTCTTCTTCTGCATTATTTTCGGCGCCTGTCTGGTGGTAGCGAAATTGCTGTATTGGTTATTCGACGTCAGCGGACTAATAACGCAACGTATTCGTCGCAGCTATACTGTGGCAAACAACGCTTCTTCTGCGGACACGACGAGTCAACTGTAAGGTTTAAGTGTAGAAATGGAACAAAAAACAGAAATACCTAAGTATAACCTGCGTGGCTTCAATATCTGGGGGTTCCGCGATATGGCTCAGGTGCTGGATTATCTGCTGGGAAATGAGCAGGTAAAAACCGGTACTTTGGTGGCGATGAACGCAGAAAAGCTGCTGAAGGCAGAAGATGACGTCGCATTGCGAACTCAGTTGAATGATGCAGAGTATCTCTACGCCGACGGCATCAGCATGGTGCGTGCGATTCGCCGTAAGTATGCCGGTGCTGAAGTGTCGCGTGTTGCAGGGGCAGATCTGTGGGAAGCCTTGATGCAGCGTGCTGGTCAGCAAGGGACGCCGGTGTTTCTGGTCGGTGGTAAGCCGGAAATCCTTGCAGAAACAGAAGAAAAACTGCGGGCGCAGTGGAATGTGAATATCGTCGGGTCACAGGATGGCTACTTTACTCCTGAACAGCGGGACGCCTTGTTCGCCCGCATTGCTGCCAGCGGCGCGGCGATTGTGACGGTGGCTATGGGATCGCCAAAACAGGAAATCTTTATGCGCGATTGCCGTCAGGTACACCCTAATGCGCTGTATATGGGCGTAGGCGGTACTTATGACGTGTTTACTGGCCATGTAAAGCGAGCGCCTAAAGTTTGGCAGAATCTAGGATTGGAATGGTTGTATCGCCTGCTGTCGCAGCCGAGCCGTATTCGTCGCCAGCTTAAATTGCTTAAATTTGTGGGCTATTACTATTCTGGACGTCTTTAACCCGCGTCAGTCGCAGGGTTGGTGAGTCCAGCCCTGCCCGTATTATCCTCCTGAGCTATTCCTCGCAAAAATACATCTCCGCCTTATCCCTTTAAGGAATAAAAAATCATTTTTATATTCCATAAGGTTTTAATTTGTTGTTTGCTTATATGATTCAGATACGGAACGATATTGGCCGGTTAATTTCCGTGACGAGTACGACAGTTTTTAAGTTGGCTCGGCACGCATTTTTCTAACCTAATTGCAGCAGACCAGCAGTTTTAGCGCTTCCTTTAGCAGGTGCTCGGCGTGAACTCAGTCGCTTTTCTCTTTTCCTGATAATTATAACAACCGGGGTTATCCGGGGGATTGAACACAACAAAATTAAGTCTATAGAGGATTTATGGCAGACAACGAAGATAAAAAAGGATTACACCGTGGGCTGGAAGCCCGGCATATCGAACTGATAGCGCTAGGTGGCACCATTGGCGTCGGGTTATTTATGGGCGCAGCCAGTACGCTGAAATGGGCAGGGCCGTCAGTGTTACTGGCATACATCATTGCCGGGTTGTTCGTATTTTTCATTATGCGTGCCATGGGCGAAATGCTCTATCTGGAGCCGGTGGCCGGTTCTTTTGCGGTTTACGCACATAAGTATCTCAGCCCGTATTTTGGCTATCTGACGGCCTGGGGCTATTGGTTTATGTGGATAGCCGTGGGGATTTCGGAGATAACCGCCATTGGCCTATACGTCAGCTTCTGGTTCCCCGAATTGCCGCAGTGGATACCGGCGATCGCCGGCGTAGTTATTGTCGCGTTGGCGAATCTGGCAGCGGTGCGGTTGTACGGTGAAATGGAGTTTTGGTTCGCGATGATCAAAGTCACCACGATTATTGTGATGATAGTGGTTGGTATCGGCGTGATCTTCTTTGGTTTTGGCAATCAGGGTCAGGCGATAGGCTTCGATAATCTGACACAGCACGGCGGCTTCTTTGCTGGTGGCTGGAAAGGTTTCCTGTTTGCGCTGTGCATTGTTGTGGCGTCCTATCAGGGCGTGGAACTGGTTGGTATCACCGCCGGTGAAGCGAAAAACCCGCAGGTCACCTTAAAACGCGCGATTAACAATATTCTGTGGCGGATTCTGATTTTCTACGTCGGGGCGATTTTCGTGATTGTCACTATTTTCCCGTGGAATGAAATCGGTTCTACCGGTAGCCCGTTCGTACTAACATTTGCCAAGATTGGTATTACCGCAGCGGCTGGGATTATCAACTTTGTGGTGTTGACCGCAGCGCTGTCCGGCTGTAACAGCGGCATGTATAGCGGTGGGCGTATGTTGTATGCCTTGGCGAAGAATCGCCAGTTGCCCGCTGTTTTGACGAAAGTTTCTGCCAGCGGCGTGCCGGTTTACTGTATCGCAGTCACTATTCTGTGTTTGCTGATCGGTTCCAGCCTCAATTACATCATTCCTAATCCTCAGCAGGTGTTTGTGTATGTCTACAGCGCCAGCGTTTTGCCGGGTATGGTACCGTGGTTTGTGGTGCTGATTAGCCAGCTGCGTTTCCGTCAGGTACATAAAGAAGCGATTAAGCAACATCCGTTTAAATCCATTATGTTCCCCTATGTGAACTATCTAACCATTGCTTTCTTGATTTGTGTGCTGGTTGGCATGGGGATTAATCCGGATACCCGCTTATCTTTATTAGTTGGGGCGATTTTCTTGGCGTTAGTATCATTGTGTTATTTCGCATTAGGGATGCATAAGAAACGCGAGTGATGACGAAACGTCTATAAAACCAGCGATAAAGGTTGGGTGAGGGGACTAAATAGCTGTCTTTTGCGGCAGAGAGAGCAAAGCGTAATCAAACGCACTATTTCTTCTAAAAAAGCACTAGACAGTTAGGCATTAAAACCGTAGTATCCTCACCCGCAACGGCGCTAAGCGCCCGTAGCTCAGCTGGATAGAGCGCTGCCCTCCGGAGGCAGAGGTCTCAGGTTCGAATCCTGTCGGGCGCACCATTAATTTTGTGTGCAAGAGCTGCGGTGGTAATATTGCCGCGTACGACGGTTGTGAGCAGTAAAGAAGTTATGGTGGCTATAGCTCAGTTGGTAGAGCCCTGGATTGTGATTCCAGTTGTCGTGGGTTCGAGTCCCATTAGCCACCCCAAATTTTTGTGGAACATGCGATGGTGGCGGAATTGGTAGACGCGCTAGCTTCAGGTGTTAGTGTCCTTACGGACGTGAGGGTTCAAGTCCCTCCCTTCGCACCACACAAACTATGTAGATTTTTTTAATATTTACATAGACATAAGTCGAAAGACTATGTAGAGTAAGCAGTAAGAAATCGGCGAGTAGCGCAGCTTGGTAGCGCAACTGGTTTGGGACCAGTGGGTCGGAGGTTCGAATCCTCTCTCGCCGACCACATTCCGAAGAAAACCCCGCAATGCGGGGTTTTTTTTCGTCTTGAATTTGTCCCTCAGCGTTAACCCTGTCTTCTTATCGCAGAGAAGAAGGTCCGCAGGCAGTCTGCTTTAACAATATTCCGCTGCTTTAATTCTCTTGTGCATCATTCAAAGAGCGAACCTCAATTAAAGGATTCATTAGGTAGCGTTTTCTTAGCGCAATGGATTCAGTTCTCCTGCCAACGCCAACGCCAACGCCAACGCCAACGCCAACGCCAACGCCAACGCCAACGCCAACGCCAACGCCAACGCGATTTATCGGCGTTGGGTTTTTGCGACAATAGATATCGCTAATGTCTCTCAATGGAGACATATAAGACAATGATAAATATGAATAAAAATTGGAATCTGTTTTTACGTCGTTTTGTAGCGACAGATCAAATCCAAACGAGATGAAACTCAGGGTCTGAAGAGGAATAAATCCGTTCTGCTTTAAAAATATTAAAAATTAATTAATTTCATAACGTTAAGTTACTTTTTGGGTTTTATTTTCAGTCGCGTTCAAGAGATTGAATAAGTTGGCACGGGAAGTGCAGTATCTCTCTTGTAGATGCTCATCCCACTTCTTATGACAGCTTAGTCTTCATAAACCCAGGGATGATGCAGAGCCAATTTTAGGGTGCCTATTGTCCACGTAAACGATGTTGAGCGGTAACCAATCCTCCTCCTTCATCACATACCGGACACAACGTTGAGTGAGGCACCAATCTGTTGACTGTAGACCTGATATTTTATGACACTTGCCTAATCGGCAAGTGTTTTTTTTTGCCGGTAGGAAAGTTTACGGTTCGACAGATAAAAGAAAGGCTCCCACAGGAGCCTGTCTCAATCACAGTAAAAGAGTTTACTCGCCGTTTTGTTTCAGCGTCAGCATTAACCCTTCACGACGCACCTGAGCCGCATCTTCTGGGCGGTGCAGTTTGTCATAAGCATCAGCCAGCCAGGCGTAATCGTAGCCGTCGGGACGCTGTTGCAGCGCAGCGCGGAAGGCTTCGCTAGCCTGTTCCCATTCACCGTGCTTCAGCATCAATTGCCCCAGTGTACTATTTAGCAACGGCGTCGCGCCGTGTTGCTTGATTTGCTGACGCAATGCTTTTTCCAAAGGATCGGGATTACCTGATTTAAGCCGTGGGATCAGCAAGATCAGTCTTTCGTCATATTGGCGTTTTAGCCCATCCAGAATCACCTGTTGCGCCACTTCGTGATCGTTACATTCAATCAGATGTTCAGCCAGAGCCACCTGCAGCGCTACATTATGGCGGATTTTGCGGTTCTGATCGTGCCACCAGCGCTTCAATCCATCGCTGCCTTCTTCGGCCATGCACTGATTCATGATGCCGATATAAGCCTGTTGCTCCAGCGCACTGATTTCAACCTCGGTGTGCAACTGTATTTTCTGCATCGCCGGTAAAATGTCCAGCAATGAGTTGAAAGCCCCGGTGCGTAGATAAGCCTGCTCCGCCAGCCTTAATACTTCAGGGTGACGTGGTGCCAGCTCCAGCAGGCGATCAACGCCGTGGCGAGCGGCGTGAATCTGCCCTTGAGCCAGTTGAATGCGTACCCGAGTGATATCGACCGGTAATTGGTCGGTATCTGCCACTTCGGCAGCTCGCTCCAGATATTGGTTGGTTCGGAACTCGTCGCCGCGTTGTTGAGCCGCCTCGGCGGCCAGCAAATAGTTAACCATTGGCTGTTCGGCGTGATCGGCGTTGCGGGTAAGCAAATGTTCAACCTGCTTAAAGTCGCCTTCGGCCAATTTGATCAGCGCGGCTTTGGTTTGCTTGCGAGCGCGGCTGCGTTTACGACCGATAAACCAGCCTCTGGTGCGAGCCCCGGTGCGGAACATTCGGCGTAATACAGATTCGATGAGATACAGCACAAAAATCAATCCAACCAGCATAATGGTCAATTTCGTGATGCTGGTTTCAATGTTGTAATCATCAGTTTGAATCAATACATAACCTTGATGACCGGCGAGCATAGGGCCAAGAATGATCCCGGCGATCAACAGCAGAAATAGCAGTAAGACTCGAATCATACTTATCCCTCCTGATTGACCGCAGGCGTTTGCGCCAGCAGGTTACGGACACGAGTTTGCATCAACTTTTCCAGTAGCGGCTGGCTTTTAAGCTGATCTGGCACGTCCATTGAGATCGATTGTTGGCTCAGGTTTTCCAGTTCATCGAGGAAAGCCTTGGTGCTCGGGTCGTTAACGTCGAAATAAGCCCGAACCCATGTTGAAATGGTTTCCAGTGACTGTTTGTACACTTCGTCCTGATGGCGCGGCACTGCCTGAGCGGCCACCAACAGGCGGGAACGAATATTTTCCCGCAGATAAATATCCTGATTCGGTGCTAACAGTGGCTCGGCGCTGCTATCGCGGCGGCGAATAGTCACGAAATCGGAGAGGAAACTGTGCCAGCTTTTGGATAAATTCTGTTTCCAATCGGAAAGGGAGCTGGACAGTTCGGTGCTGTCTTCATCCATCGGCGCATCATCAGTCATGTTATCCGCCATGCGCAAATTATCGACCTGATTAGAGAGCTGATTCAGCTTGAGAATGATGCCGTCAAAATCAATTTGGCTAACGGCAGACAGTGCGCTGATATCTTCGGTAATGGCGCGGCGTACCTCAATCAGGCTCGGATCATTCATATCTGCCAGACTAGCATCGGCGCTTTTTAATAAGGTTGCGGCGCTGAGGACGTCCTGATCGCTCCACAGTTTACGCCCCGCCATTTTCACCAGAAAATCAGCCTGAGCCAGCAGCCAGGCTTTGGCATCACTGCCGGAAATGGTAGCGACTTTCCCTTGCAATTCATCGAGCTGGCGAGCCAAAGACGCTTGCTGGCGATCAGTGGTGTCTAGTGCTTTACTTTGTTGTTGTAACAGAGCTTCAAGCTGCTGTTTTTCCTGCGATTGGCTGATTTTTAACGCAGCTAGTTGGTCTTGTAATGCCTGATTGGCGGCGACCAGCTGTTGTTTCTGTTGATGACCCTGATAATAAAGACCGGCACTCAGAATAATTGCGATGGCGATAGCAACAGCGCCGAGAATAGGCCCGCTACGCTTGTCTTTTGGTGTTTCAGCCTCTGGCTGTTGGGGCCGCTCAACCGCTGTGGTTGTTTCTTCCACTGGGGCGGATGGGGTAGTGTGTTCCGTCATATTGGGCATCCCATAGTCAGGTTTATTGTAGCGCGCGTATCAGCGCGTCATTATCGGCATTCTCAGCCACTCGAATGTCATTCCAGCCTAGTTGACTGGCAAGGGCGGCCAAACGATCGCTCACCACTATCAGGCGGCAGCGCAGCAGCCAGGAAGAACGATAGTAATCAGGAATTAAAGTATAGATCTGCTGTAACATTTCGCCGCTGGTTACGACCAGGATATCAACGCCGGCTCGCTGCCAGTGGGCGCTTTGCTCACTGCCATCGTAATAGATCGGGCTACGTTGATAACATTCGCAAAATGTGACCTTGGCGCCGCGTGCAGCTAGGCTTTCACCTAATAGCTCCCGACCACCGTTACCACGCAGCAACAGGGCTTTCTTCCCCTGTAATTCCTGCAAGTCAGGCAGTAAAAGCAGCATTTCGCTGGTTTCACCCATTGGTGGAAAGGTTACCGGTAAGCGACTCACCGTGTGCAGCGCCAATGCCGTCGAGCGACCTATAGCATAATAAGATAGCTGGGCAGGCCAGAACAGTTTATTTCTGTTTAACAGCGGGTTGGCATAGCGAATAGCGTTCTGAGATAGCGCAAAAACCAGATCGCCAGCCTGCATTTCTGCCAACATTTCCGGTAGATGAGGTAAATCTCGGCCCGGAGAGAAATCGATTAAAGGCGCATGATAGGCAACCCGACCTAGCGCTCGTAGGCGGCTGACTAACTGTTCACCGGCAGGAGAAGGGCGGGTTACCAGAATGGTCATAGTGGTGGATTATCCTGATAAACCAGCGCCAGAATGTCTTTAGCGCCGCGAGAGAGCAGCTCATCGGCCAGTTCTATGCCCATCTGTTCTGCATTGGCTGAGGGGCCGCGGCGTTCACCGCAGATCATTTGGCTACCGTCTGGCGCACCGACCAACGCGCGCAACCACAGGGTGTCATTTTCCAGCACCGCGTAGCTACCAATTGGCACCTGACAGCCCCCTTCAAGGTGGGTATTCATGGCGCGTTCGGCGCACACGCGCAGCTCGGTCTGGCGGTGATTGAGTGGCGCAAGCAGTTCGCGGGTGAGAGTATCATCCAGACGGCATTCGATACCAACAGCGCCTTGGCCGACCGCTGGCAAGGATTCTTCCGGGCTCATGGCGTAGCGGATGCGCTCTTTCAAACCAAGGCGGTTTAAACCGGCGACGGCCAGAATAATGGCGTCGTAGTCGCCTTGATCTAGTTTTGACAAACGAGTGCCAACGTTGCCGCGTAAATCTTTGACGATCAGATCCGGACGACGTTGACGTAGCTGACACTGACGGCGCAGGCTAGAAGTACCCACCACGCTGCCTGCCGGTAATTCATCCATATGCTGGTAATTATTCGAGACAAAAGCATCTCGTGGGTCGTCACGCTCACAAATAGTGACTAGCCCCAACCCTTCGGGAAAGGCGATCGGCACGTCTTTCATCGAATGCACAGCGATATCGGCTCGGCCTTCCAGCAACGCCAGCTCCAGCTCTTTTACAAACAGGCCTTTGCCGCCCACTTTAGCCAAAGGAGTATCAAGGATAATGTCCCCGCGGGTCACCATCGGAACCAGCTCCACCTGTAGCCCCGGATGACAGGCTTGCAGCCGCTGCTGTACATAATGTGCTTGCCACAATGCCAATGGGCTTTGCCGCGTGGCAATTCGAATAATTTTGTCTAACATGCTCATTACCGTTTTTATATTTAGCTAACCATCCTAACACCGAGAAGGGAAAACTGTCAGTGTAGAAGCCACAGGATTCAAGCGGATAACCGTACAAGAAAGACGCTATGGTAACAAATGGGCGGCTGGATAGGGTGGCTGGGTAAGTATTAGAATGGCGCATATAGCTTTACTTTCTTTACGGTCAATCGGCAAGGTGTTAGATTGATCACGTTTCCAGCAATAATTCGTTAAATATTCTTCTAAACTAAAGGCGAATCGGGAACACGGGTTTTTTTCTAGGCACTGGAACAATCAGGCGAGACGTCTTGTACCTCTACATCGAGACACTGAAACAGCGACTGGATGCGATCAACCAATTACGAGTCGATCGCGCCTTGGCGGCCATGGGGCCAGCCTTCCAAAAGGTCTACAGTCTGCTGCCAACCTTATTACATTATCATCACCCACTGATGCCAGGTTACCTTGATGGTAACGTTCCCCACGGCGTCTGCTTCTTCACGCCTACGGAAACCCAACAACAGTATATTACTGAAGTTGAAAGTAAATGGGGTGAGCCGCTGCAATTAGCGCGGGAAGGCGAACTGCCGCTCACCGGCGTTTACACCATGGGCAGTACCTCTTCTATTGGCCAAAGTAGCACTTCGGATTTGGACATTTGGGTGTGCCACCAAGCCTGGCTGGATACCGAAGAACGCAATCAGCTACAGCAAAAATGCAGCCAATTGGAGAAATGGGCGGCCTCTATGGGCGTCGAAGTCAGCTTCTTCCTGATCGACGAAAACCGTTTCCGCCACAATGCCAGCGGCAGTTTAGGCGGTGAAGACTGCGGTTCTACGCAACATATTCTGTTATTGGACGAGTTCTACCGCAGCGCTGTGCGCCTGGCGGGGAAACGTATTTTGTGGAATATGGTGCCGATAGAAGAAGAAGGCCACTATGACGATTACGTGCTTTCTTTATATGCCCAAGGAGCGCTGACGCCAAATGAATGGCTGGATCTCGGCGGCCTGAGCACGCTATCGGCTGAAGAGTATTTCGGCGCTAGCCTGTGGCAGCTCTATAAGAGTATTGATTCCCCCTATAAAGCCGTCTTGAAAACCCTGCTGTTGGAGGCTTATTCGTGGGAATACCCGAATTCGCAGCTGCTAGCGATGGAAATCAAGCAGCGTCTGCATAAAGGCGAGATTGTATCATTCGGTCTGGATGGCTACTGCATGATGCTGGATCGCGTCACGCGTTATCTGACGCAAATCGAGGATACTACTCGTCTGGATTTAGTCCGCCGCTGTTTCTATCTGAAAGTCTGCGAAAAGCTGTCTAAAACACCGGCCAGTAGCGGTTGGCGTCGGGAGATACTGAGCCAGCTGGTTAGTGAGTGGGGCTGGAGCGAAGAGCGTCTGGAAATGCTGGACAATCGCGCCAACTGGAAAATTGAGCGGGTGCGTGAAGCGCATAACGAGCTGTTGGATGCGATGATGCAGAGTTATCGCAATCTGATCCGTTTCGCGCGTCGTAATAATCTGAGCGTAAGTGCAAGTCCGCAAGATATCGGAGTATTGACCCGTAAACTCTATGCGGCCTTTGAGGCGTTACCGGGTAAAGTTACGTTAGTTAACCCGCAAATCTCGCCGGATCTATCCGAAGAACATTTGACCTTTATCCACGTACCGGCAGGACGCGCTAACCGGCCCGGCTGGTATTTGTATAATCAGGCTCCGTCTATGGATGCCATAGTGAGCCATCAGCCGCTGGAATATAACCGCTATCTGAATAAACTGGTGGCCTGGGCTTATTTCAACGGATTACTGACGTCAAAAACGCATTTACATATTAAAAGTGCCAATTTGTGCGATACGGTAAAACTGCAAGAACTGGTGACGGATGTTTCTCACCATTTCCCATTGCGTTTGCCTGCGCCGACGCCGAAAGCGCTGTACAGCCCGTGCGAAATCCGCCATCTGGCGATCATCGTCAATCTGGAAAATGATCCTACGGCTGCTTTCCGCAACCAGATTGTGCATTTTGATTTCCGAAAACTGGACGTATTCAGCTTCGGTGAGCAACAGCAGTGTCTGGTGGGCAGCATCGATTTGCTGTATCGCAACTCGTGGAACGAAGTACGAACCCTGCATTTCAGCGGCGAACAGGCGGTATTGGAAGCGTTGAAAACCATTTTAGGCAAAATGCATCAGGACGCCGCACCACCGGAATCCGTTGATGTATTCTGCTACAGCCAGCATTTACGCGGGCTGATTCGTACCCGTATTCAACAATTGGTATCCGAATGCATCGAGCTGCGTCTTTCCAGCACTCGTCAGGAACCGGGTCGCTTTAAAGCGGTACGCGTCGCCGGGCAGACTTGGGGATTGTTCTTCGAGCGTCTAAGTGTGTCGGTGCAGAAACTGGAGAATGCGGTGGAATTCTACGGCGCCATTTCCAATAACAAGCTGCATGGCTTGTCGATTCAGGTAGAAACCGATCAAATTCATTTACCGCCAGTTGTCGACGGATTCGCCAGTGAAGGAATTATTCAGTTCTTTTTTGAAGGCACCAGCGACGGGAAAGGCTTCAATATCTACATTCTCGACGAGAGCAATAGAGTTGAGGTTTACCATCATTGCGAAGGCAGTAAGGAGGAGTTGGTGCGTGATGTCAGCCGCTTCTACTCGTCGTCTCACGATCGTTTTACCTACGGCTCCAGCTTTATTAACTTTAACCTGCCGCAGTTCTATCAGATTGTGCAGTTAGACGGGCGCACTCAGGTGATTCCGTTCCGCAGCACCACGCTTTCTCATCTGTGTCATAACGCGACGGAAAAAGAGTCTTCCACGCCGCCGCAACAGTTTCAGCTGCACTAGTTAGCGATAAACGTCATGGGTAAACCGGAAATCAGGACACGCTGTTTTGTGTCCTTTTACCGATTCTTACTGGCTGGCGCTGGAATAACGGTTAGTCGAAGCTAACCTCTTCACCGGCTTGAGCCGTGGCAGCTTCAGAAAGCAGCGTATAGAAAGTTTTCCCGCTGCGATCGCAGTGCCATTCATTTTCCCGATAGTTAAAGTGGTAACCACCGGTTTTGGTTGCCAGCCAAACCTGATGAAAGGGTTCCTGGCGATTAATCACAATTTTGCTGCCGTTCTCGAAAGTCAGGGTCAAAACGCCCCCGTTAGTTTCACAGTCTATATCGCTGTCGCCCTCAAAATTATCCACTGCATTTTCAATGTTTGACATCAATTGATCGGCTAACTGGTGGAACTCGCTGTCGTTCATATTCAATTCCTATTGCTTTTCATGATCCACCTGCGATTATAGAGACCTTGGACGCATGAATTACAGGCATTAATGCAATGAAAAGAGAACTACGCTGGCCGCTGGTCGCCATGATGTTGGTAGGGCTATCCGGTTGTGGCTTAAAAGGGCCACTTTATTTCCCTCCTGCGGAAAAATCAAAGACAGAAACTGTACAGCCAGATTCCGGCAAAGTGCAGAAAAATCAAGAAGATAATGTTGGCTCGCAGCAGACTCAGTCTATCGGCGGCTTACAGTAACCCAGATTCTCCCCGTAGTTTGACGTCGGCCTCCCGCTGTTGGAGGCCAGATGCTTACTGCGATAAATCGCTTTATCGCGTCCGGATTTCGCCAGTAGTCAGTGGAGCATGATATGCAGTTCTCCAAAATGCACGGTCTTGGCAACGACTTTATGGTTGTCGATGCCGTCACACAGAATGTTTATTTTTCGCCGGAGCTTATCCGACGACTGGCTGACCGGCACACTGGCGTGGGCTTTGATCAGATGCTGGTGGTTGAACCGCCTTACGATCCTGAGCTGGATTTCCACTATCGCATTTTTAATGCGGACGGCAGCGAAGTGTCTCAATGTGGTAACGGTGCCCGCTGTTTCGCTCGTTTCGTGCGGATTAAGGGGCTGACCAACAAGCGTGATATTCGCGTCAGTACGCAAACTGGGCGTATGGTGCTTAGCGTGACTGAGGATGAGCTGGTGTGTGTCAATATGGGGGAACCTAACTTTGAGCCGCAGGCGATTCCGTTTAAAGCGATAAAAGCTGAAAAAACCTACATTTTGCGGGCGGCAGAACACACGGTGCTGTGCGGGGTGGTTTCGATGGGAAATCCCCACTGTGTACTGCAAGTGGACGATGTTTCGGTTGCCAACGTTGAGTTGCTGGGGCCAGTATTGGAAAATCATGAGCGTTTTCCTGAGCGTGCCAACATTGGCTTTATGCAGGTTGTCAGCCGGGAACACATTCGTTTACGGGTCTACGAACGCGGTGCGGGAGAAACGCAAGCCTGCGGCAGCGGAGCCTGTGCGGCTGTGGCAGTAGGAATTCAGCAGGCATTGCTGAGTGAAGAGGTTCACGTCGAGCTACCGGGTGGCAGCCTGGATATCAGCTGGAAAGGACCGGGCCACCCGTTGTATATGACCGGGCCTGCAACCCACGTCTACGACGGTTTTATTCATTTATGATGGGTGTTAAAGAATGAAGAGTTATGAGGAACAGGCGCTGGCTGGCATTGAGTTAGACGACGACACTGTCATGCAGTATTTATTGCAAAATCCCGACTTCTTTATCCGTAATGCCCGTTTGGTTGAACAGATGCAAATTCCCCATCCGGTTAGAGGTAGCGTGTCTCTGGTCGAGTGGCAACTGGCTCGTCAACGTAATCAGATTCATCAACTGGAAGAAGAAATTACTCTATTGATGGAGCAGGCCGGTCTGAATGAGTTGCTGTTTAACCGACTTTTACAGTTACAAACCACTCTGACCGCCGCCGAAAGCCTGCAAGATATGCTAAATCGCCTACAGCGCTGGGCGCGGGAGTTTGGGTTGGCGGGAGCCAATGTGCGCTTGTTCAACGACCGCTGGCATATTGGCGCGCCTTCCGATTTCACTCATCTGGGTTTATCGCGCCACGCTTTTGAACCGATGCGCATTCAGCGTTTGGGGGATGAGCGTCATTACCTCGGCAGCCTGAATGGGCCAGAGCTTTTGCTGCTGTTGCCTCAGGCTAAACAGGTCGGTTCGGTTGCGATGTCCCTGATGGGCGCGAATGGCGATCTGGGCGTGGTTATCTTTAGTAGCCGCGATACACAACATTATCAGCAGGGTATGGGTACGGTAATGTTGCATCAGTTAGCGCTGATGTTGCCTGCCTTGTTGGAGCGCTGGATCGAACGCGTATGAGTGATATTCCCGCTACGCTCTCGCCGTCCGTTGAAGCCTTCTTGCGTTATCTGAAGGTTGAACGACAACTGAGTCCCTTAACCATAACCAGTTATTCTCGACAGCTACAGGCGGTGATGGAACTGGCGGGTCAAATGGGGCTGAGCCAGTGGGAGAGCCTGGATGCGGCGCAGGTACGTTCGCTGGTTTCCCGCAGCAAGCGTGCCGGATTACAGTCTTCCAGCCTAGCGCTGCGCCTGTCGGCATTACGCAGTTTTCTCGATTGGTTAGTCAGCCAGGGCGTGTTGCACGCCAATCCGGCCAAAGGCGTCAGTACGCCGAGGGCGGGGCGCCATCTGCCCAAAAATATTGATGTGGATGAAGTCAGTCGACTGTTGGACATCGATCTTAACGATCCTTTGGCTGTGCGGGATCGGGCGATGCTGGAAGTCATGTACGGCGCGGGTTTACGTTTAGCCGAACTGGTGGGAATGGATTGCAAACATGTGGATTTGGCCAGCGGCGAAATCTGGGTGATGGGCAAAGGTAGCAAAGAACGCAAAGTACCGATGGGCGCTACGGCGGTGACTTGGTTACAGCATTGGCTAGCGCTACGGGAATTATTTGAACCCGCGGATGACGCCATTTTCCTCGCCAATACCGGTAAGCGTATTTCTGCGCGCAATGTACAAAAACGCTTTGCCGAATGGGGTATAAAACAAGGCGTTACCAGCCATATTCATCCCCATAAACTGCGCCACTCTTTCGCCACTCATATGCTGGAATCCAGCGGCGATCTGCGCGCGGTGCAGGAATTACTCGGTCATGCCAATCTGACGACCACTCAAATTTATACCCATCTCGACTTTCAACATTTGGCAACGGTGTATGATGCCGCCCATCCGCGAGCCAAACGAGGCAAATCCTGATGCATTTTTACCGACCATTACAGCCGATCGCGGCTATTACCTTCGATTTGGACGATACCCTGTACGACAACCGCCCGGTGATTACCCGTACCGAACAGGAGTCGATGGCGTTTTTGCAACAGTATCACCCGAATTTACGCCAGTTTGAGGTGGCGGATTTTCATCGTTTTCGCACTGAACTGCTGGCCAGCGATCCAGATATTTATCACGATGTTACCCAGTGGCGTTGGCTGGCGTTGGAGTTAGGTCTTGTTCGTCATGGCCTGACCAAAGATGAGGCCCGTAAAGGTGCTGATGCGGTGATGGAGAATTTCGCCCTGTGGCGTAGCCGTATTTATGTGCCTGCGGCGACTCACGATACGCTGGAGGCCTTGTCAGAACGCTTCCCGCTGGTGGCTATCACAAACGGTAACGCCGATCCTGCCGCCTGCGGTTTAAGCCGATATTTCCAGTTTGTGCTGCGCTCTGGCCCCAATGGCCGTGCCAAACCTTATCGTGATATGTACCAAAAGGCGGCCAATAAGCTGGATTTGCCGCTGGAAAGTATTTTGCACGTGGGTGACGATCTCACTACTGACGTCGCGGGTTCCCTGCGCTGCGGCATGCAGGCCTGCTGGATTAACGATCGGCAGAAAAATATTATGGCGGTCAATGATGCCCGTTTACTGCCACATATTGAGATTTCGCAGTTGGCATCCCTGACAGCATTGTTATAATCCTATCAATTACTCTGTATAAATTCCCAGTGGAATGCTGATGGTCGTCCGGTCAACCCGGGCGACAGCGCGGTTTTCCCTTACCCGATAAACGGTGCCTATGGACGTTTCTGATCTGCTCGACAGCCTGAATGAAAAACAACGCGAAGCCGTGGCCGCGCCGCGCTGCAACCTGTTGGTACTGGCCGGTGCGGGCAGTGGTAAAACCCGGGTGCTGGTGCATCGAATTGCCTGGCTACTCTCCGTTGAGAATGCTTCACCTTATTCCATTATTGCCGTGACCTTCACCAATAAAGCGGCGGCGGAGATGCGTCACCGTATCGAACATTTGATTGGTACCAGCCAGGGCGGAATGTGGATTGGGACTTTCCACGGGTTGGCGCATCGTTTATTGCGGGCGCACCATTTGGATGCCAATCTGCCGCAGGACTTTCAGATCCTCGACAGCGATGATCAGCATCGGTTACTGAAACGTATCGTTAAGGCATTGAATCTCGACGAGAAGCAGTGGCCGCCACGTCAGGCAATGTGGTACATCAACGGTAAGAAAGACGAAGGTTTACGTCCGCAGCACGTAGAAAGCTACGGTAATCCGGTAGAAGCCACCTGGCTGCGTATTTATCAGGCCTATCAGGAAGCCTGCGATCGCGCCGGTCTGGTTGATTTTGCTGAGTTATTACTGCGTGCTCATGAACTGTGGCTGAATAAACCGCATATTCTGAATCATTATCGTGAACGCTTTACCAATATTCTGGTGGATGAGTTTCAGGATACCAACAGCATCCAATATGCATGGATTCGCCTGTTGGCGGGCGATCGTTCGAACGTAATGATTGTCGGCGATGACGATCAGTCGATTTACGGCTGGCGTGGCGCGCAGGTTGAGAATATTCAACGCTTCCTGAAGGATTTCCCCGGCGCGGAAACCATCCGTTTGGAGCAGAATTACCGTTCTACCAGTAATATTTTGAAAGCGGCGAATACCCTGATTGCCAACAATGATGGCCGAATGGGGAAAAATCTGTGGACCGACGGCGTGGAAGGCGATCCGATTTCGATCTATTGCGCTTTTAACGAATTGGACGAAGCGCGCTTTGTGGTGAACCGGATTAAAGCTTGGCAGGACAACGGCGGTGCGTTAAACGACTGCGCTATTTTATACCGTAGCAACGCCCAATCCCGCGTATTGGAAGAGGCTTTACTGCAAACGGCGATGCCGTACCGCATTTATGGCGGTCAGCGCTTCTTCGAACGTCAGGAAATCAAAGATTCATTGGCTTATCTGCGCTTAATTTCCAATCGCAACGATGACGCGGCTTTTGAGCGTGTGGTCAATACGCCAACTCGCGGTATCGGCGATCGTACTCTGGATGTTGTGCGCCAGACCGCGCGGGATCGTCAGCTTACGCTGTGGCAATCCACTCGAGCGCTATTGCAGGAAAAAGTGCTGGCGGGGCGCGCGGCCTCTGCTTTACAGCGTTTTGTGGAACTGGTGGATTCACTGGCTCATGAAACCGCCGATATGCCGCTGCACGTGCAAACCGACCGCGTGATCCGCGATTCCGGCCTGTGGACCATGTATGAGCAGGAAAAGGGCGAGAAAGGTCAGGCTCGTATCGAAAACCTTGAGGAACTGGTCAACGCCACGCGTCAGTACAGTTATCAGGACGAGGATGAAGATCTGATGCCATTGCAGGCGTTCTTGTCCCACGCCGCGCTGGAAGCTGGGGAAGGGCAGGCGGACGCCTATCAGGATGCGGTACAGTTAATGACGCTACATTCTGCTAAAGGGTTGGAATTCCCTCAGGTATTCATTGTCGGTATGGAAGAGGGCATGTTCCCGAGCCAAATGTCGCTGGATGAAGGTGGGCGCTTAGAAGAAGAGCGGCGTCTGGCCTATGTAGGCCTAACCCGTGCGATGCAAAAATTGACCTTATGCTATGCGGAAAGCCGCAGACTGTATGGTAAAGAAGTCAATCATCGCCCATCCCGCTTTATCGGCGAGCTGCCGCAGGAATGTATCGAAGAAGTCAGACTACGCGCCAGCGTTTCTCGTCCGGTCAATCATCGCCGTATGGGGACGCCAATGAATGAAAACGACAGCGGTTTCACTCTGGGTCAGCGAGTTCGTCATCCTAAATTTGGTGAAGGTACGGTGGTGAATCTGGAAGGCAGCGGTGAGCACAGCCGACTGCAAATTGCTTTTCCAGGCGAAGGGATTAAATGGCTGGTTGCAGCTTATGCGAGACTAGAAGCGGTATAAGTCATTCTACGCGGTGATAGCATAAAAAACCGGAGTTAATGATAACGCCGGTTTTTTTACATCATTTTTAAATTAATTTACATCAAATGGTTAAGCGGAATAACGTTCGCCGACCGTGTTCGTTTGATACCAAGCCAGCATATTGGCGACTTCTGGTTCACCCTCCGCCGGTGACCAAGGCGCGAAATCTTCGGCGTGGACTGGCTGATAGGGGCCGAGTTTCACCTCAAAAATCACTGCATTTTCTTCCATAGACAGCACTGCGTGCCAGGTATTGGCGGGAATCTCCAGAATGGCCGCTTCTTTTCCCAGTAATACTCGCTCTGTCACTTCGCCATGATCGTTGAATAGCAGCACCACAAAATGTCCGGACAGGGCAGTTAATACTTCCCAGGTATGTGGATGACGATGTGGGCGTACGTAGGTTAGTGGCTCCATGGCAATCGCCAGACGCTGGACGGAATCGCTCAGTTCCGGGTGAAAATTATGATGAGTGCGCAAACGGCTTAGTTGTCTAGCCTGTTCGCTCATTTGTGCCAGCATAGGTTGAGTGATTTGTTTCATTTACCATTATTCCAGTTAAGGCGTAGCGCCCAATGTAGCCGAAGCGGAAGGCAGATATAAGTTAGAGTGATTAGCCTAAGGCTGCCGTTTATCAT
The DNA here is from genome assembly GCF_001112925.1 of Yersinia nurmii. Classification (GTDB taxonomy): domain Bacteria; phylum Pseudomonadota; class Gammaproteobacteria; order Enterobacterales; family Enterobacteriaceae; genus Yersinia; species Yersinia nurmii. The sequence goes on from NZ_CPYD01000013.1 coordinate 54,140, forward strand.
CTGTTTACGCTGGCAACAATATTTGCCAGAAAATAGGAAGAATCTCAGGCTGCGACTAACTGTGGCGTAGCGGTTGACAGCCTTTTTCTTCTCAGCGTAACATGCGCGCACTATTCTTAATGAGGACATTCGCCTTGGACACACCCAGTAGATGCTGGCTCAATAACCTGTTCATATGGTGCAACTTCTAAGGCTATCCTCTTTTGCTGATAGCCTTCGTGGTTGTCAGCGACCTCGTTTGACCGTCGCTGTGAGTCAGATCTCCTTATGGTCTGAAACTTGCTGATGTAACGACATCCCCTTGTTTCTGTGCTTCAATGCGTAATCCCTATCCATTCCCCAAGGGAGTTATGGCACATGCTGAGCGCATTTAAATTAGAGAACAATCGCTTATCCCGTCTGGAGCTGGATGAATCCGAAGATCTGACTACCTCGCTGTGGGTGGATCTGGTGGAGCCAGAAGAAGGTGAGCGTGAGCGTGTCCAATGTGAGTTAGGGCAGAGTTTGGCGACCCGGCCAGAACTGGACGATATCGAGGCTTCCGCTCGTTTCTTTGAAGACGAAGACGGTTTGCACATTCACTCATTCTTCTATTTTGAAGACGCCGAAGATCACGCTGGCAACTCTACCGTCGCATTTACCATTCGAGACGGTCGCCTGTATACCCTGCGCGAGCGCGAGTTACCCGCTTTCCGCCTGTATCGTATGCGCGCCCGCAACCAGACTTTGGTCGACGGTAATGCCTATGAGCTGCTGCTGGATTTGTTTGAAACCAAAATCGAACAGTTGGCGGACGAAATAGAGAATATTTACAGCGATCTGGAAGCGCTTAGCCGCGTGATTATGGAAGGGCAGCAGGGAGATGAGTACGATGCCGCGCTGTCCACGCTGGCGGAACAGGAAGATATCGGATGGAAGGTACGTTTGTGTCTGATGGATACTCAGCGCGCCCTGAATTTCCTGGTGCGCAAAGCCCGTTTGCCTACCGGTCAGCTAGAGCAGGCGCGGGAAGTACTGCGAGATATCGAATCACTGCTGCCGCACAACGAGTCACTGTTCCAAAAGGTTAACTTCCTGATGCAGGCGGCGATGGGCTTTATCAACATCGAACAGAACCGCATTATCAAAATCTTCTCGGTGGTATCCGTGGTCTTCCTGCCGCCGACGTTGGTGGCTTCCAGCTACGGTATGAACTTTGAATTTATGCCGGAACTGCGTTGGTCATTCGGTTATCCGGGGGCTATTGGCCTGATGATCGTCGCCGGTTTAGCCCCTTATCTCTACTTCAAACGTAAAAACTGGCTGTAAGCCCAGACTGCGTGAGCGCCCAATGATGCAACATTGGGCGTCGTAGCTTATTTGCGTAACTTACGTTGGGTATAAAGCGCATCCAGCGTGAATATCACCAGCGCCGCCCAGATAAACCCGAAAGTCACCATTTTGTCGTTACTGATGGTTTCACCGTAGAAAGTGACGGCTAGAATAAACATCAGCGTTGGGCCGAGGTATTGGAAAAAGCCTAGCGTAGAAAGCCGTAGCCGGCTTGCAGCAGCGGTAAACAGTAGCAGTGGAATGGTGGTAATCACACCGGCAGCGGCCAGCAGCAGATTGAGTGTCCAGGCGTTAGCGCTCAAATGACTGGTTGGGCTATCGGCAAAGAAGAATAAATACACTGCGGCAATAGGTAACAGCCATAGCGTTTCTACCAGCATGCCGGTTTGTGCGTCTATGCCCATTTTCTTACGTAATAAGCCGTAAAGTGCGAAGCTTATCGCCAGACCTAGCCCAATCACCGGTAACGAGCCAAACTGCCACAGTTGAATCAGCACGCCGCCAAACGCCAGCGCGACCGCTACCCATTGCATCCGTCGAAAACGCTCGCCTAAAAATAGCATACCAAACAATACGTTAACCAATGGGTTAATAAAGTAGCCCAGACTGGCTTCCAGCATGTGGTGGTGGTTGACCGCCCAGATAAACAGCAACCAGTTGCTGGCAATCAGCAGTGCAGTGACCGCCAGTAATAACAGGCGTTTTTTATTCCGACAGGCTTGGCGTACCTGTGGCCAATTGCGGCTCAGCGTGAGCAGAATCAGCATAAAAAAGAATGACCAGATAATCCTATGGGTCAGAATTTCATCTGCTGGAACCTGCTGGATTAATTTGAAATAGGCCGGGGCAAGACCCCAAATAAAATAGGCCGCCAGAGCAAAGAAAATGCCCTGACGCGTTTGTTGCTTATCCATGGAATAGCTCGGAACAAAAAAGGATGCGGTGAGTGTACTTAACTTGTCGCAGTTAAGCATCATTGGCGTTGACTCACCGAAAAAGAGAGTTACCCGACTATATAAGTCGCGGTGGCGCTGGCGATATGGATCGCATCCTGATTATGTAATTCAACGCGAGCGACAGCGACTTTATTACCGCTGCGCAGAATGCTGCTGCTCGCGGTGAAATGCTCGCCGCGGCCGGGGCGCAAATAATCCACGCGTAAATCGATGGTGCCCATTTTAGATAGCCGTTGCTGTAATTGCTCTTTAATTAAGGGCTCGTAACGCGTCAGGCTGTTACCTACGCAGACCAGACCGGCGGCGACGTCCAGTACGGAAGCAATGACACCGCCATGCAGGATGCGCTGAGCGATATTTCCGACTAATCTATCCTGATTACTAAAGGTTAATTCTGCATAATCTTGTTCAAAGCGGCGTAATTCCAGACCTAGCTCACGATTAAACGGCATGTGGTAAACAAAAACTTCACCAATCAAGCGGCGAGCTTCTTCAAGGGTTAATATGGTTCCAGACATGTGGCTTGATTCTCACTTTCATAGCCGATAATAATACGGCGACTGTTAACTAAATGTTTATTTTATGCCGATACCTTGTTGCGCGCTAGTGACGAGTTCATAAAACTAAACAACGTTAAGCCTGGCTATCATTTGTGTGTAGAATGAGTTGCTTTTCATTAAAATTACGAATAATCCATGAGGCGATGAGAGTAATGATGGGACACTTTTGGCGAATATTAATGGTATTGTTATTCGTGCCGGTTTTGGCACAGGCTGAGGAAGCCAAGGTAGAAAAAATTCATGATGCACCTGCGGTTCGCGGCAGTATTATTGCCGCCATGCTGCAAGACCATGATAATCCATTCCTGCTATATCCGTACGAAACCAATTACCTGCTTTATACCTATTCCAGCAATATCAATAAAGAAGCCATTAGTTCCTATGATTGGGCCGAAAATGCCCGTAAAGATGAGATTAAATTCCAACTGAGCTTAGGGTTCCCTATCTGGCGCGGCATTGCTGGGGAAAACTCTCTGTTGGGCGCATCCTACACTCAGCGTTCGTGGTGGCAGGCTTCGAACAGCGGGGAATCTTCGCCATTCCGCGAAACTAACTATGAACCGCAGGTATTCCTAGCTTGGGCAACGGATTATGACTTTGCGGGCTGGACTTTCCGCGAAATAGAAGTGGGTTTGAACCACCAATCTAACGGTAAAGCCGATCCAACCTCTCGCAGTTGGGATCGCGCCTATGCGCGCGTAATGGCGCAGCGCGGAGATTGGGAGATAGATCTGAAACCTTGGTATCGCTTCTCGGAAAATGATGCAAAAGATGATAATCCTGATATCACTAAATATCTGGGTTACTACCGCCTGAAAGTTGGCTATGCCTGGGGTGACAGCGTATTTAGCATGGAAGGGCGTTATAACTGGAATTCCGGCTACGGCGCGGCTGAATTGGGCTGGAGCTACCCGATCACCAAGCATGTTCGCTTCTACACGCAGGTGTTCAGCGGCTATGGTGAGTCAATGATTGACTATAACTTTAGGCAAACCCGTGTCGGTGTGGGTATCATGTTGAACGACGTCATGTAACGCCCTTTGGCGTGAGTGCAGAATCACATACAGGCCGGTTAACCGGCCTGTTCAGATCCAAGAGTTGGGGAAACGAGTGTCTACCGCGGCAGTGATAAATAAGGAGCAACTGGCAGCGCAGGTCTTGCGAGAGACTTTCGGCTACCAGCAATTCCGACCAGGGCAACAAGAAATCATCAACGCAACGCTCGCCGGGCAGGACTGTCTGGTGGTGATGCCGACGGGCGGCGGCAAGTCCTTGTGTTATCAGATCCCGGCGCTGGTGATGGATGGCTTGACGCTGGTGGTTTCTCCGCTGATTTCCCTGATGAAAGATCAGGTTGATCAACTTCAGGCCTACGGTGTCGCCGCGGGTTGTCTCAACTCATCGCAAACTCGTGAGCAGCAACTGACCGTGATGGAAGGTTGCCGCAGTGGTCAGATAAAACTGCTGTATATCGCTCCCGAGCGTTTAGTGATGGAAAACTTCCTCGAACAGCTTGAGCATTGGCGTCCGGCGCTGCTGGCCGTTGATGAAGCTCACTGTATTTCCCAGTGGGGGCACGATTTTCGTCCGGAATATCGCGCGCTGGGTCAGCTCAAACGTCGTTTCCCTGCGTTGCCAGTTATTGCTCTCACCGCTACGGCTGATGAAGCCACGCGCGGCGATATCGTTCGATTGCTGGATCTTAATCAGCCGCTGATTCAGGTCAGCAGTTTCGACCGGCCCAATATTCGCTATACCTTGGTTGAAAAATTCAAGCCGCTGGATCAACTATGGCGCTTTGTGCAGGACCAACGTGGTAAAAGCGGCATTATTTACTGCAATAGTCGGGCTAAAGTTGAAGATACCACTGCGCGTCTGCAAAGCCGCGGCCTGAGCGTTGCCGCGTATCACGCCGGTCTGGATAACGAACGGCGGGCGCAGGTTCAGGAAGCGTTTCAGCGCGATGACTTACAGGTAGTGGTCGCCACCGTGGCCTTTGGGATGGGTATCAACAAGCCAAACGTCCGTTTTGTGGTGCATTTTGATATTCCGCGCACTATCGAATCTTATTATCAGGAAACGGGGCGCGCCGGGCGTGATGGCCTGCCTGCGGAAGCGATTTTACTTTACGATCCGGCGGATATGGCGTGGCTGCGCCGCTGTCTGGAAGAAAAGCCTGCCGGTGCTCAGCAGGACGTCGAACGTCATAAACTGAATGCCATGGGCGCTTTTGCCGAAGCCCAAACCTGCCGCCGTTTAGTCTTGCTGAATTATTTTGGCGAAGGGAAACAACAGGCCTGCGGCAACTGCGATATCTGCCTTGACCCACCGAAACGTTATGATGGTCTGGGTGATGCACAAAAAGCCTTATCCTGCGTGTATCGCGTTGGGCAACGCTTTGGTTTGGGCTATATCGTGGAAGTGTTGCGTGGAGCGAATAATCAGCGTATTCGCGAAATGGGGCACGATAAACTGTCGGTGTACGGCATTGGCCGGGATCAAACCCATGAGCATTGGGTGAGCGTGCTGCGCCAGTTAATCCATTTAGGCTTACTCAGCCAGAATATCGCGCAGTTTTCCGCCCTGCAATTAACCGAGGCCGCCAGACCTATTCTGCGTGCCGAAATTCCGCTACAACTGGCGGTGCCGCGCATTCAAAGCCTGAAACCGCGCAGCAGCGCTAATCAGAAGTCGTACGGTGGCAATTACGATCGCAAGCTGTTTGCCAAATTGCGCAAACTGCGTAAGTCCATTGCTGACGAAGGAAACATTCCGCCTTATGTCGTCTTTAACGATGCGACGCTGCTGGAAATGGCGGAGCAGATGCCGATTAAGGCCAGCGAATTACTCAGCGTCAACGGTGTAGGGCAGCGTAAACTGGAACGTTTCGGTGCGCCATTTATGGCGATGATTCGCGATCATGTGGATAACGACGAATAGCGCCTGTAAGCGTTGAATATAAAGCCTATACGGCAGTCTGGTTGGGCTGCCATCCTCGTGATACAGTGGTTTTTCTTCTCTCATTTCCTGTCGGATTATCTTCATGTTGATGCTTTTTCTTACCGTGGCGTTGGTTCATCTTATTGCCTTGATGAGTCCCGGCCCTGACTTCTTTTTCGTTTCTCAAACTGCCGCTAGCCGTTCCCGTCGCGAAGCCATGATGGGTGTGGTAGGGATATCTCTGGGGATTGTGGTTTGGGCAGGCGTGGCGTTGATGGGGTTGCATTTAATTCTGCAAAAAATGGCGTGGCTGCATCAGGTTATTATGGTCGGCGGTGGGCTTTATCTGTGCTGGATGGGCTGGCAATTGCTGAAATCAGCCAGGGCCAAAGGCGAGCTGGGGGAAGGCGAGGTGGAAATGACGCTGCCAGCCCGTGGTCGTACTTTCCTACGCGGTTTTTTGACCAACTTATCTAACCCGAAAGCGGTGATCTATTTTGGCAGCGTATTCTCACTGTTTGTCGGAGATGACGTCAGCGCGGGTGCGCGTTGGGGATTATTTATCCTGATTGTTGCAGAAACCTTTATCTGGTTCAGCGTCGTTGCCTGTGTATTTGCCCTACCGGTAATGCGCCGCGGTTACCAGCGTTTATCGAAATGGATTGATGGTTTGGCGGGCGTTTTATTTGTTGGTTTTGGATTGCATCTGATTTTTTCGAAATAACGCTTACTGGCCGGATCGCTATTATTCCGGCCAGATATTCGCTTCTCGGCTACACTTTTCTGGCTGTCGCCAACAATGCGCCTATCAGCATAAATAAACCGCCGAAAATACGGTTAAGCAACTTCATCTGGTGCGGTGCCTTAACCCAGCCAGCAATTCGCGTAGCCAGCGTGGCGTAGCCAATCATCACGATAATATCCACTATCAGCGTAGTCGCGCCAAGAATCAGATATTGTGCCACCTGTGGCTGATGAGGCAATACAAACTGTGGAAACAGCGCGGCCAGAAAAACAATGCTTTTCGGGTTGGTCAGATTGACGAAAACCGCTCGTTTGAACAGTTTTCTCCGAGGCATACTAATGGCGAGCGCATGAAGATCCACTGCGCCAGCCGCTCGCCACTGTACAATACCCAGCCAAATCAGATAGGCAGCTCCCAGCCATTTCAGTATTTCGAAAGCCAGTAGGGATTGGGAAATGAGCGCGCCCAGACCAATGCCGACCAGAATGATATGCAGCGTTAGGCCAAGCTGTAAGCCAGCAATGGATGCGATAACACCGCGTTTACCGTGGCTGATGGTGGTGCTCATGGTGTTAATGGCACCAGAACCCGGCGACAGGCTGAGGATAAAGGTTGTCACCAAATAGGTTAGCCACCAGTCTAAGGTCATCGGCAAAACTCCCTGAATGAGTAAATTTATGCCACAATACGCTATTGTTTTTAGATCCGCCATGACTCGGAAAAACCACAGGACGCCGGTTTAAGGATGCAATTAACAACCCTATGCCGTTAGAGAAAAAAACTGAAAACTGGTTAACCCGTGAAGCGCGATTTGCCGCCTTTGCTAACGGGCCTTTGCTGGATTTCTGGCAGCAGCGGGAAGAGGACGAGTTTTCTGGCGTCGATAATGTGCCGATCCGCTATGTTCGCTTCCGTTCCCCCCATCACAACAAAGTGGTGATGTTGGTTCCGGGCCGCATTGAAAGCTACGTAAAATATCCGGAAGTTGCCTTCGATCTGTTTCAGGAAGGATATGACGTCATGGTGCTGGATCATCGTGGTCAAGGGCGTTCTGGCCGCATGCTCGAAGATCCGAATCGTGGCCATGTCGTTAATTTTGATGACTATGTGGAAGATTTTGCTCAGTGGGTCGATCGGGAAATCAGCAATAGCCATTATTTGGAACGTTTTGCGCTGGCTCACTCGATGGGCAGTGCTATCCTGCTACGCTATCTGGCACGGGAACCGACGGCGTTTGATGCTGCGGCGCTTTGTGCGCCGATGTTGGGTATCCATCTACCTATGCCGAAATGGTTGGCTCACCGTATTGTCGATTGGGCCGAAAAACGCCAGAACATGCGGGATTACTATGCAATTGGCACCGGTCAATGGCGGCCATTGCCTTATGTAGTGAATATGCTGACCCACAGCCGCGAGCGCTATCGCCGCTGCCTGCGTCACTACGCGGATACGCCAGAAATACGCGTTGGCGGCCCTACCTATCACTGGGTGAGGGAAAGTCTGCGTGCCAGCGAGCAGATCATCGCCGAGGCAGATAAAATCACCACGCCAATATTATTGTTGCAGGCCAGTGAGGATCGGGTGGTATCAAACCCGGCTCAGGACGCTTTTTGTCAGGTAATGGCTCAGGCCGGGCATCCCTGTGACGGGGGCGCACCCAGAGTCATCAAAGGAGCACGCCATGAGATCCTGTTCGAGCGGGACAAGCTGCGTGTAGAGGCGTTAAGCGCCATATTGCGTTTTTTTGCGCAACATCATCAACTGAGCGTCGACGCAGACGCCAACTCCACCAGAGGTTAGAACATACCGCTATGTATCATGTTGTCGCTTCCGATTTAGACGGCACCCTGCTGTCCCCTGACCATATCTTGACTCCGTATGCTAAAGAGACATTGAAGCTACTGACCGAACGTGGCGTGCATTTCGTGTTTGCTACAGGTCGCCATCATATTGATGTGTCACAGATTCGCGATAGTCTGGAGATCAGTGCTTTTATGATTACCTCTAACGGTGCTCGCGTACATAATACCGCCGGAGAGCTGATTTTTAGCCATAATCTGGACGGTGATATCGCTCGTGATCTTTACAGCATGGAGCACGATAATCCGGATATTCTGACCAATGTTTATTTAAACGACGATTGGTATATGAACCGCGAAAGCCCAGAGCAGAAAGAGTTTTTCCGTGAATCGGTGTTTACCTATCAGCTGTTCGAACCTGCATTACTGCCGACCGAAGGCGTGTGCAAGGTGTATTTCACCTGTGAAGATCACGATAAGCTGCTGATTTTGGAAGAAGCCATCAATGCTCGCTGGGGCGATCGCGTGAACGTCAGTTTTTCCTTCCCAACCTGCTTGGAAGTGATGGGCGGCGGTGTGTCTAAAGGCCATGCATTGGAGCAGGTATCCAAAATTATCGGCTATTCACTGAAAGAATGTATCGCTTTTGGTGATGGAATGAATGATTTGGAAATGCTGTCTATGGCCGGTAAGGGTTGCATCATGCGTGATGCTCACCAACGTCTGAAAGATATTTTACCGGATCTGGAAGTGATAGGTTCAAACGCTGACGACGCAGTACCGCACTATCTACGCAAAATGTTTTTAGCCTAATGCCCAACGGGGCGATACTCTATCGCCCTGAATTTCGTTCCCTTCCCCGTACTTATAAAATTGTTTTGTTATATCCTCCACTCGAACCAAAAAAACATTATTAACTGCAATATAGTTTTTTGCATTTATTGATGTGTGGAGGTTCTATGTCAAACGACTTTGCAATAAATAAGAATGTCACTAAATCTAATCATTCTTATGATGAATTTGAAAAGAGTGAGAAGAATATAAGATCAGGGTTTGGTTCTTCACTCCCGCGTAAGCCAGAAAATATTGCCGGTGTTAGCTACATCCATCACAAGAAATCAGAATCGGTTGATACAATAAGGCATTCAATTAGACAGCTAAAGTTGAGATATGCAGATATAGCTCTTGAGGTCTTGATCCCGGATAATGATAAATCTGCAGATGGCTATTCTCTTGAAAAAATGCCTTTTATCAAGAAGATAAACACCATTTCAAAAGAGTTAGGAGATATTAATCCATCGGTCGAACTATCTGCGGATATTACCAATGATATTAGTGTCATACGGCACGAGAATGAAATTTTGAATATTCTTTGTCAGCATTACATAAGAAACGGAGAGAGTGAATCACAGGCAAAAAATAAAGCGATAGAGAAGTTTGAACAGAAGTGCATGACGATAAAAAAACATGCCAGAGATAAATCAAAAGAAAGTTCATTTTCAGATCATATATTAAACTATGCTAAAGATACTCGCCAATTAAAGTTAGATTATATTAAAGTGGCTCTGAGTATTTTGAAAGATGATGATTCCAATGATTTTTATGGAAAGTTAGAAGCCACAATGGATTTAGAGTTTAAAAAGAATAGTTTAAAAAATCCCACGTCATTAGAAAATCTACCTATCAGCAATGCTGAATACGACAGTATTAAACACTGTAAGAAAGAAGTTATGGATGTTCTCACTCAGTTTTATAAAGAACAAGGAATGAGCGCTAAGTTGGCAAAGGATAATGCTAAGCGGGAATTTAAACAGGCCAGTATCAGATTACTGAATACGGCAGAATGGAATATACAAAAGTCTCAGTTTGACTATTTGGGTTGCAAATTTATTAGTGAGTCAATACCTGCCGGTCAATTGAAACTTGAACAGGGAGAGCATGATATATTCCCCACTAGCTATAAAAATGGTGGTGTTTGTTCTGCTGATAGCGGTAATTCTCAGCACGCAGTGAACCTGTGGGTGTCTAACTTTTCGTTACAGAAGAACGGTCGGCCAGAGATTTTGCTCAAGGGGATTCGTCATGCCTCTCTTGGTCCGCATAGCGTGAAAATTAGCAAGGAAGATAGTCAATTGATAGCGCTTGAGCGCGGACGCGAAGTCGTTCTTGCCGCATTGTTCCAGCATCCAGAAAAGCTGCAAAAGGCTCTTAATGGAGAGACAGTGGATTTGCAATTAACTTCTACTAGCTTACTGACGGCGCAGGATTTTTTGAAGGACACTGAAGGGACTCAGTTAGCGATACAGATGGGTGCTTGGAAAACATTATCAGAATCCAAGCCATTAGTTTTATATATACGTGACGAGAAGGGGAAGCAACAAGAAGTTAAAATGAATTTACAGTTAGCGGCATTCAACTTCGGCGTGAATTCAATGGCCTTCCTGCCTATATTTCCTAATGGGTTTGGCATTCCAAAGAATAAGTCTTGGGAGGTTTCAAACCAATACAATGAACCATCTATGAAATTAATGCTAGGTGATAATCTGGATGTTTTTGACCCTGGTGGGTGGGTGGGCAATTATCTGGTTAATACAAAAAACAAACCGGATGATAATAATATAAAATTAGTTAAAGAGCTGTCGAGGCAGTTAATAGAAATGTGGAATGATAAATCTTACTCTAATAAGATTGACCCTTATAAATTTGTCAGGCGAATAGTTTTACTTTCTAATGCTATTGGTGTGACGCCTTGTTGGAACTGTAAAAGTGGTAAAGATCGCACGGCTTTACTTGATATAGAAGTTAAGCGTGAGTTGGCATCATTACATTTTAACCATTCACTCTCTCCTAGCAGAGAATTATCGGCTGATGGAAAAGCACTTTATAAAATGGTCGCATTAAATAGTAGTAACCTTCAAATTCAAGCCGTTAATATGCATACTGAGGGGAGTAAAGCTTTTGATAAAATCAAAAACGTTGCCGTAAAACGGGTAGATGATACAAACTTAGTTAAGCAACTTCGTGGATTAGCCCCTTATAACAGATAGGTACGGTCATGGATGAGTCTTCGCAATTACTACTTCAATATTTTGCCACTTCTCCTCATGAAGAGGGTGATTATATTAATATAAATGACGAATATATAGTTTATATTGATACTAATGATGATAAAGCAGAATTGATTTGTCCGTTTGCACCTGTGCCTCAGCAATATGATAGTTTGTTACAGCTTTTGTCCTATAACTACGGAAGTAAAGTGATATTTTCTGCCGCCGATGGGCTAGTGCTGGCAACCACCTATATAGATATGAATGATGAGGCAGAACAAATTACCGAACAGTTCCAGCGCTATTTAGCTTATATTTTTCAAACCAAAGAACAAGTGGCTTATTTGTGATGGCAGGGCGCATAAAAATGCGCCCTGATATTTTTGTTACTTATGCTGCCCCTGCTTTTGCAGGAACTGAACGCCTTTATCGGGGAAATCAGTAAACACGCCGTCAACCTGCGCCTGATTGTAGATAATGTCGTACAGTTGATTGACGTCGGTGGCATATTTCGGCAACGCATCGGCGCGAATCGTGTACGGATGCACCATCATATTGCTGGCGTGGGCATCCTTAACCATATCGGTTAACACAATTTTGCCCGGCGTAGATTCGGCGGTCACTAACATATGATAATCCGGGCCAATACCGTCAGCGTACTGTGCGACCTGCTTCATCGCGCCCGGTTTGAACATCCAATCATAGCTATAATTTACCCACTTACCGTTTGGCTGTTGTTCGTAGGTTTCATTCCAATCCGTATAGGCCACCAACTGGATCAGTTTCAAATCCATGCCTTTTTGCGGTTCTAGTTCGTTCTTAATCCGCTTTAGTTCATTGGCATCAAAGCATTGCAGATAAACTTTGTCGCCCTTGGTGGTGTAACCGTACTCTTTTAGCACGTCCAGTACTTTGGCAGAGATGTCTTTTCCTTCCTGACGGTGGAACCACGGCGCCTTAATTTCTGGATAGATACCGATATTCTTCCCGGTTGAATGATTCAAACCCTGAATGAATTCGATCTCTTCCTGGAAGGTATGCACGCGGAAGTCGGATTTACCCATTGGGAACCGGCCCGGATAGCTTTGTACTTTTTTGCCGTCTTTGATATCAAAACCTTCGGTGAATTTCAGGGATTTGATTTCTGGCAGAGTAAAGTCAATGGCGTAGTAACGTCCATCTTTACGCGCCCGATCTGGGAAGCGCTCCGCAACATCGGTCACTCGATCCAGATAATGGTCGTGTAAAACCACCAACTCATTATCTTTAGTCATTACTAAATCTTGTTCTAAGTAATCGGCTCCCTGAGCATAGGCCATCGCTTTCGACGGCAAGGTATGTTCTGGTAAATAGCCGCTGGCACCGCGATGTGCGATGACAATTTTCTCTGCGGCCTGAGCGACTCCGGCCATTGATGAGGCCAGAATAATGCCAGCTACCAAGGCTTTAACGTGAGTTTGCATGGTTTACCTACTCCATTTTTGGTTTTAGGGTACAAAAAAGGCCGTGTCGCCAAAGATAACGGCACGGCCTGAAACGCTGAGATTGACTACCGAGCCTTAGTTAGCGCGGTTTTTTGCCATCTCTTCGTGATGTTTTTTCTCGCTGAACATAACGACGATCAGTAATAGAACCGCCAGAATGCTGCCGCCAATCATCACCATAAAGCCGCCGTCCCAACCGAAGAAGTCAACGGTGTAACCAACGATAGCGCTTGCTGCAACCGATCCACCCAGATAACCGAACAGACCGGTGAAGCCCGCTGCAGTGCCTGCCGCTTTCTTCGGTGCCAGTTCCAGTGCATGCAGACCAATTAGCATTACCGGGCCATAAATCAGGAAGCCAATGGTGATCATACAGGCCATATCAATGCCTGGGTTGCCTACCGGGTTCAGCCAGTAAATGATGGTGGCAATAGTAACCAGTATCATAAAGAACACGCCGGTTGCACCGCGGTTACCTTTAAACACCTTATCGGACATCCAGCCGCACAGCAGCGTTCCCGGAATCCCTGCATATTCATACAAGAAATAGGCCCATGAGGATTTATCCAGAGCGAAGTGTTTCACTTCTTTCAGGTAAGTTGGTGACCAGTCCAGAATGCCGTAACGCAGCAGGTATACGAATACGTTGGCAATGGCGATATACCACAGCAATTTATTCGGCAAAATGTATTGCATGAAGATCTGTTTAGCCGTCAGTTCTTCTTCTGCTTCTTTCGAGTAATCGTCTGGATAGTCGTTTTTGTACTCTTCAATCGGTGGTAAACCACAGGATTGAGGGGTATCGCGCATCAGGCCGAAAACGATCAACGCCACTAAAATGGCACCGAAAGCAGGCATATATAACGCGGCTTTCCAGTCGTTAAACCAGGCCATTCCCAGCAGGAATAGCAATGGCGGCAGACCGCCACCGACGTTATGGGCGCAGTTCCAAATGGATACGATGCTGCCACGCTCTTTCTTCGACCACCAGTGAACCATGGTTCGACCGCACGGAGGCCAGCCCATTCCCTGGAACCAACCGCACAGGAATAGTAGAACGAACATCACGGCAATGCTGGAGGTTGCCCAAGGGACGAAGCCCATAAACAGCATCACGGCGGCGGCTAGAATCAAACCGGCGGAGAGAAACACGCGTGGGTTTGAGCGGTCAGAAACCGAACCCATGATGAATTTAGAGAAACCGTAAGCAATGGAAATACCGGATAAGGCAAAACCCAAATCCCCACGGGAGAAGCCCTGCTCGATCAAATACGGCATGGCCAACGTAAAGTTTTTTCGAACCAAATAATAGGCAGCGTAACCGAAGAAGATGCCCATAAATATTTGCCAGCGTAATCGGCGATAAGTCGGATCAATCCGATCTTCTGACAGCCGGGCTTGGTGAGCCGCAGGCTTAAATATACTCAACATGAGTGCCTCCAATGGCGTTATACGTACTTTTTGATCCCAGCATAGCCTGGTGTCTAGCGGGTGGTTGAACTGCCAACCTGGTTATCGTTTATGTTCTATAACGAGCGCAATGCTAGATAAAAACGAGTTGTTTATCTGTGAGGGATGGCGCAATTGTTACAGTTTTATGTAAGCGGGTGCGATTTTGAGCGATTGGTTAACGATTTGAAATAAAAAGTGGGTGTCCCTGTGTGACTTTGATCACAATCATGGTTTTTATCCATCATTTGGTTTTCGTTTTTGGTTCGTTTTTGTTCCTTATCAAACAATGACCCTAATTATTGTGTCTCAATAGATGTAAAATTGACCGCCAGGCGGTTGTCTATAGAGTGGGGTCTTTCATGACGAACAGTTCTCCTTACAGCGAAACGGATGTCATCATCATTGGCGGCGGCGCCACCGGCGCGGGCATAGCCAGAGACTGCGCCAGCCGTGGGTTAGGCTGTATTTTACTGGAGCGACACGACATCGCTACCGGTGCGACTGGCAGGAATCACGGCTTGCTGCACAGCGGCGCGCGCTATGCGGTAACCGATGGCGAATCAGCCAAAGAATGTATTGAAGAGAACCGTATCCTCAAACGTATTGCCCGCCACTGTATTGAACCAACCAATGGCTTGTTTATCACGCTGCCAGAGGATTCTCTGGAATATCAGCAGCAATTTATCTCCAGCTGCCAGTTGGCGGGTATTGACGCAGAAGCGATCGATCCGGTATTGGCGCTGCGAATGGAACCGGCGGCTAACCCGGCCATGATTGGTGCAGTTAAAGTGCCTGATGGAACCGTTGATCCTTTCCGTCTCACCGCCGCCAATATGCTGGATGCTCGCGAACATGGTGCTAAGGTACTGACATATCACGAAGTTATGGGTCTTCTCCGTCAGGCTAACCGCGTGACAGGCGTGAGCGTTTTCGATCATAAAAACCAGCGCCAGTATGAAATTCATGCCCAAATCGTGGTAAACGCTGCAGGTATTTGGGGGCAACACATTGCCGAATATGCCGATCTACGAGTGCGAATGTTTCCTGCGAAAGGCGCGTTATTGATTTTGGGGCATCGCATTAATAACATGGTGATTAACCGCTGCCGCAAACCGGCCGACGCCGATATTTTGGTGCCGGGAGACACCATTTCACTGATCGGTACGACCTCAACGCATATCGATTATGACCAGATAGACAACATGATCGTGACGCCACAGGAAGTGGATGTTTTGATTCGAGAAGGATCGAAACTGTCGCCGAAACTGGCGGCGACCCGCATTTTACGTGCCTATGCTGGCGTTCGTCCTCTGGTCGCCAGCGACGACGATCCGAGTGGCCGTAACGTTAGCCGTGGTATCGTTCTGCTGGATCACGCCAGCCGCGATGGGTTGGAAGGTTTTATCACCATTACCGGCGGAAAATTAATGACTTACCGGCTAATGGCTGAATGGGCGACGGATAAAGTGTGTGAAAAACTGGGGCTTCAGGCCAGTTGCACCACGGCACAAGAGCCGCTGCCGGGTTCTCGTCAGTCTGCAGAACAGACTTTACGTAAGGTTGTGTCCCTGCCAGCCAGTATTCGCGGATCTGCGGTTTACCGCCACGGAGATAGAGCCACTCAATTATTGGACGGTAATCGGCTGGATAATAGCCTGGTGTGCGAATGCGAAGCTGTGACCGCAGGTGAAGTGCGTTATGCCGTCGAATCGCTCACGGTAAACAATTTACTGGATTTACGAAGACGCACTCGCGTCGGGATGGGAACCTGTCAGGGTGAACTCTGCGCCTGTCGTGCCGCTGGCTTATTAACTCGTTTTAATGTCACCACGCCACAGCAATCTCGCGAGCAACTGACCCAATTCCTCAACGAGCGCTGGAAAGGCGTTCGTCCAATTGCCTGGGGCGATGCGCTGCGGGAAAGTGAGTTTACCAGTTGGGTATATCAAGGATTGTGCGGGCTGGGCCACCAAACTGCCGCGATCCCATCTGCGCAGGAGAAAAGCGATGAAATTTGATGCCATTATCATTGGCGGCGGGCTGGCGGGGCTAACCTGCGGTATTCGTCTGGCGGAGCAGGGAAAGTCTTGCGCCATCGTCAGCGCAGGGCAAAGTGCGCTGCATTTTTCATCCGGTTCTCTCGATCTTTTGGCACAGTTGCCTGATGGCAGCGAAGTGCGCGAGCCTCTTACGGCATTGGAAGCCTTGGCGGCACAGGCACCTGAGCATCCTTACAGCAAAATGGGTGCTGTGGTCATCGATTTGGTGGATGAAGCGCAGAAATTACTGGAGCGTTGCCACCTTTCTTTTGTCGGTAGTGCAGTGGAAAACCACATGCGCATTACACCGCTGGGCAGTCAGCGCCCAACCTGGCTAAGTCCTGCAGAAATTCCCACTACGTCGTTGAACGGCACTTTACCTTGGGAGCGAATTGCCGTTATCGGCATTGAAGGATTCCTCGATTTTCAGCCGCAGATGGTGGCGGATTCCCTACAGGCGCAAGGGGTTGCGGCGACGTCCAGCTATATGCATTTGCCGGCATTAGATCGGCTGCGTGATAACCCTAGTGAATTTCGCGCGGTGAATATCGCCCGGGTTCTGGATTTAGCGGAAAGCCTGCCACCGTTGGCTGAAGAACTGAGCCGCTTGTCTACGCACGCTCAGGCGATTTTATTGCCCGCCTGTATCGGTCTGGATAATCCGGTGCAGTTGGAAGCACTGCGACTGGCGGTCGGCAAGCCGATTATGCTGTTGCCGACGCTGCCTCCATCGTTATTGGGCATGCGGCTACACCAGGCATTACGCCAACGTTTTCAACAGCTTGGTGGGTTGGTCATGCCGGGAGATTCGGTACTACGCGCTGAACTCGAGGGTAATCGTGTCACAGGCTTGTATAGCCGTAACCACGGTGATATTCCGTTACGAGCGCCTCATGTTGTACTGGCGAGCGGCAGTTTCTTTAGCAACGGATTGATTGCTGGATTCGATCGGGTTTACGAACCTATTTTAGGGCTGGATATGCTGTCTCTGAGCAATCGGGCGGACTGGAGTCGCAGCGACATGTTTGATGCACAGCCTTACCTACAGTTCGGTGTGCAGACTGATAATCAGTTACGCGCTATGCGTGGTGGGGAGCCTTTGGAAAATCTCTATGCGATTGGCGCGGTGTTGGGCGGCTATGACCCCCTACAGCAAGGCTGCGGTGCCGGAGTGTCATTAACCAGCGCTTTGTTCGCTGCTCAGCAGATTACCGATGCCACGGAGGTCAAACTATGAGTTTGCCGCGGGATAACAGCTTCGAAAGCTGCATTAAATGTACGGTATGTACCACATATTGCCCGGTAGCCAAGGTAAATCCTCTTTATCCTGGGCCAAAGCAGGCAGGGCCAGATGGCGAACGTCTGCGATTAAAAGATCCGATGCTGTATGACGAAGCGCTGAAATATTGTACCAACTGTAAACGTTGCGAAGTGGCTTGTCCTTCCGACGTTAAAATCGGCGACATTATTCAACGTGCTAAAGCCAGCTACGGCAGTAATAAACCAAAACTGCGTGACGCCATTTTAAGCCATACCGATTTGATGGGTTCTTTGTCTACGCCATTTGCACCGGTAGTGAATGCTATCACTGGATTAAAACCAGTGCGTAACTTGCTGGATAAAGCCCTGAAAATCGATCATCGCCGTGAATTGCCTAAATATTCCTTTGGTACTTTCCGCCGCTGGTATCGTCAGCAGGCGGCTAAACAGCAACAATATGCCGAACAGGTGGCATTTTTCCACGGCTGCTTTGTTAACTACAATCATCCGCAGCTAGGGAAAGATTTAATCAGCGTTTTCAATGCGATGAATATCGGCGTGCAGTTGCTCAAACGAGAAAAGTGCTGTGGCGTGCCTTTGATTGCCAACGGCTTTATCGATCAGGCTAAAAAGCAGGCTAAAGTTAATCTCGAATCGCTGACAGATGCGGTCATCACGCGGGATATTCCGGTGGTTGCCACTTCTTCCAGCTGTACTTTTACTCTGCGAGATGAATATCCTCATTTATTGGATGTGGATACCACGCCGGTGCGAGACCGCGTTGAACTGGCTACTCGTTATATTTACCGTTTACTGGACCAGGGGCGGGAATTACCGCTGAAACGCCTGCCGCTGCGCATTGCTTACCATACGCCGTGTCATATGGAGAAAATGGGCTGGACCGCTTATACACTGGCGTTACTGCGTCGAATTCCCGGCGTCGAGCTGATTACGCTGGATTCTCAATGTTGCGGCATTGCCGGTACTTATGGTTTTAAATCTGAGAATTACGCCACTTCTCAAGGCATTGGTGCTTCGTTATTCCGTCAGATTGAGGAAAGCGAGGTAGATTTGGTGATTACGGACTGTGAAACCTGTAAATGGCAGATTGAAATGTCGACCAGCAAGAAATGTGAGCATCCGATTACGCTACTGGCTCGTGCTTTAGCGTAAACAATCAGAGCGCCGCTGTGGCGCTCAAATCTGGTGAGAAAACCCCGCAGGGAGCGTTACGGCTCCGCTGCGGGATTATCTGCATTTATTTCAGCTTCAGGGTGCTGATAATGGATTCAGTTTCGGTCTGTGCCTGCTGTTGATTTTCGGCTGGAACGGTAATTTGCAGTGTCATGCTGTTGTTATCGACGTTACCCATAACGACCGATGAGTAAGCCTTCTGACCGCCGCTTGTGATAATGCTATCCAGTTGCTGCAACGGCTTGCCGTCAACCTGAATGGTTTTATTGGTAACGATTTGCAGATTAGCATCGCGACCTTTTTGCTGTTCGATCAAACGCTGGGCCAACACATCCAACCCCGCGGTGTCTTTTTCATTCAAAATGATCACCACGGCTTTTTCACCGTTTTTGGTCGCATAAACGCGTTTATTACTGGAAGGGCTGCTGATTTTATCGCTTTGATCGGTAAATTCTGCGGGCAGAACCAGTGCGATATTACCTTCCAATAAACTCACCGGCTGACCAACGTTGTTGTCGTTTTTGACATCACAGGCGCTTAGCCCGGTAACCAATAAACCAACGGCGAAAAGTTTGGTTATCTTATTCATGGGAATTCCTTCTGGATGAGAGTCTTTAACCTTGACTGAATTACCCGTATCGCACCTTATTCAGCGGATAAAAGCAACAGGCTGCTCGGTAAAGAATTGTGAGTACGCGGGTATTACACGGAATTACAGAAGAATCTGGCGGCCGCAGGCGGGCCGCCATTAACCGGCAGGTGGCAGATTAGCCGATTTGTACCGCTGGCTGCGACGCCGTTTTGCTGGCAAAATATTTCAGTAGCATATTCAGCATTACGCCATAGGCAGGTAAGAAAAACAGCAGGCAGATCAGTAGCTTAAATGTGTAGTCTACCAAAGCTATTTCGACCCAATTGGCCGCCATAAAGGGATCGCTGCTCTTATAGAAGGCAATAAAGAAGAAGGCCAGCGTATCGCTGATATTGCCAAAGAACATCGCTGCCGTAGGTGCAACCCACCAAGCGCTGCGCTGACGCAGACGGTTAAACACTTGTACATCCAGAATCTGCCCTAATACGTAGGCCATAAAGCTGGCTACAGCGATACGGGCTACCATCACGTTAAAGCTACTGAGCGCGGGGAATCCCTGCCAGCTTCCCTGAAAGAACAGGGCCGAAACCAGATAGGAAATGACCAATGCAGGTAACATCACTGAGAGAATAATGCGGCGAGCTAAAGGTGCACCAAAAATCCGCACGGTCAGGTCGGTAGCTAAAAAGATAAAGGGAAAGGTAAAAGCTCCCCATGTGGTGTGAAAACCGAAGATAGCGATCGGTAATTGCACCAGATAGTTACTGGATGTGATGATGACAATATGGAATAGCGAAAGCCATACCAAAGCGGTCATCCGCTGTTGGGGCGTAAACGAAAACATAGATATGACCTTTTTGGTTATTGGGGTGAGGGAACCCAAACAAAATGTGCCCGCAGTTTCTGCGGCGCGGCGGCATAATACTTGTTTGCGCAACGAATGCAATGGTTAATTTTAGCGCAAACGTTAGCGTAGCTTGCACCGCAAAATGGGCGGAGTAAACTAGCTGCCCTTCATCGGCCACTTCCCGCCGAGATTAAAATTTGCTCAATCGCTGATAAGAGAAAACCTATGACAGATCTTTTTGCCCATCCGGATAAAACCCTTGATACGCTGGGCCTGCGGTGCCCGGAACCGGTGATGATGGTGCGGAAAACGGTTCGCCATATGGAAGAAGGGCAGACCTTACTGATTATCGCCGACGATCCTGCCACAACCCGCGATATTCCCGGATTTTGCCGCTTTATGGATCATGAGTTGGTGGCTCAGGAAGTGGAAGCCGCTCCTTATCGCTATCTGGTGCGTAAAGGCATTCAGGCTTAGTCAGGAAAAAACCAAGGCTCGTGCAGAGCCTTGGGAGTGAATAATATTCGGATAAAATTCTACCCGGTTATATTTCGCGTTTCCTCAGTAATCTCAATGCGTTGGCGGTAACGAGAGCCGTTGCACCCGAATCGGCCAGCACTGCCAGCCACAAACCGGTTAATCCCAGCAAAGTAGTAATCAGAAAAATTCCCTTTAATCCCAGCGCAATAGCGATGTTTTGCCGAATATTGGCGCGAGCGGCTCGCGAGAGCACGATGATTTCCGCTAATCCGGTCAGCCGGTTGTGGGTCAACGCGGCATCGGCGGTTTCCAGCGCCACATCGGTTCCGCTTCCCATAGCGACGCCAATACTGGCGGCCTTCATCGCGGGCGCATCGTTTATGCCATCACCGACCATGACCGTGGGTTTAGCCTCATTCAGCGCGGTGACCGCCACCACTTTGTCCGCGGGTAATAATCCTGCTCGATAGTCGATGCCTAGTTCATTGGCGATTGCCGCTGCGGCTCTCGGGTTGTCACCAGTTAGCATCACGCCCTGAATACCTAGGTTTCTCAACGCACTAATCGCCTGTTTTGCATCTGTGCGCAGAGTATCCCGCAGCGCCATCAGACCAATAAAGCGCCCCTCTTCCAGCACCGCAACTGCGGTTTTACCGCTGCTTTCTAACTGATCCAACTGTGTTTGCCAGTGGTTATCTAGCGATTGTGGAGCCAGTTTTCCCGGAGAACTGACCAATACTTTGATGCCGTTAACGACCCCTTCGACGCCAATACCTGCCAACGCCCGACGGTCCTCTGCGGGAGGTAGCGACGTCGATTCCCGCGCGGCACGCTGTAAAATTGCCGTCGCTAAGGGATGGTGGGAACCGGCTTCTACGGCGGCGGCTAGCGTTAACAGGCGATTTTCCGTCACGCCATCTACCGGCAACACGTCGGTGACCTGAGGCTTACCTTCTGTCAGCGTGCCGGTTTTATCGAAGGCAACGGTTTGAATGACGCCAAGTTGCTCCAATGCTGCTCCGCCTTTAATCAACGCGCCGCGACGGGTTGCCGCCGCCAGTGCGGAAGTAATGGCCGCAGGCGTGGAGATAACCAGGGCACAAGGACAGCCGATTAATAACAGGGTCAGGCCTCGATAAATCCAAGGTTCCCAAGGCTGGCCGTAGAACATAGGTGGAATCAAAATCACCAAAACGGACAGCAGCATAATTAATGGGGTGTAAATGCGGCTAAAGCGATCGATAAAGCGTTCAATCGGCGCGCGGCGTTCTTCGGCTTCTTCAATTAACTGTAAAATGCGGTCAATGGCGTTATTACCCGGCTCGGAGACTACGCGCATTTCGGCAGATCTGTCGATGGAAAGGCTGCCTGCCGCCACTTTGTCACCTTGTTGTCGTTCAACCGGAATTGACTCGCCGGTTAAGGCACTTTCATCGAAGCTGGCAAAAGGTGTAACCAGCTCTGCATCGGCTGGCAGACGCGCACCGGGCGCAATTTCAATTACGTCTCCTGGCCGTAAACTGCTGACAGGAACCAGACTGCGTTGCCCATTCTTGAGTAGCAAAGCGTCTTCCGGTACCAGCGCCATCAGGGCTGAAACGCCGCGTCGGGCACGATTGGCGGCGTAAGACTCTAATAGTTCGCCTAACATAAATAGCAGCAATACCATCGCGGCCTCTGCCGTTGCGCCGATAAATAACGCGCCAATGGCTGCCACACTCATCAAGGTTTCAATGGCAAAAGGCGTGCCGGAACGAATCAGTTTCAGCGCCTTACCGGCGATAGGAACTAACCCCACCAGGGTCGTGACGATAAAGGCGATGCGGCCACTTTCTTCGCTAACTAATGAAATTCCCCAACTGGCTAACATCAAAAGCGTCAGTACGATTATTGGTAAATATTCGCGAAACTTATTTTCATTGGCCGCCATTTTTTGCCCTGATTTGGGGCTATCCAGCAGGCTGAATCCCGCTTTGGCGACGGCGTTTTGTACCTGTTGGCTGACGTCAGTTTTAGCATCTACCACCAACTTTTCCGTAGAAAATAGCACTTTGGCTTGGTCTACGCCGGAGATACCGCCTACGGCATTTTCAATCTTACGTGCGCAGCTTGGACAATCCATCCCCTTGATATGCCAGCTATAACGCTGACCGCCGGTGCTGGGTAGCCCTTCTAATTCGCTTTCATTCTCTGACGTATCAGGTTTGGCACTGCTGCAACAGCTGGAAGAATGTGAGTGTTTACTCGCGTGAGATACCTCTTCGACCGCTGTATTTGTTGCGCTACAGCAATGTGTATCGGCTGTATGAATATGTTCGTCACCTTCATTGTAGTGGTCATGAACTTCATCTGAATGTTGGTGGTCGCGATGTGAATGCATAGTGCCCCCGGAACAGTTAATTCACCGTTGATGACAGGACTCTACACCTTGGAGCTTACTCCAGAGTCAAGAGAAGGATGAGAATTATTGCTAAATAGAGTTCGATTGATTAACCACGGGGATTTGATGTGCAGGTGAATGTGTGAAGAAGGTAGAAAGCGCAACGCCCCGTCCGTGGGGCGTAGATATTTACAGATATAGCGAGCGGACAATCAGGAAGTGGCCGACAAAATAGCAACCCGCGACCAGTGCATCAGCGGCTTTGAAAGAAAAACGATAGCGACTGATCAGCCAGATAATATTGGCTAACAGCAGCAAAGAAGTGCCGATCAGCAGCGAAAAGCCAAAATCGGTGCTACGTAAGAAGTATTGCTCACCGGCAACCCACACCATCAATAGCGTCATGGCGACATAGGTTGCGATCGGCCAGCGCATTTCTTCCAACCGGGTCCAGATTGTTGCCAGTAACAGTGCACCTATGATGATTAGCACCAGCGGCAGCGGCCAGAAAATACTGACTGTCATCTGGGTCGCGAAACTGATGGTATACAGCAGGTGAGAAAGGAAGAATGCGCCAATGGCATAAAGTAAGCGCTCACTGGGTAGTAATAGCAAAGCGTCGGCAGCCATAGTGGCCAGCAGCCCGAGGACGATCAGATAGCCGGCTGGCCCAAGCACCGGAGCTTGCCAGGCGAGGAGAACCAGGAGTAACAGGGTTACGGGTTTGAATACCCAACGTTGCCAGCGTGGTCCACGATAGCTGGCGTCAACAAACAACCAACCAGAAAAAAATACAGCGAGGAATGGCCAACTCATTTTTTATCCTTCTTCTCAAAAGTTTCTGCAAAAAATACCCGCTCGGTAACGATAATTATCAGCCAATGTCTCTTCTCAGTGTAGGGGATCGTCAGGATGAACAACAGGGGCTATTCGGTTACTAATGATTTTTTGCATGAGATTTTATATGTCATGCAAAGGCGTGAATCCGCAGGTCAAAATGCATACTTGTGTACGTGAAAAACAGACTCTTAAGTAAGTGTGATAATTATTTCATATAAATATATTAACTTAATTAAATGATTTCTTGTTACATCAAGGCAACTTTTCGTTAATAAAAGTATAGAAAACAACCTGAGCAGATGCTATTAATATTCCCCGAGTTTAATGGGTCACAGTATTGAACCCGGTAATATACGAGAATTGACGCAGGCTTATAACGCCATATAAGCGGTAGAGAATAATAATGCTCTGCCATGCTGTCAGTTTATTTCTGCCACTTCAATATGAGCGCTATTTGCCAGACATTAAAAAATGAAAAAAGAAAAATTGTTACTTATCATGGTAATGACTCTTTCCGTCTGTTCTGCTGCCTATAGTGCGGAATTTTCCGACTTTACCTACAATTGCAAGTTAGTCAAGAATGGGCGGGCTATAATTGAGCTGCGCAATGATAATTTCTATGTCACTTTCGTCGATAATCGAAAAAATCCCGCTAGGATGCATTATGGCAAAGCCGATATCTTAAATAACCGCGATCCTGTCTATAATAAATACCTGAAGAATATCGATCAGAATAAGCCCGTGGTATTAATTCATCAGTATGGCAATGAAGTTTGGATTAAAGGGGATTCTGATGAAGATTGGATGGATCACGGTGAATGGTGCAAATCGGCGGAGGGTTAAGCAATCGCTGGCAAGTCTGATTGACAGTCGAGTGACAGAATAAACCCGCTAATCGCACGGATGCGTCTTTAAGCCCTTCATGGTATGTTAATAACCGGTTCTCTTCCCCTGAAAGCTTGATTATCGAAGGATAGCGATAGGTAACGCCATGGCGAACGATCAAACGCTTTACCGCATTCAGTTCATGAACAATGGTAAGAATTATCAACTCTATGTCCGTGAAATAACACCCAGTTCTTTATTCGGGTTTATCGAGATTGCTGATTTTGTATTTGATAGCCAATCGGCACTATTGGTTGATCCGTCGACAGAAAAACTGAAAACCGAATTTTCTGGCGTCAACCGCAGCTATATTCCACTTCATTCCGTCATCCGTATTGATGCTGTGACCGAAAAAGGTAGCGCGCGTATCTCTGATTTGGGAGCCAACGTTATGAGTTTCCCTTATTTACCGGGTAACAAGCCCTGAATCTGATAACGGCTACAGCTTTATTTTACTAGGTGTAACTCATGAGCAAACCACCGCTGATTTTTATTGTGGTTGTGGCACTGATTGTTATTTTAGCCACGCGTCAGTACTGGCAAAAACGAAGGCTAGATGCAGAAAATGATAAAGCGCCAATACGTAGCCTGCAGGTTGAGGTCAGTAATAAACGTGAGGTTTTAGCGCCGAATCGTCGTTCACGCCAGCGGGAAGAAATTGTGGCGGAAGATAAACGCTATGAAGTGACGTTTCGCCCGTTACTGAGCGGCAGTGAAATTAATATTGTGCTGCCTCGTCAGGAATATCAGCAAATTAATATCGGTATGCAGGGCACCCTGCGTTTACAAGGCACCCGCTATATTGATTTTACCGGCGTTCAGTCAGCCAAATAGCTTTGGCTTGGAAAAGTACGCTGGGGACTGAAATTATTTTTTCGGCATTGGCGGCTGTTTTTTCTGCCACGCCAGCAGTTCAAAAACACCAAAGATAAAGATTTTGGCCTGCTGCCAGCCGCTAATCGGTTGATCCTTAGGCTGAGTTGATTTCAGAAGCGTGAGCTGTAAACCATGCATCAGCACCATAAAAATCATCGCGACATTCACAAAGTATTTCAACGGGCTAGGGAATGGCTGGATCAGGTTCAGGATCAGAAAAGCCCATACGCCCAGCATCAGTAAACGACCGAAATTAATCAACATTCTGTTGCTCCTGCACTGCGTCAGACGCAGCATGGTGACGAATATACAGGCGATAAGCGACTTGCCCAGCGACCTTTTCACGGTGTAATTGCCAACTGGCTGGTACGTCTGCGGCCGCGCTCTCCGCTTCGGCCTCTACGTAAATCCAGGCTTCATCGGCCAGCCAGCCTTGCTGTTCCAGCAGGTTGACGGTTTCTGCCAGCAAACCTTTACGGAACGGCGGATCGAGAAACACCAAATCGAAAGATTTACCCGGCTGCGCCAGCCATTGCAGAGCGTTGGTATTCACCACTTGCCCATTTTCTGCGTTTAGTAAAGCCAGATTACTGGTGAGCTGGCGTGCCACA
Source organism: Yersinia nurmii (assembly GCF_001112925.1). Taxonomy (GTDB): domain Bacteria; phylum Pseudomonadota; class Gammaproteobacteria; order Enterobacterales; family Enterobacteriaceae; genus Yersinia; species Yersinia nurmii. The sequence continues at coordinate 80,459 of NZ_CPYD01000013.1, forward strand.
TTGCGCTCGTATTCCAGCAATACGGTTTCTCCTGCATAGCGAGACAGCGCTTCCAGACCAAGAGCGCCGCTACCGGCAAAACAATCTAGACAGCGAGCGCCCTGAATCATCGGTGCCAGCCAGTTAAACAGGGTTTCCCGCACTCGATCGGTCGTTGGTCGTAAGCCTGGACTATCGGGAACCGGTAACTTCCGGCCACGCCACTTTCCGCCAATAATACGAATCTGCCCGAAGGATTGTTGTTGTGGTTTTTTTGCCATAGCTCGCTGCTTGAAATGTGGCCATGTTGACGGCGCTGAATAGAAGATATAGCCGCTATTCTACCGATGTGTACAGTGAGGGGAAACGTTAATGCTTTGTTGATTGAATTCACAACGGAAAGCAGCATCGTGCGCGTGTTGCTGCTCGGGGGAAAGTGATAGACTGGCGAGCTATTATCTTATTTATGTAAGCCATGATTTAACCGCGAGGAGTGTAGTCGCAAATGGCAAAAGAAAAAAAACGTGGGTTTTTTTCCTGGCTGGGTCTTGGCCGTCAGAGTGAAGAACAGAAAGAAGAACAAAAAATTGAGCAGCCTGTCGCAGAGCCAGTGGTTGATGAAAGCCTGCCCGCGGCTTCTGAACATGAACCTGTAACGGCTGAAAAATCCACTCCGGCAGCGGAATCTGTGGATCCAACGGCGGTGGGGGAATGGGACAGCGAAATCAACGCGGAAGCGGCGGCAGAAATAGCCCCAGCTATCGATGTAGTGCCGTTGGTGGAAGAAACACCGATTGAGCCTGAAATCGCGCCCACTCAATACATAGCGCTGGCTGAATTCAACGAGTTCGAAACTACGGCGGTTACCGAAGAGATTATCGAACCGGTTAGCGCTGCGGTGACAGAACAACCGGAATCCGTAGAGATATTGGCAGAAGAAGTGATACCGGCAGCAGAGCCGCCGGTGGCTGAAGCTGTGGCTGAGGTCTCGACGGAGCAGCATCAACCACAGGTATTCGAGCCTGAATCCGCTCTGGTGGAAGCAGAGGCTGATATTTCTGTCGAAACAGTGGCAGATATTGAAGTTATTCTGCCAGAGCCAGAGCCAGAGCCAGAGCCAGAGCCAGAGCCAGAGCCAGAGCCAGAGCCAGAGCCAGAGCCAGAAGTGACTACTGCGATTGCCGAGTCTGAATGGGTGGAAGAAATCGAGCCTGAGTCTGTAGCTGTGCCTGTAGCTCAGGAACAGGAAAGGCCAACGAAAGAAGGCTTCTTTGCTCGCTTAAAACGTAGCTTGCTGAAAACCAAACAAAACCTAGGTTCCGGGTTTATGGGGTTGTTCAGCGGTAAGAAAATCGACGACGATCTATTTGAAGAATTGGAAGAACAGCTCCTGATCGCCGACGTTGGCGTCGAAACTACGCGTAAAATCATCGAATCCTTAACTGCTCACGCCAGTCGTAAGCAGTTGAAAGACGCCGAGGCGCTCTACGGCAAGATGAAGGAGGAAATGTCCGAAATTCTGGCTAAAGTCGACAAACCCCTGGATGTTAGCGGTAAGAACCCGTACGTAATTCTGATGGTTGGAGTGAACGGCGTAGGTAAGACGACGACTATCGGTAAACTGGCTCGTCAGTTCCAAGCCGAAGGTAAATCCGTCATGCTGGCCGCTGGGGATACCTTCCGCGCTGCCGCCGTTGAGCAGCTACAGGTTTGGGGCGAACGCAACAAAATTGCCGTGGTCGCTCAGCATACCGGCGCGGATTCTGCCTCGGTTATTTTTGATGCGATTCAAGCGGCGAAAGCCCGTGGCGTCGATGTGCTATTGGCGGACACCGCCGGGCGTTTGCAGAATAAAGCCCACCTGATGGAAGAGCTGAAGAAGATTGTCCGGGTAATGAAAAAGCTGGACGGCGATGCCCCTCATGAGGTTATGCTGACGCTGGATGCCAGCACCGGACAAAATGCGGTAAGCCAGGCCAAACTGTTTAATGAAGCGGTTGGCCTGACGGGGATAACCCTGACTAAACTGGATGGTACCGCCAAGGGCGGGGTGATTTTCGCCATTGCCGATCAGTTTGGTATTCCGATTCGTTATATCGGCGTTGGAGAAGGTATTGAAGATTTGCGGCCATTTAAGGCTGACGATTTTATTGAGGCTCTTTTTGCCCGAGAGGATTAATACGGATGATTCGCTTTGAACAGGTCAGTAAAGCTTATCTGGGCGGCCGACAAGCGCTGCAAGGGGTAGATTTTCATCTACGCCCGGCGGAAATGGCGTTTTTGACCGGCCACTCCGGCGCTGGGAAAAGTACGTTGCTCAAACTGATTTGTGGCATTGAACGGCCTAGTGCCGGCCACATTTGGTTTGGCGGTCACGATATCAGCCGGTTGAAAAACCGCGAGGTTCCTTTCCTGCGCCGCCAGATCGGGATGATCTTTCAGGATCACCATTTGCTGCTGGATCGAACCGTGTATGACAATGTCGCGATGCCGTTGATCATTGCCGGTGCCAGTACCGAAGATATCCGTCGTCGCGTATCGGCGGCGTTGGATAAAGTCGGCTTATTGGATAAAGCGAAAAACTTCCCGATCCAGCTTTCTGGCGGTGAACAGCAGCGGGTGGGTATTGCTCGTGCGGTCGTGAATAAGCCGGCGGTATTGCTGGCGGATGAGCCTACCGGTAACCTTGATGAAGCCCTGTCGGAAGGTATTTTGCGCCTGTTTGAAGAGTTTAACCGTGTTGGCGTGACCGTTTTGATGGCCACCCACGATACTTCGCTGATTGCGCGGCGTCGCTACCCGATTCTAACGCTCAGTCAGGGAAGAATGTCAGGAGCGCGTCATGGCGAATAATGCAAAGAAAGCAAAAACCAAAGCGTTGAAAGGCGGCTGGCGCGAACAGTGGCGTTATTCATGGGTCAATGCGTTGGCCGATATGATGCGCCAGCCTCTGGCTACCCTGCTGACAGTCATGGTGATCGCCATTTCTCTGACGTTACCGAGCGTCTGCTACATCGTTTGGAAGAATGTCAGCACCGCTGCCGAACAGTGGTATCCGACGCCACAGCTCACGGTTTATCTGGATAAGTCTCTTGACGATAACGCTGCGGAAAATGTGGTGACCGCATTGAAAGCGGAAGCCGGCGTGGAAAAAGTTAATTATCTGTCGCGGGAAGAAGCGATGGGTGAGTTCCGCAACTGGTCAGGTTTCGGCGGTGCGCTGGATATGCTGGAAGAGAATCCGCTGCCAGCGGTGGCGATCATCACGCCACAAATGAGTTTCCAAAGCTCTGAAACGCTCGATACTCTGCGGGATCGCGTCACCAAGGTTGAAGGTGTTGCAGAAGTTCGTATGGACGATAGCTGGTTTGCAAGACTGGCGGCGTTGACCGGCCTGGTTGGGCAAGTGGCGGCGATGATCGGTGTGTTGATGGTCGTTGCAGTGTTCCTGGTTATCGGTAACAGCGTGAGGTTGAGTATTTTCAGTCGTCGCGACACTATCAATGTGATGAAACTGATTGGCGCCACAGATGGCTTTATTCTGCGGCCATTCCTAAATGGTGGTGCGATGCTGGGTCTGGGGGGGGCAGTTCTCTCGCTAATCCTGTCGGAAGCACTGGTGTGGAAGTTGGGGTCGGTCGTGGCGCAGGTAGCGACGGTATTCGGTACCCATTTCTCTTTGCACGGTCTGAGTTGGGATGAATCCCTGTTGCTTGTGCTGATTTCTGCCATGATCGGCTGGATCGCCGCTTGGCTGGCAACTGTTCAACATTTACGCCGATTTACACCGCAATAGGCAATCTTTGCTATACTCTTCCCCTGCGGTTTCCGATTAAGCAGGGGAAGCGTAATCATCGTGACTACCGCCATTTCTGCAAATTTCCAGACAATAACTACTGGTAAGATCCACAGGTTATCGGCTAGGATCCAGCGTTGAAACTGTGATCTATATTGAACTTTTGTGGCGTTAGTCGGTCGAAGAGCACAGTGAAATGATAAGGTGCCCGGCGCTTGAATCTGGTTATCCGGATGCTAAAATATTCGCGCCGAGAGTTTATGCACGATCTGCACATGCTATGAGAGGGTTTAAATGACCAAAGAAATGCAAACTTTAGCCTTAGTACCGCAAGGTAGTCTGGAAGCCTATATTCGGGCTGCCAACACCTATCCTATGCTGACAGCAGAGGAAGAGCGGGAGTTGGCTGAACGGCTGCATTACCAGGGCGATCTGGAGGCGGCTAAACAGCTAATCCTGTCTCACCTGCGCTTTGTTGCTCATGTTGCCCGTAACTATTCTGGCTACGGTCTGCCACAGGCTGATCTGATTCAGGAAGGTAATATTGGCTTGATGAAAGCAGTTCGTCGGTTCAACCCGGAAGTCGGGGTGCGTCTGGTGTCCTTCGCGGTACACTGGATCAAAGCAGAAATTCATGAATATGTTCTGCGCAACTGGCGTATTGTCAAAGTCGCAACCACCAAAGCACAGCGTAAGTTGTTCTTTAACCTGCGTAAAACCAAACAGCGTTTAGGTTGGTTTAATCAGGAAGAAGTGGAAATGGTTGCCAAAGAGCTGGGTGTGACCAGCAAAGACGTTCGTGAAATGGAATCTCGCATGTCCGCGCAGGATATGACTTTTGACCCAACTCCGGACGATGAAGTACGCGACGGCCAGTCTATGGCTCCAGTTCTGTATTTGCAGGATAAAACTTCTGATTTTGCCGATGGTATTGAAGAAGATAACTGGGAAAGCCACGCAGCGGATAAACTGACCTATGCGTTGGAAGGTTTGGACGAGCGTAGCCAGCACATTATCCGTGCCCGTTGGCTGGATGATGACAACAAATCTACTTTGCAGGAGCTGGCCGATCAGTACGGCGTTTCTGCAGAACGCGTTCGTCAGCTTGAAAAGAACGCGATGAAAAAGTTACGCATGGCTATCGAAGCCTAAGAGCAACATCCGCGTGAAGCTAAAGACAGAAAAGGGCGATAATTATTTATCGCCCTTTTGTTTTTTTAGTTTTCATCAATCTGATTCATATGATTTTCTTCCGCATTAGCTTTTAACTGCTATCCGTTCATTTCAATATTCGTTTTTTTGAGACGCCTATCGGTAACGGCATTTGGATTTCCGTACACTATCGTAATAAGTGTTTCCCTTTAATTCTCCCGCGTTTCTAGACAGGAAGTCCATGCGTCAAAACCATCTTGAAGAAACCACCGCACGGCAGATTGTTCAGCGCGCCATGAGTATCATCCAGTACTCGGTTAATGTCATGAATGATAAAGGCATTATTATTGCTTCTGGAGATCCGCTGCGCCTTAATCAGCGCCATGAAGGTGCGGTGCTGGCCTTAATGGAAAATCGAGTGGTAGAAATTGATTGTGCTACTGCTGCCAAGTTGAAGGGAGTCAAACCTGGAATTAACCTGCCGATTATTTTTCACCAGCAGTTGGTAGGCGTCATTGGCATTTCTGGTGAACCGGCGCAGGTTCGAGCTTATGCCGAGTTAGTGCGGATGGCTGCAGAGCTGATTCTGGAACAGGCTGCGTTGTTAGAACAAACCCAGTGGGAAAAACGCTATCGGGAAGAGTTAGTCAGCCAATTATTGGCTGAGCATCAGCAAAACACATCAATAGGTTCAATGGCGGCCTATTTGGGGCTGAATTTAACCCTGCCGCGTATCGCTTTGATTATCGAACTGAATCGACCAGACCATGAATCTCTGCGCCAGCTTATTGATGCGCTGGATGCGACTGGTCGTGATCATCTGGTTAGCATGAATGGTTTTAATCAATTAGTGATGCTAAAACCGCTGGCGTTGGCTGCTGGAGATAAACCGTCACGTCCTTTAAATAAGCAGCTTCAGCCCTTTGTGACACAGCTTCAGGCGCGTTTCGATGTCCGCATTTTTGTTGGCGGCCAATTTCCCGGCGTTGAAGGTATTCGTCGTTCTTATCTCACCGCTCGTGCGGCGCAGGGAATGGCTGAACGGCTTGGATTAAGGCATAAAACGCTGTATTACAACGATTACTCTCTGCCGGCGCTGTTAGGGGAGTTTGCGGGGACTTGGCAGGCAGAGGAATTGGGCACCAGTTGGGTACAGCTTTGCGCTGCGGATGGTAAAGGTGTGCTAAGACAGACGCTGCAACAGTATTTTGATCAGAATTGTGATCTGTCTCAATCAGCCCGGCAGCTACATATTCATGTGAATACCTTGCGCTATCGCCTACAAAAAATAGAAGAAATAACGGGTTTAAAAATCAATCAGTTATCTTCTTTATTGCGCTTGTATATCGGTCTACAAATCTACGGCTGATTTGTGGCTTCCTACAATTACATCTCGTTTATCCTACTCATTTTCTGGTCAATCCTCCCATGCCTTTCTTTGGTGAAGTTTACATAATGCCTGCTCCTTACCCTGAAAAATAAAATTAGAAAGTACACTGGGAGCAGAACATGATAACGGTTTCAGCTTTAGGCGCGCTGGTGGCACTTATTGTCTCCATCGTGCTGATATTACGTAAAGTTCCGCCGGTTTACGGCATGATGGCTGGCGCGCTCGCCGGTGGATTAGTCGGTGGAGCGGATCTGATTCAAACCGTCAGCCTGATGATCAGCGGCGCTCAGGGCATTACCAATGCGGTGCTGCGTATTCTGGCGGCTGGTGTGCTTGCGGGAGTGTTAATTGAATCCGGCGCGGCAAATACCATTGCAGAAACAATTGTGCGTAAAGTGGGTGAGAAACGCGCACTGTTGGCTTTGGCGGTAGCGACTATGCTGTTAACCGCCGTTGGCGTATTTATTGATGTAGCGGTGATTACCGTTGCACCTATTGCTTTGGCGATTGCTCATCGGGCCGATATTTCCAAAATGGCTATTCTGCTGGCGATGATTGGCGGCGGTAAGGCGGGCAACGTGATGTCCCCGAACCCAAATACTATTGCGGCCGCAGACAGTTTCCATGTACCCCTGACCTCTCTGATGGCCGCCGGCATTATCCCCGGTTTGTTTGGCTTGGTTGTGGCCTATTATTTAGCTAAGCGTCTGAAACATAAAGGCAGCAAGGTTAACGCCGATGAGCTGATTGTGCATGAAACCAACCAGCTTCCATCCTTTACCGCTGCGATTTCGGCTCCGTTAGTGGCTATCGCTCTGCTGGCTTTGCGCCCAATTGCGGGTATTACCATAGATCCTCTGCTGGCTCTGCCGCTGGGTGGCTTAGTTGGCGCAGTGATCATGGGGCGCTGGCGTGAATCGAATCGCTATATGATTTCCGGTTTGAGTCGCATGGCACCGGTTGCCATTATGCTGCTGGGAACCGGTACTTTGGCGGGCATTATTGCTAATTCCGGCTTAAAAGACGTACTGATCGAAGGGTTAACGGCATCAGGTATGCCTGCTTATCTGTTAGCGCCGATTTCCGGAGCGCTGATGTCGATGGCAACGGCGTCAACCACGGCAGGTACCGCGGTGGCTTCTGCGGTATTCAGTTCAACATTGTTGGATCTTGGCGTAACGGCACTGGCTGGCGCAGCCATGGTACACGCCGGTGCGACGGTACTGGATCACATGCCACACGGCAGTTTCTTCCATGCAACCGGCGGCAGCGTCAATATGCAGGTGCATGAGCGTTTGAAACTGTTGCCATACGAAACGTTGGTGGGCTTCACCATTGCACTGGTTTCCACGCTGATGTTCGGCGTATTTAACCTAGCGGGTTAACGAGGTATTTGATGAAAATTGTTATTGCGCCCGATTCATTCAAAGAAAGCCTGACGGCAATGCAGGTTGCAGAAGCTATTGAACAAGGTTTTCGTGAGATTTACCCGCAGGCTGATTACGTTAAATTACCCATGGCTGACGGTGGAGAAGGCACCGTTGAATCAATGGTTGCTGCGACCGGTGGCGACATTATTCAAGTTGAAGTCAGCGGGCCGCTGAGTCAGTCAGTACAGGCTTTTTACGGCTGGCTGGGCGACGGTGAAACGGCGGTGATTGAAATGGCGGCGGCCTCGGGTTTGCATCTGGTGCGGCAGGAACAGCGTAATCCGCTACATACCAGTAGTTTTGGCACCGGCCAGCTCATTCTGTCGGCGTTGGATAAAGGCGCGCGTAAAATCATTCTGGGAATTGGTGGCAGTGCCACCAACGATGGTGGCGCTGGCATGATGCAGGCGCTGGGCGCGCATTTTCTCGATGCTCAGGGTGAAGAGCTGCCCGGCGGCGGCGCGGCGCTAAGTCGATTACATCATATTGATTTATCAATGTTGGATGAGCGGTTAGCTCAAACCGAGATCATCGTAGCCTGTGATGTCGATAACCCGCTGTGTGGAGCGAAGGGCGCTTCTGCCGTATTTGGCCCTCAGAAAGGGGCAACGCCTGAGATGGTCAGCACGCTGGATGGCGCGTTACGCCACTACGGTGAGCAAATTGACGCATTGACGGGGCGATCAGTGATCGACACGGCAGGAGCCGGTGCCGCAGGTGGTATGGGCGCGGCTTTGTTTGGTTTGCTCAACGCACAGCTTAAACCCGGTATCGAGATTGTTATTCAGGCATTAGGGTTAGCGGAGGCCATGAATGGCGCCGATCTGGTCATTACCGGCGAAGGCCGGATTGATAGCCAGACAATTCACGGTAAAACGCCAATTGGCGTGGCTCGGACCGCGAAAGCGCTAGGAATTCCGACTATTGCTCTGGCGGGAGGGATGACTCAGGACTACCAGGTAGTACATCAATACGGTTTAGACGCGGTATTCTCCGTGGTAAACCGTATTGTGACTTTACCCGAGGCGTTAGCGGAAGCGCAGGAAAATCTGCGCGTTACTGCACGCAACGTGGCCGCCGTATGGCGGATGGGCCAGCGGCTTTAACGCTGCCAGCCTTGCTCGCCAGAATGAAAACCACAGGCGAGCATAAATTGATCCATTTCAGAGTGTCCAACACCAGGGACCTCGCCATAACTCAACTGCCAGTGCTGAACGGCTGGCAGTTGACGCAGGGTTTCTTCTACCAGATACAATCCGACCCCGCGACGACGGGTCACTTCCCGTACCAATAAATCCTTTAGCTCCGCCCGCTCTGCACTCAGTCGGACTTTCACTGCTCCCAGCAATCTTTGATTAAAACGTGCGGCGAATAGCGGCCTACCTGCATCAATCCAGTTCTGCCAGTCGGCGGGTTGCTGTTTTGGCCAGATTTTTGCCAGATCGATAAGATCTTGATGTGACAGGTGAGTTAAGCGCTCAATGGTCAATTTCATCGGGGATGTTCCGAATAAAAAGTAGAGGGATAGTGTACTGGATCTGAGAGGAAGCGCATGTGTAAGTTTTTCTGTACGTGAACGGCGGAAAATGTTTTTCACGCCGCGCATTTTCCGAGTTAAAAATTAGTAAATGGAATGATAACCAGCACAACCCACTATCTATTGTACAAATACCCTACAAATAGCACCTTATTTTATCTTGTTTACACCGCTTGTTTCTGCTTGTCTGAGTTGATTTGCAGCATAAAACTCCTGTTTAATGGTCTGAAAAATAAAGTCTTATTAGAAAATATTGCCATATAAAAGACTAAATCATTATTACTTATGGATAAAAACTAAAAGTAGCGATGAATTGGCCCGGCAAACACAACAGTACGTTCACAATGACAGATGGGGAATGCGCGGATGAAATTGACAAAAAGTAAGGCGTTGCTGGCGGGCTGTATGGTTATGGCAATGAGCCATTCGGTGTTGGCGAAGGATATTAAGGTGGCTATCGTCGGTGCGATGTCTGGCCCGGTGGCGCAATATGGCGATATGGAATTTACCGGCGCACGTCAGGCCATTGCGGATATTAATGCCAAAGGCGGGATCAACGGCGATAAGCTGGTTGGTGTAGAATATGATGATGCCTGTGACCCGAAACAAGCGGTCGCCGTGGCCAACAAAGTGATTAACGATGGTATTCGCTATGTTATCGGCCACCTTTGTTCGTCTTCCACACAGCCTGCTTCAGATATTTATGAAGATGAAGGCGTGATTATGATCACCCCGGCGGCCACTAACGCAGATTTAACCACCCGTGGTTACAAAATGGTTATGCGCACTACCGGCCTGGATTCTGACCAAGGCCCAACCGCTGCGAAATACATCCTCGAAACTATTAAGCCAAAACGTATTGCCGTGGTGCATGACAAACAGCAATACGGTGAAGGTTTGGCACGCTCAGTTCGCGACAGCCTGAAAAAACAGGGCACTGACGTAGTGCTGTTCGAAGGCGTGACCGCGGGTGATAAAGATTTCTCTACGCTGGTGGCTCGCTTGAAGAAAGAAAACGTCGACTTCGTTTACTTCGGCGGTTATTACCCGGAAATGGGGCAGATTTTACGTCAGGCCAAGCAGGCTAACCTGGCAACCCGTTTTATGGGGCCAGAAGGCGTAGGTAACTCCTCGCTGTCCAATATCGCTGGTGCCGCCTCTGAAGGCATGTTGGTAACGCTGCCTAAACGTTACGATCAGGTTCCTACTAACCAGCCTATCGTCGATGCATTGAAAGCCAAGAAACTGGACCCAACCGGCCCGTTCGTCTGGACTACCTACGCTGCGTTGCAATCGCTAACCGCTGCAATGGAACGTAGTGGTAGCCAAGAGCCAGCCGATTTGGTGAAAGACCTGAAGACGGGTAAGCCGGTTGAAACCGTGATGGGGCCGTTAAGCTGGGATGAGAAAGGCGACCTGAAAGGTTTTGAATTTGGCATTTTTGAATGGCATGCCGACGGTTCTTCTACCGCCGTCAAATAACCACTCACGAAATATTCAGCAGTGAGGTTGCCTGTTACGGCAATCAGGCCCCTTTACCCGCAATGTATCCCCCGACCTCCGGGGGATGTTTCCTGCCATCATCGGTATGGAGCGGGTGGGAAGGGCGGCCAGGCAAGAGAATTAAGGGTTAGGCTATGTCAGAACAGTTTCTCTACTTTTTGCAGCAGATGTTTAACGGTGTCACCTTGGGCAGCACTTATGCGCTGATCGCTATTGGTTACACCATGGTGTACGGCATTATCGGCATGATCAACTTTGCCCACGGCGAAGTGTATATGATCGGTAGTTACGTCTCTTTTATTGTTATAGCCGCCCTAATGATGGTTGGGATCGACGCCAGTTGGCTGTTGATCGGTTCGGCTTTTGTTGTGGCCATTGTGATCGCCAGCGCCTATGGCTGGAGCATTGAACGGGTAGCCTACAAGCCGGTACGCAGTTCTAAGCGTTTGATCGCTTTGATCTCGGCGATCGGGATGTCTATCTTCCTGCAAAACTATGTCAGCCTGACTCAGGGATCGCGAGATTTGGCTCTACCTAGTCTGGTCACCGGTCAGTGGACGTTGGCGGAAAGCAACGGTTTTGCCGCGACGATAAGCACGATGCAGCTGACCATCTGGATTGTGACCTTCCTCGCTATGCTGGCACTGACGCTATTTATTCGTTATTCCCGAATGGGGCGAGCTTGTCGAGCCTGTGCGGAAGATCTGAAAATGGCCAGCCTGCTGGGTATTAATACCGACAGGGTTATCTCCCTGACCTTTGTCATCGGCGCAGTGATGGCGGCGGTGGCTGGCGTGTTATTAGGGCAATTCTACGGCGTAATTAACCCTTACATCGGTTTTATGGCGGGAATGAAGGCCTTTACTGCGGCGGTACTGGGGGGGATTGGGAGTATCCCCGGAGCGATGATTGGCGGGTTAATCCTCGGCGTAGCTGAAGCGCTAACCTCAGCTTATTTGAGTACGGAATATAAAGACGCAGTTTCATTTGCACTATTGATTGCCGTATTGCTGGTAATGCCGACAGGAATTCTTGGCCGTCCGGAGGTAGAGAAAGTATGAAGCAACTTAACTTCGTCAATGCGATTATCTCTACTTTAGTGATGCTGGTGCTGGCCTCATTTCTGATGGGGCTACAATTGGCACTGGACGGCACGCGTTTGGTGGTGCACGGCGCGGGTGAGGTGCGCTGGATGTGGATCGCTATTGGTTGTGCCGTGGTGTTTCTCTTCCAGCTATTCCGGCCGTTAATGCAACAAGGCATGAAGAAGGTCTCTGGCCCAAGCTGGGTTTTACCGAGCTTTGACGCGACAACCACCAGACAAAAGCTGTTAGCTGCGCTGATTATCGCAGCGGCGGTGATATGGCCATTTCTGGTATCGCGCGGAACGGTTGATATCGCCACTCTAACGCTGATTTACATCATGTTGGGCTTGGGTTTGAACGTGGTGGTTGGGTTGTCTGGCTTACTGGTGTTGGGTTACGGCGGTTTTTACGCGATTGGCGCATATACCTACGCGCTGTTGAATCATTATTACGGTCTGGGATTTTGGGAAAGCCTGCCGCTGGCAGGGCTGGTAGCGGCGATGTTCGGTTTTTTGCTTGGTTTCCCAGTATTACGGCTGCGGGGTGATTATCTGGCTATAGTCACGTTGGGTTTCGGCGAAATCGTTCGTATTTTGCTGTTGAATAATACTGAAATTACCGGCGGCCCTAACGGTATCGGCCAGATCCCTAAACCGACTCTGTTTGGTCTGGAATTTAGTCGTACGACCAAAGACGGCGGTTGGGATACCTTCCATAATTTCTTTGGTCTGGCTTACGATCCAGGTGACCGTATTATTTTCCTGTATCTGGTAGCGCTGCTGCTGGTAATACTGACGCTATTTATCATCAACCGCTTGTTACGTATGCCGTTAGGGCGGGCGTGGGAAGCGCTACGTGAAGATGAAATTGCCTGTCGCTCATTGGGTTTAAGCCCAACCAAAATTAAGCTGACCGCCTTTACCATCAGTGCGGCCTTCGCTGGTTTCGCTGGAACGCTGTTTGCCGCTCGTCAGGGCTTTGTCAGCCCCGAGTCTTTTACCTTTGTCGAATCGGCTTTTGTACTCGCCATCGTGGTATTGGGCGGTATGGGTTCGCAATTTGCAGTCATTCTGGCGGCGATTTTGCTGGTGGTTTCGCGAGAGTTAATGCGTGATTTGAATGCATACAGCATGTTGTTACTGGGGGCGTTGATGGTGTTGATGATGATTTGGCGTCCACAGGGATTGTTACCGATGAAACGCCCGGAGCTGAAATTAAAAGCGGCTGATGCGAAAGAAAAACAGGGGGAGCAGGCATGAATGCGCAACCTTTGTTAAGGGTAGAAGGGCTGTCGATGCGTTTTGGCGGGCTGCTGGCGGTCAATAACGTTGGGTTAACGCTAAATGAAGGTGAAATTGTTTCGCTGATTGGCCCAAACGGTGCTGGAAAGACCACAATCTTCAATTGCTTGACTGGTTTTTATCGCCCAACCGGTGGCAGTATCAAGCTGCGGGATCGTCATCTGGAAGGCTTACCGGGTCAGGCTATCGCCCGAATGGGGGTGATTCGTACCTTCCAGCACGTGCGTTTGTTCCGCGAAATGACGGTAATTGAAAACCTTTTGGTGGCACAACACCAGCACCTAAAAAGTGGCGTATTTGCCGGATTGCTGAAAACACCAGCGTTTCGTCGGGCGGAAGCGGATGCGTTGTCTCGTGCCGCGACATGGCTGGATCGCGTTGGTTTACTGACGTTCGCTAATCGGCAGGCGGGAAATCTGGCTTATGGTCAGCAGCGGCGTCTGGAAATTGCTCGCTGTATGGTCACTCGGCCGGAGCTGCTAATGCTGGATGAGCCAGCGGCTGGCTTGAATCCCAAAGAAACTGACGAGCTCAATCAATTGATTATGGAACTACGGGATCATCATCAAGTTTCAGTGCTATTGATTGAACATGATATGAAGTTGGTGATGGGCATTTCCGATCGCATTTATGTGGTGAATCAGGGAACGCCGTTGGCGCAGGGTACTCCGGCGGAAATTCGCAATAATCCGGATGTCATCCGGGCCTATTTGGGTGAATAAAAGTGGGTGAGGCTTAATATGTTGTCATTGAATCAGGTTTCAGCCCACTACGGCAAAATTCAGGCTTTACATCAGGTAAGTCTGCATATTCAACAGGGCGAGATTGTCACGCTGATTGGCGCAAATGGGGCAGGGAAGACTACTCTGTTGGGCACGCTGTGCGGCGAACCTCGCGCTACGGAAGGCACTATCCATTTTCTCGACCGGGAGATTACCGACTGGCAAACCGCACGAATAATGCGTGAGGCTATCGCAATCGTACCCGAAGGTAGGCGGGTATTTTCTCGCATGACGGTGGAGGAAAATTTGGCGATGGGCGGCTTCTTTGCCAACCGCGAGCAGTATCAGCAACGTATTGAACGTGTTTATGATTTATTTCCGCGCTTGCATGAAAGGCGAATCCAGCGTTCCGGAACGATGTCTGGTGGCGAGCAGCAAATGCTGGCTATCGGGCGCGCTTTAATGAGTCAGCCCAAGTTGCTATTGCTGGACGAACCTTCGCTGGGATTGGCGCCGATTATTATTTTGCAGATTTTCGATACTATTCAGCAACTGCGGGAGGAGGGCATGACTATTTTCCTGGTAGAGCAGAACGCGAATCAGGCTTTAAAACTGGCGGATAGAGGCTATGTGTTGGAAAACGGGCACATCGTACTGGAAGATACCGGTGCAGCGTTATTAGCCAATGAAGCGGTACGTTCGGCTTATCTGGGGGGGTAATTCCTTCGAAGGCTCGGTTTTATCGAGCCTTTTTTGTTCCGTTTAGACGCTTGTCGGTCAAGAGTGCGGTGTAATAGTAAAAGACAATGTATCGGAATAAAGGCCCTGTTCGGTGCTGTCAGTCGGGAATAGCGAGATTCTTGGTAACCAGCAGATTTTTTTCCTCCACCCGTTTCCCATTGGAGCTTGTTGTTTGAGATTTATGGTGTAGGAACCAGGCAGTGCAAAGCTGGAGCCAGTATTATCCACTAGCTCAACCGCATAGTGGATCTGCATATCTGAGTCTTTCATCAGGCTAAAATGGCTGTCCGACTGCGTGGGGTTTTTGCCGGTAGCCGTTATGGTATAGCTCGGATTATCTAACCCTAGTGGCGTATAATTCAGGCAAAGCATACTTCTTCTGGGATAAATCATTTGAGCCGTTAGCCCATTTTTTTTATATGAATTGAGTCTATATAAATCAATAGGTTTTAGTTGCCAGACGGCGGAACTCAGCTTGAATTGAGGATCGACATATAATGCTGCTGGAGCTTGTACCGTTTGGATATTAACTGTGTCACAGGTATTTCCATCGCGCCCAAAAGTAACGGCATTCTCATCGATTAACCGATAGATTTTATCACCGACGGAATACTGGTAACCCAAAGTTGCATTAACGGCTAAATACTTTAGATCTTTGGTGGGGGTTCTGAGCGTAATCTTCATTTGTTGCTGAAACGGCACATCGTGTGTAAAGACAAGTTTGTTGTGGTCTTCAAATCTAGTTGGTTGCTCGCCGTTTAAGCTACTTGCTGAAATGTTGTATTGAACTAAGTCTTTATGACCTTCCTCGTCGAAAAAAAATAAATTTAGTACCGTCGCTTCCGGCTGGTCTGGGATGGGTATGTTTTCGCTTAGATTAAATCTGTCCCGTAGAATTTGTTTTAATTTAATGTCATGAACAAAGGCGTTAAAACTGATCTTAATAAATCTGTCATTTAGACCGAGCGCCATCCGACAATTGGTATAATTATGGGAAAGCGGCGTTACTGCCGTGGTAATTTGAGCCAGAGCCTCTGTCGAAGTAAAAACCAGCGCACCGACGAAGGCGCAAAAATTTCGATAATCCGCAGTTTTTTTCATCATTCTTCCCTGTCTGATGTATGCATATTTAGTAGGAATATTATGATTCCGCTTCAAAAATCAACGTTAAAACTCCTTGATATAATCCTGCGTTATGACTTCCGACGGGCGGTTTGGCCGAAATATCCAACGTATAGCTATCGGTATTCCATCCCCCGAATCTATTTATAGGGTAAAAGATAAGTGGGGGAGATTTTTCATCGGGAATGATTTGCAAGGATGCTGCATTGTCCCCCCAGCGAACTTCTGCCGGTGAGAATGCTTTATTTGCACCGCCCTTATTTTGGGGGGGGGGTGTAAAATAAGTGGCTGTTGTTGCCAGACTCTGAATCCTCCCCCTCCTTTCACACGCCGGATTTTTACAGCGACACAGGTTTGCGCGTGATAGATTTTTTTTCCCTGTATCAGAGAGCGCTTTAAACTTATATTGTTAAGCGGTCCTTCTCTGCATGTCTCAATAATGATTTTCGGTTGTTCGGTTATTTCCACGCTGACATCAATATCCCCAATGGGAATAGGATTTGCGGCTATTGCTGGAAATGGCAACGTAAAAAATAATAATGTGAATTGAACGGGGCGAATCTTCATAAAACCTCCTATTCTCCGCCGCGTTTGCAGGGAAGCGTGACGGATTGCCCATCGACTATTGCCGTTACTTCACGTCCTTTAAGCTGCCGCTGTTGGTTGGGATAGAGATTAAAATCGATATTGGGCGATAAATTTCGCCAGCGCTGGCGGATATTTCCCCGGTTATACAATGTCACTCCCTCTGCGTCGCAGCGGTGTTGCCAGCGTGATTCTGGCTTTTGGGGCAGGTGCCGAATCAGCCCCATATACGCGATTTGCACGCCAATCACTGAGCCAGATTCACCCTGAGTTTTCAGAATCTGCTTAGGCATGATGCTTAGCCGATAAACCTGCTCTTTATTCGGTTGTCCGAGCGCTTTTAGCGTGATTTTTCCGCTCTGGTTGGCTCCCAGCGTTAATTTCATTGGCGCTGCGAATAGCAATGGTTGGGCGATCGTGCCTAGCGGAGTTAAAGACTCTTGCTCTGGCGGAACTCCGGGGTTATTCAGGCGATATAATTCAATCGCAACGTATTGGGTGTTTTCCCCGGTATTGATTACTTCAATATGAGTTTCTTCAGCCTCGACTTTGACAATATGTGGGCGTAAATCAATGGCGCTGATCGTTTCTAACGGTAAGGTTATTAACATTGACGATAATAGTAAGGGCAGAAGGCTGTCATTCGCAGTCATAGTTAATCGTCTCGCCATCCACCTTTCCTGATAGTTTTCTTGCTGGAGTAAGATAAGGAACGCCAGGATAGATATTCTTACTGCTTATGATTTCTTTTTTAGTTCCCTTTTCATTTAGCGCTGACACATCCTTTAGTTCGGTGAATTTGCGGTGAATATTGCCTTTTGCTATGAGTTGGACGTTACCCTTTACGCATATGTAAGGCTCCTCCCCCTTCAACTGTGCCGCTTTTTCCGGTACGTGGTGTATCAATACGCCATAACCGACACTGATAATCATTGGTGCACTGATATCTTTTGCTGGTTCTGTCGAATGGCTGGCAGCTTTCAGGTTGTGTACCGGTTTGAGATAAAGCCGGTAAAGAGTTTCCTGCTGTGGACTCTTGAGCGGGATAATGGAAACCTCGCGCTCCTGATTGGGAGCCAGAGTGATGCGGGTTGGATTGAAAATCATCTCTGGATGTTTAATTTCCCCAATCGGGGTTTTTATTTCTTTAGCCTCGCCGGGGTTTTCCACTTTGAACAAAGAAACCTCCAAGAACAGTGGATTATCACCGTTGTTAAAGACCCGAATCTTCTGTGATTTTTGTATTCCTTCAATAGTCGTGCGCGTTGGGTCTGCGATGAGATTAGCAAAGGCCAGATTATTGCTAGCAGATAAAAGCAACAGTAGGGCGAGTGGTAAATATCGAGGCATCGTCATTTCCTTATTCTTGAAGCCGGCTGTATTTATGAAACCAATGGCTAGTTTGGGTGGCAAAGATAGTAATGGTTACGTTGTTGGCTTAAATCACACAGAAAACTGCCTGTGTCATTTTTCACATTGATATATTTCAATACTTTCCCTGAAGAAATAGAGAACAGGCCGTTGGGATGAACTTCATCGCCGGTTTCGACAATATTGCCGGAGACGGGTTGGTTTTCCTGCGTTCTAAAGAAACCGTTGTATAGCAGAGTGAGCTGAATATCGGCTTTGGCCGAGAAAACCTGCCCCGGGTGGGCATGTATCATGTTGACCGGCAGATTAATACGCATGTCCATATCGCTGCGGCTGGTTTGAATGTCGGCAAAGCTCTGGTAGTTATAAAGTGGCACGGGTATAGCGGTAGTTCCGCCGCCGATGACCGGTTGACCTTGAACTCTAAAGCTATAAGGCACGCCAATTTCCGGCGTGGTTACCAGCATGGCACCGCCACCGAAGCCAGCCGGCCCCAAAGCAATCCCCTGAGTATTGGCCGCAAGCATACCGCTGTAACGAAGGCCGCCGAACATGGTTTGATTATTCGCTCCCACATCGATGGACAAATTACCTTGGGAGCCCTGCCGGGATACTGTGCTGCTCATACTATGGTTTTTGCCACTCAGGGTACTATTGAGGCTTAAACCGGAGCCGCCGCCATCATTTTGGCGAGAATGCTGATAATCAATACCGCTGGTTAACTGCTCATTTGCATAAATACTGGTCAGGCGAATATTATGTTGCTGGAGCATTAATCTGGCGTTGAAAAACAGGCCGTAGTCATTGGCCCGGTTATTTCGCCAATCTTTCTTTGCGCCTATCGAAAAATTAATACGGTACTGAGGTCGCTGCCAGTGCCAATCACTTTGCAGGCGATGCTGAGATCTATTCGCCGATTGATTAAAATTGTAGCTCAGAGCCGTTGGGCCAAAATGGCGACCATAAGAAAATGCGCTACTGCTTCCCATTGAGGTATAGCGGGAGACATTCGGCGTTTGATAACGGGAAATTGACCAACGCCCCAGCGTTTTATTACCACCGCTCAACCGTAGGTAGCCACCTAAACCCTGATCGCCGCTCATCAGGCCTAGCGTCGGGGCGATATCCATACTCCACAGAGACATTGGCCGCGAGATATTGCCCTCTGCAGCCCAGCGTTTATCGTTATCCATCAACATGCTGAGATTAGAATTAAACCACGGCGTGAGAAAGCTGCGCCCCAGCTGTAACAGATAAGCCGTTGGGGGATTTTTTTCTTTAAATTTTGTGGGGCGAGATTGACCGAAAGTGGCAAACCAACCGGTATTACCACCAAAACTGATATTGGCGATCGGCATGCTTTCCCGACTAATTTCGCGCCCAGAACGATCGATTAAACGAATATCGGCGTTGTAATAGCCTGACGGTAATTGGTTGTAGCTGATTTCATTACGCCCTAACTGAGCGGGGAAGCGGCGGATAAATTGTTCGTCACGGTAAATATCGAAATCCCCCGGCTGAGTGGCGTACAAAGTCAATGTTCCTGCGGAAGTGGGTTTTTCCGCCATATAACTTTGGCTTCCGAAAGTAACAAACCGATCTAGTCCAGGCGAGAGCAGCGTTTGGACTCTGGCTGCGCCGTTATCCAGATGATTCTTGCGACCAGCGCGTAAATACAATGAAGAGAAATTTTTTTGCAAATACCAGCTTTGCCCGATCCCTTTATTTGCTTCGCCCTGATGCCACCTTTGCTGCACATGGGCGGTTTTATTATAAAACCAGCTCAGGTATCCGAAGGACTGAAAGGGAAGGCCGATATAACCCTGACCATTGGCCGATATGGCACGATAATGATTGTCTGCCACACGTAAATTCAGTGATTGGTTATGAACAATTCCCCACGTGGTTGAGGGCATCAAATAATCAAGGGAGCTATCTTTAATTATTAATCGATTATTAACTTTATCCAATGTGACCCGATAACCGGATAATAAATAATCACACCCTGATTTACATTCATTATAGGCAATCTGTGGAAGTAATTTATCTAAAAGTGAAATGGTCTCTGAGTTGATACCGTTGTTTGAGAAAAGTTCTTTATCGAAAGAAATCTCTTTTGATTGAGATGAGTAATGAAGCGGCGCAGGTAGATATTTCCCATTCACCAAGCCTAATAAACTTTTCGATGAATCTTCATCTATAGCTGTAAATCCCGGCGGCGGTAAATGTTCGATCAGCACTTCGCCACGAACATAAAAAGGCATCGTCATAAGATTAAATAAAATAATTCCACTGAATATCCGGCTGGTGGTTAATACCATTGGATTCCATTCCATTATTCATGGTGATAATTTCCATTTCATTTTTTAAGTAGCGGAGTAGCAATCTCCGCTACTTAATATTAACAGTAGGCGGTTAAGCAGCAGATTCCAGCATCAGCGGGATAATGCCGGTATATCTTTCACCAGTTGAAGCATTGTTAGGGACAGTTGCGCTAACGACCAGATTAAAGTCGACATCCTTATTAAAGGTAGCTGCTCCCCCCAATCCGACTTCTAGTTCCTGAGCATCAAGGCTTACACTGAGTGCTGTAAATGCTTTTTCATTTAGGTTACCCGCGTTAGCTATTAACGTTGGTGCTCTCTCCAGATAGATGTTAACCCCAACATCACCAGGGTTTGTAGTTTTAAGCTGAACGGTTTGAGCTGATGAATAAAGTTGGCTGTCATGTAGATCGCGAGTTAACGTCATGCTACCTAGTTTTGCATTGTGTGAATCAACTAAAGAAACTACATCGGTGATTTCCGCATCTATGTTTATATCCTGTTGGCTATAATCGGCATAGGCAGCGAAACTGGTTAAAGTTGCGAACATTACGGCGGATAGGGTTAATTTTTTCATTATTAATTCCTTATAATATAATATTGAATTTCCTTATGCAGAGTTTATAACGGTATTTTATTGATGTTCTAAATAAAATACCGTTAACTCTGTGCGGAACAAACACTAGCATGATTAATATCTTTTCCTCAAGGCGATATATTGTTTCTTTGCCTTATTTGTTATTTTCATTTTTGAGTTGGATTTTTAATTTATTATATATAGATTTTTATTATTTAATTATTATCAATTAATTGAGTGTCTTTACTTTTATTTAAATATATTACTGGCGGGCTGGTTTAGTCAGTTATCGACAATTGTTTTTATTTTGTCATTTCTTTGTCGCTTCATTGTCATAAAAATATTATTTTTCTGTCACTAATCGATGTCATGTTTGCTTTCGAACAAAAACTGATTTATTTCGCTCACGCGTGACCATTTATTCAATTATTCATTATACGCGCGGGCCATACTTATTGATTCAGGGGCCAGACATGTTCTATCAGACTCTCCGTAAAACCACTATTGTTGCTGCGCTCACTTTGGCATTGAGTGCCAATGCGTTCGCAGCGACAGAAATACCTTTTTGGCACTCTATGGAAGGGGAGCTAGGTAAAGAAGTCGATTCTCTAGCCCAGCGTTTTAATCAGGCTCATCCCGACTATAAAATTGTCCCGGTGTATAAAGGTAATTACGAGCAGAATCTTGCCGCGGGTATTGCCGCATACCGTTCTGGTAAAGCGCCGGCAATTTTGCAGGTGTATGAAGTCGGCACTGCTACCATGATGGCAAGTAAAGCGATAAAACCGGTTTTTGAAGTATTTAAAGAGTCCGGTGTGAATTTTGATGAGTCGGTGTTCGTTCCCACGGTCGCGGGTTATTACACCGATGCCAAAACTGGCCATTTATTATCCCAGCCGTTTAACAGCTCAACGCCAGTGCTGTATTACAACAAAGATGCGTTTAAAAAAGCCGGCTTGAACCCGGATCAGCCGCCAAAAACCTGGCAGGAACTGGCGGCTGATACTGAGAAATTACGCGCAGCCGGTATGACCTGTGGTTACGCCAGCGGTTGGCAGGGCTGGATCCAGATCGAAAACTTCAGTGCTTGGCACGGTCAGCCGATCGCCAGCAAAAATAACGGGTTTGACGGTATGGATGCGGGTCTTGAGTTCAATAAACCGCTACAGGTCAAACATATTCAGCTGCTGTCTGATATGAATAAGAAAGGTGATTTCACCTACTTTGGCCGTAAAGACGAATCTACAGCCAAGTTCTATAATGGCGACTGCGCTATGACTACGGCCTCCTCCGGTTCGCTGGCGGATATTCGTCACTACGCCAAATTCAATTACGGTGTGGGCATGATGCCTTACGACGCCGATGCTAAAAATGCGCCGCAGAACGCCATTATCGGCGGAGCCAGTTTGTGGGTCATGAATGGCAAAAATCCAAAAACTTACAAAGGCGTAGCCGAATTCCTGCAATTCCTGGCACAGCCGGAAATTGCCGCAGAGTGGCATCAGAAAACCGGCTATCTGCCGATTACTACCGCCGCCTACGAACTGACCAAACAACAGGGTTTCTACGATAAGAATCCGGGGGCAGACGTCGCAACACGCCAGATGTTGAACAAGCCGCCGTTGCCTTATACCAAAGGTCTGCGTCTGGGCAACATGCCGCAAATCCGTACCGTAGTTGATGAAGAACTGGAAGGCGTATGGACAGGTAAGAAGACGCCGCAGGAAGCGTTAGACAACGCGGTAAAACGCGGTGATGTGCTGCTGCGTCGCTTCGAACAAGCCAATCAGTAATTTAATTCTTCGGTGATAAACCGGAGAACACCGCCTCGTGGAGAGCTGCATAGGGTTATCTGCGAGCGCGGTGTGAATAGTTCAACATTGCAAAGAGTCAATCGGTTATGAGTGCGTCCCGCCCCGGTTTTTCCTGTAGTTGGCTACCTTACTTGTTGGTGCTGCCGCAGTTATTGATTACCGCTATTTTCTTCCTGTGGCCCGCGGCAGAAGCGCTGTGGTATTCAGTTCAGTCTCTCGATCCTTTCGGACTTTCCAGTGAGTTTGTCGGGCTAAGCAATTTTAGTCAGCTATTTCAGGATGAATATTATCTGGCCTCTTTCTATACCACTTTGATTTTCAGTGGGCTCGTCGCTGGAATCGGTTTGGCCGTTTCGCTGTTTTTTGCTGCTTTGGTGGATTACGTCCTGCGCGGCAGCCGTATTTATCAAACGCTGCTTATTCTGCCTTACGCGGTTGCTCCTGCGGTCGCTGCGGTGCTGTGGATATTCCTGTTTAGCCCCGGACTTGGGTTGATTACTCACTTTCTTGGGCTGTTAGGCTATAGCTGGAATCATGCACAAAACAGCGGTCAGGCGATGTTTTTAGTGGTACTGGCCTCAGTTTGGAAGCAAATTAGCTATAACTTTCTGTTTTTCCTTGCGGCATTACAGTCCATTCCTCGTTCACTGGTTGAAGCTTCGGCGATTGATGGCGCAGGACCGGTTAGGCGCTTCTTTAATATTGCGCTGCCGCTGATTTCCCCTGTGAGTTTTTTCCTGCTGGTAGTCAATCTGGTATATGCCTTTTTCGATACGTTCCCCGTTATTGATGCCGCTACCGGCGGTGGCCCGGTGCAGTCCACGACTACATTGATTTATAAAATTTATCGCGAAGGTTTCGCCGGGTTGGATCTCTCCAGCTCAGCCGCTCAATCCGTAGTGTTAATGCTATTGGTGATAGGTTTAACGGTGATTCAGTTCCGCTTTGTTGAGCGTAAGGTGCGTTACCAATGATTGAGAACCGCCGAGGGCTGGATATTTTCTGCCATGTGATGCTGATTATTGGCGTGCTGCTGATTCTATTCCCGCTGTATGTCGCTTTTGTTGCCGCTTCTTTGGATGACCAACAGGTGTTTCAGGTGCCGATGACGCTGATTCCCGGCTCTCAGTTGTGGCAAAACATCAGCAATATCTGGCACGGGGGCGTGGGCAGCAACGGCACTCCTTTTGGGCTGATGTTGTTTAACAGCTTTGTGATGGCATTTGCCATAACCGTAGGGAAAATTACGGTGTCGATTCTTTCCGCCTACGCCATCGTTTATTTCCGTTTTCCGCTGCGTAATCTGTTTTTCTGGCTGATTTTTCTCACCCTGATGTTGCCAGTGGAAGTGCGAATCTTTCCGACTATTCAAGTGATCGCCAACCTGAATATGCTGGACAGTTACACCGGATTAACGTTGCCGCTAATGGCTTCCGCGACGGCTACCTTCCTGTTTCGCCAATTCTTTATGACTTTGCCGGATGAACTGCTGGAAGCGGCGCGCATTGATGGCGCTGGTGCGATGCGATTTTTCTGGGACATCGTATTGCCGCTGTCAAAAACCAATCTGGCGGCGCTGTTCGTCATTACCTTTATCTACGGCTGGAATCAGTACCTGTGGCCGATATTGATTACCAGCGATGCCTCGATGGGCACTGCCGTAGCCGGTATCCGCAGCATGATCTCCAGTTCGGGCGCGCCAACTCAATGGAATCAGGTGATGGCCGCCATGATTCTGACGTTAATTCCACCGGTTGCGGTGGTTCTTCTGATGCAGCGCTGGTTTGTGCGCGGTCTGGTAGACAGTGAGAAGTAATCTGATATGGCATGTTTAAAGCTTCAGGCAGTAAGTAAGTCCTATGACGGCGTGACGCCGGTGATCAAAACCATCGATCTCGATGTTGCCGACGGCGAATTTATTGTGATGGTTGGTCCTTCCGGCTGTGGGAAATCCACTTTGTTACGAATGGTTGCCGGGCTGGAAGCGACCACCAGCGGCGATATTTATATTGATAATCGTCGGGTGACTAATCTGGAACCCAAAGATCGCGGTATCGCGATGGTATTCCAAAACTATGCTCTTTATCCCCATATGAGTGTCTACGACAATATGGCTTACGGCCTGAAAATTCGGGGATTTGGCAAAGAACAAATACGTCAGCGGGTCGACGAAGCGGCGCGAATCCTAGAGTTGGAACCGCTGTTGAAACGCAAACCCCGCGAATTATCCGGTGGACAGCGCCAACGCGTGGCGATGGGGCGAGCTATCGTGCGGGAACCGGCGGTATTTCTTTTCGATGAACCACTATCGAATCTGGATGCCAAGCTGCGGGTGCAAATGCGTCTGGAGCTACAGCAATTGCATCGTCGATTAAAAACGACCAGTTTGTATGTGACTCACGATCAGGTAGAGGCTATGACGTTGGCCGAGCGAGTAATTGTGATGAATAAAGGCGTAGCGGAACAAATCGGTACGCCGAGCGAAGTGTATAAGCGGCCGGCTAGCCTGTTTGTCGCCAGTTTTATGGGTTCTCCGGCGATGAATTTGTGGGCGGGCCGTGTTAGCGCTAGCGGCGAGCAGTTTTTACTGAGCGACGGAACGTGTATCCCGCTTGAGCATGCTAAACCAGAATGGGCGGATCGGCGATTGACCTTGGGTATCCGACCAGAGCATATTCAACTCAGTACGTTAGAGCAGGGCGGAATAGCGCTAAACTTGCTAACGTTGGAATTGCTGGGGGCGGATAATCTGGCTCACGGATGTTGGGATGGACAGGGCGTGATTGCTCGTCTTTCCCATGAGAATATGCCAGAAGTGGGCAGTACCTTATATGTCACGCTGCCCGCGCAAGCGCTGCACTTTTTTGATACCGAAAGCGGATTACGGATGGAATGATGAATATAAACTGGCCTTATCCTCCCATTGTTGCTCATCGTGGCGGCGGTTCACTGGCTCCAGAGAATACGCTGGCTGCCATTGATGTCGGCGCGCGGCATGGCCACAAAATGATTGAGTTTGATGCCAAACTTTCTCAGGATGGCCAGATATTTTTACTCCATGACGATACGCTGGAGCGCACCAGCAACGGCTGGGGCGTTGCAGGGGATTTGCCTTGGGATAAATTAATTCAACTCGATGCCGGTAATTGGTTTAGCTCTGCGTTTAAGGATGAGCGGCTGCCTTTACTGTCTGAGGTGGCGGCGCGCTGCGCCGAGCACGGTATGGCGGCGAATATCGAAATAAAACCAACCACCGGCGTAGAAGCTTACACTGGCCGCGTCGTTGCGCTGGCGGCTCGGTTATTGTGGGAAGGTCAGGCCATTCCTCCATTGCTTTCCTCTTTTTCTGTCACCGCGCTGGAAGCGGCGCAGGAAGCGGTACCAGAGCTGCCGCGCGGGCTGTTGCTGGACGAATGGGATGAAAACTGGTTTGAGCTGACGCGGCGTCTGAACTGTGTATCTTTGCATATTAATCATAAACAGCTGACGGCGGATCGCGTGGCGCTGTTGAAAGCCGCAGGATTGCATATTTTGGTGTATACGGTGAATAAGCCGGAGCGGGCGCGTGAATTGTTAGATTGGGGCGTTGACTGTATCTGCACCGACCGTATAGATTTGATCGCAGTGGACTTTGCCGATCGCTGACCTGTCAGATTCCTGTTTGCTTTAGGTCAGCCTCCGTTATCAGGCGGGCTGACCCTAACCCGCGACAGGAATATTATTCATGCCCGCCTTTATCTTTTCCCTCTGGCATCAGATCTTGTTGTCTATGCCGTTATTTGTATTGTTGGCTCTGGGATATGGGTTGATCAGAATCGGAAAATGGCCGTCAACCATTACCGATGGCCTGACGCGCTTCGTTTTTTCCCTCGCTCTACCCGCCATGTTATTCCGGATGATGAGTAATTTTGCCGATCGGCCTGCGGTAGACGCACGCCTGCTAATCGCTTTTTTCGGCAGTTGTCTGTTGGTGTTTATTCTTGGGCGAATCATTGGCCAGCGGGTATTCAAGCTGGACGGCGTTTCCGGCTCGGTATTCGCTTTGGGCGGCATATTTTCCAATAACGTGATGCTGGGTTTACCCCTAGCCACCTTGATGCTGGGGGAAGAATCTATTCCAGCAGTGGCCTTGGTTTTAGTATTTAACGGTTTGATTTTATGGACGTTAGTCACGGTATCGGTGGAATGGGCGCGTAACGGTTCACTGACGGTGCAAGGCTTTGCCAAAACCGCGCGCAGTGTTTTAACCAACCCGCTGATTGTCGGCATTATTTCCGGCACTTTATTCAGTCTGACAGGATGGAAATTGCCGCCGATGATCGATCAGCCGGTCAGTATGTTGGGGCAGGTTGCGCCGCCGTTGTCATTAGTGGTGCTGGGTATGGGATTGGCGGAATACCGCGTCAGCGACGGCTGGCGCATCAGCAGCGCGATATGTTTTCTGAAGCTGATCGTTCAGCCGTTAGTGGTGTGGGTTTTGGCATGGACCATGGACTTACCGCCGCTGGAAACTCAGGTGGTGGTATTGCTCGGCTCGATGGCTACCGGCGTCAACGTGTATCTGATGTCGCGGCAATTTAACGTATTGACTGGCCCTGCAGCGGCCAGTTTAGTGATGTCTACCGCGTTGGCTGCAATGACTACGCCGCTTATTTTAACACTAATGGGTGTGAGAATCTGAGCGCTATTTGGCCGGTTTTACCGGTTGAATACTCGGTACTGCTGGAGTCGTTCGCTTGAAAGGATCGGCGGATGGAGTAATCGGGACCACCGGTTTTGGCTGTAACAAACGGCGCTGATCTTGCGAATATTGATGTTGCTGCTGCAAGCGGCGCTGTTCTTGCTGTTGATTCATCAAAGTTCGCTGTTGTTGGTGCAGTTCACTTTGTTGATTTAATACTCGCTGTTGCTGCTCCAAAGGCGTTGACGTCAGGCTGTTTTGCGCCAATACCACGGCGGGCAGAAGTAGAGCGCCTAGCAGAAAATGAATTTCTCTCATCTTCAATTCCTCATTTCTGGTTGCCAGAATCTGTGAAAGACAATCAATCGGACAATAATCATACACACGTCAACCATGTTGGTGCAAAATTCAGCTCTCGCTTCCGATACAATTGATTTTTATTTCTTCGATGAGCTTAACCTATCGTGTTGTTATTGGTTATTACCACTATCTTATGGGCATTTTCTTTCAGCTTAATCGGCGAATATCTGGCGGGTCAGGTCGATAGCTGGTTCTCCGTGCTGATGCGCGTTGGTTTGGCCGCCTTGGTTTTCCTGCCGTTTATTCGCTGGAAGAATATTCAGGGCAGAGTGATTGCGTTGTATATGGCCGTTGGTGCTATTCAGTTAGGAATTATGTACCTGTTCAGCTTCCGCGCTTATTTGTATCTCAGCGTGCCGGAGTTCCTGCTGTTTACCGTGATGACGCCGCTGTATGTCACTCTGATTTATGATCTTCTCCGCGGTCAGCGGCTACGCTGGGGTTATGCACTCAGCGCTTTATTAGCGGTAGTGGGCGCGGCCATCATTCGTTATGACCATCTGAGTGAGCATTTCTGGCTGGGATTGGCTTTGGTTCAGGCGGCGAATATTTGTTTTGCTATTGGACAGGTTGGCTACAAACGCCTGATGGAAGTGCATCCGATTCCGCAGCACACCGCTTTTTCCTGGTTTTATCTGGGAGCCTTGCTGGTCGCAGCAATGGCTTGGTTCGCCTTTGGTAACCCGAATAAACTCCCAACTACCGAGTTGCAGTGGGGCGTCTTGATTTGGCTGGGCGTTGGCGCTTCCGCATTGGGTTATTTTATGTGGAACTACGGCGCCACGCAGGTTGATGCGGGCACCCTCGGCATTATGAATAATGTCCATGTTCCGGCTGGCCTGTTGGTCAACCTGGCTATCTGGCAGGAAAAACCGCATTGGCCGAGCTTTATTATTGGTGGGACGGTGATAATGGCTTCGCTGTGGGTACACCGGCGTTGGGTCGCTCCGCATTCTTTACAAAAGGTAGATGAGCGCAAGCGTGCTGACGCGCCGAACGAATAAACGCTTCCGTTACCGGCTGGCGCTGTTCTCCGTCACGGACAGCGGCGTACAGTCGGCTCCACAGACCTTCCCCCAGTGTTTTCGTTACGACTAAACCCTGACGTTCAAAACTCTCCACCACCCAATGCGGCAAAGCGGCAATACCCATACGTGCCGACACCATTTGAATCAATAACAACGTGTTATCCACATTTTTCAGCGCTGGGCTAACGCCTGCTGGCTGAAGGAAATGACGCCAGATATCCAGACGTTGGCGCTGAACCGGATAAATCATCAGGGTTTCATCGGTTAAATCTTCTGGTTCAATGCGCGCTTTTGCTGCCAGCGGATGATCCGGCGACAGCACCAGACGGACTTCAAAATCAAACATTGGCGAGTAATGTAGACCGCTACGCGGCAGAATGTCTGACGTCAGTACCAGATCAAGCTCTCCCTGCTGTAGCGCTGGTTGTGGATCAAAAGTTACCCCTGATTTGAAATCCATCGCGACCTGCGGCCAGTTCTGGTGAAAATTGTCTAAAGCTGGAGTTAGCCACTGAATACAACTATGGCATTCAATAGCGATACGCAGCGCCGTTTGATGGGGTTCGTTGCAGGTTTGCAGCGCTTGTTTGATTTGCGGCAAGACTTGCTCGGCTAACTGCAAGAGAATTTCTCCCTGAGTAGTGAAACGCAGAGGTTGGCTTTTACGTACAAACAAACGGAACCCCAGACGCTGCTCCAAATCACTGAACTGATGTGACAGGGCAGATTGGGTTTGATGAAGTTGTGTTGCTGCCGCAGCCAGCGATCCGGTATTACGCAAGGCTTGCAGTGTGCGTAAGTGTTTCAGTTCGATCATGAGAGTCCTTCACAGTGACAGTGAAAAAATTGCGCTTGTGGTTAATACAGTACCTGCTGATTATGGATGTGTAAACATCTGGATGGCTAAATGGAGAGTATGACGATGGCAATTTTAAATCACACACTGGGTTTTCCGCGCGTTGGTCTGAAACGTGAACTGAAAAAAGCACAAGAAAGTTACTGGGCAGGCAACATCACGCAGGAAGAATTGCTCAATGTGGGGCGCGAATTGCGGGCTCGTCATTGGCAGCAACAGCAACAAGCCGGTGTGGATCGGGTTCCTGTGGGCGATTTCGCCTGGTACGACCATGTGTTAACCACGAGTTTGTTGCTGGGTAACGTTCCGGCACGCCACCAGAATGCTGATGGCAGTATCGATCTGGATACATTATTCCGCATTGGTCGTGGTCGTGCGCCAACCGGTAAACCGGCCGCGGCGGCAGAAATGACCAAATGGTTCAATACCAATTATCACTACATGGTGCCGGAGTTCCAGCAAGGGCAGGAATTCAAGCTTGGCTGGACGCAATTGCTGGATGAAGTCGACGAAGCGCTGGCGTTGGGACACAAAATCAAGCCGGTACTGCTTGGCCCGATAACCTATCTGTGGCTGGGTAAAGTCAAAGGTGAGCAATTTGACCGTTTAACCTTACTGAAAGATATCTTACCTGTGTATCAACAAGTTCTGGCCGAGCTGGCTAAGCGTGGCATCGAGTGGGTACAAATCGACGAACCGGCGCTGGTATTGGAACTGCCTAAAGAGTGGCTGGATGCTTACCAACCGGCTTATCAGGCGCTGCAAGGGCAGGTTAAACTGTTGCTAACCACCTATTTCGATAGCATCGGTCACAATCTGGATACCATTCGCATTCTGCCGGTACAGGGACTGCATGTGGACCTAGTGGCTGGTAAAGACGATATTGCTACTCTGAATGAGAAACTACCCAAAGATTGGCTGCTGTCGCTCGGTGTGATTAATGGGCGTAACGTATGGCGCGCTGACTTGAGCACATGGTTTGAACGTTTGCAGCCGTTGGTCGGCAGTCGTCAACTATGGCTAGGGACTTCTTGTTCGTTATTGCATAGCCCAATCGATCTCAGCGAAGAAACGCGTTTGGATGCAGAAGTGAAAAGCTGGTTTGCTTTTGCGCTGCAAAAATGTGCGGAACTGTCTCTGCTGACCAAAGCGCTGAATGCGCCAGACGCAGAAAAATTGGCAAAATTAGCGGATTACAGCGCTCCGATTCGCGCTCGTCAGTCTTCTCGTCGGGTTCATAATCCACAAGTGGAACAACGTCTGGCAGCGATCACGCCGAAAGACAGCGAGCGCCAAAACTCATACCAACAGCGTGCCGAAGCCCAGCGTAAACGTTTTAATTTACCGGCTTGGCCGACCACCACCATAGGTTCTTTCCCGCAAACCACAGAAATTCGTGGCCTGCGTCTGGACTTCAAACAAGGTCGCCTGGACGGCAAAAATTACCGCACCGGTATCAGCGAGCATATCAAACAGGCGATTGCCGAGCAGGAGCGTCTGGGACTGGATGTATTGGTTCACGGTGAAGCTGAACGCAACGACATGGTTGAATACTTCGGTGAACATTTGGATGGCTTCGTCTTTACGCAAAATGGCTGGGTACAGAGTTACGGTTCCCGCTGTGTAAAACCGCCGGTCATCATCGGTGATATCAGCCGCCCGGAAGCGATTACCGTTGAATGGGCCAAATATGCGCAATCCCTGACTGACAAGCCGGTGAAAGGCATGTTAACCGGGCCGGTTACTATCCTGTGCTGGTCATTCCCACGGGAAGATGTGAGCCGTGAAACCATCGCCAAGCAAATTGCGTTGGCGTTGCGTGATGAAGTGGAAGATTTGGAAAAAGCCGGTATCGGTATTATCCAAATTGATGAACCCGCGCTGCGTGAGGGTTTACCATTGCGCCGGGCTGAATGGCAGGCCTATCTGGACTGGGCAGTGGATGCATTCAAACTGAACGCCGCCGTGGCGCAGGATGATACTCAAATCCATACCCATATGTGTTACTGCGAGTTCAACGACATCATGGATTCTATCGCTGCGTTGGATGCCGATGTGATTACCATCGAAACTTCCCGCTCAGATATGGAACTGCTTGAGTCATTTGAAGACTTTGACTATCCCAATGAGATTGGACCCGGCGTTTATGATATTCACTCGCCGAACGTGCCTAGCGTGGAATGGATTGAAGCCTTACTACGTAAAGCTGCCCAGCGAATCCCGGCTGAACGCCTGTGGGTTAACCCGGATTGTGGCCTGAAAACTCGCGGCTGGCCAGAAACTCGTCAATCACTGGCCAACATGGTATTGGCGGCCCAGCGGCTGCGTGAAGAGCAAGTCTGACTGTTTATCGCTGAATTAAAGGTTATCGCTGAATCAAAGGCGCAATCACGGCCTTGAAGTTGATGGCCGCCCCCGAAGCGGGTGGGGCAACTGCACCGATGGGTATTCCGACAGCTCACGCCGTTCCGACCTATTCGGCACATTTCCTCGTTTATCAACTTTGTCAGTGGTATGAAGGGCGCATTAGCGCCCTTTTTTATTGCTGATAGGTAGCGACGGTGAAATCGCTATTGGAGAATAGAGGTATCAAATTGAGACGTGCAGAATAGTGTGTGCCTTATAGATAAAAACCTCCCCCTACATTGCTGCTGGGAGAGGTTTATGCCGAAAAGGGAATGTTGGTGAAAGATATGGATTGAAATGTTTAAGAGGCATCATCGGCCGGTGTATGGGCATTGACGCCGTGGCGAGTAAACCAATCCAACATCCGCTGCCAGGCATCCTCAGCGGCTTCCGCATTGTAGTTAGGTCGATAATCGGCGTTAAAGGCGTGGCCTGCTTCCGGGTAAACAATAATTTCAGCGTCAGCATTGGCTGCACGTAGCGCGTGACGCATGGTTTCTATCTGATCTTGTGAGATTCCTGAATCCTGCCCACCGTACAGACCCAGTACCGGAGCGGAAAGGTTGATCGCAATATCAACCGGATGTTTCGGGCTATTAAGGCTTTTATCCCCAACCAGCTTCCCATACCAAGCTACTGCCGTTTTTAACTGAGGATTATGCGCCGCATAAAGCCAGGCGATACGTCCTCCCCAGCAAAAACCGGTTATCGCTAACTTACTGATATCTCCACCGTGGCGGGAGGCCCAGTTAACCGTATGATCCAAATCCACTAATACTTGTCTGTCGGGGACTTTGTTGACCAACTGGCTGACTAGCTGGCTCATATCATCGTACTCGCTGGCGTCACCTTGGCGGAAATACAGCTCGGGAGCGATGGCCAAATAGCCCTCTTTCGCTAAGCGACGGCAAATATCCCGAATGTGTTCATGCACACCGAAGATTTCATGCACTACAATCACCACCGGGCATGGGCCATTATGCTGTGCCGGTTTAGCGAGATAAGCTGGCAGCAAATCACCCTGTGATGGGATGGTAGTATCACCAGCCTGAATGTCTTTTTTATCGGTATGAATAACGGAGGAGGCCAATGGATTAACGGCCGGCGTGAACTTTCCGGCTGTTTGCCTGAGAGTAATGAGTTGGTCAGTCTTCATAATGGTCTCCCTGAAGTTAGCGAATGAGTTTTCCGGATTTAACTATAGGTAATATTTGCAATTAATGACGGAAAGGCGATGTCGTAACGGGTTAAATACGTGCTCGAGCGCTGGAAAGGTGAGCTGACACACACTCTGTTTTCGGCCGTTGAGTGAATCTGGATGCTGTGACTTTTATTTAGGGCTTTTAAAGTACGAAAAATAACCTTAATGGTGTTGTTTTGTGATTTATGTCACATTTTCTTTGTTCTTATACATCCTATTTCTTCTGTCAAAGTGACTGCTATCACGAAATAATTCGGTGATATTGAGTAAAGTAGTTCTTTGTTCCTCCCTACAATATTTCTCATGAAAGAGGAGTCTCACATGTCTAAATCCGATGTTTTCCACCTTGGCCTCACTAAGGACGATCTGAAAGGGGCTACTTTGGCCATCGTCCCGGGCGATCCACAGCGTGTTGAGAAAATTGCAAAATTAATGGATAACCCAGTACATCTGGCTTCTCATCGTGAATTTACCTCATGGCGTGCAGAATTGGACGGTAAGGCGGTTATCGTTTGTTCAACCGGTATCGGCGGTCCGTCAACCTCTATCGCCGTGGAAGAATTGGCTCAGTTGGGCGTACGTACCTTCCTGCGTATCGGTACTACCGGTGCCATTCAGCCTAATATCAACGTCGGTGACGTTCTGGTAACCACAGGCGCAGTGCGTTTGGACGGTGCTAGCCTGCATTTTGCACCGATGGAGTTCCCTGCCGTTGCTGATTTCGCCTGTACTACCGCCTTGGTTGAAGCGGCTAAATCTATTGGCGCGACCACTCATATTGGCGTAACGGCCTCGTCCGATACTTTCTATCCGGGTCAGGAGCGTTACGATACTTTCTCTGGCCGCGTAGTGAGCCGTTTCCGTGGTTCGATGGAAGAATGGCAGGCTATGGGTGTGATGAACTATGAGATGGAATCCGCTACGCTGTTGACTATGTGCGCCAGCCAGGGCCTGCGTGCCGGTATGGTTGCTGGTGTTATCGTAAACCGCACCCAACAAGAAATTCCTAACGCAGAGACTATGCAAAAAACCGAAAGTCATGCGGTAAAAATCGTGGTTGAAGCAGCTCGTCGCTTGCTGTAATCGCGTGTCGGGCTGCCTCTGGTGGCCCGTTCTTTCCTTCCACAGATAATCTGGTAAGGTCTTACCTCTTATAATGGACGATATAATAAGAGGATATTATGACTACCCCTTTTACACAGCATCCCTCACTGGTTCCACTTGATGGTGGTATTAACTTCCGTGATTTTGGCGGTAACCTGGCAGCCGATGGCCGCAGAGTTAAGCGAGGGTTACTGTTTCGCTCTGGTTCATTGGACCGACTGAGTGACAAAGACCGTACTTTTCTGCATAAAAGTGCCGTTGGCCATATATTGGATTACCGTGATGCCGATGAAGTTCAGGCTAAACCCGATATCCTTTGGCAAGGAGCCACATACCATCATTTCCCTGCGAACCCTCTCAGTACCGACGTCAACGCTAATCTGGATAAGCTCAGTAACGAAACGCTAGCAGAGTTTGATGCTCGTTCATTTATGCTGGAGCTTTATCGCCGCTTGCCTTTTAACAACTCGGCTTACCGACAGTTAGTTCATTTGTTGCGTAATCCTGAAGGTATTGGCGTAGTTCAGCACTGCGCCGTAGGTAAAGACCGCACTGGCGTGGGTTCCGCGTTGGTATTGTTTGCGCTAGGAGCCGATGAAGCAACGGTTCTGGAGGATTACTTGCTGACTGAAACGACGCTCGCGCCGTTCCGCGAGTTAATGTTGGGCGAACTGGCTAAAAAGCTTCACGATAATGCATTGAATCAGTTCGCCTACGTGCTTTCAGCCAAAGAAGAATTCCTTCATACCGCACTAAACAGCATTAATGACCGCTATGGTCATCGCGATAACTGGTTACAGCAGGAATTCGGTCTGGGCCGTGCTGAAAGAGAGCAACTTCAGTCGTATTTTCTTGAGTAACGCTTAAATATAAAACTCATTTTTTGTGATGAATATCATATTGTTGGCGGCGATGTCGTCGCCAGCTTTTTACTCCTTTCGTATATCTTCAATTTTCCGATCGCCACTTAGCGGCGTTTTGTGACCGCTTAATAATGCTGGCTACCGCTTAATCAGATCCTCAGCGCTTCTCTTATAGGCCAAGCGTATGTTAACGCCTGATAAATTCCCTGGAGAGAATAATCATGCAACATGCGATTACCTTTGTTATCGCCACAGTCTGTATTCTGACGATCTGCTACCGCTTATACGGTATCTTTTTCGTGCGGAAAGTACTGCGGGTCGATGATACTGAAATTACACCTTCCCACACCTTCGAAGATGGTAAAGATTACGTTCCCACTAAAAGATGGGTCAATTTTGGTAGCCATTTTGCGGCTATCGCAGCAGCGGGACCCTTAGTTGGCCCAGTGCTGGCGGCGCAATACGGTTACTTACCGGGGTTCCTGTGGCTGTTAATCGGCTGTGTTATTGGTGGTGCTGTACACGATACCGTCGTGCTGTTTGCCTCAATGAAACATCAGGGTAAATCTCTTTCTGAAGTCGCAAAATCTGAACTGGGGCCGATTGCCGGCTGGTGTACCGGTTTGGCTATGTTGTTCATCATCACTATCACGATGGCCGGTTTATCGATGGTTGTGGTGCATGCGTTGGAGCGCAACCCTTGGGGTGCTTTCGCGGTATTCATGACCATTCCTATCGCCATTTGTGTAGGTTTGTGGGAGCGAATGACCGGTAGCATGAGAGGTGCTTCCTACGTGGGTATTGCCGCGATTATGGTCTGTGTTTTCGTTGGCCCTTATATCGAAGGAACCTGGCTGGGTGAATGGCTGATGTTGAAAGCCAATACGGTCAGTATCATTCTGCCTTTGTATGCCTTCTTCGCGACCGCTTTGCCGGTGTGGATGCTGCTAACTCCGCGCGGTTATCTGTCTAGCTTTATGAAGATTGGTGTATTTGGCGCGTTGATAATCGGCGTTGTTTTCATTAACCCGGAAATTCAGTTCCCAGCCGTTACTCAGTTTATCCACGGCGGTGGCCCGGTTTTGGCTGGCCCGGTCTGGCCGTTTATTTCTATTACCATTGCCTGTGGCGCAATCTCTGGTTTCCACGCATTTATCGGTTCTGGCACTACGCCGAAACAGATTGATAAGTGGAGCGATATCTTACCGGTAGGTTTTGGCGCTATGCTGGCCGAGTGTATGGTTGGCGTCATGGCGCTGATCGCTGCAACTTCATTACATCCCGCTGATTATTTTGCGATTAACTCCTCTGCGGAAGCTTGGGGCGCGTTAGGCATGGATGTGGTTAACCTACCAACGCTAAGCCAAGAGATCGGCTTGGATCTCTACGGTCGTACCGGTGGCGCAGTGACTCTTGCCGTAGGTATGACAGATATCTTTATCCGCGTGCCGTGGTTCAGCAGTCTGGCAGCCTACTTCTTCCAGTTTGTTGTGATGTTCGAAGCCGTATTTATCCTGACTGCCGTAGACTCCGGTACTCGCGTTGCACGCTATCTGCTGCAAGATTTCCTCGGTGATATCTGGGCACCACTGAAACGTACGGATTGGCTACCGGGTACTCTGGCTTGTAGCGTTATCGCCTGTGCGCTGTGGGGCTATTTACTGAACTCCGGTGATATCAACTCCGTTTGGGCGCTGTTCGGCGTATCCAATCAGTTAATGGCATCCGTTGGCTTGATTATTGGTGCAACCATTATCCTGCGTTTGGCTACCAAACGTATTTATATGCTGACCTGTATTATCCCGCTGGCTTACCTGTTTGTTACCGTAAATTATGCTGGTTATTGGATGATCAGACATGTGTACTTTAACTCTGCGGCTTCGGGCTACAACCTGTTTAACGGCATCATATCCATCATTATGATGACGCTGGGCGTAATCATCCTCATCGCCGCTTTGAGAAAATGGCGTGAGCTTTGGACTCGTCGTTCCGCCGAGATGTCTAAGCGCACCGTCACGGCAAATGCCTGACATATTTAATTCTGTACGTTAACCTGTTTAAACGGCTGGCATTTACCAGCCGTTTATTTTTTGTTGAGTTAGAGCTGCCGTGAATTGGTTATGCTGTTGGCTCGTAATCTCATCAATAACAGGAAGATGCACGTGACCCTCAATGACGTCATAAACTACATAACGGACTTTGTCCGTGAACATGAAATCTGGGCTGCACCTATCGTCTTTTTCCTTGCATTTGGTGAGTCGCTGGCCTTTTTGTCATTGCTATTACCCGCGACCGTTATCTTATTGGGACTAGGGGCGCTCATCGGTGAAAGCGGAATTCCTTTCTGGCCGATCTGGGCCGCGGCTGCGGCTGGTGCTTTCTTCGGCGACTGGCTCTCCTATTGGATTGGTTTCCATTATCAGGATCGTGTGGCAACCATGTGGCCACTTTCGCGAAATCCTCAGTTACTGGTTCGTGGTCACGCATTTTTTGAGCGCTGGGGCGTATTTGGTGCTTTTATCGGGCGATTTTTCGGCCCGCTGCGCGCCATCGTTCCTTTGGTTGCTGGCATATGCGCCATGCCTCAGCGTTATTTTCAGTTTGCCAATATTACTTCGGCGTTGATTTGGGCCTTTGGTATCCTCGCACCCGGCGCTTTCGGAATAAAATGGCTTACTCATTTTATGGGGTGACCTCCCCGCAGGCGTTATCCGGTTCCACTTTGTTTTAGCTGATTTACCGGTGGCGAGAATACCGAATTTTGCATGGAGTTATGGTTTTGCGTACTGTTTCGCATCCTTGGATGTAAGGCGAAAACCCTCTGGACATCCATACAGTATCCCCTTACCTTGACGGGCAGAGGGTTAATGAGGCGGAGGCAGCGTGGATACCAGTATATTTTGGGGCTTGAGTGGCGGTGTGATGGGAGCCCTGTTGGGCTGGTTAATTGCCAGTTTGCGTTTTCAGCAGCGCAATACACAGCGAGAAACTGAACGGCGGCTGTTGGAGCAATTATTACAACAGGCGCAGCAGGACTTAGTCCAGCAGCAGGAAACCCAACGGCGTAAAGAGCAACAATTGCAGGAGAATGCGTTAGAATTACGCAGCTTGCATAGCCAGTTGGCTGCAGGCAATGAGAAGCTACAGCAGCTTAATCATTGGCGTAATGAATGTGAGCAACTTAATCAAGAACTACGCGCCCAGAGAGAAGTGAACAGTGCGCAGGAGGCTGAACTGCGTGAAGTCACCATTCGTCTGGAAGAAACGCGCCTGGCTGCTGAAGAAAAACAGCGATTATTGATGAATAGTGAACAACGTCTGACGACTCAGTTCGAGAATCTGGCGAATCGTATCTTTGAACAAACTGGCCGCAGGGCAGATGAGCAGAATAAGCAGAGTCTGGATAAATTGCTCCTGCCTTTGCGCGAGCAATTGGACGGTTTCCGCCGTCAGGTTCAGGATAGTTTCGGTCAGGAAGCCCGTGAGCGCCATACGCTGACCCACGAAATTCGGAGCCTCCAGCAACTTAATGCCCAGATGGCTCGGGAAGCTCTCAATCTGACTAAAGCACTCAAAGGTGACAATAAAACTCAGGGGAACTGGGGTGAAGTTGTGCTTGGCAGAGTGCTGGAAGCTTCCGGACTTCGGGAGGGTTACGAATACCAAACTCAGGTTAGTATCAATCTTGAAGGCAATAGCCGGATGCAGCCGGATGTGATTGTTCGTTTACCGCAGGGTAAGGACGTGGTGATTGATGCCAAAATGTCGCTGGTGGCTTATGAGCGCTATTTCAATAGCGATAATGATGCCGAACGAACTCTGGCTTTGAACGAACATATTTCATCATTACGCAATCATATCAAACAGTTGGGTCGTAAGGATTATCAGCAATTACCGGGTTTACGTACGCTCGACTACGTATTGATGTTTATCCCGGTAGAGCCAGCTTTTTTGGTTGCCATAGATAGGCAGCCAGAGTTGATTACCGAGGCGCTACAGCACAACATCATGCTGGTAAGCCCAACAACTCTATTGGTTGCATTACGAACTATTACGAATTTATGGCGTTATGAGCACCAGAGTCAGAATGCCCAACATATCGCCGAACGAGCAGGCAAGCTCTACGATAAGCTGCGTTTGTTCGTGGATGACATGGAATCCATAGGCCAAAGCCTCGATAAGGCACATATAAGTTATCGTCAGGCAATGAACAAACTGGCTCAAGGCCGTGGTAACCTGATAGGGCAAGTTGAAAGTTTTCGTGCCTTAGGTGTTGAAGTTAAGAAACCTATTAGCCCGTCATTGGCTGCGCGTGCCATTGCAGAGCACGATCCAGAGAGAGACTTAGCCCTCTCAAACGATGAGGCTGAATCGTCGCTACAAGATGATTCGACTTCACTGAAATATCAGAATTAGCAGTGCTTCACTCGCTATGTCCGCGCTGAGAATCAGCGGTCAGGCTACCGGCTAACGCTAGGCGAAGTGGGGCTTTCACCTCGGTTCTGGTACACTCCTCCGAAAGATTGACTGAAAAGCAGGCAGAGAAAATGGTAGATCAGGATAAGGAAACCACTCATTTCGGTTTTCGCACCATAGCCAAAGAAGAAAAAGAAGGCATGGTGGCAGAAGTTTTTCATTCCGTAGCGGCGAAATACGATTTGATGAATGATCTGATGTCATTCGGTATTCATCGTATCTGGAAGCGTTTTACCATTGATTGTAGCGGCGTTCGCCGTGGCCAGCGAGTACTGGATCTCGCTGGTGGTACAGGCGACCTGACGGCCAAGTTTTCTCGACTGGTGGGTGAGCAAGGTCAAGTCGTTCTGGCCGATATCAATGAATCCATGCTGCGAATGGGGCGAGAAAAACTGCGCGATAGCGGAATTCTTGGCAACGTTAGCTATGTGCAGGCAAATGCTGAAGCTTTACCTTTCCCTGATAACTATTTTGATTGCATCACGATTTCATTCGGTTTGAGAAACGTTACCGAAAAAGAAAAAGCGCTGCGATCCATGTTCCGTGTCCTTAAACCGGGTGGTCGTCTGTTGGTTCTGGAGTTTTCCAAACCGCTGCTGGAGCCACTGAGTAAAGTCTACGATGCCTATTCATTCCACATTCTGCCAAAAATTGGCGGAATGGTTGTTAATGATGCTGACAGCTATCGCTACCTTACCGAATCCATTCGGATGCATCCCGATCAGGAAACGCTAAAAGGTATGATGGTTGATGCCGGCTTTGAAAATGTA
The DNA here is from genome assembly GCF_001112925.1 of Yersinia nurmii. GTDB lineage: Bacteria > Pseudomonadota > Gammaproteobacteria > Enterobacterales > Enterobacteriaceae > Yersinia > Yersinia nurmii. Next base: position 120,633 of record NZ_CPYD01000013.1, read on the forward strand.
ACCTATACAAACTTGACCGGTGGTATTGTCGCATTACACCGTGGGTTTAAGTTCTGATATGGATGCGCCCATGTTGTTGAAACCAATGTTGTTAAAACCAATGTTGCTGAAGCCGATTTTATTAACGCCGCTGATAACGGCGGCTCTGGAAACCGCACTCAATAGTCTGCTATTCCGCGATCGCGGTATGAAAGCGGCTCGCTCTCGTTTGTCTTCCAAAGTATTGCGTGTTGAACTGCATGAGCTGAACCAACCTCTGGTTCTGGTGTTCAGCGATGCTCAGGTTGACGTTGTGAGCGCATGGGAAGGTAATGCGGACTGTACGGTTAAAACCGGAATTGCAGTGTTATCGAAGCTTCGGGATCGCCAGCAGTTGTCTCCTTTGATGCGCAGCGGTGAGCTGGTCGTCGATGGTGACATTCAGGTCGTTCAACAATTGGTGGCTTTATTAGATCTCGCTGAATGGGAACCTGCCGAATGGTTAGCGCCTTATATTGGTGATATCGCAGCAGAAACGATAGGTCAGACATTGCGTAAAGGCGGCAAGTTTTTAGTCAGCCGTTTTCAGCAGCAGCAGGCTTATCTGGCTGAAGCATTAACTGAAGAGTGGAAATTGGCACCGGCTCCATTGGAGATTGTCTGGTTTAACGAAGAAGTTGATGCAATTAAGCGTGATGTGGATGCTCTTAATGCCCGGTTGGCCAAGATGGAGGCAAAACGATGACGCCAGGAGAACTTCGGCGCCTGTATTTGATTATTCGGGTATTTTTGAGTTACGGATTGGATGAGTTAATCCCGAAGATTCGCTTAACGCTGCCTTTACGCATTGGCCGCTATCTGTTCTTCTGGATTCCTAATCGTCATAAAGATAAGCCTCTGGGCGAGCGACTGCGTTTAGCGCTGCAGGAACTAGGCCCCGTCTGGATTAAGTTTGGCCAGATGATGTCGACCCGCCGCGATCTGTTTCCTCCGGTTATTGCCGATCAGTTGGCCTTATTACAGGATCGCGTTGCCCCATTTGATGGCGCGCTGGCGCGCAAACACATTGAGTTGGCGATGGGCGGGCCGCTGGAAACCTGGTTTGATGATTTTGAACAGGAAGCTCTGGCATCGGCCTCGATTGCTCAGGTGCATACGGCTCGTTTAAAAGAAAATGGTCAGGAAGTGGTGCTAAAGGTGATCCGCCCAGATATACGGCCGATTATCAAAGCTGATGTCCGTTTGATGTATCGACTGGCCGGTTGGGTACCTAAATTGCTACCTGATGGCCGCCGCCTGCGTCCGAGAGAAGTGGTGCGGGAGTATGAAAAAACGCTGTTGGATGAGCTGAATCTGTTACGTGAAGCGGCTAATGCTATTCAGCTGCGCCGTAATTTCGAAGATAGTCCGATGCTGTACGTTCCAGAGATCTTCTCCGACTACTGTCGGGAAAGCGTATTAGTAATGGAACGTATCTATGGTATTCCTGTGTCTGATATTGCGGCTCTTGAAAGTCAGGGCACCAATATGAAATTACTGGCTGAACGCGGTGTGCAGGTCTTCTTCACTCAAGTGTTTCGAGACAGTTTTTTCCATGCAGATATGCATCCAGGGAATATTTTTGTCAGCTATGAACACCCTGAGAACCCACGTTATATCGGTATTGACTGCGGTATCGTCGGTTCATTGAATAAAGCAGATAAGCGCTATCTGGCCGAGAATTTCATTGCTTTCTTCAATAGGGATTATCGCAGAGTTGCTGAGTTACACGTTGATTCAGGTTGGGTTCCCCGCGATACCAACGTTGAAGACTTTGAATTTGCCATTCGCACCGTTTGCGAACCCATCTTTGAAAAACCGTTGGCTGAAATCTCTTTTGGGCACGTATTGCTCAATCTGTTTAATACTGCTCGTCGCTTTAATATGGAAGTGCAACCACAGTTGGTTTTACTGCAAAAAACATTGCTTTATGTTGAGGGGTTAGGCCGTCAGCTTTATCCGCAGTTAGATCTGTGGACCACGGCCAAGCCTTTCCTTGAAAGCTGGTTGCGAGATCAGGTTGGAATTCCGGCGGTTATTCGAGCATTGAAAGAAAAAGCGCCTTTCTGGGCAGAGAAATTCCCTGAGTTGCCTGAACTGGTTTACGACAGCCTCCAGCAGCATAAACTATTGCAGCAAAGCGTAGATAAGCTCACAACTCAGATGCAAGGGCAGCAACAACGTCAGGGGCAATCACGGTATTTGTTCGGCGTTGGCGCTACACTATTATTAAGTGGAACGATTTTCCAGTTGTCTGGTGCAAACGAGATTTCTATCGGATTACTGGTGGCGGGAGCATTGGCGTGGGTTATCGGCTGGAGACGAACAAGTTCGTAGCGGTAACTCGCCGCTATAAGCCGCTATAAATAGCGGTGAGTTTCGAAAAGCTCATGGTTACAAATAATGTCTGCCGTATAAAGATTAGGTGAGACGTAGTAAGTTAGATCAGTATCCAGAGACAAACTATTCCGTATAATGCGGCTATCTTTGGAATAACCCCTGTTAATAGAGGTGATTGAAATGGGTGGTATCAGTATTTGGCAACTGTTAATCATTGCCGTAATCGTTGTTCTGCTGTTTGGCACTAACAAACTGCGGACTTTAGGTTCTGACTTGGGTGCTTCCATCAAAGGCTTTAAAAAAGCGATTGGTGACGATACCCAGACTCCGACAAACGTTGAAAAGACCAGTAATGACGCTGATTTTACAACGAAGACTATTACCGATAAGCAGCCAGAAGTGAAAGCTGAAGAGTCTAAGAGTCAGAACAAAGAGCAGGTATAAACCGTGTTTGACATCGGGTTTAGTGAACTGCTTCTGGTAATGGTCATTGGCCTGGTTGTGCTTGGCCCTGAACGTCTGCCGGTAGCAGTGAGAACCGTGGCTGGCTGGATTCGCGCATTGCGTTCGCTGGCCGCTACGGTCCAAAATGAGCTGTCTCAGGAACTTAAATTGCAGGAATTTCAGGATAGCCTGAAAAAAGCCGAACAGGCGGGCCTGCAAAATCTGACTCCGGAGCTAAAGGCTTCTATGGATGAGTTAAAGGATGCGGCGGAATCGCTGAAGCGTTCCTATCGACCGGATTCGGCGCTGGAGCAGCATACCATTCATAACCCGCTAGTGACCGATCCGGAAGCTATTCATGATGGCGTTACTCCTGCGGAGTCAGCGACAGTTGCTTCTGCGCCGGTGAAAGCGCCGGAAGCTCCGGTTGATCTCGAAAAGCACCACGAAGAAAGCCATTCGGAAGATAAGACGCCCGCGGCGGCGGATCAACCTGATGTGGTCGTGGCGAATTCGGTTAACCCTGTGCCGGTATCCCATGCAGAGCCAGCTTCTAAACAACCTAGTCTTAACCAACCAGGCGGCGATCGGTAAACATGGCTGTTGATGATACCCAACCTCTTATCAGTCATCTGATAGAACTGCGTAAGCGGTTATTGAATTGCATAATCACCGTATTGGTGGTTTTTTTAGCATTGGTTTATTTTTCTAATGATATCTACCAGTTAGTTTCTGCGCCGTTGATAAAGCAGCTACCGCAAGGTGCCAGCATGATTGCGACCGATGTCGCATCGCCATTCTTTACGCCGATAAAGCTAACCATGATGGTGTCGGTTTTTGTTGCCGCGCCAATGATTCTTTATCAGGTTTGGGCATTTATCGCACCGGCGCTGTATAAACACGAGCGACGCCTGATGGCACCGTTGCTGGTTTCCAGCAGCCTGTTGTTCTATCTGGGGATGGCATTTGCCTACTTTATCGTCTTCCCGTTGGCTTTCGGTTTCTTTGCGAAAACTGCGCCGGAAGGCGTGATGATCGCGACAGACATCAATAATTATCTCAGCTTTGTTATGGCTCTGTTTATGGCCTTCGGGATTTCCTTTGAAGTGCCAATCGCGATTATCTTATTGTGCTGGAGTGGCGTAACCAGTCCCGACGACTTGAAGAAAAAACGTCCTTATGTGCTCGTGGGCGCTTTTGTCGTGGGGATGTTGTTGACCCCGCCCGATGTTTTCTCGCAAACGTTACTTGCGATTCCAATGTATCTTCTGTTTGAGGTCGGCGTCTTTTTTGCCCGTTTTTATGTCGGTAAGCAGCGTCGTCCGGTGACAGAAGAAGAGGATGAGGGCGAGGAAGACCAGCCTAAAGCACCTTAAGCTTCAGTTTTACAAGTCAAGCCGCCCCTTTGGGCGGCTTCTGTTTTGGGATTCCCATGTTTGATATTGGCGTCAACTTAACCAGTACACAGTTTTCCAAAGATAGACATCAGGTGGTTGAAAGGGCAAAAGATGCGGGAGTTGCCGGTCTATTAATTACCGGAACCAACGCAGAAGAAAGCCATGAAGCTGCACTATTGGCGGCCCAGTACCCCGATTACTGTTGGTCGACGGCAGGCGTTCATCCTCATCATGCCAGCGGTTGGAACGAATCGATTGAGCAGCAAATTCGCGCTCTGGCGGCTTCACCCTCTGTCGTTGCCGTCGGGGAGTGCGGGCTGGATTTTAACCGCAACTTTTCTACACCGTTAGAGCAAGAGGTGGCATTGACTGCACAACTGGCTCTTGCAGCCGAACTGTCACTGCCAGTATTTTTACACTGCCGCGATGCTCATCAGCGCTTTGTCCACCTGTTATCTCCCTGGCTGGAAAAGCTCCCAGCGGCTGTCGTACACTGCTTTACCGGCTCGGCTTCGGAACTGGATGATTGTCTGGCGCTGGGTTTATCAGTTGGTATTACCGGTTGGGTATGTGATGAACGCCGCGGTCTGGAGCTGCGAGCCTTATTGCCGCGTATTCCTGCCGAACGTTTATTGTTGGAAACTGATGCCCCTTATTTATTGCCCCGGGATCTTCATCCTAAACCTGCATCTCGTCGCAATGAACCCTGTTTTCTGCCTCACATCGTCCAGCAGGTTGCTGCTTGGCGAGAAGAAGACCCTGAATGGCTAGGACAGAAAACTGCTGAAAACGCTCGCCGGGTTTTCCGGTTGGTTTGAGTTAGGAGAAAAAAATGAGCTATGCATTTCCGGGTACTTTCCCAGGTCGTCGTATGCGCCGTGTTCGTCGCCACGATTTCAGTCGCCGCCTGGTTGCCGAGAATCAACTGACGGTTAATGACCTGATTTATCCCGTGTTTGTGATGGAAGGTACTAACCGACAAGAGGCAGTGCCTTCGATGCCGGGCGTATCGCGGATGACTATCGATCTGCTGGTGAAGGAAGCAGAAGCTGTCGCGAAACTCGGTGTTCCCGTGCTTTCTCTGTTCCCGGTCATTGAGTCAAGTTTCAAATCTTTACACGCAGAGGAAGCTTATAATCCTGACGGTTTAGTGCAGCGAGCGGTGCGTGCGTTAAAAGACGCAGTGCCGGAGCTAGGGTTGTTGACCGATGTGGCATTAGACCCTTATACGACCCACGGTCAGGACGGTATCATTGATGAAGATGGCTATGTGATCAATGATATAACCAAAGATATTCTGGTGCGTCAGGCGTTATCCCATGCGGAAGCGGGCGCTGAGATTGTTGCACCGAGCGATATGATGGATGGTCGTATTGGCGCTATTCGCGATCGCCTTGAAGCTCAAGGGTTGATTAATACGCAAATCATGGCGTATTCGGCTAAATATGCTTCCTGCTATTACGGTCCATTCCGCGATGCGATTGGCTCGAGCAGCAATTTGAAAGGTGGCAATAAAAAGACCTATCAAATGGATCCAGCCAATAGCGACGAAGCTTTGCAAGAGATTGCGCAGGACTTGCAGGAAGGTGCGGATATGGTGATGGTGAAACCGGGTATGCCGTATCTGGACGTGGTGCGCCGTGTTAAAGATACTTTCGGCGTTCCAACCTTTGCCTATCAGGTTTCTGGCGAGTACGCGATGCATATGGCGGCGATTCAAAACGGCTGGCTACAGGAAAAACCAGCCGTAATGGAGTCATTGCTATGCTTTAAACGTGCGGGCGCGGATGGGGTATTAACCTATTTCGCTAAGCTGGTCGCTCAGTGGCTGCATGATGAGCATTTGCAGCGCTAGGTATTAATATCGAGGCAGGCGCTGTATCACGCTTGCCTCGTCATGTTTTCAGATTGGTATCAGATTTTCTCAAACTGGCTATTACCCAGGCTTTGACTAACTTCTTTGTTCAGGATTTTGAGAAGCAACATTGAGCGTGTTTCGCCGTCTGGCTCTGCGTAAATGGCCTGTAATCCTTCAAAAATCCCTTTAGTAATCTGGACTTTGTCCCCAGAAACAGGCGTGTCAGGATCGATAATCACTTCTTGAGAATAGTTGAGCAGCTCTTGAATAATCGAATCTGACACAACAACCGGCCCTGCGCCAAAACGCACAAAATTACTGACTCCCCGCGTTGAGCTGATCGTCGTGGTATGGATGCACTCAGGATCAAATTTTACGAACAGATAATTGGGAAACAAAGGCTCGTCTACCACTTTACGCTTGCCCCGAATAATCTTCTCGACCGCAGCGATAGGCGTTTGGCACACAACTTGCTGACGCTCTAAATGCTCTTTGGCTCGCAAGATTTGTCCGCGTTTACAATATAATAAATACCAAGATTCCATGATTTCATATGCCTCGAGATCCTACCCATCAGCATATCAAATGCGATAACAGATATATAGCCGCTGAAAATAGTATTGAATACCCTGTAGTGATGGTGAATTAATTCATGCACACCAGATTTCCCAGCAGGTATCACAGCCCTGAAATATGAAATCAGATATAAGTAAGGCTAACCTATTAATCCTCGGTGTAACTGAATTGTCACCTTGAGTTAATGTAGAGATGTCCTGTTGAATAGTAAAAGGAGAGAGTCATGGAGTTGTTTTTGCTGAGTAACGGCAAGGTATCGGGTGACGCAGAACTGCTTGGTTATGCCAAAGATCGTATTCGGGTGATGCTCACTAGCCGGAAAATTACCTCAGCAGTTCTTATCCCTTATGCATTGATCCGCAGCGATTTTGATCAACGCGCTCAGGAACTGGAAAAAACCTTAGGCATCACTGTAACCAGTATTCACCATGCCGCCGACCCTGTAGCGGCAATTGGCGAAGCGGAATGTATTTTAATCAGCGGCGGCAATACCTGGATGCTAAATCAGATGTTGCATGAGAAAGGGCTGATCGTTCCTATCCAGAGAGCGGTTCGCGAGCGCAATGTGCCTTATGTCGGTTGGAGCGCAGGCTGTAACGTGGCTACGCCGAGTATTCGTACCACTAATGATATGCCGGTTCGTAATAGCGTTGTTTTACCGTCGCTGGGGCTGTTCCCGCTGCAAATTAATCCACATTATATTGATGCGCATATCAGTGGCCACATGGGAGAAACGCGAGATGAGCGATTAGCTGAATTCTGCGCGGTTAATCCAGGCGAGAGAGTCGTGGCTTTACGCGAGGGCAGTCTGCTGCACGTTAGCGGCAACGAGCTAAGCTATTTCAGCGTGCTAGATAAGGGTTTTAAAGTATTCCATCACGGCGAGGAGCCGCAGGAATATCACGATACTCGGCCGCTAGCGGATTGGGTTCCATTCTATTGCCAATAATTTTTTTCAGCCAGGAGCAGTTCCAATTGAATGCAATGTATTGCTGCGGATTGGTTTGCTCCTGTTTGGATAATAGGAAAGTTTGTATCGCGCATCTGAAAGCACCAATGGATGTAAGTTTTACTAATATTTTTAATGATTAGTTAAATAACATAGCCCGCTTGAAATGAGAGAATTTTCTAAATTATATGCAGTAATGATGGTCGCGATTCATTACAGCTAAGATAGAAATGGTTGGAGAAAATCGATGCGAAAAGTTAGTTTTTCCTTGCTCTCATGTCTAATTACTTTTGGTTGCTTGCCAAGCGTTTCCGGCACAGTTCCCCAAGAAATCAACGCTGAGCAGATGGTTAACGCTCTAAATGATGTATTCGGCCGACACAGTAAACAGCGGGCGTCCCATGCTAAAGGCTTTTGTTTTTCAGGTAAGTTTATCGCCAGCGGTGAAGGGACTGAACTTTCACAGGCTGATTTATTGCGTAAAAATGAGCAGTCTGATGTTGTCGGTCGATTTTCAATCGGAGGAGGGAATCCTCAGGCCGCCGATAACGCCAAAAACTTGCGTGGACTGGCGTTTGAGCTGGTTAATACGAAGCACTCTCGCTGGCAGTTAGTTATGATCTCATCCCCTTTCTTTTTTGCTCGAACCCCGCAGGAATTTATCGAGTTTTTAAAGGCCAGGACGCCAGATCCAGAAACAGGAAAGCCCAATCCAGAGCGCTTGAACACATTTAACCAATCCCATCCTCATACTTTGCGCCAAGCTCAGTATGTTGCATCACAGCCCGTCCCTGCCAGCTACGCTACAATTCCCTATTGGGGCGGGAGTACCTTTATCACTTATAAAGATCAGTCCCAGTATGCGGTTCGCTGGCGTATGGAGCCGGTGGAAGGACGGCAGGGGTTAAGCGATGAGCAGGCGAAGGCAAAGTCGCCGGATTTCTTGCAAGAGGAATTGCGGCAACGCCTAGCCAAGGGGCCTATAGAATACGACCTGTACGCCATCGTAGCGCAGAAAGGCGATAATTTGATTGACCCGACGCAGTCCTGGCCGGCTGAACGGCGTGAGGTAAATATGGGGCGGTTATTTATCGAGACAGTTACCGATCAGCAATGCGATAAAAAAGTATTTATTCCAACAGTGCTGCCGCAGGGTATTCGTGTCAGTGATGATCCCACATTGGCTGTTCGCGCTGAGGCGTACCTGATATCTACAAGTCGCCGTCAGTGACAGATAAAGACCTGACTAAAATCATGGTTTTGCCCACTCGCGAACCATGATTTCTAGTGTAAAAATAGTATTGGAGGATGGCGATTCTACATTTACAGCGAGCAGGTATACATTTTTAACAAAAAGACAGCAACTGCTATAAAGACAGCCTATAATGGCCCATCCTGTGGCCGCCATAATGATCATCATGAAATACCGTGACTTACGCGACTTCCTCTCGTTGCTGGAACAGAGGGGGGAGCTTAAACGCATAACCCAGCCGATTGACCCTTATCTGGAAATGACAGAAATCGCCGATCGTACTTTACGTGCTGGCGGCCCCGCGTTGTTGTTCGAGAACCCTAAAGGCTATGACATGCCGGTGCTTTGTAATTTGTTTGGTACAGCCAAACGGGTTGCGATGGGCATGGGGCAAGAAGATGTCAGCGCATTGCGCGATGTTGGTAAACTGTTAGCCTTCCTGAAAGAACCGGATCCGCCGAAGGGATTCCGCGATTTATTCGATAAGTTACCCAAATTCAAACAAGTGCTGAATATGCCGACCAAGCGTCTTAGTTCAGCCCCTTGTCAGGAGCAAATCTGGCAGGGTGATGATGTGGATCTCAGCCGCATTCCGGTGATGCATTGCTGGCCTGGAGACGCCGCACCGCTGGTTTCTTGGGGGTTAACGATCACTCGCGGGCCACATAAAGAGCGGCAAAATCTCGGTATTTATCGCCAACAGGTGTTAAGTAAAAATCAGCTAATTATGCGTTGGTTATCCCACCGTGGCGGTGCGCTGGATTATCAGGAATGGTGCGAGGCGCACCCCGGTGAACGTTTCCCGGTTTCGGTTGCGCTGGGTGCCGATCCCGCAACTATTCTGGCTGCCGTAACTCCCGTTCCCGATACCTTATCCGAATACGCTTTTGCCGGTTTATTACGCGGGCATAAAACCGAAGTGGTTAAATGTATTTCCAACGATCTTGAAGTTCCTGCAAGTGCAGAAATCGTTTTGGAAGGATATATTGAGCAGGGTCATATTGCGCCAGAAGGTCCTTATGGCGACCATACCGGTTATTACAACGAAATAGACAGCTTCCCGGTGTTTACCGTGACGCATATCACTCAGCGTAAAGACGCGATTTATCACTCCACTTATACCGGCCGTCCGCCGGATGAGCCAGCGGTGATGGGCGTGGCGCTGAATGAAGTTTTTGTGCCTATTTTACAAAAACAGTTTCCGGAAATCGTTGATTTCTATTTGCCACCGGAAGGCTGTTCCTACCGCTTAGCGGTTGTCACAATCAAAAAACAATACGCGGGTCATGCTAAGCGCGTAATGATGGGCGTGTGGTCATTTTTACGACAGTTTATGTACACCAAATTTGTTATTGTTTGTGATGATGATATTAATGCCAGAGACTGGAATGACGTGATTTGGGCGATTACCACCCGAATGGACCCAGCGCGCGATACGGTATTAATTGAAAATACCCCAATAGATTATTTGGATTTCGCCTCGCCGGTTTCCGGTCTTGGATCGAAAATGGGGCTGGATGCCACTAACAAATGGCCAGCAGAAACCCCTCGTGAATGGGGCCGTCCTATCAAGATGGATGAGCAGGTTCGCACGCGTGTAGATGCGATCTGGGATGAGCTTGCCATATTCAGTGACAAAGAGCCTGAGCGCTGATTGCGTGATTTTTGTCCACAGTTTTGCATTTGATGACCCGACAGAGGGAACGCATGACGACATTGAGCTGTAAAGTAACCTCCGTAGAGGCCATTACCGATACGGTATACCGAGTGCAATTGGTACCAGAATCGGCGTTTTCTTTCCGCGCCGGTCAATACCTGATGGTGGTGATGGATGAGCGTGATAAACGCCCATTCTCTATGGCGTCAACGCCTTTAGAGCAGGCTTATATTGAGCTGCATATTGGCGCATCTGAATTAAATCTGTATGCGATGGCGGTGATGGATCGCATTCTGAAAGAGAAAACGTTGGATGTGGATATTCCACACGGCGAAGCCTGGTTCCGCGAAGGCAGTGAGCGTCCTATGATCCTGATTGCGGGCGGCACCGGCTTCTCTTATGCCCGTTCCATCCTGCTGGCGGCGCTGGCTGAAAAACCAAATCGGGAAGTATCGATTTATTGGGGCGGACGTGAATCCAAGCATCTTTATGATTTAAGCGAGCTGGAAGCGCTGTCGATCAAATACCCGCAATTGAAGGTCATTCCCGTGGTGGAACAGCCAGAAGATGAATGGCGCGGCAGAACGGGCACGGTTTTAAGTGCAGTATTGCAGGATTATGGTTCATTGGCGGAGCAGGATATTTACATTGCTGGTCGTTTTGAAATGGCCAAAATAGCTCGCGAACGTTTCTGTGCAGAGCGCGGTGCGCAGGAAGCGTATATTTACGGCGATGCGTTCGCCTTTATCTGACGGTTTTATCGCTGTGTTCCGGTTACCGTTTTGCCGGAACAAAAAAACCCGCCCCTGACAGGCGGGAAAATACGGCAACTAAACTCCAGGTACAGCGGTGGTACGGACCCGAATTAACGGGTCCTACAGTTTGTTTTAATCAAACGCGTTCAATGATGGTTGCAATGCCTTGGCCTAAACCAATACACATAGTGGCTAAGCCAAACTGGGCGTCGCGACGTTCCATCAAATTCAGTAATGTTGTCGAAATTCTTGCACCCGAGCAGCCCAATGGATGGCCCAGAGCGATTGCGCCACCGTTCAGGTTCACTTTGTCATCCATACTTTCCTGTAGACCAAGTCCCTTCACGCAGGACAGTGCCTGAGCAGCGAAAGCTTCGTTCAGTTCAAACAAATCGATATCCTGAATGCTTAAACCTGCGCGTTTCAATGCCAGTTGACTAGCCGGCACCGGGCCGTAACCCATAATGGACGGATCGCAGCCGACAACGGCCATGGAGCGAATACGAGCGCGTGGCGTTAATCCCAGAGATTTGGCGCGTGATTCGCTCATAATCAGCATGGCTGAAGCGCCGTCTGATAATGCTGAGGAAGAACCCGCTGTTACCGTACCATTGACCGGATCGAACGCCGGACGCAGGCCAGCCAGACTGGCGAGATTGGTTTCTGGACGAATTACTTCATCATAATCAAAACGTTTTAATACGCCGTCGGCATCGTGGCCATTGGTTGGCACGATCTCTTTGGCGAATGCGCCTGAGCGCGTCGCTGCATCGGCACGCTGATGAGAGCGAACGGCGAATTTATCCTGATCTTCACGGCTAATCTGGTGGATTTTTGCCAGCATTTCAGCGGTTAAGCCCATCATTCCTGCCGCTTTAGCCACTGAACGGCCCATTCCGGGATGGAAATCAACGCCGTGATTCATTGGAACGTGACCCATATGTTCCACGCCGCCAATCAGACAGATTTGCGCATCACCTACCATAATAGCGCGCGCGCCGTCATGGAGAGCCTGCATGGATGAACCACACAGACGGTTAACGGTAACTGCGGCCACATTGTGTGGAATTTCTGCCAACAAAGAAGCGTTACGAGCGATGTTGAAGCCTTGCTCCAGCGTTTGTTGCACACATCCCCAATAAATGTCGTCGATTTCACCGGCATTCAGCGCTGGGTTGCGGCTTAACACTGCGCGCATCAAATGGGCAGAAAGATCTTCAGCGCGTACGTTACGAAATGCGCCGCCCTTGGAGCGACCCATCGGAGTACGGACGGCGTCAATAATGACTACGTTTTCCATTTTTTCAGACCTCATGCCGGTTGGTCAGTGGAGATATCAGGCAGCGTTGCCGCTACGGGATAATAGGTTTCGTTACGCTCGGCTTTGGCTCTCAGCCCTGCGGGTACGTGGTAAAGCGCACCCAAATCGGCATAGCGCTGCGCCATTTCCACATATTTAGTGGTGCCCAGAGTGTCCAGATAGCGGAACACGCCGCCGTGGAACGGAGGGAAACCAAGGCCGTACACCAGCGCCATATCCCCTTCGGCCGGACTGGCAATAATGCCTTCTTCCAGGCAACGTACCACTTCGTTAATCATTGGGATCATTGCCCGAGCGATGATCTCTTCGTCGCTGAGAGTTTGGCGTGGCTGGCTGACCGGAGCTAACAACCCGTCGATAGCATCATCGTTTTCTTTACGCGGTTTGCCTTTGGCATCCTGCGTGTAGCGATAGAAACCAATACCGTTTTTCTGACCGTAACGCTGGTTTTCAAACAATACATCGATGGCATCGCGGTAATCTTTGCCCATACGCTCAGGGAAACCGAGCGCCATAACGGCTTGAGCATGATGAGCGGTATCAATCCCAACCACATCAAGAAGATAAGCAGGGCCCATCGGCCAGCCGAACTGTTTCTCCATGACTTTATCAATCTGACGGAAATCTACACCATCGCGTACCAGCATGCCGAAACCGTATAGATACGGGAACAATACGCGGTTAACGAAGAAACCAGGGCAATCATTGACGACAATTGGGGTTTTCCCCATTTGGGTGGCATAGGCCACTACGGTCGCAATAGTTTTTTCCGAAGTCTTCTCGCCACGGATAATTTCTACCAACGGCATCCGGTGAACCGGGTTAAAGAAATGCATACCGCAGAAGTTTTCCGGGCGTTTAAGTGATTTAGCCAGTTCATTAATAGGAATGGTCGAGGTATTCGAAGCGAGGACGGTCTCTTCTCCGATAAGTCCTTCCACTTCACTTAAAACGGCGGCCTTAACCTTAGGATTCTCGACTACCGCCTCAACGATAATCTGCGCGCGTTCAATGCCGGCATAATCCAGCGTTGGGTGAATGGTTGCGAGCGTCTTCGCCATTTTTAAACCATCTAGCTTGCCGCGCTCCAGCTGTTTATTCAGCAGTTTGGCTGCTTCATTCATTCCCAGATCCAGCGATTTTTCGCTGATATCTTTCATGATTACCGGCACGCCTTTGAGCGCAGATTGATAAGCGATGCCGCCGCCCATAATTCCTGCGCCCAATACCGCAGCCTGTTTGGGCGCAGTAATGCCTTTAGTCAGCTTTTTCGCTTTGCCTTTTACGTATTGATCATTGAGGAAGATACTCACCAATGCGCGGGCTACATCCGAACCCGCCAGTGGTACAAAGCTGTTGGTTTCCAGCTTCAGCGCTTCTTCACGACCGAGTTTGGCTGCGGCTTCAATGGTTTTCACTGCGGCAATTGGCGCCGGATAATGTTTGCCTGCCACTTTCATTACCATGCCTTTGGCGATGGTGAAGCACATGGCGGCTTCGGTTGAATTCAGTTTCAGCGGCTCCAGTTTAGGACGACGAGCGGCCCGCCAGTCTAACTTGCCTTCAATTGCCTGATTCAACATGCTCAATGCGGCTGGAATCAGTTTTTCCTGAGTGACTACGGCATCAACCAGCCCAATTTTCAGCGCTTCGGCAGCGTTAATATCTTTACCTGCTGCAATAATTTCTAATGCGCCATCGGCCCCCAGCAGGCGCGGTAAACGTACGGAGCCTCCAAAGCCAGGCATGATACCCAGTTTGGTTTCAGGCAGACCGATGCGAGTCTCTGGGGAAGCGATGCGAAAATCAGTGGCTAATACGCACTCGCAGCCACCGCCTAGCGCATAGCCCGTGATTGCGGACAGCGTTGGAACCGGCAAGTCTTCCAGCCGGTTAAAAGTTTTATTGGCGAAAACCAGCCACTCATGCAGCTTTTCCGGCGGGGCATTAAACAGAGAGAGAAATTCGGTGATATCCGCACCGACAATAAAGGCTGCCTTATTGGAACGTAACAGCAACCCTTTGAGTTCAGTTTGTTTTTCCAGCACGCCTAGGGCTTCCCCTAAACTGGCCACGGTTTTGGTATCGAGTTTATTGACAGAGCCGGGTGCATCGAAAACCAACTCGGCAATACCGTTTTCAAGCCAGTGCAGCTGTAGCGTTTCGCTTTGGTAGAGCATATCTATCTCCTGAATAAGCGCATGTGATCTGGTATGACCAGATATTCAGGAAGTGTGGTTTTTTTGTTAAATAAATGCAAATAAGAGTTTGTTTTTTTGCAGCAAGGATCACAAAGGTTTGGTGAATTCATTGATATATATAATATTTATTGTTGTTCTATATGCTGGTTAATTATTTCATTGGCAGCTAAGTTTCAGCGATATCCTGCTGTCATCGATAATATAGTGACGTAATTCCCACGAGATTTTTTCCCGTGAATCTGGCTATCAGTAATGATTTCTAAGGATTTAGTGGGCGATCCCACGGTTAAGCGTAGATAAAACACGGCTCCGATGACTGTGATAAGATAAAAAACCTGAAGTTCTAATGGCAAAGGGTACTTTGATGGAAACGCTGGCTTCTTTATATAACGAACATTTATCCACGCTACAGCAACGCACACGTGAAGTATTAGAGCGCAATCAGCTTGATGCTTTACTGATTCATTCCGGGGAGTTGCAGCGTATTTTCCTTGATGACCGAGATTATCCGTTTAAGGCAAACGCGCAGTTTAAAGCTTGGGTACCGGTTACCGAAGTGCCTAACTGCTGGCTATGGGTCGATGGTGTTAATACGCCAAAACTATGGTTCTACTCACCGGTGGATTACTGGCACTGCGTGGAACCTTTGCCTGATAGCTTCTGGACCAAATCCGTCGAAATATTCCCCTTAACCAAAGCGGATGATATCGCTGGTTCATTACCACAACAGCGTCAACGAGTTGCCTATATTGGCTATGCGCAGGAACGTGCTCGTGGCTTGGGTATCTTGACGGAAAATATCAATCCGAAGCCGGTGTTGGATTACCTCGATTATCATCGTTCGTATAAAACCGACTATGAACTTGCTTGTATGCGTGAAGCGCAAAAGACTGCGGTAGTTGGGCATCGCGCCGCTCACGAAGCTTTCCTGTCTGGTATGAGTGAGTTTGATATCAATCTGGCCTATCTGATGGCTACTGGTCACCGCGATACCGATGTGCCTTATGACAACATCGTAGCGCTGAACGAGCATGCCGCGGTGCTGCATTACACCAAATTGCAACATCAGCCACCGGCCGAAATGCGCAGTTTTTTGATGGATGCTGGCGCGGAATACAACGGTTACGCGGCAGATTTGACCCGAACCTATGCGGCGAACGGCAAAAGCGATTTCGCGGCGTTAATCAAAGATCTGAATGCCGAACAACTGGCGCTGATTGGCACCATTAAAAGTGGCGTGCGCTATACCGATTACCATCTGCAAATGCATCAACGTTTGGCCAAACTGTTACGCACTCATAAATTAGTGGTGGATATCAGTGAAGAAGCTATGGTCGAACAAGGTTTGACCTGCCCATTCTTGCCACACGGTTTGGGGCATCCGTTAGGTTTGCAGGTACATGATTCGGCTGGTTTTATGCAGGATGATACCGGCAGCCATCTGGCTGCACCGTCGAAGTATCCATATCTGCGTTGCACCCGAGTTCTCGAACCGCACATGGTATTAACCATCGAGCCGGGTATCTACTTTATTGAGTCACTATTGGCACCTTGGCGTAGCGGCGAGTTCAGCAAGCATTTTAATTGGGAACGTATTGATGCGATGAAACCTTATGGCGGCATCCGTATTGAAGACAATATCGTTATCCATGAAAAGCGGGTTGAGAATATGACGCGTGATCTGAATCTGGCCTAATGCAGCCTTTTCTAATTCCGGCGGCTTTCGTCAGCGTCACTGAAGAAATCAAGAAGAGTCGTTTTATCACTCTGCTGGCACACACCAACGGAGTGAATGAAGCCAAAGCATTTATTCAGCAGACAAAAGAAGAGCACCCAACGGCCCGGCATCATTGCTGGGCTTTTGTCGCTGGCGCACCAACAGATTCTCAGCAGCTAGGGTTTTCGGACGACGGCGAGCCATCGGGAACCGCTGGTAAACCCATACTGGCGCAGCTGATGGGGAGTCATATCGGTGAAATAACGGCAGTGGTCGTTCGCTACTACGGCGGTATAAAACTGGGCACCGGCGGGCTGGTCAAAGCCTACGGCAGCGGAGTGCAGCAAGCGCTGAAACAGATCGAAGTAAAGTATAAAGTGCCACAGGTGGAATATACTTTGTTATGTGATTACGCTCAGTTGGCGATGGTGGAATCACTGTTACAACAGGTTGATGGCCAGATTTTACAGGGTGAGTATGGCGCGCAGGTCAATCTCCGTCTCTCTTTACCGGCGACTCAGGCCAGTCAGGTCGGGGAGAAATTACGCGATCTCAGTCGTGGCTCGTTGCAATTGACGCCCATTTCGCAATAATCCCCATCCAAGTGAATTGCTAAGGAACGTGCCGGAATGCATTTTCGTGCCATAACCCGTATTGTTGGTCTGCTGGTCATCTTATTCTCCGGAACTATGTTTATTCCCGGACTGGTGGCGTTGATCTATCGTGATGGTGCCGGTCGTGCCTTCAGTCAAACCTTTTTTGTTGCCCTGGTGATTGGCCTGTTTCTTTGGCTTCCCAACCGTAAACAGAAACATGAACTGAAGCCTCGCGAGGGCTTTTTGATTGTGGTTCTGTTCTGGACGGTGCTGGGCAGCGTCGGAGCCTTGCCGTTTCTTTTTTCTGAGCGACCCAACCTTTCGGTTACCGATGCCTTTTTCGAATCTTTTTCCGGCCTGACAACAACCGGCGCGACTACGTTGGTCGGGCTGGATTCTTTACCCAAGGCCATTTTGTTCTATCGGCAAATGCTGCAATGGCTTGGGGGGATGGGAATCATCGTGTTGGCCGTAGCTATTTTGCCCATATTGGGCGTCGGGGGAATGCAGCTGTATCGGGCAGAAATGCCGGGGCCGTTGAAAGATAATAAAATGCGACCGCGAATTGCGGAAACGGCAAAAACCCTGTGGCTTATTTATGTGCTTCTAACTATTGCTTGCGCGCTTTCCCTGTGGGGAGCGGGGATGTCGGTGTTCGATGCGATTTCGCATAGTTTCTCAACTATTGCGATTGGTGGTTTCTCGACCCATGACGCCAGTATCGGTTATTTTGCCAGCCCAACGATTAACACTATCATTGCCATCTTCTTGCTAATCTCGGGGTGTAACTTCGGCCTCCACTTTGCCGTGCTCAGCGGGCGCAGCCTGAAAGTGTATTGGCGCGATCCCGAATTCCGTATGTTTATCTTTGTACAATTGACGCTGGTTGTCGTTTGTACTTTGGTGTTGTGGCAGCACAGCGTGTACAAATCCGGTCTGGAAACCCTGAATCAGGCGTTTTTCCAGGTGGTATCGATGGCTACGACCGCTGGCTTTACTACCGATAGCATTGCCAAATGGCCGCTATTCCTTCCGATCCTTCTATTATGTTCTGCTTTTATCGGCGGTTGCGCAGGTTCAACCGGCGGTGGCCTCAAAGTGATTCGTATCCTTTTGCTGTATCTGCAAGGTTCACGAGAATTAAAGCGGTTGGTTCACCCGAATGCGGTTTACACCATCAAACTGGGGCGTCGTGCGCTACCGGAACGCATTCTAGAAGCGGTCTGGGGATTCTTCTCTGCTTACGCATTAGTGTTCATCATTAGTATGTTGGCGATCATTGCGACCGGTGTGGATGAGTTTTCTGCTTTTGCCGCCGTCACCGCGACGCTGAATAACCTTGGGCCGGGCTTGGGGGTGGTTGCAGATAACTTCACCTCAATGAATGCCGTAGCTAAATGGATACTGGTAATAACCATGCTGTTTGGTCGATTGGAAGTATTCACCCTGCTGGTACTGTTTACGCCAACATTCTGGCGCGAGTAATTCTAAATGAGGAATAAGTCGTTATGAAGGTATTGATACTTTACTCCAGCCGCGATGGACAAACTCAGGCTATTTCTTCTTATATAGCTAATGAATTATCCGCGCTGGCCAATTGTGACGTGCAGGATCTGGCATGGGTGGGGAATATCGATCTCAAGCAGTATCAACAGGTCATGATCGGAGCTTCTATTCGTTATGGGCACTTCGATAATGTGCTGGCGAAGTTCATCAGCCAACACCTGGAACAATTGAATACTGTGCCGAGCGCTTTCTTTGCCGTTAACCTGACCGCTCGCAAACCGGAGAAGCGCACGCCGGAAACCAATACTTATGTGCGTAAGTTCCTAGCGAGCTCGCCTTGGCAGCCGAAACTCTGCGGCGTCTTCGCTGGGGCGCTGCGTTATCCACGCTATCGCTGGTTTGATCGGATTATGATTCAACTTATTATGCGTATGACCGGCGGAGAAACAGATACCAGTAAAGAAGTGGAATACACCGATTGGCAGCAGGTAAGCAGTTTCGCCCGTGAATTCTCGCAAATGCAGTATAAAAAATAGCAGAATCGTTGATTCTCACCGCAATTCGTTGAAAAAAAAGCCGGTTGGAAAATTATTTGAAATTAGGGGTTGCAGCCTGTCAGGAACTCCCTATA
>NZ_CPYD01000014.1 GCF_001112925.1 Yersinia nurmii
GAGGCGCATTATAGGGAGTTCCTGACAGGCTGCAACCCCTAATTTCAAATAATTTTCCAACCGGCTATAAATGCGTCAAAAACGGTGTTTTTGGGTAAAAAGAAAACAAAAAGGGGCGATAAATCGCCCCTTTCCATTTCACTATTACTGTTTGGCCACGATGTGCCCGTCTTCAACATCTAATACGACAGGGATACCTGGTAATAATTTGCCAGAAAGTATCTGCTGCGCCAGTGGGTTTTCAATTTCCTGCTGGATGGCACGTTTCAACGGTCGCGCCCCATATACAGGATCGAACCCAGCTTCGCCCAGGAACTCCAGGGCCGGTTCGGTAATAGTGACTTCGTAGCCACGTTCTTCCAGACGTTTGTACAAACGCTCCAATTGAATCTTGGCAATAGAAGCCAATTGCGCCCGACCCAACGGATGGAAGACGACGACTTCATCTATACGGTTAATGAATTCAGGACGGAAGTGATGGCTGACCACTTCCATAACCATGTTTTTCATTTCCGTATAGCTTCTTTCACCGAAGCGTTCCTGAATTAAATCAGACCCCAAGTTAGACGTCATGATGACGACGGTATTACGGAAATCTACTGTTCTACCTTGACCATCGGTCAGGCGGCCATCATCCAACACCTGCAATAAGATGTTGAACACATCCGGATGCGCTTTCTCGACTTCATCCAGCAGAATCACTGAATAAGGACGACGACGTACCGCTTCGGTGAGATAACCCCCTTCTTCATAACCGACGTAGCCCGGAGGTGCCCCGACCAAACGAGATACGGAATGTTTCTCCATAAACTCGGACATATCGATACGAACCATCGCGTCATCGCTGTCGAACAAGAAAGTCGCCAGCGCTTTACACAATTCGGTTTTACCTACCCCAGTTGGGCCGAGGAATAGGAATGAACCGATCGGACGGTTAGGATCTGACAAACCGGCACGGCTACGACGAATTGCGTTAGAGACGGCCTCAACCGCTTCGTTCTGGCCAATAACTCGCTGATGCAGGTCTTGTTCCATACGCAACAGCTTGTCGCGCTCGCTTTCCAGCATCCGCGCAACCGGGATCCCGGTCCAGCGCGCCAGTACGTCGGCAATTTCCGTTTCAGTTACCCGGTTACGCAGCAACTTCATGGTTTTGCCTTCGGCCTGAGTGGCTGCAGCCAGCTGTTTCTCCAGCTCAGGAATTTTTCCGTACTGCAATTCGGACATCTTGCCAAGATCGCCAACGCGACGAGCCTGCTCCAAGCTGATTTTGGCCTGTTCCAGTTCGGTTTTAATATTCTGAGTACCAGTTAAAGAGGCTTTTTCGGCTTTCCACTCTTCTTCCAACTCTGAATATTCACGTTCTTTTTGTTCTAATTCAGCATTGAGCATTTCCAAACGTTTCTTACTGGCGTCGTCAGACTCTTTATTCAGCGCCTGCTGTTCCAGTTTCAGCTGGATAATCCGACGTTCCAGACGATCCAGAGATTCCGGTTTGGAGTCCATCTGCATACGCAGACTAGAACCGGCCTCATCTATAAGGTCGATGGCTTTATCTGGCAACTGACGGTCGGCAATATAACGATGCGATAAGGTCGCAGCCGCCACAATCGCTGGGTCAGTAATTTGCACATGATGGTGCAATTCATAACGCTCTTTCAGACCACGCAAGATGGCAATGGTGTCTTCTACCGTCGGTTCTGCTACAAATACTTTCTGGAATCGACGCTCTAACGCCGCATCCTTTTCTATATACTGACGATATTCATCCAGCGTAGTGGCACCGACGCAGTGCAATTCACCGCGAGCCAACGCCGGTTTCAGCATGTTGCCTGCATCCATTGCACCGTCGCCTTTACCTGCGCCGACCATGGTGTGCAACTCGTCAATAAACAGAATGACGCTACCTTCCTGCTTGGCTAGGTCGTTCAATACGCCTTTCAGCCGTTCTTCAAACTCACCGCGATACTTAGCACCAGCAATCAACGCGCCCATATCTAATGAAAGCACGCGTTTATGTTTCAAACCTTCCGGCACTTCACCGTTGACAATTCGCTGAGCCAAACCTTCCACAATGGCGGTTTTACCCACCCCTGGCTCACCAATCAGTACCGGGTTGTTTTTGGTACGACGCTGTAATACTTGAATGGTGCGACGAATTTCTTCATCACGGCCAATAACCGGATCGAGTTTGCCGGACTCCGCGCGCTCGGTCAGATCAATGGTGTATTTTTTCAATGCTTGGCGCTGATCTTCCGCACCAGCGTCATCAACGGTTTCTCCACCACGCATTTGTTCGATTGCCTTGCTGATTTTATCGGTTGTTGCACCTGCGGCTTTCAATAGATCGGTCAACGAACCGCGATCTTCAAGCACCGCCAGAACAAATAATTCTGAAGAAATAAATTTATCTGCGCGTTTTTGCGCCAGTTTGTCGCAAAGATTAAGCACCCGCACTAATTCGTGGGATGGCTGAACATCGCCGCCGGTACCTTCAACCTGCGGCAGACGTCCTAGAGCCTGATCGATTTCCGTGCGCAAACGCGCAACGTCGATACCGGCTGAGGTTAACAATGGACGAACCGTGCCCCCATCCTGAGTGAGCAAAGCGCTCATCAAATGTAACGGTTCAATAAACTGGTTGTCGCGCCCAAGGGCCAAAGACTGGGCATCGGCGAGGGCAAGCTGGAATTTACTGGTAAGACGATCCAGACGCATAACACCTCCAATACTGGTCAAAATTGCTACTGGAGATTAGATGAGGTCATCCCTCAGCTTTTCAAGGTTATCTTAGCCAATATATTTGAGTTTTGTGGTATGCGTCATTGGATCGTCCTAATTCAATAGGTTAGATCAACCAGATTAAACTTGCCAAGCGGCCGGTAATTCCTTCGCGTCGATAAGAGAAAAATTGTTGCTCATCACTCACTGTACAAAGGTCGCCACCGTACACTGCGTGGATACCCGCAGACTCTAGCCGCTGACGGGCTAGTAGGTAAATGTCTGCCAGATATTTGTCACCAAACGGAGTAAACGCCAGCGCAGCTTGGGGGTCTGCGCTAACGAATGCCTGTTTTACTTCGGCTCCCACTTCAAATTGCCGAGGCCCAATCGCCGGACCTAGCCAGGCAATAATCGAGGAAGGTTTCGCGCTGAATTCTGCCAAAGTCTGTTCAAGAACGCCGGCACATAAGCCACGCCAGCCAGCATGCGTCGCCGCCACTTCGTCTCCCGACAGCGAACAGAACAAGACAGGTAGGCAGTCTGCAGTCATCACCGCGCAAACCTGCCCTGGCACATTACTGTATACCGCATCGGCCTGAATATCCGCAGCAGGCTCGCCGGTCAGGCGTAGAACTCGCGTGCCATGCACCTGCTCTAGCCATTGCGGAGCCTGTGGCAGCGCCGCCTGCGTAATTAATTGCTGGCGATTCTGCTCCACATCAGCCGGGTTATCACCTACGTGCGCCCCTAAATTCAGAGAATTATAAGGCGGCACACTAACACCACCGCTGCGGGTGGTGCTACACGACTTAACGCTGGATGGCTGTGGCCATTGCGGCAGAATCAGTGACTTCATTACCAATCCATCTGATCTTTAAATTCTAAAGTATCGGCTTTCAAAGCGGTGATCAGCTCAATCATGTCTTCCGGCAGAGCGGCATGCCACTCCATCTGAACGCCACTGATTGGATGATACAAACGCAGCATGGTGGCATGCAGCGCCTGGCGATCGAAACCACGCAGCACGGCAATGAAATTATCCGATGCGCCTCTTGGCGGACGCGGACGACCACCGTAAAGCTGATCGCCCACCAGCGGATGGTTAATATGCGACATATGCACGCGGATCTGGTGAGTACGGCCCGTTTCCAAGCGCAAGCGCAAGCGCGTGTGCGCGCGGAAATGTTCCATAATACGGTAATGTGTCACCGCGGGTTTACCCATAGGATGAACCGCCATGTGAGTACGTTTAGTCGAGTGACGAGAAATTGGCTCATCAACCAGACCGCCAGCTGTCATTTTGCCAATGGCAACAGCTTCGTATTCACGAGTGATTTCGCGCGCCTGAAGCGCTTCAACCAAACGCGTCTGAGCCGGGACGGTTTTCGCCACGACCATCAAACCTGTGGTGTCTTTATCCAGACGATGAACGATACCAGCGCGGGGAACATCCACTATTTCAGGGTAATAATGCAATAACGCATTTAATACCGTGCCATCAGGATTACCAGCGCCGGGATGCACCACCAAACCACGCGGTTTGTTGATAACCAGAATATCGCTATCTTCGTACACAATATCTAATGGAATTTCCTGCGGTTCCCAGCGAGCTTCTTCTTCTATTTGAGCGTCAATCGCGACGATCTCGCCACCCAACACTTTTTCTTTTGGCTTATTAATTGTCTTACCATCGACCGAGACCCTATCATCCAAAATCCAC
This sequence comes from Yersinia nurmii, assembly GCF_001112925.1. Lineage (GTDB taxonomy): Bacteria > Pseudomonadota > Gammaproteobacteria > Enterobacterales > Enterobacteriaceae > Yersinia > Yersinia nurmii. Next base: position 4,445 of record NZ_CPYD01000014.1, read on the forward strand.
TCTTTTATGCGAGATCGTGAATAATCAGGGAACAATTCGGCCAAAGCCTGATCTAAACGTTGACCGAGTTGAGATTCGGCCACCGTTGCGCTGAGTTGTACTTGTTGTGCCATATGCAGCTTCTTCGTTAACGTTGGGTTTTGACGGCGATGCCGTTTAATATAATGTGCTATTGTATCTAGATCTTTGTCGGGAGCTTAACGGACAGTCTCCCGGAATAACACTTCGAGGATAATCAAAACGTCATGACGCGTATGAAATATCTGGTGGCTGCCGCCACGTTGAGCCTGGTGCTGACCGGTTGCTCCAGTAACAAGGACGTGGTTCCCGACAACCCGCCTTCTGAGCTCTATGCTACCGCACAGCAAAAACTGCAGGACGGTAACTTTAAGGGAGCTATTACGCAACTAGAAGCGTTAGATAATCGCTATCCTTTCGGGCCTTACTCCCAGCAAGTGCAGTTGGATTTGATTTATGCTTATTATAAATCTGCCGATTTGCCGCTGGCTCAGGCCTCGATCGATCGCTTTATGCGCCTCAATCCCACACATCCTAACATTGATTACGTATTATATATGCGTGGTCTGACTGACATGGCTCTGGATGACAGTGCATTACAAGGCTTCTTCGGGATTGACCGTTCAGACCGCGACCCTCAGCATGCAAGAGCTGCTTTCCGCGATTTTAACCAGTTAATTCAAAGCTATCCTAACAGTCAGTATGCTACGGATGCCCAAAAACGCCTGGTGTTCTTGAAAGACCGACTGGCCAAGCATGAATTGGCCGTTGCTAAATACTACACTAAGCGCGGTGCTTACGTTGCGGTAATTAACCGCGTTGAGCAAATGATGCGCGATTACCCAGACACAAAAGCGACTCGCGATGCACTGCCGTTAATGGAAAATGCCTACAAGCAGATTCAGTTGAATGCGCAGGCAGATAAAGTCAGTAAAGTGATTGCAGCCAACCCGGCATAATGGAATGACTGCGCTGGCGTGAGCCTATGAGACAAAACAACGGTAGCTTCGGCTGCCGTTTTTGTTTCCATTAGTCGCAAAATTGAACGCCCATCTTGCCTTAATTGATAAAACGGCCTTTCTCCCTATTCCCAAAATAGGGAAACCTGCACGGCAATTTGAGTCACGGGGGAGCATACAAAACCCAACCCGACCTGGATCTGAAAGTTTGGGGGAGACTAAGCCATTGAAGGGGGTAGTAAAAGCAGAATTTCGGCTCCATTATCGCTGGCCGATCTTATCGATAGTGCGATATTTACCCCAATGATTCAAGCCCTTAAATCACTTTCCTAATACTGGCTCACAGTTCAGGCCGTCTTTGCAAAAAGTGACAAAAAAATGTGATTTAGATCATTCTATTTGCCGAAAAGAGAGGTATGCTGAAGTTATCCAAGACGGAGAAGACAACGAGGTAAACCATATGACAGTAGTCAATATTACTAGCAAACAAATGGATATCACCCCTGCAATTCGTAAGCATGTTGAAGACCGTCTAACCAAACTGGATAAGTGGCAGGCTCAGCTAATAAATCCGCATATCGTGCTGTCTAAAGACCCTGAAGGATTTGTTGTTGATGCCACCATAGGTACGCCAAACGGCCCTCTGGTAGCCAGTGCCAAGCACGATGATATGTATGCCGCAATCAACGAGCTGATCGCGAAATTAGAACGACAACTAAACAAAGTTCAGCACAAAGGTGAGGCAAAACGTACCGCCGCGAGTATCAAAAATGTCAATCTGATAGAGGAGCCTGAGCAAGAAGAGTAACGGGTTAACCATCTTATTGAGGATCTAACGCGCCTTCGGGCGCGTTTTTTATTGACGCCATAACCGGCGGCAGTTAAGTTAACTTCATTCGTGACTATTAGGCCATCAACCATCACATGAGCTACAAACCGTTTTTCTTCGCATTCTTTTTTACCTTCCCCTAATTGGGAGGCGTTTCGTCGTGTGATAAAGAATGCGAAGACGAACAAACAAGCCTCCCAACCGGGAGGCTTTTTTTATGCATAAATCATTTGGCAAAAATAATAAGGCAGACCCTATGACAGACAATCCGTTACTGGTGCTACGAGAACGTATCAGCGCATTAGACTTAAAGCTGTTGGCGTTACTGGCAGAACGCCGCGAGTTGGCAATCGAAGTGGCCCGAGCCAAGCAACATAGCCATCGTCCAATCCGTGATAAAGAACGTGAAAAGGATTTACTGCAGGCTTTGATTACTGCTGCTAAACCTTACGATCTCGACGGATTTTATATCACCCGTCTGTTCCAACTGATTATTGAAGACTCGGTATTGACCCAACAGACACTGCTGCAACACCAGTTGAATCAAACTACCGCTCATTCAGCACGCATCGCATTTCTTGGCCCAAAAGGCTCTTACTCTCATTTAGCCGCGCGTCAATACGCCGCCCGTCATTTTGATAACCTGATTGAATGCGGCTGCCTGAAATTCCAAGATATCTTTACTCAAGTAGAAACCGGTCAGGCGGATTACGCGATTTTACCGATCGAAAATACCAGTTCAGGCTCTATCAATGATGTTTACGATCTGCTGCAACATACAAGCCTGTCGATAGTCGGAGAATTAACCAACCCGATCGAGCACTGCATTCTGACGGCTACGGATACCGATTTAAGTCAGATTGAAACGGTTTACAGCCACCCGCAGCCTTTCCAACAATGTAGCCAGTTCATTAACCGTTTTCCACACTGGAAAATCGAATATTGCGAAAGCACCGCCGCCGCAATGGAAAAAGTTGCACAGCTGAACTCCCCAAAAGCCGCCGCATTGGGCAGTGAAGCCGGTGGCGCGCTCTATGGTTTGCAGGTACTGGAACACAACTTGGCCAATCAGCAGCAAAACATCACTCGTTTCATCGTGCTGGCGCGTAAAGCTATTGATGTTTCTGAGCAGATTCCAGCTAAAACCACGTTGATTATGGCTACCGGTCAACAATCAGGGGCATTAGTCGAAGCTCTGCTGGTCTTGAAAGAACACGACATCATTATGACCAAGCTAGAATCTCGGCCAATCAACGGGAATCCGTGGGAAGAAATGTTTTATATTGATGTGCAAGCTAACCTGCGTTCCGAAGCGATGCAAAAGGCGCTCAGCGATTTGACGCCAATAACCCGTTCACTAAAAGTTCTGGGCTGCTATCCGAGTGAGAACGTGGTACCGGTTAACCCAAGTTAATCGCCGATCGCTACCTATTTTTGCCTATAAAAAAAGTCATCCCAAGCGAGCGGGATGACTTTTTTACTGGCTAACAGCATAAATATTAACGATTACTGCCGATTATCATTTGCCTGGCGCAGCAAAGAGCGACTTTCCAGCAGGAAGCGCTCAGCATAATCACCGAACCAATGCTCCACCTTCTGGAAGCTGGAAACAAACGCCTGCTTGTCACTTTGTTCTAACAGCTTAATCGCATCACCAAATCGCTGGTAGTAACGCTTAATCAGCGCCAGGTTATCTTCCGACGACATAATAATATCTGCGTACAACTGCGGATCCTGAGCAAACAGTCGCCCGACCATCGCCAACTCCAACCGGTAAATCGGCGAGGACAGAGCCAAAAGCTGTTCAAGCTGAACATTTTCTTCCGCCAAATGCAGACCATAGGCAAAAGTGGCAAAGTGGCGCAGCGCTTGGATAAAGGCCATATTCTGGTCATGTTCAACCGCGCTGATACGATGCAGCCGCGCCCCCCATACCTGCAACTGTTCCAATAACCATTGGTAAGCTTCTGGCTGACGACCATCACAATACACCACGACCTGCTTCGCCAGACTGCCCACATCCGGACCAAACATCGGATGCAGACCAACAACTGGCCCTTCATGCGCTGCCAGCATCGATTGCAGCGGACGATTCTTCACCGATGCCAAATCCAGCAAAATGCAGTCTGCCGGTAGCTTAGGTAATCTAGCAATCACTTCTTCTGTTGCGTGGATAGGTACGCTGACAATCACCATTCCAGCATCGTCCAGAATCGATTCCGCCTGCGACCAGTCTTCTTGCTCCAGCGTTTTTACCTGATAACCCGAAAGTAATAACATCCGACCAAATAACTGCCCCATCTGCCCTTTACCACCGATAATCACGACGGGACGCAGCTGTGGGTACAGGGTTTTAAAGCCTTTGTCATTCTCGCTGGTATATGACTCTCGCATCACCCGGCGTAAAACGTCTTCAATTAAATCGGGTGGAACACCCAGCGCCTCGGCCTCTTTGCGGCGAGACGCCAGCATGGCAGACTCACGATCCGGCACATAAATCGGCAAACCAAAGCGGCTTTTGACTTCTCCCACCTCAGCCACCAGACTCAAGCGCTTCGCCAGCAAATCCAGCAGCGCTTTATCCACTTCATCAATTTGATCGCGCAATGCGGTCAACTCAGCCACCATAACGACTATTCCTCTACAGTCCGCGCCGCCAGCGCCGGGCTTAATTCTTTATGCATCGAACGTAACAGCGTTTCCGTTGTTTCCCAGTTAATACAGGCATCGGTCACGGAAACACCGTAGCGCATCGTTTCTCGCGGTTGCTCAGATGACTGGTTCCCCTCATGCAGATGACTTTCCAGCATCACTCCGATAATCGAACGATTACCTGCTTTGATCTGCTCAACAACCGATTCAGCTACTGCAGTCTGGCGACGGAAATCTTTATTCGAATTTCCATGACTGCAATCTATCATCAAGGATGGAGTGAGTCCCGCGTCCTGCATTTGTTTTTCACACTGCGCCACGTCTTCCGCGCTATAGTTAGGCGTTTTACCGCCGCGCAGAATCACATGACCGTCTGGGTTGCCCTGAGTTTGCAACAGACACACCTGCCCAGACTGATTAATACCAACAAAACGATGTGGCATAGATGCGGCACGCATCGCATTAATCGCCGTACCTAAGCTTCCGTCAGTTCCGTTTTTAAAACCGACAGGCATAGATAAGCCCGATGCCATTTCACGGTGAGTCTGGGATTCAGTGGTACGAGCACCAATGGCCGACCAGCTGAACAGATCGCCGAGGTATTGCGGGCTATTCGGGTCAAGTGCTTCAGTCGCCAGCGGCAATCCCATTCCAACTAAATCTAGCAGCAGACGCCGAGCGATATGCAGGCCTGCTTCCATATCAAAAGATCCGTCCATGTACGGGTCGTTAATCAAACCTTTCCAACCTACGGTAGTTCTTGGTTTTTCAAAGTACACGCGCATAACGATGTACAGGCTATCGCTCAATTCAGCAGAGAGGAGTTTTAGACGACGAGCATAATCCAACGCAGCATCCACATCGTGAATGGAACAAGGACCGCAAACCACCAACAAACGCGGGTCGCGCCCCTGAACGATATCAGCAATGGTTTTGCGCGCCGAAGCAATTGCATATTGATCATTTTCACTCAATGGGAACTGATTCTTCAGTTCTTCCGGCGTAATCAGTATTTGTTCAGCACTGATATGAACGTTATTGAGTGCGTCTTTTTGCATGATCATATTTCCTACCTACCTCTGTTAAGCGAGTATCGTTTCATTTGCGGTGTCGTTTCTGAGTTCCACAATATCATGCCATGTAAACTTTTCAATCCATAACTGTAAATAAATAATTACCGTTAACTTTACACCCACAATATGACTAACTTTTGCGGGATGTCGCAGTTTGTACAGTTGGTTCTCCAAGCAGCAAATCGCCATGATAAAATGAGCAAAATTTGTGGAGGAAGTATGCTGAGAGCGATCATCGTTGATGATGAACAACCTGCGCGCGAAGATTTACGCGAGCGATTAAGTGAAGAGCAAGACATTGAGGTTATCGCTGAATGCAGTAACGCTATAGAAGCTATCCCCGCAATTCAGCGGCTCCAGCCGGATGTCGTATTTCTCGATATTCAGATGCCCCGGATCAACGGACTGGAGCTCGTGAGCATGCTAAACCCAGAGAGCATGCCCCACATTGTGTTTGTCACTGCCTTTGATGAGTACGCTGTTCGCGCCTTCGAAGAACATGCTTTCGACTATCTGCTCAAACCCCTCGACCAGCAACGATTGGCTAAGACTCTCATTCGTCTACGTCGAGGTCTAGCTGTAAATAATAACTTACACAAGATCACCGAGCCGATGCTACGTCACATCCCCTGCTCAGGGCACAATCGTATCTTTCTATTGAAAATAGAAGAGGTCGAATATCTCAGTTCAGAACTTAGTGGTGTACACGTGGTGGGCATGGTGCAATCAGGTTATACCCAACTCTCTTTGAAAACGCTGGAAGAAAAAACGCCTTTTATTCGCTGTCACCGCCAATATATGGTGAACACGGAACAGCTAGGCGAAATACAACTTATGGATAACGGTTCAGCAGAAGTTGTCACCCGTACCGGAAAGCACATACCGGTTAGCCGACGTTATCTAAAACCACTTAAAGAGAAGTTAGGCATAGCCTGATATCATCATCTAAAACAGCTATCGTAAAACAGCTATCGCAAATCGGTTGCAGAAGAACTTAACCATGAAATATAAGCAGATGATGATCGTTGCGCTGTTACTTAGCGGCTGTAGCCATTCTCTTGGCCCTAATGATGGCGTCAAAGACCCGACGAGCTGGTATGACATCGGATTCAGTGATGCTCAGGGCGGGTTGATTGTCAGGGATAATGAGACGCTGGCCGAATGGTATGGCAATCCACACATTAATCGCGACTATTACCTATCAGGTTATCATGCTGGGCAACAGGATCTTTGCCAGCCTGCCCGCTTGAAAATTCGCTTTGAACGGGGCGATAATTTCCCTACCAGCTGTGATTCAGTTAAAGATGCCGAAATACTTCAGCAAATCTGGATTAATTAAATAGCTAATTAAAGCCTGCCTCAACAATATATCGAACAATATTAAAACAAACGTTTTACATGAATAACCATCAGGGATAACTAATATTACCCCTTTCTTTTTTCTCGACTAAAAATTATAAAAAACAGATCTTCCTCTCGGTTTTAATTCATTCAATAAATAAGAAGCGCTCTCTTGATATTAGCCAAGTTTTTGCTTTAGCGATCTGTGCTTTGATGGCTATAGCAAAGAAAAATATGACATTTTAAAAACAGGATTGGCTAACAAGCTTTTTTCATACAGAAAAATACAAGGGATCGTTATGATAACACTGCAATTTGCAATTATTATTCTGTGCCTATTAATCGGCACTCGCTTTGGGGGCATGGGGCTGGGCCTTATTAGTGGCATCGGCTTATTTATTTTAACCTTTATATTTGGCCTTGAACCGGGTAAACCACCGGTTGATGTAATGCTGACGATATTAGCGGTTATTGGCTGCGCTTCGGTATTACAAACCGCTGGCGGATTAAATGTCATGATGCAGTTTGCCGAACGCTTATTACGTCGACATCCGCAACATATAACGCTATTAGCCCCGTTCACAACCTGGTCATTAACCTTTTTATGCGGTACCGGACATGTGGTTTATACCATGTTCCCGATTATTTCAGATATCGCAATCAAGAAAGGAATCCGTCCCGAGCGCCCAATGGCCGTCGCTTCCGTTGCTTCGCAGATGGCTATTACCGCATCGCCGGTATCAGTGGCCGTAGTTTCTCTGGTGTCTATTATTGGCGCGGCTCATGGCATCGGGCATGCCTATAGCATACTGGAAATTTTGGCGATTTCTGTTCCTGCGTCATTAGTGGGCGTGTTAGCCGCGGCGCTGTGGAGCCTACGCCGCGGTAAAGATTTAGATAAAGATCCTGATTTTCAGGCCCGAATAAAAGATCCGGAGCAACGCGCCTTCATATATGGCAGTACTGATACGCTGCTGAATCAGGTTTTCCCGAAACAGGCTTACTGGTCAACCTGGATATTCTTTAGCGCCATCGCCATCGTCGTATTACTCGGTGCATTTGGAGATTTACGTCCAGCGTATGAAGTTAAAGGCGTACTTAAACCGCTCTCTATGAATCTGGTTATTCAGATGATGATGTTAATTGCCGGTGCAGTGATTCTAATGGGCTGTAAAGTTAAACCGAGCGATATTTCAAGCGGTGCTGTATTCAAAGCGGGCATGGTAGCGATTTTCTCGGTATTCGGCGTCGCCTGGATGAGTGATACTTTTTTCCAGGCACATATGGGAGATTTAAAACTGGTGCTGGAAGACGTGGTAAAAAGCCAGCCGTGGACCTATGCCATTGTACTGTTTTTGGTTTCTAAACTGGTAAACAGTCAGGCGGCGGCATTGGCAGCGATTGCTCCTATGGGGTTGCAATTGGGTGTCGATCCTAAAATGCTGATCGCCTTCTTCCCTGCGGCCTACGGTTACTTTGTATTACCGACTTATCCCAGCGATCTGGCCTGCATCGGTTTTGACCGCTCCGGCACGACAAAAATTGGCCGTTTTATCATTAACCATAGTTTTATCATCCCTGGTTTAATCGGCGTGGTGTGTTCCTGTATTACCGGTTATCTGCTGGTAAATACCTTTATGTAATAAAGTCCGTTGAAAAATCGTCAAGGGGTAAGAAATTGCCCCTCTACCTATAAAAATAAACTTAAGTCAGAAGACTCAGTAAACACGAAGGAGATAAAGCTAAAAAATTAAATTTATTGCCCCATCCCCTGATATTTTATCCAATTATCACAAACAAAATATGGTTTATTGCCGGTTCATCTTCCCTGTTTCCTGCCATAAAAAATAATTGCTAATAATAATCTTATATGTGAAATGCGTTTATTATAATTTATTTGAAGATTGGCAATATCTTATGAATAACTTTGATCGCAAGTTGATACAATGCCGGCCGCATTATCAATCTTATTCTTTTTTACCATGGAAGCATTATGTTCTCTTTGCGTCATACCAGGGCGTTACCTTTTTATTTCAGTACCTTAGCAATCTCTATGTTCAGCGCATCAGCTTTGGCCGATGCTACCGTGTTTACCGCACTTGATGATCCTGCTACTGCTAAACACAGTTTTGTCGGTAATGTCGAAGCGGGTTATAACGCTCAATCGGGGAATACTAATAACTCAACCCTGACGGCCAATTCCACTTTGACCTGGTTCCAACCCAATACGGCTTATAGCCTTTGGGGTTCCGCAAGAAACACCAGCTCCAATGAGGTAAGATCTTCAGAGCGCTATCAGTTAGGTGGACGTACTCGCTATAATCTAACCGATCGCAACTACCTGTTCGGTCAAGCCAGCTGGTTGAACGATCGTTATAACGGCTACGATTCTCGCTCCGTACTCACAACCGGTTATGGTCGGCAGATTCTTACCGGCGCTTTACATAATCTGCGTGTGGAATTCGGTCCAGGCGTTCGTCATGACGAATTCTATCGTGGTGGTCGTGCCACTAAAGCATTGGCCTATGCTGGCGCCAACTATACCTATCAGTTGACCGATAACACCGTGTTTAGCGAAGGCGTTTCAGCTTTAGCCAACGAAGAAACTACTCTGAACTCTGAAACCGCGTTAAACGTGGCAATCAATAAGAGTTTTGCCCTGCGTCTGGCTTATGTTGTTACTTACAACACCAAGCCTCCGGCCAGCGCCCCCAAAAATACCGACACTACAACCTCAGTCACGCTGGTTTACGGTCTGTAATAGTCTGAATATTCTTAGCGTGGCGCAGTCACGCTAAGATTTTCCTCGCTGGCTCTCCCCTTCTTATGACTAACTCATCCGTTTATCCCAACTGTTCACGGCTCGGCCCCTGAAAATGAATCGCGTTGATATGGCAACTACGCGGCTGAGTGACGACAAATTTAACCGTTTGCCAAATAGATTGGCCGGTTAACAAGCGTTGGTTAGTCTGATTATGATGAGAAATATTTTCGTCAAACCCAAAGGTTTCAAAATCTGGGGGATACAGCGCGGTCACGCGGATATTTTCAGCGGCTAAGCTCTGGGAAATATTGTGGCAAAAACCGCTAAAACCCTGCTTAGCGGCGAAAAATGCGGGATGAGCGTTAGATTGAGTGAAATTCGGCACGCCACAGACAGAAACCATCGCGATAATATCGCTGCCCTGCTCTCTATTCATCCTCGGTAGCAACGCTTTGGTCAGTAAAATAGACCCCGTTAAACCGGTATTAATAGTGCTAACAATATCCTCATCGCCACCACCGGTTTGTAAATCCCCTTCCAACCATTGAGCCGCACTTAGCAATAGGATGTCTATCGGCTTTTCATGTTTTAGTAAACCATGAGAAAACTGCCGGACTGAGTTCACATCGGAAATATCACACTCATAGGCCTCGGCACTACCACCTTCGGCGCGAATAATCTCCACGGTTGCCTGCGCCTGAGCGATAACTCGACTACATAAAGCAACTTCAACACCTTCCCGCGCTAACCATACTGAAACTGCCTGACCAAAATCGCGCCCACCGCCGGTCACCACAGCTCTTTTTCCTTGCAGCATTTTCTTCCTCTTATTGGCTTTAGCTTTCAATTGATTGAGATACAGCCTAGCCAGAGTCAACCTCATTATCAAAGCATTTACTTGGTTTATTCGAGGCGACGCGCAAAAAATATAAACAAAATAACGGAGGTAGCCGGAATGGCGGTTTATATCAATAAGAAAGGTAAGCGGGAACATTGAGAGACTTTACAGATAAAAAAAGGGGTCAGCCAATGGCCAACCCCTTGATAACTATTAACTATTGGATGAAGCCTGAGCTGTATCTTAGTTAATACGGTTAAGACGCTCTTTGATACGAGCAGACTTACCAGTACGCTCACGCAGGTAGTACAGTTTCGCTTGACGAACGGCACCACGGCGCTTAACAGTAATGCTGTCGATTACTGGGGAGTGAGTTTGGAATACACGCTCAACACCTTCGCCGTTGGAAATTTTACGAACAGTGAATGCAGAGTGCAGACCGCGGTTACGGATTGCGATAACCACGCCCTCGAATGCCTGCAGACGTTTTTTAGCACCTTCAACGACCCATACCTTAACTTCCACGGAATCACCCGGACGGAATGCAGGTACGTCTTGCTTCATCTGCTCTTGTTCGATTTGCTTGATAATATTGCTCATAATAAGTCTCTTACCCTAGGTAAACTGATATATCAGGATCGTTTGCACACGGCGAAACGTTCCTTTCATAGTTCTGTCGCTCAGGCCTCTTGCTCCTTTCGGAACTCAGCCAGCAACACCATTTGCTCGTCAGTCAGAGCTAGGCTTTCTAGAAGTTCAGGTCTTCTAAGCCAGGTACGGCCCAGCGACTGCTTTAAGCGCCAGCGACGAATCTCAGCATGGTTGCCCGACAGTAATACTGGCGGAACTTCCATCCCTTCCAACACCTCCGGACGGGTATAGTGCGGGCAATCCAGCAATCCATCAGCGAAGGAATCTTCCTCAGCCGAGGCCTGATGACCCAGTACGCCCGGTATAAAGCGGGATACAGAATCGATCAGAGTCATTGCCGGCAGCTCACCGCCGCTGAGAACGTAATCCCCAATTGACCATTCTTCATCAATTTCGGTTTTGATTACGCGCTCATCAATACCTTCGTACCGACCACACACCAAAATCATCTTCTGGTTGGTTGCCAGTTCGCAGACACCCTGTTGGTCCAGTTTGCGTCCTTGAGGTGACAGATAAATCACCTTTGCTCCCTCGCCTGCCGCTGCTTTTGCTGCATGAATGGCTTCCCTTAACGGTTGCACCATCATCAGCATTCCCGGGCCACCGCCGTATGGGCGGTCATCCACGGTACGATGCCGATCGTAGGTAAAGTCACGAGGACTCCAACACTGCACGCTCAGCAGGCCATTTTTTACTGCCCGGCCAGTTACCCCAAAATCGGTTATTGCGCGGAACATCTCAGGAAACAGGCTGATAACACCAATCCACATCGTTTTGTTCCACTCGCCGTTGCCGTTTAATTCAGAGGTCAAAAACCAGGATCCCAATCTACTTCAACACGTTGAGCAGTGAGATCGACATTCTTGATAACCTGCCCATGAAGAAACGGGACCAACCGCTCCTTCATACCGAATGCATCTTTCAGGTTTGCTTTGACTACCATTACATCGTTAGAACCGGTTTCCATCATATCGATGATTTTACCCAGTTCATAACCGGTTGTGGTTACTACCTGACAGCCCATAAGGTCTTTCCAGTAGTAATCATCACCTTCTAGTTCTGGTAATTGTTTCGAATCCACCATAATTTCGCAATTAGTTAGCAGATTCGCAGCATCCCGATCGTCAACGCCTTTGACTTTGATGATCAAATCCTGACTGTGGCGCTTCCAGTCTTCCAACTCGACGTGCTGCCACTTACCGGCCTGCTGGATAAACCACGGCTGATAGTCAAAAATGCTTTCGGCGTTCTCGGTGGATGAAAATACTCTGAGCCAACCGCGAATGCCGTAAGTTGAACCCATTTTGCCGAGAACAATCGGCTGCTCGGGAACCACTGGATTGAGTTGTTTGCTCATAATAACCACCACCGCGACAGATTAAGCTGCTTTCTTAGCGTCTTTGATCAGCGCAGAAACGCGATCAGAAACGGTTGCGCCCAGGCCGATCCAATGTTCGATACGGTCCAGGTCCAAACGCAGTGCTTCAGCCTGACCAGATGCGATCGGGTTAAAGAAGCCTACACGTTCGATGAAACGACCGTCACGAGCATTACGGCTGTCGGTCACTACTACTTGATAGAACGGACGCTTTTTAGCGCCGCCACGAGCCAAACGAATTGTTACCATAACATCCTCTTTAGTTAATAAAACAACTGAACCCCATCGGGGAACGGGGTTCAGTTGCAATATAAAAAGCCCGAAAATTTTACTCATTTTGGCGCAAAAAGCAATCTAAAGCGTAGATTCCTGTCCGCTACTTTTATAATGAGGCCAATTTTCATCGTTTACCGCCGTTTCTGGCGGGAAATTGATAACCCTTTTCTCCTGAATGCTTATCAGAGCGAATGAGGGCATTAACGGCCAGGGAAACCCGGTGGCATCATACCTTTCATGCCACGCATCATTTTGGCCAGACCGCCGTTTTTCATTTTCTTCATCATGCGCTGCATGTCATCGAACTGTTTCAGCAGGCGGTTCACATCCTGAACCTGCATACCGGAACCCGCTGCGATGCGGCGCTTGCGAGAACCTTTGATGATTTCCGGCTTGGCACGTTCTTTCAGCGTCATCGAGTTGATGATGGCCTCCATCCGCACCGTCACTTTGTCATCCATTTGAGATTTCACGTTATCAGGCAACTGGCCTGCACCGGGCATCTTGCTCAACATGCTGGCCATGCCACCCATATTGCGCATTTGTTTTAACTGATCTAGGAAGTCGTTCAGGTCAAACCCGTCGCCTTTCTTCAGCTTGGTCGCTAATTTTTCCGCCTGTGCGCGGTCAACTTTGCTTTCAATGTCTTCAATCAGGGAGAGAACATCGCCCATCCCCAAAATACGGGAAGCGACGCGATCCGGATGGAATGGCTCCAACGCTTCGGTTTTCTCGCCCACACCGAGGAATTTAATCGGCTTACCGGTGATATGACGAATCGACAGCGCGGCACCACCACGAGCATCACCGTCTACCTTGGTCAGTACCACGCCAGTCAACGGCAGCGCTTCGTTAAACGCTTTCGCCGTGTTGGCAGCATCCTGACCGGTCATGGCATCGACAACAAACAGCGTTTCTACCGGATTAATCGCGGCATGAATCTGTTTGATTTCGTCCATCATGGCTTCATCAACGTGCAAACGACCGGCAGTATCGACGATCAGCACATCAAAGAATTTCAGTTTCGCCTGCTGTAAAGCCCGATTAACAATATCAATCGGTTTTTCCTGCACATCCGACGGGAAGAATTCAACGCCAACCTGTTGCGCCAGCGTTTCCAACTGTTTAATCGCCGCAGGGCGATAAACGTCGGCAGAAACCACCAGCACTTTTTTCTTCTGTTTTTCTCTCAGGAACTTACCCAGCTTAGCTACGCTGGTTGTTTTACCCGCGCCTTGCAGACCGGCCATCAAAACGACCGCCGGCGGTTGGGCTGCCAGATTGAGCTCATTATTGATCTCGCCCATGGCGCCAATCAGCTCATTCTTAACAATTTTTACGAATTCCTGGCCCGGCGTAAGGCTTTTATTGACCTCATGGCCAACTGCACGCTCTTTAACACGGTTGATAAAGTCGCGAACCACCGGCAAGGCAACGTCGGCCTCAAGCAATGCCATGCGGACTTCACGCAGGGTTTCTTTAATATTTTCTTCTGTCAGCCGGCCACGGCCGCTGATATTGCGCAGTGTGCGCGATAATCGATCGGTTAAGTTCTCAAACATCGTCTCATGCTCAACGTGGAAACAGGCCGCCCGGGCGACACAATGGCGGGATTATAACACGAAGCGCGCGCGATCTCTGCCTTCACGTAGGAGAACGGTTGGAGCATGGCGCAGCTAACGTTATACTGGTTATCTAATTCACTCAGCCGATACCTATTAACCGCTATGCCCGTGTTCTCTATTTTGGCTCTAGTTGCCTATTTACTTAGTCTGGGACTGATTATTCCCAGTTTGGTGAGGAAGAGCAGCGCTTACCGACGGCTAGCCCTGGTTTCTGCCGTAGTGGCGCTGGTTTGCCATGGCATTGCACTGAAACATCAAATATTTGATGTTGGCGATGGTCAAAACCTGACTTTGCTGAATATTGGCTCTATTGTCGGTTTGATGATCTGCTCGATCATGACATTCGTTGCCTCTCGTGGGCGCGGCTGGTTCCTGCTGCCGATCGTTTACAGCTTTGCCATGATCAATCTGGCCCTCGCCAGTCTGATGCCCGGCGAATTCATTACCCATCTGGAAGGCAGCCCGGCGTTATTTATCCATATTGGGCTTGCGCTATTGGGTTATGCCACGCTGATTATTGCCGCGCTGTATGCCATGCAGCTCGCCTGGCTGGATTATCTGCTAAAGAATAAAAAGCTGACATTCACCGCCGATATGCCGCCACTGATGAGCATTGAGCGAAAAATGTTTCACATTACGCAAATTGGCGTAGTGCTGCTGACGTTAACGCTCTGTACCGGTTTGTTATATATGGATAATTTGTTCAGCAAAGAGAATATCCATAAAGCCGTGCTGTCGATTATGGCGTGGTTTGTCTACATTATTCTACTGTGGGGTCATTATCACGAAGGGTGGCGCGGCCGCCGCGTGGTCTGGTTCAGCTTTGCCGGTGCATTCTTACTGACTCTAGCCTATTTCGGCAGCCGCCTGCTGCAAGAAATCATGATCGGCTAACGACTAACGACACTCTTCCGCCCAACCTACGGCTCCTGTTACCCTGACCGGAGCCTTCATCTATCGCTATAAGGAATATTGCGTTGGACCAGGTCTCTACCAGTACACTTATCATCATTCTGATCATTATGGTCGTGGTATCGGCGTACTTCTCAGCCTCAGAAACCGGCATGATGACGCTAAACCGCTACCGCCTACGCCATTTGGCCAAGCAAGGAAACCGTTCTGCCCGCCGTGTGGAAAAACTATTACGCCGCCCGGACCGACTAATTAGTCTGGTTCTTATTGGCAATAACCTGGTTAACATTCTCGCATCGGCGCTAGCTACCATCGTTGGAATTCGACTGTACGGTAACGCAGGCGTGGCAGTTGCCACTGGCGTATTGACCTTTGTGGTGCTGATTTTTGCTGAAGTGATGCCAAAAACCATCGCTGCGCTCTATCCTGAGCGCGTCGCCTTCCCTAGTAGCGTACTATTGGCTCCTTTGCAGAAAATCATGCTGCCGCTGGTCTGGTTGCTGAACAGCATTACGCGCTTGCTGATGCGCCTGTGCGGTATCAAAGGCAATGTTCATGTCAGCGATGCAGTAAGTAAAGACGAATTACGCAGTATCGTGAATGAATCACACTCGCAAATTTCCCGTCGTAATCAGGACATGCTGATATCGGTGCTGGATCTGGAAAAAGTCACAGTCAGCGACATTATGGTGCCGCGCAATGAAGTGGTTGGCATCGATATCAATGATGACTGGAAGTCCATTATGCGCCAGCTAACTCATTCCCCTCACGGACGCATTGTGCTGTATCGCCAATCGCTGGATGACGCGATTGGGATGCTACGAGTGCGTGAAGCCTACCGACTGATGACCGAGAAAAAAGAGTTCAACAAAGAAAACCTACTGCGCGCGGCGGATGAAATCTATTTCATTCCAGAAGGCACACCGCTGAACGTTCAACTGGTCAAATTCCAGCGCAATAAAGAAAAAGTCGGCATGATTGTCGATGAATACGGCGATATTCAAGGACTGGTTACGGTAGAAGATATCCTGGAAGAAATTGTCGGAGATTTCACTACATCAATGTCCCCTACGTTAGCGGAAGAAGTGAATCCACAAAGTGATGGCTCAGTAATTATCGACGGCACCGCCAATGTTCGGGAACTGAATAAAGCCTTTAATTGGTCGCTGCCGGTCGACGCCCGCACCATTAACGGCATGCTACTGGAAACGCTGGAAGATATCCCTGAAATTAACGCTCAGGTCCGCATCGGCCATTACGAGATCGAAGTATTGGACGTACAGGACAATATGATTAAACAGGTCAGAGTGACTCCGGTCGATCATCCGCATTCATCGCTTAATCCGCAGGAATAACCGTAGAGTGATTAACTCGCGCGCGATAAACATACTCTCAATAAAAAAGACGCTCTCGCGTCTTTTTTGTTTTCCGGCATACCAACGGTGCTAGATATGCAGTTCAGTCAGTTTCTCTTTCGGTAATGCCAACTCATCGTTATGGTTTATCCGCACACCACGCTCTATGATGTTTTTGGCAATTTCCTGCGCTTCTTCCAGTGAATGCATTTGGTAAGTCCCACACTGATATTCATTCAGCTCAGGAATTTTACGCTGGTCGGTGACTTTCAGCACATCAGCCATCGCCGCTTTCCACGCTTCTGCCACACGCTGCTCGTCAGGTGTGCCAATCAGGCTCATATAGAAACCGGTACGGCAGCCCATTGGGGAGATATCAATAATTTCCACGCCCTGACCATTCAGATGATCACGCATAAAACCTGCGAATAAATGCTCCAGCGTATGAATACCTTTCTCCGGCAAAACTTCTTTATTTGGCACGCAGAAACGTAAATCAAACACGGTGATTGCATCGCCGTGAGAGGTTTTCATCGTCTTAGCAACGCGAACGGCCGGTGCTTTCATAATGGTGTGGTCAACTGTAAAACTGTCCAATAATGGCATCTTGTTACCTCCTCAAAAAAAATCATTTCTCGCAGAAGAATTTTTTTTCGAACCCAATGAAACTTTTTTAAATCACCGCCGTCTTAATATGTGAAAGACGCGCATTTGTTATCATCATCCCTGTATACAGCGATGTTAATTTGGCCACATTGATTGTGGCCTTTTCTTTTTCTAGCGACCTGCGTGTATCGCCAGATACTCTTCAAAGCTTAGCTCATCACCACGTTCTAGCTCACCTTGCCGAATCCAGGAACTGTCACGTTCAGCTGACAGCTGTTCTTCAGTCAATATTTCCAACGGCTCACTGCGTAATATTTCGCGATAGCGTTCAGCCAAATCCAGCCCAACACCGCCGATTCCTTCCGCTTTCATTGCCTGTAAAATACGAGCAGAGAATGTCAGATCCGGATTATCGAAGGAAGCAACTAGCTCATCACATACATCCTGATAAGCCCGGCTGTCTTTGCCGTCCAGCACTTCTGCCACCCGGCGCAGGTCGTTAAACAGCGCTTTACCGACTTTATCTAACGGTTCACGAGTGCTATCGCAGCCAATACCAATAGTCTGACCGGGTTTACGCCCTTCCAGAATCACACGATTCCAGTTTTTACGCGTACAAAGTAGCTCATCGCTGCTCATTTCCGGCGCATCGGCCAGCACGCACCAGATCAAAAATAGATCGAGGAAACGAGCCTGTACGGCATCAACACCAATTGGAGAGAACGGATTGATATCCAGCGAGCGCACTTCGATATATTCGATCCCGCCGCGCAGCAACGCGTCTGAAGGTGACTCACCTGATTTAGTTACGCGTTTTGGTCGAATCGGAGCATATAGCTCATTTTCGATTTGCAATACATTGCTATTGAGCTGTAAGTAGCGATCGCCATCTTTCAGCCCCAGCGCAGCATACTCTTCCGAAGGCGTATGGATTGCACGTTTCAATCCATCAACATAAGTATTCAAATCATTAAAAGTAATGCCCAAATTGCTCTGTGATTTATTGGTGTAACCCAAATCACTCAGGCGTAAAGACGTGGCATAAGGCAAATAGCACATACCGTTATCATTACGCTCAAAAGGCAATGCGGTCTCACGTCCTTGCAAAAATGAAGAGCAAATCGCTGGCGAAGCACCAAACAGATACGGAATCACCCAGCCAAAGCGATAATAGTTACGGATCAGGCGGAAATAACCGGCAGAGATCTCTTCTTTACCACTTTGTTCGTCTTCCACACCCGCCCACGCCTGCCAAAACTCAATAGGCAGTGAGAAGTTGTAATGTACGCCGGAAATGGTTTGCATCAGCGCGCCATAGCGGTTTTTCAATCCTTCACGGTACAGCGTCTTGAAGCGTCCAACGTTGGAAGAACCGTATTTAGCGAGTTCGATATCCTGCTCAGCACCGATAAAGCACGGCATGCTGAGTGGCCACATACGCTCATCGCCAAGTTTACGCGCAGTGTAACGATGAATATCACGCAAAAAAGCCAGCAAATGATCGATATCGCCGTCTACCGGAGTGATAAACTCCAGTAAAGCTTCGGCAAAATCAGTCGTGATCCATTGATGTGTCAACGCCGCCCCGAGTGACTCAGGGTGTCCCGTCGCAGCCAGTTGGCCATCAGCGGTCACACGCAATGTTTCCCGCTCAATGCCGCGGCGGATTCCTTTTAATGCATTAGGATGCGCTTCCAACCAAGAAAGCGCCTGTGATACGTCCGGGATCAAATCGACCTCCCGCTCTTAAAAACCATAGCCCGTAAGCATACTGAAACTGCGTCAATGTGACTATGTGAAGTCATCACATCTTTATTGCCACCAGGCAATCCCTTCCAGCGTTAACACAGTAATAACGATGTAACGCACGGCTTTTCCCACACACAGAAAAAAAACCACCAGAGCCCAGGGCATACGCAGCCAGCCTGCCAACACACACATCAAATCGCCTACCACCGGCAACCAACTCAGCAAGAGAGCGGCTGGGCCAAAACGCTGGAGCCAGCCCAACGTCATATCCAGCCCGCGCTGCGGTTTTAACGCCGGTAACAGGCGGCCTATAACTACATTTGTTAAGCCACCCAGCGTATTACCTACGGTCGCAGATAACACTAATATCACCGCGGGCGCACTGCCCGCAGTTAGCAAGGTCACTAATAGAATTTCGGAACTTCCAGGTAAGAGCGTCGCGCTAAGAAAACTGCTACCAAATAACGATACTACAGCCAGCGTGCTACTCACAGCAGACGTACATCCACCACGTCCATCTTCGCCCGCTTTGCCGCTTCTACGCCGAAATCAGCGTCTTCGAACACGACACAGCGCTCCGGCACCACGCCGAGCAATTCGGCACAGCGCAAAAATGTGTCGGGTTCCGGCTTATGCCGGGTAACGTCATCAGCACCGACGATGACATCGAAGTAATCCCGAAGGCCCAAATGTCGCAACAGCGCCTCAGCCATACTGTGCTCGCTTCCGGTTCCCACCGCCATAGGTCTGCGGCCATGATAAGCCTTAACCACGTCAATGAGCGGGAGCGGCTTGACGTTATCCAACAGCATCGCCCTCACCGCTGCCGTTTTCTCCGCGGCTAACAGATGAGGATCTAACTTCAACCGATGATTATGAATAATCACCTCAGCAATTCGCCAGGTTGGAGAGCCATTGAGCGCCACCATAGCTTGCTCATCAAATTGAATACCGTGGGGCATCAACACCCTCCGCCAGGCTTGGCGATGGGTGGATTCAGTATCCAAAATCGTGCCATCCATATCGAAGATCAAGCCGTCATAGCGATCGTACATCTTTATCCCAGGATCATTGAGAAAAGGAAAAGCTACTTTATCGCAAACTCATTAAATTGTCGCTTACTGTATAACCATCTGTATTTAATCATAAAAAGCGTTATTTCGGTTAAAGATGGTCATTAGGTGAGCGTAATAAAATCAACTGGATGGGAATTCATTATCCAGTACAAGCAATTTGATGAGGTATAGAACTGGTGAATTTATAACCGCATCGTCCAATCTTGATATTTTCCATAGGTAGGAGAAATTCAGATAGCGGAAAAAAAGTCTGTGGCGTTCTACTGGCACTCGCGGGGTCTAGCCGACCAAATCAGGCTGGATGCTATTTCAAATAGCCAGAAAACAGAAAACCCCGCCGTAGCGAGGTTTCTTAATATGGTGCACCCAGGAAGATGACTCGGCTAACGCCTCGCCCTTCGGGCCGTTGCTGAAGCAACGTTGTCTCGCTACGCTCGGCTCGAACTTCCGACCGCTCGGTTCTACCGCGTTCTCCGAGACTTAAAAACAGAAAACCCCGCCGTAGCGAGGTCTCTTAATATGGTGCACCCAGGAAGATTCGAACTTCCGACCGCTCGGTTCGTAGCCGAGTACTCTATCCAGCTGAGCTATGGGTGCGTTTGATTTTTACTGCGAAGCGTTTCACCAAGTGAAACTATAACAACAAAGATGGTGCACCCAGGAAGATTCGAACTTCCGACCGCTCGGTTCGTAGCCGAGTACTCTATCCAGCTGAGCTATGGGTGCAAATAAATCTCTGATACTATCTGACAGTCATTTAACTATTTCACCATACTGCAAAATATGGTGCACCCAGGAAGATTCGAACTTCCGACCGCTCGGTTCGTAGCCGAGTACTCTATCCAGCTGAGCTATGGGTGCATAGTAAATGGCGGTGAGGGAGGGATTCGAACCCTCGATACAGCTTTTGACCGTATACTCCCTTAGCAGGGGAGCGCCTTCAGCCTCTCGGCCACCTCACCATACGCTTCTTTCGAATTGTGCCTAACTTGCTTTTAAAGAAGCTCATCGGCACTGCGTGGCGCACATATTACTTTCCTGCACTTATAAGTCAAACAATTTTTCCCAACAAACGTTTACTTGCACAATTCACAGCCAAGATGCGCAATTTGACATCGAAAAGAGTATTTTATCAACAGGCGAGATAAGGGTGCCTGTGAAATAGCGCTGTAAAAGAATTGAAGGAATATTACTGAGGCGAGTTAGATCTTGGAAGAAAAGCGAGAAAATAGCGATGAGCGAGTGAGAAATGATGCAGGGAATAGAATTTGGGGAGAGAGCAGTAGCGTCTCGCATACCACGAGACGCTGCTTCAATATCAGTAAGTCGTCGGTTGAGACTTCTCTGCTTGAATACGTTGGTAGATTTCTTCACGGTGAACAGAAACTTCTTTCGGAGCATTCACACCAATTCGAACTTGGTTGCCTTTAACTCCTAATACAGTAACCGTAACCTCATCGCCA
This sequence comes from Yersinia nurmii, assembly GCF_001112925.1. Taxonomy (GTDB): domain Bacteria; phylum Pseudomonadota; class Gammaproteobacteria; order Enterobacterales; family Enterobacteriaceae; genus Yersinia; species Yersinia nurmii. The sequence continues at coordinate 26,010 of NZ_CPYD01000014.1, forward strand.
ATCATGAGTGTTTCACCAACTCGACGAGTCAGAATAAGCATTCTTTGCTCCTTGAAAAATTAAAAGAGTCGGGTCTCTCAGTTTCCCCGCCATTATCCATCATACACCGTGAAAACGTAAGCCATCGCCCCCACATAAAATGTAAGTAGCTTGGTCGCGCCTCTAACTAATACAAGTTTAGACGACACGAACAAATTTGCGTTTAACTTTGTAACCGACCTATGACAAGAAAATTGAAAAGCGCCATACTCTTCTTTGAGGTATGGCGCATTTATTTTACACGATCATTGCATGCTTACAGCCGAGACGCGACCCACGCTTCTACGCTAGCCAGCGCGGCGGGCAGAGCCTGAACATCCGAACCTCCAGCCTGAGCCATATCAGGGCGTCCACCACCTTTACCGCCCACCTGCTGGGCAATATCGGCAATCAACTCACCTGCTTTGACTCGGTTGGTCAAATCTTTGGTCACACCTACAATCAGGCTTACCTTATCGTCTGCGGTCGTAGCCAGAACGATAATGGCAGAACCCAGCTGATTCTTCAGATCGTCAACCATGGTACGCAGCATTTTCGCTTCAACGTTATCCAGTTTGCTAACCAACAGTTTTACGCCCTTCACTTCTTTCGCAGAGGAGGACAATGAAGCACTCTCCTGCGCTGCCTGCTGGTCTTTCAACTGCTGTAGCTCTCTTTCCAACGCTTTGCTGCGATCCAATACGGCACGAATCTTATCTGTCAGATTATTGCTATCCCCCTTCACCAGGTGGGCAACATCCTGTAACAGATCGCTTTGCTGATGCAGCAAAGCAATAGCACCTTCACCCGTTACGGCTTCGATACGACGAATACCTGCTGCCGTACCTGATTCAGCCAGAATACGGAACAGACCAATATCACCGGTACGATTGGCGTGGATACCACCGCAAAGTTCGGTTGAGAAATCGCCCATGGTCAATACGCGCACCTGATCGTCATATTTCTCGCCGAACAGAGCCATTGCGCCTTTTTCTTTCGCTGTATCCAATTCCATAACTTCTGTTTGAATTGGCAGGTTGCGGCGAATTTGTGCATTCACCAGGTCTTCAACCTGACGAATTTGTTCCGGCTTCATGGCTTCAAAATGAGAGAAGTCAAAACGCAGGTATTTATCGTTAACCAATGAGCCTTTCTGAGCCACATGCTCACCCAGTATTTTACGCAATGCAGCGTGCAATAAGTGGGTCGCGGAGTGGTTCAGACGAATACGATTACGGCGAGCGCTATCTACAATAGCATCAACGCTATCGTTGATACGCAAAGTACCTTGAGATAACTGGCCTAAATGACCAATCGCCTGGCCGTATTTCTGCGTGTCGGAGACAATAAAATCAGCCATAGCGCTTTTCAGTTGGCCTTTGTCGCCAACCTGACCGCCAGACTCACCGTAGAACGGAGTCTGATTCAAGATCACCACGGCATCTTCACCAGCATGAATCTCATCAACGGCTTCGCCATTGCGGAATAATGCAGTAACGGTAGCTTTCTGCTCTGCATGGTCATAGCCAGAGAATTCACTCGCGGTATCCACACGGATCAGGCTGTTATAGTCAGCACCAAAACCGCTGGATTCACGAGCACGACGGCGTTGAGCTTCCATTGCCTGCTCAAAACCAGCTTCATCAACCTTCAGATTGCGCTCACGGCATACGTCCGCGGTCAAATCAACCGGGAAACCATAGGTATCATACAGGCGGAATGCAGTTTCACCGTCCAGCGTATCGCCGGTCAGCTTGTTCAACTCTTCATCCAGCAATGCCAGACCACGTTCCAGAGTCCGTGCAAACTGCTCTTCTTCAGTTTTCAGAACCTGCTCTACCATCGCCTGCTGTTGTTTCAATTCATCAGCGGCTGAACCCATAACGGCAATCAATGGCGCTACAAGTTTGTAGAAGAAGGTATCTTTGGCGCCCAAAATATTTCCGTGACGAATAGCACGACGAATGATGCGACGCAGCACATAACCGCGGTTTTCATTCGAAGGAATAACACCGTCTGAAATCAGGAACGCGCATGAGCGGATATGATCGGCAATCACGCGCAGTGATTTGCTATTAAGATCGGTAGCGCCGGTCACTTCGGCAACGGCCGCAATCAGATCGCGGAACAGATCGATTTCATAGTTAGTATTCACGTGCTGCAATACAGCGGCAATACGCTCCAACCCCATACCGGTATCTACGGATGGTTTAGGCAGCGGCAACATGGTGCCATCTGACTGACGGTTGAATTGCATGAAAACGATGTTCCAGATCTCAATGTAGCGATCGCCATCTTCTTCTGGTGAGCCAGGAGGGCCGCCCCAGATATGGTCGCCGTGATCGTAGAAGATTTCGCTGCATGGGCCGCAAGGGCCGGTATCACCCATCTGCCAGAAGTTATCCGAGGCAAAAGGCGCGCCTTTGTCGCCGATACGGATGATACGTTCACGCGGTACGCCAACGTCATTTGCCCAGATGTTATAGGCTTCGTCATCGGTTTCGTAAACGGTAACCCACAGTTTTTCTTTCGGCAGGTTGAACCAATTTTCGCTGGTCAGTAGTTCCCATGCGAAGTTAATCGCATCATGTTTGAAGTAATCGCCAAAGCTAAAGTTACCCAACATTTCAAAGAACGTGTGGTGACGTGCGGTATAACCGACGTTTTCCAGATCGTTATGCTTACCGCCGGCGCGAACACAGCGTTGGGAAGTCGTGGCACGGGTATAGGCCCGTTTGTCCAAGCCCAAGAAAACATCTTTGAACTGGTTCATCCCGGCATTGGTAAATAACAATGTCGGGTCATTATTAGGGACCAATGAGCTGCTTGATACAACCTGGTGTCCCTTGCTATGGAAGAAATCGAGAAACGCTTGACGGATCTCAGCGGTGCTCTTGCTCATAATTGTCCCGGAATCAAGCTAAAAGAATGGCCCGCGAGCCAATAGCGCCCCCCCTTAATAAAGGGGGCTACCGGTCAGCTCACAAACAAAAAGTGGGAATAAGATAAATTTTCTTCAGAGGGAAGTAAAATCCCGTGTGCATTCATTCGATAAAATCATTGTAAATCGACTGAATTTCTTCTTGAAAGAAGCCACGATAGAGGAGATAACGCTGAACTTTTGCCTTTTCCTTCCATTCAACAGGTAAGGTTTCACCGAATTTGCGCTGAGCGACTTCCTTTGCCAGCTGACACCAGTCGATCTCACTTATTTCAAAAGCAGCCTGTGCTTGTTCTTTTTCTATGCCCTTCTGCAACAGTTCAGAGCGAATGCGCTGAACACCATATCCTTTGCGACTACGGCTGTTGATATAACTGGTAGCAAAACGAGCATCATCCAGCCAGTTGTGTTGATAGCAATAAGCAATGACTTCATCAATAGCTTTTGGGTCAATAGCCTCAGCCGCGTCATGGCTGTCAGTCAGTTCATGGGTATCGTTGTCAGTCTCTTTTTCTTCGTTGCTGCTACCACCAGAACTATAGCTGCGATGATAAAAGCTATTTTTAGCGCTTTGACCGTCGTGGCTATCGCCACCGCCATTATTCAGGTTTTGACCCCGTTTAGCGGTAGATGGGGATTTCTTCTGTCCGCGTCCCCAATTGCCTTTTACCGAAAATGACTGCGCCGCAAGTTTGCGGCGCAGTTCGGTCTCACTATGATCTCGTTGAGAGAGCAATCTCATCGCACGGCTTAACAGGTCATTCATTACTTTTAATCACAAGTAGAGAATCCCATCCCCTTAAATTTCGAGTTGCGGCAGTGACAGCGCTAACATTCTCACGGATTCCAGAAACTGAGTTAACTCAATCCAGAATTTGTCTAATTGCTGCATTACCGCAATACAAAGCTTATCGGGTTGATATTTTGCCAAGTAATAGGATTATGACTATGCGGCTATCACTTCAGCTTCAGCCTATTAAAACTCTTCGCTAGTCTCATCATTAGCTTCATCGGCAAAATCACCGGCTGCCGCAGTCGATTGTTCACCTGCACCACTCAGCAACATTTCACGCAGTTTCTTATCGATCTCTGTTGCAATAGCTGGGTTTTCTTTCAAATAATTACTGGCGTTAGCTTTACCTTGACCGATTTTGTCACCGTTGTAGCTATACCATGCACCGGCTTTCTCAATCAGCTTATGTTTAACACCCAAGTCCACCAATTCACCGTTGATGTTAATGCCTTCACCGTAAAGAATCTGGAATTCAGCCTGTTTGAACGGCGCAGCAATTTTGTTTTTAACCACTTTGACGCGAGTTTCACTGCCCACAACCACATCGCCTTCTTTCACCGCACCGATGCGGCGAATATCCAAACGAACGGAAGCATAGAACTTCAGGGCGTTACCACCGGTGGTGGTTTCCGGGTTACCGAACATCACACCAATTTTCATACGAATCTGGTTAATGAAGATCAGCAAGGTGTTGGCATTTTTCAGGTTACCCGCCAGCTTACGCATAGCCTGGCTCATCATACGAGCAGCAAGGCCCATGTGAGAATCGCCAATTTCGCCTTCAATTTCTGCTTTTGGCGTCAGAGCGGCTACGGAGTCAACGATGATCACATCAACCGCACCTGAACGAGTCAACGCATCGCAAATTTCCAACGCTTGCTCACCGGTATCAGGCTGCGAACACAGAAGATTATCGATATCTACGCCTAGTTTTTTCGCGTAAATCGGGTCAAGGGCGTGCTCGGCATCAATAAAGGCACAGGTTTTACCTTCACGTTGCGCTGCGGCGATAACCTGCAGCGTCAAGGTAGTTTTACCTGATGATTCAGGGCCATAGATCTCAACAATGCGACCCATTGGCAAACCACCGGCTCCCAGAGCGATATCTAATGATAATGAGCCGGTAGAAATCGTTTCAACATCCATTGAGCGGTCTTCGCCAAGGCGCATAATAGCGCCTTTGCCGAATTGTTTTTCAATCTGGCCCAGTGCTGCTGCTAATGCCTTTTGTTTGTTCTCATCAATAGCCATTTTTACTCCCTCTCTGGCAAGGTAAGGTCGCCCTTATCGTCACCACTGAATGTTGTTTTGTGCAGGAAATTAGCGCTAATTATACTGTACAATCATACAGTATCAAGCCTATTTTTTTAGAAATTTATCAACCAGCGTCTGAAGCGCGAAAATAGTGGCCTGCAAACGTATCTCATCGCGATTACCATTAAAAGCGCGCTTCTCCGCCGATACCTGTCCAGCCTTTGTTGCAAAACCGAACCAGACGGTACCTACGGGCTTAAATTCAGTACCGCCGTCAGGCCCTGCAATCCCACTAACGGAGAGTGCGAAATCAGCCTGCGCCGCGTGTAATGCCCCCACGGCCATCTCACGTACTACCTCTTCGCTGACTGCACCATACGCATCCAGGGTGGTTTCCGCTACGCCAAGCAAATCGTGTTTTGCTTCATTACTGTAAGTCACAAATCCGCGATCGAAATAAGCCGAACTACCGGCGATATCCGTCAAGGCTTTCGCTATCCATCCGCCGGTGCAAGATTCAGCGCAGGTAACGCTGGCCCCGCGAGCCTTGAGCAACTCACCGGCGTCAATGCTGAGCTGACGCAGTTGTTGTTCGTTCATCATGCCCCCTTATTCTATGAAAATATTTCAGTGGCGATAGTAGCACTTCTCTTAGTTTGTGCTGCACTTCTGCCAATAGATGCGAGGCGTTTCGCATGTGGAATTCAAAGTGCTTGTCCGGACAGCGCTTTACCTATCATGCTTAGCTGGTAGTATCAAAGAAGCTTATAAATCATCTAATTGATTGCAGAGAGGTAATACCCGAGCAGGCTGGCGTGACGTGATTTCTCTATCTGACTGATTTTACGTCCGACTTTTAGGCCTGTACGCCGACGATCATTTCAGGACACAAAAACCAGGACGATATAGTGAAAAAAATTCTGAACGCATTCTTCCCACTTTACACCGCGACGGTGCTCATGTTGTTGGGTTCTGGCCTGCTGACGACCTATATCTCACTGCGTTTAACATCGATTAACGTATCCGGAGCCCTGATCGGGGCCATTATTGCCGCTAACTACATCGGATTGGTTATTGGCGGCAAAGTCGGTCATTTTCTTATTGCCAGAGTCGGGCATATTCGCGCCTATGTCGCCTGTGCTGGTATCATTACCGCGGCAGTATTGAGCCACGGATTAACGGAATACATACCCGCATGGGTCATACTAAGGCTAATTATTGGCCTGTGTCTGATGTGCCAGTTTATGGTACTAGAAAGCTGGTTGAACGATCAGTCATCCTCGAACCAACGTGGCGCGGTATTCGGTTTTTATATGGCAGCGACCTACGCCGGTATGGCGCTAGGTCAGGTAGTTCTGATGCTACAGCCCGATCTGGGCCTCAGCACATTGATGGTGATAGCTTTATTCTTTGCTCTTTGCCTGGTTCCTATCGCACTAACAACCCGTAGTAATGCCCAGCAAATGTCACCAGCGCCAATGGAATTAAAATTCTTTATCCGTTCTATCCCAAAAATTCTAGCCTCAACCTTGGTTATTGGCATGATTGTCGGCTCTTTTTACGGGCTTGCGCCGGTCTATTCCAGTCTGCAATCGCTGACAACTGAGCAAACGGGTCTGTTCATGGCACTGTCAATTTTTGCTGGACTGGTTGCCCAGCTTCCATTGAGTTGGTTATCCGATCGTTATAACCGAACTTTATTGATTCGTATCAACGCCATATTACTTGCCATCACCGCGCTGCCGCTGGCCATCTGGCCGCATATTCCTTTTCGTTTATTAATAGGTCTAGGGTTCATCGTTAGCATGTTGCAATTTACCCTTTACCCATTAGTCGTCGCGCTGGCTAACGATATGATTGAGCCGGAACGACGCGTTTCTTTGGCTGCTTGTTTACTGATGTCATTTGGCGTGGGAGCCAGTATCGGACCACTGGCGGTCGGTGCGCTGATTGCGCCTTTGGGGGGCAATATTCTATATGCTTTCTTTGCTTTATGCGGTGTAGCGCTGGTTTCTCTCAGTCGCACAGTGAAACAGGATGAATCAGACTTTGTGAATGACGCACCGGTGCCTCATATCGCAATGCCCGATAGCCTAGTCAGTTCTCCCCTTTCACCGGCTCTTAACCCTAGTTTTGACGAACAGATGATTCAAGATATTATGCCTCCGTTAGAGGCGGTAGAACCGAATGGCGTAAAAACCGTCCAGACAGTGCATCCTTAACATCGTTTAAAAAGCCTGTTACGGCAGGCTATTTTATTGGTTTATTGCCGATGAGAGGTAAATAGAACCAATAAAAATTTAAAAATAACACCTGCAAATTGATAAAAAAGGAAATGTGAAATGACATTAACCGAGTGGATTTTGACCGGAATTGTGCTTGGGTTGGTTGTCGGCGGTGTAATGACTTTTTTCAAAAATAAGAAATAATCCACTGGGATTCAAAGCAACGACAGATTATTTCTGGTTACGCCATAAATACATACGGAAAATGCGATCTATCCCCTATAAAAGAAATGGCGTCATCGCTTAGCTGACGCCACATATAGTAGGATCGGAGCCAAAGGATACTTAAAAAAAATATACCGGCTTGATTTACCTTAGTTTCGATAACTGATGTTGCAAGTGAGAGAAAATGTCTAATAAACCGTTCCACTATCAAGACCCCTTCCCTTTAAAGGAAGATGATACCGAGTATTACCTGGTCAGCAATAATCATGTCTCCGTCTCGCAGTTTGAAGGTCATGATATTCTCAAAGTCGAACCAGAAGCCCTCACCCTACTCGCCCAACAAGCTTTCCACGACGCATCGTTTTTACTCCGCCCAGCCCATCAAAAACAAGTCGCCGCAATTCTTGACGATCCTGATGCCAGTGAAAACGATAAGTACGTTGCTCTGCAATTTCTGCGTAACTCGGAAATCGCGGCCAAAGGTATTTTGCCAACCTGTCAGGATACCGGCACAGCGATTATCGTAGGGAAAAAAGGCCAGCGCGTCTGGACCGGCGGTAATGATGCGGAAGCCTTGTCCCGTGGGGTATACAACACCTTTATTGAAGATAACTTACGTTACTCGCAAAACGCCGCACTGGACATGTATAAAGAGGTCAATACCGGCAGCAATCTGCCTGCGCAAATCGACCTGTACAGTACCGAAGGGGAAGACTATAAATTCCTGTTCGTCACCAAGGGGGGAGGTTCAGCAAACAAAACTTATCTGTATCAGGAAACGAAAGCACTGTTGTCTCCCGGCAAACTCAAAACCTTCCTCGTTGAGAAAATGCGCACTTTGGGAACCGCCGCCTGCCCGCCCTACCATATCGCTTTTGTCATCGGCGGTACTTCGGCGGAAAGCACGCTGAAGACGGTAAAACTGGCTTCCACCAAATATTACGATGGTTTGCCAACCGAAGGTAACGAGCATGGGCAAGCTTTCCGCGATATTCAGTTGGAAGAGGAATTACTGAAAGAAGCTCAGGAATTAGGGTTAGGCGCGCAGTTCGGTGGCAAATATTTTGCCCACGATGTACGCGTAATCCGCTTGCCACGCCACGGCGCATCTTGCCCAGTAGGAATGGGAGTGTCTTGTTCCGCCGATCGCAATATTAAAGGCAAAATTAACCGTAAAGGCATCTGGCTGGAAAAACTGGAACATAACCCAGGGCAATATATCCCCGAACATTTACGTCAGGCCACGGAAGGTAAAGTCGTAAAAATCGATCTGAACCGGCCGATGAAAGAGATCCTAAAAGAGCTGTCACAGTATCCGGTATCTACGCGCCTATCTCTGAGCGGTACAATTATTGTTGGCCGTGATATTGCCCACGCCAAATTGGAAGAACGCCTGAAAAATGGTGAGGGATTGCCGCAATATGTCAAAGATCACCCGATCTATTACGCAGGCCCAGCAAAGACACCGGAAGGTTATGCATCTGGTTCCCTAGGACCCACCACCGCAGGCCGAATGGATTCCTATGTGGATCTACTGCAATCCCACGGCGGCAGTATGATCATGCTCGCCAAAGGCAACCGCAGTAAACAGGTAACGGACGCCTGCCAGAAGCATGGCGGCTTCTATCTCGGCAGTATTGGTGGTCCAGCTGCAGTATTGGCGCAAAACAGTATTAAAAGTCTGGAATGCGTGGAGTATCCCGAGCTGGGTATGGAGGCCATCTGGAAAATCGAAGTAGAAGATTTCCCGGCTTTTATTCTGGTCGATGATAAAGGCAATGATTTCTTCCAGATTATCCAAGCATCTAAATGTAATCGCTGCGGCTGATCATTAGCCGCAGGTAGATTGACTCTTATCGTCCGGCAGAAATCTGTCGGGCTTTATTTTACAAAAATAAAAAAATATTTTCTTGATAAAACCCTGCCAATACTCATTCTAAATATTAACTATCGCATACTGTTTGACATATTTTAAATTCATCTTAGTTTAGCGAAAAGCCGCCCCTCTAAAATAAAAATATATATATCAAAAACTATATCCACAATAATATTAATCACCTCTTAGATATATCATGATTTCTCCAATTAGGTACCATAGCGCTTAAATCTTATAGCAAATATAAAACCTAATTATTCGTACTCATCTTAAGCTCTACACAAGTCAGCCTGTCGCCCCAAAAAACTAATTAATGATATTTAAGCCAAAGATAAGAGAAAGGCATCAGCAATTAGAATAATTTATATGCACTAAATCGCTAATGGCACCTATGATATTTCAATATTTTATCTATCAGTCCATGCAGATAGACACCAAATTTATTAATTCACCACATTGGAATAATTCAACTATGTTAAATATACTTTATAGCTTACAAACCGTCGCTCCACTATGGTGGGGTAGCTTGGCAATACTTGGCCTTTGCATCGGTAGTTTTCTTAATGTCGTCATTCATCGACTACCGATTATGCTCAAGAACAATAATCATCATGAATTTAACTTGTGTATACCGCGTTCGTTTTGCCCACATTGTAATCATTCACTGAAATGGCATGATAACATTCCTATATTCAGCTGGTTTCTACTAAAGGCACAATGCCGACAGTGCCAAAATAAAATCTCTCTCCGTTATCCCATGATCGAGTTAGCGACTGTGGCTTTAACATTATTTATCAGCATGATTATTCCTGCCGGATATACGCTTCTGGCTGCATTAGTCTTTACATGGGCATTAATAGCGTTAACCGCAATTGATATTGAGCATTTGCTATTGCCGGATAACCTCACGCTTTCTTTGCTATGGGGTGGCCTGATTTTTCATTTATTCGATCAAACCTTGGCACTCAGTGATGCCGTTATCGGTGCAGTGGGTGGATATTTGGTCTTATGGTGCCTTTACTGGACATTTTGGCTGACAACGCGCCGTGAAGCCCTAGGCTATGGCGACTTTAAATTACTAGCGGCCTTAGGCGCTTGGCTCGGCTGGATGGACCTACCGGCCTTGCTTTTGATTGCGTCCCTGGCTGGGAGCAGTTTTACATTCATCACATATTTGCTTAGAAATAGGCCGCTAAGCACGCCTTTACCTTTCGGCCCATTCTTGGCATTCGCCGGTTGGTTATTGTTCCTGCATAATTACCATGAAATTAATGACGATAGCATACTGTCATTTCATATTGCGCCGAGCTTCATAGGCAAAATCAGCCAGTAACAGATTAAGAGAAGAACATTGATTATTATCGATGCCAATTTCTTCCACCAGAGCCTGATAGCGTGTTTGACTTTTCCCTTTTAGCGCTTGATAAACGGGTGCTTTGGTATCCCAATTTCGCTCCATTGCCAGTTTCATCGCCGTTTGCATGAGTATTGATTCATCGGGAATATCTTCCCTTTGGCATTCTTGTCGCAAATACATAGCACCAGAAATCAGTGCAGATAGCTGTTCGATCTGCTGTGGTGACCCCACTACTGGAGCCCTATTTGTTGGCCGCTGACATCCATTAACGAGCAATAATGGTAATAGCAGGAGCAATGGATATTTAACTGATGGCATTGATTAACTCATCGTAAAAAGATGGATTTATCATATTAGAATAGAAACTAGTCGCATAGAACCACAACATGCTTATTAAAGTTTAATATACTGATTAGGTTTTTATAATGACGAAATTTGAAATAACAAATAATATAGAATAGACATTTATTTCATTCCGTCACCTTAGTCAGCATTATATATTCTACAATATCATTTATCGTATTCCATTGTAGCCAGACATCATCAGCCAACGGTTTAGCCGTTTTTTTCTCCACCTCAATAACTAACTCTAATATTTCCAGAGAATCTATATGCAAATCTAGTATTAGTCTCGCATCCGGATTTATTTTTGATAACGGACAATTAGTTATCATAACAAGGTTTTTCTGCAACCATTGTAATATGTCTACGTATAAAATGTTGGCAGATCTATCTGTAACAGACATAACATCCTTTGGCTACGCTAAAATTCTTAACGTTGGTTCATTAGATTTTGCGTGATCTTCTATCGCTCTAATCAAGAACTGGATTAGGTTTTCCAACTTATTGAGATGGTGGCCATACTTTTCCGTTAGCTGGTTAAGAGCATTTTGCTGTCGGTTCTTTATGCTGTCGTTCCCTGCCTGCCAGGCTTGATAAGTTGCTGTAGCGATATCATCATTTCCACTATGGTTATTCCTTATTACCCCATCAGAATTCTCAAGACTTTTAAATATACTCTTTAAATTATCCAAGTTAGGTAAAATATAAATACAACCTTTTTCTTCATCCCAAGTTACATTTAACTCTGGTGACAGTTCTTTCTTCCAATAATTAAATCTTTTTTCATCCCCCGTTAATGTATAAAGTGCTTTTACGTTTGAAAAAGCATTTTCATTTAACCTTCCAGTTTCTGTATTATAAAAACTCGATTCATTACTATAGATAATGAGTTTATCGTTTAGACTAGCGGCAAAACTCCTTTTTTTAAAATCAATTTTATTTGCATCACTCCCAGCCCCAACATATTTTGACTGCGTACTTAGCCCCTCGCTAAAAGCTTCGTAATACTTGCTATATTTCTCAACTATTTCTTTATGCTTACTCTGAAAATCTTCATAACCGATATCGACAACTTCAATAAGACTTTTTATATGTGGCGGTATATTGATCTCATCATGACTATAATCTGAAGATAACACCTCATATTTCTCATCAATATCATCTGAGAGTCGATTGATTAAACGTTGAGTATCACCCTTCGTTACACCCGTTTTTTCCAAGGTGGTAAATTTTCTTACCCCATAATCTTCACTCGCCAATAAATTTAACCAATCACGCCTTAAATTAGAAGAATCATTATCATCTGAGTAACGTGATATTATAGAATCAAAAAAGTCATTATTGATCACATCACCGCCCCCACTATTTAGCTGGGAATGTAAAGATTCAGTTTGACTAGCATTCGGTTTGATCGACGCTGCGCTCCCTGAAGATATTATCATAACTATTACTCCCTAATTTGAATAATCTAGCCGCGAATGATTTTCGCAGATGTCATATTTTGACCAGAAATTATCCCGTTGATCGTGTCCTGCATGCTTTTAAACATCGCATTAATATCGCTAGCGGCCCTTTCTTTTTCACGCAAAATAGTCTGTGTTATATCTGAGGCAGTATTTTGCATCATCTTGTTGGCTTCAATAGTTTTAACTTCCGCCATGTTGATACCCGAAACCATCTGGCCACCATTAGTCGCCATATTAGAAATAGCACCGCCCACTATCTCCAATTTACGCCCAGTATTGCTGTTTGGTTTGACCGCACTCAACGATGAATTGAGATCTTGGGGAAGTTCCCTAGCCGGTTTTATTTGTATCTTATCTTTGGGGTGATTATGTATCTCTTTGGAAGACATCATATCTCTTGGTTCATTCAGCGTTCTTATTTTATTATTTTTCATTGATCCAACCGCATTCATGCTTGCACCTCCTGAATCCGTAATATTGACGTTCTGCCTGACATCACTAACTTTATTAGTCGCAATATTCGGCTGCTGCGGTTTGATTTCTGCATTTAGCATCTTATTTTGCTTATTTAAGCCGCCTAGCTGTATACCGCTACCGGCGCCAACCATGACAGAACCTATAACAAAGCTGAATATGGCCCCGAGCAGTTGCTGCTTGCCCTCTTTTACTGTTGATTCTGCGGCATTTTCAGCCATTGTAGCGCTTAGCGAAGCCAGGAAAATGTTTATCTTGGCGTTGCTTTCATCCGCTGTCATCCGTTGCCTCTGTATCATAGCTCTGATGAATATCATTAAATTATCCGAAGTAAACCCATCAAAGTAGGACACGTTATCTACACCAACCTCGCGTGCAATCAAGGCTCCAGAAATTTCGTGTAAGAACTCAGGTACGGGTACGTTTGTAAAATAATCTAGCTGCGTCTGTTGTAGCGCTGAGTGTGGAAAAGGTCTTTTATTAGGAGTGTCCTGAGAATACAGCTCCATGAATTCATTTAGATTTTTTGATAAACCAAACAAAACACTTTCATCGATTTCTCTCTGAGGGGATGCAAGAGTCACCCCCGAATATGGGAATTTTAATGATCCCTCCTGCAAACCAGATAAAGCATTTAAATTCAGGCTATTTATTGTTCCCTCATCTGATACACTAGAATTTATTGGAATATTTTTCTGATTGGAATTTATCGCAAGATGATAAAGATGAGTTTGGGATTTGACATTAAAGTTTGAACTCATAATAACTCCATTTATCGAGATTAAACTGTTTTAATAATCAGGTTCTATCGCAAAATAATTAATTCGCAATACTTCTAACCACGGCCAATTGATTTTGTTGAGATTGATGCATCCCTTCAATCATACTATCCAAATGTTCAGCGCCTACTTTCGTAAATGTTGAAAGTGCCTCCATCATGCGCCGAATCAATTCGTTTATTGAACGAATAAACTCTGTATTTAATGTTAAATCTGCAAATATATTTTTTGCATCCAAGTTATAATCAGCAGAAATAATATTTAGCGTTCCAGATATCGCTACGTTGTTCACATTCACCGCGGCACCCGTTACTTTTGAACCAATTTCTACCTTGCGCAAAGTCGTCTCACCAAGATTCACTGAGTTATTAATTGCCTTTCCTACACGGCTAATGCTTTGGCTCAGGCTATCCCCCACCTTTCCAGCAGTATTCCTTACAGCCTGCGCTGCGGCTTTGGGCAGCAATTTTGCACCTGCTTTAAGCACACCATTGCCTATGAATTTCGCAAGAGACGATGCCATATTTTTCACGAAGGATGACAATGAAACCAGAGAAATCAGAAGGAAAGCAACAGCCGCTAATACCACGCCAACAATTTTACCAATCTCCTCCGCTTTATCCTTGGGTACGCCGCAAGCAACCAGGACCTTGGTTATACCAGTGGCGATTTCTTTGGCGAGCATTTGCATTAAGCTGCTATTTCCTGTTGCTTCAAGCACTACATCTGCCACCGCCATAGCGATACCGACCGCGGCCACACAAACCATTAACGCAGACGCAGCACCGAGAGTAGCAACCGTGGCAACAACTGAAACAGCTATCATCACGTAACTAAGAATTTTACTCGCGCAGGATGCCGCCTTACTGGTCTCTTCGGCTTTTTTTTGCGATGCCTCACACTCTTTAGCTTTTTTTTCTGCATCACGGCAGGCGGTTTCGTCTATCTTTTCCAGCACAGCCTTTTGTCGTAACGCATTATCAAGATTCAATTTCCCAATCAGCTCTTTCAGCAGAGCAGAAAGAATCGCAAGTTGGCCTAACGCACTTATATGTCTTTCCTTATCGATGCTTCCGGGTGCGCGGTTACCTACTTCTGTAAGAAACCGTTCTATTTCCTCATGCGAGGTAGACGCTTTTTTTGCTATGACTAAGGCATCAGTAACTGCGTAAGCGGCCTGTTTCTCTTTTGCATCCAAACGTAGTTGAACCGTAGCAATTTCCTTATCTAAACGAGTCAATCCAGATTGTGGATGAGAGGCAGTTTGAGCATCAGCACCCATGGTTTCAGGGATGATAGCTACATCTTTTTGCACTGAGGAAGTATCTAAACTAAATGAATTTTGTGAGCCAAAAGAGTGTGGTTTCTGAGCAACGGCACGCCCCTTCGCCTTTAAAATATTTAGCAAATGGCGTTCTTTCTCGACGTCTTCTGTATACCTATCCGTTCGTTGATTTGCCGCGCGCAGCTCAATATTTGCTTCCTCAAAAGATGCCACTAAATCATGACCTTGAAGGCGAATCGCTTCCGATTCGACGTTGAGCTGTTTCAGTCGATTCCGCATATTACCGATAGTATCTTTATGGAAAATATCCTGTAAGTTGAGCATGGCTTGCAGTAATGCCGTATTGCCATTTAAGTAATTACCCGTTGTTAATGGCGCAGCCTGATCCGCTAAATTAGCCTCAGTAGGATGATTCTCAGAATGAGCCGTATTCTGCAACCGGCTCGCCAAAGGAGCCTTTGTCATTAATTGCGGTTTCGTTAGCGACGGGGCTCCGTTAATACCTTTACGTTGTCGGCTCAATTGTTCCTCTGCCGCTAATTCTCGACAGGCATCCTCAAGAGCCAAAACTTCTTTGCCGGCATTATCTTTCGCGGTCAATAGCCCACCCGGCCCCACTCCCGCAGCAACAAAAGATAAAGCATGATTAATTCTATCTCTGGTCAGTTTACTGGGGTCAATAGTCATAATGTATTCCTTTAAATAAGTTGATCGTCCCTGCCCCTTACATCAGGGTTTATTTTCTTCTAAGTTTTGTTTGAGTGCAGACAAATAAGCCTGAGCCTTTTGTTTTAATTCAGCATTGGCTGTATTAATCGCTGTGGTCTCAAAACAATGCAAAGCCGCCGAAGTTTTTTTTAGCATCATATTACATTGCCCAGCATGAAATAGTGGTCGGTAATCATCTTTCGCGAGCATAAATGCCAATGCATATAATTCAGTTGCCTTGTCATAACGTTTTTTTAATTGATAAACTGCTGCTAATCCCATGACATAATCCGAATTATAAAAATCATAAATACTGAGGAATCTAAAAAATGTTTCTGCTTCATCTAACTTACCTTGGTGATAAAACTCATAAGCATATGCATAGATTCCTTGCATCGTAGACTCAGGAATATCATGTATATCTTTGAATGTTATACCATCCAACAATGCCTGACAGACATCATCAATATATTTCTCATCTTCAGTAATGGCAGTATTTATCAGAGCCTGTTCTACATTCGTTGATTCACTCATCGCGTTCTCCTTATGTTATATAACCAGACGGCCCTGATATACCAAGGTCAGTCTAGATGAAACTTACGCTCGCTATCTTTTAAAAAACGATTGAGAAATATAGAATAATTATCATAAATAATCCTATAATCACTTATGTTCATCATGATGTATTTGCATTATTTATTATTAACATCAGTAAAATCATCACTATCAATCCCACTACTAGTATCAGATTTTACCTCATCAACTAGCTCTTCTGCCGGAGGCAGATATATCCCCATGTTTTCTAATTCAATTCTTTTTAACCAAATAATAATATTAATTATATCCAGCATGTCATTGTCTCGGATGAAACTAAAAATATTACTATTACGGTAGATCCTGCGTGCTAACATGATATCTCTTACAACAGGAATTCCTTCCGACTCTGCAAATGCGATAACTGCGAGCGCTTCTGCATTCTTCGCTTTAACCACTACAACAGGGAAATCTGCGACTTCTGGATCGAAATAAATACCTAAAGCAATATGTGTTGGATTAGCCATCACAAGTTGCGAGCTTTTTATACTATGCTTTGTTTCCTCTGACAGAATATCCATATGTATCTCTTTTCGAACATGTTTTATCATTGGGTCTCCCTCACTTTCTTTATACTCTTTTTTTACTTCTTGCTTCTCCATTTTTAAATCTTTTATAAACAAATAAATCTCAGCTAAAGTATCCAGAAGTAATAATATTAATGATGATGAGAGAAACACAAAAATAAAAACAACACATAGCCATGACCATTGCTCTATCATTTCACTAAGCTGAGCCTGGTAAAGCATAAATACATCACGTTTCCATACCATGATGAATATATAAATTGATGTAGAGAAAGAAAATAAATATAAAATTGCCTTAACTAATTCCTTTAATGGCCTGATACCAAATATCTTTTTCATCCCTGAGATTGGGTTAAGATGAGAAAAGTTTATTTTTAACGCCTCTGTTGCCAGCCTGAAACGACTTTGCAATAAAGAAAGTAAAACCCCAGGCAATAAACAGAATAATAAAACAGGCACTACGGCATAAAGAAAAATTTGATACAACTCATCTAGATAGGCAGGTATGTTAATCTCTTCTGGCGCTAGTAGCACCTTTTGTAGCAGTTCCCCTATATTCTTAAGACTAGAGAACCCACTAATTGCCAGGGAACCACAAACCAAAACCGCGGCAGCAACCATATCCTTTCCTTTAAAGCTCTGCCCTTTTTTCGCAGAATCGCGGATTTTTTTGTCAGTAGGTTTCTCAGTCTTCTCTGCCATTCCATTCTCATATAAAAATATACTTCATCGAAATTTAAATAAAAACATCTGAATCTATTTGATCGTAAAAATATCTAATAAAGGAGACATATCTATCATAGATACTAATATTGACGGTATTTCATTATGGAAATAAATTAAAAAAATGCTAAATGCAATAATAGACTTTATCGCTAGAGAGAGGGAAAAAGCATTTAGTTGCGGGCAAAAACGTGAATATAACCCCAGAGCAACCTCACTAAGAAATAATGTCACCAGAACCGGTGATGCCAGTATCAACCCCTGACTCACCAATGAATTTAACCAGGTCCCCATTATCAGTGGTTCAAAATGAGAAAATCCCTGACAGAATGGCATCATGCGATAACTATCAGCAAAAGCCCCGACTAATTTATACAAACCACCCTGAGCCAGAAAAATCATGCATATAACATAGTTAAGAAATGCAGAAAACTCTGATGAATCAATGCCATTAGCAGGATCAATTGTATCACTAATTGTCGCACCTCGCTGATTATCAATTATCTCACCGATAATATTGGCTACTAAAAAGGGTAAACAAATTAGAAAAGCAAAGATAATGCCGATTAATAGTTCATATAATACAACGTCAATAATTTCACGCTGTTCCCTGACATCATCGCCTGTGGATAAATATGGCCACAGACCTAAACTTATATAGATAATTAGGCTATTCTTAATCACTATTCCATTAAGCAGCTTAGTGTTTAAAAATGGTAAGAGAAAGAAAACGGGAGCAATGCGTAAATAGGCAATGCTTAGCGTAATCATGCCAGAACTAAATGTATCGTATAATGAAATATATAAATTAATAACATTATTATTCATACAGTATTTAGGTTAGCGGTTGAAGCGCAATAGATAATACCTCTAGGGTAAAGCTCATGATTTTATCTGCTAACCATCCTGAAATCATAAATAATGAGCCGAATACTGCTAGTAATTTCAAACCAAAAGGCAAAGTTTGCTCCTGCAGCTGAGTTACCGTCTGTATTAATCCGACAACTAACCCAACTATAGTCGCAACCAATACGGGAATAGCAGATAAGATAACAATAAGTAGCATTGCCTTATTACTGGCATAAATGATCTGTTCCATAAGCTACTGCTGAGAAAGTTCAATGTATTGCATAATCAAACCTTTAGATATCAGGGACCATCCATCTATAGCCACAAATAGAATAAGCTTTATAGGTACAGAAATTGTCACCGGACTCATCATCATCATACCTAGTGCCAACAGTATGCTTGAGATAATTAAATCAATCACAACAAAAGGCAGGTAAATATAAAAACCGATCTCGAAAGCAGACTTTATCTCACTGAGTGCATAAGCCGGTAAAAGTGAAAATAGGGATGCACCTTCATTTTCAATATCAACGTCTTCCTCGCTACGCCCAAGTTGAACAGATTCAAAAAATGAAATCAATTCAGGATCAGAGTATTTATTTAAATAATATTTATATTTACCCAGCCCTCCATCAATAAATTCCTCAATCGAGGTTGAGTCTGTTATTATTACTTTTCTCATTTTTGAGTACTCGTTAATATCACTAATTACGGGCATCATCACAAAAAGAGATAGAAGTAATGCAACTCCGTTCAATGCAATATTAGACGGGATCTGTTGTACTCCCATCGCATTACGAACCATAATAAGAACAATTGATATTTTTAAAAAACAAGTGCCAGAAGCTATAATAAATGGCAACAGTGAAGCAATTGCTATTATTGCAATAAGCGATATATCATCAGGCATTTTTATCTACTCTATCTTGCCTAAAGTGGCCATTTTTGTTACTTCAACTCCTAAAGCATCATCAATATAAATTAATTCGCCTTCAGCAAACAGGTGATTATTCGCGTAGATTTGTATTTTTTTCTCTATTTCTGGTTCTAGTTCAAACTGAAATCCAGCCTGAATTTTTGATAGCTCATCCAAACTTATGGACTTTTTACTAAGAACAAAAGTTAAAACCACTGATATTGCTGATAATTTTATAGGAAGAGTGATTAGTTCTTCGTCAGGATTCTCATTCAAAATATCCAAAAAATCATTTTCAGTATCATCTTCATTATCAACTAATATGTCCACAATAGTCGCTCCCTGATCTTGATATAAAAATGTTGCTATGGCTCTATCTGATACCTTAAGTTGCATTAAAGTATTTTGCACTAAAAGAACATCTCTCAACTCCAATGAATTTAATAATCTATAACTTATGTTACTGGTTCCTATAATCCATCTACTCATTATCGATAGATGTCTTAAAGATTCAATTTTTCCTTTGACTGGCATTAAATAAATTGGTGCACGGGACAATAAAATCCAGCCAACTGGGTTTTCACGAACTTTCAACCAATGCTTCTGTTCTGTTTCCTCAGATAAAATATCAATGTTTTGTAATGAATAAACTCCAGAAAATATTTTTTTATCACAAACTTCATTTTTAAATAATTCTAATAGCTTCTGTTCACAGATGTATTCCCAAGCTAGTCCAGCCATTTCTGGCCAAATATATCGGCACCAATCAACAAGATCGATAGCTCCAATTAACCTCTCTTTAGAGCAACAAAGCTGGAAAATAGCATATGTTCTATTGGCTACTATCGTTTCCGACAGCACTTGTGGTTCATAGTCAAACTGCTGTTTTATTATTAGTGCATGCTCCTGAGTGGCCCGCCGAAAATTAAACATTATGGTTTTTCTTCCTGATCCGAGTATCCATAGTCGAATCTTCTTTCTCTGTATTTTTTACGTGGTTCAAAGATCATCGTCCGTTCTGTTTCCAGCAAATGATAATTTTCATTTAAAATAAACTGCACGTTCTCATCAGAAACCGTTGCAAATATTTTCTGCATCTTTGCTAGCTGAATTCTGACTGAAGGAGTATCACTCCATGACGAAAATCGATAATGTAACCCACGTGATGTATGCTCTGAGTTCTCAGGTGGTAAGGGAATATACTTGCTCATCACATTCTCAAAAAAATCATCTAAAATTCCTGTTTCATCACCATAAAACGTAGGCGTTAGATCTATTTTCTGTAACCCAGGCATGCCTACCTTACCTAAAAATCCATCCGTTGCGTCCACTTCTCTTGACCAACTCAATCCAATAGGCTCAGAAAGACACTCTGACTCCAATACTAATTGCTCGCCCCCCGTGGCTCTCATTACGTCAATAAGTTCTTTATTCTGTAGCGATGAAATCAATATCTCTCTACTCTTCTCACCTGAGTTCCGACTTGGCGTGCACATATCTCGCGAATGATGTTCAACGTGATATTGATGTAATTCACACTGACCCGCAGACATAGATGAATCAGTACGAGTACTGGTGAAGTTCAACATATTAGATAAGGTTCTAAGAACCTTAGAGCTAGGTAATCCTATTTGGTTACCAGTATCCTTGTTCTTAGCGACTGAACACATATGAATAGACTCATGGCTAAATAAAGAGGTTAATGCTGTATCATGTATTTTTCTCACTTCAGGCTGAGCATTAAAAGATACTCCCTGTTTAATGTGTAATAATGCTTTTATAATAACTAAAGGTGCAAGCAGCAACCCGACCTCCTGCTGTTCACCATCAGAAGATAAACTAGTTTTTAGAAACGGCGGTTTAACCTTACTTAGCTTCTCATCAGTGAGAGGCTCACTCTCAGGTAACATTGCCACAGAAACTAGCACCGAATCGGTGATCAAAGACTTGGATACAGCATCTTTGATTGATACCGTCTCATGATGTCCGATATTAAATACCGGGTTTATTTTAGATTCGAATACCACCATGAACCGATAGCTCCTCGACTTCATTTTCCCTTGAAGTCTCAGATTTTAAACTACGGTTGTAGCGTAACCCAGTAAGATATTTTTGGAACTTTTCGCACTTTATATTAAAATCCATGACTCGCCTGACGCTTATATTTCTATTATGCTTTAGCTGCTGTAAATCCCCATCCAGTGTTTCTATCTGATATTTTAATAAGGATATTTCTGTCAAAACTATTGTCTTTTGGCGGCGATTATCAAAAAAATCCTCTCTGGTAAATTCCATGTTCTGATCGAATAATCCAGCTTGTATATCTAAAGTATCGAGCCGTGTAGAGATACTTTCAATTTTCTCACTCACTAATGCTATTTGTTTATTTATTGAGTTCAATTCACTCTGGGAACGCTTCAGTTTTTTTTCAAGTAAACGTAAGTAATTTCTACCTTTAAGAAGTAAGTTCATGTAATGCTCTTTGTGTCTCCAAAAACAAACTCTTCATACCCGCCTTCTGTTTTAAAAACTGTTCTATTTCCTCTTTTCGATCTAATGCTCGATCATTTTCCTGATTTTCACCACGCTGATACTCTCCTAAATCCAGATAAAGTTGAATTTCATCTAATCGGGTCAACATATCCCGTAAATCTATGG
This sequence comes from Yersinia nurmii, assembly GCF_001112925.1. GTDB lineage: Bacteria > Pseudomonadota > Gammaproteobacteria > Enterobacterales > Enterobacteriaceae > Yersinia > Yersinia nurmii. The sequence goes on from NZ_CPYD01000014.1 coordinate 48,020, forward strand.
CAGACTGATAATGCTCCGGAGTCACGATCTTCGGAAAAATTCGACTGACGCTCTTTAATATATCAATGGCCGGATAATGCCCTCGCCCGGCTAATTTATAATTAAGATAAATATGACCATCTAGAATTGAGCGAATCTCATCACCAATGGGATCTATCTCCTCCTCACTTTCTAGCAATATTGTATAGAAAGCCGTAATAGAGCCTTGTTGCATATTCCCTGGTCGCTCTAATAAAGAAGGAAGTTGCTCAAATACAGAAGCTGGATAACCACGCCGGGCGGGTAACTCCCCGGCTGACAGCGCAACATCCCTAAGTGCTCTGGCATAGCGCGTCATAGAATCAACAAATAGCACTACATTCTTTCCTAAATCACGAAAATATTCCGCTATTGATGTAGCCAGCAACGCTGCATTGCAACGCTCCACCGAAGGGCTATCGGAGGTAGCATAAACCAGAACGGTTGAGTTTCGACGAGGAGAATCAGCTATTTCATTAATGAATTCTGTCACTTCTCGTCCCCGCTCTCCAACCAAAGCTACAACACAAACATCAGCATCAGAATGCGCTATTATCATATTCATCAACGAAGTTTTGCCTGCACCAGCCGCTGCGAAAATACCCAAACGCTGCCCTCTGCCGCAGGTAAGTAAACCATCAATCGCTCTGATTCCCGTATCAAATCTGTTACCAATTGGACGCCTCTGTGTGATTTCTGGTGGCGATGAATCTATATTCCTCCACTGCAGCGGTTGGTTATTGGTAGGTTCAGAATAATTGTAGAAAGACTGAACCTCCTCACCCGAGGCCTTAAATACTTTTCCTAACAAATATCCGCTCATAGGAAACTGAAAGGGTCTACCCAATGGAAAAATAACCACATCAAGAGAAAGCCCCTGAACTCGACCTATTAGGCTTAATAGAGTTTGCCCTGAGCAGAAACCGATAACCTGAGCTTTAGCGATTAACTCTCCATCAGTCAAAGAGCGTTTAATCATACATATCTCACCGATGAAACACCTCGGTAATGGAGCCTCGATTAACACACCGCTTATTCTGGTTGGATGTGCACCATAATCAAATAATCCCATAATTTAATAAATCAAAATTTCTTCAAGATGCGTGCTACGACTGAAGAACTCTTCCAGACTATTAGCAAACAGATTCAAATCATCCAATGCAGAACTATGCAAAACAGCGCTCATAATTAATACATTATCATGGACAAGTAACTCTGGCTGTCCTGGTTGAAAGCAAGAGGACTGATATTCTAATATTGAGTTAAGTAGCCTCCCCCCAACCAGCTCGATTCTAGATGGGATGTATTCAGATAGTGACATCCAGAGAATAATATCATCGCTGTGCATATCAACATTAATAGCCTCTCTTCCGTCAAGCTCAAGTTGAATGGTAGAGTGGCAATCAAGATTTTTATTAACTAAATCATCACGCCCTACAGAACTAAGGAAAGTATTAAGCATCTCAATAAACTTATATTTCATATAAACTCCATTTATATTGTTTTTATTACATTTATTTTTGTAGATTCTGAAATTTCATTAAAGGAGATTACCTCTAAATCAGGAAAACGACCTTCTACTATTTTTTTAACGAAACGACGAATGTCAACAGGAACCAGAACAATCAGATCTCTCAAAGAGATATTTACATTATTTATTGCCAGCGAAAGTGATTGAATTATATTCTCCGCATTATCTGGCTCTAAATTTAAAAATGTCCCTCCTGATGATTGTCGGATTCCTTGCCTGATAGTATCTTCAACTCCCGAACCAAGCATTAATACATTCATTACGCCTAAAACAGAGAACTTATCTGATATATATCGGTTTAACGTACATCGAATATGCTCAACTAACATCAGGGTATCTTTCTCTTTAGGAGCCCATTGCACCAAAGATTCCAAAATTAGCTTCATGTTTCGTATTGATATTTTTTCGGCCAAAAGCCTTTGAAATACTTCTGTAATTTTTTGTACTGTGGCATGCCTATAACATTCTTTCAGTAATTCTGGACATTTTCCTTCCAGATCATCCAATAAATTCTTGGCTTCCTGAATACCAAAAAACTCGTGGATATGACGCAATAATAGCCCGCTAACGCAACCGACCATTTCCGTTATATCATCACAAAAATTCAGACCTAGCGCCGTCGCATTTTTCTGGTTTTCACTATCAATCCATTGACTCGAAGAACCATTATCTTCTTGTATAACAAATAACTCTATGCCTAAAATATCCAGTTCATCAGTTGAGCCAATGATTTTCAAATGACCAAATTTTATACTAAATTCACCAGCAAATATTTCATTGATAAAGATAATTATCTTTTCTGGGTCAATGGTCGGTGAGTAATTTATCGCTATATCTGGAACTCGATATCCGAACTTTATGAAAATATCTTTTCTTATTTTTAGTGAAAAATTTCTATCTTCTAATACTTTCTGATGAATAACAGACACTGAAACAATTATAGGCAGAGTTTCTGGAACATAATCATCAATACTTTCTATAGTCCTGGTTGTCTCGCCGGTCGTAACATCATTAGGAGCATCTATAACCCCCGTAGGCACTTTATTTACTGATTTAACTTCTTTACTATTTTTATAAAACCGATAAAAATACACCGCAAAAAGCAGACAGGAAAGCACAATGAATATGAAAGTTGGAAATCCAGGTAAGAAACCTATGGTACAAGTTATAATTGCGGTAACCAGAAGAGAAAAGTCATTATAAAATAGTTCTGAAACAATATTCTCACCCAGGTTTTTATCATTCCCACTCACCCTAGTAACAATAAAACCCGCACTGATGGAGATAAGCAGTGCGGGGATCTGTGCAACCAAACCATCCCCGATCGTCAGAAGTGTATAACTACTGAGCGCTGTGGACATATCCATACCCATCTGCGCAACACCTACAGAAATCCCCCCAACAAGATTGACAAAAATAATGATGATACCTGCTATAGCATCACCTTTAATAAACTTCATCGCACCATCAAAAGAACCAAATAACTGACTTTCTTGTTCTAGATCGCCACGCCTTATTTTTACCTGATCGTTATCAATAATTCCAGAACGCGCATCAGCGTCAATACTCATTTGCTTGCCAGGCATAGCATCCAGAGAGAATCTCGCGGCCACCTCAGCAATGCGCTCTGAACCTTTGGTGATTACAATAAATTGCACAACAGTCACTATGGCAAAGACGACTATCCCTACGACTAAATTGTCTTGAATAACAAATTTGCCAAAAGTAGCAATAATATCTCCGGCATCAGCCTCTAATAGAATCAGTCTACTGGTACTAATCGAGAGCGCTAGTCTAAATAACGTACTGATAAGTAAAATAGAGGGAAATGTTTTGAAGTTGAGAATATTGGTAATATAAAATGATCCCATAAAAATAAGTACAGAAATCATTATATTTAAACCGATCAAAAAATCGATTAAGAAAGTTGGCAAAGGAACGACCAGCATAGCTATCACTGTCATCATTACCAAAAGAACCATTAACTCAGGTTTATTCCTAAGTTGAATCAGGAACCATGACAGTCTATGCATTTTCATCTCTACTTTTAAATTTATTTACTCGCTTCACTGCATCTTCTTGCAATTTTATTTGACTAATTTCTTCCTTCATTAAATAGATGAGCTTATCCCTTTTCTCTAACGATAAAAAAACCTCTACAGACACACTAGAGAAGCCACTCAATAACAACTGTAGAAAAATCGCCTTAGTTTCATATGTCACTAATGATAATTTCTCAGAAAAAAACCTTGCCAATATCACTTTATAATTATCTATATTCCTGATCCCAGAAACGAAAAGATTAGACAAATCCTGATCATTATTTATATTAATGAGTTCTGTACTGATTATTTTTTGCAGAAAAAGAATCTCTACTGATTGAATCTCTCTTAAACCACCAATTCTACGAAACAGATCACCAAACTCTACAACGTTAATATTTCCTGTAGGAATAGATTGCAAATCGCAAGCGAGTGAACGTGTTAGGTAACGCAACATGACTTCTCGCTGCTGACTCGTTATTTCACTTACCCATTGTTCATAAATATAAATGATTGGGCCATCGTAGCAAATAAAGTCACGATATATATCGCGCAATTGAATCGATGTCTTATCCAATGAGTGCGAAAACAACCTTGCCGATAATGCAACGTTAGCACCCGCCTCAGTCCTACGCTCTGTATCTTCTTCGGTTAAAGCATTTTTCAACTTATTTAAATTACTAACGATCTTATTGGTTAGTTTTTTTCGGCGTAAGAGCTCAAAAATAGCCATTAACATGTCGCTGGGATCAGGAAAGAACTGAGCCAGAAAAGAACGTAATTTTGGAGGCGTCATTTCCTCACGATTAATGATTTTTTCAATATGACTTACTTTTTCGTCAGCGTTATCATCTAATATTCTCTCGATAAATACCGCATTATCATCACTCGCTGAACGTAATTCCTTACGCCGATTAAACTGAGCGGCTAACATCGCCATGGATGCATATTCGCTAATGTTATCGATGATTCCTTGCCCACGTAGCGTATTCTCACTGTCATCAGCAGTGTTTTTAACTTCCTCATTCTTGTCACGTTGCGCCGAGATATAACGTGAGTTTCCTCCAAGCGGGGTTATGGCCATGGGCTATCCATATAGTTCTGTAATAATTTTATCGTTCCTTGTAGCTGTTCATTTTTGTTTGTTATTCTATCGCTCAAGCGCTCTTTTTCTGAAAATTGCCGACCATCCCAGGTCTCTGACTCACTTAATAAACGAGGCTGGATAAGAAAAACCCTAATCATTTTTTGTTGATTAGTACTTCTATAGCTAAACAGTCGCCCTAAATAAGGGATGCTACCCAGTAATGGGATTTTCTCTTCGGTTTCTTCTATTTGTTCGCGGGTATATCCACCGATAAGTAGACTGCCATCTTTGGCTATTCGAGCAACAGTACTGATATGAGTTCTATTGACTATAGGTAAACCACCAATCTTTTCTACATCCCCACTACTGCTTCGATCGGGAGAACCGTCCTCAATATTTACATCCATTTCAACCTGCCCTCCATGCGAAATTCGCGGTAATACGCTCACCATAGTGCCGTAGGTCACCTGCTCAAGAGTTGCAACCCTTTCACCTTCCAGCCGAGCATAGAAACTCGAACTGTTATCAAATAGTGCCGGGACGTTTTCCTGCGTCAATACGATAGGTCGAGAAACTATTTGTGCATCACCGGTACGACTTATTGCATCAATACGGGCCAGAAACCTAGCGCTATTTGACAGATTGCTTTGATTGAAAACAATGCCGCCCCCGCCAGCGGCTACGCCACCAACCTGCCAACGGACGCCCACTTCATCTAATTTCTTTTTCGATATATCAATAATCCAGAGAGAAAGTTCAACTTGCCGACGTGAAACATCTAGAGCATTGACTAATTGATAAACATAGCGAGTTTGTTGCGCGGAGCCTGTAACTAATAGACTATTACTATCAGGATAAGCAACTACGGAAAAGTTGCTACTTCCAGTGTCAGTAACCGCGCCGTAATTTTTTTGTGCTAAATCTAGCGCCGCCGGTGGTAATGGAAAGCCTGCTTCTACTTGACTTGAAATATCCTCACGCGGAATAACATGAACTTTGTTACCTAAAGCATTTTTACTGAACAATGAATTAATAACGGTGACCATTCCAGGAATCGTTACGGCTTTACCACGTTGGCTAAATATACGGTCTTTTACCGAGGAGTGCTTTAACGGGATAATAGTCACATCAGTCCCTGCTTTCTCCTCTACTTGAATCCGCTCATCCAAGTAACGTGCTGTCGCTAATACTAATTCGACATAAAGTGGAGGACCTGCAACATAGACTACAGTTGCTTTACCCTCTGAACGTAGCGGATATCGAGAATCATAAATCCCAGTAGTCTTAATATAGTTAAGCAACTCACTCCAACTTGTTGCACGCAAGTTTATTAGTTCACTACGAATTTCACTATTATCATATACATATATACTGGTTCCGTCGTCATACCATATTAGAGCCGTCCGTCTGGCTAATGACTTAAACATTTCCTCCGGTTGTGACATATCAAAATTTCCAGTCACTTTTTTTTGCATTGCAATTTTGCTAAGAATAATTGGCTTTTCTATCCTAGATGAAACGACGTCAAATACCTTATTGATCTTTATATTATTCGCAATAAATGAACTCTGACTTTTTTCCCGGTCTACCGGCGTGGCGGTAATAACCTCTCCCAATCCTGGAGATGCATAGCTAGAAATCAATAAAGATAAAATGAATATCTTAGAGAAAAGGTATGGATTAATTTTCATATAAACCACTCTCCAAGTGCCTTATCTCAGATGGAGTGACCCCAAAATTTCTTTTTATATCTAATGTAAAATGAGACGCAGAGCAGTAACCACAAGCTAACCCTACATCCAATATTGACATATCACTTTCAATTAGCAGTAAGACCGCGGTTGCCATACGCCAACTCATCATCTTTTTTTTCGCCGATGAATTAAAACTTTTGCGACATAGAAATCTAAAGTATGGGGAGGATAATCCATAATTTTTACTCAACTGCGCTATTTTTATATTTTCTCCATTAGATGACTGGGAAATAAGATAACGGAATATTCCATATGCTTCATATCGACGCAGGATATTCAATAATGAGACATAATTACTTCTACCTCCCATGACTTCTGAAATAAGTAAACCACTCACTTCAGAACCACCCCAGGTTGGGTGATTTCTGTCACACCAGACAGGGACTGAGTCTTCAAATTTGATCTCACTATCGGCGGGAGGCCTTTTACCTCTATTTGATTGTAATTTAGCTTCATCAAGCGTTGCCAAGATTTCAATAGCACTAAATATAGGTATCCCGACGATGTTCCAATCTCCGGAAACTTGGTTTAAGTCTTCCAGTCTCGGAGCAATTAAGAGTGAAGAGTCTAATACCAGACGATTTTCTTTCCGTATAAATGATGGGTATTCTAATATAGACCCTTTCGTCATCGGCCTAACATAGAAAATCATGCAATCAAGAGTAGGCAGTTCTCCGTTCACATTGTTGCCCGTAATTATGTTTATACTCATGAATAAAAAACCTTAACAGGAAGAAACATCTGATTATTTAAACACCGCCACATCATTAAATCTGGTTATACTCTACAACTGTCAACAATCATATTCTTTGGAAGAATTCGGAAAAAAACTTCCTTTGTAAATAAAATGCCAACAAAATAAAACATAAGAATTAGTGCGATTGATTCCGATGAGTAATAGATTCAAATCGGTAATAATAACCAAACTTTAAAGATGTTAGTAAACTATTTTAGTTGTATTCTCTTTGAGAAATACAGTTCATCATCAATGACTGATTTTTACACCCATAGAACCGTTGTCACTATGAATAATAACCCTGATTTTTATATAATAAAAATAGCTTCTGGTCGAATGGCTGGCACTGAATTATTGTTTAAATCTAAAGGTTGCCTGATCTTTGCGAATACAGAGACAGATTATAATGTGGTGATGGATGAAGAAAACGACTTAATCAGTTACTTTTTCCCTATTGATAGTGGGAGTTATAAGTTAACCTTCTTTTCATCCTATGCCAATGAAGCAGACCAATCAGAGACTAAACTATCAGTTATTTTTGAGGATTTAGATAATGAACATAACACGCCTAAACTGACTGACGATGTTAAATTGCAAACAGTCTTATTCCCCGATACGTTCCCTATACTGGTTAAATCGGTCGATGACTCATGGAATTATGAATCATTCGATCAGACAGAACAAAAAGACGCAATGGAATCTTCTCTACCACAACAAAATGAAAGCCTCATAAAGAGAGGAGTATCTAAGAATCTAATTGTCATATTTATTTCAATGTTAGTTGTTGGTTTTATTTTATTAAAAGTCATGACTGACAGTAGCAACTCTAGTTCGGAAATGAATAAAATCATTGGAAGTAACATATCAAAATTTTTAGGTGAATCATCAATTCCTTTCACCATTATTCTGCAAGAAGAAGGTAGAGGGAAAGATCAAGTTATTGTCAATAACCGCCGTGATGCCGATTGGGTATCTCAGCAATTGCTCACATCAAACTATGCTGGTTTAGTTGACATACTTTTAGTCAGCGAGTTAGAAACAGAGCTAATGTCCTTAATCACACCATCTTCATCGTCAATCTTAAATATTGATATGAGTTATCCTTGTTCACCTATTGTTAAGTTATTGAAAAGCTCAGATCACTTATCAGACGTAGAAAAAATAAATGAGCTCATAAAATCTAGAGTTAGCTGTGTTAATGAGATAGATGTTAAAGTTTATCATAAGAAAGCAATTTTCGATGATGCAATAAGAGGAATGAAAGCAAGTAATGTACCATTCAGAGTTATAAAAGATGAAAAAAAGCCTATTGTGGTTGTTAGCTCCAATCTTAATGACAATCAGTTAATATCAACCATGGATTTTGTAAAAAAATTCATTAGTGAATGGGGGAGTAATTACATCCAGTTTTCTATTTCACTCAGTGATGATGATTTATATGAAGGAGTATTTATTAATGATATAAATGAAAATATAAAAATTAAGAATAATCATTGGAACTTTAAACAACATTCTTACTAAGAAGATAAAGAGAGATTAATCATGCCAACAACATTATCCACGCCAAACTATACCGTTAAGAATTTTGAAAAAACAACGCCACTATCAGGTCAAACAACCAATTTTGCTTATGATATTGCAGGGAAATTCACAGAGCCCACAAAAAATCTAATGAATAAAATCGAGGCCGCGCAGAAAAGTGCTATAGAAGATATCTCTAACCCAATTAAGCTAATAGATTATACATTGTATCTAGGACAATATTCTGCACTTAGGCAAGCGCAATCTAACGTTGCCAAGAAACTTCTCGACCTTACATCCGGGATTATTCGTAATATTTAGAACTATATAATATAAACTAGAGCATTGCACATGAGTCATTTAACCAGTCTAATCTCATTTAAAAATAAGCTCCCTGATATTGGTAAACCTGTTTTCGACGGAGCAGGCCAGATCGAAGGGGTAATAAAAAAATTGTTCAGCCAGCAAGCTGCCGCAACCAGTCAGGAGAAAGCTGCAATAGTTAATTTAATCGAGCATGGAAATATAACTGATCCCGCAGAGTTAATCAGAGTCGGTCAAATACGATTGGGAAAACATGCTGAAGTTGTATCACTGGCGAATACATTGGTTCGTAAAGGTATTTCAGCTGTAGAAACTACGATAAAATCTCAATAATGATGCGAATAAGCCGGTTTTTATTATGTGCAGCCATAGCTCTATTTTTGACTGGCTGTGATAGCCAAGATTTACTAACCGAGCTAGATCAACGTCAAAGTAATGAAGTCCTGGCGACCTTACAGCAATACGGTATTCAGGGTAAAAAAAAGGCAAATGGCAAGTTGGGTTACTCCATTCATGTTTCTAAAAATGATTTTATTGCGGCAGTCGATTTACTAAAGCAATATAACTTGCCTTCCAAAGAATCCGTAGAGATTATTCAGGCATTCCCCAGTGATTCTTTAGTTGCCTCACCTCATGCAGAGCGTGCCAGATTACTTTCACTGATTGAACAACGGCTTGAACAATCTGTTTTAACCATACCTGGAGTTGTCAATGCTAGAGTACATGTGAGTTATCCCCTATCAAATAATAGCAGAACTACTCAGTTGCAAAATATATCTTGTTTAGTGACTTATGCCGGTAATGAAGATCCAAGTCGACTGATGACTAAAATAAAACTTTTTTTAAAAAATAGTTTTTCAGACAGTTCATACGACAATGTCTCTGTTGTTATTGTAGAACGTCCGATTATTCAACGTAGTGCATCACTAGATAGTAAATCTAATAATTTAATTCATTATTACATTTTAATTATCATTATAATGATAGGCTTGATTATTTTCATAATCTTTTACTTTCGCAAGTCTACACGTTTTATGGAAAAAAACAGTGATTCCTCAAAAAACATTAACACATAACAGGAGGGTTAATGGATTATATGAAAATATTACTTTCACCAGGAAGCTACTTTCATCCTGATCACATAATGATTGAGCATAAAAAATCACCAATTTATCTTCAGGCTTTCCAGAATAATTATTTAATTAGTAAATATCGACTACCTATTCCTTGCGAACTGTCACTCTGTATTCCTAGAGTGATTAAGGAATCCTGGGGCAACTTACAAGATATAGCTTGGAAATTAGGAACGCTACGAGTTGATACAAAGCATCATTTATATTTATTAACTTATGATGATATAGAATTAAGAAACAATATACTACCTAAGTTCAAATACATATTACAGAAATATAAAGAAAAACATATCACACCCAATCATATAATGGCTTTTGGCGCACGACAACTTGTTGAAACGATTATTTTTTTTGATGCAACATTAAAAAGTAGAGCTGAACACGTATTTAGCCAACGTGTGATAGATATTATGGGCACATTGCAATGTGCCAGGCTCCCATTCAATTTAATAGAAATGGTTTGTTATCATGTTAAAAGTAAAAAAAATACCTTTGAATGAAATATCAAATGAAAAAGTACTTATCAAGAGGAGTTATATTAGTTCTAATGCTTATCACGTACGTATGATTGAATACGCAAAGAAAGAAGCAAAAATGAGGTTATCTAAAACTGAAGTTGAAGTCAAAAATATGACTAATCAAGCACATGATTTTGGGTTCAAAAGCGGGATTTTTTTATTTATTGACACTGTCATCTCAGCAATAAGCCTCTATCAAGAAATATACAACCAAAATACAGCTAATATTGAGGTGAGGCTGAAAAATAAACTACAAGAAATATTCGGTGATACTAGATTTATCGAGTTAGTTTCTGAGCATTTTCATGGTTTTTCAAAATCATCACCAAATATCGAACTACATATCCCCAAAAAACATTACGCTAAAATAATTGTAAACTTGAAGAATAAATCATATGTTTTCGAAAATAATCAGGAAAATATAATCTTCAAGCTAGGTGATGAAATCATAGTATTTGACCCGAATAAAGATCGCCCGGATTTTTTACAAGAAATATTCCCATCAATAAAAACACATATTTTAAATGTTAATGGAATTGTTAACTTAAAAAAAATCAAAGAAATGATAAAATCAACCCCATACGACCCGAGTGAAGAAAATGAAAATAACAAACAATTTGAATAAATTAATAATGAATAACCAAAATACCAATGAAGTAGGAATTAACAAAGGCAACACTCTCTCATTGGAAAAAAAATTTCCTGAGGACATTGCTTATGAACTTGTTAACAATATAAAAATTAATAATTTAAAAAATCTAAAAGAGGCTTATAAAATTATTTCAGAAAATCTCAATGGTAATGATAACAATACAAAATCTAGTATTATAGTTCATGCCAATGCTTTACTACAGTCAACTGACAGTAAAGAAGATAAGGCGCTATCATCCAACATTGCCACCCCACTTTTAATAAACGATTCCGTTATTAATAAAACCGTTAAAGAGTTCACCAGCAGTATATTAAACAATCAACTTAGTTACATTGAGAGTGATGATGAGGACGAAATTTTCTAATTTAACAACACTTATATATTATTTATTTTTCTTTGTGGGAACAGCCCATTCTACTGGTCTAAACCATGCAGCCAAAAAATGGAATGTTCCCTCTATTATGCTTGAATCTATTATTTCTCAAGAGTCTTCCTGGGAAATAAATGCGAGAAATAAAAACGCGAATGGCAGCCATGATGTTGGCTTGATGCAGATAAATTCAATTAATATTTCATTACTGCAATCGGCAGGAATTATTGAAAATGAAAATACGTTGAGATCTCCATGTGATAACATTCAGGCCGGAGCTTATTTGCTTAGCCTCAAGTTTAAAAGATATGGTTATAGCTGGAAAGCGGTAGGAGCCTATCACTCTGAAACACCCAAATTTAGGGATAAGTATGCCAAGCTCATAATGGAAAGATTATATTCTAATGTCGATTTATCAGAAAAAAGATCGCAAGTGCTAGCTAACACACCTTAAATATAGTTATAGTAAATTAATATATATTACAATTCACAAACCATCTTATCATTAAAAATAATCTCAATGCCTTAATTCATCTATCATTTCATTAACTTTACAAGTTTATTCATATATTCCAAGTTTCCTTTATTTATTTCTATTATGCATAATCATCATGTGATAAGTCACAATAACTATTTAGTGAAGCAAGAATATTAGACTTATCCTAATTTATATCGTTTAATGATTCACGAGCATCGGAATAGTCTGTGAAAACAAATTGATATAAGGAAACGATTATATGCACAAAGGGAAAACCATACGACTGAATGGCAACATCGTGTTTGACACATTGCAACGAAGCCTAGCAACTGATCAAAAAAAAACAAGATTATCTGAGAATGAATCACGCCTTTTGCAAATGCTGTTGGAAAAAACCTGTGAGAAGAGAGAAATACTATATACCATTTGGGAATCACGTGGTGTCATTGTTACGGATAGTAGCTACTACAAACTTATCAAGCAGCTCCGCCAATCATTTGTAATGATAGGTGAAAATGAAGACCCAATAATGACGCTTCCACGCATTGGCGTTAGATTTGTCGGCACACAAGAAGAATTCACGCCTACTGCACCATCAAAAATAAGGATTCTTAACATAATCAACTATGTTAAATTAAAAATAGCATCTTCTTTTTTTATCATTGCTGCCATTTTATTCTCCTTCGATTTTATTAGCATTTAATGAGCCACATATGTATTTTACTTTTAAAAAACATTATTCATCCGTTCCGCTATTTATAGCAACATTACTGTGTCTAACGGGATGCAGTATAAGCAATGATTATTTTAATTCCTCATTTTCTATTGACGGGGAGGTTTCTTCATCAATACGGGAAATACCGGAAAATTCACGTATAACAATCACCGTTAGCAACAAGAATCCAGAAGAAACTACAGACAGAGTCATTCAGGAGTTTATTTTCCTCACTCAAAAATTAAAAAGAAATCAGCCTTTCCGTATGAAAATAGCGGAAAAAATTCTAATGAATGAAAAAAACATTCAATTTAGTGTCAGAGTAGAGCATGATGATGAGTTAATTATGATGAGCGATAAAATAGTAGCCATACAGATCGATAAACACGTGATGGAAGGAAGGAAAATAAATAGGCTATTGCTAACGGTGACGCAATCTTGACTTTATTTAAACGAATAATTACAGATATCGGATGACTGCATTATTTCATGTTTCAAAAAACTTTTCTCTATGTCATTCAATCTGTAATTTATTCCTTATAAGTTATTATGTTGTTTATTTTATTCCATCGATGTAATGAGTATTACAAAAATCCCATAGCCCACTGCACAATATTTCTACATTTCTACCTGCGACAACAAAAAAAAATGAAATTCTTATTGAGCGCAGATCGGTAATTCATGATTAAAATTTACCTGCACTGCGAATGAGTGGCAGAAAGTGATTATCTGTAAAATTCACTTACCGCAGACATATCAGGGATAGAGACAACTTGGTGCTTACAACGACTACTACGCTTGTTTTCCTTTCACTGCAGGCTAACTTTGCGAGATGCTTCCAGCTTTTACCCGTGTCAGTTTGCGAGTTGCTGGGATAATATGTCCCAAGAGCCGATGTGCTGTTACCGGCACCTGCGTAATTAGAGCTACTGTGCTCTTAGGCAACATTCACGTAGTATTTACCTATGCTGGATTACTGTGATAATTAACGATAACAATTAAAATCACAATTAACTTTAATTTCAATGGATTAGAAATATATACGCATGAATAATACCGACAAACTCGACGCTCACACCCCCATGATGCAGCAGTATCTACGATTAAAAGCCCAGCATCCTGAAATTCTGCTCTTTTATCGTATGGGCGATTTTTATGAACTTTTCTATGATGATGCAAAACGTGCGTCGCAATTGCTAGATATCTCGCTAACCAAGCGTGGTGCTTCTGCAGGTGAGCCAATTCCAATGGCCGGTGTTCCTCATCATGCTATTGAAAACTATCTGGCTAAGCTCGTCCAAATGGGAGAGTCTGCCGCAATTTGTGAGCAAATAGGCGACCCGGCGACCAGCAAAGGGCCAGTAGAACGTAAAGTGGTTCGCATTGTGACACCTGGCACAGTGAGTGATGAAGCCTTATTAAATGAGCGCCAGGATAATCTGCTAGCCGCAATCTGGCAGGATGCCCGTGGATTTGGTTATGCCACTCTAGATATCAGCTCTGGTCGCTTCCGCGTTTCCGAACCCGCGGATGCAGAAACCATGGCGGCCGAATTACAGCGAACCAATCCCGCTGAATTATTGTATCCAGAAACCTTCGAACAGATGTCGTTGATTGAACAGCGGCACGGGCTACGCCGCAGACCTTTGTGGGAGTTTGAGCTGGATACCGCCCGTCAGCAATTAAACTTACAGTTTGGCACCCGCGATCTTATCGGTTTTGGCGTAGAACAAGCCCATCAAGCCCTGCGCGCCGCAGGCTGTTTACTGCAATACGTTAAAGATACTCAACGCACCTCATTGCCGCACATTCGCGGGTTAACGATGGAACGGCAACAAGACGGCATCATTATGGATGCGGCTACGCGCCGAAATCTGGAACTGACTCAAAGTTTATCCGGTGGAAGTGATAATACTCTCGCAGCAATTTTAGATCAGTGTGTAACACCGATGGGCAGTCGCATGTTAAAACGCTGGTTACATATGCCTATTCGCGACATTGATGTACTCAATCATCGTCAGCAGGCAATCAGTGGTTTGCAAAATATCACTGCGGAACTACAGCAGCCACTGCGACAGGTTGGTGATTTAGAACGTATTCTGGCGCGATTGGCTTTACGTACCGCGCGACCGCGCGATTTGGCCCGGATGCGCCATGCATTCCAGCAATTGCCTGAAATTCACCAATTGCTTAGTTCCGTTGAGGTTCCCCACGTTCAGAATCTGCTATCGCAGGTAGGTAAATTTGAAGCACTCTTGGATCTGCTAGAACGCGCTATCGTTGAGTCTCCGCCTGTATTGGTACGAGATGGCGGAGTTATCGCATCAGGCTACAATGCCGAGTTAGATGAATGGCGCAGCCTTGCCGATGGAGCGACCGATTACCTCGACCGGCTGGAAATTCGCGAGCGGGAAAAACTGGGGCTGGATACGCTCAAAGTTGGATTTAACGGTGTCCACGGCTATTTCATTCAGGTGAGCCGTGGCCAAAGCCATTTGGTGCCAATTCACTATGTACGTCGCCAAACGCTGAAAAATGCGGAACGCTATATCATTCCAGAACTTAAAGAATATGAAGATAAAGTTCTGACTTCCAAAGGTAAGGCACTAGCAATTGAAAAAGGCCTTTATGAAGAAATTTTCGATCTATTATTACCACATCTATCCGATCTACAACTGAGTGCTAACGCACTGGCTGAGCTTGATGTATTGACCAATCTGGCCGAGCGGGCAGAAACATTAGACTATACGCGCCCAACGCTCAGCGAAAAACCGGGCATCAAGATTATTGCAGGTCGTCATCCCGTAGTAGAACAGGTGCTTCGAGATCCTTTTATTGCGAACCCGTTATCACTTTCGCCACAGCGCCGGATGCTTATCATTACTGGCCCGAATATGGGAGGTAAAAGTACCTATATGCGTCAGACTGCCTTAATCGTGTTGCTGGCACATATGGGAAGTTTTGTTCCTGCCGAACAGGCGACTATCGGGCCAGTCGACCGTATTTTCACCCGCGTGGGAGCCGCAGACGATCTGGCCTCTGGCCGCTCTACCTTTATGGTGGAAATGACCGAGACGGCCAATATTCTGCACAATGCAACAGAACAAAGCCTGGTATTAATGGATGAGATTGGTCGTGGTACATCAACTTACGATGGTTTATCTCTGGCCTGGGCCTGCGCTGAAAATCTAGCGAGCCGTATCAAAGCAATGACGCTTTTTGCTACCCATTATTTCGAATTAACCACCTTGCCGGAAAAAATGGAAGGCGTGGTTAACGTGCATCTGGATGCCATGGAGCATGGAGATACTATCGCCTTTATGCATACTGTACAGGATGGTGCGGCCAGTAAAAGTTATGGCCTTGCCGTGGCCGCGTTAGCCGGTGTACCCCGTGAAGTAATCAAACGAGCGAGACAAAAGCTACGGGAGCTTGAGTCACTGTCAAATAATGCGGCGGGAAGCAATATTGATGGCTCCCAGCTGACTCTGCTGAATGAAGAAGTTTCCCCTGCGGTGGAGGCACTGGAAACCTTAGACCCCGATACGCTTAGCCCTCGTCAGGCCTTGGAATGGCTCTATCGCCTGAAAAGTATGGTGTAAGGTAATATGGCGTTATCGGTTAGGATTTTTGCGATTAAAGTTATTTTCCTAGCCGATTCTTTTGGCGCTGAATTAGTCAGTGCCTTAGGCTAGGCTATTCGATAATAAGAAACCGTCTTTTTAAAAGGTCAGTTTCAGTCGATAAAAAAACGGTGGACGAAATGTCCACCGTTTTTATTTAACCCAGTAACAGAATTTACTTTCATCCTCAATAAATCATGAAGTAACACTGCTTCGATTTAGCTAATACTGAATCTGTTTTCGCTATCTTATCTATTGCCTTAATTCAGGCTGCCGATAAGCTTTTTACTCGCGGAACAGTGCTTCAATACTCAAACCTTGTGTTTGCAAGATTTCACGCAGACGGCGTAAGCCCTCAACTTGAATTTGACGAACACGTTCACGGGTTAAGCCGATTTCCCGACCTACATCCTCAAGAGTTGCAGCTTCGTAGCCTAACAGACCAAAACGTCGAGCCAGCACTTCACGCTGTTTAGCGTTCAATTCGAACAGCCACTTGACGATACTTTGTTTCATATCATCATCTTGCGTGGTATCTTCCGGCCCATTTTCGTTTTCGTCGGAGAGAATATCCAGTAACGCCTTCTCTGAGTCGCCGCCTAACGGTGTATCAACGGAAGTGATACGTTCATTCAGGCGTAACATACGGCTCACGTCATCGACCGGTTTGTCGAGTTGCTCTGCAATCTCTTCCGCACTCGGTTCGTGATCTAATTTATGAGAAAGTTCGCGCGCGGTGCGCAAATAGACATTCAGCTCTTTGACAATATGGATTGGCAAACGGATGGTACGGGTTTGGTTCATAATCGCCCGTTCAATCGTCTGACGAATCCACCAGGTTGCGTAAGTAGAGAAACGGAAACCACGTTCTGGATCGAATTTTTCCACTGCGCGAATCAAACCAAGATTGCCTTCCTCGATCAAATCCAACAGCGCCAAACCGCGGTTGCTGTAACGACGGGCGATTTTCACCACCAGCCGCAAGTTACTTTCAATCATACGCCGACGTGATGGCACATCCCCGCGCAATGCACGTCGGGCAAAATAAACCTCTTCTTCTGCGGTCAGCAGCGGTGAATAGCCGATCTCACCAAGATAGAGCTGCGTAGCATCCAGCACGCGTTGGGTAACGCCCTGCGCCAGTAGCTCATCTTCTGCTAATTCACTTTCGGTTGGTTCATCTTCTACTAATGCTTTTTCATCAAAAATTTCAGTTTCCGTACTGTTTTCGTCGAAATCTGCATCTTCGTTTAACTCGTTAACTTTCAGCGTATTTTGGCTCATAAGCTGCTCCTACCCGTGATACCGCGAGCAGAATACAGCGTATTCTGCCCAATCTATCGCTGCGGAAGATAACGCAGCGGGTTTACGGATTTCCCCTTGTAACGAATTTCAAAATGCAATCTAACTGAACTGGTTCCGGTGCTACCCATAGTCGCTATTTTTTGTCCCGCCTTCACTTCTTGTTGTTCCCGGACCAGCATTGTATCGTTATGAGCATAGGCGCTCAGGTAGTCATCATTATGTTTGATGATTATCAGATTACCGTAACCACGCAGCGCGTTGCCGGCATACACTACCCGCCCATTAGCAGTGGCGAAGATAGGCTGCCCACGCGAACCAGCGATATCAATCCCTTTATTACCTCCTTCGGAAGCAGAGAAGCTATCAATGGTTTTCCCGTCGGTTGGCCATTTCCAGCTACTAACTGGACCACCATTACTGGTAGGGATGCCAACGGGAGTGCCCGGAGCGGTAACAGGCGCTGTTGTTGATGCAACGACCCCTGATGCTGGCAACATTTTACCAACATTCTGTTTACCCGAGTTACCAGAATACGCGTTAGTTGATTGAGAATCAACCGCTGAAGCTGTGTTTTGGATGTTTGAAGGCGGTTTTGATACCCCATTAGAGGTAGCGTCAGTTGCCGCCATCATACCGCCGCCAGAACCGTTACCCAACTGGATTGTCTGGCCCACGTTCAAGCTATAAGGCTCGGGAATGCCGTTTTTATTCGCTAAATCACGGAAATCATTACCAGTAATCCAGGCAATATAAAACAGGGTGTCCCCCCGTTTAACCGTATAGGTGCTGCCGTTATAACTCCCTTTAGGGATAGAATTGTAACTACGGTTATAAACAATGCGATCGCCTGATGCATTACTGCCACTCATCATCGAACCAGATGTTTTACCACCCACGGTCGATATTGGCGCAGACGTTGACGCATCATTAGTACAACCAGCCAACCACAAACTCACAACCGTACACGCCGCAACCCGGCGTAAAGTAATCATTGGGCTTCCCGTGCTCATGCTTCCCCCATGACAGCAATATTAAGCAATATTTCCAAATACCCTTTACATCCTAGCTGAGTGTCAATGTTTCACTCATTTTTCTAATGATGAAAGGTTCCTCTGCGCGCCTTGAATAATAAGGTAAAACGCAGAAGAAATAAGATGCAGCACCTTGGGTACAAATTGCACCACCTCTGCCCTACCGTAATCTCGTATAGTTTACATATCGCGCTAACCCAATGGGTTCCTGACCGGAATAAATAGCCAGGGATTAAATACGCGATTTAAAAAATTGTCAGGCCAGTTCCCCTTTCACCAGCGGAACAAAACGAACGGCCTCCACCGTTTCAATAAAGAACTCGTGATCCCGGCGCTGCACGTATTTTAACGTCTGCGCCTGTTCACCGACGGGCAGAACTAATCTCCCACCGTTTTCAAGCTGCTGCAATAATGCTTCTGGAATCTCCGGCGGTGCCGCCGTCACAATGATCGCATCAAATGGCCCGCGCGATGCCCATCCCTGCCAACCGTCACCGTGGCGGGTAGAAACATTGTGCAGATCCAATAATTTTAGGCGGCGCTTAGCCTGCCATTGTAGCCCTTTGATTCGTTCAACTGAGCACACGTGCTCAACCAGATGCGCCAGAATTGCGGTTTGATAACCCGAACCGGTGCCAATCTCTAAGACTTTCGATGTTGGCGTCAGTTGCAGCAATTCTGTCATCCGCGCCACCATATAAGGCTGAGAAATAGTTTGCCCTGAACCAATTGGCAGAGCGGTATTCTCATAGGCCTTATGCGCGAGCGCTTCGTCCACAAAGCGCTCCCGTGGTACAGCTTCAATCGCCTGTAACAGGCGCTCATCACGAATACCTTGCTGTTGTAACTGTTGCAGTAAGGTTTGCATGGATTTATTTACCATTCCCCGTCAACCTCAGTCCTGTCTAACCAGGTTTTGACTACGTCCTGGGCCGCATAGGCGGTTAAATCAACCTGAAGCGGCGTCACTGAAACATATCCCTGTTCCACAGCGCTAAAATCAGTATCCGGCCCAGCGTCACATTTGTCACCTGGCGGCCCAATCCAATAAATATCTTGCCCTCTTGGGTCTTGCTGGCAAATGACCGTTTCGGCTGGGTGCCGACTGCCACAGCGAGTGACTTTGATACCTTTAATTTCATTTAACGGTAAATCAGGCACATTCACATTAAGAATTTTGCCGGTACGCAGCGGGGCGCGCTGTAAAGCGCGCAGCAAGCGGCAGGTTACCGCCGCCGCTGTATCATAATGCTGATGGCCGTTTAGCGAAACTGCCAACGCAGGAAAACCCAAATGCCGTCCTTCCATCGCCGCCGCAACGGTCCCGGAATAAATCACGTCATCCCCTAAATTCGGACCAGCATTGATACCTGAAACTACGATATCTGGACGCGGGCGCATCAATGCATTTACGCCAAGATAAACACAATCCGTCGGCGTACCGTGCTGTACAGCAATATCGCCGTTTGACAATGTGGTCGTTCGCAACGCGGAATCCAGCGTCAGCGAGTTAGAGGCACCGCTACGATTGCGATCCGGTGCAACAATCTGCACTTGAGCAAACTCACGCAATGCCGCAGCCAGCGCCTGAATCCCCGGGGCGGCAATGCCGTCGTCGTTACTCAGTAAGATCCGCAGCATCGCCGTTATCCAGATTCATGATTTCTCTGACTACGCTGGTAGCAAAACTGCCAGCAGGCAGCCAGAAGCGCAGCTCAAGGGTAACTTCATCCCACCAATCCCAACTCATTTCCTGTGGACGCAGCAAGATGGCACGGCGCGCGCCTTCCACTCGTTCACGTTTCAACAACGAAAGCAGTTCGGTTTGATCCGCCAGACAGTTTTGCTCAAAGGCCAAAGCTGCGCCTTGAGTGCCTAAATCGCCGTCTCCCGGCAGCGGTGCGGTGACGTTTAGCTCTCCGGCATCCAAACGCTGCTGCAAAGACTCCAGCTCTTCCGACTGTGCAACAAACCAGCTACCACGGCCACTCAGCTGCAATGCATCCCCCTCCAGCACCTGCATGGCGCTGTTTTGAGCCAAACGAGTGCTGGCAATCAGGTTAAACATGGCGCTGCGACTAGCAGACAGATAAAAGCTACGCTTACTGCGTTCTTTTACCCGAATTTCATTATTCGACCAACGGCGAGCCTGCACCAGATTATTGCCACCGCGGCCAAAGCGTTGACTACCAAAGTAATTGGGAACGCCTTGAGCAGCAATCAGATTTAAGCGAGCCTCAACGTCCTTCTGGTTGCTGATATGGCGTAACACCAGAGTGAACGCGTTACCTTTCAGAGAGCCGATGCGCAATTTTCGCTTTTGACGCACCGTTTCCAATACTTCACAACCTTCCAGCTGAAAGTCCTGCATATTCGGCGTTTCTTTACCTGGCAAGTGTAGGCAGAACCATTGCTCGGTCACCGCATGACGGTCTTTTAAGCCAGCGTAGCTCACTAAACGCGGATGAATACCGGCGAAACGGGATAAATAATCGGCAACAAATTGGGTATTGCAGCCGTTTTTACGAATACGCACCAGCAAATGCTCGCCTTCGCCGTCGGGTTCGAACCCTAAATCCTCTACCACCACGAAATCTTCAGGATTCGCTTTCAACACGCCGCTGGCTTTAGGTTGGCCGTGCAGCCATGTCAGATTTTCCATGTCCATTACTGCTTTTCTCTCTTTACCAACAGTGCCACAGCTTCACAGGCAATTCCCTCACCGCGACCGGTGAAACCCAGCTTTTCCGTGGTGGTGGCTTTAACATTAACGTCATCCATATGGCATTGCAGATCTTCCGCCAAATTCACACGCATTTGCGGAATATGAGGAGCCATTTTAGGGGACTGGGCAATAATGGTGATATCCAAATTGCCGAGCTGATAACCTTTTTCAAGGATACGACGGTAAGCCTCACGCAACAGAGCGCGGCTGTCAGCGCCTTTAAAGGCGGGATCGGTATCGGGGAAGAGTTTGCCGATATCACCCAATGCAGCAGCGCCTAACAGCGCATCAGTTGCAGCATGGAGAGCTACATCACCATCGGAATGAGCCAGTAGGCCCTGCGGATAAGGAATGCGCACGCCACCGATGATTATCGGGCCTTCACCACCGAATTTATGTACATCAAAACCATGTCCAATTCGCATTATGTGCATTCCTTATTATAGAGCCGGGTAAGGTAAAACTCGGCCAACGCCAGATCTTCCGGGCGCGTGACTTTAATATTATCTGAACGGCCACTCACCAATAACGGGTGATAGCCACAGTGCTCCAGAGCAGAGGCTTCATCGGTTACCGTTGCACCTTCACGTAACGCTCGGCTCAGGCAAGTTTTCAGCAACTCGAATGGAAACAGCTGCGGTGTTAGCGCATGCCAGAGATTCTGACGATCGACCGTATGTGCCACCGCGTCAATCCCAGCTTCACCGCGCTTCATGGTGTCTCGCACCGGGGTCGCCAGTAATCCGCCGATTTTAGTTTGACCCATAATGGCCAGAAGATCGCTTAAATCGTCTTGATGCAGGCAAGGTCGGGCAGCATCGTGAACCAGCACCCAGTCAGGCGTTCCGGCACTCATCAAGCCAGCCAGAACCGAATCGGCACGTTGCGCGCCGCCATAAACCCGGCTCACGCGAGAGTCATTGGCGATTGGCAACAGATCGAACTGTTCATCGTTTGGGCTTATTACCACAATAATCCGCTCAATTAGCGGATGGCACAGTAAGGCATCAATAGCGTGTTCAAGTATTGTTTTGCCGCCCACGGTTAAATATTGCTTAGGGCAATCGGCTTGCATACGACTGCCTATTCCAGCAGCCGGCAATACAGCAATGACTTCAGGAAGGGAACCTGCGAAGTTACTCATTATTTATTGTTGCGCGTTATTTTGTGTCGAAGGGATACCCGCATTACGTCTGGATTGGTCAGGAACCAAACGATAGAAACTTTCACCGGGCTTAATCATGCCCAATTCGTTACGTGCGCGTTCTTCGATCGCCTCTTGACCACCGTTTAAATCATCAATCTCAGCAAATAGCTGATCGTTCCGCGCCTTTAGTTTGCCGTTGTTACCCTCTTGGGCAGCAACGTCATTTTGCACGCGGACAAAATCATGAACACCATTCTTACCCAGCCACAGCGAATACTGTAACCAGCCAAGCAAAACCAGCAATAGTAGCGTAAGTTTTCCCATCTCCGCCCCCTGAAAAACTGACTAATCATCCCACAACTTTTCGTCGGACTCCACTCTGAGTGGGAAAATGCCCCAGAGTTTAAGATTAAGGACGATTTCTGGCAAAAATACCATGCAAATCTGCAAAAAGACGGCAATTATTGGGACGCAACAATAGCGACAGTCGTCAAAAATTCCCTTTACCTCGTGAGTTTCTTAGCGAGAAATGCTGCTAAATCGGCTTTTACTTTTCATTTTGCCTTACCGTCACACCCGCTTTTCCGCGAGGGGAAAGGAAAAAAGTGCGTAAAAATAACGGGTAATAAGCGAGGAAAGCAAGAGGAAAAACAGAGTGAAAGCTAAGGATTAAAAAGGTCATCGGGGCATTATGGCGATCATTGTCGCCGCGCCCCCCGCCAGTCGTTTTACCATCCGGTGAGGAAAGAGAACAGCATCCAAAACAGACATATTACCGCAATACCCGTCCCACCGAGGGTAAATAGCACATTACCACGCAGCAACATACTTAAGGCGATGCCGATTAATACCGAAACCGGCATTAGCGCCAGAAAAAACGGCCAGGTATAAAGCAGAAAAAAAACGGTGTTTGGCCCGTAGACCAGAAATGGAATGGCGAAAGCCAACCAGTAAAAGGTAAAACCGGCGATTCCGCCGAGAAAAGAGTGCGATGGTTCCTCCCTTTCTCGCTGTTTGCTCACAATAATTTGGGTGACATTCTGCATAAAAATCCCTAAGGGTATTCTGTAACGGCGCGCTCTGTAGGCGCTTGGCCGAGGGTACATTCAGGATTTGATAATAGCTCTCTCACGCAGGACGTCTAACAATTGTTCAATCAAATATGTTACTAATTGTTCGTCATTCAAGCGAATAGTTAATCGCGGCGTTGGAACGCAGGGATTAACGATGACATCCGTAGCCAACAGGCAAAAAAAGAGGCGATATTTTCGCCTCTTTCTATCATTAGTGTTTTGATATATTTATTAATTTAGCCTCGGATTCTTTTCCCGGCATGCTGTACCAGACCACTGCGGTGAGTAAAATCAAGATGCCGCTAGCGATGCTTAATACTAGACTATGCGAGGTCGAAAATGCCTCACTGGCGCTGGCGAACAATCGCTCGCCCTGCTCCCCACCCAGTTCACTGATAACCTGCATCGCTTCGCTAATAGAGGCGCTGGCCTGTTCTGCCAAATTCGCGGGTAAATCTTCCGGTAAAACCACTGAAGCCATATACACCCGCGATAACAAAAGACCAAATAGCGCTACGCCTAAACCCGCGCCCAGCTCATATGCCATGCCTTCAACCGCTCCAGCGGCACCGGCTTTTTCCGGCGGCGCAGCGCTCATGATAGCGGCAGTAGAAGCCAGCAACGAGATTTGAATACTGCAACCGAGCAACGCCATCCAACCCCACGCCTGATAGATTTGGTAGGAGAAATCCGTCATTGCCAATCCAAAGAAGCTAACGGCACTTAAGGCTATGCCCAGAGTAGCAACTAAACGCAAACCTAACGTTGCCACCAGCCAACCGGCTAGAGGACCACTCAGGCCGCTGGCAATCATCAGAGGCATCAGGAAAAGACCGGCTTCGAGCGGCGTTTTCCCTAATACAAATTGCAGTTCCTGCGTCAGTAACAATTCGAAACCAACCAAGGTAATCATCGCGGTCAGCGCCATAATCATACCGACGGCAATCACCCTCTGGCCAATCAGTCGAAAATCAATCATCGGCGAAGGTGATGAAAGCTGATGCCGGATAAAACCGTACAGGATAACGCCCCCCATCACCGCGGTTAGCGAGGTGCCGAGTAAATCACCATTGCCGCGCAGCCCGCTTTTAGCCGCATAAACCAGTAATAATATTGCCGTGGTCAATACCAAGGCCGGTGCCAGCGTCCAGCTTTGCGTTCTGCGACAAGGCTGGTCTGGAATCAGGAAACAGGTTGCCAATACCACCACTGCGACTATCGGCACGTTAATCATAAAGACCGAGCCCCAATAGAAGTATTCCAGCAGCGCTCCGCCGACCAAGGGTCCCATAGCGGCGCCAGCGGTACCTACCGCCACCCAGATTCCCAATGCCAGCGCTCGCTCGCGCTCATCGGTGAAAATATGCCGAACCGCAGATAAAGTGGCGGGCAGAATCATAGCGGCTCCAATTGCCAAAGAGGCGCGCGCGGCGATTAGCGTTCCCACCGAATCAGCCAAAGCGGCGGCCAGCGACGATAGCCCAAATAGTACAGAACCAATCAGCGCCAGCCGTTTAAAACCGATGCGATCGCCCAAAGCGCCCATGGGTAACAGCAGACAGGCCATCACCAAAGAATAGATATCGATAATCCACAGCAATTCACTCCCCGTTGCCGACAAAGCCAATCCAAGGCGAGGCGCAGCCACATGCAAGACAGTGGCATCAATAGAAATTGGGAGGTACATCAAAATGATAACGCAAAAAATAGTCCATTTCTTAGACATAATCAGAGACTCAAATAAGGCAGAATTTAATGTTGAACACGTGTTCAATACGCGATTGTAGCGAAATGTTGAACATCAGTCCAATTCTCTGCATAATTCCCCTACATACCTAACTGTTAATTCATCTCAGAATGAGAACAAAGGAGCATCCTTGGCATATTTGAATCGCGAAGAGCGGCATAGCAGTATTTTGAATGCTGCCGTGCGGGTGGCCATGGCCGAAGGAATGGCCGCTACCACGGTGCGCCGCGTAGCAAATGAAGCCGAGGTGGCGGTAGGACAGGTTCACCACCATTTTGCGTCGGTCTCTCAACTGCGAGCCGATGCTTTCCTGCTGCTGGTTCAGCAATCACTCGCCGCCTTTAATATAGCCAGCCAAAATCATCCGGCGGTTGAGCGCTTGCTCCTAGTACTAGGTTATCCGCAGGATGACGTGGGAAAAAGAGAAACTCGGCTGTGGAATGAGGTTAGCCTGCTGGCCGAGCGCGATGATGCCATCCGTCTCGCCTATACCCAATCGATGTCCAACTGGCATCAGGCCACGGTAGCCGTCATTAATGCCGGCCGAGAGAGTGGCGAGTTTCGTTCGGGTGATGACAGCGGCAATATTGCCTGGCGATTGATTGGTCTCGTGTGCGGTTTGGATGGAATGACACAGTTTCCGGAGCTTCATTTCTCCGAGGATGAAATCCTGCGTCACCTGAATTCCATGATGAAAAGCGAGCTGCTTAGCGTTTCTGCCTAATCCCGGATAACAGGCGATAAATAGCGTGATAAAAGGGGCCGGTAAAGTCGCCCCTTTCCTGCCAATAAACCTTCGATACTTAGCTGATAATGGCTTTCGCCGAAAGTTGTTCCAGCAATTGCTCAACTAACTGTGCTAAAGGCCGATCCCCTTTCAGATGAATATCAGGTGCCAGTGGTGATTCATAAATTGAATCTATTCCGGTAAAGTTTTTCAGCTCACCGGCACGAGCCTTTTTGTATAAACCTTTTGGATCGCGCGCTTCACAAATGGCGAGAGGCGTATCGACAAAAACCTCGATAAACTGGCCGTTGTCTAACATTTCCTGCACCATTTGCCGTTCTGCACGATGAGGCGAAATAAAGGCGGACAAGACCACCAGTCCGGCATCGACCATCAGCTTTGCCACTTCACCAACACGCCGAATGTTTTCCCGTCGATCGGTATCGGAAAAACCTAAATCCCGACATAACCCGTGACGAACATTATCGCCGTCCAATAAATAGGTGCTGATCCCACGCCGGAACAACTCCTGTTCCAGCGCACCAGCCAACGTCGATTTACCCGAGCCGGATAAACCGGTAAACCACAGCACCACGCCTCGGTGGGCATTTTTCCTTTCACGATCCTGCCGGGTTACCACATGGGAATGCCAGACGACATTCTCATCCGCTGGCATATCCACAGGTAAAGTTTGCTGGTTATCAGAATGCAAAGAATGAGCAGGCAAACTACTTTCCTCCCAGTAGATCGCGCGCACCCCAGTGAGGGTAGTGGCGACGTACTAACGCATTTAATTCCAACTCAAAAGCGCTAAACGGACTGGTTTCCTGATAAACCGACTCCAGCGTTTCGCGAATCAGCCCTGCACCAACCGTGACGTTACTCAACCGATCGATAAAAATCACTCCTCCGGTATCGCGGTTACGCTGATAGCTATCTAATACCAGCGGTTCGTCGAAGGCCAGTGCAACCAGCCCTATCCCGTTCAGAGGCAAGCTTTCTACTACTCGCTGGGTCAGGCTGTTAATTTCCACCTGATACTGAATATTCTCCACCCGAGCACGAGTCTTTTTGCCCGCCACTTTGATGTCGTAACTTTGCCCAACCACCAGAGGCTGCTCCGCCATCCAGACCACGTCTACCAGCGCATTTTGCGCCGGTTTTAGCGTTTCATCGGCATCCACCAGTAAATCGCCACGGCTAATATCCACTTCGTCAGTCAAAACCAGTGTGATAGCTTCGCCGGGAATGCCCTGCTGCAAATCGCCATCGAAAGTCACAATTCTGGCTACGGTGGATTCAACGCCAGAAGGCAACACTTTGATTTTTTGCCCCACGCGCACCACACCGGCGGACAAGGTGCCGGAATAACCGCGAAAATCCAGATTAGGGCGATTCACATACTGCACCGGAAAACGCAGAGGCTGCTGGCGGCTGGCGTTCACCACATCCACGGTTTCTAATACGTCCAACAGCGTGGGACCATTGTACCAGGCCATTTTCTCACTTGGCGTCGCTACGTTATCGCCGTCCAATGCAGACAGTGGAACAAATTTAATATTCAGATCTGTCGGCAACTGTTCGGCAAAACTAAGGTAATCACTTTTGAATTGCTCGAAAACCGACTGCTGATAATCCACCAAATCCATTTTATTCACCGCCACCACCAAATGACGAATCCCCAGCAGAGTGGCGATAAAACTGTGACGACGAGTTTGATCCAATACGCCTTTACGCGCATCGATCAGCAAAATCGCCAGGTCGCAGGTTGATGCACCGGTCGCCATATTACGAGTGTACTGCTCATGCCCCGGAGTATCCGCGATAATAAACTTCCGTTTTTCCGTCGAGAAATAGCGGTAAGCTACATCAATAGTAATGCCCTGCTCCCGCTCGGCCTGTAAGCCATCAACCAACAGCGCCAGATCCAGTTTTTCGCCCTGCGTACCAATGCGCTTGCTATCGGTATGCAGCGTCGTTAATTGGTCTTCATAAATCTGACGAGTATCGTGTAGCAAGCGGCCTATCAGGGTACTTTTCCCGTCATCCACACTGCCACATGTCAGGAAACGCAGCAGGGTCTTATGCTGCTGGGCGTGCAAATAAGCCTCAACGCCGCCTTCATCGGCGATTTGTTGTGCCATCGCCGTATTTTGTAAAATCATGTTGCTCATCGGGCCGCTCCTTAAAAATATCCCTGACGCTTTTTAAGCTCCATGGAGCCGGATTGATCGCGGTCGATCATTCGACCCTGGCGTTCGCTGGTGGTTGATATCAACATTTCTTCAATAATCGACGGCAATGTCTCAGCCTGCGATTCCACCGCACCGGTCAATGGCCAGCAGCCCAATGTGCGAAAGCGCACCATTTTCTGCGTGATCATTTCACCCGGTTGCAGATCGATACGATCATCATCCACCATCAGCAACATGCCGTCCCGCTCGATAACCGGGCGAGGCTTCGCCAGATACAGTGGCACAATGTCGATGTTTTCCAAGAAGATATACTGCCAGATATCCAGCTCAGTCCAGTTGGATAGCGGGAAAACGCGAATGCTTTCTCCCTTATTAATCTGGCCGTTATAGTTATGCCACAGCTCAGGGCGCTGGTTTTTAGGGTCCCAGCGATGGAAACGGTCGCGGAACGAATAAATACGCTCTTTAGCACGGGATTTCTCCTCATCTCGGCGCGCCCCACCGAAAGCGGCATCAAAGCCATATTTGTTAAGAGCCTGCTTTAACCCTTCGGTTTTCATAATGTCGGTGTGCTTGGCACTGCCGTGAACGAAGGGATTTATCCCCATCGCCACCCCTTCCGGGTTTTTATGCACCAACAACTCGCAGCCAAAATTTTTGGCGGTGCGATCGCGAAATTCATACATTTCGCGGAATTTCCAGCCAGTGTCGACATGTAGCAAGGGGAAAGGCAGATTACCGGGGAAGAAGGCTTTACGCGCCAGATGCAACATCACCGAAGAATCTTTACCGATGGAATAAAGCATCACCGGATTCCCGAATTCGGCGGCCACTTCACGGATGATATGGATGCTCTCCGCCTCCAATTGCCGCAAGTGAGTGAGTCGTTTTTCGTCCATAACAGATCCTTTATGCCAAATTCACGATTGACGACCTAAGCGGCCGTTCAGTCTGCGGTTGTTGCCCAAACCAGGCTATCTGGTGGTGTAAATCCACCACTTCTCCAATTACCAGCAATGCTGGCGCCGGAGCTTGATGTGCTAATGTGTCCAATTGATCCAATGTGCCCGTCAGTACCTGTTGGTCGGCGCGGGTTCCACGGCCAATAACGGCTACCGGCGTCTGCGCCGCCCGACCGTGTGCGATCAATTGCTGACTGATTTCAGCTGCTTTGACCGTTCCCATATAAATAGCCAAAGTTTGACGACCACGCGCCAGCGTTGACCAATCCAGCCCGTCACCGTCTGCCCGACAATGACCGGTAATAAAAGTGACGCTTTGGGCGTGATCCCTATGGGTTAACGGAATCCCCGCATAAGCCGTCGCTCCAGCGGCAGCCGTTACGCCCGGTACAACCTGAAACGGAATTCCGGCAGCGGCTACAACCTGAAGTTCTTCCCCCCCGCGGCCAAAAATAAAGGGATCGCCGCCTTTCAGACGCACAACCCGCTTGCCCTGCTGAGCGAGTTCCACCAGCAAACGATTAGTTTCCTCCTGCGCTACGGAGTGAGCGCCCGCCCGTTTACCCACGCAAATGCGATCGGCATCGCGCCGAACCAAATCCAGCACTTCGGGGCTAACTAAATGGTCATATAACACGACATCCGCCTGCTGAATAACCTGTAGACCACGTAAAGTGAGTAAACCCGCATCGCCGGGGCCAGCGCCAACCAAAGCCACTTCACCGCTTTCCCTTTGCGGTGCTATCAAGGATAGCTCCAGCTCATCTTCTGCCAGCGTCGATTGTCCACTGGCCATCAGGCTGGCAAATCGACCGGTAAAAGCCTTTTCCCAAAAACGACGACGTGCACTCATGGACGTGAGCCGCTGTTTAACTTTTGCACGCCAGCGACCCGCCACGGCGGCCATGTCACCCAGACTCGCGGGCAGTAAGGATTCCAGCTGTTCGCGTAAGATTCGTGCCAGAACCGGGGCCTGACCGCTGGACGAAATAGCCACAACCAACGGAGAACGATCGACAATAGAAGGAAAAATAAACGAACAACGCGGCTGATCGTCCACCACGTTAGCCAGAATCCGCCTCTCATCCGCAGCAGCGAATACCGCAGCATTCAAAGCGTTGTCATTCGTGGCGGCAATCACCAGAAAAACCTCGTCCAGCTGTTCTGGCGAAAAAACATCTGCCACCCAGCGGATTTTTCCCGCGTCATGCTGTTGCTGAAGTTCGGAAGAAAGCGCCCGCGCCACTACCCGCACCTGAGCGCCCGCGCGATGAAGCAAATCTATTTTTCGCGCAGCGATTTCGCCGCCGCCAACAACCAGCACAGGGCGTTGTTTCAAGTCGGCAAATATTGGTAGATAGTCCACAGCGGCCTTCGATTACATGATAAAGCGTAAGGTGACTATAGGGGCGGGTTATGACCTTATGAAATGACGAAAAGTAATTACAAGTTCCGTAATGATATAAAGCCGATGCAGTCAGCCTTGTAGAGGCAAGTTCACTTATAGCGCTGAATGACATTTCGGATTTAGACATAAAAAATTCTGATAATTAGGAACCATACAAATTGTCTAATCGCGCGGACAGTCTCATACTAAGCCCCGCATAGCGCAGCGTTGTCCATACCAAACTGCGCGGTTAAGACTCTATAAAAGGATATTTAGGTATGTTTTCCCGCCTTCATCTGAAACTAGCGATTGTTACGCTTTGTTTTAGCACTGTATTCCCACTGAATGCGGCGGCCGCAGCGGCTAAAAGTGAGCCGTTAGGGAAAATTGCCGAGCAGCAAACTCGCCATATTGCCACCTACTTCCCAGGACGTATGGCCGGTAGCCCTGCCGAATTGCTTGCCGCCGATTATCTTAATCAGCAATTTGAAACCATGGGTTACCAGACCAATTTGCGGGTGTTCAATACCCGCTATCTTTACACCAGCAAAAACGGCAAGCAGAGTTGGCGCAACCTCAGTGCCACATCGGTCATTGCAGCCCACGGAGGCCGCGAGCCGCAGCAAGTGGTGATCATGGCCCACTTTGATACTTACACGCCTCATAGCGATCAGGATTTGGATAAAAACCTCGGCGGCCTGACGCTGCAAGGCGTGGATGACAACGCCTCTGGTGTCGGTGTAATGCTTGAACTGGCGGAGCGCTTGAAAGAAACTCCGACCCGTTACAGCCTGCGCTTTGTCGCTTTAAGCGCTGAAGAAGTCGGCGCTCAGGGTGCAGCAAACTATCTGAAACGCATGAGCGCAGAGGAAAAAGAAAATACGTTGCTGGTCATCACGTTAGACAGTTTGATTACCGGCGATCGGTTGTATTTCAACCCCGGTCAGCATGATGCTAAAGGCTTCGCAGCGAAAAGCCGCGATCGCGCCCTGGCGTTAGCGCGCAATGCCGGAATCCCAGCGGCGAGCCGGCCGGAAAACACGCCAGAGCCTCACTGCCGCGCCGATCAGGATGCCTTTGATAAAGCGGGTATCCCAGTGCTTTCCGTCGAAGCCACCAACTATCAGTTAGGCAAAAAAGACGGCTGCCAACAGCGTGCTATCAGCCGGCATTTTCCGCTGGGCGAAACCCGCCACCAAAGTCAGTGGGATAATCTGAATTATCTCGATCATCACTTGCCTGGCCGGATTGCCAAACGTTCGCGGGATAGCGTCAAAATCCTGCTGCCACTGGTAAAAGAGCTAGCAGGAGCGAATAAATAATCATTTTTGTGGGAAGTCATTCGCAATCTGATTAAAAAGTCCGATAAATACCAACAGGGTGCTCATTACGAGCGCCCTTTTTTGTATTCCCCGCGTATAAATTCGTTGTGGGAGTCTCCTCTAAGGAAAGCTGTTTGTGGGGATAACAACCGCCACGCGGAAATCGCCTTTGCAGTTCACGTTGAAGCTTTGATAGCCAGAGAGAAAATCACCGATTAGTTTGATAAATAGGTTAACCCGACAAAAAGCGTGAG
Source organism: Yersinia nurmii (assembly GCF_001112925.1). Classification (GTDB taxonomy): domain Bacteria; phylum Pseudomonadota; class Gammaproteobacteria; order Enterobacterales; family Enterobacteriaceae; genus Yersinia; species Yersinia nurmii. Next base: position 80,397 of record NZ_CPYD01000014.1, read on the forward strand.
TCATCGTCTGGAACGAACGCCGACGAAGAAGTGAGTAAAAAAATAACCTGATATTTTAATGAATTATATGGTAACGCATTGCATTTAACGGGTTAGCCAATATGACATTGGGAGCACACATGCATACCCAATGCCATTTGAGTGGAAAAGCGGGTTCTAGCTTTCGTGAAGCCCGCATTCCCGTTTCAAACCGAAAAAGCGCGTTTCTTCTTCACTCATGCCGGGTTCCCATTTACGGGTTGTATGAGTATCTCCAACAGATAAATAGCCCTGCTCCCATAACGGGTGGTAATTCAGACCATGCTCGGTCAGATATTGATAGATACGGCGATTATCCCAGTCGATAATCGGCAGTAACTTGAATACTCCACGCTGTAAGGCCAACACTGGTAATTTGGCCCGACTCCCCGACTGCTCGCGCCGTAGGCCTGCAAACCAGGTTTGCGCTCCCAGCGTTTCCAACGCGCGATTCATCGGCTCAACTTTATTCAACTCATTGTAACGCTCAATACCTTCTACGCCCTGCTCCCACAGTTTGCCATAGCGCGCTTCCTGCCACGCCGGGCTGTGTTCAGCACGAAATACCTGCAGATTAAGCCGCAGTTTCTCGGCTAGTTCGTCAATAAACCGATAGGTTTCGGGAAACAGGTAGCCTGTGTCCGTCAGAATAACCGGAATTTCTGGCCGTTGGCGCGTCACCAAATGCAGGCATACCGCCGCCTGAATGCCAAAACTGGATGATAAAACGTATTCACCTGGCAAATTCTCCAATGCCCAACTCACGCGATCCTGTGCTGAAAGGACTTCCAACTGACCGTTAACCAGCGCGAGTGCCGCAGCCTGCTCGGCCTTAGGTAAGGCATTTAATTCATTGAGATTAAACTGGCTCACACCGCCTCCTGCCATTCGTAAAAGTCACGGGCTGAATCAATAACTGGCTTTACCACGCCTGCGCGAATAACAAAATCCCCGAAGCCTTCGTTAGCACCACGCTCTTTGGCCCAACGGCCGACTAATTCATCAATAATAGCCAGAATCTCATCGGCGGTAATATTTTCACGATACATGCGCGGAATACGCGTGCCTTCACGATTGCCGCCCAAATGCAGGTTATAGCGGCCTACCGCTTTACCCACTAATCCGATTTCTGCCAATAAAGCGCGACCGCAACCATTCGGGCAGCCGGTGACGCGCATCACGATATGTTCATCAGGTAAATGATGTTTGTGCAGAATATCTTCAATTTGCGTGACAAACTCCGGCATGAAACGCTCGGCTTCCGCCATCGCCAACGGACAGGTAGGGAATGACACGCAGGCCATCGAGTTTTCTCGTTGACGGCTAACGCTGTTTCCCATCAGCCCATGCTGACGTGCTAGCGCCTCAATGCGATCTTTTTCTTTCTCCGGGACGCCCGCCACGATCAGGTTTTGATTAGCGGTTAAGCGGAAATCTCCCTGATGAATTTTAGCGATCTCAGCCACGCCGGTTTTCAGGCTACGATCCGGATAATCTAGCAGGCGACCATTCTCAATAAACAGCGTCAAATGCCACTTTTTATCAATCCCTTTCACCCAGCCGATGCGGTCGCCCCGGCCTGTAAATTCATAGGGTTTGGTCGGCGAAAAGCTTATTCCGGCACGTTTTTCCACTTCTGCCTTAAAGACATCCACGCCGACGCGCTCCAGCGTATATTTGGTTTTCGCGTTCTTACGATCGGTTCGATTACCCCAGTCCCGCTGGGTTGTTACTACGGCTTCAGCTACCGCCAGCGTGTGTACCAACGGGATAAAACCAAAATCGCTGGCTTTACGTGGATAAGTATTTTTATCACCGTGCGCAATAGACAGCCCGCCACCAACCAACACGTTAAAACCGATTAATTTGCCTTTATCTGCCACCGCAACGAAGTTCAAATCGTTAGCATGCAAATCAACATCGTTTTGCGGAGGAATCACTACCGTGGTTTTAAATTTTCGCGGCAAATAAGTTGCACCCAGAATAGGCTCTTCATCGGTGGTTGCCACTTTCTCCGCATCCAGCCAAATCTCGGCGTAGGCTCGAGTACGCGGCAATAAATGCTCGGAAATTTTTTTCGCCCACTCGTAGGCTTCCTGATGCAGCTCAGACTCAACCGGATTAGAGGTACAGAGTACGTTGCGGTTTACATCGTTGGCCGTCGCCAATGCATCCAAACCTAACTGATTCAATAGCTGATGAGCTGGTTTGACGTTTCCTTTCAGAATACCGTGAAACTGAAAAGTCTGACGATTGGTAATACGAATGCTGCCGTACAGCGTGCTGTCCGTGGCGAATTGATCAATGCCCAGCCATTGCTGTGGCGTGATAATCCCCCCCGGCAGGCGGCAACGTAGCATCATGGCATGGCGAGGTTCCAACTTTTGCTCCGCTCGCTCAGCGCGAATATCGCGATCATCCTGCTGATACATTCCATGAAAACGAATTAACAGGAAGTTATCACCGGAAAAACCACCGGTCAGGCCGTTATGTAAATCCTCGGCAATCGTGCCACGCAGGTAATTGCTCTGGGACTTCATCCGCTCGCCGTCAGACAATTTGCCAGTCACAACCAGTGGTCCAGGGTGTTTATCATTCATCAGTACACATCTCGCTGATAACGGCGCGCAAAGCGCAGCTCACTTAAAAATTCGTCAGCTTGCTCGGCATCCATCGCACCGTGCTCAGCCACCACGTCCAGTAAAGTTTTCTCGACGTCTTTAGCCATGCGATTGGCATCGCCGCAGACGTAAATGTGAGCGCCTTGTTGTATCCAGCGCCACAGTTCTGCGCCTTTTTCGCGCAATTTGTCTTGTACGTATATCTTTTCCGATTGGTCCCGCGACCAGGCCAGATCGATATGGGTGAGCAAACCGTCTTTGACATATCGCTGCCACTCGACCTGATAGAGAAAATCATCGGTAAAGTGCGGATTGCCAAAAAACAACCAGTTTTTCCCACTGGCACCTTCAGCATCGCGCTGTTGCATAAACGCGCGGAAAGGCGCGATACCGGTGCCGGGTCCAATCATAATGACCGGCGTTTCTGGGTTTGCGGGCAAACGGAAATTATCGTTATGTTCGATAAAGACCCGAATATCGCCATCGATTTCCAAGCGTTCGGCCAGGAAACTAGACGCGCCGCCGCTGCGGAGACGCCCATCTATCTCATAGCGCACGACTCCGACGGTGATATGCACTTCGGTTTCATTTTCCGCCTGTGATGAAGCTATGGAATACAATCGTGGGGTGAGTGGACGTAACATAGCAATCAGCTGATCGGCGTTGAGATCCGCCGGTGCCTGACGCACCATATCGACGAGCGGTGTGTTATGAGCGAAATGCTGTAATTTGCTTTTATCCGCCAACAAAGCAATCAGTTTCTCATCGCGAGAAAGCGCGGCATATTTATCAACAATCACCGTGGTATTTTGCGTCAGCTCAAAGTGCGAGCGCAGCGCCTGTGCCAGTGGCAAAGTTCGCCCCTCCACCGTGACCGGTTCATCGCCTTTTAGCCACAGTAACCCGACTAGCTCATCCACCAACGCCGGATCGTTTTCATACCACACGCCCAGTGCGTCCCCCGGCTGGTAGCGCAAACCGGATTCACCTAAATCTATTTCTATATGGCGTACGTCTTTTTCCGAATCTCGCCCGGTAATTTTCTGGTTAACCGCCAACTGTGCGGTAAGTGGCGTAGTTTTGCTGTACGGGCTACTGGTAATTTCATCCACAGTACCACTTAGCGTCTGCGTCGCTGCGCTGGCAGATTGTGCCGGAGCGCGAGCTTGCAGAACAGTCACCACCTGCTGCCGCCACTGTTCGGCCTGCGCCTGATACTCCACATCGGCATCCACACGTTCCAACAAACGTTCTGCGCCTAATTCGGCCAGACGCGTATCAAAATCCTTACCCGCCTTGCAGAAATATTCGTAAGAGGTATCGCCCAATCCAAAGACCGCAAACGCGGTTCCCGTCAGTTTAGGCGCTTTTTTGGATAGCAGAAATTTGTGCAGCGCTACCGCTTCTTCCGCCGGCTCCCCTTCTCCTTGAGTCGAAGCGACAATGACTAACAGGCGCTCCTGAGCAATCTGCTTAAACTTGTAGTCGCCCGCATTAACCAGATTAACCTTTAGTTTTGCTGCCAACAGATCGTCACGCAACTGTTCGGCCAAACGACGCGCATTACCCGTTTGTGACGCAGAAATCAGAGTAATAGACGGTGTTTCTGGCTCTGTAACCCCATGAGCAGTCGCGTTCGGCTGTTGATTGACCATGCCCCAAAAATATCCGGACAGCCACGCCATTTGCGTTGGCGAAAATTCGCCGACCGCCGCCTGTAAGCGGGCCAGTTGCTCCGGCGAAAGCGGGAGTAATGAAGTTGGAGGAGCCTGAGTCGTCATCGCGGTACGAATTCCCTTGTGCTTTAGCCAGTGTCAGTCCGATATTTTGTCGGCAAATAAATCTTTTGCTTTGTAAGGTTAACCATCCGGATAATAACAATTAAAGAAGTGATAGAAATAATTAATAACTAAAACAACTAAGCGCTTTTTTCGCTATCGCATACGAGTCAAAGTGTTCAACTTATTAGGAAAAATTTCATTGGTCCGAAAATCCAATAATCGACCAAGCGGAGGGTTCTAAATCAAACGCATAGACTGCTACATTATAATAATCATAGTAAATCGGATGTCGCGCCAAGACCGGCAAACGTAGCTTGCGCGCCCAGTTTCCGGTACTATTCGGCGGTTTTTTGAGTCAATAAGGCCAGGATGATGAGCACCACATTATTTAAAGATTTTCAGTTTGAAGCCGCACACCGGTTACCTAACGTGGCAGAAGGCCACAAATGTGGTCGTTTGCACGGCCATTCATTTATGGTTCGCCTGGAAGTGACCGGGGAAGTTGATGCTCATAGCGGTTGGGTTATGGATTTCGCCGAGCTGAAAGCAGCTTTTCAGCCTATTTGGGAGCGTTTGGATCATCATTATCTAAACGATATCCCTGGTTTAGAGAACCCAACCAGTGAAGTTTTAGCGGCTTGGATTTGGCAGCAGTTGAAACCGCAATTACCGGAACTGAGCGCAGTCATGGTAAAAGAAACCTGCTCCGCAGGCTGCGTCTACCGCGGCTAATCTGGCTAGGTCAGGGCTGGAGAGCATCCCTCAGCCCTGCGCCTCTCACTATCAGGCAATATTCAAATATTTGTGGGTCTGCATAGATAAGCGCCAATTGCGGGCAATGCAGGTTTCAATACAAAGTCGCGTGGCCTCTTCTTTCTGACTGATAGGCTGTAGCGCAATAATTCGTTGTTTATCATCGTGCAACGTAGCCAATAATGCATCCAGCGCTTCAATATCTCTCATTCGCCCAACGGGGTGCTTCACTTCATCTGCCCGCGTTAAAGCCTGCTCCAATACTTTTAACCCGCCACGCATATTCACTTTAGGTGAAACGGTCACCCAGGTTTTTTCCGAGCATTGGACTTCATAAGTACCACTGGTTTCGATCTGACAGCTAAAGCCTTCCTGCTCTAGCAGAGTGGTCAGCGGCAATAAATCGTAAATACAAGGCTCACCGCCGGTAATCACCACGTGGCGCGCCGTATAGCCTTGCTGGCGGAGAATGGTTAATAACTGTTGCTCACTGGCGTTACCCCAAGCGTCGCTTTCCTCGGTTTTCACCAAAATACGCTGCACATCGACTTCCCGATCGACGTTTTTCTCCCAGGTATGTTTGGTGTCACACCAGCTGCATCCTACCGGGCAGCCTTGTAAACGGACAAATATCGCCGGTACGCCGGTGAAAAAGCCCTCACCTTGCAAAGTCTGGAACATCTCATTAATCGGGTAAAGCATCAGAATCTCTATATGAAAGCGGGTAATGTGCGATTATCGCAGATTCTGACGCTGTCACCAAACCGACCGCCTGCTGGCGGCCAGCTTTGATTGTATCAGGGAGTTACTCAATCACACCGCAGGCCATTCTCGCTCCGCCGCCGCCCAACGGCATAGGATGATCGGCATAGTTATCGCCGCCGGCATGAATCATTAGGGCGTGATGTTTAAGTTCCGATAAGGATTTTAGGCGTGGAGCCAAGACTTGATAGTTGGCTGAACCATCAGCGTTAACGACCAATCCAGGCAAATCCCCCAAGTGTCCTTTATCACTATAAGGCCCCTGATGCGCAGAAGTTTTTTTCGGATCGAAATGCCCACCCGCCGCTAACGCGGGTACCATTTTTCCGTCCTTTTCTGCGGGCGCACAGCTGGCATTTTCATGCAGGTGGAAGCCGTGAATGCCCGGAGCTAATCCGGCTAACTGAGGGCTAAATAGCAAGCCATAGGGCGTTTCCGTGACGACTATATTGCCAAGCGCCCGACCATTTCCGTGTGGTAATGATTCATTCATAGTCACGGTCAAATCCGCGGCCAAAGCTGTGCCTGAGCAAAAAATAAGGGGTAAGAAGAAGGTTCTTAGCTTCATATCTTTCTTTTCCTTGATGTTTATTGATACTGATTAGCCAAACTCTTAAGCAACACCATTTACCGGCAAGCCAGAGTTTATCGAAAATATCACCATGAGAGATAAACGGAACCAATATGCTAAGAACCCCAATACTTTTTGTTATAAAAACTCTTTGTTGTAAAATTTTTTATTATAAAATTCATCGCTATACAGGTTCATCATTATAAAAAATCCACCGTCATGACAGCCCGATTTTATCATGGGAAATTCGCCGTCACTGAGCATATCTCTCGAGGTTTCGCGCTTTAGCGTGAGTATTCCCAAGATGTTCCAATGCCTGTAATAAGTCCTGTTTGATATCGTCCACACCCTCTAGACCAACGGACAACCGTATCAGTCCATCACTAATTAAATGCCGTTTTCGCTCTTCTGGAGTATAGACCGAGTGGGTCATGCTCGCCGGATGCTGAGCCAGACTCTCACAATCGCCCAAACTAACGGCACGATAGATAAGTTTCAATGCGTTCAGGAAGGCAATACCTGCCTCCAGCCCACCGCACAGTTCAAAGGCGATCATCCCACCAGAACGCCTCATTTGCCGCTGACCCAAGGCATATTGAGGAAAATTCTTCAGACCCGGATAATAAATTCTCTCAACGGAAGGGTGATTATTCAGCATTTCAGCAATCACTTGCGCGCTATCACAGTGACGATCCATTCTCACAGCCAGCGTTTTCATGCCACGTAATAGCAATGCAGCATCCTGCGCTGAAAGTACCGCGCCATTCATATCTTTTAAGCCAATCATACGGATTGGCTCTGCGAGCTCCTGACGAGCAACCACTAAACCAGCCAGTAGATCGCCATGCCCCCCCAAATACTTAGTGGCGGAATGCACCACAATATCAGCACCTAAGGTCAGCGGCTTCTGTAAATATGGCGTGCAGTAGGTGTTATCCACCAAGAAAATGGCCCCAACAGAATGAGTAATATGGCTGATAGCCGCAATATCCACCAAACGCATATTAGGGTTGGCTGGAGTCTCGCAATATACCATTCTCGTCTGTCTGGAAATGGCTGCCAGTAATTTCTGCGGTTCGGTTAAATCCACATGGGTGACTTTGATACCAAAACGAGCTAATCCCTGATGAAAATAGGCATAAGTGCAACCATAAATAGTCTGGTCGACGATGATTTCATCTCCAGGCTTAAGGAAAGTCCAGCAACAGGCCGTTATTGCGCCCATACCCGAAGAAAAAGCCACGCCAGCGTCACCTTCTTCCAGTACGGCAATTCGTCGCTCTAATAAATCTAAGGTTGGGTTACTGATACGAGAATAAAAATACCCCTTTTGTGTCCCAGCAAAACAGGCTCCACCATATTCTGCACTGGGGAACGTAAAGGTTGAGCTCATATAAACCGGAGGTGATAAAGCACCTAAGTGATCTTTCGGGTCATAACCGTAATGTATGGCTTGAGTAGAAAAATCAGGTGATTTTTTGCTAAACATATAAAGGGTCTCCTTCTGACTGAATAACTGGCGAAGTCTCAGCCTTACTGATTAGGAATATCCGCACTAACTCTTTGGCCAATAATTTGTAATGTCCTTAAAAACAAACTCATGCCGCGTAAGGTATCCGGGTCACGGAGTAATTTATAAACCGAACGAAAATTGGGTTGTGACTGTTCAATCTGTGATTCGGTATACGCCATATTTAACGCGTTACCCCCTTCCCAACTGACGATTACCAATCGCTCAAATAATAAAGACAGTTTTTCCACCATGTCGTTATCGACAATATCTATTCCATCAGATATCAGGGAAATAAAATCAATAAAATTATGAAAGCGCTTCCCCGCTAGCAATGGTTGGATTTTGACGAGTAATTCATTGAGCGCCACGTCATTTTCCGAAGAAATATGTGCCTTTAGATCCGAAGGTGTATCACTCATTATTTCTCCTGATATTTACATTAAGCCACGCACCGTTGCCCAATAAAGACCGCGGTTAAAACCGCTACGTAGCAAACCACCGACCTTAGTCGGTGGCGTAGGTAAGAGATCATTCCGATAGTCATAACAAAGCGGCATTCCGGCATTCAACCCCATTTGGGCGATAGCCTGTACTTTCCCATCGTAGTAACGAGTGGGATAACCCATGGTCATTTCGGAAATAATATTATCTGCAACTATAGGTGCCTGGTTATGGCAGGCGCCACCCGCTTTACTGATAGGGAGATCAACGGTATCACCGATAACATAAACGCCCTGCTGCCCATAAACCTGAAGCGTTTGTGGGTCGGTTGGCAACCAGCCTTCTTGGTTATCCCATTCACTCAGACCCGTATTTCGCACCGCATCAACGGCGCTAATCGGTGGCGTAGCCATCAAAATATCAAAGGGTTGAGCATCGCCTTCTGCGGAATAGGCAATTTTTTTATTCGGATCGACTTTGCTCAGTGTAAAACTTCTCTGATATTTAATATCTCTGGCAGCAAAGACGTTAGGTAAAATATCCCCGGTAGGACGCTGTAAAAAGAGACAGTTACGCAATAGCTGCGCTACCGTCGGATAGGTATAAATAATTTCTATCGCACTACGCACCCCCCGCTGTCGCAAATAGTCATCTAGCATTAACGTAGTTTCTAATGGTGCAATTCCGCACTGGTGGGGAACGTTAGGTGTCTCAGGGAAAGAGACCGTAATAAAAATTCGCCCTTTCTCTATTTTGGCTAGCTTTTCAGCTAATCGGCGGGAAGCTTCATACTGATAAAAATGATCGCCGCTTTCTACCAATCCCTCTATCCATTCAGGTCGAGGTACGCAGCCGGTCGCAAAAACTAGAAAATCATAACCATATTTTTCACCTTTTCTGGTGAAGATAATTCGTTTATTTAAATCAAACCCTTCCGCCTTATCTATAATAAAGCTTATTTCTGGTCTCAATAGACTTTTTTGTGGTCTTTCTAATTCCTGTTTAAGAAATAGATTAAATGCAACATACATAAACGCTGGTTTATAATAATGCATTGGAGAATCAGACATTAAGATAATTTCGACCTTCTTTGAAACAATATCCCTGCGCAGTTTGCCTGCCAACAAATTTGCAAGGATTGTCCCTCCGGTGCCACCACCGATGATAACAATTCTGTATTTCATGGATACGCAGCCTCAAACAGATAATAATGGCTTTTATCAAAAACGTAACCAGCATTAAATATGTAGTAACTTGGCTGGTTAAACCAAAATGGAATAAGCTTATTACTATATTTACACTTCAAGTGTAGTATTCAAAGCAGATTATGCAAACAACAAGATTTATTTTATTTTTATATAAAAATAAGCCCAATAAATATATAAGATTTATATTATTTGTTGAATATGTTCATTTTTAATTGAATAATATATTTCAATTTGATTAATCACCGATAGAACTCATTTATTTCCTGCATAAACATATAAATAAAAAATAATGGTTTCCATTTCATTAACTTTAGATATAAAAAAACCCGCCGAGGCGGGTTTTTTCTAGCAAGTACCAGGGCAGAAATTACTGACCTTTAACTTCTTTCAAACCGTTGAATACTGCGCGGTCGCCCAGCGCTTCTTCGATACGGATCAGTTGGTTGTATTTAGCAACACGGTCAGAACGGCTCATAGAACCCGTTTTGATTTGACCAGCAGCGGTACCAACAGCCAGATCTGCGATGGTTGCATCTTCGGTTTCACCAGAACGGTGAGAAATCACCGCGGTGTAGCCTGCGTCTTTCGCCATCTTGATTGCAGCCAGAGTTTCGGTCAGAGAACCGATCTGGTTGAATTTGATCAGGATAGAGTTAGCAACACCTTTCTCGATACCTTCTTTCAGGATCTTGGTGTTGGTTACGAACAGGTCATCACCAACCAGTTGCAGTTTGTCGCCAAGCACTTCGGTCTGGTATTTGAAACCATCCCAGTCAGACTCGTCCAGACCGTCTTCGATAGAAACGATTGGATATTCTTTAGCCAGACCTTCCAGGTAATGAGTGAACTCTTGAGAAGTGAAGGTTTTGCCTTCGCCTTTCAGCTCATACATACCAGTTTCTTTGTTGTAGAATTCAGAAGCTGCACAGTCCATAGCCAGAGTAATGTCTTTACCCAGCACGTAACCCGCTTGCTCTACGGCTTCTTTGATTGCAGCCAGTGCAGCAGCGTTGGATTCCAGGTTTGGCGCGTAGCCACCTTCGTCACCCACTGCAGTGTTCAGACCTTTAGCTTTCAGAACTTTAGCCAAGTTGTGGAACACTTCAGAACCGATGCGAACCGCTTCTTTCAGAGTTTTAGCGCCAACAGGCTGAATCATAAACTCTTGAATATCAACGTTGTTATCTGCGTGCTCGCCGCCGTTGATGATATTCATCATAGGCAGTGGCATAGAGAATTGGCCTGGGGTGCCGTTCAGTTCAGCGATGTGCTCGTACAAAGGCATGCCTTTAGACGCAGCAGCCGCTTTAGCAGCAGCCAGAGAAACAGCCAGAATTGCGTTTGCACCGAATTTAGATTTGTTTTCGGTACCGTCCAGATCGATCATGATTTTATCGATGTTAGCCTGGTCTTTGGCATCTTTACCGATAACAGCCTGAGCAATTGGGCCATTAACAGCGGCAACAGCTTTCAGAACGCCTTTGCCCAGGAAACGGGACTTGTCACCGTCACGCAGTTCCAATGCTTCACGGGAACCGGTAGAAGCACCTGATGGTGCAGCAGCCAAACCAACGAAACCGCCTTCCAAATGGACTTCAGCTTCTACAGTTGGGTTACCACGGGAGTCGATGATTTCGCGACCGATGACTTTAACGATTTTGGACATTAGATTTTCCTCAGTACAAGTTAAACTAAAACTCCAGACAGATGGGGCGACATTCAAGCCGCCCCACCTACCAAATATTTTATTTCACCTGGCGCTTCTGATAATCACCAGCCGCTTTCACAAAGCCGGCGAACAACGGGTGACCATCACGTGGCGTCGAAGTAAATTCTGGATGGAACTGACAAGCGACAAACCAAGGATGGTTAGGCAACTCGATGATTTCCACCAGCTTGTTATCAGCAGAGCGCCCGGCTACGCGTAGACCGGCAGCTTCAATCTGCTTCAACAACATGTTGTTTACTTCATAGCGATGACGATGGCGTTCAACGATGGTTGGTTCGCCATACATCTGACGTACCAAGCTACCATCGGTCAGGTTGCATTGCTGCCCACCCACACGCATGGTACCCCCCAAATCGCTTTCTTCCGTACGGACTTCAACGTTGCCGTCTTCATCACGCCATTCGGTGATCAATGCAACCACCGGGTACTTACAGTCTGGCACAAATTCCGTGGAGTTGGCGTTCTCCATACCCGCGACGTTACGGGCAAACTCCATCAGTGCAACTTGCATACCCAGGCAAATGCCCAGATAAGGAATATTGTGTTCACGGGCATAACGCGCCGCAGTCACCTTGCCTTCTACACCGCGATAGCCGAAACCACCTGGGATTAGAATAGCATCCAGCCCTTTCAGCATTTCTTCGCCGCGGGTTTCTACGTCCTGTGAATCGATCAGCTTGATGTTAACGGTCAGACGGTTTTTCAACCCGCCGTGTTTCAACGCTTCGATCACGGATTTGTAGGCATCCGGCAGCTCAACGTATTTGCCGATCATCCCGATGGTCACTTCGCCACCCGGATTGGACTCTTCATATATTACCTGTTCCCACTCGGCAAGATTTGCTTCAGGACAAGTTAAGCTGAATCGTTTACAAATATAATCGTCAAGGCCCTGTGATTTCAAGAGGCCTGGGATTTTATAAATGGAATCAACGTCTTTAAGGGAGATAACGGCCTTTTCTGGCACATTACAGAACAGAGCGATCTTCGCCCGTTCGTTAGCAGGAACTGCGCGATCGGAACGACAAATCAGCACATCAGGCTGAATACCGATGGAAAGTAGTTCTTTAACCGAATGTTGTGTTGGCTTAGTTTTCACTTCGCCAGCCGCGGCCAGATAAGGAACCAGCGTCAGGTGCATATACAAAGTATGCTCGCGGCCAACGTCTACCGCCATCTGACGAATCGCTTCCAAGAACGGCAGAGATTCGATATCACCTACGGTGCCACCAATTTCGACCAATACCACGTCGTGGCCTTCGCCGCCTTCGATGATACGTTCTTTGATCGCGTTGGTAATATGAGGAATAACCTGGATAGTTGCACCCAGATAATCGCCACGACGCTCTTTACGCAGAACCTCTGAGTAAATACGGCCAGTGGTGAAGTTATTGCGGCGGGTCATTTTGGTGCGAATGAAGCGCTCGTAGTGCCCTAAATCCAGATCGGTTTCAGCACCATCTTCGGTGACGAAAACTTCCCCGTGTTGTGTCGGGCTCATGGTGCCCGGATCCACGTTGATATACGGGTCCAGTTTCATGATGGTAACGTTGAGGCCACGGGCTTCAAGAATAGCCGCCAAGGAGGCTGCGGCAATGCCTTTACCCAGAGAGGATACGACCCCGCCGGTCACAAAAATATAATTAGTTGTCATGCTGAACCTGAGAGTTTAGGTTTAAAGACGATGGAAGAACCAAGACGGGAAAGTAGTATACTCGAACCTTGGTTTCGCTACAAATGATCTCAACGCCTCGCAGAGTTTTACTCATGAAAAGCGCGCTGAACACCGTCTTCCTATCCGTTATAATTCAATATATTAACGTAATTGAAATTCAACAACCATCCATCAAATGAATTAAAACACGTTAGATTTCAGTTTCTTGCTTTTTAACCTGCTGCCATGCGGCTTCCATTTCGGCTAAAGAGGCCTCTTCCATAGTGCGGCCAGAAGCGGTAACTATTTGTTCTACCTGACGAAAACGTCGCTCGAATTTACGGTTTGCCGCCTGCAAAGCATTTTCAGCTTTATGGCCCAAATGGCGGGACAGATTCACTGTCGCAAACAGCAAATCGCCGATTTCCTCTCCCAGCTTCTCCTCGTCCACCACCGCCTGTTTCGCTTCGAACATCACTTCGTCGATTTCTTCGTATACCTTGTCCAGCACTGGGCCAAGCGTATCCCAGTCAAAACCAACGGCGGCACAGCGTTTCTGGATTTTATGCGCCTTCATCAACGCCGGTAAAGCGTTTGGAATATCATCCAACGCCGAGTACAACGCCTTATCAGCCCGTTCACCGGCTTTGCGTTGCTCCCAACCGGCAATAATTTCTGCGCTATCCATTACCTCAGGCGATTGGCCCGAAACAGGAAAAACGTGAGGATGGCGGCGCACCAGTTTGTCGCTGATGGCATTGCAAATATCATCGAAGGCAAATAGCCCCTGCTCTTGCCCCATTTGGGCATAAAACACCACCTGAAACAGCAAATCGCCCAATTCATCACGCAAGTCGGGATAGTCCTGCCGCTGAATCGCGTCAAGCACCTCGTAGGTCTCTTCCAGTGTGTAAGGCGCGATGGTGTCGAAAGTCTGCTTACGGTCCCACGGACAGCCGTTTTCCGGGTCACGCAACGTGCGCATGATATCCAACAGACGTTGTAAGGCAGAAGCGGTGGAATCAGAGGCGGTTTCAGTAGGCGTCATAGCGGTTTATTCACTTTTGTTTTTTGATAATCAAGGTGTAACGTGCGCAGGAGAATTGATGCTAACCAGCGCTCCACTCACAAGTAGAACGCTGGTCAGAGCTAACTAAAAGGGCAACGTGTGGCCCGGATCGCCCACTAGCAGATATCCCCCGTTAGTTTAATTACCGTGCAAGCGGCGGGCATCTATCACATCCGGCAACTGATTGAGCTTAGCTAACACCCGACCTAATACCTGTAGGTTATAGATTTCAATATCCATATCGATGGTAGCCAGCATCTTTTTGGTATCACTACGGCTGGCGACACCCAGTACGTTGACTTTTTCGTTAGCCAAAATAGTGGTGATGTCACGTAGTAAGCCGCTGCGATCGTTGGCTGTGACCCGCACCACCAGCGAATACCCACTGGAATAGCTTTCTCCCCATACTGCATCAACAATGCGTTCCGGCGCGTGAGATTGCAGATCCAGCAGTTGTTCACAATCGGCGCGATGAATGGAAATCCCCCGCCCCTGAGTAATAAAACCCACGATTTCATCACCCGGAATCGGCTGACAGCAACGTGCGATGTGATGCATCAGATTACCGACACCTTCCACCACAATGCGTCCGCTGTCTTTACTGCTATTGCGGGATGGCTGCTGGGTTTTGTTGGTCAGATGGCGTAACGCCTCCAGATCGGCTTCTTCCGCCGTAGGTTTGTTAAGCTTCCCTTGCAGGAAGTTCACCATCTGATTTAGACGAATATCACCGCCGCCAATGGCCGCTAACACTTCATCCAGAGAATTCATGTTATAGCGTGGAACCAGCAGCTTTTCGGCCTCTTTCAGGCTGATATCCATATGTTCGAGTTCGTCGTCCAGCATCTGACGACCAGCCAGAATATTTTTATCGCGATCCTGTTTCCGGAACCAGTTATGAATCTTGGAACGACCGCGACTGGTGGTGACATAACCGAGGTTCGGGTTCAGCCAGTCACGGCTTGGATTCGGCTGCTTTTGGGTGATAATTTCGATCTGATCGCCCATTTGCAACTGATAGGTAAAGGGCACAATGCGTCCGCCGATCTTGGCTCCGATACAACGGTGACCCACGTCGCTGTGGATATGATAGGCAAAGTCCAGCGGCGTAGAACCGGCTGGCAAATCAATTACATCGCCTTTTGGCGTAAACACATACACCCGATCGTCGAACACCTGGCTACGCACTTCATCCAGCATTTCGCCAGAGTCGGCCATTTCTTCCTGCCACGCGATCAGTTTGCGCAGCCAAGCAATACGCCCTTCATAGCCTGAACGTCCTGCTGCAACCGCCCCTTCTTTGTATTTCCAGTGAGCGGCGACACCCAGTTCCGCATCCTCATGCATCTGGCGGGTTCGAATTTGAATCTCCAGCGTTTTTCCACGCGGACCAAGCACCACGGTGTGGATCGACTGATAACCATTAGGCTTAGGGTTGGCTACGTAGTCGTCGAATTCATCTGGCAAATGACGGAAATGAGTATGCACAATACCTAATGCAGCATAGCAATCTTGCAAGCGCTCAACCACCACGCGCACCGCGCGAACGTCAAACAGCTCATCGAACGCCAGCGACTTCTTCTGCATTTTGCGCCAGATACTGTAGATATGTTTAGGACGGCCATAAATATCCGCTTTGATTCCTTCATCAGCCATGGCTTGACGTAAAGAAGCAACAAAATCGTCGATAAACTGTTCGCGATCGATGCGGCGCTCGTGAAGCAACTTGGCGATCTGTTTGTATTCATCAGGATGCAGATAACGGAAACAGAAATCTTCCAGCTCCCATTTAATCTGACCAATCCCCAAACGGTTAGCCAACGGCGCATAGATATTGGAACATTCCTTGGCCGCCAGCACGCGTTCATCTTCCGGTGCGTCTTTGACTTCCCGCAGATGAGCGATACGTTCCGCCAGTTTAATGACCACACAGCGGAAATCTTCCACCATTGCCAGTAGCATACGGCGGACATTATCCACCTGCTCTGAACTCATCGAATCATTAGTGGTGGCCTTGAGCTGGCGAATGGCATCCATATCCCGCACGCCGTGCACCAGATAGGTAATGCCTTTGCCAAACTGTTCGGTCAGGGTTTCTTCATTAACCACATTGGCATCAACCAATGGGAACAGCAGCGCCGCGCGCATACTGTCGTTATCCATACTCAGGGTGGAGAGGATTTCAACCATTTCAAGGCCGCGCCACAGCAGTAGCGAGGCATCGGGATGACCTTGTGTATGTTGTTCACAATAACGCCAAGTTTCGGCTAATCGCTCACATGACTGCGGGTTGGGAAGACCCAAGCTGGCGATCCAATCGTCGAGAGCAAACTCGCCCGCCGGATTCAAATGTGCACTTCTTACCGCAACCATAACTTCTCCCTACTCAGCGGCCAGTGGATCCTGTTGTATAAACAGCGCCATTGACTCAAGATGCCCCGTGTGCGGAAACATATCTAACATTCGCACACGTGCAAGACGGTAACCGGCGTCGATCAGCACGTGGCTATCTCGTGCCAAAGTGGTGGGATTACAAGAGACATATACCACCCGCTTCGGCGCCAGCTTCACTATATGTAACATGACCCCGGCCGCACCTGCCCGCGCCGGGTCCAGCAATATTTTATCAAAACCTTGGCTCGCCCAAGGCTGTTTATTGATCTCGTCCTCTAAATTCTCATGAAAGAACGAAACATTAGCTAAACCATTAATCTGCGCATTATATTGCCCATTAGCTACCAGTGTCGCAACTCCTTCTATACCCACAACTTGCAGGGCATGGCGCGCTAACGGCAAAGTAAAATTACCCATACCGCAGAATAAATCCAAAACGCGCTCATTCGATTGCACATCCAGCCATTCCAGCGCCTGCGCCACCATTTTCTCATTTACCGTGGCATTGACCTGAATAAAATCGCGCGGATTAAACGCTAAGCGTAGACCTTCTATCTGATAGTAAGGCTCCTCACCGCTTAAACGCTCAATATGATCGCTGTCGGGAGCCAGATAAATCGCGACCTTTTCGCGCAGAGAAAAAGCCTGTAACGCAGCGCGATCGGCGGTACTCAAGCTATCAAGATGGCGTAGTGTCAGCAACGGTCCGTTATCGGCCAGCACCAATTCTACGTGTCCTAAGCGTTTAACGGCCCGCAGTTCTGACAAACAGCGATAAAGCGGCGCTAACAGGCGCTCGAGCTCTGGTCGCAGTACCGGGCAGGTTTTTATCGCCACCAAATCGTGGGAACCGACTTTGCGAAACCCCATGATCAAACGCTGCTGTTTAGGTTGGTAGTACAACCCTAAGCGCGCTCGCCGTCGATAACCGTATTCAGTCCCGCAGATGACAGGCTCTGCCTCCACGGTCACGCCAGTTTCTCGCGCAATTAAGCGTTGCAGATGAGCAGCCTTACTGCTCTGCTGTAAGTGGGTATCGGCATGTTGCTGCTGGCAGCCGCCGCAGGTTCCAAAATGCGGGCAATGGGGAGCGACTCTCTCAGCACAGGGCTTCAGTAAACGCTGAAGCTTCCCACGGGAAAACTGACGTTTTTCTTCGGTTAGCTGTATCTCGGCCTGCTCTCCGGGTAGCATACCGGGGACAAAAATAGCCTTACCTTGATAATGTGCAACGCCCTGCCCTAAAGGATCTAGGTCGTCAGCGGTCACGGTTATCATTTGCCGAGTCGTCACGCGGCGGTTTGGAGAGTAGAATTGCGCCATAATTATTGATGAGTATGCGTTGGTTTTCGTAAGCTGCTAATTCTCCCACATTGGAATACCATGACCAAATACAGTCTTCGCGCGCGCATGATGATACTAATCTTAGCTCCCACGCTGCTTCTTGGGCTATTACTCAGTACATCTTTTATGGTGCATCGATATAATGAACTGCAAAACCAAGTAGTTAACGCAGGAACCAGTATTATCGAACCGCTGGCGGTTGCCAGTGAATATGGAATGACGTTCCGTAATCGAGACACCGTCAGACAGTTAATTAATCTGTTACATCGCCGTCATTCAAATATTGTGCGTTCAATTACCGTTTTTGACGCAGATAATAATCTTTTTGTCACATCCAACTATAATTACAACTCGTCACAATTAAGGTTGCCGAATAATATTCCGATCCCCAGTTCTTTGATGCTGACCTACCGAGGGGATTCGTTAATCTTAAGAATGCCCATCGTCTCGGAATATAATATCTCCAGTGACAGGCCACCAGAAGCCAATATTAGCAACCGTCCGTTGGGTTATATTGCCATCGATCTGGATTTACAATCAGTACGACTTCAGCAATATAAAGAAGTATTTATCTCTACGTTATTGCTATTGTTCTGCCTGTGTATTGCCATTTTGTTTGCCTATCGTCTGATGCGCGATGTTACCGGCCCTATCCGTAATATGGTGAATACCGTAGACCGGATTCGGCGCGGCCAGCTGGATAGTCGGGTGGAAGGACACATGCTGGGAGAATTGGATATTCTGAAAAACGGGATTAACTCGATGGCCATGTCGCTGGCGGCCTACCACGAGGAAATGCAGCAGAATATCGATCAGGCCACCTCAGATCTGCGGGAAACGCTGGAACAGATGGAAATCCAGAACGTTGAGCTGGGTCTGGCGAAGAAACGGGCGCAGGAAGCGGCGCGAATTAAATCCGAGTTTCTGGCCAATATGTCCCACGAATTACGCACGCCGCTGAATGGCGTAATCGGTTTCACCCGTCAGACGCTAAAAACCGCCCTAACGCCAACTCAAACAGATTACCTGCAAACCATCCAGCGTTCAGCCAATAATCTGCTGTGTATCATCAATGACGTATTGGATTTTTCCAAGCTAGAGGCCGAAAAACTGGTTTTGGAGCATATTCCATTCCCGCTACGTGAAACCCTTGATGAAGTCGTTATTTTGCTGGCTCACACCGCACATGAAAAAGGGCTGGAACTAACGCTGCACGTCAATAATGATGTGCCTGAACAAGTGGTAGGCGACGCTATGCGCTTGCAGCAAGTCATGACCAATCTGCTGGGCAATGCCATCAAGTTTACCGAAAATGGTAACGTAGATATCCACGTAAGCCTGCTATCGCAGACAGCACGACAAATTAAGCTGGCGGTGGAAATTCAGGACACCGGCATCGGTATTTCCGAACAGCAGCAGTCTCAGCTGTTTCAGGCTTTCCGCCAGGCAGATGCCAGCATTTCCCGCCGCCACGGCGGCACCGGGCTAGGCTTGGTAATAACCGAGCGTCTGGTGAAAGAAATGGACGGCGATATTAGCTTCCGTAGCGAATTAAATCGTGGCTCAACCTTCCGTTTCCATATCACTTTGGATCTCAACGAAGGCATGGTCTATCGCCAGCCAACCATGGAGCAGCTCGCCGGCAAGCATTTAGCCTATATCGAACGGAACCCGGCGGCGGCGCAGGCCACGTTGGATATGTTGAGCATTACGCCTCTGCGAGTGACTCACAGCCCGACCCTAGCTCAACTTCCTGATAAATATTACGATTTCCTACTGGTCGGCGTTCCGATTCCTTTCCGCACGAATATGGCAGGTCATCAGGATAAACTGTTGGCAGCACTAAAAATTGCCGATCATGTAATTCTGGCGTTACCAAGCCAGTCTCAGGTTGATGCTGAGCAATTAAAACAGTTAGGTGCCAAAGCCTGTTTGGTGAAACCGATTTCCAGCAATCGCCTGATGCCACTGTTGCTGAGGGAAGACCCGCTAGCATTACCCGCACCAAACGAAAACGAACCAAAAAGACCGCGTCTGCCGCTACGCGTGATGGCGGTGGATGACAATCCTGCGAATCTAAAACTGATAGGCACGCTGCTGGAAGAACAGGTGGAAGAAACCATTCTGTGTGAAAGCGGTGAAAAAGCCATTGCCGTCGCCCGCGAACATGCTCTGGACGTGATTTTGATGGATATTCAGATGCCAGAAGTGGACGGTATTCGCGCCAGTGAGTTAATTCATCAATTACCTAATCATGTTAATACGCCAATAATTGCCGTCACCGCACACGCCATTAGTGGCCAACAGGAGCAGTTCCTCAAGCTTGGTATGGCTGATTATCTGGCTAAACCTATTGATGAAACCCGGTTGACGCAGGCACTGGCGCGTTTTTATCAACATGAACAAACGACCGTTCAGAATTCTGCCGCGGTAATTACCTCGCGATCTGCGGGCTGGGAAGATTCGATTAACTGGCCGCTAGCTATCCGTCAGGCCGCCAATAAAGAAGATTTGGCGCAGGAGCTATTGGTTATGTTATTGGCGTTTCTCCCGCAGGTCACACAGCGGGTCAACGCCATTGTGGAAGGCGCAGACGACGAGGATATCGTTAATCTGATCCATAAATTACACGGTAGCTGCGCGTGCAGCGGCGTTCCGAGACTAAAACGGCTGTGTTTCTATATTGAGCAACAGCTACGGCAAAAGGCTGACAATCAGGATTTATTGCCCGAATGGTTGGAATTACTCGATGAAATAGAGAATGTCATTCAGGCAGCGAAAATTCATATAGACCAACCGCCGTCGCCTGAATCAAAGGAAAGTTAAACGGGAATAGGTAAAATTCGGGGCCGAAATATTCCGGCCCCGAATCGCTGATAATTACTGAGCTAACAGATAAATATCGGTATCACCACGATGAATACTCAAAGCCAGCACTGCAGGCTTAGCATCGAGAATCTTACGTAACTCACCGAGATTTAGCGTCGGTTTCTGGTTTACACCGGTAATAATATCGCCTTTTTTCAGGCCGATACGCGCAGCGGCAGAGCCTTCTTTCACGCTATCTACCTTCACGCCTTTCTTACCTGCGGCATCAAAGTTGCTCAGTTCAGCGCCTTCAATCCCTGTGTAAATATTGCCAGACGCAACCTGTGCCTGAGAACCCTGCTCCAGCGTGATATCGACGGTAATCGGTTTACCTTCCCGCAACAGGCCCAGCGTTATTTTGCTGCCCACCGGCAGTGTGCCAATCTCAGCGCGGAAGGCGGCAAAGCTGGAGATGGCTTTTCCGTTCATGGTCACAATCACATCACCGGCTTTAATACCGGCTTTTGCCGCTGAAGACTTCGGCAATACCTGACTGATAAAGGCACCTTTCTGTGCGTCCACGTTCATGGCTTTAGCCAATTCGGAGTTCAGTTCGGTCCCCATAATTCCCAGTTCGCCGCGTTTCACTTGGCCAAACTCCACCATTTGCGACGTCAGGTTTTTCACCATATTACTTGGGATAGCGAAACCAATACCGATATTGCCACCGTCCGGAGCCAGAATAGCGGTGTTAATCCCGATCAGTTCACCGTTCAAATTCACCAGAGCGCCGCCGGAGTTACCACGGTTAATTGCAGCATCGGTCTGGATAAAGTTTTCGTAGTTTTCAACGTTCAGGCCACTGCGCCCTAGTGCCGAAACGATACCGGATGTTGCAGTTTCTCCTAATCCATAAGGGTTACCGATCGCTACGGTATAGTCACCCACCCGCAGTTGATCGGAATCGGCCATTTTGATCGCCGTTAGATTTTTAAAGTCTTTCAACTGGATCAAGGCAATATCGGTACGCGGATCTTTACCGATCACTTTGGCGTCGAATTTACGCCCATCGCTCAACTGCACCTGAATTTTATTCGCATTTTCTACTACGTGGTTATTGGTCACCACATAGCCTTTCGCAGCATCAATCACTACGCCAGCACCCAATCCACGGAATTCTTTCTGAGTTGGCTGACCATCGCCTCCCCCCTGCCCGCCCTGACACAGCGGTGAACCCTGGAAAGGCGAACCCTCCTGACACAGCGGTGAATTTCCGCCGAAGAACTGTTGGAACTGATCTGGCATCCCGGTACTTTTTACCGAAGCACTGCCTTCCACGTTGATGCTGACCACCGATGGCATGACCTTTTCTAGCATCGGCGCCAGACTAGGGAGCTGCTGGGTGCTGGATGAGGCGGTTTCTGCGGCAACGGCAGAGACCGGCCCCATGGCGAAACCAATGCTTAATGCCAATGCGCTTAACACTAACGTTGTTTTTTTCATGGGTCGGTTCTCTTTCTCTCTATATACAAATAGCAAGTTAATTAATAGTTTCTGACTAACTAATCGAGTCATGCAAAGTAAGAGTAGCCGTCAGAGCCTAAGTTCATTAATACTGAATCTGTAATAGTAAAAATTGTTTACCGTCTTTACAAAACTCGACCTAATAAAAGTTAAATAATAAAACGGCAGCAGAAACTTATTCTGCCGCCATCAAACGACGATATTCATCATAGGCATAAAGATCGGTCATACCGCTGATGTAATCCTGAATCAATCGAGCCCGATAATAATATTCGCTAATCTCTCGCTGCTCGGCGGATAAATGGCTCAAACCTTCTACTGCCTCGACATAGGCTAAACGGTGCTTAATCGAAAGTTTATGGTATAAGCGGGTTTCAATCGGATAACCGCGATGACTGTCCTCCGCGACCAACTGAGCGAAAGCCGCCTGCGGCATAGAGAGTAACGGGCTGTAAATATCAAGCAACCCACTGATAACCCGATAGCCTTGTAGCTCAAGTTGTTCAACTTCCGGATGATTAAATACGTGTTTTGCCGCTACAGATTTAAAAATCTGTAATAATTTACAGGCTGGACTGGAATCCTCTAATAACGCCTGATTAAAGGTTCCATTAAATACGCTAGATAAATTATCAATAAATCGTTGAGCGGCATGGGGAACCAATTTACCGACGGTATATACCCGTAAATACATAAAGAATTGATCTTCCGAACTCCTTCGCCCTTGAATTCGTTCAACCTTCCGCGCCGCATTCCAAATTATTTTATCAAACAAATCGCCGGATACGACTTCACCCCATTCGTTCTTCAAATGTTCAAATAGCTGTTCCACGGTAAAGATGCTCTTTTCTACCGCATCTTCCAGATCGGCAATACAGTAAGAAATATCATCGGCAGCTTCCATAATATAAGTCAGCGGGAAGCGATCGAATTCTCCCATATTCAATTCTCGTCTCAACCGCTCAACATATTCTTCTTCCGCCAAATAGAAACCGGGTTTTTTCATCAAATAGCTGTGGCTGGGAGGCGGGGGCGCAGACCAATAGGCAGGGCGGGTATATTTTAAAATACAACCAACCTGCGCGTAAGTCAGATTAAGCTTCAGCAAGGTATAAACCAAACGAATAGCTTGAGCATTACCTTCAAAATGACTGAGATCCTGTCGAATACGGCTGCGCAGCTGGTTCAATTCCTGCTGTCCTTCTGACAATCGCAGAAAACTAACCTCGCAACGATCCTGAGTTTGCGGCTCCGATCCGCAGCTAGCGGGGTCCATACGGCGGGAAAACCAATTATTGATTGCAGATTCGCCAAAATGTCCAAAAGGTGGGTTGCCGATGTCATGCATCAGACAGGCCATTTCTACAATACTTTCAAAAGGATCATGTAGCTTATCCAGACCTAATTCGTCGATCCGTTTATCTTGTTTAAAGCGATTCAGTATTTCTTTAGCAATGTGCCGCCCCACCTGCTGAACCTCTAGCGAGTGGGTTAAGCGGCTACGAACCGCCGCATTACGTTCTAACGGAAAAACCTGAGTCTTTTGCTGTAAACGCCGAATAGCCGCCGAATTGACGATGCGCCCGCGATCGCTCTCAAACTGGCGCACAATGTCATATTCATCTTCCGCGGTAATCGTTTGACTAAACGGACGCTGGAAACTGATTTTCTGCTTAAAGTCGATCCCGGACATCATTCCCCCCTGACGGTTGCACCCTTATATCCACCCGCGACGCAACGCCATTGCACATTACCTGCAGCTCACTACAATGATAACCTACTGACAGAGAAAAACATGGTTATCCCCTTTTAAAAATTAGCGAGTATTCAAAATGAAAGTAGGAATTATTGGCGCGATGGAACAAGAGGTTACTCTGCTACGCGACAAGATAGCAAACCGCCAGACCTTGTCACGCGCAGGCTGTGAGATCTACACCGGCCAGTTGTATGGAGTAGAGGTTGCCCTGCTGAAATCCGGCATCGGTAAAGTCTCTGCGGCAATGGGCACCACATTATTACTGGAACATTGCCAGCCTGACGTCGTCATTAATACCGGCTCCGCCGGCGGCCTAGCGGCCTCGCTGAACGTGGGTGACATTGTAGTTTCCGAAGAAGTGCGTTACCACGACGCGGATGTCACCGCCTTTGGTTATGAGGCTGGCCAAATGGCCGGTTGCCCAGCAGCCTTTACCGCAGATAACGCACTGATCGAACTGGCTGAAACCTGCATCAAACAATTGAATCTTAATGCAGTACGCGGCCTGATTTGCAGCGGCGACGCCTTTATCAATGGCGCAGAGCCTTTGGCTCGTATCCGCAAAACCTTCCCGAGCGTAGCTGCTGTAGAAATGGAAGCCGCCGCTATCGGCCATGTTTGTCACGCCTTCAATACCCCATTTGTCGTGGTGCGCGCAATTTCTGACGTTGCCGATAAAGAATCGCATCTGAGCTTCGATGAGTTCCTGGTGGTAGCCGCTCAGCAATCAACGCTGATGATTGAAGCCATGCTAAAAATGCTGTCCCAGCGCGCGTAAGCATGAAATCAGGCTCACTGACATTCTGCCGCAGAGTCATATTCTGCGGCTTTTTGATCCTAGGAATGGCGATACCCGCATTGGCAGCCGAGCGGGTCATCAGTCTGGCTCCTAGCACGACCGAACTGGCCTATGCCGCCGGTTTGGGGGATAAACTGGTCGCCGTCAGCGATTACTCCGACTATCCTGAAGCGGCCAAAAATCTGGAGCATGTGGCTTCCTGGCAAGGGATTAATGTTGAAAAAATACTGGCGCTTAAGCCAGACCTGATTCTGGCCTGGCGCGGCGGTAATGCCCAACGCCCGCTCGATCAGTTGGCATCATTCGGTATTCCCATCTTTTATTCCGATCCCACTACTATTGAGCAGATCGCCGACGATCTCGATAAACTGGCGGGATACAGCCCTGAACCGCAAAAAGCCCATCAGGCAGCGCAGCAAATTCGCTTACAGCGAGCAGAGCTGGCAAAGCATTATGGAAAAAATCAGCCACTGAAGGTATTGCTGCAATTTGGCACCCAGCCGCTGTTTACCACCTCCGGGCATACCTTACAAAGTGAAGTCGTCGCGCTGTGTGGCGGCGAAAATATTTTTGCAGATAGCCGCGTACCTTGGCCGCAAATCAGCCGTGAACAGGTACTTAACCGCCAGCCAAAGGCTATCGTTATCGCCGGCGGCGATGAACAAATCAAGACGGTTCGCGCCTTCTGGCAGCCACAGCTCGATATCCCGGTTATTGCCGTCAATGAAGACTGGTTTAATCGCGCCAGCCCGCGTATCCTGCTCGCCGCTCAACAGCTGTGCCAGCAACTGGCCAGCATTTCATCCTCTGTCGCGGAGTAATCTCAAATGCTGGTCTATTGGCTGGATATTTTAGGTACGGCGGTATTTGCCATATCCGGCGTACTCTTGGCAGGCAAGCTACGGATGGACCCTTTTGGCGTATTGGTATTGGGCGTGGTGACCGCAGTCGGAGGCGGAACCATTCGCGATATGGCGCTGGCTAATGGCCCGGTTTTTTGGGTAAAAGATCCCACCGATCTGGTGGTAGCGATGATCACCTGTCTGGCGACCATTTTGCTGGTGCGCCAACCACGCCGGACACCAAAGTGGATTCTACCTGTACTGGATGCCATTGGATTGGCGGTGTTTGTGGGCATCGGCGTGAATAAAGCCTTTGCCGCCGGAGCCAGCCCGCTGGTGGCGATTTGTATGGGCGTGATTACTGGCGTGGGCGGAGGAATTATTCGCGATGTATTGGCACGGGAAATACCGATGATTCTACGCACCGAAATCTACGCCACCGCCTGTATTATTGGCGGCATTGTGCATGCCACGGCTTACCATACTTTTGGTATGCCGCTGCAACAGGCTATGATGTTGGGGATGGTCATCACACTGGGTATCCGGCTGGCCGCCATTCGCTGGCGCTTGAAATTGCCCACCTTTGAGATTGAATAGATTAATCTCAATTCAGCCCAGCATTAACGAGCGAAAAACGCCCGTTGATGCTGGACAACTTCCGTTTGCAGTAAACGGCTTCAAGTTGCGAATATCTACTCCAGTGCCGGCCCAGAAAGGGCAAAAAATGCTCTTCCCCACTGACCATATCGACTCACATAAATCCAGTGGCCCTAAACGTCGACTCGACCAATGACTAGGAACAATGAGTTTCCGTGTTTCCATCATATTCTTTACTGTAAAAATGGAAGTTAGTGCAATCGACAGAACCATCCCCTGCAATAGTAAAAGTGGCTTTAAGACTAAGTCCATCATACCAATGCGCGTTTTCTTGAAAGTAATGTTCACGTAACACCTTAAAATGTTCATGACTTACATTCTGCTGAATGAGATGGCTGACTTCAACCTCACCACTCTCTGCATCAAAGCGATACTCAGCTTGCTTGTCCGGGTTCCCAAGGAAAAAAAACTGCTTTTTAGAGGACAATAAAGTATCTATCAGCGCAATTTGCCCAAGTTGCGATCCCACGATATTAAAAACTGCTTCCTGTTTTACCGTTAATTTTTTAATAAAGTTTTTCAGATGAGATTCTTTCATTTCTGGGCTAATTTTATCAGTAGTGGACATTTTTAACCCGTCTACATTATATGTTCCTCTGCATATATCTTTGAAAATCTGTTTAGTTCCGCCATTATTCCCCTGCACTCTTAAATCACCAAAAATATATCTTTTAATTGCTGCAGCAAAATCTATTTTCAAATCTTGGTCAGTATTGATTCTTTCCATATTATAGTATGAAAGGAACTGTTTCTCTTCTAGTAGTAGAGTGTGGCGATCTTGGCTATATATATCCTGCTCGCCAATAAAGAACGTAATGTTATCTTTATTCGGATGGTCCTCTACTCTAAATAAATTCCTATACACTGGCTCAGACATTAATTTAAGTTTATTAAAAGTCTCTACCCGATCTCGTAGAGTTATGCTTGCTGATGTGCCATGAGCATGGGTTAACCTGTAAAGTTCATTCATTACATCCTGTTTTTTTTCCGGGCGGAAATAATCCATGATTTTGTCCCATAATCCCAGATGCGTTGCATGGTCTTTATCCTGTGAAATCATTCGTTCAAGGCGACTTTCACTAACTAAAACCGAACGAGTCCCAATAGTTACAGCTATGCTCATAATATCCTCCTGTCACTTTAGATACCGTTACATTACAGTGCTTATTTATATGCGGCTTTAATATTACGATTGCGCTATAATCGCAGACTGATAAATGCAGGTGTGTCATAAAAACAGTATTCAGCATAGAGTTTAAAGTTAATTTATCATTTTGTTTTTTCAGGTTTTTACATCATGAAAATCAAGCGTATATTGTGGTGACATATTACTTTTTCATCACGACAATTTTTCCCACTCTGCTTCTATTATCACGACCCCTAGCACTGATTAAGTTATATTCAGAGTTCAGCCATCAAGTTTTTTCTCAGCAGACCGATACTTGATACTCAATGTGCTTTCCGTTTGAACGAAAAGATGGCCAATAAACTATAAAATTTATTATGAAACGACTTTTTTTGACTTCCTGGTTAACGCTATTCGCAATGCCCGGACTGGCAAAAAGTCAGAATGGCAGTATCTTTGTCAGCCTGAAGCTGTACGCAGCATGCCAGATTTCACCAGAGACCAGTGATACCCCATACGGGGCAAACCCGCAGGTAAATTGCCCGAAAGACGCCGGTTATGCCCCCAAAATTACGCGTTCTGAGACTGTAACACTACGGAAAAATGAGGTCATAAACGATGTGCAGCTTCCTGTTCAATTGATGACTTTAGAATGGTGATCGAGAACGTGTGGCTCGAAAGTGATCAACGCCGGACATAAAAAAACCGCTTACCGAAAGGCAGGCGGTTTTTTTCACGATCAACAAGTCGATGCAATATCTATCAGATACTAAAGGAAGAACCGCAGCCGCAGGTTGATTTGGCATTCGGGTTAGTCACGATAAAACGTGAGCCTTCCAGACCTTCAGTGTAATCCACCGCACCCCCCACCAAATATTGCAGGCTCATTGGGTCAACCACCAGCTCAACCCCTTCTTTTTCAATGGTCATATCGCCATCATTGATCTGGTCGTCGAAAGTAAAACCATATTGGAATCCGCTACAACCGCCGCCGGTAATGTAGACCCGCAGTTTCATATTCGGATTTTCTTCATCTGAAATCAGCAATTTTACTTTTTTCGCCGCTGCCTCGGTAAACTGCAGGGGCAATACTGTTTCGTCGCTCATACTCTGTACTCCCAACCGGTGTTCGAGTTGCAGGTCACTACAATGGCAGCCTGATCTATGTGGCAATTATCTAATACCTGAGTAATGGGTTCAAGTATTCCCGGTAAATGATATATTTTATTTACCTGTTTCAACCGCCGTTTCCCGGGCTTTTGCCGCTTCTGCGGCCTGTTCCTGACGCTGTAAGGTACGGGCTAATATGGCAGAATACAATGGCTTACCGCCCATAAATTGGGCAATGAGCGTCGCCCCCAGACAGGTCACGATCATCGGTAAAATAAGTTGGTAGTTATCGGTCATTTCCAGCACCAGAACGATGCCCGTCAGGGGCGCACGGACGGATGCGGCAAATAATGCCCCCATTCCTGCGATAGCAAAAGTCCCTGCTTCAATATTATATTCTGGGAAAAAGTGGCCGCAAGATAGACCAAAGGCGGTACCTAACATGGTGCCCAATGCCAGCATCGGTGCGAAAATGCCGCCCGGCGCACCAGAGCCGAAGCACAGCAAAGTGGTGATCGTTCGAGCGATAAAGATAAACAGCAGCATACCGATGGTGTAATTTCCCGCTGCCGCGATAGGAATTAGCGAAAAGCCACCGCCGACGGTTTCAGCCTGAATGACCCCTAACAGCCCGCACATACCGCCCAGTAGTCCACCAATCATCAGCAGTTTACGCCAGTCTCCGCCGTGGAAACGCATAAACATATCCTGAGTGCGAAATACCAAAGCATTGAACGCTACACCCACCGCCCCAAACAAAATTCCCAGTGCCAGATACAGCCAAAGGGTATTCAACGGCGCATCGCCGAGGCGACCAACGTCTATCAGTGCTTTTTCACCGTTAAAATAGCGGTAAACAATGGTCGACATAATAACGCCGACAAATACCGCCTTAATCGAAACCAGGCTGTAGCGGAACTGAGAGCGCATTTCTTCGATAACAAACAAAATCCCCGCCAGCGGCGCATTAAAGGCGGCGGATAAACCGGCTGCGGCCCCTGTTGCCAATAGAGAATGTCTCGCTTCTGGGCTACGGAGTCGGAAAATATCCACCACCATTCGTCCGGTGTTGCCCCCCATCTGCACCATTGGTCCTTCACGCCCCAGAACCATTCCAGCGCCCAAAGTACCCAGACCACCGAAAAATTTTACCGGAATCACCCGCCACCAGCGAACCGGGCGCATTTCCTCCAGCGCGCCTTCGATTTCAGGAATGCCGGAACCACCTGCTTCTGGGGCAAAGCGGCGAACCAAAAAGTAACCGACCATGGCCAACAGTGCAGAGAGGATGAAAGCCAGCGGCCACACCAGAATGGCGTAATCTGCAACCTGCCCTATCGCTGCAAAGCGTTGCTGTTGGACCCAATCGACGCCACGATCGAAAGCGACACCGAGCAAACCGGTAATGACCCCAACCACGCCCGCCATAACTAAAATAATAATCGGCGTTTTATCACGATTAATCAGGGTTCGAATGAAATGACCACGCCTAATTCGTAAGGCGCCAACGTTAGGTGTTTGTTGTGTTGAATCAGTCATAGTGAAGTTATTTATCAGTTGAACCAATAAGTAATACAAATAGACGGTGTGCAGATTTTAGCGCACAACCGACCTATTCGCCTGCATAAAATCCGTAGAGGCATGATCTGGCGCAGGATGCCGCGAGTTGGCGATCTTTTTTCCTTAATGAGAAAGCGGGCTATAGCCTGCATTCCTACACGAAAGATGCCCAATTATTTGATAACCGCCGTCAGTACTTTAGAATGAACGGATTAATTCCTTGCCAAGCCCAATTCAGGAGCCAGTTAATGAATAAGTCCGAAAGTTTGTATGCCCAGGCGCAACAGTTGATCCCCGGCGGGGTTAACTCTCCGGTGCGTGCATTTACCGGTGTCGGGGGCGTACCACTATTTATCCATCGGGCTGATGGCGCTTACCTTTTCGACGTCGATGGCAAAGCCTATATCGATTATGTTGGTTCTTGGGGGCCAATGGTGCTCGGTCATAATCATCCGGCGGTGCGCAACGCGGTTATTGAAGCGGTTGAGCGCGGCCTGAGCTTTGGCGCTCCCACCGAAATGGAAGTGAAAATGGCTGAGTTGGTTACCAATCTGGTGCCAACCATGGATATGGTGCGGATGGTAAACTCCGGCACTGAGGCTACCATGAGCGCTATTCGCCTAGCGCGCGGCTATACTCACCGCGATAAAATCATCAAGTTTGAAGGTTGTTATCACGGCCACGCCGATTGCCTACTGGTTAAAGCCGGCTCCGGCGCTCTGACCCTTGGGCAGCCTAACTCTCCGGGCGTTCCGGCCGATTTCGCCAAGCATACCCTGACCTGCACTTACAATGATTTAGCCTCTGTACGCGCTGCTTTCGAACAATATCCGCAGGACATTGCCTGCATCATCGTCGAGCCGGTTGCCGGCAATATGAACTGCGTACCGCCGCTGCCAGAATTCCTGCCGGGCCTGCGCGCGCTGTGTGACGAGTTCGGGGCACTGCTGATTATCGATGAAGTAATGACCGGTTTCCGCGTGGCGCTGGCCGGTGCGCAAAGCTATTACGATGTAGAACCGGATCTGACCTGTCTGGGTAAAATCATCGGCGGCGGTATGCCAGTCGGTGCTTTTGGTGGCCGTCAAGAAATCATGGAAGCGCTGGCGCCGACCGGCCCGGTTTATCAGGCGGGGACTTTGTCCGGTAACCCGATTGCCATGGCCGCCGGTTATGCCTGCCTGACGGAAGTCTCGCAGGTTGGCGTACATGAAACCCTGACCGAGCTGACCGACACTCTGGCTGCTGGCCTGCTACATGCGGCAAAAGAGGAGAATATCCCGCTGGTCGTTAATCACGTTGGCGGCATGTTCGGCTTGTTCTTTACCGATGCTAAATCAGTGACTTGCTATCAGGACGTCATGGCTTGCGACGTAGAACGTTTCAAACGCTTCTTCCATCTGATGCTGGAAGAAGGGGTTTATCTGGCGCCGTCCGCCTTTGAGGCTGGCTTTATGTCCGTAGCGCACAGCGCAGAAGACATTCAGAAAACCGTGGATGCCGCTCGCCGCTGTTTCGCCAAGCTGTAAGGTTCACCTGACGTTAAACGTAAAAACCCGCCTTTTAAGCGGGTTTTTTTATTCTCTGTAGGCAATCAGAAAATCACCGAATAACCGAGAGTAAAGGTACGCCCGCGCCCTTTGAAATCATACAACGAGGCCGGTCCGTACAGCGGGCTGTAGAAGACCTGAGCCCGTTGCCCCCAAATTGTGGTGTATTCAGTATCCAGCAGGTTTTCGATAGAGAAAGAAACCTTACCCACCGGCAGACTGTAAGAACCCAACATATCCACGGTGTTGTAGCCATCCAGTTTCATTCCAGCGCCATCGGTCACATCGAACGCCTGCTGAGTCTGTACTCGCAGATTCCAGTCTCCCGGCGTCCAGCCTACATAAGCGGTCAGTTTTGACGGGCTGGCTTCAGTGATAGTCACTTTGCTCCAGCCCGTTTTTGTCTGATTTTCAGAGCGAATCAGGTTGAAAGAGGCACCGGTGGTCCATTCTGGCATTGGCAGACTGAAATCAACTTGCCCTTCCATCCCGTAAATACGACGTTTGCTATCCACCACATCAATATTTAACGTGGATTTATTGTAGTTAATCGATTTATCCGACTGCGTGTAATAGGCCGCCAATTGGGTAGTGACGTTATCGCCCAGATAACGCCAGCCTAACTCATAGGAGTTGGTTTTAATCCCTTGCAGGCGAGAATCCGCTACGTTAATGCTGTCTTTTAGGCGATAGTGGTCGCCCACTTTGACGTAGTTGCCCTGACCGTAATATTTACCGATGTCTGGCAATTGGAACGCCTGAGAAAAGTTTAGCCACATTTGCTGATTTTCGGTCAAATGTGCCAATACGCCAGCGTTGAATAACAGATTATCGTAGCTGGTTGTGCCGCCGGGAATAGCATCGGCGCTCTTAGCCTGACCAGAGGCAACGGCTTCCTGTTGAGTGGTCCCCACAAAGTCGTTGATGGTATTTTTCGCATATTGATAGCGCACACCGCCGTTCAGCGTGAACATTTCCGATAACGCATAGTCCGTTTGCATAAACAGTGCGCTATTAGTCACGCTGTAGCCCGGATAGCGGCCAATCTGATAAATGCTGCTCATATTCATGCCGCCGCTGGCATTGGCTTTCGCCATATCGAAACTCATCTGATTTGCATCAAACTCTTCCCGATCAATGTCCGCGCCGTAAGTTAGATTCCACCTGTCGGTTAATGTACGGGTAAGCGCTACTGTTGCACCGTATTGATCGGTATTTTGCTGAGAAGTGGAATAACTATCGACTTTGGTTTTATCGGCGTTCAGCCGCGGGAAGGGATGGAAATCCAGCTTTTCGTTACGATAATAAGTTTGAGCCAACAATTCTTGGCCGAAGAAATCTTTATCGGTATAAGTGAAATTCAGCAGGTTACGCTGAGTGCCGGGAATGCGGTCCGAATACATACCGCTGCGGTTTTCTGCGTGTCCACCTTTGCCGGTCACAACGGAGAAGTCCTTACCTAAATACAGCGCATGATCGCCATCGCCGGCACTTTTGTAATACTGCGCCAGCACTTCGATACGGCGATTAGTATCCAGATTAATACCGCCATTGGCCATCAAATCCAGGCGGTCGGAATACTGTAAACCGGTCTGGGTGATATCCATGGTGATAGGATCGCCTTTGCCATCGTACCCGCCACCAAAACGACGATAAGACGCAGAAATGCGTCCGTCGATATGTTCATTGCCGCCGCTCCACGCCGCGCCAAAGTTGTTATCCATATCATCGCTATTGTTGAAACCACTTTTAGCGCCGGTTTCGAATTCAAACTCGGAGCCCAGCTTACCTTTTTTAGTAATGATATTGACCAAACCGCCAATACTGCCGCCGCCGTAAAGTGCGCTGGCGCCGGAAAGCACTTCTACACGTTCAATATTGAACGGATCGATAGAATCCAGCTGACGGCTACCGGCGCGGGAAGTATTCATCCGCACTCCGTCGATTAGCACCATCATTTCGCGGCCACGCATATTCATGCCGAAGTTAGTACGCCCTTGACTGCTGACGTCCATACCCGGCACCAATTGCGCCAGAATTTCTTTGATATCTTTACCGCCACCGGCCTGCTCGGAGATTTGCTGGTTGTCGATAATCCAGGTGGTCTGGGCGATATTCGCCACGGTTTTATTAGTGCGACTGGCGGAGATCACCATAGTATCGGCGTTAGTCTCAGCGGCAGCATAAACACTGCTGCTCAACAGTGCCGCGGCAATAACAACAGTATCTCTGAGCAACTTCTGACGATTATTTTTCATTAGCGTACCGCGAAGGAAGTTATGACGAAGTGTAAAAAACGCGTAAACACTAATACAAATAATTTCTATTCACAAATGAATTATTAACAGGCTTTTCAAAATGCGACCACACCAGAAAATCGCGAAGAAATGCCGTGAATTAGCCGAGTTTTCAACGGTGAATTTGCGTCAGGTTAGAATAATTTTCTGAGGGGATATCCCAATTAAAGAGCGGGGCTGGATTCGGCGCAGAGAGAGTTCTCTGCGCCTGATAAAGGCTTAATTGCTCTGTTTACGTAACAAATAGACGAAGTAAGGCGCACCAATAAAGGTGGCCAGTAGACCCGCCGGAATCTGGTAAGGAAACAGCAGCATACGCCCGAACCAATCGGCAAACACCATCAGCAAGCCGCCAATGATGGCCGCAATGATTAACTGTGGAATAGCACGACGGAAGCCCAGCATCCGCGCCATATGTGGCGCCATCAGGCCGACGAAGCTCAGCGGCCCTACCGTTAAGGTTGCAGCGGCGGTCAGGCTGGCGGCCAGCAGTAATATCGCTAGGCGGCTAGGAGCCAGTGCCATTCCTACCGCTCGCGCCGTTACACCGCCCAGAGGCAAAATCATTAGCCAGCGACGACACAACGGAGCCAAAGCCATCAACACCAGCGCGATAATTGCGGTGGATAATGCCTGTGAACCGGTGACGTTATAGGTAGAGCCAGAAATCCACGCCAGCACGCCACGCATTCGCGGATCGCCACTGGCCAGCAGCATGGTGATTATTGTGGTAAATGCAGTACTGACCGCGATCCCCGCCAGCAGCATTCTACCGGGAGAAAAACCGCCGCGCCCGGCGACAACCGAAATTAGGAATAAAGTAACCGCCGCCCCCAAACTTCCAGCGGGCAACAGCCATACCAAGGCATTGCCCGGCACAATAAAGAGCATCATGACCACGCCAAAAGCGGCGCCAGAGCTGATACCTAGCACTTCCGGGCTAGCCATTGGGTTGCCGGTCAGCTTTTGAATCAGCGTACCGGCTACCGCCAGCATCATCCCGGCAGCCAGAGCAGCCAGAACCCGCGGCCAGCGCCATTGCAACAGCGCCGAAAGATGATCGCCGCTAATCCACTGCCAGCCGTGACTGTCGCGGCCAAACAGCAGAGCCACCGCCAATCCCGCCAGCAAAAGTAATAAGCCGGCGCTAGCCCATCTCAGTAAACCTTGACGCTCTGCCGGCACTTTATCGCCAATATTCATCGCCGGCGGCGTGACACTGTGTAAACGTGGCAACAACCATAGCAACAGCGGCGCACCGATTAACGCCGTCGCGGCACCGGTGGGAATTTCACGCCATACCGGTGTGAGCCAAACCATAATTTGGTCGGTCACCCACAGTAATAATGCACCGATTAAAGGAGCCAACAGCAGCCGCTGCGATAAGCGCCGTGCGCCGAGAATTTTCGCTAGTAACGGAGCGAACAGGCCAATAAAACCGATAACCCCCACGGCATTGACCAGCATTGCGCTAAATATGATAGCCACCCCCAACGCACCAAGGCGAGCCAACGACAGGCCTAGCCCCAGATTGCGCGCCACGCCATCATCCAGCCCCAGTAAAGTCAGCGGGCGTATCAGCAAGGCCGCCAGCAGCCCAGCAAGTAACAGGCGAGGCAGAATAAACTGCACCGCGCTCCAATCCTGCTGATTCAGTGCCCCGCTGCTCCACAGGAAAAGTCCCTGTAATTGATCGTAATTAAACAGCGCCAGTAAGTTACTCAACGCGCTGCAATACAGCCCCAGAACCAAACCGGCCAGAATCAGCGTGATCGGGGACATTCGTTTGCCCCAGGCCACGCCAAATACCAGCAAGCCGACGGTTACGCCACCGGCCATCGCCGCCAGTTGACGCGTGAAATCACCGCCGGGCAGCATCCATAACGTTGCCACCGTCAGCCCTAACTGAGCACCGGCAGACACACCCAAAGTGGCAGGTTCAGCTAACGGGTTGCGCAATACTTGTTGGAACAATACCCCCACCAGCCCTAAACCAGCGCCGGTCAGTAACGCTACAGCCACCCGAGGTAACTGGCTGTAATAAAACAGCATTTGTCGCACATCGTCGATATTGGGCGACCATAGAGCCAGATACCAGTCGGCAAACGGGAGTAATTGATTGAGGTTATACAACGTTAACGCCGCGCCGAAAGCCAACAGTAGAAACATCAGCCCAATCGGTATTAGCCGTTGAGAACGCAGGAAAGCGGTGCTCATGAAGGTTGCTCCAACGCTTGTTCCAGTAAACGAACAAAACGCATCGCCGATAAGGTTGCGCCGTAGAACCATACCGGCGGCAGTTCCCGTAACCGTTGCTGGCGCACAAAGGACATGGATTGCCATAGCGGCGTACTGGAAACCTGTTTTAGCAACTGGTCGTTACTGTGGTTAAAACAGATAGCTTTCCCCGGATTAACCTGTGCCAGACGCTCGATACCAACGATGGTGCTGCCCCACAGATTGGTTTCCCCCTGCCAGGCATTTACGATGTTTAGCTCGTCAAGAACCCCTTGAAACAAGCTATTTTGCCCAATCACCAGCGCATGGCGGCTATCCAGCAGCGAAAACATCAGTAACGAGCCTGGGTTATCTCCCTGCAATCGCCCACGGGCGGCGAGGATAAAAGCGTCGAATTCGGCCAGATGACGCTCTGCCGCAGCCTCCATACCTAAACGTTGCCCCAAAGCTCGCACAGATTTTCTGCCCGATGCCAACGGCGAACCACCCGGCGTGTTAAAAGCAAAACTCATACTCGGTGCGATAGGCGCCAGTCTCTGCGGCGTGGGGCCGTAGCCTTCAGAGAGTAAAATCAGTGAGGGAGCCAGTTGTTGCAACAACTCCAGATTCGGTTCGGTACGCTGCCCCACGTCAATCACGCTGGCGGGCAGCTTAGGTTCTTCCACCCATTGACGATAATTATGAATATCAGCCACGCCCAGCGGCGTAGCGCCAAGAGCCATCAACAGCTCCGTGGGCAGCCACTCCAACGCGACGATCTTGCCGCTATCAGGATAAGATGTCGCTCGCCCCGGCAGTGCGAAAAGCAATGGCGAAGCCGCCAGCGCCATCAGAAAACGGCGACGTTCTCTATCAGGTACAGCAGAGGAAAATTGATTCATTAATAGACAAAACTTACCGGCGAACCGCCAGCCGGATGCGGCAGAATTCCCATAGGGATGCCGTAAATTTGTTCCAATACCGAGCCCTGCATCAGGGATTCAGATGCTCCTTGCGCGATCATTTCACCGCCGCGCAGCGCCACCAGATAATCACAGTAACGAGCAGCCATATTAATATCATGCAGTACTGCAATCACTGTCAGGCCGCGCTCGTGGCTCAAACGTTGAATCAAACTCAGTACTTCAACCTGATGGGCAATATCCAGCGCGGAAGTGGGTTCATCTAGCAAAAGACAGCGACTGTTTTGCGCTACCATCATCGCCAACCAGGCGCGCTGACGTTCGCCGCCGGATAAGCTGTCCACCAATCGATTAGCCAAAGGCTTGAGATCCACCAGCGCGATTGCGTCCTCCACCTGTTGGCGATCTTCTTGCCGAAAACGCCCCAATGCTCCATGCCACGGATAGCGGCCAATAGCGACCAGCTCACGCACCGTCATCCCTTCAGCAGCAGGCAATTGCTGCGGCAGGTAGGCCACTTCGCGGGCGAAATCTTTGTTATCCCACTGACTCAACGGAATATCGTTTAGCAGTACGTCACCGGCGGATGGCAACTGGTGGCGACCCAGCATTTTTAGCAAGGTGGATTTGCCCGAACCGTTATGGCCAATCAATCCGCATACTTTTCCCTGCGGAAAACTCAGCGACAGCGGCTGTAATAGCGTGCGGCCGGGAACGGAAAAACTCAGTTCCCGAAGAGTGAAGTTACTGGATTGCCTAGCCTGTCTATCCTGCATATTACCTAACATAGCGCCCTGTTATAACGGCACGATGAGAAAATGAATAAAAACGATAATAATTATCAAAGCAATCAGTTTATGCGTAATAACCAACTCACTGCAAGATCTAGGGGCGGACGATAATCAGCGGTGATATTAACGGAAAAACTGCATTGCTTGCCACCGCTGAGCGCTCTCAGAGGGGCCAGCATCATCCACGGATAGCGGCAGAATAACTCTGAGCGAGATCAAAAGAGCGAACGTCAGGGATAATACGAGGGAAAATCAGGAAAGGACTGGCGCGACTGAGGCCGCGCCAGTTTAGCGGGAAGTTACTGCCCAAACATATCTTTAATCCAACCGGCTACGCCGTCACCTTCGGTTTGTGGCTGCGGTTCGGCCGCAGCCTGACACAAGCCCTGCGGGTTTTCAGTCCACACTGGAATGGTGCGCCAGCTGCCGCCGTCACAGATAAAGTTACCGGCAGAATCAATACTCATCTGGCTAATTCCTTCCGGCGGTTGCAGCATCAACGGCAGCGGAGTTTGGTTTTCCAGATAGCGACGATACAGAGTTAACGCCCCGTTGGCACCGGTCAGCTTAGCCGGACCATTGTTATCGCGCCCAACCCAAACAATTGCTACCTCTTTGCCATCAATACCGGCAAACCAGCTATCGCGCAAATCGTTGGTAGTACCGGTTTTCGCCGCCAGATTGTATTTCCCAAACTTGGCTGACAGAGAGCGAGAGGTCCCACGCTGTACCCCTTGCTGCATGGTGTACAACGTCAGGTAAGCCGCCTGCGCCGGAACCATACGCTCCGCCTGCGGGAAGCTCTGATACAGTACGGTACCGTCTTCCGCAATCACCGAGCGTACCGCTGACAACATAGCTCGGTTACCGCCGCTGGCAATAGTCTGATACTCCTGCGCCACTTCTATTGGCGTCAGATCGATCGCCCCGAGCAACATCGCCGGAACCGGATTAATGACCGATTTAGGAATGCCTAAGCGTTGAAGCGTGGCGCTGATTTGATCCAAACCAACCGCCATCCCCAGATTCACCGTCGGTACGTTCAACGAATTTGCCAAAGCATCCATCAGCATCACTTGCCCGCGGAACTGGCGATCATAGTTCTTCGGCTGCCAACTAGTGCCGTTCGGCAATTTGATAGAAACCGGCTGATCCGCCAACCAGGTATTCAAGCGGTATTTGTCCGGCTGACTCAGGGCGGTGAGGTAAGTCGCCGGTTTCGCCAGAGAACCAATCAAACGCCGCGCCTGCATTGCCCGGTTGAAACCGGCAAACTGTGGCTGCGCACCGCCGACCATTGC
Organism: Yersinia nurmii; assembly: GCF_001112925.1. GTDB lineage: Bacteria > Pseudomonadota > Gammaproteobacteria > Enterobacterales > Enterobacteriaceae > Yersinia > Yersinia nurmii. The sequence goes on from NZ_CPYD01000014.1 coordinate 119,516, forward strand.
CCGGATTTCGCCGGTAAAGCGATCAACCACCACTACCGCAGCTTCCAGATCTTTAATATTACGTGCCGCTTTCAGCGCCGGAACGCCGTCTTCCACAGATTTTTCAGCGGCGTCCTGTGATACCGGATCGAGAGTAGTAAAGATCTTCACGCCAGACAGATCGTTTACCTTGTCGCCGAGTTTTTCCTGTAGCTCCTGACGAACCATCTGCATAAAGGCAGGCTGCGGCGTAATAACGCCGCCTTTCGGCTGTACGCCCAGAGGACGAGCGCTGAGCATATTATACAGCTCGGCATCGATGATCCCCTGATTTTGCAGCAATTTCAGCACCAGATTGCGTCGTTCCAGCGCCAATTTCGGGTTACGCCACGGGTTGTACAGCGATGCCCCTTTCACCATCCCCACCAGCATGGCCTGTTGATCCAGACTCAGTTCGTCCACCGGACGACCAAAGTAATACAGGCTGGCCAGCGGGAAACCGCGAATCTGATCGCTGCCACTCTGGCCGAGATACACTTCGTTCAGATACAGCTCCAGAATACGATCTTTGCTATAGCGATAGTCCACCAACAGCGCCATGTAGGCTTCATTGGCTTTACGCAGCAAAGAGCGCTCGTTGGTCAGGAACAGGTTTTTTACCAACTGCTGAGTTAGAGTGCTACCACCCTGTACCGCTTTACCCGCGGTCAGGTTAGCCACTACCGCACGCCCGATGGAATAAGGGCTGATACCGTCGTGCTCGTAGAAATGACGATCTTCCGTTGCCAGCAAGGTATCTACCAGCAGATCCGGGAAACCGGCGCGCGGTACAAACAGGCGCTGCTCGCCGTTTGGCGATTGCAACATAGTGATCAATTTAGGATCGAGGCGGAAGAAACCGAAATCGCGCTGATTATCCAAGTTGACGATCTGCGCCAAACGATCGTTTTTGAATACCAGACGAGCGCGGATCTGCCCTTCTTTACCATCCGGGAAATCAAACGGTCGACGCAGCATTTCAATGCTGTCGTTTTGCACCGTAAACTCGCCCGGTCGGGTCATGCGGCTCACCTGACGGTATTGCATTCCTTCCAGCAAATTAACCATTTCTTTTTTGCTGTAGGCCATGCCCGGTTCAAGGTTAACCATGCGACCATAAACTGCCGCGGGCAGTTGCCAGACTTTGCCATCAATACGGCTGCGGATTTGCGAGTTAAGATATACGCCGTAAACCGCCAGCAATACCACCGCCACGATAAACAGTTTGATCAATAGGCCGAGCCAACGGCGCTTTTTGCGCGCAGGACGAGATTTTACCTTTCTTGGCACGGGTTTATCCTCGTCGTCATAGTCATCATCGTCGCGATCATCATCATCCAGATAGTCTTCTTCATAATCATCTTCATCACGTCGACGACGCAAGGGCCGTTTCGACGCGGATTTGGCCGCAGGTTTTTTACCTTTGCGCCCCGTAGGCTCGCGGTCATCTGACATGTATTTTCTCCACTACTTCCACGCGTATTGGCGGGCATAGCCGCTTAATGTCCCCTCCGCCTCAGAGCGAGGGAAGAGGAAACATCTGAAATAATCAGCTCTGATACTTCTTGGTGCGCCGGGTCGGTAAGGTATTCGCCGGATCGTCCGGCCAGACATGCTTGGGATAACGCCCTTTCATCTCTTTTTGTACTTCCCGATAGGCTCCTTGCCAGAACGCGGCCAAATCACCGGTAATCTGTAAAGGGCGGTGAGCCGGAGATAACAGCTCCAACACCACGGCAACCCGCCCTTCTGCAAGGCGCGGGCTGCTTTGTTCACCAAAAACTTCCTGTAGCCGCACCGCCAGTACCGGCGGTTTATCATCATCATAACGAATAGATAGTCGGCTACCCGTGGGCACAGTGTAATGACTTGGCAGCGCACTATCCAGCCGCTGACGTTGTTGCCAGCTTAATAAACGGGTTAAAGCTTCAGCAATATTAACCTGTCGCAGACCGCGCAAATCACGAACCCCTTGTAAAGCGGGCTGTAACCACAACGCCAAATTGTCCAGCAAACTCTGATCGTCCACCGCAGGCCATTCGGCCTCCGGCAGCCAGCGCGCGGCACAATGTAGGCGAGTGCGTAGCTGGCGGGCATTCTCATCCCAATTCAATACATTTAGCCCTTGATCACGCACCCAGTTCAGCAATGCCTGCTGTAGCGCCTCATCGCTGGGTTTGCTCAACGGCTGGGCTTTCAGAGTTAAACGGCCAATCTGCCAGCGGCGCCAGGCGCGCAAAGTACCTTTTTCTTCGTCCCATTCCACCGCGGCTTGTTCCGTCACGCAGTGGGGAGACTGTTTAACCAATTGATCGATATCAACCGGTAGCGCCAGCAAAATGCGGGCGTCCGGCCCGCTGGCATGTTGTAACAAACTCATCGCCACTAGCCAAGGAGCACGAGACAAAGCATCATCCTGCGCCATTGCCGCCCCCATACCGTTAGCCAGCAGATAACGTCCATCCTGGCCACGCTGCTGCGCAATACGGTCCGGATAAGCCAGTGCCAGTAGCCAACCGGCCAAATCGCTATCGACGCTGCCTGCCCGCTGCGGCAAACGTTGCTGTAATTGTCTGGCGCGTCGCTGCCAATGGGCCTGAGGGCGACTCAGCCAATAATGTAAATCGATCTGGCCGCCGCGTGGGGGTTCTTCAATTATGGCTGCCAGCAGCGCGGCGGTCGCCAGTGCGTCCTCGCCATGCTTCGCCGCCGCACACAGCATCGCCGCTAGACGCGGCTCGCAGCCCAACGCCGCCATAGCGCGACCCATCATCGTCAACTGGCCGTTGTCATCAATGGCTCCCAAACGCCGTAGTAAATCCTGAGCCGCCGATAAAGCAGACGCTGGCGGGCAATCTAGCCAGTTTAGCTGGGAAACGTCCTGACATCCCCAATGCAGCAGTTCCAACCAGAAACTGCATAAATCGCTGCTGAGCACTTCCGGCTCGGCGTATTCCGGTGCTCGCTCCGCCTGCTCTTTGGCAAACAGATGCCAGCAAATCCCGGCCTCTAATCGACCGGCTCGCCCAGCCCGCTGAGTCATTGACGCCTGACTAATACGCTGCGTTAATAATCTCGTCAGACCATTTTTAGGATCAAAACGTGCAACCCGCTCCAGCCCGCTATCCACCACCAGCCGAATTCCTTCGATGGTTAAACTGGTCTCGGCAATATTGGTGGCTAACACCACTTTGCGGCGCCCCTTTGCCGCTGGCTGAATGGCCTTTTGCTGCTCGCCCAGTGGCAGTGCGCCGTACAACGGACAAAGATCGGTATCAGCGGCCACTTCACCGTTCAATCGCTCCATGACCCGATGAATTTCAGTCACTCCGGGCAAAAACAGCAGCAGAGAACCGGATTCTTCGTTCAGTAAGCGTTTCACCCGATTGGCAACGCCATCCTCTAACCGCTCATGGTTGGATAGTGGCTGATAGCTGCGTTCTACCAGGAAACTGCGCCCCGCAGAAACGATCGCTGGGGCATCGGGCAATAACGCCGAAAGCCGTTGGTTATCCAGCGTTGCGGACATAATTAACAGCTTCAAATCTTCCCGTAGCCCTTGCTGTACGTCTAACAGCAGCGCCAGTGCCAGATCAGCTTGTAAGCTACGCTCATGGAATTCATCCAGAATCACCAGCGACACGCCTTGCAACTCAGCGTCCTGCTGTAACATACGGGTCAAAATACCTTCGGTAACCACTTCTAGGCGAGTATTCGGACCGGTTTTACTTTCGGCACGCATGCGATAACCCACTGTTTGCCCCGGTTCCTCTCCCAGTTGTTGCGCCAACCGATAAGCTACGTTTTTTGCTGCCAGCCGACGAGGTTCCAGCATGATAATGCGCCCTGCCAACCCGCCCCGTTGCAGAATTTGCAGCGGTAGCCAGGTGGACTTTCCTGCGCCAGTTGGTGCATGAAGCAAGACTTGCGGCGAAGATTGCAACGCAGACAATAGATCGTCAACAACAGCACTGACGGGCAAAGAAGACACAGCACACTCCACGAAGGTTAACTTTCACAGTCAGGCATTGTAGCATCTAGCCCTTACGCCGTATTTAGTCAGGCTTTAACGATGCGAAACCTTATTAATGACAGATTCAGCAAATAATCCGAGCCGCCGCCTGTTTTTCGCTTTGGCACTGCCACGATCGCGCCAACAGCACATTATTCAGTGGCGGGCCGATCATTTCCCCGAAGAAACCGGCCGCCCGATCGCCGCCGCCAATCTGCATTTGACGCTGGCCTTTCTGGGAGAAGTGAGCGAGCAGAAATCGCAGGCGCTTCGGCAACTGGCTGGCCGTATCCAGCAGCCAGCCTTTACCGTGACTCTGGACGATCTCGGCCACTGGCCCGGTTCCGGCGTGGTATGGCTCGGGTGTAAACACGCCCCCAGAGGATTGCTACAGCTAGCGGAATTGCTGCGATCTCAAGCGGCACGCAGCGGTTGCTACCAAAGCCCGATGCCGTTTCATCCCCATGTCACGCTGTTTCGCAATGCCACACGCCCAGTCAGCCTGCCGCCCAAAGTAGATGCCGGTCAATTCACGCCGAGCCAGTTCTCGCTTTATGAATCCGTCTATAGCCGTGGGCGCACCCGCTATAAAGTGATACAAAGCTGGTCATTGGGTGAGAAAAAAAGGGAACAAGATGCGATTTAAGACCCCGCTACAACACGCCACTCTGATTCAGCGTTATAAGCGTTTTCTGGCAGATGTGATGACGCCTGAAGGTGAAACCCTCACTATTCACTGCGCCAATACCGGAGCCATGACCGGATGTGCAACACCAGGTGACACAGTTTGGTATTCCACTTCGGACAATCTTAAGCGTAAATATCCCCATACTTGGGAGCTAACCCATACCCAAACCGGTGATTGGATCTGCGTTAATACTATGCGTGCCAATGAGTTAGTCTACGAAGCAATAACACTGGATGCAATACCAGAATTATCCGGTTACAGTGCTGTCTACCCTGAGGTAAAGTACGGCGCGGAAAATAGCCGTATCGACTTGTTATTACAGGCAGAAAATAGATCCAACTGCTATATTGAAGTGAAGTCTGTAACCTTATTGCAACAACAGTGCGGATATTTCCCGGACGCGGTGACGCTACGGGGTCAGAAGCATCTGCGGGAGCTACAAAACGAGGTTGCTGATGGGCACCGGGCAGTATTGTTCTTTGCCGTATTGCATTCGGGTATCACCCAGGTTGCAGCGTCCCGACATATTGACCCGCGTTATGCCAATTTGCTGGCGCAGGCTCAAGCGTCTGGGGTGGAAGTTATCTGTTACGGTTTTCAACTATCGCCTGACGGTATTGAGCTTGCTGCTCGTATACCGTTATTAACGGTTTAGTCACTAACGGCCAACTGCTGAATAAAAAGCCGATTGCCGGATAGGGTCTCGCCAAATACGCCTTCCTTCACAGCATTGTCAAGCAGGCGACAGGAATAATTGCCAACCTACCTTCCATCTGTTATTTATAGCGGCCTGATTTTTCCCCCGTACTTTGGGGAATCGTTCGATAGTGCGTATGAATGTAGGAGAAGCATCATGCAAGAAGGGCAAAAACGTAAAACCTCGTCCTTGAGCATTCTCGCCATCGCTGGGGTGGAGCCGTACCAAGAGAAGCCAGGCGAAGAGTATATGAATGCCGCCCAGCTTTCGCATTTCAAGCTGATTCTTGAAGCATGGCGCAATCAGCTCAGGGATGAAGTAGATCGTACTGTATCTCATATGCAAGACGAAGCTGCTAACTTCCCTGACCCGGTTGACCGCGCTGCTCAAGAAGAGGAATTCAGTCTTGAACTCCGTAACCGCGATCGTGAGCGCAAGCTTATTAAGAAGATCGAGAAAACGCTGAAAAAAGTAGAAGATGACGATTTCGGTTTCTGCGAATCTTGTGGTGTAGAAATCGGTATTCGCCGTTTAGAAGCACGGCCAACTGCGGATTTATGCATTGACTGTAAAACTTTGGCTGAAATCCGCGAAAAGCAGATGGCTGGCTAATTCAGCAAGAACGTGTAACACGGTGCCAGGCTTTCCCTGGCACCGTATAACACAACGGGAGCAACCTCCCTCTATTTATGTCAGAAAATCATCGCTATGTGGGGCGCTTTGCTCCCTCTCCTTCCGGAGATTTACACTTTGGCTCGCTCATTGCGGCCCTCGGAAGTTACCTGCAAGCCCGTGCTCAAGGCGGGAGTTGGTTAGTTCGTATTGAAGATATTGATCCACCTCGGGAAATTCCAGGTGCTGCGGGTCGTATCCTCACCACTTTAGACCATTATGGCCTCCACTGGGACGGTCAGGTTATCTATCAATCCCAACGCCATGATGCTTACCGCGCCGCCCTTGATTGGCTACGCCAGCAAGGATTAAGCTATTACTGCACCTGCACCCGTAGCCGTATTCAGCAAATTGGCGGTTTCTACGACGGTCATTGCCGCAGCTTGCATTTACCTCCTGATAACGCCGCTATCCGCCTGCGCCAAACTCATCCGGTTTACGTTTTTCAAGATCGACTGTTAGGATCGCTCCATGCCGATCCCGCGTTGGCGGAAGAAGATTTTATTATTCGCCGTCGTGATGGGCTGTTCGCCTATAATCTGGCGGTAGTGGTGGACGATGCGTTTCAGGGCGTGACGGAAATCGTGCGCGGCGCTGATTTGATCGAGCCTACGGTGCGTCAGATTGCGTTGTATCACCAGTTGCAATCCCCTGTGCCGAGTTATATTCATCTGCCGTTGGCGTTGAATCATGACGGTAATAAGCTATCTAAGCAGAACCACGCTCCTCCGCTACCTGATGGCGATCCGCGCCCAATTTTAGTCGCCGCACTGAAATTTCTGCGTCAACCGGTGCCAGAAAGCTGGCAAGATCTTGATCTATCGTTATTATTACGCTGGGCAGTTGAACACTGGAGCTTGGATTTACTTCCCCATCAGGGTGCAATAACTCAGCCAGAAAACATAACGGCATTCTCAAAGGAACCTCGGTGAGCTATGATTAGCCGCTGTTTTTCCGTAGTTCTGTTTATTATTAGTCACTATCGAGGTGTACCATTTTTACCCGAGTAGCCAATTTCTGCCGTAAGGTACTGATCCGCGAAGACAAAACTGTCCGTGAAGATAAAGTTACCGGTGAAGATAAAGTGGCCCGCAAAGAAAAAAGGCCCGCTAGAACTGATACCGGCCGCGTCAAACAAGCGGTGCAGCCTGAGGAAAAACGTCAAATGACGGTAATCCCACGGGATCAACACAATATTTCCCGCAGAGAAATCAGCGATAATGCGCTGAAGGTACTCTATCGTCTGAATAAATCAGGCTATGAAGCCTATCTGGTCGGCGGCGGTGTCCGCGACTTACTGCTTGGCAAAAAACCAAAAGATTTTGATATCACCACCAGCGCGACGCCCGAGCAGGTTCGTAAACTGTTCCGTAACTGCCGTTTGGTTGGCCGCCGTTTCCGTTTGGCTCACGTTATGTTCGGGCCGGAAATTATCGAAGTGGCCACTTTCCGCGGTCATCACGAGCAGCAACAGCCTGAAGGCAATGATAAAAATTCTTCTCAGCAAGCTCAGAACGGAATGTTGCTGCGCGACAATATCTTCGGATCCATCGAGGAAGATGCACAGCGCCGTGACTTCACCATCAACAGCTTGTATTACGGGATTTCCGATTTTGCCCTGCGGGATTACACCGGCGGCCTGCGCGATCTGAAGCAAGGTATTATTCGCCTGATCGGCGATCCGGAAGTTCGCTATCGTGAAGATCCGGTACGGATGCTGCGCGCCGTGCGTTTTGCCGCCAAGCTGGATATGACTATCAGCCCGGAAACCGCCGAGCCGATCCCGCGTTTGGCTCCGCTGCTGCGTGAGATTCCGCCAGCGCGTCTGTTTGAAGAATCGCTCAAACTGCTGCAATCCGGTTACGGTTACAAAACGTATCTTAAACTGTGTGAATATCAGCTTTTCCAGCCGTTATTCCCGCTGATTGCCCGTAATTTTACCGAGCATAATGATTCGCCAATGGAGCGAATTCTGGTTCAGGTATTAAAAAATACCGATTACCGCCTACAAAATGATAAGCGGGTCAACCCGGCGTTCCTGTTTGCGGCTATGCTTTGGTATCCATTGATCGAACATGCGCAAAAACTGGCGCAAGAAAGCGGTCTGGCTTATTACGATGCCTTCGCGCTGGCGATGAATGATATTTTGGATGAAGAATGCCGTTCACTGGCGATTCCAAAACGCATTACTGCGCTGGTACGTGATATTTGGCTGTTACAGTTACGTCTGTCTCGCCGTCAGGGCAAACGGGCACACAAACTGATGGAGCATCCGAAATTCCGCGCGGCCTACGATTTGCTGGCTCTGCGTGCCGAAGTGGAAAATAACCATGAACTACAGCGTTTAACACAGTGGTGGGGAGAATTCCAGGAAGCGACGCCGCCGCATCAGAAAGCAATGTTGAATACTTTGGGTGCCGACCCCGCGCCGCGCCGTTCTCGCTCACGCCGTCCGCGCAAACCCACCCAACGTAAAGAAGGGGCATAACAGGTCTATGATCCGGGTTTATATCGCGTTGGGTAGCAACCTTGCCCAACCACTGCAACAGGTTAAAACCGCCCTAGAGGCGTTGGAACATCTTCCACGCACCCGTCTGGTCGCCTGTTCGCAGCTGTATCGCACTAAACCCCTTGGACCACAGGATCAGCCCGATTTTCTTAACGCCGTGGTCGCTCTCGACACGGCGCTGCCTCCAGAACAATTGCTCGATCATACCCAGGAAATCGAACGTAATCAGGGTCGTGTACGTAAAGATCAGCGCTGGGGACCTCGCACGCTGGATCTGGATATTATGCTGTACGGCGATCGAATGATTAATACCGAACGCCTGACGGTGCCGCATTACGGTCTGAAAGAGCGCGAGTTTATGCTGTATCCGCTGGCAGACATTGCGCCAGACTTGATTTTCCCCGACGGAGAGTCCCTCGCAGATCGCCTTAAACTGGTGCCAAAGAACGGCCTTATCCCTTGGTAATGGCAGATTAAGTTGCGAGCTCTCTCGCGTTCCCCTTCCTACTTTCTATCCCTTCTGTGCATTCCTGCCGAGAGTTTGCTAGCATTCAGACCACTATATTTATAATGTAAATGCCTTATCTACATGCATTAATCAGCGGTAGACTGGCGTTAACTGATTGCAGGCCGCAAGAGTGATAACGCTCCGTTATTGGGTCTGTCGGGTTATTTTCTGGAGAACGAATAATGAAAGCGACTACTCTGACCCACTTGCGCCAATGGAAACAGGAAAAGCGTAAGTTTGCGACTCTCACCGCCTATGACGCCAGCTTTGCTCAATTATTCTATGAGCAAGGTATTCAGGTCATGCTGGTGGGCGACTCTCTTGGGATGACACTACAGGGCTTTGATTCCACTCTGCCGGTCACCGTCGCCGATGTGGCCTACCACACCCGCGCAGTGCGTCGCGGCGCGCCTAACTGCCTCCTGCTCTCCGATATGCCCTTTATGAGTTATGCCACGCCGGAACAAACGTTTACCAACGCTGCCGAGTTAATGCGCGCCGGAGCCAATATGGTGAAGCTAGAAGGTGGAAGCTGGCTGTGCGATACCGTTCGCATGCTGGCGGAACGCGCGGTGCCGGTTTGCGGCCATCTGGGGCTTACGCCGCAGTCGGTTAATATATTTGGCGGTTATAAAGTACAAGGTCGGGAAGAGGTTGCAGCCAACCAATTACTCAAAGATGCCATTGCGCTCGAGCAGGCAGGAGCTCAACTCTTGGTGTTGGAATGCGTACCGGTAGAACTGGCGAGCCGAGTCACTAAAGAGCTGGCCATTCCGGTTATCGGTATCGGCGCCGGAAATGTTACTGACGGACAAATTTTGGTTATGCATGATGCCCTCGGCATCACCGGCGGCCATACGCCAAAGTTCAGCAAAAACTTTTTGGCTCAGGCTGGTGATATCCGTCTGGCGATCCAACACTATATTCAGGAAGTTGAGCAGGGAATCTACCCGGCAGAAGAGCACAGCTTCTAATAACTCAGGAGAAAGGGAATGCTGATTATCGAAACCCTGCCGTTTTTACGTCAGGAAATCCGCCGTTGGCGTCAGGATGGCAAACGAATTGCGTTGGTTCCAACCATGGGCAATCTGCATGATGGACACCTTGCTCTGGTCGAAGAAGCCAAAGCCCGTGCCGATGTCGTGGTGGTAAGTATCTTTGTCAATCCAATGCAGTTTGAACGTCCGGATGACTTAGCCAACTATCCGCGAACCTTGCAGGAAGACTGTGAGAAGCTGACTCGCCAAGGCGTAAATCTGGTGTTCGCTCCCGCAGCCAGCGATGTCTACCCAGCAGGTTTAGAAGAACAGACTTACGTGGATGTCCCGGCTTTATCGACTATTTTAGAAGGTGCCAGCCGCCCCGGTCATTTCCGTGGCGTTTCCACCATCGTTAGCAAACTGTTCAATCTGGTACAACCGGATATCGCCTGTTTCGGTGAGAAGGATTACCAACAATTGGCGCTGATTCGCAAAATGGTAACCGATATGGGTTATGACATCGATATTATCGGTGTGCCGATCAAGCGCGCCAAAGACGGTTTGGCACTCAGCTCTCGTAATGGCTATCTGACCGCAGAGGAGCGTAAGATTGCGCCTCAGCTGGCGAAAATCATGAACGCTCTGGCTGAAAAGCTCACCTTGGGCGAGCGTCAGATTGATGAATTGCTGGCAACCACGGCGGAACAGCTTAGCGCCGCGGGCTTCACACCGGATGAGCTGTTTATCCGCGATGCCGACACGCTACAACCGCTGACCGTTGAAAGCCAGCGCGCGGTGATTCTTATGGCCGCGTGGTTAGGAAAAGCCCGTTTGATCGATAATCAGCAGGTTGATTTAATCAACTAACCTCACATTTATCCGATATACCGGATACGGCCTGAAGCAAAATACTCTGCGCTCAGTTCGTATCCGACTTGATTATTCCCCATGCCATTAGTCTTCCAACAGAAATATCCTTCATCATAATTTATCTCACGGCAGACTTCGCCAATATATAGACAGCACCTATAAAATCGGCAAAACTGAGCCGATATACTGAACGCAGGGCTGCCTCAGTATTGACGCCATCAGCGTTATTCATCCAGAGAGCTCCGCCTGGCAGAGACTCGCTGGTTTACATTAGGGTTAAGGGTAAGGCTATGATACGTACTATGCTGCAAGGCAAACTTCACCGGGTTAAAGTAACTCAGGCTGATTTGCACTATGAAGGTTCCTGCGCCATCGATCAGGATTTTCTGGAAGCCGCTGGGATTCTGGAATACGAAGCAATTGATATTTATAACGTTGATAACGGTCAGCGTTTTTCTACCTACGCCATTGCGGCTGAGCGTGGCTCACGCATTATCTCCGTCAACGGTGCAGCAGCACGCTGCGCTTGCGTTGGCGACAAACTGATTATCTGTTCTTATGTTCAGATGTCAGACGTGGACGCCCGTTTGCACCATCCTAAAGTGGCGTATTTCGAGGGCGACAACCAGCTACAGCGCAAAGCAAAAGCGGTTCCGGTGCAGGTCGCATAGCGATTTAGGCGCGGTAATACGCCCTTTCGTTAGCCTATATAAACGTCTAACTCATTGCGTAAAAAAAGGAGCCACTTTCGGCTCCTTTCTCTTTGGTCGACGAAACGGGTTTCGCAATCCTACTCTGTCTCAATCACCGCTGGCGTAGCCTTGGCTACAACGGCTCCCGGCTGGTTGGCGATGCGCTCAGCCATGGTCGGAATAGAATCGGTGCGTAAAATGTACAACCGTTTCAAGGTAAACGGATTATCACCCGGTTTGACTTTCCCTTGCATGGTCGTCACCGCCAGATGGAAACCTGAATTTTTTGCCGCCTCAATCGCATTTTGATTAAACCCGCCAAACGGATAAGACAAATAAATCACGTGGGGGTTAAATTGCGATAATGCCCGTCGGGAGCGCTCAAAATCAAAGGTGATATTATGGTAAGAGCGGCTCAATAGTATTGGATGACGTGCGTTATCGGTCCGATGCAGGAAATGAGTGTGAGACTGAACGTCAAATACATCCTGAATCTGTTTCAGTTCCGAAATACTCATAAACTGTAGCGAATCGGGATTCCATTTCTGCGGATGGCGTTTGATACGCGAAGAAATAATAAATGCAGTTGCGCGAAAACCCTGTTCTTTCAGAATTGGATAAGCGTAACGGCTGACTGATTTCAAACCATCGTCAAAAGTTAGCACAACCACTTTCGCCGGCAGGTTGATTTGATTATTCAGGTAAGCCTCAAGCTGATACATCGAAATAGTGTCATAACCAGCTTGTTTCAGATACGCCATCTGATTACTGAACGCTACATCAGACGTGGTGGTCGAGGTATTCCTAAAGCGCTTATTCTCTTCATTTTTTAGCATATGATGATAAGTCAGCACCGGAATGCCGTTATCAATTTCAGTTTCATTGCCGCTAACATAGCCTAAACGATCGCCAATGTTGATCTGATACCAACTGTTATTCAGACGATCTTTCAATTTGCCAATAATCGGGTAACGCAGATTTTCTTCCAATACGCCAATCTCTTCGCTAGCGTTATCCGGCTCAAGATAAATTTTGGTCGCACGTTTGGTCAGAATATTTTGATTCGGCGTTGGTTTATTCAGATCACCTAATCTGTCATTCATTTTTTGGGCTTTATTAATCTCACGCAGATCGTCTTTATCAATAAAACCGATGCCGTGGCCAAATTTAAATTCATAATATTCCGCTGCGGCCGGGAAAACCTGTAATAGCTGCCCTTTTTTAACCTCGCCAACCGGAATCACATGCTCACCAATTAGCGCATAAATTTCGCTGTCGCGATCGGCGGTCATGTATCTGGAGGGGACTGCCGTTTCTTCTTGCAGGAGGTCTGCATGGGCTGCCGGAATGATTACCGACATGACAATACCGAGTAGCATCCCAATCGCTATTCTGTTTTTATGCCACATTATCGTTCTACTTATGCGCGTAACTGCGCTGAATGAAAGAGAGAATTCTGGTAAGCCAGCATAGCATGAGATGCTAAAGCGAGAGAAAGGCCATATTCACTAAGATCATTAATTATTACGATTAATTTAGTTTGAGAACTTTAAGTTTAGCGATGTAAATAGCAAAAAGGACAGCTCAGTGCTGTCCTTTTAACGATAATACCTGAAGGCCGAAATTAGGTACGTAACCCGCGGCCACGCTCAATCAGGTACCAAGCTGAGCCATAAAACACGACGATAAACAGCACCAATACCCCAATGGTAAATGCCAATGGCACATCGGAAATACCGAGGAAGCCATAACGGAATCCGCTAATCATATAGACAATAGGATTCAGCTTAGACACCGCCTGCCAGAAAGGAGGCAACAGCGTCAAGGAATAGAATACGCCCCCCAGATAGGTCAAGGGTGTAAGTACAAAGGTCGGAATCAGGCTGATATCGTCGAAGGTTTTGGCAAACACCGCGTTAAGCAAGCCACCCAGAGAAAACAGAATGGCGGTTAACATGACGGTTAAAGCGATCATTGACCAGGAATGTACCTGCAAAGGTACAAAGAACAGGGAAATAATCGTCACCAAAATACCGACGCAAATCCCACGCGCCACGCCACCGCCCACATAACCGACGATCACGATGTGAGTTGGAACTGGCGCCACCAGCAGTTCTTCGATACTGCGCTGGAACTTGGCACCAAAGAACGAGGCCGCCACGTTGGCGTAAGAGTTGGTAATCACCGCCATCATAATCAGGCCAGGAACGATAAACTGCATGTAATCTACCCCACCCATATCACCGATACGGGAGCCGATTAGATTACCAAATATCACAAAATACAAAGACATAGTAATGACTGGCGGTACCAACGTCTGAATCCAGATACGACCAAATCGAGTCACTTCTTTGATCCAAATACTTTGCAGTGCGATCCAATACAGGCGGGTCATGCTTTTTCTCCCCCGTTGCCATTGACCAAATTAACAAACAGCTCTTCCAGACGGTTGGCTTTGTTTCGCATACTCAATACCTGAATACCCTGCGCACTCATTTGGCTGAATAAACCGTTCAAACCCTGATCTCGCTTCACATCCACTTCCAGCGTGGAAGTATCTATCAGCCGATATTGATAACCTTCCAACTGCGGCAAGGCGCTTTTCGCCCCAAGGTCGAAGATAAAGGTCTCTGATTCCAGCTTGCTCAATAGCTGTTTCATGGTGGTGTTTTCCACCAGTTCACCGTTTTGAATAATACCGATGTTACGACACAGCATTTCCGCTTCTTCCAGATAATGCGTAGTCAAAATAATAGTAGTCCCCTGCGCATTTAGCTCTTTCAGGAAGCCCCACATCGAACGGCGTAGCTCTATATCTACGCCAGCGGTAGGTTCATCAAGAATCAATAGTTTTGGCTGATGCATCAGCGCACGGGCAATCATTAAGCGACGTTTCATCCCGCCGGACAGGCGAATGGCGCGTTCGTTGCGTTTGCCCCACAAATCAAGCTGACTGAGGTATTTTTCTGCGCGCTCCAGCGCTTCGCGGCGTGTAACGCCGTAATAACCGGCCTGAGTAATCACGATCTGCAGCACGGTTTCAAACGGGTTAAAGTTGAATTCCTGCGGCACCAGACCGAGCTGACGCTTGGCATTGACGATATCCTTATCAATATCGTAACCAAATACCTGTACCTGCCCCGAGGTTTTATTCACCAGCGAGCTAATAATACCGATAGTGGTCGATTTACCGGCACCGTTAGGCCCGAGCAGGGCATAAAAATCCCCTGCCTCAACACGTAGATCAATACCGCGCAGTGCCTGAACGCCACCAGCGTAGGTTTTGGTCAACTGCGTTAATTCCAGTGCATATGTCATAAGTAAACATGAACCTTATTCAATGAATGTCTTTCGGGGCTAAATATCTAATGGGTTAGTCTGCTCATCTGGCGAGAGACAAGTCACAGTGAGCAGAGGGAAACCCGATAAATGCTAGGAAGACGTTACGCGGACAACATTGTATCTCATCCGAAACAACTGTTCCGATTTCTAAATCATAATGCTTGCCGTATATTATCCTATCGCAATTCGTTTATTACAGGTTATTAACATCGATGGAAGAAATCCAAAAGCTCATCGCGAACAATCGCAGCTGGTCAAACTCCATCAGCAAACAAGATCCTGATTTTTTTGAACATCTGGCCCAAGCGCAAAAACCGCGTTTCCTGTGGATCGGTTGTTCGGATAGCCGGGTTCCTGCAGAGCAGTTAACCGGACTGAAGTCCGGGGAATTATTTGTTCACCGCAATGTGGCCAATCTGGTTATCCATACCGATTTAAACTGTCTGTCCGTGGTGCAATACGCCATTGATGTACTGCAGGTCGAACATATCATTATCTGTGGTCACCTCGGCTGCGGCGGCGTTGAGGCGGCAATCAAAGGCGAGGAAATGGGGCTGATCGACAACTGGCTGCTGCACATCCGCGACCTATGGTACAAACATAGCTCATTGCTGGGCGAGCTACCGCAGGAAGAACGCAGTAACGTGTTATGCCAAATCAACGTTGTAGAGCAAGTTTACAACCTTGGTCACTCCACTATCGTGCGCTCTGCCTGGAAACGCGGGCAGAAAGCGATGATTCACGGTTGGGTTTACGGCATTGAAGATGGTTTGCTACGCGATTTAGAGGTTTCGGCCACCAGCCTAAGCAGTCTGGAAATGGTCTACCGAAAAGCGATGGCGACATTATTACAAGGCAAAGCGATGTAACACGTCAAGGGCACATAGTGCCCTTGGTTATTTCTACAGACTCTAGTCTGGTCACAGCTACCGGAATGGACTTTCTGTCCATGAGGATAGCGAGCACTGCCCAACCTTAAAGTGCGAACGCGCAGTAGCCGACCACTCCAAAGCTGAGG
>NZ_CPYD01000015.1 GCF_001112925.1 Yersinia nurmii
AGTCGTAACAAGGTAACCGTAGGGGAACCTGCGGTTGGATCACCTCCTTACCTAATGATACGCATTGCGCAGTGTCCACACAGATTGTCTGATAATAGTAATGAGCAAGAGCACCTGTTGATGTCGTGAGTTTCGACTCATGATGACACAAGAAACGATTAAGTTTTTGATTTAGTCGGAATTTCCTGTGTCCCCATCGTCTAGAGGCCTAGGACACCGCCCTTTCACGGCGGTAACAGGGGTTCGAATCCCCTTGGGGACGCCATCCGATAATGAGTGAAAGACATTATCAACTGAATATCTTAAAGATGACTTTAACGAGTCGTGTTTAAGATATTGCTCTTTAACAATCTGGAACAAGCTGAAAATTGAAACACTACAGCTGAAACTTATCTCTCCGTAGATGTATTGAGGTAAGAAGTAACCTGTAGGTAGAGTCTCTCAATAATCGCAGCGCGATGATGTCGAAAGACACCTTCGGGTTGTGAGGTTAAGCGACTAAGCGTACACGGTGGATGCCTAGGCAGTCAGAGGCGATGAAGGGCGTGCTAATCTGCGAAAAGCGTCGGTAAGCTGATATGAAGCGTTACAACCGACGATACCCGAATGGGGAAACCCAGTGCAATACGTTGCACTATCGTTAGATGAATACATAGTCTAACGAGGCGAACCGGGGGAACTGAAACATCTAAGTACCCCGAGGAAAAGAAATCAACCGAGATTCCCCTAGTAGCGGCGAGCGAACGGGGAGGAGCCCAGAGTCTGAATCAGTTTATGTGTTAGTGGAAGCGTCTGGAAAGTCGCACGGTACAGGGTGATAGTCCCGTACACAAAAATGCATATTCTGTGAACTCGATGAGTAGGGCGGGACACGTGACATCCTGTCTGAATATGGGGGGACCATCCTCCAAGGCTAAATACTCCTGACTGACCGATAGTGAACCAGTACCGTGAGGGAAAGGCGAAAAGAACCCCGGCGAGGGGAGTGAAATAGAACCTGAAACCGTGTACGTACAAGCAGTGGGAGCACCTTCGTGGTGTGACTGCGTACCTTTTGTATAATGGGTCAGCGACTTATATTTTGTAGCAAGGTTAACCGAATAGGGGAGCCGTAGGGAAACCGAGTCTTAACTGGGCGTCTAGTTGCAAGGTATAGACCCGAAACCCGGTGATCTAGCCATGGGCAGGTTGAAGGTTGGGTAACACTAACTGGAGGACCGAACCGACTAATGTTGAAAAATTAGCGGATGACTTGTGGCTGGGGGTGAAAGGCCAATCAAACCGGGAGATAGCTGGTTCTCCCCGAAAGCTATTTAGGTAGCGCCTCGTGAACTCATCTTCGGGGGTAGAGCACTGTTTCGGCTAGGGGTCCATCCCGGATTACCAAACCGATGCAAACTCCGAATACCGAAGAATGTTATCACGGGAGACACACGGCGGGTGCTAACGTCCGTCGTGAAGAGGGAAACAACCCAGACCGCCAGCTAAGGTCCCAAAGTCATGGTTAAGTGGGAAACGATGTGGGAAGGCATAGACAGCCAGGATGTTGGCTTAGAAGCAGCCATCATTTAAAGAAAGCGTAATAGCTCACTGGTCGAGTCGGCCTGCGCGGAAGATGTAACGGGGCTAAACCATGCACCGAAGCTGCGGCAGCGACACTTAGGTGTTGTTGGGTAGGGGAGCGTTCTGTAAGCCGTTGAAGGTGGTCTGTGAGGACTGCTGGAGGTATCAGAAGTGCGAATGCTGACATAAGTAACGATAATGCGGGTGAAAAACCCGCACGCCGGAAGACCAAGGGTTCCTGTCCAACGTTAATCGGGGCAGGGTGAGTCGACCCCTAAGGCGAGGCTGAAAAGCGTAGTCGATGGGAAACAGGTTAATATTCCTGTACTTGGTGTTACTGCGAAGGGGGGACGGAGAAGGCTAGGCTAGCCGGGCGACGGTTGTCCCGGTTTAAGCGTGTAGGGGGAGTGACCTGGTAAATCCGGTGACTTATTAACCCTGAGGCGTGATGACGATGCACTACGGTGCAGAAGTAGTTGATGCCAAGCTTCCAGGAAAAGCCTCTAAGCATCAGGTAACATTAAATCGTACCCCAAACCGACACAGGTGGTCAGGTAGAGAATACTCAGGCGCTTGAGAGAACTCGGGTGAAGGAACTAGGCAAAATGGTGCCGTAACTTCGGGAGAAGGCACGCTGGCGCTAGGTGAAGAGACTTGCTCTCGGAGCTGAAGCCAGTCGCAGATACCAGCTGGCTGCAACTGTTTAATAAAAACACAGCACTGTGCAAACACGAAAGTGGACGTATACGGTGTGACGCCTGCCCGGTGCTGGAAGGTTAATTGATGGGGTCAGCCGCAAGGCGAAGCTCTTGATCGAAGCCCCAGTAAACGGCGGCCGTAACTATAACGGTCCTAAGGTAGCGAAATTCCTTGTCGGGTAAGTTCCGACCTGCACGAATGGCGTAATGATGGCCAGGCTGTCTCCACCCGAGACTCAGTGAAATTGAACTCGCTGTGAAGATGCAGTGTACCCGCGGCAAGACGGAAAGACCCCGTGAACCTTTACTATAGCTTGACACTGAACATTGAGCCTTGATGTGTAGGATAGGTGGGAGGCATCGAAGCGTGGACGCCAGTCTGCGTGGAGCCAACCTTGAAATACCACCCTTTAATGTTTGATGTTCTAACTCGGCCCCGTAATCCGGGGTGAGGACAGTGTCTGGTGGGTAGTTTGACTGGGGCGGTCTCCTCCCAAAGAGTAACGGAGGAGCACGAAGGTTAGCTAATCACGGTCGGACATCGTGAGGTTAGTGCAAAGGCATAAGCTAGCTTGACTGCGAGAGTGACGGCTCGAGCAGGTACGAAAGTAGGTCTTAGTGATCCGGTGGTTCTGAATGGAAGGGCCATCGCTCAACGGATAAAAGGTACTCCGGGGATAACAGGCTGATACCGCCCAAGAGTTCATATCGACGGCGGTGTTTGGCACCTCGATGTCGGCTCATCACATCCTGGGGCTGAAGTAGGTCCCAAGGGTATGGCTGTTCGCCATTTAAAGTGGTACGCGAGCTGGGTTTAGAACGTCGTGAGACAGTTCGGTCCCTATCTGCCGTGGGCGTTGGAAGATTGAGAGGGGCTGCTCCTAGTACGAGAGGACCGGAGTGGACGCATCACTGGTGTTCGGGTTGTCATGCCAATGGCATTGCCCGGTAGCTAAATGCGGAAAAGATAAGCGCTGAAAGCATCTAAGCGCGAAACTTGCCTCAAGATGAGTCTTCCCTGGGGCTTTAAGCCCCCTGAAGGAACGTTAAAGACTATGACGTTGATAGGCTGGGTGTGTAAGTGCAGCGATGCATTGAGCTAACCAGTACTAATGATCCGTGAGGCTTAACCTTACAACACCAAAGGTGTTTTAGAGAGACGGTTTTAATTTTCAGCATTGTTTACAGATTGGATTGACTGGCTGAGTGGTGTAAATCACGAGGCGGGTTGATTGAAACAGAATTTGCCTGGCGGCAATAGCGCGGTGGTCCCACCTGATCCCATGCCGAACTCAGAAGTGAAACGCCGTAGCGCCGATGGTAGTGTGGGGTCTCCCCATGCGAGAGTAGGACACTGCCAGGCATTAAATCAAGCCAAGACCCCATGCCAAAAGCGTGGGGTTTTTGCTATGGAAAAAAGACGGCGGCGGGGCGGATAAACGTCCTTGCCAGCGCCCGAACGGAGGCCTCCTGCGATAGCGGGGGGCTTTTTGCGTTTAAGGGGGCGGGGAAACCCAGGGTATGTCGGGCTTTGAAGGTTTGTATGGCGATTTTCATTCCCATCAGTTCCGGCTTATCACGTAAATTGTGCCGTTGTTTACATGATTAAGCAGTGAATTCGCAGAGGTGTTGAGTTTAATTTACTGCCTGATAAACACCGTCTCCGGCCATGGCGCCAGCCACATCCCAGGCGAAGTCTTTCCAGCTCCAGCCTGTACCGCCCTGGCGGCTATCGTAGAGCTCTTTCCCTGCACCTATACCTATAGAGAACAATAAGCCAAAGCTGCGACTGCGGGCATCTGACCAATTCTGGTGTTCGCCATATGCCGTGCCTGCGGCGGCAAAAGCAGCAGAGGCGAAGAAGTGCTGAGCTTTGTCTTTTCCCGTCCAGCTTTGAGCGGCCAGCAGGATAGTCTGCTCAATCAGGGATGTCGAGGATCCATTTTTGGCGGGAGCCAGGCTAGCGTCCGGTGAGTCGGAAAGGGATAAAAAGGTCGCCAGTCGGGAGGCAAACATAGGTTGTCTCTGCAGGATTAATCATAAATACCAATAATTCGGTGACACTCACTTACCACTTATTATTGGTCAGCGTTGGCCACTCACGCACCATCAATCATCTCCAATAACCTTCGCATATCGTGCTGATTACTCTATTATTTAACGTTATAAAGCGGTGATGAAGAGTTATTCTGCGAAGACATTTAGGAAATGTGGCCGAATCCAAAGTAGCCCATTCTTAACAGCGAAAAAGCCGCTGCTCTGAAGGCCATTTAGGCTCTGATCTTTATTGCTGTAAGGTAAAGCTGGTCGAAACTTTGGCGGCGACTGACGAGTCAGGTTTCATGCCAAATAACCTTTTCTATCTTCTAGATTCTTGTGTTGTTAACTTGCAATAAGGGGAGTTTTGCGCCGAGGTATTAGGCAATGTGATGCAACCCTACCCAAAATCAGCTAAGTTATCAGCGTATTAGATGCTATTAATGATGAATAAGTTTCTGTTTGGAACGTGGCTTTAACTGCAAGAGTGGGGCGCTGTCAGGTGCAAGCGGGTCAGTTGCTAAGATTTACAGTCATCATCTTTGAACCAACCTCATGGCGCAACCTGCTTTATACTATGAGCAGCGGAAAATCAGTTAAGACTGACTTTTCAGCCAGGAACAGATGAAATCAGCAATATGATAGGGTTGGTTAATATCTAATTGCGGTAAATCTGTAGGGGCTGGTTCATCGCTTGCTAGCGCAATAACATGCTTATCGATAACTCCGGAAAAAGGTTTTCCTACAGCCGCTCGGTATAGGGCGATCTTATTGATAGGCTCATGTTTGAACCCCTCGACCAATACGAGATCGATATTGTTTGCATCCAGGCGGCTTGCTAAGTATTGCAGATCCAATGACGGATTATCTGGCGTTTCAGTCATTAGCGCCCAACGTTTATCGCTGGCAACTAATGTCTGGTCTGCACCAGCTTTCCGTAGCTCATAGCTATCTTTGCCTGGCGTATCGACATCCATATTATGATGAGTATGCTTAATCAGCCCTACCCGAATGCCACGCTGTCGTAATAGGGGAATAAGTTGCTTCAGTAACGTAGTTTTTCCTGTGCCGCTGTATGCAGCTATTCCTAGGAGTGGGGGAACTGGTTTGCTCATTGTCTTTCGGTATTCCTTTCTTCCCATAACGCACAGTCTTCAGGCGTATTTAAATTACAAAACATCTCTGCAGATTCATTAAATATAACCCGTTGAGCATGAATATTGTGGAGTAAGATCATTAGTTTTCTTTCTCCATTTGCCAGATAGTTCTCTAATGTTGTTATCAGGCTTTTATGCAGTAAAACCAGTGTTGGATGATCTCTTTCACCATCGTTTACATAAGCGGCCAGCATGTTATTTCGGCCTTGCCAAAGTTTCTCAACCATATTTGATGGAATATCTGGGACATCGCAAGGCACAAAAATGCACCATTCAGTCGCGGCTATATTTAATCCTGCCAGCATTCCCGCCAAAGGGCCGGAAAAACTTTCAGTGATATCGCTAAAAACTGGAATCCCAGATTTCTCATAGCAAGATATATTGCGATTAGCATTAATCAGTAAATGGTTAACTTGAGGAGTCAATTTATCTGCGACATGCTGGTACAGCAATTTTCCGTCCAATTGAAACAATCCCTTATCTTTACCCCCCATTCGGGTTGAGCGCCCTCCTGCGAGAATTATTCCGGTAATCATTGGCTGCATTGGGCCGACCTTATTACAATAAGCGATTTAGGAATTGTATAACTAAACTTGTGATGGAGTAAGGATTTACCTTTATTGACAGTTAGGTCTCTTTCACTACTTGGCTAACCCTGCTACTTTGTCTTCATATTTTCAAATAGGATAGTTTTGCTATGAAATGTCATCGCGTAAATGAGCTGATTGAACTTTTACATCCGGCCTGGCAACAAGAACCCGATCTGAATCTAATTCAGTTCCTGCAAAAGCTGGCGATAGAAGCGGGTTTCAAAGGTGATTTTTCAGATCTGACGGACGATATTCTCATCTATCATCTGAAGATGCGAGGTTCTGCTGCTACAGAAACCATTCCAGGTTTGAAAAAAGACTATGAAGAAGATTTCAAAACGGCGTTGTTACGGGCTCGTGGCATCATTAAAGATTAGTCATGGCAATTAATGCCGACGTTTTTTGAATGATGTTATCTTCTGCTATCAATAGATTACCGTGAATAACTGATGCCTAAAAATGCTGTTCTAAATAACTCTGCTTTTAATTTTCAGTCATTGTCTCCAGACCTGATCATGGATGCCCTTGAAGGCGTCGGATTGCGGGTGGATTCAGGTTTAACGGCGTTAAACAGCTATGAAAACCGGGTTTATCAGTTTATGGATGAAGACCGGAAGCGTTATGTCGTGAAATTCTATCGACCTGAGCGCTGGGATGCCGCCCAAATTGAGGAAGAGCACCGTTTTTCTCTCGATCTAGCGGAAGCAGAAATTCCGGCCGTAGCGCCTTTAGCGCTAAATGGTCAGACTTTGCATACCCACTGCGGGTTTTTCTTTGTTGTCTTCCCAAGCGTAGGTGGGCGTCAGTACGAGATCGATAATCTGGATCAATTAGAGTGGGTTGGGCGCTTTCTCGGGCGAATCCATCGGGTTGGCAGTGAGCGGCGGTTTATTACCCGGCCAACTATGAGCGTTGAAGAATATCTGATTGAACCGCGAAGTCTGCTAGCTGGCTGTGAGTTGGTTCCAGCCAAGCAGAAAGATAAGTTTCTAGCTGCAACAGATTTGCTAATTGAGACTATCAAACAGTACTGGCGTACTGACTGGCAGCCTATTCGTCTACATGGAGACTGTCACCCAGGTAATATTCTTTGGCGTGACGGCCCATTGTTTGTTGATTTGGATGACGCGCGGAATGGTCCGGCAGTGCAGGATCTCTGGATGTTATTACATGGAGAACGTAGCGAGCAGCTTATTCAGTTGGATATATTGCTGGAGGCTTATGGCGAATTTGCAGATTTCGATCAGCGGGAATTAACGTTGATCGAACCTTTACGCGCGATGCGTATGGTTTATTACCTAGCTTGGGTCGTCAGACGTTGGCAAGATCCAGCTTTTCCTAAAAGTTTTCCGTGGATGGCGGAGCCTGATTTTTGGTTACAGCAGACTTCGGTATTTGCAGAGCAGGTTAAGTTGTTGCAGGCACCCCCTCTACAGCTGATGCCAATGTATTGACGTTAAGATAATGGAGATTTTTATTGTATGAATAAAGTATGGCTTGCATTAGTGGGTATGGTGATGGCATTTAGTGCCTCAGCAGCACAATTTTCTGATGGTTCCCAATATGTGACTTTAGATAAACCGGCAACAGGCGAGCCCCAGGTTTTGGAGTTCTTCTCATTCTATTGCCCACATTGCTACCAGTTTGAAAAAATATATAAAGTGCCTGAAACAGTGAAGAATTCACTACCAAAAGGCACTAAAATGACTCGTTATCATGTGGAATTTTTAGGGCCTCTAGGTAAAGAGTTAACTCAGGCATGGGCTGTTGCTATGGCATTGGGTGTAGAAGATGACATTACTTCATTGATGTTTGAAGGTGTGCAGAAAACTCAGGTTGTTCAGACTCCAGCTGATATTCGAAATGTGTTTATCAAAGCCGGTGTTACTGAAAAAGATTATGATGCTGCTATCAATAGCTTCGTCGTTAACTCATTGGTTGTACAACAGGAAAAAGCAGCTGAAGAACTCGGGTTACGCGGTGTTCCTGCTATGTTCGTGAATGGTAAATACCAAATCAAAAACGACGGTATTGATACATCTTCCCAAGAAGCTTACGCTAAACAATATTCTGATGTCGTTAACTTTTTGATTAAACAAAAGTAATGATAATTCAGTGATAAAAAACCGGCTTCGGTCGGTTTTTTACCTTAAAAGAAAACACTATGATAAACATGGAAATTAATTTGTATTATCAATATAAAATGACAATATTTAATTAGCTAGGCTGGAATATTATTACCATTTTAATTTATTGAATATTCAACTGATTCAATGGATTTGAGAAAATTCCTAAAAACCAATCTATCGATTATAGAAATATCGTTTAAACGTTTTATAGTAAGGTGTTTTAATTGATACCAGAGTTACATCCATGGGGCCTGAAAAACTATTCACCGTTTTTAAAATTTTGATATTCAATATTCTCCGCTAGGAAAATGTACCAAAATTAATTTCCTATATAAAAAGTCCAATTAACTAATATCCACAATTACGATAAAATTTTCATGACGATAATCATGAATGTAGATTATTTTAACTTAATGATTTATAAGAGCTTTATTAATGATCTCGATGGGTGGTGTTATTAAGATAGCTCCTCTTTACTCTTTTATTCACAAAGTTATCCACAGAGTGGATCGGCTCGATCATGTAGCGATCGCTCACGAAAATCACACAAGAAAGGCCTCTAAGATTCGTCTCTTGCTGCCAGCTATGGCATTCTTAGTACCAGACTCAGCAATTGAAGATGAAGACACCTTATGGCACAAATCGCAGAAAACCCCTTAATCCTGGTTGATGGCTCCTCTTACCTCTATCGCGCCTACCATGCATTTCCTCCACTGACCAACGCCAGCGGGGAACCAACCGGTGCGATGTATGGCGTGCTCAACATGCTGCGCAGCCTGTTGCTACAGTACCATCCAAGCCATGTTGCGGTAGTTTTTGATGCCAAAGGTAAAACCTTCCGTGATGAGTTATTTGCTGAATATAAATCTCCCCGCCCGCCGATGCCTGATGATTTGCGCTCGCAGATTGAGCCGTTACACCAAATGGTGAAAGCGATGGGGCTACCGCTGTTAGCGGTTTCTGGCGTTGAGGCTGATGACGTGATTGGCACGTTGGCGCAGGAAGCCGAGAAAGCCGGCCATTCAGTATTAATCAGCACCGGTGATAAAGATATGGCGCAGTTAGTCACGCCAAATATCACGCTGATAAATACCATGAACAACACTATCCTTGGCCCAGAAGAGGTATGCGAAAAATATGGCATCCCCCCAGAGCTGATCATCGATTTTCTGGCACTGATGGGGGACTCGTCGGATAACATTCCTGGCGTGCCGGGCGTAGGAGAAAAGACCGCCCAAGCGTTATTACAAGGCTTAGGTGGGCTGGATACGCTTTATAGCAATCTAGATAAAATCGCGACCCTGACTTTCCGCGGCGCGAAAACTATGGCTGCCAAGCTGGAACAGAACAAAGACGTTGCCTACCTCTCTTATAAGCTGGCTACGATTAAAACGGATGTTGAGCTGGACGTGACTTGTGGCGAGTTGACGGTATCGGCTCCCGATGTCGATCAGCTGCATACATTATTTGGGCGTTATGAATTCAAACGCTGGCTGGTTGATTTAGAAGGCGGCAAGTGGTTAGAGGGCAATAAACCGCGCCCGACGGGGACGGGTAAGAGTGATAGTCAGGCTGCTGCCGCTGTAGATATTGCTGCTCCGATTGCTGAGGTGACGGCGCAGCTTTCGCAAGAAAACTATCAGACCATTTTGGATGAAGAAACTTTCTTCGATTGGGTTGAGCGGCTGAAAAAGGCTGATGTCTTTGCCTTTGATACAGAAACTGACGGTTTAGACACTTTGACCGCTAATCTCATCGGGCTTTCTTTCGCTGTTGCTCC
Organism: Yersinia nurmii; assembly: GCF_001112925.1. Taxonomy (GTDB): domain Bacteria; phylum Pseudomonadota; class Gammaproteobacteria; order Enterobacterales; family Enterobacteriaceae; genus Yersinia; species Yersinia nurmii. The sequence goes on from NZ_CPYD01000015.1 coordinate 9,955, forward strand.
CGGTGAGGCGGCTTATCTGCCCGTAGCTCATGATTATCTGGACGCGCCAGCGCAGCTGGATCGTGATTGGGTATTGGCGCAGCTTAAACCACTGCTGGAAGACGAAAAATCGCATAAAGTCGGGCAGAACCTGAAGTTCGATAAAAGCCTGCTGGCGCGTTATGGTATCGATCTGCGTGGCATCGAATTTGACACCATGCTGGAATCTTATGTGTTGAACAGCGTTGCTGGCCGCCATGATATGGATAGCTTGTCTGAGCGTTATCTCAATCATAAAACCATTACTTTTGAAGAGATTGCCGGAAAAGGTAAGAACCAGCTGACTTTCAACCAGATTGCACTGGAACAGGCTTCGCCTTATGCGGCAGAAGATGCGGACGTGACTCTGCGGTTGCATTTAATCATGTGGCCAAAGCTACAGGAAAGCGAAGGCTTACTGCGTATTTTCCGAGAGATTGAAATGCCGCTGCTGCCGGTTTTGTCGCATATAGAGCGCACCGGTGTGTTAATCGATCAATCTATTCTGTCTACGCATTCTCAAGAACTAACCATCCGTTTGGCTGAATTGGAGAAACAGGCGCACGAATTGGCAGACGAACCCTTTAATCTGGCGTCGCCGAAGCAGCTGCAGGCGATTTTGTACGAAAAGCAGAAACTGCCCATTTTGAAAAAAACGCCAGGCGGTGCGCCGTCCACCAATGAGGAAGTGTTGGCAGAACTGGCGTTAGATTACCCGCTGCCGAAGGTTATTCTCGAATATCGTGGCTTGGCCAAGCTGAAAAGCACCTATACCGATAAATTACCTTTGATGATTAACCCGGTTTCCGGGCGAGTACATACTTCATATCATCAGGCGGTAACGGCTACCGGCCGTTTATCTTCTCGCGATCCTAACCTGCAAAACATTCCTGTAAGAAATGAGGAAGGTCGACGAATTCGTCAGGCATTTATCGCACCAACCGATTACAGCATTCTGGCTGCTGACTATTCTCAAATTGAACTGAGAATTATGGCGCATCTTTCACAGGATAAAGGCCTGCTGGCAGCTTTTGCTGCGGGTAAAGATATTCACCGGGCAACGGCGGCTGAAGTCTTTGGCGTGGCGCTGGAAAATGTAACCTCAGAGCAGCGCCGTAGCGCGAAGGCTATTAACTTTGGTTTGATTTACGGTATGAGCGCCTTTGGTTTGGCGCGCCAGCTGAATATTCCGCGCGGGGAAGCTCAACGTTACATGGATCTGTACTTTGAGCGTTATCCGGGTGTGCTGGAATATATGGAAAGAACGCGTAAACAAGCAGCCGAACAGGGCTATGTGACCACTCTGGATGGACGTCGTTTGTACCTACCGGATATAAACTCCCGTAATGCCACTCGTCGTAAAGCTGCGGAGCGTGAAGCGATTAACGCCCCTATGCAAGGCACCGCTGCCGATATTATTAAGCGGGCAATGATTGCAGTAGATAACTGGTTACAACAGCAGGAAGAGCCTCTGGTACGTGTGATTATGCAGGTACACGATGAATTGGTGTTTGAAGTGCATGAAAGCGTGCTGGAAAGTGCCACCCAGAAGATTCGCGATCTGATGGAACAGAGCATGGAATTAGACGTGCCGTTGAAGGTTGACGTTGGCGTGGGTAAGAATTGGGATCAGGCTCACTAAGTGGCGATTATTAAAGCGTTTTATGTAATTAAGCTACATTAGGTGTCGATTATGCTCGGTTTCTCACCGCTGAATCGTGACAATTTGTGTAACTATACAACAAAAAATTCTTTTGCCCTGCGAAAAAATGATGTAGAGTTACAGATGTAGGGTACAGAGGTAAGATGTTCTATCTTTCAGACCTTTTACTTCACGTAATCGGATTTGGCTGAATATTTTAGCCGCCCCAGTCATTTATTGACTGGGGCGTTTTTTATGGGCGCTATCCAACCATTTGCCGATTTATTCAGCGTTAGAATGCATTTTGGGGAGGAAACAGAGGCGCGGATTTAAATCTGGGAAGGAATACCGGGCAACAACCAGAGGCTGCCGCCCGTAGAGTGAAGGATTAAGAGGTAAACCGGTTAATCACAGTGGTGTGGAATCTTGCTTACTCGCCGTCGTCTTCCAGTTCTTCCATCACTTCCGGCGGAATTTCGCTGAACCAGGTGTCCAGTTTTTCTCGCAGTTTATCAACGCCAATTTTTTTCAATGAAGAGAACGCTTCGACCTGAATATCCCCCATGAAAGGAATAATGGCTTCGCGAACCATATTTAACTGGGCTTTACGCGCACCGGAAGCCAATTTATCGGCTTTGGTCAGTAACAGCATCACTGGCGTACCGACAGCAACGGCCCAGGTAATCATTTGCTGATCCAGATCTTTCAATGGATGGCGAATATCCATCAACACAACCAGCCCTTTCAGACAGTTACGCTTCTGTAAATATTCCCCCAGCGCGCGCTGCCATTTGATTTTCATTTCTTCAGGTACTTCTGCGTAACCGTAGCCCGGTAAATCCACCAGACGGATACCATCGGTCACTTCAAACAGGTTGATCAACTGAGTACGCCCCGGTGTTTTACTGGTACGTGCCAAACTTTTCTGGTTGGTCAATGTGTTAAGTGCGCTGGACTTACCCGCATTGGAACGGCCCGCAAATGCGACCTCAATGCCTTCATCGCGCGGAAGATGGCGAATATCCGGAGCACTGATGACGAAATGGGTCATATGATAGTTATAGTTTTTAATGGTCAAAATTTTTCGTCTCCGTAAGAGATAGCTAACATGGGGGGATTATAACTACATCGGCGGGAAAGCGGGGGGTTTATCTCGATTAACTCAGTGTGCGAGAAAAATGACTCTGGAACTTGATGTTTTGTAAGCGATTGCCCATTTTTTGCTGCGGCGATGTCTTATTTTTTAAGTATTGCTAAGAAATCTTGCTTTAAAAACAATCTATTATCAATACGGTGATAATTGAACTAGTCCGCATTGGTGTAAGTGTATTGAGTAAAAACAACGGGCTAGTAAAGTTATCGCCGGTACTGGGATGTACCAAAAGGAAATTATCAGCGGCTCGGGATGGGTTGTTGTCTCAGGGAATCGAAGGGAATCAGCAGAGATTAAGGACGATGACCCACGGATGAGTCAGGATGGTGACTTTCAAGTCGGCAAGGAAGAACGAATAAATGCTAGGTTCGGGCGGAGCAAAGGAAGGCTGCAAGGAGCGGTAAATTTTACGGACGGAGCGACATGGAATGTCGTGTAGGCAAGGGATAAACAGGGGAGTTGGATAAGCGCATGGATTGCGCTGTAAGGATATCCTTCCGCAGAAGGTGCGAAAAAAGGCGACAGGGCAACCTGCCGCCTTTTTTCTTTGTCTGCTTTCTGCTAGATTCCGCCGCAATCCTATACTAAATCCAATCCTATATTTATTTACCTAATCTAAGAGCACAGGTTATGAACCAGCCAACGAAAGCACCGCGCGGCAAAACCGCAACACCAAAACGTAATAAAAAGACTCGCGTAGAGCTTGATATTGAAGCTCGCGAACGTAAACGTCAGAAAAGACACAGTGGCAATCGCTCAGGTGCGAGAACCAACGTAGAGGCCAACAACAAGAAAGGCCAGACTCAATCCCAGGAAAAAGATCCGCGTATCGGCAGTAAAGTGCCTGTACCGCTGGTAGTTGAAGGCAAAGTTAAAACTAAGCCTGCTGCGCCTAAGTCAGTAGCCAAGCCGCGACTGACGCCGGAAGAAGAGCTGGCTAAGCTGGAAAATGACGAACGTCTGGATGCATTACTGGATCGTCTGGATAATGACGAAGTATTGAGCAAAGAAGATCAAGCTTATGTCGAGCTGACGTTGGATCGCATCGACGCATTGATGGAACAGCTGGGTATTGAACTTGGCGATGACGAAGATGATGAAAAGCCTGAAGAGAAGCAGGAAGACATCCTACAATTACTGAAACGCGGTAATAAAGACGCATTCTAAGCTATGAATTGGGTGATCCCGACGATAACCCTACTACTTACATGTTATCTATTGTGGTTATTGGGTAAACTATGGCGGCTGTCGCAGCGGAAATCCCGCCTGCGCAGCGCTTCCGCGGCCAGACAACGTAAACAATCGCCTTTTAACCGGCCCGGTAGAAAAAAATATCGGAAGGAATGAACAATGTCTGAAAACGCTGTTGTTTGGGATCTGGCCCTAATTCAAAAATATAACTATTCAGGTCCGCGTTATACCTCATATCCCACCGCCCTTGAGTTTAGCGAATCTTATGATGACGCGGCTTTTGAACGGGCGGTTGGCCGTTACCCTGAGCGACCGCTTTCGCTGTATGTCCATATCCCGTTTTGTCATAAGCTCTGCTACTTTTGCGGCTGTAATAAGCTGGTCACTCGGCAGCAGCATAAGGCTGATGAATATTTGGCGGTGCTGGAAAAAGAAATTCGCCAGCGCGCAGTCTTATTCAAAGGGCGTCAGGTCAGTCAGATGCACTGGGGCGGGGGGACGCCAACCTATCTGAATAAAACGCAAATCACGCATTTAATGAATCTGCTGCGGGATAATTTTAATTTTCTACCTGAAGCGGAACAATCCATTGAAGTCGATCCGCGTGAAATTGAACTAGACGTTATTGATCACTTGCGTGTCGAAGGTTTTAACCGCCTGAGCATGGGGGTGCAGGATTTCAATAAAGAAGTTCAGCGACTGGTCAACCGTGAGCAGGACGAAGACTTTATCTTTGCGCTGATTGCTCGCGCTAAAGCGGTGGGATTCAAATCGACCAATATTGATTTGATCTATGGTTTACCGAAGCAGACGCCAGAAAGTTTTGCCTTTACGCTAAAACGAGTGACAGAGCTTGGTCCAGATCGCTTGAGCGTGTTCAATTACGCTCATTTGCCTTCATTGTTCGCGGCTCAGCGAAAAATCAAAGATGAAGATTTGCCTAGCCCGGAACAACGTCTGGATATTTTACAGCACACGATTAGCTTCCTCACAGATTCAGGATATCAATTTATTGGTATGGATCACTTTGCTCGTCCGGATGATGAACTGGCCGTGGCGCAGCGGGAAGGGACATTACATCGAAATTTCCAGGGTTATACCACGCAAGGCGAAAGTGATCTGCTGGGGCTCGGCGTTTCAGCGATTAGCATGTTGGGCGATAGCTACGCGCAAAATGAAAAAGATCTGAAAACCTATTACGCGAAGGTTGAGGAACGAGGAAAGGCGCTGTGGCGCGGGCTAGCGATGACCGAGGATGACTGCATTCGTCGGGACGTGATTAAAACGCTAATTTGTAATTTTCAGCTGAATTACGCACCGATTGAGCAACAGTATGGTATTCGTTTTGTTGATTACTTTGCCGAAGATTTGGCTTTGCTGGCGCAGTTTGAAGACGATGGGCTGGTGGAGCGAGACGAAACGGGTATTCGGGTGACATCTCGAGGTCGTTTACTGATTCGCAATATCTGTATGTGTTTTGATATTTATTTGCGAAAACAGGCACGTAAACAGCAATTCTCCCGCGTTATTTGATGATTAATCGCCCTCAGCGCAATAGCTGCGGCTAAGGGCGTTATTTCCCGACTATTCCATTCCCAATTCTTTTAGCTTTCTGGTCAGTGTGTTACGCCCCCAACCCAGTAGCCGTGCGGCTTCTTGCTTATGTCCTTGAGTATGGCGCAAAGCGGTGGTGAGCAAAGTACGCTCCATTTCAGGCTGTGCTTCCGATAACAAATCTTGATGACCAGAACGCAAAGCTCTGTCTGCCCATTGAGCCAGTAGCGTGGCCCAGCTATCCTGCTGTTTCTGGTCTTCGGCATTTGGCGAGGCAGTTTCAAACAGCTCTCCCGGCAAATCCTGAATCAGCACTTCCTGTCCGGCTGCCATCACCGTTAGCCAACGACAGGTATTTTCCAACTGACGGACGTTACCCGGCCAGGGTAAACGGGTCAGGGCCGTTTCTGTTTCTGGATGAAGATTTTTGGCTTCCACACCCAATTCTTTGGCCGCAACTTGTAAGAAATAGCGCGCCAGACGAGGAATATCCTCACGACGCTCTCGCAGCGGCGGTAAATGAACCCGAATCACGTTTAAGCGATGGAATAAATCATCGCGGAACTTCCCTTCCTGAACCCGCAGCTCCAGATTTTGGTGAGTCGCTGCAATAATACGCACATCTACTTTCACTGGCGCATATCCGCCAACCCGATAGAACTGGCCGTCAGCTAGCACTCGCAGCAGGCGAGTTTGCACGTCCATCGGCATATCGCCGATTTCATCCAGAAATAAGGTGCCACCGTCGGCCTGTTCAAATCGTCCCTGACGCACCTGATTTGCGCCAGTAAAAGCGCCTTTTTCATGACCAAATAGCTCGGATTCAATCAAATCCTTCGGAATTGCCGCCATATTTAAGGCAATAAACGGCGCTTTTGCCCGTGGGCTATGGCGATGGAGAGCATGAGCGACTAATTCCTTACCGGTTCCAGACTCACCATTAATCAAAACGCTGATGGATGAGCGGGAAAGGCGGCCAATAATGCGGAATACGTCCTGCATTGCCGGCGCTTCACCGATAATATCCGCCGTTGGCCCACTGGCCGGTTGGCTGCGCGGCGGCTGTTGTTGCTCCTGATAATGGCTGATAGCGCGTTCAACCAGCGCGACTGCCTCATCAATATCGAAAGGTTTTGGCAGATAATCGAAAGCACCCTGTTGATAGGCGCTGACCGCCGCATCCAAATCGGAATGCGCTGTCATTATGATGACCGGGAGCATAGGGTGGCGTTGTTTAATCTGCTTGAGCAGCGCTAAACCATCCATTCCGGGCATACGAATATCTGATAACAGCACATCCGGAGTTTGTGTGGCCAAGGCGTCCAACACGGCATGACCGTTGTCGAAACTGACACAGTTTAAACCTGCTCCAGTCAGTGCGCGTTCAAGCACCCAGCGGATGGAGCTATCGTCATCGACGATCCAGACTATCCCTCGTTGCATGGAAACCTCACTGGCGAATAGGCAGGTAAACCGAAAATTCGGTGTGTCCCGGCCAACTGTTAAATTCAATCTTACCCGAATGCTGATCGATAAGGCTGCGTGCTATGGACAGGCCGAGGCCAGTTCCTCCCTCGCGGCCACTGACCATAGGATAGAACAGAGTATCCTGAAGCTGCGCGGGTACGCCGGGGCCGTTATCTTCTATATCAATTCGAGCGGCCAGACGGTAGCGAACGCCGTGAAGCGTAATCTGAAACGCCGTGCGGGTACGTAGAGTGATACTGCCGCCTTTTTCACCCAAGGCCTGTAAGGCATTGCGGGTGATATTCAGTAATACCTGTTCGATTTGTTCCGGATCGTGAGCCAATTCCGGCAGGCTGGGATCGTAATCACGAATCAGGGTGACATTATCCGGCTTTTCCAGTGATACCAACTGGCAAACCCGTTCAGCAACCTGATGAATGCTTTGGTTGATATGCTGACCGGGACGTTGAGGGCCAAGCAGGCGATCTACCAGATTACGCAGACGGTCGGCTTGTTCGATAATCACTTTGGTGTATTCCAGCAGCGATGGGTCAGGTAGGGCCTTCGCCAATAGCTGTGCTGCACCGCGTAAGCCACCGAGCGGGTTTTTAATCTCGTGGGCTAATCCTCTTACCAGATCTCGCGCTGCCACCTGCTGTGCGTGCTGGAGTTGCTCCTGACTGAGGCGGCGCTGATTATCCATTGGAGCCATTTCCAGCAGAATAAAACCTTCGGGTAGCGATTGTGCCGTCAACGATAAAATATGCGCTCGTCCATCGACTACCAGCGTCACTTCATTGTCGGTAAAACCTTGCCCTGAGATCAGACTTTCCCGCATTAGCGGAATATTGAGCGAAAAATAGCCTAATAAATCTGGCAGCGGTGTACCAAAAAGTTTACGGGAGCTTTGCGCCAGCAGTTGTTGGGCAGCGGGATTGGCGTAGTGAATAGCCAAGTCATCATCTAACAGCAGAATGCTGTTAATGAGAGAATTGAGTATCTGCCCAGCATCGGGCAGCGTGCCTGTTGCCATATAGCAGACTCCAGCACTGGTTCAGTGCATTTATCCCGAAAAATCAGCGTAGTTACTGAGTCAGGTTACTATTAAAGAAAGATAAAGTGGAGAAAAAAGCCCATCCGAAGATGGGCTAAAAGTTTCCACGGCAACAAAAAACGGCTACTTAGAATTAGACGCTGTAATACAGTTCGAACTCAACTGGGTGTGGAGTCATGCGAACACGATCCATTTCTTCCTGTTTCAATGCGATATAAGCATCGATGGAATCATCAGTGAATACGCCACCACGGGTCAGGAACTCGCGGTCTGCATCCAGTGCAGCCAGTGCTTCGTCCAGAGAACCGGCAACGGTTGGGATCTCTTTCGCTTCTTCTGGCGGCAGATCGTAAAGGTTTTTATCCATAGCATCGCCAGGATGAATTTTGTTGATAATGCCGTCCAGACCCGCCATCAACTGGGCAGCAAACGCCAGATACGGGTTAGCCGCAGGATCTGGGAAGCGAACTTCAATACGACGACCTTTCGGGCTGGCAATCACTGGAATACGGATTGATGCAGAACGGTTACGGGCAGAGTAAGCCAGCATAACCGGCGCTTCATAGCCCGGAACCAAACGCTTGTAAGAGTTGGTGGTTGGGTTAGCAAAGGCGTTGATTGCTTTAGCGTGTTTGATGATACCGCCGATGTAGAACAGCGCCATTTCAGACAGGCCGCCGTATTTGTCGCCAGCAAACAGGTTAGTACCGTTTTTCGCCAGTGACATATGGCAGTGCATACCAGAACCGTTATCGCCAACCAGTGGTTTAGGCATAAAGGTCGCGGTTTTGCCAAATGCGTGAGCCACGTTGTGCACCACGTATTTGTAAATTTGGATTTCGTCAGCTTTTTTGGTCATGGTATTGAAGCGAGTTGCCACTTCGTTCTGACCAGCGGTTGCCACTTCGTGGTGATGAGCTTCTACTACCAGACCCATTTCTTCCATAGTCAGACACATGGTAGAACGCAGATCCTGAGCAGAATCGACCGGTGGCACCGGGAAGTAGCCGCCTTTCACGCCTGGACGGTGAGCTTTGTTACCGCCTTCGTATTTGGTACCGGAGTTCCACGCCGCTTCGATATCATCGATATGATAGTAAGCGCCAGAGATGTCGTTGCCAAAACGCACGTCATCAAACAGGAAGAACTCTGGCTCTGGCCCGAACAGTACGGTGTCAGCCAGACCGGAAGATTTTAGGAAATCTTCAGCACGTTTAGAGATAGAGCGCGGATCGCGGTCATAACCCTGCATGGTGCCCGGTTCCAGAATGTCACAACGGATAATCAGGGTAGAATCAGCGAAGAACGGGTCCATTACTGCGGTGCTGGCATCCGGCATCAATACCATGTCGGATTCGTTAATGCCTTTCCAGCCGCCAATCGAGGAGCCATCAAACATTTTGCCTTCTTCAAAGAAGTCAGCGTTGACTTGATGAGCCGGGATGGTGACATGTTGCTCTTTCCCTTTGGTATCGGTGAAACGTAAATCAATAAATTTCACTTCGTGCTCATGGATCATCGTCAAAACATGTTCAGCGGACATACTTATATCTCCCGGATTTGTCATAGTCGTCGTCGTGGAACGATTACCGTTATGTACTGAGGTTGTGGCTAGCTGCCATTTTTGTCTGGAAAAAGACTTTTTTAGCTTAAAAAGAGTATTGCGAAAACTGTGCCAACTTTTCAAACCACCCATTTATGCCATATCATGGGGGTCTGCTGATATTCAGTATGCACCAGGATAGTTATATTGCACTATTTTGGTGCTTCCTATGCGCCATTGGGCACCATATTGGTGCAATAATGCGCCGAAAGGCGATTTTTGCACCGTGAATAGGATCACAATCTAACCGATGTCAGGTTGTTTATAAGAGATGGTTGTGATCTTGTTTAGTCCCTCGCTTATTACGTGTACAATAGCGCGCTATTTCTAAATGCCTGAGGCAAAAAAGCTGTGATCGAGAATCTGCGTAACATCGCCATTATTGCGCACGTTGACCATGGGAAAACTACCCTGGTCGATAAGTTGCTGCAACAATCCGGTACTTTCGGCGAACGTACTGAAGCAACCGAACGTGTAATGGACTCCAATGACTTGGAGAAAGAGCGTGGTATAACCATCCTCGCAAAAAATACCGCCATTAATTGGAAAGACTACCGCATCAACATCGTGGATACCCCAGGACACGCCGATTTCGGTGGTGAGGTTGAGCGTGTGATGTCAATGGTTGACTCCGTGCTGCTGGTCGTCGACGCAATGGATGGCCCGATGCCGCAGACCCGTTTCGTGACCAAGAAAGCCTTTGCTCATGGTCTGAAACCAATCGTGGTTATCAACAAAGTTGACCGTCCGGGCGCGCGTCCTGACTGGGTTGTGGATCAGGTATTCGACCTGTTCGTAAACCTGGATGCGACTGACGAGCAGCTGGACTTCCCAATCATCTATGCCTCTGCATTGATGGGTATTGCTGGTGAAGACCACAACGATATGGCGGAAGACATGACCCCGCTGTACCAAGCTATCGTTGATCATGTACCTGCGCCAAAAGTTGACCGTGACGGTCCACTGCAGATGCAAATCTCCCAGCTGGACTACAACAACTACGTTGGTGTTATCGGCATCGGCCGTATCAAACGCGGCGTTGTTAAGCCTAACCAGCAAGTGACTATTATCGATAGCGAAGGTAAGACCCGCAACGGTAAAGTCGGTAAAGTATTGGGCCACATGGGTCTGGAGCGTATCGAGACCAATCTGGCAGAAGCCGGTGACATCATCGCGATTACCGGCCTGGGCGAGTTGAACATCTCTGACACGATTTGTGATGTGAATGCTGTTGAAGCATTGCCAGCACTGTCTGTTGATGAACCAACCGTAACCATGTACTTCTGCGTTAACACCTCTCCATTCTGTGGTAAAGAAGGTAAGTATGTGACTTCACGTCAGATTCTTGACCGTCTGAACAAAGAATTGATCCACAACGTGGCGCTGCGTGTTGAAGAAACTGAAGATGCTGATGCATTCCGTGTTTCAGGCCGTGGTGAACTTCACCTGTCGGTTCTGATCGAGAACATGCGTCGTGAAGGTTTCGAGCTGGCTGTATCTCGTCCTAAAGTTATCAACCGTATGATTGACGGTCGTAACCAAGAACCATTCGAAAACGTAACGCTGGATATCGAAGAGCAACACCAGGGCGCAGTAATGCAAGCCATGGGTGAGCGTAAAGGCGACGTGAAAGACATGGTTCCAGATGGCAAGGGTCGTATCCGTTTGGATTACTCCATCCCTAGCCGTGGCCTGATCGGTTTCCGTACTGAATTCATGACTATGACTTCGGGTACTGGTCTGCTGTACTCCACATTCAGTCACTACGATGATGTGCGTCCAGGCGAAATCGGTCAACGTCAGAACGGCGTACTGATCTCTAACGGTCAAGGTAAAGCTGTTGCGTTCGCACTGTACAAATTGCAGGACCGCGGCAAGCTGTTCATCGGTCACGGCACCGAAGTGTATGAAGGCCAGATCATCGGTATTCACTCACGCTCTAATGACCTGACTGTAAACTGCCTGACTGGTAAGCAATTGACCAACATGCGTGCATCCGGTACTGATGAAGCAACCACTCTGGTTCCTTTCCTCAAGAAAACCCTGGAGCAAGCGCTGGAGTTCATCGATGACGACGAACTGGTTGAAGTAACCCCGCAATCTATCCGCATCCGTAAGCGTCACCTGACGGAAAACGATCGTAAGCGTGCTGGCCGTGGTAGCAAAGAAGGTTAATCCTTTTTAAGCTATAACAGACACTTAGGGCGCAATTGGCGCCCTGAGTTCTTTTTATATCCCACCGTATTTTTAATTCTGTTCTTCCCTTTTTCTTCCTCTGTCTGTTCAGCCCTCTTTTTTACCGTTACAGTGAGCTCACCTTCAAATTTGGGAGAGCGCTATGCTGTATATCTTTGATCTGGGGAATGTGATTGTTGATATCGACTTCAAACGCGTTTTAGGCGTCTGGAGCAAACTTAGCAGTGTGCCCCTGGCAACTTTGACCGAACGTTTCACCATGGGTGATATTTTTCAGCAGCATGAGCGAGGTGAAATCAGCGACGAAGATTTTGCGCGCCGATTTAGTGATGAAATGGGGCTTTCCCTGAGTTTTGAACAGTTTGCCACCGGTTGGCAGGCGATCTTTGTTGGTTTGCGCCCTGAAGTTATCGAGATAATGAAGAAGCTGCGCGAGGAAGGTCACAGAGTCGTGGTGCTCTCTAATACCAACCGTTTGCACTGCGATTATTGGCCGCAACATTATCCTGAAGTCGCTGCCGCGGCAGACCATATGTATTTGTCGCAGGATTTAGGGATGCGTAAACCGGATGCCGATATTTATCACCATGTTTTAAATAATGAAAATCACCCTCCTGAGCAGGCGGTGTTCTTTGACGACGTGGCTGCAAATATCGAAGCGGCGAAGGCCTTGGGTATTAATGCGGTTCATGTAACTGACAAAACCGTTATTCCAGCCTATTTTTCCTAATGAGATCACGGGTTAACGCATTAGGGTTAACCCTTTTCTGACTCACTTTTTGCTCCTAATCCCATTTTTGACTTCGAGGTGAATATGGCAGGATTTCCGCGCTTTCGTTTACCGTCGCCGTTAAAACCCTGCGTCAGCTTTGGGCGAATGCTCTTTAGACGCATAGATCACGATGGTTTAACCATGCTGGCTGGACATCTGGCCTATGTCTCATTACTGTCTTTAGTCCCGTTAATTACGGTGATTTTTGCGCTGTTTGCCGCATTTCCGATGTTTTCGGATATCAGTATTCAATTGAAGAATTTCGTTTTTGCTAACTTTATGCCGTCTACTGGCAATGTTATCCAAGACTATATTGAGCGGTTTGTCGCTAACTCTAACCGTATGACGGCCGTGGGTACCTGCGGCCTGATTGTCACCGCGCTGCTGCTGATTTATTCGGTAGATAGCGTGCTGAATACCATTTGGCGTAGCAAGAATAAGCGTTCTGTCGTCTTTTCCTTTGCAGTGTATTGGATGGTGTTGACGCTGGGGCCGATTTTGGTCGGGGCCAGTATGGCGATCAGTTCGTATTTACTTTCATTGAACTGGCTCGCAACCACCGGAGTGAATGGCTTCATCGATCAGGTATTACGAGTCTTCCCGCTAATATTGTCCTGGATTTCATTCTGGTTACTGTACAGCGTGGTGCCAACGGTACCGGTACGGGTCAAAGATGCGCTGGTTGGCGCGCTGGTAGCGGCAGTTTTGTTCGAATTAGGCAAGAAGGGATTTGCGCTGTATATCACGCTATTTCCTTCCTATCAGTTAATTTATGGCGTTCTGGCGGTTATACCCATTTTATTTTTATGGGTTTACTGGAGTTGGTGCATCGTATTGTTGGGAGCAGAAATCACCGTAACATTAGGTGAGTATCGATCATTACGAAAGCAGGAACCGGGTGACGAAACGTAAAATCAGGAGATGTAGGTTGTTATGATTGCTTTGATTCAACGGGCGCAAAGCGCCAGCGTGGATGTGGATGGCGTTACCGTTGGCACGATTGGCTCGGGATTATTGGTGTTACTCGGCGTTGAGCAAGGAGATACCGAACAAAAAGCGCAGCGTTTGTGTGAACGAGTGCTGGGCTACCGTATCTTTGGTGACGAAAACGACAAGATGAATCTTAACGTTCAGCAAGCCGGCGGTAGCCTGCTGGTGGTTTCCCAATTCACGCTGGTTGCGGATACCCAAAAAGGCATGAGGCCGAGTTTTTCACGCGGTGCGGTTCCAGAGGAAGCCGACAGGCTTTATCAGTATTTTGTTGCTCAGTGTCGCGAGCGTGGTGTAAAAACTGAAACAGGACAATTTGCTGCGGACATGAAAGTCAGTCTGGTCAATGACGGTCCAGTGACTTTCTGGCTACAGGTTTAGGGTGGGGATATTCTGGCTCTGTGATTACTGAGGGTGGCGGAATACATTTTGTTGATGGATTTCTAAGAGAGATAGCTTCTATGTATCACCTACGCGTACCCATAACAGAACAAGAACTTAAAGATTATTATCAATTCCGTTGGGAAATGTTACGCAAACCACTGCATCAACCCGTTGGCTCCGAAAAGGATGCCTATGATGCAATGGCGCATCACCAAATGGTGGTGGACGAGCAGGGAAAACCCGTTGCCGTTGGTCGCTTATATATCAATGCTGATAATGAGGCCGCTATTCGGTTTTTAGCAGTGGATCCGGCTGTGCAAGGCAAAGGATTAGGTACGCTGGTGGCGATGACGCTGGAATCCGTAGCGCGTCAGGAAGGGGTTAAACGGGTAGTGTGTAGCGCCCGTGAGGATGCGGTGGAATTCTTCGGCAAGCTGGGTTTTGTCAGTCAGGGAGAAATTACCGCGCCGCAAACCACGCCAGTCCGTCACTTTCTGATGATTAAGCCGGTGGCGACCATGGATGATATTCTGCATCGCCCAGACTGGTGCGGTCAGCTACAGCAGGCCTGGTACGACCATATTCCGCTCAGTGAGAAAATGGGTGTGCGTATCAGCCAATACACCGGGCAGCGTTTTGTGACGACCATGCCGGAAGCAGGCAATCAAAATCCGCATCATACGCTGTTCGCCGGTAGTTTATTTTCACTGGCAACGCTGACTGGATGGGGTTTGATCTGGCTATTACTACGGGAACGCCAGCTCGGCGGTACTATTATTCTGGCCGATGCACATATTCGCTACAGCGCACCAGTGACCGGACGGCCAAGAGCCATTGCCGATTTAGGCTCGATCAGTGGCGATCTGGATCGTTTGGCGCGTGGACGTAGGGCGCGGGTGCAATTGGAAGTGAATCTATTTGGTGATGAAAACGCTGGAGCCGTATTTTCAGGCACTTATATGGTGTTGCCGGTAACGCCAGGGGACGCCGAAGCGGGTTAATCGTCAGTATTCCCCTATTCCGCGAGGTTGCAGCAGAAAACGGCTACAACCTCGTGCGACGCCGGTTCGTTGCTAGAATAGCCGTTAGAATCCGAATTATATTGCCTCAGGGCGTTGTCACGGCGTTCACTTCGCCAGCCTGCATCATCTGGTTAACCTGTTGCCCGCTGTTCTCTGTTGCCTTTAACGAGCCGCTTAGCGAGCTTTTAAAGGGTATGCTCTGAGCCAGACTGCCTTTTAGCTGCAAATTCAGATTACCTTTGCCTTCGAATGGCAGTTTTGGCCATCCCCAATTGTGCAATAAATTCACATCCACCGAGCGCCCCGTCAGCGTCAGGGAGAATGGGCGCTCTGTGGTTTGCCCGATTTCAGCTTTGGCTTCCAGCAAGCCTTCCGATGTGAATGCGCTGAGATCGCTGAAGGTTATTCGCTGATCGTTAGCAGTGAGAGCCAATGATGGGCGGCGCAAATCATTACGGTTGAAGGTAGCATTACCGGCATTCAGCGTTAGTGAGCCAGACCAAACTCCCCACTGGCTATGTTTGGCCAGCACCAGATTGCTGCCAAAACCGTCTAGCGCGGTGAGCTGGAATGGGAAATCAGGGTTGATATCAATCAGCAGGTTACGGCTGGCGGATAGTTTATTGACCTGTACTTCTGCTAACCAGCTCGGTAGGGACTTTTGCCAGAGCTGTCGCCAGTTTGCTGGCAACGTATATTCTAAAGAAACAACCGCCAGCTCATTAAGCTGTAACTGATGATTGGCTCGGTTCCAGATACCGGCACTTCGGATCAGCCCGTTTTGCCAGCGGGTAGAAAATTGTTTAATCGCCGCGCCGCTATCGGAAAGTTCCAGCGTCAGCATAGGGTCGATCAGATGGATATCACCCTTGATAATATCCCCCGCATTAAGCGTTAGCTCGCCGTCGGCGCTACGCCAATCACCTTTTTCAAACGCCACATTTTTTAGCGTGAGATCCAAATCGTTAAACGCCCAGTTATTGCCTTCGACTCGTGCATCGATCAAATCGAAGCGTTTAACCGTGAGCGGCGGCAGTTGCATATAGCTATGCCACAGATCGTCCAGCGTCTTCGCGGTTTGCAGGCGCACGTTACTGAGACGCAAATGCTCTACCTGCCAGCGGCCATCCTGCTCGCGATTCGCTTCACCGGTCAGTTCCCCTTTGGCGATATTGGCACCGAAGTTAGTGAGCTTCAGCGCCTGTTTGTTTTTTGTACCTTGTACAAAGACGTTTTCGAAAGCATTCCCGCCGAAGGTTAGCTCATCGGCGCTAAACTGGAATTGGTTGTTCTCACCCAAGCGATCGCCCGCTTTGGGTTGCCACGGAATAATACCGCCAGTGATATTTTTACCTTGAATGCTTGATCCGAGCGAAGCGATATTTAGCGCCATGTTTGACAGGCGTAGCGTATCGGCCTGAATATTTAACGTTGGGGACGGAGCGTCCAGATTTAGGCTGCCCTGTTGTAACAGCAGGCTGCGGAAGTGTCGTGGCTCAGTGATTTGACGCCAACTCAGCCCAAAAACAACTTGCTCGGCGTTAAGAAGGACGGGTTTGTTGGATTGCGAAATAATGACTTCGCTGAAGGTAATCAGCCCCGGCTGAGACCAATCGTGATCGATTTTACCCAGAGATAGCTGATATTGGCTGTTATCGCTCACCCAGCGACTGAGGTTTTTGGCTCCCCAGCTGGTTTGCAACAGTAAATAAGCGATGACTACCAGCAGCACCAGGAGGAGTAACAGAGTCAGGAGTACTTTTCCGATAGTTTTCATCTGGTAAATCTCAGTCTGTTGGCGTGAAGTTATCTCCGTTTATGCCGCAATTCGACCCTGACCTCAATAGACAATTCTTTAATCAGGAATAAAAAATGGTCAATGCTGCACTAGCATCGACCATTCAGATTTATTTATGGAGTCACTTCCAGGGGCGCTACTTTTCCTGCGGGAAGACCAGATTCAGCACGATAGCGGTGATGCCACCGGCGGCAATGCCCGAAGACAGCAAGGTTTTAATCCAATCAGGAGCAAACTGCAGAATCAGCGGTTGCTGAGCCACGCCCATACCTACGGCCAATGAAAGCGCCATAATCATAATCGCCCGACGATTCAGGGTTTCACGAGAGACAATGCGTACGCCGGATGCGGCAATAGTGCCGAACATGACGATGGTTGCGCCACCTAATACTGGCTCAGGGATATGCTGTACAAAACCGGCTACCGCAGGGAACAGACCCAACAGAATCAGCATCAGAGCAACGACAAACCCCACGTAACGGCTGGCTACGCCGGTGAGCTGAATAACGCCGTTATTCTGACCGAAGCATGAGTTCGGGAAGGTATTGAAGATGGCTGAAACCATTGAATTCAAACCGTTCGCCAATACGCCGCCTTTCAAACGCTTCATATATAGCGGGCCGCTGACCGGTTGTTCGGAAACGTCAGAAGTAGCCGTGATATCACCGATAGTTTCCAGGGAAGTCACCATGAAGATCAGCATCAGCGGAATCAATAGGTTCCAATCAAAGGATAAACCGTAATAAAACGGCGTTGGGATAGTTATTAGAGCCGTTTCTGCAGCAGGTTGGCTGGCTGGCAGCATATCCATAGCCCAAGCTAATAGATAGCCAACAGCCATTGCTATTACCAATGAAGCAACGCGCAGGTACGGGTTGCGCTGACGGTTTAGCAGGATAATAACGACCAACACCGCACCGGCGAGTAATAAGTTTTTCGGTGAGCCAAAGGTATGATCGCTCATCGCGCCATACCCACCACCAATGGATGTCAGGCCAACCTGAATCAGCGATAGGCCGATAATCATCACGACAATGCCGGAAACCAACGGCGTAATAATGCGACGTGCCAAATGCAAAACGCGAGATAACAGGATCTCGGTGCAGGACGCCACCATTAGCGTACCAAACAACGCGGCCATCATGGTCGGGATATCGGCACCGCCATTTTTCAACGCCAGCCCGCCCATAATCAGCGGAGAAACAAAGTTGAAACTGGTGCCCTGAATAGATAACAAACCAGATCCTACGGGCCCCCAAGTTTTTATTTGTAAAATAGAGGCGAGTCCGGACGCAAATAGGGACATACTAATAATTCGCTGGGTATCCTGCGCCGGTAAACCTAAAGCCTGACAGATAAGCAGCGCGGGAGTGATCACCGCTACAAACATGGCTAATAAATGCTGACAAGCGGCAAATAGGGTTTGTGGCAACGGCGGACGATCTTCCAATCGGTAAATCAGTTCACTGGGTGCATGAGTATGAGAGGCCGGCTGTGGGGTCTTTAGCTCGGCGGATTGCGTGGTCATGGGTTGGCATTCCAGAATCGGCAAAGGGGGCATTTTAATGATCCGCTTCACAAAAGCAATCGGTTGCGCTTCAATTTGTTCAAAATACGCATTTGTTGCCTGCTCGCATTTTTATCTCACCAAACTTGTAATTCTCAGCGTTTTTTTTTCTAATCCACCCTAACCTGCTTTGGCGTTTTTTAAGGATTCGGCTAACGTCATATTTTTATTAGATATTTTAATTACATGGAGTACCAGGATGTTTCATCTCGATACCTATGGCACGCTCGTAGCGGCCACATTGGTTCTGTTACTAGGGCGTAAACTCGTACAATCGGTTCCCTTCCTAACTAAATATACAATTCCTGAACCTGTTGCCGGTGGTTTGCTGGTAGCTCTGCTGTTATTGCTAGTGCAAAAAACTCTTGGCTGGGAAATCAGCTTTGACATGTCCCTGAAAGATCCGCTGATGCTGACTTTCTTTGCCACCATTGGCCTGAACGCCAATCTGGCCAGCCTGCGTGCCGGGGGAAAAGCGTTAAGCGTATTCGTTTTTGTGGTCGTCGGCCTGCTATTAATGCAAAACGCCATCGGTATCGCGTTAGCGAAGCTGATGGGGCTAGATCCTTTGATGGGCCTATTGGCGGGTTCTATCACGCTTTCCGGTGGTCATGGTACCGGTGCGGCGTGGAGTAAACTGTTCGTCGAGCGTTATGGTTTTGAAAATGCTACCGAAGTAGCAATGGCTTGTGCCACATTCGGCCTGGTTTTAGGTGGATTGATCGGCGGCCCTGTGGCGCGTTATCTGGTTAAGCACTCCTCTACGCCGGATGGAAAACCGGAAGACAGCGAGCTGCCATCTGCATTTGAAAAACCGTCTACTGGCCGTCTGATTACGCCGTTGGTGATGGTAGAAACCATCGCGATGATTGCCATTTGTTTGATGGCTGGGCATCACATTGCAGCCTTGCTACAGGGCACAATGTTTGAATTACCGACCTTTGTTTGCGTGCTGTTTGTTGGGGTGATCCTCAGCAACGGTCTGGCTATGGTTGGCTTCTACAAGGTGTTTGACCGTGCGGTTTCCGTACTGGGTAATGTCAGTTTGTCTCTGTTTTTGGCCATGGCGCTGATGAGCCTCAAACTTTGGGAGCTGGCTTCTCTGGCTTTACCAATGCTGGTTATTCTAGTGGTTCAGTCGTTGGCGATGGCGCTATACGCAATCTTTGTGACTTACCGAGTGATGGGTAAAAACTATGATGCAGCGGTGTTGGCTGCGGGCCACTGTGGCTTCGGCTTAGGCGCGACGCCGACGGCAATCGCGAATATGCAGGCGATTACCGATCGTTTTGGCCCTTCTCATTTGGCATTCTTGGTTGTGCCAATGGTTGGTGCTTTCTTCATCGATATCGTCAATGCGATTGTGATAAAACTTTATCTGTTGCTGCCAATATTCCCGGCAGTTACGGGCTAAAACTGGTGCTTAAAGGGAAAGCCGCGATGGCTTTCCCTTATAATATTTAAGCGTTGGTGTAGCGAGCTCTCTCTGGCAGCCAACGTTCAATCAGCGCTTTTGCACTTTCCGGATATTGCTGTTGAAGGTGACGTGCAATACGCTGAACCTCAGGTAACATAGCCTGATCTCTCATTAAATCAGCAACTTTGAACTCTGCACTACCGGTTTGCCGCGTACCTAATAATTCTCCGGGACCGCGTATTTCCAAGTCTTTTTGCGCAATAACAAACCCATCGTTACTGTCTCGTAAAACCTGCAAACGCATTTGAGCTGTTTTGCTGAGCGGAGTTTTATACAGCAGCACGCAGTGAGAGGCAACGGCACCGCGCCCGACCCGACCACGCAACTGGTGCAACTGGGCTAAACCAAGGCGTTCCGGGTTATCAATGATCATCAAGCTGGCGTTAGGGACATCGACACCCACCTCAATCACCGTGGTTGCAACCAGCAGCTGTAATTCCCCTTGTTTGAATGACTGCATAACCGCCTGTTTTTCGGCTGCTTTCATTCGGCCATGCACTAAACCGATTGTTATCTCCGGCAGGGCTGCTTTCAATTCCTCGCAGGTCACTTCTGCCGCTTGTGCTTCCAGTAATTCTGATTCTTCAATCAACGTGCAGACCCAATAAGCCTGACGGCCTTCTTCCAGACAGGCGTTTTTTACTCTGGCAATGATATCGCTGCGCCGGGTATCCGGAATGGCAACGGTAGTGACCGGCGTTCTTCCCGGAGGCAATTCATCAATAACCGAAGTATCTAAATCAGCATAAGCGGTCATCGCCAATGTGCGAGGAATTGGGGTGGCGGTCATAATCAACTGATGCGGATGGAAGCCTTGCTCCTCGCCTTTTTCCCATAAGGCCAAACGCTGATGAACACCAAACCGATGTTGTTCATCAATAATAACCAGCGCCAGCCCTGAAAATTGCACCTGCTCCTGAAAGATAGCGTGAGTACCCACCACCATGGAAACCCGTCCACTTGCAATGGCTTCCTGCTGTGCGAGGCGCGCTTTGCCTTTCTGCTTACCAGCCAGCCAGCCGACTTCCAGCCCCAGTGGTTCGAACCACTGGCGAAAGGTATTTGCGTGCTGTTCTGCCAATAACTCGGTCGGTGCCATCAGCGCGACTTGCTTGCCATGGGCGATAGCCCGCAGCGCCGCCAGAGCGGCGACCAGCGTTTTACCCGAGCCCACGTCACCCTGAATCAATCGCATCATGGGGAAAGGGTTCGTCAGATCTTTTTCGATTTCACCGACAACCCTTTGTTGAGCAGAGGTTGGTTTAAAGGGGAGATTAGCCAGAAAACGTTGCTTTAGCTGTTCTTCAGCGAGCAATGACAAAGCCTTGTAGCTTTGTGCTCCCGCACGCACAGCCAGCATACTGAGATTATGAGCCAGCAGTTCTTCCAATATTAATCGGCGCTGTGCCGGATGCTTCCCTTGCTCCAGATCGGTTAACTGAATATCTGCTGGTGGGCGATGCAGAGTGTGAATAGCATCGGGCAAACTGATAAGCGTGCGGCTGAGTTCCTGCGGCAGTAATTCTGCGATAGCGCTGATATCAAGTAGGGCTAGTGCCTGATCGATGAGCTTACGCAGCGTTGCCTGACGAATACCTTCAGTTGTGGGATAAACTGGAGTCAAAGAGTCCTGTAATTCTACACCCGTATTTTCGCCATGTACTCGATATTCCGGATGAATGATTTCCGGCCCGTGGCTGCCACGTTTAGCTTCTCCATAGGCGATAACATGCTTGCCGGGGGACAGGCTGTTTTTCATCGCAGCGTTAAAATTGAAGAAGCGTAGAGTGAGAATACCGCTGCCGTCGCTTATCTGGCAGGTCAGCATACGACGGCGGCCAAAGCTAATATCAGAGCGCAGCACTTCGCCTTCCACGGTTGCAAAAATGCCGGGTAGTAGGTCACCGATACGATAAAGGCGGGTGCGGTCTTCATAACGCAGGGGGAGATGGAGCAGCAGATCCTGAATGGTTTCCAGCCCCATTTTCGCCAACTTGCCAGCCTGACTTGCGCCAACGCCGGAGAGTGTACTCAGGGGAACGGCATCGAGCAGGTGGCCTTTCATTTACGACTCCGTTGCTTGCATAGCAGACCACCATTGCGGCTCGGCAATAACTTGGCCATGCTCATCGATATGAGGAGGAGGCAGACCCTTGCGTTTGGCAACTTGTGCTAAAACCGGATAACCTCCTTCGAACAGCAGCCGTTGCTGCTCATCTTTATCCAACGCGCTAGCTGCGCGCTGATACATTCCGGCATTTTGCCGCTGTCGCTGAGCTTCGTACAGAATCAACGCAGAGGCGACGGAAACGTTGAGAGATTGCACCATCCCGATCATCGGAATAATGATATCGCGATCGGCTAGCGCTAAGGCCTCTTTTGAAATACCAGTTTTTTCCTGTCCCATCAGAATACAGGTTGGGCGAGTGTAATCAATTTCTCTGAAATCAACGGCGTTATCAGAAAGATGTGTCGCCAGAATCTGCATACCTTGGGCTTTGAAATGTTGGACGGCATCGCTAATTTCGGGATGAGTTTTAACCTGAACCCAACTATTGCTGCCAGCGGCAGCAGATAGCAGGGTATTCATTTCTGCGGTGGGCCAAATGGCATGGATTTGATGAATGCCAACGGCATCGGCGGTACGAATGATTGCGGAAACATTGTGGGGTTTATGTACTTGCTCCAGACAGACGGTTAAATCCGGCTGTCTGGTGGCAAGCATTTCACAAATCCGCGCATAGCGTTGGGGATTCATAGGCCTTAATTGCGGTTACGGCTGACTTTGACTACGTCCGGCATGATACGAATTTTACGCATAATATTCGCCAGATGGATACGATCTCGCGTTGTCAGACGAATATAGGCGCTGTAGATTCGGCCATCTTTCTCTTCTGTATTCATGCTCTGAATGTTTGATTCAGCTGCATTAATAGCCGCGGTGAGGTTAGCCAGAGCACCTTGCTGATTGAACATGTCGACTTTAATTTCGGCAATAAATTCTTGCTCGGTGACTTTATCCCATTCAACCGCCATAAATTTCTCTGGCTCTTTCTGATAGCCACGGATATTCCGACAGGATTCATGGTGAATCACCAGGCCTTTGCCTGGGCTAATATGCGCAATAATCGGGTCGCCCGGAATAGGTCTGCAACACTTGGCGAAGGTAATCAACACGCCATCAGCACCTTTAATTGGCAGTTTTCTAGTACCCGATGCGGCGATATTAGCAGGGTCACCCAGTAGATTCTTCGCAACCACTACGCTCATGGCATTACCTAAACCGATTTCAGCCAGCAGATCGTCTACCGATGCCAGTTTCATGCGATCCAGTTCGTGCTGGATATTTTCCGGAGAAATATCTGCCAGCTTACGGCCATTGCCCAAAGCGTGATTCAGTAAACGCCGACCAAGACTAACGGACTCATCCCGTTTCAGGTTTTTCAGCAACTGACGAATTTTGGCCCTGGCTTTTGAGCTCACAACAAAATTCAGCCATGCAGCGTTAGGGCGGGCTCCCGGAGCGGTAATAATCTCAACGGTTTGGCCGCTGCTAAGCGCCTGTGAAAGAGGGTAAGGCTGGCGGTCCACACGGGCGCCGACGCAGGCATGGCCAATATCGGTGTGTACTGCATAGGCGAAATCTACCGGCGTTGCACCAGCTGGTAGTTCGACGATGCGACCTTCTGGGGTGAAAACGTAAATCTCATCAGGGAACAGATCGGATTTTACGCTTTCGATAAATTCAAATGAACTGCCTGCGCTTTGCTGTAATTCCAGTAGGCTCTGCATCCAGCGCTGAGCGCGGATTTGAGCCGTGGTGCCGGATTCACCCTGTTCTTTATAAGCCCAATGTGCGGCAACACCCATTTCGGCCATTTGGTCCATATCCTCAGTACGAATTTGTACTTCGACAGGAACGCCGTGTGGGCCAATTAATGATGTATGCAACGATTGATAACCGTTAGCTTTGGGAATGGCAATGTAGTCTTTTACTCTGCCGGGGCGCGGCTTGTAGAGGCTATGAGCCTGGCCTAAAACCCGGTAACAGGTATCCACTTCCTTCACAATGACGCGAAAGGCATAGATATCCATTATGGAGTGAAAACGTTGCTCTTTAAGATTCATCTTGCAATAGATCGAATAGAGGTGTTTTTCACGTCCACTGACCCGGCAAGGTATACCCGCTTCGGTTAACCGACCCTCAATCTCCGACAGGATTTTCTGAATCATTTCCTTACGGTTACCGCGAGCGGCTTTTACCACTTCTTTGATGACGCGGTAGCGATTGGGATATAGCGCTTCAAAACCCAGCTCTTCAAGCTCGGTTTTCAAATGATGAATACCTAAACGATGGGCTAAAGGGCTATAAATTTCGAGGGTTTCACGAGCAATACGGCGACGTTTATCTGGGCGTAAAGAACCCAGAGTGCGCATATTGTGCGTGCGGTCTGCCAGTTTGATCAAAATGACGCGGATATCCTGCACCATCGCCATGATCATTTTGCGGAAGTTCTCTGCTTGGGCCTCTTTCTTGTCGCGGAAGGTTAATTTATCGAGTTTGGATACGCCCTCGACCAACTCAGCTACGCTTTTCCCGAACAGTTGCTCCATATCTTGATATGTTGCAGGCGTGTCTTCGATGACGTCATGCAATAACGCCGCCATCAGGGTTTCGTAGTCGAGTCGCATTTCCGCCAGGATACAGGCCACGGCAACCGGGTGAGTTATATAAGGCTCACCGCTGGAGCGTGTCTGACCCTCGTGAGCATCACGCGCAACAAGATATGCCTGTTTGAGGCGCTTAATCTGCTCCTCTGGCAGGTAACGTTGAATCAGCAGATTCAGGCTTTCAAACAGGTACAAGGCAGACTCACAGTCTAATTACTAATTAACGACGACCTTCGGCAATAGCAGTAACCGCTTGAATTTCTGCGGCTTCTTGCTCTTGCTGCTCTTGGCGTTCACGAACATCAAGGATCTGATTAGTGATCAGGCCTTCTTCGATTTCACGCAGTGCGATAACGGTAACTTTATCGTTTTCTTCTGGAACCAGTGCATCTTTGCCGCCAGACTGGATTTGACGCGCCCGACGAGCAGCGACCAACACCAGGTCAAAACGGTTACCAATTTTCTCTACAGCGTCTTGAACAGTTACGCGTGCCATAATTCTGCTACTCCACAGGTGAAGAAATGACTGGGCATGATACTGAAACTCGGTTCAGTCTGCCAATAATTTGCTGATTAAAGCGTCATGCCGCTGTTTTTGGCGGTCTAAACGCAGTCGTTCGGCGCGAATAATGGTTTTCAAATCGGACAATGCCAAATCGAAATCATCATTTACGATTAAATAATCGTATTCCGCGTAGTGATCCATTTCTGCGACGGCCTGTGCCATTCGTTTGGCAATAACCTCTTCGCTATCCTGCCCACGGCCTCGTAAACGACGATCCAGCTCGTCTTTTGACGGAGGCAGAATAAATATACTGCGCGCCGCCGGCATCTTTTTACGAATTTGCTGTGCACCTTGCCAGTCAATATCTAAAAAGACATCAACGCCGGTAGACAGAGTTTGCTCGATGGCCAAACGTGAGGTGCCGTAGTAGTTTTCAAAAACTTTGGCATGCTCAAGGAAGGCATCATCCTCAATCATCTGGCAAAACTCTTGTTCGGAAACAAAGTAGTAATGCTCACCATGATTTTCACCGGGACGTTTTGCACGCGTAGTATGCGAAATGGATACCTGCGTGTCGTACAACGGCTGTGTTTTCAGTAAAGCCTGAATCAGGCTTGATTTCCCAGCTCCACTCGGAGCGGAAACAATGTATAGCGTGCCTTGAACCATGATGACGTTTCAGTTGATTAGGGTTGATGTATAAAAAGCAGAAGTGTGAATCTTCGCACAGTATACACGGGCTAACCGCGTCATGCAGCGTTACAACACATTTCACTACAAGGTTTCGTATTTAAAAAGCTCAAATTGCATACTTTGCGTAGGGGATTCAGCAATTTCAAGTTGTTGCAGTAACTAAAAAAGTATTTTTCGAGATGCACCGCATTTTCACTTTTGGGCTATTTAATTATTCGTTGCTAGCGGATTAACTCATGTTCACCAAGGGCGGTGAGGGAAAGGACATGGATAAGTTAATCATATTGGGGATGCTCTTAGTTTCTATTTTCTATGGCAGAGCGTCAGCTTCGGTAGATTGCCCGTCATGGACGCTCCGTGAATTCAAAACGGAGGTATCCAGACTAGAAAAGCAATTAGAAGAATGGGATGACGCTTATTTCCAACAGGGTAATAGCCTGATTGAAGATGATATTTACGATCAGCTTAGGGATAGGCTCAATCACTGGGTGCGATGCGTAGCAATACCAGAGCAAAGAGTAAATAACGCTCTTTCTCCTACTATCAGTTTGAAGGATAGATTATCTCATCCTGTTGCTCATACGGGATTAAAAAAGCTTCATGGAGAAGGGGCTTTATCTGAATGGTTTGCCGAACGGAAAAACCTTTGGGTTCAGCCTAAAGTTGATGGTGTCGCGGTTACGTTAACCTATGTTCAAGGAAACCTGACGCAAGCAATCAGCCGAGGAGACGGTGCAGTAGGCCAGAACTGGACGGAGAAAGTGAAATATATACCTGCAATTCCCCGCTTTATTTCTCAGGCTCCACCGTTACTGGTTCTGCACGGCGAACTTTTCCTAAAGGTAACTAACCACAAACAGAAAGAAGCTGGTGGTATTAATGCTCGAGCTTTGGTGGCGGGAGCAATGATGAAAAAGCCACCTTCGGCATTGTTGTCCGATATAGGTATTTTCATTTGGGCATGGCCTGATGGACCCGTGGTCATGACCGAGAAGCTGCGTGAGTTACGGCGGATGGGATTCTTACTGACTAAAGAGTTCAGTATGCCGGTCACTTCAGCGAGTGATGTTGTTGCATGGCGACAGCGCTGGTTCGAATCACCGTTGCCATTTGTGACCGACGGAATTGTCATCCGGCAAGAGCAAGAACCGGCGGGGCATCAGTGGCAATCACGGGGCGGTTATTGGTCTATTGCCTGGAAATACCCTCCCTTTCAGCAAGTCGCGCAGGTGAAATCAGTTAATTTCACCATAGGCAGAACAGGGAAGGTCAGCACTATTTTATCTCTAGAGCCTATTCGGCTGGATGACAAATGGGTGAAAAAGGTCAATGTCGGATCAGTTGAGCGCTGGCGGTCCTGGGATGTCATTCCCGGCGATCAAATAACAGTTTCGCTAGCGGGGCAAGGTATCCCGCGTTTGGATAACGTGGTTTGGCGAGTGGAGAATCGGCATGTCGTTATACCTCCGAATCCCGCCTTATTTCATTCATTAAGCTGTTTTCGCCGTCAACCCGCTTCTTGTAATGAGCAATTTATTGCCCGTTTGAGTTGGTTAAGTAGCCGTTCAGGGCTGAATATGGCAGGTATTAGTACGGGGGTTTGGAAGGCCTTTATCGACCATGGCTTAATGAATAATCTCGTTGAATGGCTTGAATTTACACCGGATGATATTGCCGCTGTACCAGGTATAGGAACGGCGAAAGCAAAGACGATTTATCAACAGTTTCAGGTAGCAAAAGAGCGACCGTTTGGCGAGTGGTTAGCGGCGTTGGGTCTCCCCAAGCTAGCTAAAAAAGAAGACTATCCAGAAAGCTGGACAGATTTATTACGGCGCTCGAACCAAGAATGGCTGTCTATGGCGAATCTAGGTAAGAAGCGTGTAAAACAGATAATGGCGTTTACCGCTGATTCGGAGGTGCGACAACTTGCAGATACGTTGTCGCACCATCAAATAAAGGGGTTCGAATTTGTAGAGCGCTAGCAGCACAGATAATCAATGGTCCTGATGCTCATATTTGAAGACAGGTAATCCTAAACGGTAACGCAAAGCAAGCAGCCGGGCAGTCAGGCCAGTAACCAACGTAATGATGACAACCCAATTATGAGAAAGAGGAGTGTACTGTAGAGCGATATAAATCCATGCTGCGGCAAAGGATACTCCAGCATAGATTTCTTTCTGAAAAACTAAGGGAATACAGTTACAAAGCATATCGCGAAGTACGCCGCCAAAGACACCGGTAATGACAGCAGCGATAGCGGCAATGATAGAGCTATGCCCCATATCTAACGCAATTTGTGCTCCGATAATTGAGAAAACGATGAGGCCGATAGCATCAAGTACTAGGAAAAGGTGACGTAAATGGCGCATCAGAGGTGCCACCCAGGTGGTGACTATTGCGGCGATAGCAACGATAACGATGTATTCCGGGTTTTTGACCCAACCCAGCGGATAATGGCCTAACAGCATATCTCTGACTGAACCACCGCCAATTGCCGTGGCGGAGGCGATAATAATGACGCCAAACATGTCCATTTGGCGACGGCCAGCGGCTAGTGCACCGGTCATAGCTTCTGCGGTAATGCCAATAATATAGAGAACGCTAAGTAACATAGTCTTTCACACAAAGGGAGCGGCAAAAGATCAAGGGTAATGGCCACACAGTTCAAGCGCGACTGAGATTTTCTAACTCAGCATGTTTTGCATTAGATTTATTAATCCGATTTGGTGTTTTATGTTATGTAGTGACGAGGCTGATTATTATTTATATTGATTGATGAATTAGATTATTTAAACTCTGTAACTCTGTAACTCTGTAACTCTGTAACTCTGTAACTCTGTAACTCTGTAACTCTGTAACTCTGTAGCTCTGTAGCTCTGTAGCTCTGTAACTCTGTAACTCTGTAACTCTGTAATGGCGTAATGGTTTCGCCATTGCAGCGGTTAGCCGCTAAATGCTAGTTTCATGCAGCTTCATTTTCTATTCTAAAGAGAATCCTATCTATATGGATAACAGCAGAACTTACTTACGTCGGCGTGCCGGCTTTATTCTAGGAATAATTGCTTCGGGGGTTATTTTAAACGGGTGTGTTGTACGTCCAGAATCAGCGGCGAACTCGGCTACGATAAAGGTCATTCCCTCTGCTTGTCAGCAGGGGGTTCCTATGGTGCAAACAACGCTTTATTTTGGTATGAATCGCCCGCAAGGCCCAGTGATTTCTCGTGCTGAGTGGCAATCATTTGTCGACTCAGAGGTTACTCCGAAATTTAAAGAGGGATTGACCGTGTTTGAAGCCAAAGGGCAATGGCTGGGGCATGACGGGGTAGTAGCAAAAGAAAATAGCAAAGCTCTGATGCTTATTCATGCCGAAAGCAAAGAAAGTGATCTCGCGGTTAACTCGCTGAGAGATAAGTACAAGACGCAGTTTTCACAAGAATCAGTAATGCGTATTGATGCGCCTGTCTGTGTCGATTTTTAATCTTCAATGATGGCTGGCCTTCAGGCATTGCACTCAAAGGCCAACCGTTTCATCAAAGTACTACACCAGCGATTGTTGCTGATAATAAACTAACCAATGTAGAGCCATAAACTAGCTTTAGCCCGAAACGGGAAACCACATTGCCCTGTTTTTCATTTAACCCTTTAATTGCGCCTGCGATAATGCCGATTGAGGCAAAGTTAGCAAAAGAGACCAGAAACACCGATAGAATGCCCAGAGCACGTGGGGACATATCAATCGCTATTTTTTTAAGCTCTATCATGGCAACGAATTCGTTAGACACTAATTTAGTCGCCATAATGCTGCCAGCCTTTAGGGCATCCGGCGCAGGAATTCCGATAAGCCAGGCAAGGGGATAGAATACATAGCCGAGAATCTCCTGAAAGCTAACGCTAAATATGCTGGTGAACAAAGCATTAATAGCGGCGATTAGCGCAATAAAACCAATTAGCATGGCGGCGATGATAATGGCGATTTTAAATCCAGCCAGAATGTATTCCCCTAACATCTCAAAGAAACTTTGATCATCATGCAGCTTATTTAATTTTATTTCAGCTTCATCGCCTATAGAGTAAGGGTTGATAATGGAAAGAATAATGAATGTGCTGAACATGTTGAGTATTAGGGCTGCTACGACAAACTTCGGCTCTAACATAGTCATATATGCGCTGACGATTGACATCGAAACCGTCGACATGGCCGTGGCGGCAAGCGTATACATACGGCGCTGAGAAATATCGGCAATCACGCCTTTATAGACGATAAAGTTTTCTGACTGGCCGAGAACCAAGGTGCTTACGGCATTGAAAGATTCAAGCTTTCCCATACCATTTACTTTTGAAAGCACCGTACCTATACCGCGAATTACCCAAGGCAAGATACGGAAATGTTGCAATATACCGATTAAAGCTGAAACAAAAACTATCGGGCATAAAACATTGAGGAATATAAACGCGAGACCTTGTTCGTTCATATTACCAAATACGAAGCTGGTACCAATTGCAGCAAATTTCATCAACGTTTCGAAGAAACCAGCGAAGTGGTGAATAGCGCCAAGCCCAATGTCGGAATGCAGTAAAAAGTAGGCAAAGGCAATCTCAATAGCTAAAAGCTGAAAAATATACCGTAGGCGAATCTTCTTACGGTCGTTGCTCACGGCTAAGGCCAGTAGCGTGATGATTATCAAAGCCAAAAGAAAATGTAGTATTTGCAGCATACACAGCCCATTTTACGTTAAGTGAAGATATTTCAGTATTTTATCCATAATGTCTTATAACTTTCACATAAAAATAACCTCAAGGTTGGGCTTTATTAGATTGAATAGATTAATTTACAACCCAAGGACGTATAAAACTCATTCGGTTAAAGCTTGTTGCAATGTAGAAAATGCCAACAAAAATTCCGAAGGAAGATTTTAAAACTGTGTTTTTATATTTTAATGTCGTAACTGAACTGACCATTATTCTTTTATATATCGATATATCCTCCCTTTTTTCATCCAGTGACTCACTATTTATTTGCTTGCCTTATTTGAGGGGAATCGACCTCAAGCAAGCTGAATTAGCCGAGAGGCTTACCTGTATTGAAATCACTTATTGGATGGAATATATGAAAATGATTAATCTCCCAAGCTGCCGCCCATTCACCGAGGTTGGGCATCTATCGCAAATCTCTGCTTATTATGAAGAAGAGCGAAATACAATGTGGATGCTGCTACGAGCGAATCCACGTCCGTGTTTTAACCTTGAGTTAATTGAAAATATTATGACACTGGCGCAGGCAGCAAGAGAGTCAAAACTGCCTATCGACTTCTGGGTTACAGGTTCGGTTGTTCCACATATGTTTAATGTCGGAGGTGATTTAAGTTTCTTTGCTCAGATGATAAAAAGCCGGAAGCGTGAAACATTAATGGCTTACGCTAGAGCCTGCGTGGATTGCGTTCATGCCGCCTCCCGTGGGTTTGATACCGGGGCAATTTCAATCGCCATGATTGAAGGTAGCGCTTTAGGAGGTGGTTTTGAAGCTGCGCTGGCACATCACTTTGTTTTAGCGCAGACCACTGCCCGAATGGGGTTTCCGGAAATCGCCTTTAACCTGTTTCCTGGCATGGGAGGATACTCGCTGGTGGCCAGAAAGTCCGGTATGCGTGTTGCCGAGGAGCTTATTTGGAGCGGAGAATCCCATGCGGCAGAATGGTATGAAAGTCGCGGATTGGTGGATATATTATTTCAGCCGGGGGATGCTTATCTGGCTACGCGCACCTTCATTGATACTATTCGACCAAAATTAAACGGTATGCGTGCAATGATACGAACACGCCAACGCGTTTTGCAGCTGACGCGTTCAGAATTGATGGATATAACTGAAGATTGGGTGGACGCTGTTTTCTCCATCGAAGCTAAAGATCTGGCTTATATTGAACGCCTGGTCATGCTACAGGATCGGCATACATCCACCATGCCAAAGGCTATTTAGGTTAGGTTTTTTCCGTTAAATCACTTGGAAAGTGCGAGGTGTGTTTGCTCAGCCAATGCTCCAGTTCTTCTGCGGGCATTGGCTTGGCATAAAGAAACCCCTGCTTTTCATCTACCCCCAACAAATCCAAGAAATTCTCTTCCTCTATTGTTTCAACGCCTTCTGCAATAACTCGCATTTGGAGCGTTTCGGCGACAACGGAGATTGCCTTAACTAAAGACTGCGCGACCTGATTTTTATCTATTCCGCGCACAAAGCTCTGATCTAATTTAATCGCATCAATAGGAATGCGAGCTAATTGGGAAAGTGAAGAATAGCCGGTACCAAAATCATCCAGATGGACTTCAGCACCCAATTCTTTGAGCTTTTTGATAATGTTAATCGCAGCATTTTCATCATCAATCAGACAACTTTCAGTTAATTCGACATCAACTAAACTAGAGGTCAATTCACAGGTTTCCAGCGATTTAATAAAGTTGGTAATAATCGCCTCATCCACCAACTGGCGGGCTGAAACATTGACTGCAATTCTTAAATCTATGCCTTTCTTCTGCCAGTCAACGGCTTGCTGCATAGCCGTTTGTAATACCCACTGACCTAAAGGAGCAATCAAACCGGACTCTTCCGCATATGAGATAAACTCTTGCGGTGGAACCAAACCCCGCTCGGTTGATCGCCAGCGAACTAATGCTTCTACGCTGAGTACTTTACCGGTTCGAGTTGATATTTTAGGCTGATAAAATACGACAAGTTGATGTTGTTCCAGGCCTTTACGCAGATTGGTATCCAGCCACATGTATTCCGATACTTTCTTATTCATTTCCGGAGAAAAGACAGAATAAGTCCGTTTGCCAAGTTCTTTTGCCGTGTACATCGCGGTATCCGCGCTGCGGATGATATTTTCCAGCGTTTCACCATGCTGTGGGCATAAGGCAATTCCAATGGAACATCCGGTATAAACTTCAATTAATCCGATACGGAAGGGCGCTCGCATTTGGTCGAGAATACGTTGGGCGGCATTTTCGAGGGCTGAAAGCGTCGTATCTTCGATAAGAACGATAAATTCATCTCCCCCCAAACGGGCGAGCATTTCATCTTCTTTCAAGCAGCTCAATATTGAAAGTGAAACATCTTTTAGCAGCCGATCGCCAAACATATGCCCATAGTGGTCGTTAACTCTTTTGAAGTTATCCAGATCAAGATAAATAATCCCCACGGCGTCGTCTCCGCGAGTTTGAATCGCGCTGTTGATTCGCTCATGGATAGCGTGGCGGTTAGGCAAGCCGGTAATCATATCGGTATTTGCCAGCACACGCAGGCGTTCCTGTGCCCGTCTCTCTTTAGTAATATCTGTACCTGAGCAGATTAAATAAAGTTCGTTTTTACCGCTGCCACTGTGCACGAATTTATTACGAAAAAGAAACAGGCGTTTTCCTTTTACCGTGTTAACCCAGCGTTCCACTTCATAAGAAGCACCTCTTTTAAAAAAACCTTCAATGTTTTTACGCGAGGATGCGCCTTCTTTCTGTGTCATAAATAATTCGAAAACATTCTTACCGATGACGTCTTGTTCTTTTTTGCCAGTGTATTCTTCACTCAAACGATTAAAGCGTTGTACGGAGCCATTTTTATCCAGAATGACAATAACCGAGTTAGCTTCGGAAACGACTTGTTCGGCAAAGGACAATCCCATCACCAGATCGCGCGCGACAGCTTCAGTATCTGAATATGCTGAAGCTGTTCCTCCCCATTCCTTATCATTAATTTTTCGGCCTACCAGATGCAAATGAACTGGATTGCCATAGATAGAAATGCTGATTTCCAGACTGGATGTAATGGCTGTCAGTGCACGAATT
Organism: Yersinia nurmii; assembly: GCF_001112925.1. Classification (GTDB taxonomy): domain Bacteria; phylum Pseudomonadota; class Gammaproteobacteria; order Enterobacterales; family Enterobacteriaceae; genus Yersinia; species Yersinia nurmii. Next base: position 43,542 of record NZ_CPYD01000015.1, read on the forward strand.
TTTGCTGCTTGAAGTGAATCAAGAGGAACGGCAATATTGGTCGTCCCTTTTACGGCAGAGAGTTCCAAGGCTTGGCTATCAAAAGCCAAGCGCCAATAGGGGCTATGGGTGCCAAAGTAAGTGTCCAGGATCGATGTGTCTTGATCTACGAACATGAGAGATACCCCGAAAAGTTCATATGCATCTTGGATACAGCAACCTGTATGAAAAGATACATTTCGCCAAGACATGCCCTGTCATAGTGATCATCTGCCGTACTGATTAATAGTAGTGCAGGATGATTGGGCTTAAGCCAATAAAATGTTTATTTAACTTCTTACTCTGCCTGACCATAAATAGTAGCCGTAAATGAACGAATTGCCTTTAGGCCTACGGATTTCTAGCCTGACATAGATTGATCGGATGGGATGCTTCGATAAAAGCATTATTTTTTATTTGGTTACCTAAAATCCTAATGTAAGAAGGGGCAATAAATCAGTGTTTGAAATACGCTTTTTTGACAAGCTTTTCCATTGGTTACCTGCAGAGTATTCTACGATATTTTTAGATCAAAGATAAATTTAATATCGAATAACGTTATTGATTGAGTCATAGATACTGTCGGCTCATTTTTTTGTTGTTGATTTAATAATTACGCAGCTTTAATAAACAAGCTAACTGACCAGAATATTTCAAAGAATTCGGATATTACTGGCTTATCGGAAATGGGATATCCCTTAATCCGACCTATGGCCTAGAGAATAGAGGTAATATTTTTCAGCTATTTGATATCCAGTTTATGGACATAATTAATAATCAATTTTCTATCTGATTATTCCGTACAGATTCAAGTCGTTTACCTGCATGAGTCAGAAAGTTGATCCACTGTTGAGCACCATTAGATAGATATTTTTGTCGATGGTGACAGAGGCTTATTGAGCGCAGAAAACGAGTTTCTGTTTTGATTACTGAGAAATGGTCGTGAAAAAAGGGATTTTGGATGATAAGCCGGGAAGCGTAGGTGATTCCCAGATTTTGTTGAACAGAAAATAAAATTGAATCGAAAGTATCCAAAGATAAAATTACCCTTGGCTGTGATAACAATGGTGCCAGATGATTATCAAAATAACTACGGCTACCTGAACCTTGCTCACGCAGTATCCATGACTGCTGACTCAATACTGAGAACGGGACTGGTTTTTCTGATGCCAGCGGGTGATTTTTTGTTGCGATAACGACCATTTCATCCGTTAACCATGGGGTAGACAAGATATCTTTATTATTGATATTTCCCTCAAGAATCGCCAAATCTACTTCGAAGTTGAGTAATTTATTCAGAATATCGTTAGTGTTTTCAATAGCTACTTTAGGCAACCAGTCATAGCAATTTCTAAATTCACCTAAAAGTGCAGGCAAAATATAGCTGCCAATGGTTTTACTACAACCTAACAATAAATTGGGAATGCGGGCGCTGTCGGAAAATAATGTACTGATGTCTTTCATTCTTGAAAGCAGCTCATCAGCGACTGGAATTAATTTTTCCCCCTCCGAATTAATAAATATACGAGCGTGGTGACGATCGAATAAGGTTTGGCCCAGACGTTTTTCTAACTCAGCCAAGGTTTGAGAGACGGCTCCCTTCGTCATAAACAATTGAGATGCTGCGGTCGTTAAATTGCCGCTTTGCGCTACTGCGAGGAAAACTTTCAATTGCTTCAACGTGATATCCACTTGTTTAATTCTCCTAAACGCTAAGTCAATAAAAAAAGGATATCCTAAACAAAGGTAAGTATCTATATTTGCCCTATTCATTCATGTCGATTATGGTTAGGGCGGTAACATGCTAAGAATCATACATAGGAAAATCAGAGGATTACCGACACCGATCGCCGGTCTGGCACTGGGTATTTCAAGTATAGGTTGGTGCCTGGAAAATGCATTACCCTTGAATGGGTTAGGTCAAAATATCGGGGCGATAATCGCATCGGTACTTCTATTTGCCGTAGCCAGTAAATTTATTTTCCATTTCGAAGTTTTATTATCAGATTTAAAACATCCTGTGGTGGGTAGCGTGGTGCCTACCTTTACCATGGGGTGTATGGTGGTTTCTAAGGCCTTAGGCAATTTGAGTATGTTAGCGGGTGAGATCTTGTGGTCACTGGCGGTAATAGTGCACCTGATTTTTCTTGCGGTATTTATTTATCATCGGATCCAAGAAATAGAAATGCATCATATGGTGCCGAGTTGGTTTGTTCCGCCGGTTGGGATTATTGTGGCTGACGTTGCGGTGCCTAATCAGGCCTTTATGGGCGTTGCGTATTTATTGTTAATCATCGGTATGTTGAGTTACGCATGTATGCTGCCGCTGATGATCTATCGTTTTATGTTCTGCCACGAAGTTCCTGACGCAGCAAAGCCAACTATCGCGATTATGGCTGCTCCTGCGAGCCTTAGTTTGGCGGGTTATTTAACCGTAGTGCCAAATCCTTCTTTACTGGTATGTGCATTGCTGTTTGGTATTGCGATATTAATGACCTGCGTAATTTACATGTCATTCTTTCGCTTACTAAAATTGCCGTTTAGCCCAGGTTATGCTGCGTTTACCTTTCCAATGGCAATTGGTGCGACAGCGTTATATAAATTAGCGGATTTGGTGAGTAAGTATGAATTAGTACAAAATTACAGCTACCAACTTTATTATCTGGCTACCTTTGAGGCTGCTGTCGCTACCTTAATTATTACGTATGTCGCCATACGCTACATATTTAACTACAGCGTATTTAATTGGAATTTACGTATTATCGGTGAATAAAGCCAATCTGGATATTAATGAGCCCGTCTCTCTGGACTGCCCAACTTTATCGGGTCAGTCCAGATTACGGGCTTTAGAAGTTTTCTATTATTTTGCAATGCTGTGAAACATTACTCGATGTTCTGAATCTGTTCGCGCATTTGCTCGATAAGTACTTTCAGTTCAATCGCAGAGTTGGTGACTTCCGCATTAATAGATTTTGACGCTAGCGTGTTCGATTCACGGTTGAATTCTTGCATCATAAAATCAAGACGGCGGCCAACGGCCTCTTTCTTCTTCAGAATATTATGCGTTTCTTTCACGTGAGCTTCTAGACGATCCAGCTCTTCAGCCACATCGACACGTTGTGCCATTAGCACCAACTCTTGTTCCAGACGGGTGTTTTCCAGTTGAACCTGCGCTTCTTCCAGCTTGCTTAGCAGACGTTCACGCTGCCACTGCAAGATGTTTGGCATATGAGCGCGGACTTTAATCACTTCCGCACTTACGCCATCCAGGCGCTGCTCAATCAAGGCTTTCAGCGCTGCACCTTCAGATTCGCGGGCAACAATAAAGTCATCGAGAGCAATATCCAGTGCTTGCATCAGTTCGGTGCTGATAGCATCCAAATCCTGTTCTTCTGCGGACATCACGCCCGGCCAGCGCAGCACATCCAGCGGGTTTACTTCGCCTTCGTCGCTTTGCATTTTGACCCAGTTCGCCGCTTCAACCAGCTGTTTAGCCAGTTTTTCGTTCAGGATCAGTGAGCTTTGTGCTGTAGGATCCATCTCGAAGCGCAAATGGCATTCAATTTTGCCTCGGGTCAGACGGGAGCGAATACGCTCGCGAATGACCGGTTCCAGACTGCGAAACTGTTCTGGCAGGCGAATGTAGGTTTCTAGATAACGTTGGTTAACGGAACGCAGCTCCCAGGCTGCGCTGCCCCATTCACCCTTAATATCACGCCGGGCGTAGGCGGTCATGCTGCGGATCATCGTTGCGTACCCGTTTCAAAGAAAAGATGCAGGGATTATAGCCTCGCAGCCTCGGGCAGGATAGGCATTACATCACTAAGGCCGTATAATGCGCGACCAATATCGATTTAACGCCGGAGAATTCCCATGCGCCCAGCAGGCCGAGCACTAGAACAAGTACGTCCATTAACCCTGACCCGTAATTACACGAAACACGCAGAGGGTTCCGTGTTGGTTGAGTTTGGCGATACCAAAGTATTGTGCACCGCGACCGTTGAAGAAGGCGTACCGCGTTTTCTGAAAGGGCAGGGACAAGGGTGGATTACTGCTGAATACGGTATGTTGCCGCGTGCAACCCATAGCCGTAACCCGCGTGAAGCCGCTAAAGGCAAGCAGGGTGGCCGTACATTGGAAATCCAGCGTCTGATCGCCCGCTCACTGCGTGCGGCGGTTGATCTGAAAAAACTGGGTGAATTCACCATCACCTTAGACTGCGACGTGATTCAGGCTGACGGTGGCACCCGTACTGCTTCTATCTCCGGTGCCTGCGTGGCACTGGCAGATGCGCTTAATGCATTGGTTGCTAAAGGTAAACTGAAAGCTAACCCGATGAAAGGGCTGGTCGCCGCTGTTTCTGTTGGTATCGTAAAAGGTGAAGCCCTGTGCGATTTGGAATATGTGGAAGATTCTGCAGCAGAAACCGATATGAACGTGGTGATGATGGAAGATGGTCGAATGATTGAGGTGCAAGGCACCGCAGAAGGCGAGCCGTTCAGCCATGAGGAGTTGCTGGCATTGCTGGCTTTGGCTCGGGGAGGAATAGAAACCATCTTCCAGGCGCAGAAAGCGGCGTTGGAACAATAATTTTTATATAGGCGACCTAATAGTCGCCTTTTTTATATCCGGTTGCCTGAGAGCCTTATATCGAGGATAGATGCGGTAACTGACCACAGCAGTCACTAATCTGGAAAGGAGATACACCAATGAAAGCCTATCAGCGCGATTTTATTGAGTTTGCGCTTAACAAACAGGTTTTGAAGTTCGGCGAATTCACCCTGAAGTCAGGGCGGATCAGTCCTTACTTCTTTAATGCAGGACTGTTTAACACCGGGCTGGATCTGGCGTTATTGGGGCGTTTTTATGCGGCAGCCCTGATGGATTGTGGCGTAGAGTTTGATCTGTTGTTTGGCCCTGCGTATAAGGGGATTCCTATTGCTACCACAACGGCGGTAGCACTGGCAGAACACCATCAGCGCGATGTTCCTTACTGCTTTAATCGTAAGGAAGCGAAAGATCACGGTGAAGGCGGCAGCCTAGTGGGAAGCCCGCTACAAGGGCGTGTGATGCTGGTTGACGATGTGATTACCGCGGGTACCGCTATTCGTGAGTCTATGGAGATTATCGGCGCGCACGGAGCTTCTCTGGCGGGCGTAATGATTTCGTTAGACCGTCAGGAGCGTGGGCGCGGCGAAATTTCAGCTATTCAGGAAGTGGAGCGGGATTATCACTGCAAAGTCATTTCTATCGTGACTTTGAATGATTTGATTACCTATCTGGAAGAAAAACCGGAAATGGCCGATCATCTGGCCGCGGTTCGTGTTTATCGCGAAAATTACGGCGTTTAAGCCATTTTGCTGAAAACAGAGTACCAAGACGAAAGGGCCAATTGGCCCTTTTTACTTTTGCTGTGACTGACTATGGGCAGTCACCTATTGTAATTGCGCCATCACTAGCGGCCAGCGGGCATCGAACTCTTGCGTTGGCAAATAGCGGAATTCGGAGCGAACAAAGCGAGACAGCATCCCCTCACAAAAAGCCAGTAATTGGGTCGCCAGCAGGGTTTCATCATGTGCAAAGCCCTGACCTTCCCGTAGCTTTCTTTCTCGCAATACCTGACGTAGCTGAGCTTCAATACGTTCAAATAGCTGATTAATACGACCTTGTAAACGATCCTGCTCAAACATCAAAGCATGTCCGGTCATAATTCGGGTTAGCCCTGGATTCCGTTCGGCAAACCCAAGAACCAGCAATAGAATAAGCCTGAGACGATTAAAAGTTTCTTTTTCGTCTTGCAGGATTAAATTTATGCGGGACATCAGACTATCTTCAATAAACTCGATCAGGCTATCGAACATCTTGGTTTTGCTGGGGAAATGCCGATATAGCGCAGCCTCAGAAACACCAACGTTGGCGGCAAGCTTCGCGGTGGTGATCCGCTGGCTGCCATCGCTGGATTCCAGCATTTGCGCCAAAGCTTGCAATATTTCCTCGCGCCGATTCCTTTTCGTATTTTCTTTCTCTGCCATGTCCGATTAGACCCTTGCTAAAAATGACTTAATTAACAAAAACCTGAACACCGGCCGCGCTGGATACAAAGCCCAAGCGGCTTATGTGATAGCTTTTTTACGGTATCAAGGTTTAGGGTAGGTTATTGGCGTCCAGAATGGCCAAAACCACCGGTGCCGCGTTCGCTGAGGTCAAAATCTTCGACCAGATTGAACTCGGCTTGTACTACAGGCACAAACACCATCTGGGCAATACGTTCGCCCGGTTCGATAGTGAAAGACTGCTGGCCACGGTTCCAGACAGAAACCATCAGTTGCCCCTGATAATCGGAGTCGATCAAGCCGACCAGATTACCTAGCACCACGCCGTGCTTATGGCCTAAGCCTGAGCGCGGCAGAATTACCGCCGCCAGACCGGCGTCGCCAATGTGGATAGCCAGACCGGTTGGCAGCAGAGTCGTTTGCCCCGGAGCTAGGTCTACTGCGCTATCTAGGCAGGCGCGTAGATCCAAGCCCGCTGAGCCTGGTGTGGCATAGGTTGGCAATGGAAATTCGGTGCCAATACGTGGATCCAGAATTTTAACGTCGATTTTTTTCATCATAACGGCTGACAATCTCGTCTATTAAACGCTGACCAAGCAGGGATTTATCGCTGTGGGGCAAGCGTTTCTCTCCGTTCGGCCAAAAAAGGTGCAATGCATTGGTATCACTATTAAAACCATGCTCTGCGAGCGAAACATCATTGGCGCAAATCAGGTCCAGATTCTTCCGCACCAGTTTTTGTCGCGCGTATTCTTCCACATTCTGGGTTTCGGCAGCAAACCCGACGACAAATGGACGTTTTTTCGTCATTGCGGCGACGCCAGCAACAATATCTGGATTCTTCACCATTTTCAGCGTGATTTCATCACCCTGTTTTTTTATTTTTTCATCAGCAACCTGTTCCGCCCGGTAATCCGCTACGGCCGCACAGGAGATAAAAATGTTCTGATAAGGAGCGGCTTGCTGAACGGCGCTTTGCATTTCAAGGGCGCTAATCACATCAATGCGCGTGACTCCGGCAGGCGTTGGCAGATTGACCGGCCCTGCGACTAAAGTGACGTGAGCGCCGCGCTGTGCTGCCGCCTGAGCGATGGCGAACCCCATTTTCCCTGAGCTGTGGTTACTGATAAAACGTACCGGATCCAGCGCTTCACGAGTGGGACCGGCGGTCACCATGACATGAAGATGTTGCAGGTCTTGTTTTACAGAAAAATGATTTTCTGCCAGTGCGACGATTTCCAATGGGTCAAGCATGCGGCCAGGGCCGATATCGCCACAGGCCTGACTACCGCTGCCCGGTCCCCAAAGCAAAACGCCACGACTTGCCAGCGTTTGCAGGTTGGCCTGTGTAGCGCTGGCACGGTACATCTGCTGATTCATTGCGGGAACGGCGGCAACTGGGGCCGCGGTTGCCAGACAAAGCGTTGTCAGCAGGTCGTTGGCCATGCCCGCTGCTACTCTAGCCAGTAAATCGGCGGTGGCCGGAGCGATGATGACCAGATCGGCCCATTTCCCCAGCTCGATATGGCCCATAGCGGCTTCTGCTGCAGGATCGAGCAAATCATCAGAGACGGGATATCCCGAAACGGCCTGCAAGGTTAGCGGAGTAATAAAGGCTTTGGCAGCCGTTGTCATCACTACCCGCACGTCTGCGCCTTTATCACGTAAGCGGCGTACTAGCTCGGGACATTTATAGGCGGCTATGCCACCACTGATACCGAGCACAATATGTTTGCCGGAAAGTCCCGTCATCATGATTGTCCGAATTAAAGCCGAAAGAGGCGATATTTTAGCATAACCCATCGGCAGTTTTGCTATAGGGGGTAACGCAGGTTAGCGATCAATCTGAAATTTGCGTGGCGTCACGCAGGATTAATTGATGTTTATCGTGAGGATAATCCAGCCATGGCATGATGCACCGGCACTGAGAATAGGGGAGTTCTAGGATGGAACTATGGCTGAAAGGGGACGGACCCAGAGAGAAATTACTGAAATATGGGGCCGAGGCGTTAAGTGATGCCGAATTGCTGGCCATATTTTTACGAACGGGCATTCCGGGTCTGCACGTGATGGCGATGGCGGAGCATCTAATTGCCGAATTTGGCTCTCTCTATCGTTTGATGTCAGCGGATTATCCAACGCTTTGTGCACAAAAAGGTATGGGGAAATCTAAATACAGTCAGATTCATGCCATTTCCGAATTGGCCACCAGATGTTTTTCTGACCATATGATTAAAGAGAATGCGATGTTAAATCCGCGAATGACGCAAAAATATCTGCAAAATTTGCTGTCAGAACGTGAGCGGGAAATATTTTTAGTGATGTTTTTGGATAACCAGCATCGTGTTATTCGCCATGAGGAGATGTTTACTGGTACCATCACCAGCGTAGAGGTCCATCCGCGGGAAATTGTGCGTGAAGCGCTAAAGGTTAATGCCGTCGCGTTGATTCTGGCGCATAATCACCCGTCGGGGAAGGCTGAACCGAGCCAAGCCGACCGTTTAATCACTGCGCAGGTGGTAAAAGCCTGCTCATTATTGGATATTAGGGTGCTCGACCATTTGGTGGTTGGCCGTGGCGAATGTGTCTCTTTTGCTGAGCGAGGCTGGATTTAGAGATATTTTCTCGATCCTTTCGGGATCTTTAGCTGTTCGGGACTTGAGCACTTACGCTTCAGAGCGTATACTACGCCACCTTTGAGAATCTTGGGTTTGGCGTGAAGAGCCTATCTCAGCAGGTTTATGCCTGGTGACAGGGGTTTCTGACCTGATGACATTGAGTCTTCTCAGTGAATTTGCTGAGATGGGCTCTAAAGCCTGACGAGGCGGCCATACCCTATACGAAGCTCGAGCTGATTTGATTTTTGGAGAATAGACATGTCCCGAGTCTGCCAAGTTACTGGCAAGCGCCCGGTGAGCGGTAACAACCGTTCCCACGCAATGAACGCGACCAAACGCCGTTTTCTGCCGAACCTGCACTCTCACCGTTTTTGGGTTGAGGGCGAGAAGCGCTTTGTAACTCTGCGTGTATCTGCTAAAGGTATGCGTGTTATTGATAAGAAGGGTATCGAAACGGTCTTGGCCGAACTTCGTGCCCGCGGTGAGAAGTATTAAGGAACTGAATCATGGCTAAAGGTGTTCGCGAGAAGATCAAGCTGGTTTCTTCTGCTGGTACTGGTCACTTCTATACCACCACGAAGAACAAGCGTACTAAGCCGGAAAAATTGGAACTGAAGAAATTCGATCCAGTTGTCCGTCAACACGTGATCTATAAAGAAGCTAAAATTAAATAATTTTAGTGGATTAATAAAAAACCCGGCTTCGGCCGGGTTTTTTGTTATATAAAGGTCGGCAAACACGTTGAATCGGAGGTTAAATGCCTGAATTACCAGAAGTTGAAACCAGTCGACGTGGGATTGAACCCTACCTAGTCGGCCACAGCATTCAATATGCCATTGTCAGAAATTCCCGTCTGCGCTGGCCGGTTTCAGATGAAATACTGGCTCTGAGCGATCAACCGGTACTGAGTGTGCAACGCCGTGCCAAATATCTATTACTGGAATTACCAAAAGGCTGGATTATCATTCATTTGGGTATGTCAGGCAGTTTGCGGATTTTGCCGGAGGAAACCGAGGCAGAAAAACATGACCATGTGGATTTGGTGATCAGTAACGGCAAAATATTACGCTATACCGACCCACGTCGCTTTGGCGCATGGTTATGGACTTCGGATTTGACAACCAGCAACGTGCTGGCTCATCTCGGCCCTGAGCCGTTGAGCGATGAATTTAGCGCTTCCTACCTGTTTAATCTGTCTCGTAATAAACGAACCTTGGTTAAGCAGTGGATTATGGATAATAAAGTCGTGGTGGGTGTGGGGAATATCTATGCCAGTGAATCGCTGTTCGTCGCGGGTATTTCTCCCGATCGTCCTGCGGGTTCGCTCACTGAAGCAGAAGTCGGATTATTCGTTGCAACCATCAAAATGGTATTGCTGCGTTCTATCGAACAGGGCGGCACAACGCTACGTGATTTTTTGCAGTCGGATGGTAAACCGGGTTACTTTGCGCAGGAATTGCAGGTTTATGGTCGAGCAGGTGAGCCGTGCAGGCGCTGTGGTCATCTGATTGAAAGTGCGAAACATGGGCAGCGCAGCACGTTTTTCTGCCGTCACTGCCAGCATTAAGTCAGAGGTAAACTCAGAGTTTACCCAGTAAAGCCTTGGTAATTGGCGCGGGAAGGAATGGTGTGATGTCGCCGCCGTGACGCGCCACTTCTTTTACTAACGAAGAGGAAATGAATGACCATTTCTCTGATGGCAGTAAAAATACGCTTTCCAGCGTAGGCATCAAATGACGATTCATATTCGCTAACTGCCATTCATATTCGAAATCCGATACTGAGCGCAAACCCCGTACCAGAATATTAGCTTTATGCTGCTGGGCAAACGTTGCCATCAATTCGCTAAAACCGATCACTTCCACGTTAGTCAAATGTGCTGTCACTTCGCTGGCTAATGCAACGCGCTCATCCAGCGTGAACATGGGTTTTTTATGTGAACTATCGGCAATAGCCAAAATGACATGGCCAAACATGGAAGACGCACGAGTGACTAAATCCAGATGACCGTTGGTCATAGGATCAAAGGTGCCCGGATAAATGGCTCTGGTGATCATGGCGTCTCGCTTTTGCGTTATTTTTGGTTGAGTGCCCACAGGGCGGCGTATTTATTGAAAGTATATTGCGCATTAACTATGGCCAGCAATAACCCTTGTTTACCATCCAAAAATCCGGCGCGGAACAGCCAGGTCTTGCAAAAAGCGCCGAGAGTATGGCTAAGAATTGAGAGATAACTACAGCTTTTACCTTGTTGGTGGCGTTGTGTAGCCCAAGCCTCGGCGTAGCTGAGTTGTTTGCGCTGAAAAGCAAAAAAATCACGACAGGTTAAGTGCAGTAAATCCCCTTTCAGCGGAATAACTTTCGCGTTTCCGGTATCAACAGATTCATGCACCAGATTATCGTTATATTGATAGCGGTGATGAGCATACAGACGCGTTACCCGATCCGGATACCAGCCGCTATGGCGCATAAAACGCCCCAAAAACAGATTTCGACGGCCGCAGCTATACACTGCGTTATCATCCGGAGCCGCTAATACGGCGTCGATAGAGGCTTTTAATTCAGGTGTGACGCGCTCATCGGCATCGATCATCAAAATATAGTCACCGGTAGCGTATTGCTGCGCTAGCTGTCGCTGTTTGCCAAAACCTTGCCATTGAACGTTACTGTAAACCTGCGCGCCGTATTGACGAGCTAAATTCAAAGTGTCGTCTTCACTGCCAGAATCTAAAACGACAATCTCATCAGCCCAGGAAATGGAGTCTAGGCATTCTGGTAGTAGATCCGCTTCATTCTTAGTGATCATCACCACAGACAGACGTTTTTTGGCGCTCATTAGTGGCTCCGCGGCGGCAAATAAGGTTCCAATAGGTGCAATAACCGCTGCAATGCCCCTTGGTTCTCATGCAGAACTTCAACCGCATGGCGGCCATAGTAGAGGCGGCAATCTTCGTCGGTGAGTAGCATGCTAATTTCCTTCACCAGTGAGGCTGCATCGGTGACGGTGATAAGCCCTTCGGCCTGCTCAAGCTTGGCACAGATATCTTTGAAATTGAACGTATGTGGCCCCATCATTACTGGAATAGCGTGGGCAGCGGCTTCGAGTGGGTTATGCCCACCGCGTTCTATCAGGCTACCACCGACAAATGCCATATCGGCAATCCCATATAAAAGCATAAGTTCACCCATGGTATCGCCGATCACCACCTGAGTGCTGCTGGATGGCACTTCGCCACCGCTGCGTAAGGTGTAGCTGAATCCGGCTTTTTGGGTCAGTTCAATCGCTTTCGGGAAACGTTCTGGATGACGCGGCACCAGAATCAATAATAGGGTTGGATACTGTAATAACAATTGACGATGAGCTTCCAGCAAAATGGCTTCTTCGCCGTCGTGGGTGCTGGTCGCAATCCACACCGGGCGATGGGCAGCCCACTGGCGGCGAAGGGTTATCGCTCGCGCGGCCAGTTCTGGTGTGACCGAAATATCAAACTTAAGGCTGCCGGTAATGGTCAACTGAGATCGTTTCAGACCCAATTCAATAAAACGCTCACCATCTTCCTGATTCTGTGCGGCAATCAGCGTAATACGTCGCAATATATTGCGAATAAAACCGCCAATCTTTTTGTAGCCTGCCGCAGAACGTGCAGAAAGACGCGCATTGGCGATAACTAATGGAATTTTACGGTGGTGCAGCGCATTAATCAGGTTTGGCCATAGCTCGGTTTCCATGATGATAACCAGCTTAGGATTAACCTGATCGAGAAAACGATTTACGGAACCGGGAAGATCATAAGGGAGATAAACGTGATGAACGTCTTTGCCAAAGGCAGATTGCACTCGCTCAGAACCGGTGGGCGTCATGGTGGTTACCGTAATCGGTAATGACGGATAGCGATGGCGTAAAGCTCTAACCAACGGAATAGCCGCGAGAGTTTCACCGACAGAAACGGAATGCAGCATAATGCCGCCAGCGACCACTTTACCGGCACAGAAACCATAACGTTCACCCCAGCGCTTACGGTAAGCAGGAGCTTTACGGCTACGTAGCAACAATCGCAGCCAAATCAAAGGTTGGATTAGGTAGAGGAGTACCTGATATAAACGCAGTAACATTCTATCAAATTCATTTATATGAGTTATTCAGAATAATACCATAACTGCCGAAGAAAGGCTCTCTTCCGGTTATGTAATGTCCAATGGTGGCTAACGCCGATCTATTTTACCGGCTCAAATATCAATCAGTATAAAAACCGAACCCGTTCCCAAGTTTGAACGGGTATTTTTATCGTATCGATATCTTATCGAGAATAAGACTGATTACAGTAAAAAAGGCGTAAAACAGTATATAAGAGTGAGAAGTTTATTGGTGAGTGTTTTTTATCTGTTAATCTGAAAATATCTGTATTACAGAGAGATAAAATATCTGATGGCTTCAAGATATTGGCTAACTCATTGGTCGTTATGAAGATGTTCGCCTTTATTAGCGATTTCCTTTAATTATTTTCGTTAAGCGCCGTAATATCGCTGTGGATAAATGACTTATTCTTGCTTAAATATCATTTTCTCATACATGTAATAGTTAATTATCACGGTAAGAACTAACAGCATATTATTAATATTTATATCAACGAAGCGAACGGAAAAGTATTCGTCTGACAAAGGGTAATCAGTGAGATTTAAGAGAGATCTGCGCAGCGAGAGAGGCTGCGCAGATGAGGAAATTCGGTCACTTAGGCGATGATTTTATCCAATTCTGCCATGACAATTGTGGCCTGAATGGTATCCATGCTTTTCTCTTTAGAGATTACCGATACCTGATTTTCACCGTAACCGCCAATCAATCCGGGATCGGTTGGGCCAAACAGCGTGATGTTAGGTCGCGCTAACGCTGCCGTTAGATGGCTTAGTCCGGTATCAACGGAAACCACAGCTTTGGCACCGGCTAATACCTCTGCAACTTGCTGTAAACTCATTTTCGGTAGCACTTCTACGTGCGGGAAATTATCGGCCAGACGTACTGCGCGTTGATATTCATGCTCTGCGCCCCACGGCAGCTTAATTTTCAGCCCGGTAGGTTGAGCCAGCTGAATTAACTGACGCCAATGGCTTTCCGGCCAATGCTTACTGTCACGGGTCGTCGCATGTAGGAAAACCAGATATTGCCCGGCGTCTGGCGGTAACTGGCTGATAAAACGCTGAGCGATAGCGTAATCACCCACAGTTTCCGGCTTGGTATAGCCTAGACTTTTAGCAAAGAGCTGGCGAGTACGCTCAACGGCATGTAACTGCTTGTCTATTTCATGACGGCAGTTATAAAACCAACTGGCGAAGGGTTCACGGGCGCTTTTGCAATCGGGGCCGTGTCGGGTGCCCTTGGCAATACGGGTGATGAGCGCAGCGCTTTTTATCAGGCCCTGAGCATCGATCACCAAATCATAGCTGCGCTCTTGTACGACTCGTTTGAAGTCACAGCGTTCTTGTCGTGTATCACTACCAAACCAGTTTTTGCGCCAGCGGCGAATGGCCACCGGAATCACTTTATCCACCGCCGGATGCCAACTGGGAATCTGAGTAAATCCTTCTTCTACCACCCAATCGAAATGGATTCCGGGGATGGCGTTCATTGCGTCGGTCAGGGCGGGTAGCGTATGCAAAACGTCGCCCATCGATGAGGTTTTAATGATCAATACGTGCATCAGTGCGCCTCATTTACCGTTAAAGATTGTGTTGCCAACTGCTGTTGTAGCGCGGTCAGAACCTGCTCTGGTTGAATGTCGATCAGGCTTTGGTGGTAGCCTTGATCTGCATCCCCTTTGCGCACTTTGTGGTAGCCGGTAATCAAACGAATAACCGTCGCTTTATCTGACAGTGGAGGAGTGAAGTCCGGGCTGCTTGGGCCATATAAGGCCACCAACGGTTTGTTCAGCGCGGCGGCAACGTGCATCAGGCCGGAATCGTTGCTCACCACGGCGCTACAGGCGGCAATCAGTATTACCGCTTGATCCAGCGTAGTTTGCCCAGCTAGATTCAGGCAGAAATCGCGACTTTCTGCGTGAAGTGCCTGACGAATGTCCTCTCCCGCTTTATGGTCTTTTTCAGAGCCAAATAGGGTGATTTGATAACCGTCATCAATGAGTTTTTGCGCCAAAGCGGCGTAATGGTAGTGCGGCCAACGTTTGGCTGGGCCAAATTCTGCACCAGGACAAAAACCGATGATAGGCCGATTATCGCTGAGATTAAAAGCGGCGGTGGTTTCAGCAATTTCTTCATCCTGCACCTGTAACTGCGGCCAGAGAATGGGCTGCGGCAGATCGGCGGCGGAAGAGACGTGCGACTTATCGTAAGCCAGTGCAACATAACGCTGAACCATCAGTGGGAAAGCCTGTTTATCCAGAATGCGCATATCGTTGAGCAGGAAATAACGCATTTCACCGCGCCAGCCTGTACGTTGACGAATACCGGAAAAGTAGGGTATTAACGCAGACTTGAACGAATTGGGTAAGACATAGGCGCGATCATAGGCTTCCTCGCGCAAAGCGATACCCAAACGGCGACGGCCTTCCAGATTAAATACCCCGTGACCGAGCGGCATTGGGATAGCGCGGCGCACCTCAGGCATTCTGGCCAGAAGTGGACGGCACCACGCGGGTGCCATCACATCAATCTCTGCTGCCGGATATTCGGCCTTCAGGGTGCGGTACAAACTTTGCGACATCATCATATCGCCAACCCAAGAAGGGCCGATGACCAGTATTCTCATACCGTTATCAATTCCTTGCAGCGAATGACTTAAATAGTGGAATTCAACCAGCCTAGATACTCTTTTACCCCTTCGGCGACGGTTTTGAACGGTTTGTCATAACCGGCTGCGCGTAGGTTGGTCAGGTCGGCCTGAGTGAATGCCTGGTAGCGACCTTTCAGTTTTTCCGGGAATGGAATGTATTCCACTGACCGGCTCTGATGGTATTCCACCACGGCGTCCGCGACTGCCTGGAAGGATTCGGCCCGGCCAGTTCCGCAGTTGAAAATACCGGAAACCTTGCTCTTCCAGAACCACAGATTGACCGCAGCTACGTCACCGACATAGATGAAATCGCGTTTAAAGTTCTCGCTGCCAGCGAACAGTTTAGGTGTTTCGCCTGCGTTGATTTGATTGTTCAGGTGGAAAGCGACGCTCGCCATGCTGCCTTTATGGCCTTCGCGCGGTCCGTAGACGTTGAAATAGCGGAAGCCGCAAATTTGTGAATCCGCCTGCGGCAGAATTTCACGTACATATTGATCGAACAGGAATTTTGAGTAGCCGTAAACGTTCAGCGGCTGCTCATATTGGCGATCTTCGATGAAATTATCGGTTCGGCCACCGTAAGTAGCAGCTGAAGAGGCATACAGGAATGGAATACCGCGATCCAGACAGAAGTGCAGAATGTCTTTGGAGTACTGATAGTTGTTATCCATCATGTACTTGCCATCCCACTCGGTGGTAGAGGAGCAAGCGCCTTCATGGAAGATGGCGTCGATATCGCCCATATCATCACCGGCAACAATGCTAGCGACAAAATCTTCTTTATCCATGTAATCCGCGATGTCCAGATCGACCAGATTGACGAACTTAGTGCCGTCTTTCAGGTTATCTACCACTAGGATATCTTTATATCCTATATCATTCAGTGCCTTAACGATGTTGCTGCCAATGAAACCGGCGCCGCCAGTGACGATAATCATCAGGTTCACCCTTATTAATCTGCTTGGTCGGGCACAATGCCCTACACATTATTTGGCGCCATCATAACATTTCATGCGTAAGCGCACAGCCGGAAGGGGGGGAATCGCCCTTTTTGTATGAGGCTTTAGGATAGTTCCCCGTGATATATGCTGCATTTCTTACATTCTCTAACAAGGTTTCTCGTCAGTAAGCCAGCAACTCAGTAAAATGTGAGGCGAAATTGCCAAATCTGGAGATAACCGAATGCCCGCGTCTTTCTATCAACAACTAGAACAACAACTGGCTACTACCCGCGCTGAAGGTTTGTATAAAGAAGAGCGGATTATCACTTCCGCCCAGCAAGCCGATATCGCTGTAGCTGATGGAAGTCATGTAATCAATTTCTGTGCTAATAACTATCTGGGGCTGGCTAACCATCCGGCGCTGATCGCTGCCGCGAAAAAAGGGATGGATACACACGGTTTCGGTATGGCCTCCGTGCGCTTTATTTGCGGTACGCAGGACAGCCACAAGCAGTTGGAGCAGAAGATCGCCAGCTTTTTAGGGATGGAAGATGCCATTCTTTATTCTTCCTGTTTTGATGCCAACGGCGGTCTGTTTGAAACGCTGCTGGGGCCGGAAGATGCCATTATTTCCGATGCGTTAAACCATGCGTCAATTATTGACGGCGTGCGTCTGTGTAAAGCCAAGCGTTATCGCTACGCTAACAATGATATGGCTGAGCTGGAAGCCCAGCTGAAGCAGGCAAAAGCGGACGGCGCTCGTCATATCATGATCGCCACTGATGGCGTGTTTTCTATGGACGGCGTGATTGCTAACCTGAAAGGTGTTTGCGATCTGGCCGACCAATATAAAGCGTTGGTGATGGTCGATGATTCCCACGCAGTAGGCTTTGTTGGTGCCAATGGGCGCGGCACCCATGAATACTGTGAAGTGATGGGTCGCGTTGATATTATCACTGGTACTTTGGGTAAAGCACTGGGTGGCGCATCCGGCGGCTATACCGCAGGCCGTAAAGAAGTGGTGGAATGGCTGCGTCAGCGTTCACGTCCGTACCTGTTCTCTAACTCATTGGCTCCGGCTATCGTTGCTGCCTCCATCGAGGTCCTTTCTCTGCTGGAACAAGGTGATGCTCTGCGGGATCGCCTATGGGCTAATGCTCGTCTATTCCGCGAAAAAATGACGGCGGCCGGTTTCACGCTGGCAGGTGCCGACCACGCGATTATTCCGGTAATGCTGGGCGAAGCGAAATTAGCGCAGGATTTTGCTAACGCGTTGCTGAAGGAAGGTATTTACGTTACCGGCTTCTTCTATCCAGTCGTGCCGAAAGGTCAGGCGCGGATTCGCACCCAAATGTCTGCTGACCACACGACTGAGCAGGTTAAACGTGCCATCGATGCATTCGTGCGCATTGGTAAACAACTAGGCGTTATCGCATAAGGAATTTCAATGAAAGCACTATCTAAGCTGAAAGCGGAAGAAGGCATTTGGATGACCGACGTGCCTCAGCCTGAATTGGGTCACAATGACATTATGATCAAAATCGCTAAAACGGCGATTTGCGGAACCGATGTGCATATCTATAACTGGGATGAATGGTCACAAAAAACCATCCCGGTTCCTATGGTTGTAGGGCACGAATACGTCGGTAAAATTGTCGCTATCGGTCAGGAAGTTAAAGGTTTCTCCATCGGCGATCGCGTCTCTGGCGAAGGGCATATTACCTGCGGGCATTGCCGTAACTGTCGTGGCGGCCGCACTCACTTGTGCCGTAATACCATTGGCGTCGGTGTTAACCGTCCGGGTTCATTCGCTGAGTATCTGGTGATTCCTGCCTTTAATGCGTTCAAAATCCCTGACAATATTCCCGATGAGCTGGCTGCCATTTTCGATCCGTTTGGTAACGCGGTTCACACTGCATTGTCCTTCGATCTTGTGGGGGAAGATGTGCTGGTTTCCGGCGCGGGTCCTATTGGCATCATGGCCGCAGCGGTGTGTAAACATGTCGGCGCGCGTAACGTAGTTATCACTGATGTGAATGAATATCGCCTCGACTTGGCACGCAAAATGGGCGTCACTCGCGCGGTTAACGTTAGTAAAGAAAACCTGAACGACGTGATGACTGAGCTAGGTATGACCGAAGGTTTTGATGTGGGTCTGGAAATGTCCGGCGCGCCGCCAGCTTTCCGTACCTTGCTGAATGCGATGAACCACGGCGGTCGTATTGCCATGCTGGGGATACCGCCATCCGATATGTCTATCGATTGGAATCAGGTTATCTTTAAGGGTCTGTTTATTAAAGGTATCTACGGTCGTGAGATGTTCGAAACCTGGTACAAAATGGCTGCATTAATACAGTCTGGTTTGGATTTAACGCCAATTATTACCCACCGTTTCTCTATCGATGAGTTCCAGAAAGGCTTTGACGCTATGCGCTCTGGTCAATCAGGGAAAGTCGTATTGAGCTGGGATTAGTGGTTAACTGAAATTTAATCAGGTTAATAAAAATGCCGGGCATGATGACCCGGCATTGTTTTATTTGGTTTTGATTAAGCGGGTATTTGTGGCTTCAGTTGCCACAAGTGGCGCGGTTTTGTTAAACCAGAACTGCCAGCGCTGCTGCGCAAAAGTCGCCACTGGGCTTTGTATCAAACTTTTCCCCAGAATTTTAAACACCTCATCGGCGTAGATTTTCTCCGGCGTATGTCCCGCTTTCATTTTGCATTGCTTAATGGCTTTTAACCTGCTGTCTTTAAACGGATCGCGTGGTTTAACCGGCTTGACTGGCGTCAGCGTGCCCGGATTATGTTGCACCGGTTCATTCAGTAACGCACTAGGACGAACCAATACGATATCTGACGGCAATTCCGGCAGCATCTGCTGCAATACCCGAATGGTAGAAGGATGAGGGTGCCCGATGGCAATGGCCGAACCATTTTTACGTGCTAGCTGAATGGCGCGATTGAACTGCTGACGTATCGCCGTATCACTCTGCACATCATCCAGAAAAACCTTGCGTTTTATGACCTTAACGCCTGTTCCTTCCGCTGCTCGACTGGCCTGAGTATTGCCGATTGTCACGCTATCCAGAAAATACAGCTGATAATGTTCCAGCGCCTGCATGACTTTTTGCATTCCTGACAGGCTGGAAGTCATTGCACTACCCATATGATTATTCATACCAACGGCGTAAGGAACGTTGTTTACCGCCTGCTGAATAATGCGCTGAATTTCTTCGCTGCTCATATTCGGCTGCAGAGTATCCCGTTCTAACGGCTGCTTGCTTAAGGGCGCCATCGGCAGATGGATAAGAATTTCACGCCCTTGGCTGTGGGCTTTGATCGCCATTTCTTTGGCGTGGGGAGCATTAGGCAAGATAGCAACAGAGATCGGTAACGGCATCTGGAGAATTTTGTTTTCGTTCTGTGGGCGATAACCGAAGTCATCGATAACAATAGATAATTTTCCTGCCTGCGCAGAACAGGCTATCAGCAAGGTGCCGAATACAAACAGTGAGCGAGCTTTAAAATAGTGCAATGCTTTTTCCCTAATTCTATTCCCTATCTTCCTAACCAGGGTTGTGGGTTGACCGCCTGTCCTTGACGACGGATCTCGAAATACAGAGAAGGCTCACCCTGGCCTCCGCTGGTACCAACCAGAGCAATCGGCTGGCCGGCTCTAACCTGAGTCCCCACGCTGACTAACGCGCTTTGGTTATAACCATATAAACTCATATCGCCCTTACCGTGCTCGACAACGACGACGAGACCGTATCCTTGTAACCAGTCGGCCAGCAGGACGCGGCCATCGGCAATGGCTTTGACTTCGCTGCCTTCTGGCGCGGAGATAACCATACCTTTCCAGCGTAGTTCTCCTTGCAGTGATTCACCGAATCTATGTGTAACATTACCGCGTACTGGCCACAGAGCCTGCCCACTTGGGCGACCTAAGCCGCCGGTACGAGCCATCAGAGATCGCTCACTTTCGCTCGGCTTATAGCTGGAGCCGGTTTTCTTCGCTTGTTGCTCTTTAAGCTTAATCTGCTCCCGAACTCGCGCCGCCTCTTTGGCTTCTCGTTCAGCGCGGGCCTTGGCTTCCCGTTCTGCTTTGGCGATTTGATCGCGTAGACGGGTTTCATTCTGTTTCAGTTCCGCCAGACCCTGCTGGTCTTTTTCTAGCGAGGCTTCCAGAGAAATCAGCGTTTTTTTACGTGCTGAACGAGCCTGTTCCAGCTTCTGTTGCTGAGACTGTTGCTCGTTCAAGAGGGATTTCTGCTGTTGCTGTTTTTCTACCAGCGTTTTTTTCTGCGCCGCAAGATCGCTTCGAGTCTGTTTTAACTCATTGATTGATTTCAGACGGGCTTCATTCAGGTAGCTGAAATAGGCCAGAATGCGTTCGCTACGCTGACTTTCCTCACCGCTGAGAATCAGCTGCAATCCGCTGTGCTGCCCTTGTTTAAAGGCAGCATCCAACTGTTTAGCGAGGATATTTTGCTGGAGTGACTGCTGACTTTGCAGTTTTTCAATCGAGCCGTTGAGCTTGGCGACGTCTTTACCCAATTCAGTCAAAGTGGCTTGGGTGTCGCGTAGGCTACGGCTGGCTTGGGCAATAGTATTTTCTTGTTGTTTCAGCTGATCGAGCAGCGCGCTGCGTTGCTGTTTTTGTTGCTGAACGCTTTTCTCTTTTTCAGCAATATCTTGCTGAATAGTTTTTAATTGAGTCTTATTATCGGCCGTTTTTGCAGCAACTGGAACATCTGCAGCTTGGCTGGATAACGGCAATAGCAAGACGCCAGCGCAAAAAACGCTGGCGTACAGTATGGTTAACGGACGACGCGTAAACCGGGTTGGCAGCAGGCCCGCTAGGGATTGGCAGCTGCCGGGGTTTGCGTTTTCAGTCACCATCAAACGAGCAAATAACGCCTTATCCTTCATAAGAAAGGATTATTCCACGATGAACAGCGGCTTACCAGTCATCTCTTGCGGGATTTCCATTTCCATTAGTGACAGCATGGTTGGCGCGATATCAGAAAGCTTACCGCCAGCCACCGCGGCAACCGGTTTATTGCCGACGTAAATTAGCGGAACCGGCAGGCTGGTGTGGGCGGTGTGAGCCTGACCAGTCGCCGGGTCGCGCATTTGCTCGGCGTTGCCGTGGTCCGCAGTAATCAGCAACTGACCGTCAGCAGCTTTAACTGCATCAACAACCTGTGCAATACAGCCATCCAGCGTTTCGACCGCTTTTACTGCCGCATCATAATCACCGGTATGACCAACCATATCGCCATTTGGATAGTTACAGATGATGACATCGTATTTACCGCTGCCAATCGCCGCGACCAGTTTTTCGGTCAGCTCGGCAGAACTCATTTCCGGCTGTAGGTCATAAGTCGCCACTTTCGGTGAATTTACCAGAATACGATCTTCACCTTTGAATGGTTCTTCAACGCCGCCGTTGTAGAAGAAGGTGACGTGAGCATATTTCTCAGTTTCAGAAATACGTAACTGGGTTTTATCGTTCTTCATTAACCATTCACCAAAGGTATTAGCCAGTGATGCTGGTGGATAAGCGCAGGCTGCATTGATATCGGCCGCATACTCGGTCAACATCACGAAATCACCGAAATTAACTACTTTATCGCGCTTGAAGCCGTCAAAGTCTGGATTAATAAAGGTGCGGGTAATCTGACGAGCACGGTCGGCGCGGAAGTTCATAAAGATCAGTGCGTCGCCATCATTCATAGCAGCATCGGGTTCGCCAGCGGCTTGAATCACCGTCGGTTTGACAAATTCGTCGTTTTCGCCGCGGGCATAGGCATCAGCCAAACCCTGCATGGCATTGGCTGCGGTAAACTCGCCCTTGGCCTGAGTCAGCAGGTCATAAGCTAGTTGGACGCGATCCCAGCGGTTATCGCGATCCATGGCATAGTAACGACCAATAATGGATGCGATGCGGCCTTTGCCTAATGCAGCAAATTTATCGCTAAACATTTTCAAAGATGACTCGGCGCTACGTGGTGGTGTATCACGGCCATCGAGGAAGGCGTGCAAGTAGATTTTCTCGGCACCGCGCTGGGCAGCCAGCTCGACCATCGCCAGAATATGCGCTTCGTGGCTGTGAACGCCACCGGCGGATAGTAGGCCCATGATGTGTACCGCTTTGCCAGCTTTTACCGCTTTATCAACAGCGGCGGTCAGCGTCGGGTTAACAAAGAAATCGCCCTCTTTAATCTCTTTATCTAGCCGGGTTAAGTCCTGATAAACAATACGGCCCGCGCCCAGATTGACGTGGCCAACTTCAGAGTTACCCATCTGACCGTCTGGTAACCCGACGTCCAGACCGGAAGCGGCAATCAGTGTGTGCGGATTTTGCTGCCACAAGCGGTCCATCACTGGCGTTTGGGCATTCAAAATAGCGTTATCCTGATGGTCTTCACGGTGGCCATAGCCATCTAGAATAGTCAGAACTAATGGTTTTTTATTGCTCGACATTGCTTAACCTCATTTTCTTATAAGTCCAAGTGTTAATAGCCATGGGCTATACGTGGGTAGCTCATGGCTATTGACACTTATCGCTTTCGTAATTTTACTACAAAGCAGGTTAAAAATAGCCCAAAGAGATCAAGGTTGGCGTGGGATGGACATGATTGTGGCGGTTTAAATGATGAAAACTTTCCGCGATCCCTCTCAGTTTCTGCAATACCACTTGCTTACTGGCTGTATTTGCCGCAACGCGCAGGTATACTCTGTGACCTTGAATATTGACCCCTAACTAACGGGAGTTTTTCCCCCTATGTTGCAAGAAATTATGCAATTCATTAGCCAGCATCCTATTTTGAGTCTGGCTTGGGTGGCTTTGCTGGTTGCCGTGATCGTCACCACCTTTAAAAGCAGCCTGTCTAAAGTAAAAGAAATCACTCGTGGTGAAGCCACGCGTTTGATTAACAAAGAAGATGCGGTTGTTGTCGATACCCGTTCGCGCGAAGATTACCGCAAGGGCCATATCGCCAGCTCTATTAACCTGACGCCGACCGAAATTAAAAACGGCAGCTTAGGCGAGTTGGAAAAGCATAAAGCGCAGCCTATTATTGTGGTTTGTGCCAACGGCACTGCGTCTCGTACGCCTGCCGACAATCTGAACAAAGCCGGTTTTGAACGTGTATTTACTCTGAAAGAGGGTATCTCTGGCTGGAGCGGTGAAAACCTGCCTCTGGCTCGTGGTAAATAAAACGTGGTAAGTAATAAAACCATCGCTTTATCAACGGAATATTAATATAACTGAGGTCTTATCAATGGCGAAAATTGAGATATACACCAAAGCGACCTGCCCGTTTTGCGTTCGCGCAAAAGCGCTGTTAAACAGCAAAGGTGCGGCGTTCAAGGAAATCGCGATTGATGGTGATATGGCGATGCGTGAAGTTATGATTGAACGCAGTGGACGTTCCACCGTACCTCAGATATTTATTGATGGGCAGCACATTGGTGGCTGCGATGATTTACATGCGCTGGATGCGCGCGGTGGGCTTGACCCGCTGCTTTAAACTCGTCGATGGGGATTCTCATGGCGGTAGTGCTGTTTAATAAGGATGTCTAACTAAGGGTACTTTTACACATGTCAGAACAAAACAACACAGAGATGGCTTTCCAGATCCAACGTATTTATACCAAGGATATCTCTTTCGAAGCGCCAAATGCACCGCAGGTTTTCCAGCAGGATTGGCAGCCAGAAGTTAAACTTGATCTTGATACTGCTTCCAGTCAGCTGGCTGAAGATGTGTATGAAGTGGTACTGCGCGTCACAGTAACGGCCTCTCTGGGCGAAGAAACTGCATTCTTGTGTGAAGTTCAGCAAGGCGGTATTTTCTCCATTGCTGGCATCGATGGCACCCAACTGGCACATTGCTTGGGCGCATACTGCCCGAACATTTTGTTCCCGTATGCCCGTGAATGTATCACCAGCCTGGTTTCCCGCGGTACTTTCCCTCAGCTGAATCTGGCACCGGTTAACTTTGATGCCCTGTTCATGAACTATTTGCAGCAGCAGGCTCAAACTGAAGGCGAAGGTGCCGAACAACGTCAGGATGCCTGATGAACACCACTGATGCTTCAATGACTGTAATCGGTGCCGGATCTTACGGCACCGCATTAGCCATCACGTTAGCGCGTAATGGTCACACCGTTGTGTTGTGGGGACACGATCCCAAACACATTCAGGCGTTGCAGGATGCTCGCTGTAATCAGGCTTTTCTACCGGACGTACCTTTTCCCGACACATTATTACTAGAAACCGATTTGTCCCGCGCGCTGGCGGCCAGTCGTAATATTCTGGTGGTAGTGCCGAGCCACGTTTTTGGCAACGTTTTACATCAGCTAAAACCCCATTTACGCAACGATGCGCGTATTGTTTGGGCAACCAAAGGGTTGGAAGCTGAAACTGGACGTTTGCTACAGGATGTCGCGCGGGAAATCCTCGGCGATTCTATCCCGCTAGCGGTTGTTTCTGGCCCGACTTTTGCCAAAGAACTGGCGGCAGGAATGCCCACGGCGATTGCATTAGCTTCAACAGACGCTCAGTTCAGCGAAGACCTACAAGAGTTGCTCCACTGCGGTAAAAGTTTCCGGGTTTACAGCAATCCAGACTTTATCGGTGTGCAGCTCGGCGGCGCGGTGAAAAACGTGATTGCCATTGGTGCCGGTATGTCTGACGGCATCGGTTTTGGTGCTAATGCGCGAACGGCGCTGATTACCCGTGGTTTGGCCGAAATGAGCCGCTTGGGTTCCGCGTTGGGCGCCGATCCATCCACCTTTATGGGCATGGCGGGGCTGGGTGATTTGGTGCTAACCTGCACGGATAATCAATCTCGCAATCGCAGATTCGGTATCATGCTGGGTCAGGGCGCGGGGGTTCAGGAAGCGCAGGACAAGATTGGCCAAGTTGTTGAAGGTTATCGAAATACCAAGGAAGTATTAGCTCTGGCGCAACGGTATGGTGTTGAAATGCCCATAACCGAACAGATCTATCAGGTGCTGTACTGCCATAAAAATGCCCGCGAAGCTGCCCTGACCTTATTAGGGCGCACCAAAAAAGACGAAAAAAGCGGCGTTTAACCCGTTAGATAAATGCGTACTAAGTCACCTTGGGGTTTCCTCGGGGTGACTTGTTTGTGTCATAGGGAGAATAAGGCATGTCGTCAGAAGAGTTAGAGCAGGTCTGGAGCAGCATTAAATCAGAGGCGCGGGCGCTGGCTGATTGTGAACCCATGCTGGCCAGCTTTTTTCATGCGACATTGCTAAAGCATGAAAATTTAGGCAGTGCCCTAAGCTATATTCTGGCGAATAAATTAGCCGATCCTATAATGCCTGCTATTGCTATCCGGGAAGTGGTTGAAAGCGCTTACCGCAGCGATCCCCATATGATTGTTTCCGCCGCGCGCGATATTCTGGCTGTGCGCTTGCGTGATCCTGCGGTGGATAAATACTCTACACCACTCCTGTATCTGAAAGGTTTTCACGCATTACAAGCCTATAGAATTGGCCATTGGTTATGGGCGCAAGAGCGTAAAGCACTGGCTATTTATCTCCAAAATCAAGTCTCTGTAGCCTTCGGTGTTGATATCCACCCTGCGGCAACCATTGGTTGCGGTATCATGCTGGACCACGCCACAGGCATTGTGATTGGTGAAACGGCAGTTGTTGAAAACGATGTTTCTATTTTGCAGTCTGTCACTTTGGGTGGTACGGGTAAAACCAGCGGCGATCGACATCCTAAAATTCGTGAAGGCGTGATGATTGGTGCCGGGGCGAAAATTCTGGGCAATATTGAGGTAGGACGAGGGGCTAAGATTGGCGCGGGTTCTGTGGTATTGCAGGCGGTTCCGCCTCACACTACGGCGGCGGGCGTACCGGCTCGGATCGTGGGTAAACCGGAGAGTGACAAACCCTCTCTGGATATGGACCAGCACTTCAACGGCGTCAGCCAAGGTTTTGAATACGGCGACGGTATCTGATTCCTGCTATTAATCGAATAATCGAACGGGGCCACTCTGAGCCCCTTTCTGACAAATTTCTTACTCTTTCACCAATGCGCCATTATATCCCAGCTGGCGCCATGCCTCGTATACCACCACAGAAACAGCGTTCGATAGGTTCATACTGCGGCTATCTGGTTGCATTGGAATCCTGATTTTTTGCTGTGCCGGCAATGCATTCAGAATACTGGCCGGTAAACCGCGAGTTTCCGGGCCGAATAACAGAAAATCCTTATCCTGATAACTCACTGCGCTATGAGCTGGCGTACCTTTGGTGGTTAGTGCGAACAGGCGCTCGGGTTTTTCGCTGTCGAGAAAAGCCTGATAATCATGATGATGCTTAATATTCGTAAATTCATGATAATCGAGGCCCGCTCGGCGCAGCCTTTTGTCATCCCAGGTAAAACCCAAAGGCTTGATCAAATGAAGCTGGCAGCCGGTATTGGCGCACAGACGGATGATATTGCCGGTGTTCGGTGGGATTTCAGGTTCAAATAAAACAATATTCAGCATAGGCCCCCCAGTAAAGAGGGGCGCAGGATACCAGAAACTCCGATTTGGTGCAGTGGCATCTGTTGATATGGGCAGGTCTGGGCTGTGAGAACGTTTGTCGATCTGGCCGATCCACGTGGATCGGCCAAATGACTAGGCTTTTAATGGGTGTAGAGGAAGCCAGAGAATCAAGCGCAGGCCGCCAAGCGGGCTATCTTCCGCCCTAACCCAGCCACGATGCTGACTTACGGCAGTTTCAACAATGGCTAAGCCTAAGCCTGTACCGCCGGACTCACGGTCGCGGGCTTCGTCAGTGCGGTAGAACGGCCGGAAAATCTGTTCGCGGTCTTCTGCACTGACACCAGGGCCATCATCATCAACAGTGATGGTTACGCCTTGATTATCCGCATGGAACGCCACTGCGATACGGTGGTGAGAATACCGAAGAGCATTGCGAACAATATTTTCCAACGCACTATCCAATGCAGACGGATTACCAAACAGCGTCCAAGGACCCGGTGGTGCAGAGATTTCCAGCGTTTTACCGACCTGTTCGGCTTCAAATTGCGCATTTTCCAGCACGTCAGACCAAAGCTCATTAGCTTTAATCGGTTCACGCTCCAGCTCATTTTTATGCTGGTTACGGGAAAGCACCAGTAGATCATTGATCATACTGTCTAGCCGATGAGCTTCAGTTTCAATGCGTTCCAGCTCTTTTCCCTCCCCATGGCGACGGCGCATCAACGCCGTTGCCAGCTGAAGGCGGGTCAGCGGAGTGCGAAGCTCATGGGAAATATCGGAAATCAACCGTTGTTGTGCGGCAACCATTCGTTCCAACGCACTGATCATTTGGTTGAAACTGGCACCAGTGGCTAGGAATTCCTGCGGACCGGATTCCAGCTCAGGATGTTGTTTCAGATTTCCACGTGCCACGTCATCGGCGGCATTTTTCAGTTTACGAGCTGGTTTAGCCAGACTCCATGCCAGCCAGAGAAGCAGAGGCGCACTGATCAACATGGTGGCAATCAGCAACAGCAACGGCCTATCAAACATCAGATTGATAAAGTCGGACTGTGGGCTACTTGCTGGTCGAATCAAATAGAGTTGGTAATTGTCATCACCATCACGAATAGAGAATGGCCCGACCATTTCTGCCCGACCATATTTTTTCTTTTTCGGCTGATCGGCATTATCCGATTGGCCAATAAAGTTACGCACAATCTGCATTTCATGACGTTCAGCGCCAATCACTCGGCCTTCGCTGGTCACTAACACCAGATGCTGGCCGGGAGGTGCCCATTTCTCAATGGCGCGATACAGCCGCCGCCACCACATCAAATCGGTGGCAGGATCGCTGGCCAGCTCAACTTCAATATGCTGTTCCAGCATGACGCCCTGACGCTGCTCATTTTCCAATAACGGTGTTAACTGCCGCGAATCCAGCTTGGGCACCATCAGCACTAGCATTAGCACTAGTGCCAGAGTAAACCAGAAAATAGCGAAGATTCGCGCCGTCAAACTGTTGATCATGTTTCAGATACCATCAAATATCCGCGACCACGCAAGGTCTTGAACCAAGGTAAACCATCCTGACGCTCCGGTAACTTACGACGTAGGTTGGAAATATGCATATCAATGGCACGATCAAATGGCGTCAGTCGTTTGCCCAAGACTTCCTGGCTGAGATGTTCACGCGAAACCACCTGGCCCAGATGCTGAGCGAGTAAATACAGCAAGGTAAATTCTGTGCCGGTTAAATCTAATACCTGGCCTTCAAAGCTAGCTTCCTGACGACCCGGATTCAGTTGCAAGCAGTCAACTTCTAGCGTTGGCGCGCCTTGATCGACATTCTGCTGCTGTTCGCTCCAATTGGAACGCCGTAAAATAGCGCGTATACGTGCTACCAATTCACGATCGTTAAACGGCTTGGCCAGATAGTCATCTGCGCCTAACTCCAGACCCAGAACCCGATCCAGTTCACTGCCGCGCGCGGTCAGCATAATCACCGGCGTTTGGTGATGTTGACGCAGCTCTTTTAAGGTTTCGATACCGTTTTTACGCGGCATCATAATGTCCAGCAAAAGCAGGTCGATCGAACTGTCGAGCAGGTTTAGCGCTTGCTCGCCGTCATAGGCAACAACAACGTTGAAGCCTTCCATTTCAAGTAATTCTTTCAATAGCGAAGTTAGTTCGCGATCGTCATCAACCAGTAGAATTTTATGCATAGTTATTTCACCTCTAGACGCAAAATACGTTAACAATTGCCGCGATTCTATGACTTTACCTAGATTTACATCCCCTGACCTCAGTTTTACATGCACTGACGCTAGTTTTCAGCCAGACCGATACACTGCTTCACATTGAATCGCATAGCAGAGTGAATCCAGGAGTTAATCATGCGTAAAGTAACAACGTTAGTTATAGCGTCAATGTTGGCCTTCGGCTCTACCGCCGCATTTGCCGCTGATACTGTTGCAACCGCTGGCAACTGGTGCCACGACTTCGACGGCAAAATGATGAAAGGCGGTCGCGGCCACCATAACATGTTTGAAGGCTTGAACCTGACTGAACAACAGCGTCAGCAGATGCGCGACCTGATGCGTCAGCATCGCGGAACCAAAACGGCAATGTCTGTCGCTGACCGGGAAGCAATGCATAGCCTGATTACAGCAGATAAATTTGATGAAGCCGCAGTTCGAGCGCAGGCTGAAAAAATGTCTAAACAACAGGTTGAGCGTCAGGTCGAAATGGCCAAAGTACGCAACCAAATGTACAACTTGCTGACGCCAGAGCAAAAAACTGCGTTAAACCAGATGCATAAACAGCGGATGGCTATAATGCAGCAGGCTCCAGCGGCGCAACCGGCTTCTGCCCAGAAGTAAAGTACTATCCAGTACCGTAAGGTACTACCCAGTAATACCCTGTTTTCCTTGCCATAGACACCATCCCTGTCTTTTAGCCCTCCATGATGGAGGGCTTTTTTTTGCCTGTATCCGTTATACTTGTCCCCTAAGATTCAATTTGGGAAGAGTTATGGATCGGCAATATGCGCGGCTGGTTAAAGCTGCGGCCTTATCGGCTACTGCACTAGCATCAATTCTACTGTTAATTAAAATATTTGCTTGGTGGGCGACCGGTTCCGTCAGCGTCTTGGCGGCTTTGGTCGATTCACTGGTGGATTTAGCTGCCTCTCTCACAAATCTGTTTGTGGTGCGTTACTCCCTGCAACCCGCGGACGAAGAACATACTTTTGGTCATGGTAAAGCTGAGTCTTTGGCCGCTTTGGCTCAAAGTATGTTTATTTCCGGCTCCGCTTTATTCCTGTTTTTAACCGGCTTCCAGCATCTCGCCTCACCGGAACCCTTACAAGATCCTGGTATAGGCGTCGGCGTTACCTTAGTCGCGTTATTCAGCACCCTGATCTTAGTCACATTTCAGCGCTGGGTGGTGCGTAAAACCCAAAGCCAAGCGATACGGGCCGACATGCTACATTATCAATCAGACGTGATGATGAATGGTGCTATTCTTATAGCATTGGCTTTAAGTTGGTACGGTTTTCACCGCGCTGATGCGCTATTTGCGCTGGGTATAGGTGTTTATATTTTATATAGCGCCCTGCGTATGGGTTATGAAGCGGTACAGTCATTACTTGATAGGGCCTTACCTGATGAAGAACGGCAGGCCATTATTGATATTGTGACTTCGTGGCCGGGAGTGATTGGCGCTCATGACCTACGTACTCGACAATCCGGTCCGACTCGTTTTATCCAGCTGCATCTGGAGATGGAAGACGATCAACCGTTGATGCAGGCGCATATTTTAGCTGAACAGGTTGAAAGTGCGTTGTTACACCGTTTCCCGGGTGCTGATGTGCTTATCCATCAAGATCCTTGCTCGGTAGTGCCAAAAGAGCGCCATGCTCATTGGGAGCTGTAATTTTGCGTTGATTCTTGAAGCTGTGTTACAGAATGATGGAAATATTTACCGTTACTTCGTGTGACTTGAATCAATTCAGCATAGTGTTTTTGCTATAATATCCAATATCATGGTCGTAGCGTTGATTTTATGTACTAGTATCGTGCTCATGGCATAATCGGCTAATAAAGAATTCTCAAAAAATCGCATCTACAAGTTCAGAGGTAGTCATGGTAAAGAAAATCGGTGTGCTAACAAGCGGCGGTGACGCGCCAGGTATGAACGCGGCAATTCGTGGGGTGGTTCGCGCTGCTTTGTCTGAAGGGCTGGAAGTTTTCGGTATTTATGATGGTTACCTCGGCTTGTATGAAGATCGCATGGAAAAGCTGGATCGCTACAGCGTTTCAGACATGATTAACCGGGGTGGCACTTTCCTGGGTTCTGCGCGTTTCCCTGAGTTCCGCGATCCGGCCATTCGTGCAAAAGCCATTGAGAACATGAAAGCGCGCGGTATCGATGGACTGGTTGTTATCGGCGGCGATGGTTCTTATGCCGGTGCTGATTTACTTCAGGCGGAAGGCGGTATTTCCTGCGTTGGTCTGCCGGGCACCATAGATAACGATGTGGCGGGTACTGACTACACCATCGGTTTCTTCACTGCGTTGGATACCGTGGTTGAGGCAATTGACCGTTTACGTGACACTTCTTCTTCTCATCAACGTATTTCTATCGTTGAAGTGATGGGGCGCTACTGTGGCGATTTGACTCTGGCTGCAGCTATTGCCGGTGGTTGTGAGTTTATCGCGATTCCAGAAGTACCTTTCAATCCGGACGATCTAGTTTGTGAGATCAAAGCCGGCATCGCCAAAGGTAAAAAACATGCCATCGTGGCTATCACCGAAAAACTCTGTGATATCGATGAGTTGGCTAAATATATCGAGAAAGAAACCGGTCGTGAAACCCGTGCAACCGTACTGGGCCACATTCAGCGCGGCGGTTCACCGGTAGCTTATGACCGAATTCTGGCTTCCCGTATGGGCGCTTATGCGGTTGAACTGCTGATGAAAAATGTAGATCAGAGTAAAGGCGGCCTTTGCGTCGGCGTACAGAACGAGAAAATGGTTAACGACCTGATTTCTGTTTGTATTGATCCGAAAAACAAGAAAAGCAAATTCAAAGAAGACTGGTACGACACAGCGAAAAAACTGTTCTAATCCACGTTCTAGGTCTGAAAAAGCCTCCGCTCGCGGGGGCTTTTTGCATTTTACGAAACGTATATTCATTAAAGATATAATAGGGTATTTTTTATTCTTTAATCGTTAGCTTAGTTTCTGGCAGGCTTTATCTTATCCAACCTATTGAGGTTGATTATATAAATTCTGGGGAGTGGGCGATGCGTAAATGGGGTGTAGGTTTAACATTAATGCTGTTGGCATCAGGTGCTGTGGCAAAAGATATTCAGCTGTTGAATGTTTCTTACGACCCAACGCGGGAATTCTACCAGGAATATAATCAGGCTTTCAGTAAACACTGGCAGCAGCAAACAGGCGATAAAGTCACGGTACGTCAGTCGCACGGCGGCTCTGGTAAGCAGGCAACCTCAGTGATTAACGGTATTGAAGCCGATGTCGTGACGCTGGCTTTGGCCTACGATGTGGACGCCATTGCCGAACGTGGTCGGATTGATAAGAGCTGGATTAAGCGCCTGCCGGATAATTCTGCGCCTTATACTTCAACCATCGTTTTTCTGGTGCGTAAAGGTAACCCCAAGCAAATTCACGATTGGTCAGATTTGGTAAAACCGGGGATTTCCGTGATTACGCCGAATCCGAAAACGTCCGGTGGCGCTCGTTGGAACTATCTGGCGGCCTGGGGCTACGCTCTGGAGCACAATAATAACGATCAGGCGAAAGCGCAGGAATTCGTCAAAACGCTGTATAAAAATGTTGAAGTGCTGGACTCCGGTGCGCGTGGCGCGACAAATACCTTCGTTGAACGCGGTATTGGCGACGTATTGATTGCCTGGGAGAATGAAGCCTTGTTGGCGGTGAATGAGTTGGGCAAAGACCAGTTTGATATTGTGACGCCGAGCGTTTCCATTCTGGCTGAGCCGACGGTTTCTGTCGTGGACAAAGTGGTCGATAAACGTGGAACCCGTGAAGTCGCCGATGCTTACCTGAAATATCTGTATTCGCCGGAAGGCCAAACCATTGCCGCGAAAAATTTTTATCGTCCGCGTGATGCGACAGTCGCGGCCAAATTCTCCAGCGAATTCCCCAAATTGAAATTATTTACCATAGATGAGGTTTTCGGTGGCTGGACCAAAGCTCAACAAGTGCATTTTGCTACCGGCGGCGTATTTGACGAGATTAATAAGCGCTAAGCGGCATTGAAATTCAGACATAAAAAAACCCCGTTGCCGGGGTTTTTGCATTTTTACGTATTCAAACGTGAATTATGCTTTTTTCGCTTTAGCTGCGGCTTTAACGATCACTGCGAAAGCGTCAGCTTTCAGAGATGCGCCGCCAACCAATGCGCCATCGATGTCCGGCTGAGCGAACAGCTCTGCAGCGTTTTTATCGTTAACAGAACCGCCGTACTGAATAATAACTTGTTCAGCTACTGCCGCATCTTGTTTGGCGATATGGTCACGAATGAATTTGTGAACAGCCTGCGCCTGCGCTGGGGTGGCTGATTTGCCGGTACCGATAGCCCAGATTGGTTCGTAAGCGATAACCGCGCCTTCGAATGCTTTTGCACCCAAAGTGTTCAGCACTGCGTCCAGTTGCTTAGCGCAAACGGCTTCAGTTTGACCCGCTTCGTTCTCTGCGTCAGATTCACCGATGCACAGTACTGGGATCAGGCCGGCCTCTTTCAGTACGCCGAATTTTTTGGCGATGAACTCATCACTTTCGTGGTGATAAGTACGACGCTCGGAGTGACCGATAATGATGTATTTAGCACCGATATCTTTCAGCATTTCTGCTGAAGTTTCGCCGGTGAATGCGCCGGAAAGATTAACATCGACGTTCTGAGCACCCAGAGCAATACGGCTACCGGAAAGATGGTGTTTAGCCTGGCTCAGATAGATTGTTGGTGGCGCAATGGCAACGCCACAGCCGTCAACATTGCTCAGTTCTTTACGCAGGCCAGCGATCAGCTCGTTAACCATGTGAGTACTACCGTTCAGTTTCCAGTTACCCAT
Organism: Yersinia nurmii; assembly: GCF_001112925.1. Classification (GTDB taxonomy): domain Bacteria; phylum Pseudomonadota; class Gammaproteobacteria; order Enterobacterales; family Enterobacteriaceae; genus Yersinia; species Yersinia nurmii. Next base: position 77,593 of record NZ_CPYD01000015.1, read on the forward strand.
AACTAATGGATGACGCATGTTTCTTCCTCCAACTAGGGACGCGAGGGTCAATAATAATGACTGCCAGAGCGGCAGTTTACCTGCCCAACAGTATAGAGATGATTAATGGCAATGGCTTTGCTTTTTGTCATTAATTACGCCGAGATTATGGCTCGGATAGTGCCAGCTTAATCGGTTCAATAGCGAAAGTTAGCCCTTTTTCGCCGTTATCTGCCACTACATAGCGGATTGCACCGACAGAATGGCTATGGAAATGGGCGCCTTTCCCCTGCGCTAGCAGTTTGAGTACGTTATCCAGACTTTGCTCTAGCGATAAGGTGGGTTCAAACTGGCGCATCAATGCTGCCATATAACTGATAGCGACCAGCCTTGCGGCTTTCTCTTCATCGCCTTTAATCGGTAAATAAGTAATTTGCAGCGTTTTTATTTTACCGGTGCCTTTTTCCAGCGCCGTTGAGGCATAAAGATTTTCATTAATCTTGCTGGCAGCACGGGTCAGATTGCTGCCCTCATCTTTAGCGCTGATGGCCCGAAATTCATTAATTGGTAAAGATGGATTGGCCTGGTTGTAGCTTTCGCGAAATTTTACCAAGGTTAAATCAAAAGTCGGTGCCCCTGATAGCAGGTAGGGCGCAGTGGGTTGGTTGTTCGGCACCGGAGCGCCGCTATTATCCGTTGGGTCAGCATGAGCTGTGCGGCTAACCGTGGCCATTAGCACTAAAATGGCGAGCACAGCGGCTATGGTATTTCTCATGACTTACGCCGTAGTTAAGGGAGTGTGTAGAGGATTAAAACGGTATTCGGTAGTCGTTGTCAAAAATCCCCGCAAAGATTATTCGTTAAGCTCGGCGTTAGGGTACACTTTGGCGCAATAATTTCGAAGAAATGGAATCGAATCTCTATGACCATTCAGCAATGGTGTTTTTCGTTTAAAGGCCGTATTGGTCGTCGTGATTTTTGGATTTGGATCGGCCTGTGGTTACTGGCCATGGCAACTATTTTTACGCTTGCCGGGCAAGAGATATTGCCGATGCAAACCGCCGCCTTTGCGATTGTTTTTCTGTTGTGGCCCACGGCGGCAGTTGTGGTAAAACGCCTGCACGATCGCAATAAAGTCGGTTGGTGGGCGCTGTTGGTGGTGCTGGCCTGGATGCTGATGGCTGGAAACTGGCAAATGTTGGCACCGATCTGGCAATGGGGCGTTGGGCGTTTCATTCCCACGCTGATTATTGTCATGATGCTGATTGATTGCGGCGCATTTCTGGGTACCGAGGGCGATAATCGTTTTGGCCCAGAGCCAGATCAGGTGAAGTTTTTGCCTGAGAAAAAACAATGACGACCACTCACGGGTTATCTATATGAAGAAGGGCGCTTAGCGCCCTTTTTTTCGACCAAATTTAACGGCTGACTCGAGTTACCAGTAATGTTCGCTGGTGATATGACCGGGTTTGCGACGTAGGTGTTTTTTCATCTGACGCTGATCTTTCAACGTCTGTTGCGTATCGCGGACCATCTGTGGGTTGCCGCACAGCATGATGTGATCGCGTTCGCTATCAATCTTCAAACCTACCGCAGCTTCAAGCAGGCCATGTTCAATCAGCGCGGGTACGCGTCCGGTCAGAGAACCGGGGGACTCTTCGCGACTGACCACGGTTTGAATTCGCAGTTTGCCATTGTAGCGCTGCTCCAGTTGCTGCATTAGCGGCAGGTAGCTGAGATCCTGAGCAAAGCGTGCGGCGTGAACCAGTACCAGATTGTTGAACCGTGCCAAATCGCGACCTTCCTGCAAAATCGACAGATAAGGGCCAATGGCGGTGCCCGTCGCTAACATCCACAAGGTGTCGCAGTCAGGAATTTCTTCCAGAACGAAGAAACCTGCGGCCTGTTTGGTCACCATAATTTCATCGTTGACCCGAAGCTGACGCAGTCGAGGACTGAGTTTCCCTTCCGGAACGTTGACCAAATAGAACTCAAGCTTGTTATCACTGGGAGCATTAACGTAGGAATAGGCTCGCTGTACCCGTTCACCGTGGACATCCAGTGCCAGTTTAGCGTACTGACCGGCAGTAAAGGTATCTATTGGCGCGTCAACCTGAATGCTGAACAAGGCGTCCGTCCAATGTTCAACGTGCGTGATTTTACCACTGACCCATTCAGCCATGCTTACAACTCCCGTTATTCAGATGTGCTCATGATGTAAATAGCGATGGAAGCATTTTATGGGATTTGGCTGGAAACCATTATCGATTAAATGTTATCAGCATAAAGTGTGGATATTATTCTTCAAATCCAGTTGATGATGTACAGCTTAATTTACATTCTGGTCGTTTTTACTGCCAAAATACTGTTTATCAAAATCTTACTCTAGCTGGATATAAGTTATGAATTTGATAGCTTATGCGCCATAACTAAAGGTGTGCTGTGATTTCCCCGAAATTTCCGCAGAAAAAAGCATGTAATCTGCATTGAGATATTATTTAAGACCATGAGAAAAATAGAGAATTTTCACCTGCTGTTGATGTTAATCATTCTGGTTGCTGTCGGTCAGATGGCTCAGACCATTTATGTCCCGGTGATTGCTGAAATTGCTCGGGATCTTGCCGCACGCCCCGGAGCCGTACAGCGGGTTATGGCTGCGTATCTGTTGACTTATGGTGCTTCGCAGTTGATTTACGGGCCTTTATCAGACCGTATTGGTCGCCGTCCGGTTATTCTGGCGGGGATGACGATATTTATGCTCGGCACGTTAGGCGCTTTGTTCTCTAATAATTTACCGATGTTGGTGGCGGCCAGCGCTCTGCAAGGGATGGGCACCGGTGTCGCAGGCGTGATGGCGCGTACCATGCCGCGTGATTTATACGCCGGTACTGCGCTGCGCTATGCCAACAGTATGTTGAATATGGGGATTTTGGTCAGCCCGCTATTGGCACCCATTATTGGTGGCGTGTTGGCAAGCTGGTTTGGCTGGCGCGCCTGCTACGCTTTTTTACTCTTATTGTGCAGCGGCGTGGCTTTTTGCATGTTCCGTTGGCTGCCAGAAACGCGCCCTGAACAAGCGGAGAAACCGCGTATGCTGACCAGTTTCTACACCTTGTTATCTGATCGTTCTTTTAGCTGCTACCTGGTGATGCTGATTGGCGCTCTGGCTGGGATTGCGGTGTTTGAAGCCAGTTCCGGTGTATTAATGGGCGGCGTATTGGGGCTCAGCGGCCTGACGGTCAGTATTCTATTTATCTTGCCAATCCCGGCGGCATTTTTCGGGGCTTGGTATGCGGGACGGGAAGGGCGAACCTTCCATAATTTAATGTGGCATTCGGTGATTAGCTGCCTGCTGGCAGGGCTGATGATGTGGATTCCCGGTTGGTTTGGTATCATGAATATCTGGACACTGATCATCCCTGCCGCTTTGTTCTTCTTTGGCGCAGGTATGTTATTCCCGCTGGCAACGACTGGGGCGATGGAACCTTTCCCATATCTGGCGGGTGCCGCAGGTGCTTTGGTTGGAGGTTTGCAGAATATCGGTTCAGGCCTGACAACCTGGCTGTCGGCGATGCTACCGCAGACAGGGCAGTTTAGCCTTGGGTTGCTGATGTTTGCTATGGCGCTGCTGATTTTGCTGTGCTGGTGGCCGCTCTCTCATCGGGTGCAGCGCCAGGAACATATGGTTTAGTGACGTTAAGGGCACTTGTGATTCGGTGCCCTTATCATTTTTACTTAGCTGGATGAATTACAGCAGATATTCGTGCAAGGCTTCGTCTTTACGATCGAGGAAGTGAGTAGAGCGAATGCGGCGTATGGTGCGGGACTTACCGCGAATCAACAGGGTTTCCGTGGTGGCCAGATTCCCTTTACGATAAATACCTTCCAGCAAATCCCCTTTGGTAATACCGGTCGCTGAGAAGATAACGTTATCGTTACGAGCAATATCATCCAGACGCAGTACTTTACCCGCCTCGATGCCCATGCTCAGACAGCGTTCTAGCTCTTGCTCTCCTAAACGACGGTTTTCTTCGTTGTCCCCTTTGACCTCATGACGCGGCAACAAACGCCCTTGCATATCGCCATCCAGTGCGCGAATGACCGCAGCGGAAATAACGCCTTCCGGTGCGCCGCCGACGCAGTACATCACATCCACTTCGCTTTCCGGCATACAGGTTAGGATAGAGGCCGCTACGTCACCGTCAGGAATGGCAAACACTTTGACGCCCATTTGCTGCATTTGGGCAATCACACCGTCGTGGCGCGGCTTAGCCAGCGTAATGACCGTCAGTTCTGATAACGGTTTATTGAGTTTATGGGCGATATTTTTCAGGTTATCAGCCAGTGGTAAATTGAGATCAATTGCGCCTTTAGCTTCGGGGCCGACCACCAGTTTTTCCATATACATATCAGGCGCATGCAAGAAGGTGCCTTTATCACCCACCGCTAAAACAGCCAGAGCGTTAGATTGGCCCATAGCGGTCATGCGGGTACCCTCAATAGGATCAACGGCGATATCTACCGCATCTCCTTCGCCAGTCCCGACATGTTCGCCGATAAACAGCATCGGGGCTTCATCAATTTCCCCTTCGCCGATCACGATCCGGCCATCGATATTGACCTTGTTGAGCATAATGCGCATAGCTCGGACGGCCGCGCCGTCGGCGGCATTTTTGTCACCCCGACCTAACCATTTGTAACCCGCCAAGGCGGCGGCTTCGGTTACGCGGGAGAATTCGATGGCTAATTCACGTTTCATGGCTCGACCTGTTAATTGCAGAATGGGAAAACGGATATAGGGTGGGAATTCTATCACACTGGGGCGTGGCGGCAGGGGCGAAGGGATAAAAAACGCGCTGCCGGGGGGAGCGGCAGCGCGTGATGAGTCATGCATTTACTATTTCAAATTACGGCTTAGGCCGCTGCGATTCGAAACCTGGCGATATTAGTCGTGTTCTTCCCATGCTTGAGCACGGGCCACGGCTTTTTTCCAACCGCTGTAACGGTAGTTACGTTCCGTAGTTTCGATGCTTGGGCGGAATTCCCGTTCAATGGTTGCTTTGCTCTTAACTTCGTCCAGATCGTTCCAAAAACCGATGGCTAAACCTGCGAGGAAAGCGGCGCCCAATGCGGTGCTTTCACGCACGGCAGGACGCTCAACGCGGGTGCCCAGAATATCTGCCTGGAACTGCATCAGGAAGTTATTGGCTACCGCACCGCCGTCTACGCGCAGGGATTGCAGGCGTGTATTGGCATCGGCCTGCATCGCATCCAGCACATCGCGGGTTTGGTAAGCGATAGATTCCAGCGTTGCGCGGATAATGTGGTTGCTGTTCGCGCCGCGAGTCAGACCGAAGATTGCGCCACGGGCATACGGGTCCCAGTAAGGCGCACCCAGTCCGGTGAAGGCTGGCACGACGTAAACGCCGTTGCTGTCTTTCACTTTGGTGGCGAAGTATTCGGAATCGGCGGCATCGCTGATCAGTTTCAATTCGTCACGCAGCCATTGAATGGAAGCCCCGCCGATAAACACCGCCCCTTCCAACGCATAGTTCACTTCGCCTCGTGGACCGCAGGCGATAGTGGTTAACAGGCCGTGATTGGAGCGTACCGCCTCTTTGCCTGTGTTCATTAGCAAGAAGCAGCCTGTGCCATAGGTATTCTTCGCCATGCCAGGTTGTACGCACAGCTGGCCATACAGCGCGGCCTGCTGATCACCAGCGATACCGGCGATTGGAATACGAGTACCGCCTTTACCACCGATGTTGGTTTGCCCATAAATCTCAGAAGAAGAACGGACTTTTGGCAGCATAGCGCGCGGAATATCCAGCACTTCTAGCATGCGTTCATCCCAATCCAACTGATGAATGTTGAACATCATGGTACGAGATGCGTTGGTGAAATCCGTGACGTGTACCCGTCCTTGGGTCATCTTCCACACCAACCATGTGTCCACGGTACCGAATAATAGTTCGCCGCGTTTGGCGCGTTCACGTGCACCTTCCACGTGATCCAGAATCCATTTCACCTTAGTGCCGGAGAAATAGGGATCAACCACCAAGCCGGTATTGTGGCGGATATACTCTTCCAGCCCGTCTTTTTTCAATTTTTCGCAGATTTCTGCGGTGCGACGACATTGCCAGACAATGGCGTTATAAATTGGCTTACCGGTTTCTTTTTCCCACACGATGGTGGTTTCACGCTGGTTGGTGATACCGATACCGGCGATTTGATCGGAACGTATATCGGCTTTTGCCAGCACTTCTACCAGCGTTGAGCTTTGCGTAGCCCAGATTTCCATCGGGTCGTGTTCAACCCAGCCGGCTTTTGGATAAATTTGGGTAAATTCCCGTTGGGAAACGCTCACGATGTTGGCGTCATGATCCAGCACAACGGCGCGGGAGCTGGTGGTGCCTTGGTCGAGAGCAACGATGTATTTTTTTTCAGTATTATTTTCTGTTGTCATAATAATAAGCCTGCTTTAGTTACCGTTTATTCCAGTGTCTGGATTACGCTTTACGTTCGGTGGTGCTAGTGGAAGCCTCTTCTTCTACAACGCAGATGTCACATGGCAAATGGCGGCCAATCAGTGCGCGGTAGCCGAATGCACCTAATAATGCGCCTACTATAGGTCCGAAAATCGGTACCAGGAAGTAAGGAATATCACGTCCGCCCGTGAAGGCGATATCGCCCCAGCCAGCCAGATAAGCAAAGACCTTCGGACCGAAATCACGAGCCGGGTTCAACGCAAAGCCGGTCAATGGCCCCATAGAGGCACCGATAACCGCGATCAGGATACCAATCAGCAGGGGAGCGAGCGGGCCGCGCGGAATGCCGTTGCCGTCGTCGGTTAACGCCAGAATCAGGCACATCAGAATGGCGGTAATTACGGTTTCAACCAAGAAAGCCTGGAAAACGGTGATGTGGGCATTCGGGTAAGTAGAGAAAATGCCTGCCAAATTCAGGCTTTCGCTACTGCCGCGTACCATTTGGTGGGTTTGTTCGAAATCAACAAACAGGCCGTAGTACAGGCCGTAGACTAGAGCTGCACCGCAGAATGCGCCAACAACCTGAGCCACAATGTAAGGAAGGACTTTTTTGCGATCAAAACAGGCAAACAGCCACAAAGCGATAGTGACGGCGGGGTTGAGGTGCGCCCCTGAAATGGCCGCCGTTAGATAAATGGCCATGGCGACGCCCAGGCCCCAGATAATACTGATTTCCCATTGACCGAAACTTGCACCGGCTAATTTTAATGCGGCAACACAGCCAACGCCAAAAAATATCAGCAAAGCGGTGCCAAGAAACTCCGCAATGCACTGGCCTTTTAGGGTCGGACTTGATGTTTGGCTCATAGTGATGTCCTACAGACAGAGAGTTATAGGGTATTTATTGTTTTTTCCCCAAATTCATCCTTGGGGGTTATGTGAATTTATCGTTAACGAGCACAAACGAGAAATAGCGAAATCGAAATCTGTGTGCCTTGTCATAAAAATGAGCGAATTCGCGTAACGCGTGGGTGTTAGTGCTTTCTGAAAGTGTGATCAGACCAGTGCTTTTACTTTCCATTGTTGTAAATATGTAAACTACGACGCGATAACAGGCCGCAGATTTTCAGCATTTGCTGATAGTGGTGCTAGGTAAATTGCGAGAGACTGTGTTTTGTGCCGGTATGTCGCTAGACAGGGGGAGACTGGCTACATACAATCGTTTTAATCAAGCTGCGCCGCTGTTTACGGAGGCGCGTTAAAATACAGCGCTTGTTACCGAGTTTGATGAATATATAGCGCGATGGATATTCGCAGCGGTTGCATCTGCAAAATGCGACTGCTACCAATAGATGTACGCCTTGCGATCATGAGGGGACTAAAGAATGTCATTTGAAGTATTTGAGAAACTGGAAGGTAAAGTTCAGCAGGCGATTGATACCATCACTTTGTTGCAGATGGAAATTGAAGAGCTGAAAGAAAAAAACAACACCCTGTCCCAAGAGGTTCAGGACGCTGCGGGTAACCGTGAAGCATTAGTGCGTGAAAACGAGCAGCTAAAACAAGAACAGCACGTGTGGCAGGATCGTCTGCGCGCACTGCTGGGTAAGATGGAAGAAGTCTGAGGTTATTCTCGGCATCCATAGCGCTGGCAACCGATTAAGCGCAAAAGCAAAAGGGCGATATTCATATCGCCCTTTCTTATAGCATTCGTTTGGTATAACCGAGTCGGTGCTATTCGATATCCAGCGGATCTTCCGACAGAATAATCCCAGTATTATCAGCGTACAGATGATCACCGGAGAAGAAAGTCACGCCGCCGAAGTTCACGCGAATATCGCTTTCGCCGATGCCTTCGCTAGCAGATCCTACCGGAATAGCAGCCATAGCCTGAATACCAATGTCCAGTTCGGCCAGATCGTCTACCTGACGTACGGCACCGTAAACCACAATGCCTTCCCATTCATTCGCGGCCGCTAAGCTAGCCAATTCTGCGTTGACCAGCGCTCGACGCACTGAACCACCTCCGTCGACGACCAGCACGCGCCCACGCCCGTTCTCTTCGAGTAGGCCAAAGAGCAACCCGTTGTCTTCGAAGCATTTTACGGTCGTGATTTGACCACCAAATGAAGTACGTCCGCCAAAATTGGAGAACAGAGCTTCTACCACATTTATCTCTTCATGATAGATGTCACAGAGTTCGGAAGTATCATATTTCATAGGATTAATGTCTGGTTGCGGCTGGGACAGTCAGTATATCCCTTTCTGACTACTGTTGGCAAAATCATCAATTGTTAAACTCTGCCAATCCGCAGGGTTTTTCTGTGAATTGGCAGAAAAAGGCGCATTAGTTAAATACCAGACCAACGGCAAACAGGATATTGGTGAGCAGCGCCGCTTTTACCATATGTTCCAGCATCGGACGCATGCCAGCGGCGGTTGGCTCGCGCAACACATAAATCGCGTGTTTTACCAATAGCGGAATAGCCAGAACAAAGATCCAGCCGGTCCAGCGGTGCAGATAAAGCAGGCTAAACAAGGCCAGGCAGGCAATAGCGGCGGTGATCAATACGGCGTGATAATAACGGGCGTTCTGCGGGCCCAAACGCACGGCGAGAGTATTTTTGCCGTTGACCGCATCGCTTTCGATATCGCGCAGGTTATTAATGTTCAATACCGCAGCGGCCAATAAACCACAGGCGGTAGCCGGTAGCATCACCAGGCTGTCAAAATGGCCCGATTGAAGATAATAGGTTCCAGCTACGCTTAGCCAGCCGAAGAACATGAGTACCGAAATGTCTCCCAGACCCAGATAACCGTAAGGTTTACTACCAATGGTGTAGGTAATGGCGGCGACAATCGCCATCAAGCCGAGTACCAGAAAGCCCAGAATATCGCTCGGTTTTTCACAGGCTACGGCAATCAGCGCTACGCCGGAAATAATGGTGAGAATAACGGTGAGAATTAGCGCTTTCTTCATCTGTTCGCGGGTAATGATGCCTTTTTGCATCCCGCGCAGTGGCCCGATGCGATCTTCGGTATCACTCCCTTTTACCGCGTCGCCGTAGTCATTGGCCAGATTAGATAAAATTTGCAGCATACCGGCAGTAATCAAGGCCAGTAGCGCTACCGCAGGTTTAAAACTGTCGAGCCAATAAGCTAGGGCAGAGCCGGTGACAATAGAGGCAAAAGCCAGTGGTAGAGTCCGTGGCCGCAGGCTTTCTAGCCAGGCTTGGGCTTGGCTGGTAGAAGTTGATGAGCTCATAATTCGCTTCGGTCAGTGTGAGTCCATGTCAGCCAGAGACAAAAAGGGGAGGCCAAGCCTCCCACTTTATCTATCCAGCGGACGCTAATAGAACCGAATTATAGAATAAATCGGCTCAGATCTTCATCTGCTACGAGCTCATCCAGATGATTCCCAACGTATTCAGCATCAATAGTCACGGATGAACCGTTACTTTCGCTGGCATCGAAGGAAATATCTTCCATCAAACGTTCCAGAACGGTATGCAGACGGCGGGCACCGATATTTTCGGTACGCTCATTAACCTGCCATGCGGCTTCTGCGATGCGACGAATACCTTCTGATGTAAAATCGACAGTAACGCCTTCGGTTGCCATCAGCGCTTTGTACTGCTCGGTCAGAGAAGCGCTAGGCTCGGTCAGAATGCGTTCAAAATCTTCGGTGGTCAGTGCCTGTAGCTCTACGCGGATTGGCAGACGACCTTGAAGCTCAGGAATTAAATCTGACGGGCTGGCAACCTGGAAAGCACCGGAAGCGATGAACAGAATATGATCGGTTTTCACCATACCGTGCTTGGTCGAAACGGTACAGCCTTCAACCAGCGGCAACAGGTCACGCTGCACACCTTCGCGGGAGACATCCGGGCCGGAGGTTTCGCCACGCTTACAGATTTTATCGATCTCATCCACGAACACGATACCGTGCTGTTCAACGGCATCGATAGCCTGCTGTTTCAGCTCTTCCGGATTAACCAGTTTGGCCGCTTCTTCTTCAATCAACAGCTTGAATGCTTCTTTAATTTTGACTTTACGCGGTTTTTGTTTCTGACCGGCCATGTTCTGGAACATGGATTGCAGCTGGTTGGTCATTTCTTCCATGCCAGGAGGCGCCATGATTTCAACGCCCATCGGTGCGGCAGCCAGATCGATTTCGATTTCTTTATCGTCCAACTGACCTTCACGCAGCTTTTTGCGGAATGCCTGACGAGTAGCTGAAGGCTCCTGAGATTCGTCAACCTGGCCCCAGTTGTTTTTAGCCGGTGGAATCAGCACATCCAGAATACGTTCTTCCGCCAGTTCTTCAGCGCGGTAACGGTTTTTCTCAATGGATTGATGACGCACCATTTTCACGGCCGCGTCGGTCAGATCGCGGATAATAGAGTCCACTTCTTTACCAACATAGCCAACTTCGGTGAATTTGGTGGCTTCAACTTTGATAAACGGTGCGTTCGCCAGTTTTGCCAGACGACGGGCAATTTCGGTTTTACCAACGCCGGTTGGGCCGATCATCAGAATGTTTTTTGGGGTAACTTCATGGCGCAGCTCTTCGTTAAGCTGCATACGACGCCAGCGGTTACGCAGGGCGATCGCCACTGCGCGCTTAGCTTTGTCCTGGCCAATGATATAGCTATCAAGCTCACTGACGATTTCGCGTGGGGTCATCTCAGACATATATTCTATCCTTACGCCTTGTAAGTTAATTCTTCAATAGTTTGGAAGCGGTTGGTATAGATACAAATATCCCCCGCAATACTCAGTGATTTCTCAACGATATCCCGAGCACCTAATTCTGTGTTTTCCAGTAGCGCGCGCGCAGCGGATTGAGCGTATGGCCCACCGGAGCCGATAGCGATCAGATCATCTTCTGGCTGCACGACGTCACCGTTACCGGTGATGATAAGCGAAGCGGTTTCATCCGCGACTGCCAGCAGTGCTTCGAGTTTGCGCAGCATGCGGTCAGTACGCCAGTCTTTGGCTAACTCAACGGCGGCCTTGGTCAAATGACCCTGATGCATTTCCAGTTTGCGCTCAAAGAGTTCAAATAAAGTGAAAGCGTCAGCGGTGCCACCTGCAAAACCGGCAATGACCTTATTGTTATATAGGCGGCGAACTTTTTTAGCGTTCCCTTTCATCACGGTATTGCCCAGAGTGACCTGACCATCACCACCAATTACTACATGGCCATTTCGGCGTACACTTACAATTGTTGTCACGAGCGAACCCTCGTTGCAGACGGAATGAGCCCCCGCATTGTGTCGTTCAACACAACGCGGGGCATATTGAGATTATAAATGGGGGGGGATTGATACTTTTCAACCCCCAATAGAGAGGGGAATACAGCTTGATACACCTGCGCCTTTCAATCGTTGCTGCATTTTATCTGCCGCAGGGCGGGTGCTATAAGGCCCCAGAACCACGCGATTCCAACCGCCACCGGTAGTAATCCGGCTCTCAATACCTTCAAATGCCAGCTGCGCGCGCACTGATTCGGCCTGATCCATTGCTTTGAAGGAACCACACTGCAACATCCAGCGCTGAGTTTTTTCTTTTTCCTTCTCTTTTCCCGGCTTCGGTGGCGTTACCGCCGGAGTAACCGGAGCTGGATTAGACGGCAACATCCGCTGCTGTGCTGGCGGAGCCGTTACCGGCGCGGTCTGGCGCGGTTGGTTAACCGGTTGCTGAATCTGCTGCTGCACATCCACCGGCGGCTTGATTGTCACCTGAGAACGAGGAACCTGAGTGGCATCGTTATAAGGCACTTCCGACAGTTGTGTCGGTTGTTGCCGCATATCGGCCTGCATTTGTTCTAATAATTGACGCTGTTCGTTGGTTAACTGGGTTTTTGCATCGATGCCGCCACCAGCAGAAGGTTCGGTTGGCGTTGTTACACCAATCTGACGATTTTCCAGTTCTTTGATATATCTCCAACGTTCTTCCGGCTTAGGCGGTAATCCATTGCCCGTGCGCGGATCATGGCTGGGTAACAGCGGGAGTTCACCCGGTTTGTTATGAGTAATGAAATAGAGGCCACCAACGAATACCACCAGCAGGGCGCCGGCTAGCGCCACTAGGGTTTTCGATATTCTTGGAGCACTGCTTTTCTTCTTGCTGGTGCTCTTGCGCCGCGCTCCTGAGCGCCCTCGGCTTACATAATCTCTTTGTGCCACTATCGTTTCGCTGCGTTTTGATGTTGGAGTAAGTCAGCCATGTTACTTAACCCTATAATATTTGCCTAGCTTTTAGGCTTACAGGTACTGTTTCGAATGATTAATTCGCTATCTAACAGTCGGGAACCGCTTTGAACGTTATTCCCTTGTAGCTGTTCCAGTAATAGTAACATGGCTTGCTGACCAATTTGGTAGCGAGGTTGTGCCACCGTGGTCAATGGCGGATCGCAGTATTGTGACAGTTTGAGATCGTCAAAACCAACCAGTGATACATCTTCGGGAATATGAATCCCCATCTTCTTTGCTTGCCAGATAGCGCCGATCGCCATGACGTCGTTGTGGCAGAAAATTGCCGTTGGTGGTTTCGGCAGTGACATCAGTTCGGCAAAGGCTTCGGCACCGGCTTCATAGCTGAAATCGCCCCGCAAAATATAATCTTGCTCAATGGCAATGCCATTACGGCGCAGCGCTTGTACGTAGCCCTGCAAGCGATAATGGCTCAGCGGCATAGTCTCTGGCCCGGCGATGGTGGCAATGCGCGTATGGCCCAACTGATGCAGATAATGTACGGCTTCAAAAGCGGCGGTTAGGTTATCGATATGAACCGTCGGCAGCTCCAGCTCTGGCGCGAATTCGTTGGCCATCACCATCGGCGGAAGGTTACGTTGTTCTTCTTTACTGGCATCAAAAGGCAGGTTGGAACCGAGTAACAGCATTCCATCAATCTGTTTGGTAATAATCAAATTGACGAAAGTGCGTTCCTGCTGGGTTTGCTGCGCGCAGTCGCCAATTAACACCAGATAACCCTGTTGAGCGGCGGTTTGTTCAATACCTTGAACAATGTCGGCAAAAAAGGGATCGCTGATGTCCGGCACAATGACCAGAATAGTGCGCGACTCGTTGCGTTTGATATTTCGAGATAAGGCATGGGGGGAATAACCCACGGCGAGGACGGCTTGCTCCACTTTCTGTCGCGTCATGGTCGAGACTTTTTCTGGATTCATTAATGCCCGGGAAACCGTCGCGGTTGAAACTCCGGCCATTTCAGCAACGTCTTTCATGGTCGCCATACTGAATTCTTTCTTATGTTCCAACGCCTTTCTCCTTGCTCTGGCTCCGAGCCAGCACCAACGCTTTGAGATAGTTTGTTACCAATAGCACGGAATATTAATGCTTTATCGCACGCGAATGGGATTCCCGATCGACGAGATGATTTTCGTTCCAAGCCGAGTGGTCTCGGTAAAATTAATGCCTTACGTCATTCTATACAGATAGTGAGGTCAATTTGTTACCTAATTTGCATGAAAAATGTGACCTAAGTAGTTTTTTTCGATATGCCTCGCAGATCACACCGTAAACGTTTGCCTTGTAACCCCACCCATATCTATTAATTAACAAGCTAAAGACTAACTGTCTATGGGATCGACGTCTAAAGTCCACTTAACTTTCCTTGCCTGAGGCAAAGTATTAATTAGCGGTTGGCTGGTTTTTATCAATTTTTGTAGAAACTGACGGGAGGGATGCTGGAGCAGGAGTTGCCAGCGGAAACGCCCACCGCGTTTGGCCTGTAGCGCCGGTACTGGCCCCATAATCCACAGAGCATCATCTTTCATCGGACTGGCTTCCAGTAGATTGCGTAGCTGTTGTAGGAACAGCGCTGACTGTCGATTATCGTGATCTTCGCTGCGTACAATAATATGGCTGGTGTAAGGCGGCAGAAAAACGCTTTGGCGCTCCGCCAGAGCCTGTTTAGCAAAATCATCGTAGCCGCGTTGCAGCAGGGTTTGCAGTAAGGGGTGTTCCGGATGATGGGTTTGCAGGATCACTTCGCCTTTTTTGCCTGCTCGTCCGGCTCGACCAGAAACCTGTGTATACAGTTGGGCAAAACGTTCGGCTGAGCGGAAATCGGCGGAGAACAGCGCGCCGTCCACATCAAGTAATGCCACCAGTGTGACATCGGGAAAATGGTGGCCCTTAGCCAGCATTTGCGTACCGATCAGAATACGCGCACCACCCTGATGTACCTCGGCCAAAGCCTGTTCCAATGAGCCTTTACGGCTGGTGGTATCGCGATCGATTCGGGTGATCGGCACATCTGGGAACAGCGGTGCCAGCTCATTTTCCAACTGTTCGGTCCCTACGCCAACGGAAACCATATGGGTCGAGCCGCAGTGAGGGCACTGATGAGGCACCGGACGCTGGCTGTCACAGTGGTGACACCGCAGCTGACGCTGATTCTGATGCAAAGTGTAATAGTGATCGCAACGCTGGCATTCGGCGATCCAACCGCATTCGTGGCACAGCAACGCTGGAGCATAACCGCGGCGGTTAAGGAACAGGATCACCTGATTATCAGCTTTAAGATGATCTTTCATGCGCTGTAATAACGGCTGTGAAAGGCCCACTTTGAGCGGCAGACCCTTTAAATCCAGCAAATGCTGCGTCGCCGGTTTGGCATTACCGGCACGCTTAGTCAGGGTTAACTGACGATATTTACCCAGTTGAACGTTATGCAGGGTTTCTAGCGCGGGCGTGGCAGAACCCATCACAATGGGAATATTTTCTTCGCGGGCGCGAAACACGGCTAAATCTCGTGCGTGGTAACGCCAGCCGTCCTGTTGCTTATAGGAACTGTCGTGTTCTTCGTCGATAATAATGACGCCGAGGCGAGAAAATGGCGTAAACAGCGCAGAACGCGTGCCAATAACGATGGCCGATTCGCCGTTACGCGCCCGCAACCAAACGGATAAACGTTCGCTATCGTTTAAGCCGGAATGCAGTACTTCCACCGGTGCAGTAAAGCGTTCGCGGAATCTGGCGATGGTTTGCGGTGTCAGGCCAATCTCTGGCACCAGAATCAATGCCTGACGCCCTTGTGCCAGAATATTTTCCAGCACGCTCAGGTAAACTTCGGTTTTACCTGAGCCGGTGACGCCAGCCAGCAGCCAGGCGGCAAACTGAGTATCTTCGCTGCGAATTGCACCCACGGCGGTGGCCTGCTCGGTATTGAGGCGCAGCCGGTCGCCCAGTACTTCAAAATGGGTACGCCAATCGGTGGTTGCTGGTTCCTGCGCCCGGAGATCGATTAATCCTTTGGTGCGTAACGCCTGCAAGGCGCTTTCTGTCAGAGCGAGTTCATTGACCTGATGGCGATAAATCGGTTTTTGTAGCAGTGCGGCCAGAGCCTGCTGTTGTTTAGGGGCGCGCTTCAGACTTTCCGGCGGCGTAGCCCGGCCTTGTTCGGTAGCAAACCATTGCCATAGTGGTGCGGATTGGGCTGGTTTCCCCTGTCGTAGCAATATTGGCAGAGCGTGAAACAGCACTTCTCCAATGGGATAGTGATAGTAATCCGCAGCCCAGCGCAAAATACGCCACAGGCTTGGTGGGAATAAACTTTCATGATCCAGAATTTCTTCGATAGGTTTGAGCTGCTCAAGAGGGAAATCGCTGGTTTCGCTAAGACCCACCACGATTCCGATAGCCTTGCGTTTGCCGAAGGTGACGCTAACGCGCCCGCCGATCGCCGGGCTGCTCATATTACTGCCTAAACGGTAGTCGAATGAGCGTGCAAGCGGTACCGGCAATGCAACTTGAACAACGGACATGACACCATCCTGGATAAAAAAAGATTGAACAGTTTACACTGTGTGATTCACAATGTGCGGATTCGATTGCGAGGGCTGCTCAAATTCTGTATGATTCGCCGCCTTTGATATAATCCGATATCAAATCCTATTATCAACTACGTGTGGTGTCTGGCGGAACAGGGCTGGATAGCGACACGGCCTAAATTAGAGGTTTCCCATGCAAAAAGGTATCCACCCTAAATACGAATTGGTTACTGCATCTTGTTCTTGCGGTAACGTAATCAAGATCAACTCTACCGTTGGTCATGACCTGAATCTGGACGTGTGTGGCGAATGCCATCCGTTCTACACTGGCAAGCAGCGTGATGTTGCTACCGGTGGCCGTGTTGACCGCTTCAACAAGCGTTTCAGCGTGCCGGGTGCTAAGAAGTAATCTCTGCCCGTCAGACGAAAAAGGCGCTTTTAGCGCCTTTTTTCATTTCTGCTTCTCAATAATCATCAATCTGCCTAAATACTGTGTATATCGCAGGAGCCAGCTCTGCTAATCAGTCATTCCATATAAATCATGTCCTGACGTAGGATAAAGCCGCCTGCTGCGGACAGAAGGCGACTATTGCCGATAGGTCGATAGATTGTCTCGATAGCATATTACCCGCTGTTTTGGGTATGACTGCGAAATCAATATTCCCAAGTGTCGGGATCAACGCCCAGTTCACGCATAATAATCTTCGCTGCTTCAGGAATTTCATCACTGCGTTCTTTACGCAGATCTTCATCATTCGGCAACGGCTGCCCAGTAAAGGCATGCAGGAATGCTTCGCACAGTAATTCACTGTTGGTCGCATGGCGCAGGTTATTCACCTGGCGTCGGGTCCGCTCATCGGTGAGGATTTTTAATACCTTCAGAGGAATGGATACCGTAATTTTTTTGACTTGTTCGCTCTTCTTGCCGTGTTCAGCGTAAGGGCTGACATACTCGCCGTTCCACTCAGCCATGGGACACCTTAAATTTGTCGGAAAAATACAAAATTCTGAAAACCGGCCAATTATGCCCGATCTTCCGTGTTCTCACTAAATAAATGTCGGTTTTACTCGACCAGAGTCACTGAAAGGACGCAATTTGCCCGTGATCAATAGACTCAACCTTTTGCTTAATACCCTGATTGTTGCGCGGGGTATAGCTGAAATCAGCGTGACATCATAATGATACTTAAAGTTGCTATAATTTTAGCGGGTATTATTCCATTGCTCAATCTATACGCAAAGAAGTTTAGATGTCCAGATGTATTGACGTCCATTCGTTGTGCGTCTAATCTGACGTAACATTTTTAGCGTCCCGGCAGGCAGAAACCAATATGACACGTAAACAGGCAACAATAGCAGTCCGTAGCGGGTTGAATGATGACGAGCAATATGGCTGCGTTGTTCCGCCGATTCACCTTTCCAGTACCTATAATTTTATCGATTTTAATCAGCCCAGAGCGCACGATTATTCCCGACGCGGTAACCCGACGCGCGACGTGGTACAGCGGGCTCTGGCTGAGCTGGAAGGCGGAGCGGGAGCGGTTATGACCGGCTCCGGTATGTCTGCGATTCATTTGGTATGCACGACGCTATTGCAGCCGGGCGATTTACTGGTTGCGCCTCATGACTGCTACGGCGGTAGCTATCGTCTGTTTGATAGTCTGAGTAAGCGTGGTGCCTATCGGGTGCTGTTTGTCGATCAAGGGGATGAAGCGGCGTTAAAATGTGCGCTGGCGGAAAAACCCAAGCTGGTACTGATTGAGACCCCAAGTAACCCATTATTGCGGGTGGTCGATATTGCAGCCATCTGCCAGGCGGCGCAAGCCGTGGGGGCGCTGACCGTGGTGGATAACACCTTCCTTAGCCCGGTATTACAGCAACCGTTGGCGCTGGGTGCCGATTTGGTAATCCATTCCTGCACCAAATATCTCAACGGACACTCGGACGTGGTTGCTGGCGCGGTGATTGCCAAAGACCCCGCGCTGGCGGTAGAGCTGGCGTGGTGGGCGAATAATATTGGCGTGACAGGCGCGGCGTTCGACAGTTATTTGTTATTACGTGGTCTGCGAACGCTTTCACCGCGAATGGCTCAACAGCAGCGCAACGCGGATGACATTGTTGGTTATTTACAACAGCAGCCTTTAGTGAAAAAGCTGTATCATCCTTCTCTGCCACAACATCCCGGCCACGAAATTGCCTGTCGCCAACAGTCTGGCTTCGGTGCGATGCTCAGTTTTGAACTGGATGGAGATGAACAGGTGCTGCGCCGCTTCCTTTCTGCTTTGGAGTTATTCACATTGGCAGAGTCATTAGGTGGCGTGGAAAGCCTGATTTCCCATGCCGCTACCATGACTCACGCGGGTATGGCGGCGGAAGCAAGGACTGCTGCGGGTATCACCGACAGCTTGTTACGCATTTCCGTGGGTATTGAAGACAGCGAAGATTTGATTGCCGATCTGGAAAATGCCTTCCGGTTGGCGGTAACGAGGTAAGCATGAATGCAATAGCGGTAGCAGGGGCGGTAACTGGTCGTCAACTGCATAAATTTGGTGGTAGCAGCCTTGCTGACGTGAAGTGTTACCTGCGAGTGGCCGAAATTATGGCCAACTACAGTAAACCGGGTGATTTAATGGTGGTATCTGCCGCAGGCAGTACGACCAACCAATTGATAAACTGGCTAAAACTAAGCCAAAGCGATCGTTTATCTGCGCATCAGGTGCAGCAAGCGCTGCGTCGCTATCAGCAGGATTTGATTAATGGATTATTGCCGCCGGAGGCCGCCGAACCGTTGATTGCATCCTTTATTCAGGATCTAGAGCGTCTGGCTGGATTATTGGATAATCGCGTTGACGATGCTATTTATGCCGAAGTGGTTGGCCATGGAGAAATCTGGTCAGCGCGCCTGATGTCGGCGGTACTGCGAAAGCAAGATATGGATGCCACTTGGCTGGATGCGCGTAGGTTCCTGCGGGCAGAGCGGGCGGCACAGCCACAGATCGACGAAGGGCGATCTTATCCGTTGCTGCAGCAGTTGTTGGCGCAACATCCTCATCAACGTTTAGTGGTCACCGGTTTTATCTCGCGTAATGATGCTGGTGAAACCGTACTTCTTGGTCGTAATGGCAGTGACTATTCGGCAACTCAGGTTGGGGCTTTGGCCGCCGCCGAGCGCGTAACCATCTGGAGTGACGTCGCTGGTGTATACAGCGCCGATCCGCGCAAAGTTAAAGATGCCTGTTTGTTGCCGTTGTTGCGTTTGGATGAAGCCAGCGAGCTGGCGCGTCTGGCTGCGCCGGTATTGCATACGCGTACTTTGCAGCCGGTTTCTGGTAGTGATATCGATTTGCAGCTGCGCTGTAGCTACCAGCCGGAGCAAGGCTCCACTCGCATTGAACGCGTGCTGGCATCAGGCACCGGTGCGAAAATAGTGACCAGTCATGATGATGTCTGCCTGATTGAATTGCAGATAGCCAGCCACCACGATTTCTCGCTGGCGCAAAAAGAGATAGACCTGCTGCTGAAGCGCTCACAAATCAAGCCGTTAGCTACGGGTATTCATCCCGATCGTAACCTATTGCAGCTTTGTTATACCTCAGAAGTCGTCAATAGCGCCCTGCGGGTGTTGGAAGACGCCACATTGCCGGGAAAATTATCGCTACGGGAAGGTTTGGCACTGGTGGCATTAGTGGGCGCAGGCGTTTGCAAGAATCCGTTGCACAGCCATCGTTTCTATCAACAGCTTAAAGATCAGCCGGTTGAATTTATCTGGCAGGCAGAAGACGGTATCAGCATCGTTGCGGTACTGCGTCTGGGGCCAACTGAACATTTGATTCAAGGCCTGCACCAGACTCTGTTCCGAGCGGAAAAACGTATCGGGCTGATGCTGTTTGGCAAAGGTAATATTGGTGCTCGCTGGCTGGAGCTTTTTGCTCGCGAACAAAAAAACATTTCAGCTCGTAGCGGATTCGAATTTGTACTGGCAGGTGTGGTTGATAGCCGCCGCAGCTTACTGAGTTACGACGGGCTGGATGCCAGTCGCACCTTGGCTTTCTACGATGATGAAGCCAAAGAGCAGGATGAAGAGTCACTTTTCCTGTGGATGCGTGCGCATCCATTCGATGATTTGGTGGTATTGGATGTTACGGCCAGCCAGTCGCTGGCGGAGCAATATCTGGACTTTGCCAGCTATGGTTTCCACGTGATTAGCGCCAATAAACTGGCGGGCGCATCCAGCAGCAATACTTATCGACAGATTCGCGATGCTTTCGCCAAAACGGGTCGTCATTGGTTGTACAACGCCACCGTGGGTGCCGGTTTGCCGGTCAACCATACGGTGCGGGATCTGCGCGATAGTGGTGACAGCATTCTGGCAATTAGCGGCATTTTCTCCGGTACTTTATCTTGGCTGTTCCTACAGTTTGACGGCACAGTGCCTTTCACCGAGCTGGTGGATCAGGCGTGGCAGCAAGGATTAACCGAACCCGATCCGCGCGTCGATCTTTCCGGTCAGGATGTCATGCGCAAACTGGTGATTCTGGCTCGCGAAGCGGGTTACGACATCGAACCTAATCAAGTGCGGGTCGAGTCACTGGTGCCCGCAGGTACTGAGACAGGTTCTGTCGATCAATTCTTCGAAAATGGCGAAGCGTTAAATCAGCAAATGATTCAGCGTCTGGAAGCGGCTAACGAAATGGGGCTGGTATTACGCTACGTCGCGCGTTTTGACGCCAATGGTAAAGCGCGAGTTGGTGTGGAAGCCGTTCGACCTGAACATCCGCTGGCCTCGTTATTGCCATGCGATAATGTGTTTGCCATTGAAAGTCGTTGGTATCGTGACAATCCATTGGTGATTCGCGGGCCGGGAGCGGGGCGAGACGTAACCGCCGGCGCTATCCAGTCCGATTTGAACCGTTTATCTCAGCTGTTGTAATCGTACTTCTGGCAGGTCGTTATTCAGAATTTCTATCTGACTAGCGGCCTGCTATTCATACCAATCTTCTGTTATTCCCCCTCTCCACCGCGGCTCATTTCGAGCATATTTTCCCGTGTTTATCCACATGAATTTCCTGCGTGTACCGAGTGAAGATTAATCATCGGGCTAAACTGATATAAGCGTTGACTCTAGCGATAAGATCGGTCATTTTCTATCTAGACGTCTAAACGTATGGACGCTTAGAATGGTAAATGCGGAGAAACTAAACCGCAATATCGATAACGATGGGTGACGAGGTAGACAGGGTATGAGTTTTTTTCACGCAAACCAGCGGGAAGCGCTGAATCAGAGTCTGGCAGAGTTGCAGGGTCAGATTAACGTCTCTTTCGAGTTTTTCCCGCCGCGTACCAGCGAGATGGAAGACACCCTGTGGAGCTCGATTGACCGCTTAAGCACTCTAAAACCTAAATTTGTTTCAGTGACTTACGGCGCCAACTCCGGTGAGCGCGATCGTACTCACAGCATTATTAAAGACATTAAAGAGCGTACCGGTCTGGATGCTGCTCCGCATTTGACCTGCATTGACGCTTCGGCGGGTGAGCTGCGTGAGATTGCGCAGGATTACTGGCGCAATGGCATTCGTCATATTGTGGCGTTACGCGGTGATTTGCCTGAGGGCAGCGGTAAGCCGGAAATGTATGCTACCGATCTGGTTGCTTTGCTGAAAGACGTCGGCGATTTTGATATTTCCGTGGCGGCTTATCCGGAAGTACATCCAGAGGCTAAGAGCGCTCAGGCGGATTTGATTAATCTTAAGCGTAAGATTGATGCCGGTGCTAACCGTGCCATTACTCAGTTTTTCTTCGACGTAGAAAGTTACCTGCGTTTTCGCGATCGCTGTGTGGCGACGGGAATTGACGTAGAAATCGTGCCGGGAATTTTGCCGGTATCCAACTTTAAACAGTTACAGCGCTTTGCCACCATGACCAATGTGCGCGTTCCTCATTGGATGACCAGCGTATTTGAAGGGTTGGATAACGACCCTGAGACGCGCAAAATGCTGGGCGCTTCTATTGCTATGGATATGGTGAAAATTCTGAGCCGCGAAGGAGTGAAGGATTTCCATTTCTATACCCTGAATCGGGCAGAAATGAGCTACGCCATTTGCCATACTCTGGGTGTTAGGCCTTAACTTATTATCGGCATTATAGATTTCAACATACAAAAGGGGCTAATTAGCCCCTTTGTCGTATTTACGATAGCGATTCCGCTATTTCATCATGTGAGGGATGGCTCCCCCATCAGAAACTAGCCGGTATTACGCATACCTGCGGCGACGCCAGCAATCGTCACCATCAACGCCTGTTCAACGCGCGCATCCGGATGTTCCTGCTGACGGGAACGGTGCAGTAATTCCGCCTGCAGCACGTTCAATGGATCGGTATAAACGTTGCGTAACGCAATAGATTCGGCAATCCACGGCAAATCGGCCATCAAATGATCGTCATTGGCGATGGTTAACACCACGTTAATATCGGCGGCGAGCTGATCGCGCAATTGCTTACCTAACGGCCAGAGCTTTTTGTCTACCAAACGCTGATCGTAATATTCAGCCAGCCACAGATCGGCTTTAGCGAAGACCATTTCCAGCATGCCGATACGGGTGGAGAAGAATGGCCAATCGCGGCACATGGTTGCCAACTCTTCCTGTTTTCCTGCATCAATGGCTTTTTGCAAACCAGCACCGGCACCCAGCCAGGCTGGCAGCATCAGGCGGTTTTGCGTCCAGGCGAAAATCCACGGAATGGCGCGCAGACTTTCCACACCGCCGTTCGGGCGGCGTTTCGCTGGGCGAGAACCTAACGGCAATTTGCCCAATTCCAGTTCCGGCGTTGCTGCACGGAAATAAGGCACAAAGTCAGGATTTTCACGAATATAGCCGCGATACATATCGCAGGATGCCTCAGACAGCAGATCCATGACTTCAACCCACTCTTTCTTCGGCTCCGGCGGTGGCAATAGGTTGGCTTCCAAGATCGCCCCGGCGTACAGCGCCAGACTGCTGATGGTGACTTCAGGTAAACCGAATTTAAAGCGAATCATTTCGCCTTGCTCGGTTACGCGCAGGCCACCTTTCAGGCTGCCCGGAGGCTGAGAGAGCAACGCCGCATGAGCAGGTGCGCCACCGCGACCGATAGAACCACCGCGGCCGTGGAACAGCGTCAAAGCGACACCGGCTTTCTCACAGGTTTTAATTAAGGCATCTTGGGCACGATACTGCGCCCACGAAGCGGCCATGACGCCTGCGTCTTTGGCAGAATCGGAATAACCGATCATAACCATCTGTTTGCCCTGAATTAGGCCGCGATACCAGTCAATGCTTAGCAACTGTTTCATCACGTCATCGGCGTTATTCAGATCGTCGAGTGTTTCAAACAGCGGCGCAACCGGCAGAGTGAATGGACAACCGGCTTCTTTCAGTAGCAAATGCACGGCCAGTACGTCAGAAGGGACTTTCGCCATAGAAATCACGTAAGCGGCGATGGAGCCTTCCGGCGCTTCGGCGATGACCCGACAGGTTTCCAGTACTTCCTGAGTCTCAGCACTTGGCTCCCACTTTAATGGCACCAGCGGGCGCTTGGAGTTCAGTTCGCGAATCAGGAACGCCTGTTTATCTGATTCTGACCAGCTTTCATAATCACCCAGACCCAAATAGCGAGTCAGTTCGGCAATAGCATCAGTGTGACGGGTACTTTCTTGACGAACGTCGATACGTACCAGCGGCACGCCGAAGCAGCGCACGCGGCGTAGCGTATCCAGCAACTGTCCGTTGGCGATAATTTCCATCCCGCAGGCTTTTAGCGATTGATAGCTGGCATACAACGGTTCCCACAGCTGTTCATTGCTGATCAACAGATCTTCCGGTGGTAATACACGCTCGCCTTTCAGGCGGCCTTCCAGATAAGTCTGGGTGTTGATTAGCTGGGCACGAATTCGTTTCATCAATTCGCGATAAGGTTCCAGCACCTCTTCGCCGCCGGCCAGTTTGCGTAGTTCCGGCGTACATTCTGACATCGACAGCTCGGAAACCAACACCTGGATATCGCGCAGGAACAGATCGGTCGCTTTCCAGCGGCTCAGTAGCAGAACGTGGCGGGTGACTTCGGCGGTAACGTTCGGGTTGCCGTCGCGGTCGCCGCCCATCCATGAGGTAAAGCGAATCGGTACCGCTTCCACCGGCAGTCGATAATCGAGAGAATTTTCTAACTGCTCATTGAATTCCCGCAGGAAAGCCGGAACCCCTTCCCACAGGCTGTTTTCAACAACGGCAAAACCCCATTTGGCCTCGTCGATAGGTGACGGACGTAATTTGCGAATTTCGTCGGTATGCCAGGATTGTGCGACTAACTGCCGTAAACGGCGCATGATCTTGTTGCGTTCGTAATCAGCTAAATCATTATGATCCAACTGGCTCAGGCACGTATTCACTTCGACCAGTTTATGAATCAGAGTACGGCGGGTAATTTCGGTTGGATGTGCAGTAAGAACCAGTTCTATGGACAGTTCATCCACCGCTTTGCACATATCCTTATTGCTCAGATTCTTATCTTTCAGACGGTTAAACAGCTGGGCCAAGGCTTCTGGATTACTTGCTGCTTCGCCATGAGGCGAAATGCTGTGGTATTGCTCAGCGGTGTTCGTCAGATTAAGAAACTGGCTAAACGCACGAGCGACGGGCAATAACTCGTCGTTAGAAAGGTTTTGCAGCGTTGAAAGCAGCTCCTGACGGTGCGCTTCATTACCGGCTCGTGAAGATTTAGATAACTTACGAATGGTTTCTACCCGGTCAAGGATGTGCTCGCCCAGCGCTTCCTTAATTGTGTCTCCGAGTAGTGTGCCGAGCATACTGACGTTACTTCGCATTGCGGAATATTGTTCGTTCATATGACCCCTGACCCATATATACCCTGCGTATTTGAGGCGACAGACATGTTGGTTACGCTTACTCATCTGAATGGCTGACCAGAGTCAGCTCATCGGATGCGTTTGTTGGCCACTTGTCTATAACCCAATAATTAGGGGTATAACCTTTTATGGTTTCTTTTTGTAAATTAATTTCACCCAAGAGGCTGAGACTGATTACGAATCTCGCCGCGTTCAATTCCAATAACCCAATTGACACTATTTTTAGCAAAAAAACATCAAAATTGGGGGTATTTCTGAAATTTAATTACTGGTCGCAGGTTATCAGTCTGGCTAATCATCGATATTGATCGAAATGGGTTATCCGTGGATGGGCGGTTATCTCCCATCCACTTTTTTATCTGATAACACGTGCTTAGCTGAAAACACATGCGTTCGGGCAGTTTTCTTACTGCTGGCAGAAGTGATCGACCAACTGGGAAATCAGCTGGCGGGTGGGTTCAATAAACGCGGTGTCGATATATTCATCTGGCTGATGTGCCTGATTAATCGAGCCGGGGCCAAGCACCAGCGTCGGGCATACCTGCTGAATAAACGGCGCTTCGGTGCAGTAATTCACCACCTCGGTACGGCTGCCCAGCAGTTTCTCAATCACCGCCACCATATGGTGATCGGTTGGGCATTCGTAACCCGGAATCGGTGGGTGTAGCTCGTCGATGGTCAAGCGGCCCGGCCAGCGTTGGCTCACTGGCGCCAGCGCTTCATTCATCAATTCGCTTAAATCGCTCAGCGTCAGCCCTGGCAGCGGGCGAATGTCCATATGTAATTCACAGCAGGCACAAATACGGTTTGCTGCGTCACCGCCGTTGATATGACCGAAGTTCATGGTGGGGTAGGGAATATTGAAGGCTGGATTGTTGTAACGCTCCTGCAATGTGTTGCGTAGCGCCATCAAATGGGTGATGGATTCATGCATCAGGTCTATGGCGTTGACGCCGCGCGCCGGATCGCTGGAGTGACCGGACTGACCCACGATGCGAATAGCGCTAGAAATATGGCCTTTATGGGCACGCACGGGTTTCAGCGAGGTTGGCTCGCCGATAATGGCAAAGTCGGGGCGTAGTTGAGTGGAAGCCGCAAAATAACGCGCTCCGGCCATCGTAGTTTCTTCATCAGCGGTAGCCAGAATATACAGCGGTTTGGTCAGCTTACTGACGTCGATATCGCGCACCGCATCCAGAATAAAGGCAAAGAAGCCTTTCATATCCGCAGTACCTAAACCGTACAGCTTGTTGTCATGTTCGCTCAAAGTGAACGGATCGCGCGTCCAGCGGCCTTCATCGTAAGGTACGGTATCGGTATGACCCGCCAGTAGTAGCCCGCCGCTGCCTTCACCAATGCTGGCCAGCAGGTTGAATTTGTTGCGGGATTCTGGCACTGGCTGGATTTCCACGCGAAAACCTAATTCGCTAAACCATTCGGCCAACAAGTTGATTAACGCTTCATTACTTTGATCCAGAGCGCTATCGGTTGCGCTAATAGAGGGCGTTGCGATTAATGCCCGGTACAGCTCAATAAATGGAGGTAATTTCATCTTCACTGTTGACAGCCTTTGGTTAGGGTAGTATCAATATTCATGCAGTTATTGTGAATAACTATTTGAATGAAAATACAGCAAGCATGAGCGTAAGGGAACCAGAAACGCCCTTGAATTTACGAAAATGTCAATGCTCAATCGCGTAGGGAAACAGTAAAAACTTGCTGATAAACCCTGCAACTCGTTTTGCGTACTTATGTACAGTTAGTCAGAAGGTGAACTGAATCCATGTTGAATACGCTGATTGTTGGTGCCAGCGGTTATGCCGGAGCTGAACTTACGGCTTACCTGAATCGTCACCCACATATGAACATAACCGGTTTAACGGTTTCAGCGCAAAGTACAGATGCAGGAAAATTGCTTTCCGATCTGCACCCGCAGTTAAAAGGCATCATCGATTTACCGCTGCAACCCTTGGTTGATGTGGCTCAGGCTGCGAAAAACGTGGATGTGGTGTTTCTGGCAACCGCTCATGAAGTTAGCCATGATTTGGCCCCGCAATTTCTAGCCGCTGGCTGCGTAGTATTCGATTTGTCCGGCGCGTATCGCGTACAGGACCCTGATTTCTATACCACTTATTACGGTTTTGAACATCAGCATGCCGAATGGCTGGATCAGGCAGTTTACGGCCTGGCGGAATGGCAGGCGGATAAAATTAAACAGGCTCAGTTGGTTGCCGTGCCGGGTTGTTATCCCACGGCATCCCAGCTGGCGTTAAAGCCTCTGGTAGAAAACGGTTTGCTGAATCAGGAACA
Organism: Yersinia nurmii; assembly: GCF_001112925.1. Taxonomy (GTDB): domain Bacteria; phylum Pseudomonadota; class Gammaproteobacteria; order Enterobacterales; family Enterobacteriaceae; genus Yersinia; species Yersinia nurmii. The sequence continues at coordinate 105,071 of NZ_CPYD01000015.1, forward strand.
GTGGCCAGTGATTAATGCGGTAAGCGGTGTGAGCGGCGCGGGGCGTAAAGCCAGCGTTGGCAACAGCTTCTGTGAAGTCAGTTTGCAGCCTTACGGCTTGTTTACGCATCGTCATCAACCTGAAATTGTGGCTCATTTGGGTATGCCGGTCATTTTCACTCCGCATCTGGGGAATTTTGCCCGCGGCATTCTGGCTACCATTACCTGTCGCCTAAAAGCTGGCGTCACCGCACAGGATATCGCCGAGGCCTATCACAACGCCTATCAGGATAAACCTCTGGTACGTTTATATCAGCAGGGCGTTCCCGCGCTGAAAGCCGTGGTTGGGTTACCGTTTTGCGATATCGGCTTCTCGGTTCAGGGCGAGCATCTGATTGTGGTCGCGACGGAAGATAACCTGCTGAAAGGTGCGGCAGCTCAGGCCGTTCAGTGCATGAATATACGCTTTGGTTTCCCGGAAACTCAGGCTTTGCTTTAATCAGGGACGGTAGCGAAATTCTCCCGCAACGTATTTTCGCTCACCCCTATATTTTTAAGACGCAATTGAGGCGCAGACCATGATGAATCCGTTAGTCATTAAATTAGGTGGGGTGTTATTAGACAGCGAAGAGGCGTTGGAGCGCCTGTTTAATGCCTTGGTAACTTACCGCGAAAAGCATCAGCGTCCGCTGGTCATTATGCATGGCGGCGGCTGTCTGGTAGACGACTTGATGAAAAAGCTGACTCTGCCGGTCGTGAAGAAAAATGGCCTGCGGGTGACGCCAGCAGACCAGATCGACATCATCACCGGCGCGCTGGCGGGGACTGCCAATAAAACCCTGTTAGCTTGGGCGGTGAAACATCATATTGCCGCCGTTGGCCTGTGTTTGGGCGATGGTAATACGGTCACCGTTACGACGCTGGATGCGGAGTTAGGTCACGTTGGACGTGCTCAACCGGGTTCAGCGACGTTAGTACAAACCTTACTGGCTGCTAACTACATGCCAATCATTAGCTCTATCGGTATTACCGCCGATGGCGAGCTAATGAATGTGAATGCGGATCAGGCGGCAACCGCGCTGGCGGCTACCTTAGGCGCGGATTTGATCCTGTTGTCTGATGTCAGCGGCATTCTGGATGGCAAAGGGCAACGCATTGCCGAAATGACGGCGCAAAAAGCAGAACAACTGATTGCTCAGGGCATTATCACTGACGGTATGGTAGTGAAAGTGAACGCGGCGTTGGATGCAGCTCGTTCACTGGGGCGCCCGGTGGATATTGCCAGCTGGCGTCATGCTGACCAGCTTCCTGCTCTGTTTAACGGTGTACCGATAGGTACACGTATTCTGGCCTGAGCTTCGTCGCTCTGGTGATTACAGATTCTTCTTCTATTGTTTTATCTGAATTGAGATTCAAGGAAATTAAAATGCAAACTAAAGGCATCAGCAAAATTGTTCTGGCTTATTCCGGCGGCTTAGATACTTCGGCAATCATTCCATGGCTGAAAGAAAACTATGATAACTGCGAAGTGATTGCCTTCGTTGCGGATATCGGTCAGGAACGTGCCGATCTGGAAGGTATAGAACAAAAAGCGCTGCGAACTGGTGCCTCAGCCTGCTATGTGGCTGACCTGCGTGAAGAATTTATCAAAGATTACGTGTATCCAGTGCTGCAAACGGGCGCTCTGTACGAAGGTACTTACCTGCTAGGGACTTCAATGGCACGTCCGTTGATTGCTAAAGCTCAGGTTGAGCTGGCGTTGAAACTGGGTGCTGATGCGGTAGCCCACGGTGCGACCGGTAAAGGTAACGATCAGGTACGTTTCGAAAGCACTTATACCGCGCTGGCACCACAGCTGAAAGTGGTTGCGCCTTGGCGTGAGTGGGATCTGCGTTCCCGTGAAGCGCTGCTGGATTACCTGAAAGAGCGTGATATTCCGACTACGGCATCCTTGGAAAAAATCTATAGCCGTGACGAGAATGCGTGGCATATCTCTACCGAAGGCGGCGTGTTGGAAAGCCCGGCTAACGCTTCGAACAAAGATTGCTGGGTTTGGACCGTAGCGCCAGAAGATGCGCCGGACGAGCCTGAACTGGTCACCGTTGCCGTTGAAAAAGGCAAAGTGGTTGCGGTTAATGGCAAAGCTATGAGTCCGTTCCAATGTCTGGATGCGTTGAATACGCTGGGCGCTAAACACGGTATTGGCCGTATCGATATCGTAGAAAACCGTCTGGTCGGTATTAAATCCCGCGGTTGTTACGAAACCCCGGGAGGCACCATCATGATGGCTGCGCTGCGTGGGGTTGAGCAACTGGTGCTGGATCGCGATAGCTTTAAATGGCGTGAGCAGTTAGGCCTGGAAATGTCCTACGTGGTTTACGATGGCCGTTGGTTTGCCCCGTTGCGTCAATCATTGCAGGCTGCGGCTGAAGTGTTGGCGCAGGAAGTTAACGGTGAAGTGGTTCTAAAACTGTATAAAGGTCAGGTGACTGCGATTCAGAAAACATCTTCTAACAGCCTGTATTCCGAAGAGTTTGCTACTTTCGGCGAAGATGAAGTTTACGATCACAGCCACGCCGGCGGCTTTATCCGTCTGTTCTCATTGTCTTCCCGTATTCGTGCATTGAACGCGAAGAAGTAATGCGGCGAGCTTTGCGAGCGTGGCTCTGTTTGCGCTCGCATCTCACTGTTTGAGCATCGTTTTATCAGGTTTATCAGGTTTATCAGTTTAAGGAAATCAAGTTATGGCATTGTGGGGCGGACGGTTCAGTCAGGCAGCAGATCAGCGGTTTAAGCAATTTAACGATTCCCTGCGGTTTGATTACCGATTGGCAGAACAGGATATTGTCGGCTCTGTTGCCTGGTCAAAAGCGCTGGTTACCGTAGGCGTGTTGAGCGCCGAAGAGCAATGGCAGCTCGAACAGGCATTGACCGTATTATTGGAAGAGGTTCAGGCTGACCCACAAGCCATTCTGACTAGCGATGCGGAAGATATTCATAGCTGGGTAGAAACTAAATTGATTGCCAAAGTTGGCGATTTAGGTAAAAAGCTGCATACCGGACGTAGCCGTAACGATCAGGTCGCTACCGATTTGAAACTGTGGTGCAAATTCCAAGTGACTGAGCTGCAATCGGCGGTACGCCAGCTGCAACAGGCGTTGGTTATCACTGCGGAAGCCAATCAGGACGCGGTTATGCCGGGTTATACCCATTTGCAACGGGCTCAGCCGGTGACCTTTGCTCACTGGTGTTTGGCTTACAGCGAAATGCTGGCTCGGGATGAAAGTCGGTTGCAAGATACTTTAAAGCGTTTGGACGTGAGTCCATTGGGCTGTGGCGCACTGGCGGGCACCGCTTACGCCATCGATCGTGAACAGCTGGCCGGTTGGTTGGGTTTTGCTTCTGCGACCCGCAACAGTCTGGATAGCGTTTCCGATCGCGACCATGTGCTGGAATTACTGTCAAATGCCAGTATTGGTATGGTTCATCTCTCTCGTTTTGCCGAAGATTTGATTTTCTTCAACAGTGGCGAAGCGGCCTTTGTCGATTTATCTGACCGCGTCACTTCAGGCTCCTCCCTGATGCCTCAGAAGAAAAACCCGGATGCGCTGGAACTGATTCGGGGTAAATGTGGCCGTGTACAAGGCGCATTGACCGGAATGATGATGACGTTGAAAGGCCTGCCTTTGGCTTACAACAAAGATATGCAGGAAGATAAAGAAGGGCTGTTTGACGCATTGGATACCTGGCTGGATTGTCTGCATATGGCGGCGCTGGTATTAGATGGTATTCAGGTAAAACGTCCACGTTGTAAAGAAGCTGCCGAGCAGGGTTATGCGAATGCGACCGAATTGGCGGATTATCTGGTAGCGAAAGGTGTGCCTTTCCGTGAAGCGCATCATATTGTCGGCGAAGCGGTGGTTGAAGCTATTCGTCAGGGTAAAGCACTGGAAGCGTTGCCGTTGCAGGATTTGCAAAAATTCAGCGCAATTATTAGCGGCGATGTATACCCAATCCTGGCTCTACAGTCCTGTCTGGATAAACGTGTCGCCAAGGGGGGGGTATCACCACAGCAGGTGGCATCAGCCATTGCTGAAGCTAAAGAGCGTTTGTTTTAATTCATCTCTCACTTATTGCGGATGGCACTCTTACCATCCGCTTTATTGCCAAATATTCCCTTCTCTGTGAATATGTTAGCTATAGGCTAGCTGTCAGTCGTCATTAAATATCTCTTTAATTAATCTATTGGGTTCATCCGCGATAATTAACCATTCATTCTTTTAGCATTAGGGCGAGCATTCACATTTATTGTTATTCATTGGCGCTATTTTTTTATTTCTTTCTGTAGGAAGTTGAGTTTATTTCATTAAATGATTATGATAATCATTCTCAATTGTTGGAATATAAATAAAGCGCTAATGTTAGGCTTTGTTTTTAAACTGTTGATTTAGTGAAATAACTAAGTTGGCTGTCGGCATTATTTTTCCAAGGATGAAGTAAAAATATGCATAATAATTATGTGAATAAAATTAAGCCTAATGGTTTAATAAGCATCATTCTTTTTTTTATTTTTTATTTATTTAGTGATAAAGGTTACTCGAAACAGCTAGACGTTAATATTTCGTCTTCAAAAATAGATGATAATAATGTGATATTAGAACCACTGAAAATAGAAGATGGCGGTCTGGGATATTCTGATGGTTGGGTATATGATGAGCCACGCTCTGTTAGTGAAATAACTAAAGAACAATTAGATAACCGTCCTGCCCGCCATGCGGCTGATATATTGGAGCAGACTTCCGGCGTCTATTCTGCGGTAGACCAACAAGATCCTGCGTTATCGGTCAATATTCGCGGTATTCAAGATTTTGGCCGTATAAATATGAATATTGACGGTATGAGACAAAACTTTATGAAAAGTGGCCACGGCGGACGTAACGGCGTGATGTTTATTGATCCGGATATTCTTAGCAATGTGGTGATTGAAAAAGGGCCGACCATCGGTATCGGCAGCGCTGGCGTAATTGGTGGTATTGCTACTTTTAATACGATAAACGCGGCAGATTTTCTTGAGCCAGGAAAAGAACTTGGCGGTAATCTGCGAGCCACAATTGGCGATAACGGTACCCGATTTATTGGTGGCGGAGCATTGGCATTTGGAAATGAAATCGGAGATGTATTGATAGCCGTTAGTGAACGTAACTTTGGTGAATATTGGCCGGGAAACATCGGTAGTCTGGGAGACTTACGTTTTGGTTATGGAAATAAGGGGAAGAACTCAATCGGTGATGAGTTAAAGCGTATGAAAGTACTCAATTCCGGCTACCAAATGCATACTCGACTAGCTAAAGTGGGTTGGAACTTGCCTGCGGAGCAGCGTTTGGTCGCCAGTTACCTGCAAACTCAGGTAAACAGCCCTAACGGTGGCTTTCTGGTCACTGTAAAGAACTCACCGAATAAAAGCGGCATCGGTTGGAAAACCAGCAGCATTAGCGATGTAATAACGCAGAATTTCGGGTTGGATTATCGTTTACAGCCTGAGCATCTGCCCTGGTTGGATGCTAAGGCAAAAGCCTATTACGTTGATACCGATGATAAAACCAATACTTTGTGTTCTGATCCAATTTTCTGTCGGAAATATACCACTCGCACGCGTTTAACTACGCGCGGTCTGCAGCTACAAAATACCCAACGTTTCATTCTACCGGATAACCATTTATTGAGCCTTCAATATGGTATGGATTGGTTTAGCGATCGTTCCAGCGGCCACACGAACAAAGATCTCATGCAGGGTGTGACTCCGTCTGGCAAGCGCAGTCTGACTAGCGTTTTCACTCAGTTTGATTACCACTACGATGACTGGTTACGGCTGGATGGCGGGCTGCGTTTCGAACATTCTCGTTTACAGGGGCATACCTGGCTATACACATCCAAAATGCCTTATACACGGCAAAACCCATGTAACCCCCAACATGGCGGGGGAAAACGAAATACCTGTAAGAAAGTCCCTGTGACAATGACCTGGGATGTTGATCGCCATGAGCAGCAAATATTGCCAACCTTAGGCATTGGGGTTAAGCCAGGAGTGCAATGGCTGGAGTTCTTTGGCAACTACGGTCAATCATGGCGGCCACCGGGTATAACAGAAACTCTGGCTACCGGCAGTGCCCACGGTTCGGGTTTTTTGTTCCCGAATCCTTATCTGGCTATAGAGCGTTCCCGCACCTGGGAATCTGGGTTGAATATTCAACAGGAAGATTTATTCATTAGTGGTGATAAGTTTGGCGCAAAAATGGCCTACTTTGATACACGGGTGGCGAACTATATCAATTTGGAATTAGAGCGAGCATTACCTCTGCGCGGAAGCCAATCCTTTGCCTATGCTGCTTACGTTAATAATTTACTTAAAAGTCGCTTTCGTGGATTGGAATATCAATTAAGTTACGATGCCGGTTTTTTCTATGCCAGTCTGAATTATACCCGAATGATAGGTCATAACGATACTTGCTCAAAACCAGCCTGGTTGGGCGGTATTCAATCGGTTAAAAATATAAAAGGTATAGGGATGTATGGTGTCGATGGTAACCATCTTAATGATTTTATCGTTTGTAGACATGGGGCGGTATTTGGTTCATCAGCCTATTTACCGGGCGATCGTGGCAGTTTAACGTTGGGGGGAAGAGCGTTAAATAAACTGTTAGATTTTGGTACCGTAATCCGTTATAACCGTGGGTATCAAGATTTATCAGTGCTTAATGGTTATGGCTATCCGGGTACGGCTTATGTCGCTGACTGGCCGAAATACACAGTATTTGATTTATATGCCAGCTATAAAATAACAAATAATTTGATATTACGTACTTCAATAGAAAATATCAGTAATCGTGCTTATCTGGTTAATTATGGTGATTCACTGTCATTTTCTGCTAGCCGTGGCCGAACTATTCAGGGTGGATTTGAATACAAATTTTAAAGTCTTCAGGTGTGTTAATTAACCCCTGTTGGTATGTATGGTTATATTAATAATCATATTCTAAGTTATATCCCATTTACTAAAAGGAAATTATTTATGAGTATAACAATTAAATACCAAGAAGAGTTTGCCGAATTTAGTGTTTCATCTTACCTCAAAGCGTGGGCTGCGGGGTTCGGTAATATCGAACTGGCTCCGGTTAAAGATCGTGGGCAATTTTATGGGGGATCAGATGGTTTTAATGGCCATCAATTTTCTATTGGTAGTTCGCATAACACGGAAACCAGCCTCATAGCGAAGGGTAACTTACATTATACCTTTTATCCTCAGCATACGCTCCATGGCAATATTGATGAGATGCAGTTTGGTGAGGGGTTAGAACCTAGCATCGGTGGGGGGAGACACATTGTCAAAACTGAGGTCACCTTTAGTGGCTTGGATATCACTGGGCAATATGATCCTGCGCTCACTGAGGAGCAGAATCATCAGGGCGATATGCACAAAACGGTATACGGTCTAATGAAAGGAGACCCTGATCCGATGCTGGAAGTCCTCAAAGCAAGAGGGGTGGATGTTGACAGCGCCGTCAACACGCTATCTATAGCTAGTCAGTATAATTCTGGTGACGTGATGGCCGATGCACCATTTATCGAAGCAATTGGTGTGGCAGAGTTCAACGAGATGTTGTTAGCCGCCTGATCACGCGCAATTGGATAAGTAACCCTTTGACTGAATAAAAATGTCACCGCCGTGCCAATAGGGAAATAAAGGTGCGGTGGTGATTTTGATATTCATTGTTTAAGCATTTTTACGAGCGGCGCTGCTCTTTTGGAATGGTACTGCGGTGCGCATTATCAACGTGTGGTTACAGTGTGGAAACGGACCCATGCCATTAGCTAATACCTCTCAAACGACATTACCTCCGATTTTAGCGGTTTTAATCTGTGATAAAACCAGCCTCTGGGGAATAGGAATATTCACTGCAATTATCAATTTGCTGATGTTGGCTCCAGCAATATATATGTTACAGATCTACGAGCGCGTTTTGGCCTCAGCAAACACCATGACTTTACTGATGCTGACTTTATTAGTTTTGGGCGCTTTTACGTTGATTGGCTTATTAGAATGGGTGAGAGGAGCCGTTGTCATTCGTTTAGGCACTCGAGCCGATATGCGGTTGAATCAGCAAGTGTTTAACTCGACTTTCCAATCAACTTTGCAAGGTAACAAAATTCAGGCAGCGCAGGCGCTTAACGATCTGACGACGCTACGCCAGTTCGCTACCGGCAATGCGTTGTTTGCCATTTTTGATGCTCCTTGGTTTCCCTTCTATTTATTGGTGATTTATTTGCTGCACCCTTGGCTTGGCGTCATGGCAACCATTGGGGCAGGCGTGCTGATTCTACTGGCTTGCATGAATCATTGGGTATGTAAAAAACCATTGAAACAGGCCTCTGAAATCACTTCGCGGGCAACTTTGCAGGCAAACGCCAATTTACGTAATGCCGATACCATCGCGGCGATGGGGATGCTAAAAGCTTTGCGGGAACGATGGCTAACTCAGCATTGCCGTTTCCTTTACCTGCAAAATATCGCCAGTGACAGAAGCAGCCGCATTAGTGCATTAGCCAAGTCCAGCAAGTTAACGCTGCAATCAATGATGCTGGGATTAGGATCATTGCTGGTTATTCGAGGAGAAATTACGGCTGGAGTGATGATTGCGGGATCAATATTGATCGGGCGAGTGTTAGGGCCGATCGATCAATTGATAGCAGTCTGGAAACAGTGGAGCCATGCCCGTCTGGCTTACCAACGTTTAGCTGATTTACTGGCGAATCAGCAACCCTCATTGGCGACAGAAATAGTTTTGCCTGACCCTCTGGGTCAGTTAACCGTCACTCAATTACTTGCCTGCCGAGCTGGCACTTCGGTTCCTATCCTGCATTCTGTCAATTTTACCCTGCAACCGGGGGAAATTCTTGGCGTTTTGGGGCCATCAGGAAGCGGTAAATCCACGTTGGCGAGGTTACTGGTTGCTAGTCAGACAGCATTCAGTGGATCAATACGACTGGATGGAGCAGAAATCTCTCTCTGGAACAAATCCTTACTGGGAAAATTTATCGGCTACTTGCCACAAGATGTGCAGTTATTCCAAGGGTCGGTGGCTGAAAATATTGCTCGTTTTGGCGTGCTGGATTCATCCCAGGTTGTGGCTGCTGCAAAGATGGCAGATGTGCATGATTTGATTCTACATTTGCCAAAAGGCTATGACACTCCTCTGGGTGATGGCGGGGAGGGACTATCCGGAGGACAGAGTCAGAGAATTGCGCTGGCGCGGGCTATGTACGGGATGCCGCGGTTGATTGTGCTGGATGAACCGAATGCCAGCTTGGATGAAGGCGGAGAAAAGGCATTATTGGCGAGCATTGCACAGCTAAAACGGCAGGGTAGTACGGTGATTATGATCACGCATAAGCCTGAATTATTGTCTGGCAGCGACTTTTTATTGCTGCTAAAAAACGGGCAACAACAGCTGTTTGATCGTACTGCGGCGGTGTTCAGTGATTTTTACGCCAAAGATAATATCGCTTCGACGCGGAAAGCAGATAAAAAAAATGTCTGGGGTCACGGTGCGAATTATCGGGTTGTTCCCGCCGGGAGAACATCAGGTGACTAATCCAAAAGCCACGGAAAGGGGCGAAATCATGCCGTTTGCCACCGCCCAGGAACCGCTGCAAATTAATAGCGGACGCTATCTTTATCTTGGCGGGCTGCTGGTGCTGATTTGGTTTATGGGTTTTTTTATTTGGGCCGGATTTGCGCCACTAGATAAAGGTGTTGCTGTCGCCGGAATTGTGGTGGTAACAGAAAATAGAAAGGTTGTTCAGTCTTCGCAAAGCGGGCGAATCAGTCAGCTACATATTGCTGAAGGTAAATGGGTAGAAAAGGGACAATTACTGATTTCGCTGGATGATACAACGGTACGTAGTCAGCGAGACAATCTACAGCAGCAGTATTTTTCCTTACTCTCGCTAGAGGCGCGTTTAATTGCTGAGAAAAACCATGAGGCGGAGATCCAGTTTCCAGTGGCATTATTAACGCAGCGTGAGCAGCCCTATATTGCTGAGGTTATGGTTTTACAACAGCAGCTTTTCTACCACCGATATCAGGCTCAACAAGCCGAAATAGCGCGCTTGTCAGCGGAAATAGCTCTTTTACGCGCTCGCCTTGCCGGGTTGCATAGACAGCGAGCAAATAACCAACTTCAGTCCGACTTAGTTCAGCAACAGTTAAAAGGTGTGCGTGCGCTGGCAAAAAGTGGCTATGTGGCGCTTAAACAACAGCTTGATATGGAAAGCCAGGCTATCGCATTGACGGCTCTGGTGGATCAGCACTGTAGCCATATAAGTGAAACTCGTCAGCTAATTAAGGCAAATGAGCAACGATTATTACAGCAGGGTGAGCAATATCAGGCAGATATTCATGAGAAGTTAGCTAACACTCAGCGACGGCAGCAGGATTTAGAGCAGCAAATTGGCGTAGCGGAATATGAGTTGGCCAATATGCGCATTTATGCGCCGGAAAGTGGCATCATTATCGCCTTGGCACAGCACACTGTTGGTGGGGTTATCGGCTCCGGGCAGCAACTGATGGAAATTGTTCCTAGCGGGCGCCCACTGTTGATTGACGCTCAGCTACCCATCGAATTGATCGATAAAGTTGCGGTAGGTTTACCGGTAGAACTTATTTTCTCCGCTTTCAACCAAAGCCATTCTCCTCGATTACAGGGACGCGTTCTGCATATAGGCGCTGACCGATTGAATAATCCAAGCAGCTTAGAGCCCTATTATCCATTAACTGTGTCGATCAATACGGATGAAGCACAGCAAACCCACACAGAAAAAATCCAGTCAGGTATGTCCGTCGATATTTTTATTCGCACCGGAGAGCGTTCACTACTGAGCTATTTACTTAAACCATTCGCCGATCGTCTGCATACCGCGTTGGCAGAAGAGTAAACGGCTTCTCTTACCTAATGAAAGTTACGCTATTAATTGAATAAAAAAGGAATGTGATGACTTTATCCGTGGAAGATACTCACTCATCAGTTTGTCGCGGATCCTCGGCTATATCTTTGTTGTGCGGCGGGTTGTTGTCTTTTGCGTTGCATTTGACCGCGCTGTGGTTTTTGGCGGGTCGTTCTGTTTCGCCGTTGCCGCCAGACGCCCTGTCTGCCGTAGTGTTGACGCTGTCAGCGGAAGCAGAATTTGCCCCAAGCCTTGAAAAAATTCAGGTAGGCGTTGAACAAGTGCTAACTTTACCTGCCGGTGAATCGCAGGCAGAACAACATATTGACAATAATGACTTTTTGTCAGAAAAACCATCCCCTGATTCCGTCTTGCCCGTATTGCAGCTAAAACCGAAAGTAGTAAAAAAAACAGGTGAAAAGACTAACGTGCCTAAACATAAAATCGTTAAAAATAAAGGCAATAGTGAGGTATTGTCGACTGTGATGAGCAAGAGCTCGCCGTTATCAGGGGCCGCCCAGCGCGTATCGGCACCTAACAATAGTTACTCATTACAACATGTGCAGGTACGAGCAAGCTGGGCTGGCGTTTTACAAAGCCATTTAGCTAACTTCAAGCGCTACCCTCCCGGAGCCAGAAAGCAAAAGCGGCAGGGTACCGCGATCGTTAAATTTATCGTTGATAGTAGAGGGCGAGTGTTATCAGCGACTTTGACCAGTAGCAGCGGCACTCTTTTATTAGATCGTGAGGCATTAGCTATTTTAAAACGTGCTCAGCCCCTACCTTTTCCGCCGACGGAATTGTTATCTCGTGGGCAGGTGGTTATCTCACTGCCGGTAGACTTCGAGATAAAACCAAGAGCAGAATCTGCCAGATAAATGTGTACTGTCGGCGCTCATCACGCCTTTACCAACTGCCTCAGCGAGTTTCCAGCATGGCGAATACAAACCCCGCCGGTTCGTTTTATTGCACACAGCCAAACCCTTTGGCGAGCAGGCTGTAACGAGGCGACTTCTGTGACTAACAGGTCAGACGTGAGCATAAATAACGATTTAAGCTAATACCTTCTCCTGCCGCGTTGATGGCTAAACGCCGATGTTGGTCGGGAGGCATACGCAGTACCAATTTCCCGCTGAAGTACTTCTCGGATAAAGGTATCGGCGGTGTCTCACCGGAGCGAGCCATTTCGGCCAGAATATCTGCGACTAACGCCGTTATTCCATCCATCGCCTGTACTTTGGTAGGCGCTAACCATGACAAACTGGGAAGTTCGGCGCATAAACCAATAAATTCGGCGTCTTCAGCCGACCAGGTGATGCGGTAGGAGTCGTGTTCAATATTCACCATGGGTCATCTCCTTTAACTTTTCTAACGTCGTAATCAACTGTTTTATCTGATAAAACTTCGACATTCCGTTATTGCTATGTTGAATATTAATTCGTGGGTCGCCTTGTCAGGGCATGTGGTAGACATGATGACGGCCTGAGTCGTGTCGGGGGAGCCTAAGTAGTAACTGCAGATCTTTGCCAGTTCACTGAACTTCACTCCCGATGGGTTCGCTTTGATACGAGCAATCTGGCTTTCCATGCCTTTCATTACTCCTCCATTGCAGTACTGTTATTAATACTGCCTCAAATGCATCACTGTTATTTATGGTGAGAAAAGCACAGTGGGGAGATTTTTGCGACGAGGCAATCAGGGAGAAGCTTTTCAGGGAGGCATCACGCAAAAATAATTTAAATTTGGCGCGGAGAAAAAGAATGTAAAAAGCAAAAACCGGGCAAGAGCCCGGTTTTGTTGAGAGACAGGTAATAGAGTGGAGAATTACTCGCCCGGACAACGCAGGCAGCGTTCTGCCTCGTCGGCTCCAAGTTTCAGCTTGGATTGCAGGTCACGCAGTGCGGTACGTAAACCCTCTTCAATCACCGGGTGATAGAACGGCATATCCAGCATCTGGTCGATGGTCATTTGTTGCTGATGTGCCCAAGCCAGCAAGTGAGCAATATGCTCAGCGCTTGGCCCTATCATTTCGGCTCCGAGGAAGCGTCCTGTACCCTGCTCACCGTAAACCCGAAGTATGCCTTTATTACGTAGCATAACTCGTGAACGCCCCTGATTTTCGAAAGAAACTTCACCGACTTCAAAACAGCCGCAGGCGCTGAATTTCTGGCTTAATTCACGGAAAGTCGAACCTACCATTGCGATTTGCGGATCGGAGAACACCACCGAAATCGGGCTTCGGCGTAAACCGGGCAACACTTCCGGGAAACCGCCGGCATTTACACCAGCAATACGTGCCTGATCGCTGGCTTCATGTAACAAAGGAAGCTGATTACTGGCATCACCGGCGATAAAAATATGCGGTATGCTGGTTTGCATGGTTAATCGGTCGGCTTTAGGCACACCGCGCTCGTCTAGTTCCAGACCGGTATTTTCCAGCCCTAATTTATCGACGTTCGGACGGCGACCGGTGGCGGCCAATACGTAGTCCACCATGATTTCCTGCATTTCTCCATCCAGATTTTGATAGCGAATAAAGACTTTATCGCCTTCTCGCTGCATCAATTGGACTTTTACATCAGGATCAAGATAGAACTCATCGCCTAGCGCTTTGGCGGCGTATTCGCGTACTACGCTATCCGTTAGCGGGCCAACGGCTCCACCCACGCCAAACATTTTTACTTTTACGCCCAACCGGTGCAGGGCTTGGCCTAACTCGAGGCCAATCACGCCAGGGCCGAAAACGGCGACGGATTCAGGTAAATCATTCCAGTTGAATACATCATCGTTCACGATTAGGCGATCACCCAAATCGTTCCACGGTGCAGGCCAGCTCGGACGGGAACCCGTTGCGATAACAATACGTTGCGCCACGATACGGGTGTGATCGTCCACTTGCAGGGTGTTGTCATCAATAAAGCGAGCGTAGCCCTGAATTTTATCAGCGGCTGGAATGCTCTCGACACCTTCCAATACGAAGCCCACGAAACGGTCACGTTCACGTTTCACGCGATCCATGACTTCGCGTCCGTTAATCAGCATTTTTCCCTGTGGGTAGATCCCAAAGCCGGGCGCTTTTTCAATTTCATGCACCGATTCAGCGGCTGCAATCAATAACTTGGAAGGCATACAGCCTACGCGGGCACAGGTTGTGCCGTATTCGCCGCCTTCAATCATCACCACGCTGGGGGTGGAAAGTTTCGCTGCGCGATAAGCGCCCAGTCCGGCGGTGCCGCCACCGATTACGGCGACATCTACGTTTAAGGTTTTCATATCCGCTCCTAGCAGGGAAAAAGGGTAGGCCTAGGCCTACCAAAAATACTTCACGTTGGCTTCTTTTTTATTGATGTAATCAGGCTGGGAGATAGGCTTCTAAATCGTCGCTGCCACCAATATGACGGCCACCGATAAACACTTGCGGTACGGTTGAACGGCCGCTGACGGCGCGTAGGCTCACGGTAGTTGCGTCTTTACCCAGTACAATTTCTTCATATTGCATACCGCGATCCTGCAACATTTGTTTCGCTTTAGCACAAAATGGGCAGCCCGGTTTGGTGAAAATAGCCACGGATTCCTGCACTTTGTATTCTGGCGCTAAATATTTCAGCATAGTGTCAGCATCGGACACTTCAAACGGATCGCCCGGTTTGTTTGGTTCAACGAACATTTTTTCTACCACACCGTTGCGTACTAGCATGGAATAACGCCATGAGCGCGGGCCAAAGCCAAGGTCGGCTTTCTCTACCAACATATTCATGCCTTTGGTGAATTCACCGTTGCCGTCTGGCACGAAAGTGATGTTTTCGGCATGTTGGTCGGCTTTCCAGGCGTTCATTACGAAAGTGTCGTTGACCGAAATGCACAGAATGCTGTCTACGCCATGCTGTTTGAACACGCCGGACAGCTCGTTATAGCGTGGCAAATGGCTAGAAGAACAGGTCGGGGTGAATGCGCCCGGCAATGAAAATACAATAACGGTTTTATCTTTAAACAGGTCATCAGTCGTTACGTCAACCCACTGGTCGCCCTGACGGGTATGGAAAGTAACCTGTGGGACTTTTTTACCTTCTTGGCTGGTAAACATTTGTAACTCCTTAATTAGAAAATAGAATTTTTCATTTAGTTAGGCTTTTCTTTCTTGGGGTACATTATTTACTTTATCTCTTGATAGATCTAATCACTGATTGCTATCTTATCTATCGTTATTGACTATCATAAAGTGGAGAGCAGATGAACATTCGCGATCTCGAGTATCTGGTGGCTTTGGCCGAGTTTCGTCATTTCCGACGCGCGGCGGATTCCTGTCATGTGAGCCAGCCGACTTTAAGCGGCCAGATTCGTAAGTTGGAAGATGAACTGGGTGTGATGCTGCTGGAGCGAACCAGCCGTAAGGTGCTGTTTACCCAAGCTGGCTTGCTGTTGGTGGATCAGGCCAGAACCGTATTGCGGGAAGTCAAAGTGCTCAAAGAGATGGCCAGTTTGCAGGGCGAGAGTATGTCTGGGCCGTTACATATTGGTTTGATTCCTACTGTCGGGCCTTATTTATTGCCTCAAATTATTCCGATGCTGCATCAGGCTTTTCCAAAGCTGGAGATGTATCTACACGAGGCGCAGACTCAGAATCTGTTGGCACAGCTGGACAGCGGTAAACTGGATTGCGCTATTTTAGCGTTGGTCAAAGAGACCGAGGCTTTTATCGAAGTGCCGTTATTTGATGAGCCAATGAATCTGGCTGTATATTCCGACCATCCATGGGCGAAGCGTGACCGGGTTCAAATGCATGAGTTAGCAGGAGAAAAGCTGTTGATGCTGGAAGATGGCCACTGCTTGCGCGATCAGGCGATGGGCTTTTGCTTCCAAGCGGGAGCTGAGGAAGATACCCATTTTCGCGCGACCAGTTTAGAAACTCTGCGCAATATGGTCGCGGCTGGCAGCGGTATCACCTTATTGCCATCGCTGGCGGTACCAAAAGAAAAAGAGCGCGACGGTGTCTGCTATTTGGAATGCTACAAGCCGGAGCCGAAGCGCACTATTGCTCTGGTTTACCGCCCCGGCTCCCCATTGCGTGGCCGCTATGAGCAACTAGCCGAGGCGATACGCGAGCACATGCAAATTCGCATGGGCGCGCCGCTAGAACAGGCGGTTTAAGCCATTGAGTGCCGCAACGCGATAGGCTTCGGCCATGGTTGGATAGTTGAAGGTAGTATTCACGAAATACTCCAGGGTATTACCTTCACCTTTCTGTTCCATAATGGCCTGACCGATATGAATAATCTCTGCGGCGCGTTCGCCAAAGCAATGAATACCCAAAATCTGTTTGGTTTCCCGATGGAATAAAATTTTCAGGCTACCAACATCCATACCGACAATCTGCGCCCGAGCCAAATGCTTAAACTGCGCCCGGCCAACTTCATAAGGCACTTTCATCGCCGTCAGTTCCTGCTCAGTTTTCCCGACGGAGCTGATTTCAGGAATGGTATAAATTCCGGTAGGAATGTCATCAATCAGATGAACCTGCGCTTCCCCTTGAATCATGGCCTGCGCAGCAATGCGGCCCTGATCGTAAGCGGCGGATGCCAGACTTGGATAGCCAATCACATCCCCCACGGCATAGACGTGAGGCAATGCGGTTTGGTACATGCTATTGACCTTCAGCAGACCACGACTGTCCGCTTCCAGACCGATATTTTCCAAACCGAGCCCGCTAGTGTTACCGGTACGCCCGTTGGCATACAGCAGACAATCGGCTTTCACTTTCTTGCCGGACTTCAGATGGACGATAACGCCATCAGGAGTGCCTTCAATCTGCTCAAACTCTTCGTTGTGGCGGATAACCACGCCGTTATTCCAGAAGTGATAGGAGAGCGCATCGGACATTTCCTGATCGAGAAATGCGAGCAGGCGATCACGGGTGTTGATTAAATCAACTTTGACGCTCAATCCCCGGAAGATCGATGCATATTCACAGCCAATCACTCCTGCACCGTAAATAATGACGTGCTGTGGCTCGTGACTGAGCTGCAAAATGGTGTCGCTGTCGTAAATACGCTCATGGGTAAAATCAACGTTCTCCGGGCGATAAGGCCGCGAACCGGTCGCAATAACGATGTTATCGGCCGTTAGGCGGTCGGAAGTGCCGTCGGCGTAACGTACGTTAAGGGTTTTGGCGTCGACAAAGCTGGCATCACCGGAAAACATCTGACAATGGTTACGATCGTAAAAACCTTGTCGCATACGGGTTTGCTGGTTAATTACCCGATCGGCGTGGCGCAAAATATCGGAGAAAGAGGAACTGATAGCACGCGAGTTATCGCTGTAAAGTGGGTTCTGGTTGAATTCAATAATACGGCTAACGGCATGGCGCAGGGCTTTGGAAGGAATGGTACCCCAGTGGGTACATCCGCCGCCCACATTGTTATACCGTTCAATCACGGCAACGCGAGCCCCTTGTTTCACCAATCCCATAGCGGCACCTTCACCGCCAGGGCCCGAGCCAATAACGATGGCATCAAAATGGAAGTGCTGTTGCATGTAGGAGAGACCTATTTTTATACAAAATTACAACGATATATTAACATCATCCTATAAATAACCCAATCATCATTAGGTCGTTGGCCTTGGCTCCTGCTGTAAATTCGTTCTTACGCGGATAAGATGAAGTGTTTGTATAGTCGTTGTTACTATAAAGTTTGGTATATTGCTTACTATATGGCTTAGCTAAAGAAAATGGATATCTTTTGGGTACGATTATGGGCGTCAGAGCACAACAAAAAGAGCGAACGCGTCGTTCCCTGATCGAAGCGGCGTTCAGCCAACTGAGTGCGGAGCGGAGTTTCGCTAGCTTGAGTCTGCGGGAAGTGTCCCGCGAGGCCGGTATTGCGCCTACCTCATTTTACCGCCACTTCCGCGATGTGGATGAACTGGGCCTGACTATGGTGGACGAAAGTGGCCTGATGTTGCGTCAACTGATGCGGCAGGCTCGCCAACGCATAGCCAAAGGCGGTAGTGTTATCCGCACCTCAGTCTCAACTTTTATGGAGTTTATTGGAAACAATCCGAATGCCTTCCGTTTGCTACTGCGTGAACGTTCCGGCACCTCGGCGGCTTTCCGTGCCGCTGTAGCCCGTGAAATTCAGCATTTTATTGCTGAACTGGCCGACTATCTCGAACTGGAGAATCATATGCCGCGCAGCTTCACCGAAGCGCAGGCTGAGGCCATGGTCACAATTGTATTCAGTGCCGGTGCGGAAGTGCTGGACGTTGATATTGAACAACGGCGACAGTTAGAGGAGCGGTTAGTCTTGCAGTTACGGATGATTTCCAAGGGCGCTTATTATTGGTATCGCCGTGAACAGGAAAGGCTTGCTGTATCCCGTGTTGAAGAAAAGTAAGGAAGAAGATGATGGAACAACCTCGCCGTGAAAATGGCACCCTTATATTGGCATTGATTGCCGGGCTTGCAGCAAACGGTTCTTTTGCCGCATTGTTTAGCTCATTCGTTTCTTTTTCGCTGTTCCCGTTACTGGCTTTGGTTCTGGCCGTTTACTGTCTGCATCAGCGTTATATTAACTACCCAATGCCGCTGGGGCTGCCTAAACTGGCTTCGGCGTGTTTCCTGCTGGGTATTCTGGCCTATAGTGCCATTATTCGGGTCGAGTATCCGCAGATAGGCTCGAATTTTCTGCCGTCTATCCTGTGTGTCATATTGGTATTCTGGATTTTCTTCAAACTGAAGGCGCGTAAAGCCGCAGAGACAGAGTCACAGTGATATACCCGCGAGTAGCATGAGATATTGAGTGGGAATAAAGTAGATTGAAATCAAAAGGGCAACGCAATGTTGCCCTTTTTGCTGTCTGATTAGTCGCGTTTCTCCAGCCACACACCACATTCCATATGATGGGTGTAAGGGAATTGGTCGAATAGCGCCAGCCGACTGATTTTATGAGTGTGCTGTAGTTGTTCCAGATTAGCGCGCAGCGTTTCCGGGTTGCAGGAGATATAGAGAATGCGCGGATATCCTTGCACCATCTTGATGGTTTCGTCATCTAGGCCACTGCGTGGAGGATCGACAAAAATGGTTTCGCAGTTATAGCTTTTCAGATCAATCCCTTTCAGGCGATTGAACTCACGTACGCCCTGCATAGCCTGAGTAAACTCTTCTGCCGACATACGAATAATCTGCACATTATCAATGTGGTTAGCCGCAATATTAAATTGTGCCGCTGCAACGGAAGGTTTAGCAATCTCGGTAGCCAGTACCCGATCAAAATTTCGCGCCAATGCCAAAGAGAAATTACCGTTACCGCAATACAACTCTAACAGATCGCCGCTAGCACCCTGAGTGACGTCCAGCGCCCACTCCAGCATGTGAATATTTACCGCGGCGTTTGGTTGAGTAAAGCTGTTTTCTACCTGACGATAAATCATATCGCGGCCAGCAACCGGTAGAATCTCATCGACATAATCATGATCTAACATGATTTTGGTTTTAGCGGCGCGACCAATCAATTGTAAATCAAAGCCTTCAGCGCGCAGCTGATCCCGTAATGCAATGGCGTGCTGCTGCCATTCTTCGTTCAATTGGCGGTGATACAGTAAAGAAGCAATGATTTTGCCGCTGCGCGTTGACAGGTAATCAATTTGGAACAGTTTGCGACGCAAAATAGGCTGCGCGCGGATAGCGGTCATTAGCGCGCTCATCAGACGGTTGATCAGTACGCTAGCGACGGGGAATTGTTCAACCCGAATACGCTGCTTGGTGTGCTGATCAAACATGATGTGGTACAGCTCATCTTCATCATGCCAAACGCGAAACTCGGCTCTCATGCGGTAATGTTCAGCCGGAGAACGAAAAACCTCCGGTTCAGGTGCCTTGAACGGCGACATCATCGCTTTGAGAGAGGCAATTTTCTCCGCCAATTGGTGATCGTAATTTTCAGTAGGCAGGATGTCGGGGGTCATGTTTCGTCTCGTCTGGCAGTAAAAAGGATGGTTATTCCTGCGGGATTGTAGGGGATGTGACTATGAAGTCCAGTTTTGTCGTGTTTATTCCTCGTTACAACCATAGCAGTCTAGACATCTATTTATGTTGATCGTAGCATTGCCGTCCGGCCTCCTGCTGAGAGTGAAATGGGAATCTGGTGTGAATCCAGAGCTGACGCGCAGCGGTAAGGGGAAGTCACGGCGATAGTTTATTAACAGACACTGTCCATAGCGGATGGGAAGTCATCGCCCGGTATTGCTTTATCTCATCTATTAATAGTTCGCACTTTAATAAGGATGTTGATGCAATAAATCCCAAGCCCGAAAACCTGCCGGTATTACGTCGCAATATTTGTGGCCGTCGCGTGCTACCGGCCATGGTTCTGCGGCATCCGCCAATTAAGTTTGGATGCTTTTCATGACAATTAAAAAATATACGCTGCTCACGGCTCTATCTGTGACGGCCTTTTCTGGATGGGCGCAAGACAGTTCCAACACCTCTTCTGACAGTAAAAACCAAATGGTGGTTACTGCAAACCGCTTCCCTCAGCCAATCTCCAGCGTATTAGCGCCAATGAATATCGTTACCCGTGAGGATATTGTGCGCTGGCAGGCGACCAGTATTAATGATGTTTTACGCCGTTTACCGGGTGTTGATATTGCACAAGACGGTGGTATGGGGCAGCGTAGCTCGTTATTTATTCGTGGCACCGAATCCCGGCATGTACTGGTTTTGATCGACGGTGTTCGATTAAATCAGGCCGGTATTACCGGCGCATCGGATCTCAGCCAAATTCCGATTTCGTTAGTGCAACGTATTGAATATATACGTGGGCCACGCTCTGCGGTATATGGCTCTGATGCGATTGGTGGGGTTGTTAACATTCTTACCGCGCGTGAAAATCCGGGCACAACACTGTCTGCAGGGCTGGGTTCTAACGGTTATCAAACCTACGATGGTTCAACACAGCAAAAATTGGGTGAAGGCACGACAATCACTTTGGCTGGTAATTATACCTACACCAAAGGATATGACATTGTCGCGGGGATGCCGGAAGCTGGTGGCCCACGTCAGCCTGACCGCGATGGTTTTATGGGAAAAATGCTATGGGCAGGATTAGAGCATCAGTTTAACGAGCAGTTTAACGGTTTTGCCCGTGTATACGGCTTCGATAACCGTAGTGATTACGACGGCTATGCTAATTTCAGCAACCCCTTAGCACTGATAGATACGCGTAAATTGTCTAGTCGTACCTATGATACGGGGCTGCGCTATAAAAACGGTATTTATGCCTCTCAGCTGATAGCCAGCTATAACCGCACCAAAGATTATAATTACAGCCCACTCTTTGGCCCTCATGATATTACCGCCTCTTTAGACGATGCCGAGCAATATAACCTACAGTGGGGTAATACTTTCCAAGTGGCACATGGCACGATCAGCGCTGGAGCTGACTGGCAGGAGCAGAAAACCGAGCGTAAGAGTAGCAATTCGAATATCCACTCTGATTTTACACAGCGTAATACCGGTATTTATCTAACAGGGCAGCAGCAAGTTAGTGACGTTATCTTGGAAGGTTCAGTGCGAAGCGACGATAATTCCCAATTTGGCTGGCATTCCACGTGGCAAACCAGTGCTGGTTGGGAGTTTGTTGAGGGCTATCGGCTTATCGGTTCCTATGGGACGGCCTATAAAGCCCCTAACCTGATGCAGCTATATAGTGCTTTCGGTGGTAATGCTAATCTCAAGCCCGAAGAGAGCAAGCAATGGGAAGGTGGTATCGAAGGGCTAACCGGGGCGTTAAGCTGGCGTTTGTCCGCTTATCGTAATGATATTGAAAAACTCATTGATTACAGCAATCAGACCAGTAGCTACTTCAACATCAATAAAGCCACCATTAAGGGCGTGGAATGGACAGGTTCATTCGATACTGGGCCGTTATCGCATCAGGTTACTTTGGAGTATCTGGATCCACGCAATGCGGAAACTCACGAAGTTCTGACGCGTCGCGCTAAACAGCAGGCTAAATACCAGTTGGACTGGCAAGTTGCTGATTTGGATTGGTCTATAACTTATCAGTATCTTGGGCAGCGTTATGACAAAGACTACAGTGTTTACCCTGAAAGAACGGTAAAACTCGGTGGTATAAGCTTGTGGGATCTCGCTGTGTCATATCCGGTCACCTCTCATCTCACTGTTCGTGGTAGAATCGCCAACCTGTTTGATAAAGATTATGAGACGGTTTATGGCTACCAAACCCCAGGACGCGAATACTACTTCACTGGAAGCTATAACTTCTAAGGCAGACACTTCCATTCGCCCGACGGCGCTGATTTTTGATTCCGGCGTCGGCGGGCTGTCTGTGTACCAGGAGATTCGGCAGCTTCTGCCGGATCTTCACTATATATATGCTTTCGATAACGTTGCCTTTCCTTATGGAGAGAAGTCCGAAGAGTTTATTGTCGAGCGTGTAGTTGAGATCGTCACTGCTGTTCAGCAACAACATCCCCTTGCTATCGTCGTCATTGCCTGCAATACCGCCAGCACTGTCTCCCTCCCAGCTTTACGTGAGCGCTTCTCTTTCCCTGTTGTTGGTGTTGTACCCGCAATCAAGCCTGCGGCGCGGTTAACCCGCAATGGCGTAGTAGGGTTATTAGCCACTCGGGCGACGGTGCATCGTTCATATACTCTGGATTTGATCGAGCGCTTTGCGACTGACTGCAAAATCGAGTTGTTGGGTTCATCTGAGCTGGTGGAACTGGCGGAAACCAAATTACACGGTGGGGAAGTGCCTCTTTCTGCATTAAAGAAAATCCTTAATCCGTGGCTGAGTATGCGTGAGCCGCCGGACACCGTGGTATTAGGCTGTACTCATTTCCCTCTATTAGCAGAAGAGCTGGCGCAGGTGTTGCCAGAAGGGACGCGAATGGTCGATTCCGGTGCCGCGATTGCCCGTAGAACGGCTTGGCTGATTTCTTCACAAGAGAATGTAATTTCTACTCAGGAAGATAATGTGGCTTATTGCATGGCGTTAGATACGGATACTGATGCTTTATTGCCCGTTTTACAGAGTTATGGCTTCCCAACGCTGAAAAAACTCGCAATTTAATGGGCTTTTGCCTAAAAAAAAGCCGGTTGGAAAATTATTTGAAATTAGGGGTTGCAGCCTGTCAGGAACTCCCTATAAT
>NZ_CPYD01000016.1 GCF_001112925.1 Yersinia nurmii
GAAATAACGGATCGCTGGCTGAATGAATACAACAGTGAGCGGCCTCATGAATCCCTGAATAACCAGACGCCGGAAGAATATCGGCTGATGGCTGAGAAACCGGAAATCTCAAAAAGTGTATGGAACTAAAGCTGGGATACTTACACTGTGACCTCACAGTTGCAGCTGCAATTAAATTATTTGTAGAGCGTAGTTATCCGTACTCCATATTTTCACGGAGGTATCCAATACTGCGTCTCATACAGGAAGTTATTGATCCAGCAGTAGCTGCTTATGTAAATTCCCTGCCACCAAGTCATAAAGACTACATTTCTGGAGTAAATCTAGGATTTAGTGATGTACTTAAAAAAGTGGGCTTAAACGTCGTAGTACAGGCACAAAGACTTCTTTTGCGTAATTTCGTTCTGACTTTAGATCAACAAACTTCTCTTGATAAATGCTTTACCGCTACGATTGAGTCTCTTATTGAATTAGTCAGTGAGTGCGCATCCAAGCGGCCGAAGAAGTCCTCTCCTGCAAAAGGAGTAACTATAAATTCACAGCGTAAGCTCGGTTATTGCGAGTTCTGCGGTAATCTAACCGAATTTTCCAAGTTGATCAGCGAGATATCAGAATTTGTTGCTAACGATAATGAGTTCCCCGTTCATGAAAATGAAAAACAGGTCCTTAGTCATCGATATTGTTCTGACCATAGGCCCAAACTCACCAATGATCTATGGAATCCCAAATACAGACAAGGAAAGCGGTCTCTCGAACAGTTCAATAAAGAATTAATAAGGCTTAGACGGCAATGCGCTAAACCGCATAAAGCTAACGCAAACACAGGGGATATATTGATTGATACCTATTTTCATGAGTGGATGCAGGGTCAAACTTTAACCCCAGCAGATCTAGATAAACTTAGGAATATCGCCAGACGAATGGTTGACTCCAAATTCACTGATACTAAGAAAAAAATAATCATATTAAAACACCAAGGTTTTAACCAGTTTGAAACCGCACAGGTTTTAGAAAAAAATCACTACACAACTATGACGAAGCAGGCTGTGTCCAAGGCCTTAGCGTCTGTGAGGAAAGAATTTTATATTTAAAATAATATATCCACGAGCTATTATGGTGGCAGTTTAAGTCTTAATATCATCCACTTTATTGAATTATAACCAGCCACTTACGAGTGGTTTTTCGCGATTACCCTGCTTCAAATTGATGATTTTGAAAATACAGTATTATAGTTTATTGTTTGTAGCGCAGCTGTAAGCGTTATGCAAAACGGATCACAGTGATACTACCTCACCAGTAAATCACTGAAGCCGATCTGTAATGACATAGAACGAATTGGTTTTATGGTTATGCAATGGCTCATCCCCTTACTTGTCCCTGACCATAAAAAGCATTCGCTTTCCTGAAAGCAAGTCTAAGCCAAAGGGCGTTTACAGTTGTCTTATCTTGGCTCATTAGGTACTGGCTTAATTATTAGAATCATGTCGGTGACATTTAAGTCCAAATATGCCCAAACTTTTAGCAGCTAAAATTCGTCTTCTCATGTAGGGTCAAGAAGCTTATGACTTAACCTATTGATTATGTGAATTACCTTGTGAGTATTACTCGTAGGATGGAATCTTCCAAAACTCTGACAATTCACTCTGAATGCATGGTAACAAAGAACAGTTTAAACCATGGTCTGTTCAGCGTTAAATTTCTCAAGATAGACTTCCATTTCGCGAGTCCACCTAGGGGTAGGTACCGAGGTGATCATTAGCCAAGGAAACCACCATACAAGCATGAAGAGTAACATAAGCGGTGCGATCATTTCGGCCGAAGAATGAGAAACTATATACATAATGAATAATATTAGTAGAACTGTGTTTACAATCTGACCTACCAGAAAAAGACGCCAGCGAAAACAATGCCATTTCCTGTTGAACACAATCCGTCCATCCCGTTCTTCGAGCCAGTTACGCCACGGCTTGAGATAACCAGCCCGCAACCCATAACGATCACACATTATTACAGCCAAATCCTGCAGCCGATAATTATACAAGCCTGTGAGCCGATAAAGGCTGCGCTGACGAAGCTCACGCTTTGCCAGACGGACCGCATTTTTATTCAAATATGGCTGTGTCAGCATTTGCTCTAGCCGGCGCTTCCTAAGATTGAGTAGTCCACGAAATACACTTCCAGATTCAGCATTAATTACTCTGTGACGAACTACACCGAGTGCAATATAGATACACAGCAATAGCCAGCCGGTCTTAGGGTATTGATTCATCCATTGTATAATTACAGACAACTCAGGCACTTTTATTTTTCCTTTTTATGCAATCCAGATAAAACCAGTAAAGATTCAGTAAATTTTAGCGGCTAAAATTGCTCTCCTAGCGTAGATAAAAGAAGCATATCCACTTAACTTACTGATTATTAACTACTTACTAGTCCATTCATCAATCATATTCGCCCAATCTTGTAGCATCTCAGCCCTCTGCTCACGATATTCAGCCTTGTTATAAACAGCTCGTACCCCTTTTTGTTCATGGGCAAGGCTCTTCTCAATCCAGTCAGTATTGTACCCGGCCTCATGTAGCAAGGTGCTGGCTGTACGCCGTAAGTCATGCGGACCAAACTTAGGCAACAACACCCCTTCTTTCTGAGCCAGGCGATACGTCAGTGTCAAAACCCGATTTAAAGTAGCGCTACTCATTGGCGCATCGGAATCGTACCGCGAAGGAAGGATAAAATCAGAGCTACCGGCAAAAGTTTTGAGAGCAATCATAATATCCATTGCCTGTCTGGAAAGAAAAACCAAATGTGGATTACGTCGTTTCATCCTCTCCTTTGGTATCGTCCATACAGCTTCACTAAAATTGATCTCGTTCCAGGTTGCGTTAGTAAGTTCACTTTTACGTACCATCGTTAACAGCAAAAGTTTAACCGCTGCTCTGATTGATGGCGTCGTTCCTACCCGTTCCATGTACCGATACATCAGACCAATTTCAATTGGCGTCAATGCCCTGTCTCGAGGCTCAAATTTCGCTATGCTTGCAGGCCGTACCAGATCAGCTGGATTCTCCACCTTCTGACCGCGCTCTATAGCCCAGCGATAGACTTGCAATACAATCTCTCTGGTGTGTACAGCTGTCGCCGGTGCCCCTCTCTCGACGATGTTATCGGTTAATGCGCGTAAGTCTTCATGTGTAATCTCACTCAGTTTCTGCTGGGCAAATTTTGACTTCAACTCTCTTTGATATACCGAACGCCGCATATCACGCGTCGATTCAGCCATTTGATAACCGCGTAACCATTTCTCAGCCCACGCACCAAAAGTCTCCGCATCTTTGATACGCGCTTTATCTCTGGCTTTTTCCCTCGCAGGCGATCTTCCACTGGCAACCATTTTTTTTGCTTCATTGAGCCGTTCACGCGCTTCTGCAAGCGTGATCCCTCCAACACCATAGCGGCCAAAAGTAACGGTCTCCTGTCTTCCGTTTATTGAATAGTTATAACGAAATGAAATAGTTCCAGCCGGAGTGACCGCAACATACAGACCATCACGGTCATTAACTTTATAGAGTTTCTCCTTCGGCTTAAGGTGACGTAGCCTGGTGTCAGTCAACATGGTTTATTGTTTTCCTTTATCAACAAATACCATGTTGTAAAAAATTCAGAAAATTTGTTTAACTCTCTGTTTTTAATTGAGTTATAAAAAACAAATACCATAACTCAACCGAAATTTATCACATGGTACTTTTTCAAACCTGAATTCGAAACCAGAGAGTACCATCAAAAATTCCATTGAAAAAACCGTGCTTCCCGTTGCTAACAGCTGCCAGAAAGTGCCAGACACAAAAACAAAAAAGCCCGCTATTACGCGGGCTTAGAGGTACTTTACTGCTTTTACGTGCAGGCTGTTGCCAGACGCTAAATCATTCCCACTCAATGGTTGCCGGTGGTTTGCCGCTGATGTCATACACCACGCGAGAAATGCCGTTTACTTCATTGATAATGCGGTTAGATACACGGCCAAGGAATTCATATGGCAGATGCGCCCAATGCGCGGTCATGAAATCGATAGTTTCAACCGCACGCAGAGAAACCACCCAATCATATTTACGACCATCACCCATGACACCGACGGAACGAACCGGCAAGAATACGGTGAACGCTTGGCTGACTTTATTGTAAAGATCGGCTTTATGCAGCTCTTCAATAAAGATCGCATCAGCGCGACGCAGCAGGTCACAATACTCTTTCTTCACTTCGCCCAGTACGCGCACGCCTAAACCTGGACCAGGGAACGGATGACGATACAGCATGTCATACGGCAGACCCAATTCCAGACCAATTTTACGCACTTCATCTTTGAACAGCTCTTTCAGCGGCTCAACCAGACCCAGCTTCATTTCTTTTGGCAAACCGCCCACGTTATGGTGAGACTTGATCACGTGCGCTTTACCGGTGGCAGAGGCCGCAGACTCAATCACATCCGGATAAATGGTGCCTTGTGCCAGCCATTTGACCTGCTCTTGCTTACAAGCTTCTTCATCAAAGACTTCCACAAATACGCGGCCAATGGTTTTACGTTTGGCTTCAGGCTCATCAATACCGGCCAGTGCGCTCAGGAAACGATCTTCCGCCGCAACGTGGACAATATTCAGACCGAATTTATCACCGAACATTTCCAGCACTTGATCGGCTTCGTTCAAACGCAATAAGCCGTTATCCACGAAGACACAGGTCAGACGCTTACCAATGGCACGGTGCAGCAACATAGCGGTAACGGAAGAATCTACCCCGCCAGATAGGCCCAAAATCACGTGATCTTCGCCAATTTGCTCGCGCAGACGGGCTACAGCATCTTCGATGATGGTCGCTGGCGTCCACAGCGCTTCACATTGGCAAATATCCAATACGAAGCGCTCTAACAGGCGTTGGCCTTGTTTGGTGTGGGTTACTTCTGGGTGGAACTGTACGCCGTAGAAGCGTTTTTCTTCGTTGGCCATAATGGCAAACGGGCAGGTATCGGTGCTGGCAACGGTGACAAAATCAGACGGAATGGCAGTCACTTTATCGCCGTGGCTCATCCACACATCCAAAATCGGCTCACCGGCCGCGTTCAGAGCATCTTGAATACCACGAACCAGCGCTGAATCAGTTTTGATCTCTACTTGCGCATAGCCGAACTCACGCTCGGTAGAACCTTCAACGTGGCCCCCCAGCTGCATCGCCATGGTTTGCATGCCGTAGCACACGCCCAATACCGGTACGCCTGCGTTGAACACGTACTCTGGAGCACGCGGGCTGCCGTTCTCAGTGGTGCTTTCCGGGCCGCCGGACAAAATGATGCCACTCGGATTAAATTCACGAATCTGGGCTTCAGTTACGTCCCACGCCCATAGTTCACAGTAAACGCCAATCTCACGAACGCGACGCGCCACCAGCTGAGTGTATTGCGAACCGAAATCGAGAATAAGGATGCGATGCTTATGGATATTTTTTGTCATGTGAGGCGTATTCCAGAAACAGGTCAATAAATAAAATAAAAATGAAAGACTTTAGCAACGTTAATAAACGTCCTACTTCCAATCGGCGAGGCCAGAATGTGAGTTAACGCCCGCAGCTCGCATACGCCATTGACACCAAGTCATTGAGCAATGCGAGCTGCGGACGATAATAAAACTCACCGACCACTGCCCTTGGAATTAGCCCATGCGGTAGTTCGGTGATTCTTTTGTGATAGTCACATCATGCACATGACTTTCCTGAATGCCTGCACCACTGATGCGTACGAATTCTGCTTTGGTACGTAGATCGTCAATGGTCGGGCAACCGGTCAGGCCCATACAAGAACGCAAACCGCCCATTTGTTGATGAACGATTTCTTTCAGCAGACCTTTGTACGCTACGCGGCCTTCGATACCTTCCGGTACCAGCTTGTCTGCAGCGTTATCAGTCTGGAAATAACGGTCGGAAGACCCTTTGGACATCGCGCCCAAAGACCCCATACCGCGATAGGATTTGAATGAACGCCCTTGATACAGTTCGATTTCACCCGGAGACTCTTCAGTACCTGCCAGCATGGAACCCACCATCACGCAGGACGCGCCCGCTGCAATAGCTTTCGCAATATCACCGGAGAAGCGAATACCGCCATCAGCGATAACCGGAATACCGGTGCCTTCCAGCGCGGCTACCGCATCAGATACCGCAGTGATTTGCGGAACGCCCACGCCGGTAACGATACGGGTAGTACAGATAGAGCCGGGGCCAATACCCACTTTTACCGCGCTAACACCGGCTTCTGCCAATGCTCTTGCGCCTGCGCCAGTAGCGACGTTACCGCCAACAATTTGCAGATCAGGATATTTAGCACGAGTTTCGCGAATGCGTTGCAGAACGCCTTCGGAATGGCCATGAGATGAGTCGATCAGCAAAACGTCAACGCCAGCGGCAACCAGTGCGTCGATACGCTCTTCGTTACCTGCACCAGCGCCAACGGCAGCGCCAACGCGTAAACGACCGTGTTCGTCCTTACAGGCGTTAGGCTTACGTTCTGCTTTTTGGAAATCTTTTACGGTAATCATGCCGCGCAGATGGAAGTTATCATCAACTACCAATGCTTTCTCAACGCGTTTTTCGTGCATTTTCTGCAACACAACTTCGCGAGATTCACCTTCTTTTACGGTAACCAGACGCTCTTTCGGCGTCATAACCGCAGTTACAGGCTGTTCCAGATCGGTGACAAAGCGTACGTCACGGCCAGTAATGATACCTACCAGTTCGTAATCTTCGGTCACAACCGGGTAGCCAGCAAAGCCGTTACGGGCTGTCAGTTCTTTAACCTGACGTAAAGTGGTGGTTGGCGTAACGGTCTGTGGTTCGGTAACCACACCGCTTTCATGTTTTTTCACGCGGCTGACTTCTTCAGCCTGACGCTCGATAGACATGTTTTTATGAATGAAGCCCAGACCGCCTTCTTGCGCCAGAGCAATGGCCAGGCGAGATTCGGTTACGGTATCCATGGCTGCGGACAGCATAGGGATATTCAGGTGGATAGTTGCGGTCAGTTGAGTACCAAGATCCGCAGTGTTAGGCAGAACTGTGGAATGGGCTGGAACCAGGAGAACGTCGTCAAAGGTTAGTGCTTCTTTCGTGATACGTAGCATGGGCAATATCTCACCAGAGTGATTTGAGAAAAGATAAAATATTGCCGTGGCATTATACAGAGCGTAATCGGTTGCCTCCAGCACTTTCTGATAAATTTTCTTGCTTACCGTTCTGAGGCAGGTAATATCGATCAATTAAGTACTTGTTTTAAAATTTGATCCAGGTCACATGCCACTAACTTCCGCCACCTCGATATTTACCGTCAGCCGCCTAAATCAGACGGTTCGACAGCTGTTGGAAATGGAAATGGGCCAGATTTGGCTCACCGCCGAGATATCCAACTTTTCCCAGCCCGCCTCTGGTCACTGGTATTTTACCCTGAAAGACGATCGGGCACAGGTACGCTGCGCGATGTTTCGCAATAGCAACCGCCGCACCACTTTTAACCCGCAAAATGGTCAGATGGTGCTGGTCAGAGCCTCAATCACTCTGTATGAACCCCGAGGTGACTATCAGTTAATCGCTGAGAGTATGCAGCCTGCCGGCGATGGATTGCTGCAACAGCAGTTTGAGCAATTGAAAGCACAATTGGCTGCGGAAGGGTTATTTGAAGCGGCACACAAACAGCCGCTCCCCACCCCGGCCAAACGAGTCGGCGTGATTACTTCCTCCAGCGGAGCGGCTCTGCACGATGTGCTACAGGTGCTTCAGCGCCGCGATCCTTCGCTGCCGGTGGTGATTTATCCGACGTTGGTTCAGGGTGCCGAAGCGCCCATGCAAATTGTTCGCGCTATTGAAATGGCCAATCGACGCGCCGAGTGTGATGTCTTGATTGTTGGACGTGGTGGCGGTTCGCTGGAAGATTTATGGAGCTTTAATGATGAACGGGTGGCGAGAGCAATATTTGCCAGCCGGATTCCGATTGTCAGCGCCGTTGGGCATGAAACCGATGTGACGATCGCCGATTTCGTTGCCGATCTGCGAGCCCCTACGCCTTCTGCAGCCGCTGAAATTGTTAGCCGCAATCAGCTAGAGTTAGTGCGCCAAATTCAGGCACAGCAACAACGCATGGAAATGGCGATGGATTATTATCTGGCACAGCGTAATCAACAATTTACCCGCCTGCATCACCGTTTACAGCAGCAGCATCCTCATTTGCGTCTAGCGCGCCAGCAAACGCTGTTATTTAAATTGCAACGTCGGTTGGAAGAATGTGCTCAAAACCAGATTCGCCTGCAAGTTCGCCGGGTTGAGCGTTTGCAGCAGCGGCTGAGTAACGTCCAGCCGCAGGGACGAATCTATCGTTACAGTCAACAAGTGCAGCAGCAGGAATATCGCCTGAAACAAGCGCTAGAGCGTCAGCTAAACGCTTATCGTCAGCGTTTTGGGATTGCCTGTTCACAGTTAGAAACCGTTAGCCCGTTGGCTACGCTCGCACGCGGCTATAGCGTGACCCAGACCCACAACGGCAGCCTGCTAAAAACTACGAAGCAAGTACAGGTGGGCGAAACGCTGAAAACCCGTTTGCAGGATGGTTGGGTAGAAAGTCAAATTACGCAGCTAACGCCGGTGAAAAAAGTACGTAAACCCCGAACAGCAGCGAAATAGCTTAGTTTTTATCGTTGCTAGGTATGATGCTATCCAGTATGTCAGTGCGACAATCAGCACCTTGCGGCGGCGTAAAAGACGAAAAGCCTACCGAAAAGATTTGGTGTGGTAGCAAGGTGACAACGGAGTGACCCCTCAGAAACCTAGTCCACTAAGTGACTGGGGGAGTGGAGGCAGTCAAAAGATTCAGGGTTTACGATACACAGGCCTACCGCAACGAGGGGGTCCGGCGGCTTACGCCACTATGACCCCACCGCGACGCTCTCCCTAAAAATTAACCGTATCAGTAACTTCTAGCCATTAGCTGCCCATCAATTTGGGGTTATCGCAAGGCGACACCTGAGTAAATACCCAAAAGATTAGCCCAATAAATGATTGGAGTGAGCGGAGGCAACTGCGGCGTTAATGATGCAGAGTATACTCGTATTTCACGCGTTTTTTCGAAATCAAACCATGCCCATGCTGACAAAAATAATCGACTGCGCCACAGGCCTTAAGCACCTGTAATGGTTTTCCGCAATCTGGGCAAATCGCCTGCGGCTGATAGTCGCTACTGCATGTAGCGCAGTGAAAGTGACCGCTTACCTCATCCATCGCTGTATGACACACCGGACATAGAGCTTCCATTATTTTCTCCTTAAATCACGCCGAATGTGCGCAGGAAATAAATACCCAAAGCCGTGGTAAAGAACGATCCCACGGTAGTAATGGCGATAATATTAGCCGCTAAAGTCGCATTTCCGCCCATTGCCCGTGTCATCACATAACTGCCCGCCGCCGTTGGCGTCGCTGAAAACAGGAAGACAATTCCCAGTGTAGCACCGCGAAAACCCAGCAACCACCCACCTAACGTCATGATTAAAGGCACAAAAACCAGTTTGGCGGAGGATGCCAAAGCCGCCACATTAGAAGAACGAAACATCGCCTTCCAGTCCAGGCTGGCTCCGGTGCAAAGCAAGGCTAGCGGCAATGCCAGAGCGGATATAAAACTACCGGTTTGCTGAATAACCTGCGGCATCGGTAGGTGGGTTTGAGCATAGAGTAAGCCACAAACCAGACCGATAATCAGCGGGTTGGTCACCATACTTTTCAATAAAGCGCGCTGGCTGATTTTACCGTCGGTGCCAGCGTTCAGACTGCGAGTTAATGTGATCACCGACAGAACGTTGAATAATATCACCGTGACCGTCAGATACATCGCCCCTAGCGCCACGCCTTCATCACCGTAAGCTGTCATCGCGTAGGCCAGCCCTACTATGGCGGTATTGGCACGAAAGCCGCCTTGCACGAATACGCCGCGCTCACGAGGCTCTTTAACCAGCCAGTGAGCGGCCACTTCCAGCAATAAAAAGGTAATCAACGTGCCGACCGCACCGTAAATCACTAGTGGTAGATGATCGGCCAGACTAACGTGATTAGTGGCAACGCTAAAGAATAGCAGGCAAGGCAACGCGAGATTGAAAACCAGGCGGGTGGCACCGTCGCAGAAACTGTCGTCCATCAGACGCCAGCGCCGCAACATGACGCCAAGTAACATCATCAATAAATTCGGTACTGTGACGCTAAACGCAAAACTCCAAGTTTCCCATGACATAACGTCTTCCCAAACTCATTTCGCAAACAATGCTTTTAGCCATTAGCCAGAAACACGAAGGGCGCGGAATATCCGCGCCCTGCTAGCTGACTTTATTTCTTTTTCAGATGTGACAACAAGCGTTTACGCTTCCGCATCTGGTTTGGTGTCAAGGTGTTACGCTTACCAGCAAACGGGTTTTCACCCTCTTTAAACTGAATACGGATCGGCGTTCCCATCACCTTCAATGAACGACGGAAATAGTTCATCAGATAGCGTTTATAGGAATCGGATAAATCAGTCACCTGATTACCGTGAATAACCACGATTGGTGGATTATAACCACCGGCGTGGGCGTATTTCAGTTTCACACGGCGACCACGTACTAGCGGCGGCTGATGATCTTCTTCAGCCATTTGCATGATACGTGTCAGCATTGAGGTGCCAACACGTTTGGTGGAGCAATCGTAGGCTTCCTGAATAGATTCGAACAGATTACCTACGCCGCTGCCGTGCAGAGCAGAGATAAAGTGAATACGTGCGAAATCAACGAAGCCCAAACGCAGATCCAGCATGTCTTTCACTTGAGCGCGAGCTTCTTCGCTCATGCCATCCCATTTATTGACAGCAATAACAAGTGAGCGCCCACTATTGAGGATGAAGCCCAACAGAGACAAATCCTGATCGGAGATACCTTCGCGAGCATCAATCACCAGTAATACAACGTTCGAGTCTTCGATCGCCTGCAGGGTCTTGATTACCGAGAATTTCTCAACGGTTTCAGTGATTTTCCCACGTTTACGCACACCTGCGGTGTCGATCAGGATATATTCACGATCGTCGCGGGTCATTGGGATATAAATGCTATCGCGAGTGGTGCCCGGCATGTCGTACACCACCACACGCTCTTCACCAAGAATGCGGTTGGTCAGTGTAGACTTACCTACGTTAGGACGCCCAACGATGGCCAGCTTGATCGGTAGATCCAGCGGGTTAAAATCGTCTTCTTCTGGTTCTTCCCCTTCCGCCGTATCTTGATCCTGCGCTTCTAGTTCTGCCCAATAGGCGGCGTTGGCTTCTTCTTCAGTCAATTCAACTTCAGCTTCTACCGGCGCCATATACGGAGCCATGACTTCTTCAATCAGCTGAGCTACGCCACGACCGTGCGAAGCGGCGATAGGGTGAACTTCGCCCATCCCCAAAGAATAGAAATCGGCCGCTGCCGCTTCAGGCTCCATGCCGTCGGTTTTGTTAGCAACCAGGAAAGTAGCTTTTTGGCGACTACGCAGATGCTGGGCAATGCCCTGATCCGCAGGCATCAGGCCAGCACGAGCATCAACCATGAATAACACGATGTCTGCTTCTTCAATCGCTAATAGCGACTGTCCAGCCATGCGTGTTTCAACGCCATCTTCGGTGCCATCAATACCGCCGGTATCGATAACGATAAACTCATGACCCTCAACTTCGGCACGACCATATTTACGGTCACGCGTCAGCCCGGGGAAATCCGCCACTAACGCATCCCGAGTGTGAGTCAAACGGTTAAATAAAGTGGATTTACCCACATTCGGGCGCCCAACCAGGGCGATGACAGGTATCATTATTGAAGCCTCATTACTTATTTTTCAATTCGTTACAACGCTATCGAACAACATGGACAGCGGAGTTTTTAGAATACGAAACGGCCCCTGAACTATTCAGGAGCCGTTTAGGGACTCATATTAAGAGCCAATGTGTTCGGCAATCACACCCTTGAAAGTTTAGCTTTCGTCCAGTGTATTACCCGATAATTAGCGAGTAAACGCGTAGACAGTACCGCCTTTGGCCTGAATCATCAGCTTATCGCTGACAACCACCGGCGCGCTAAGGAAACCGGAGCTATCCACTTTCTGCTGCGCGACAAAACGGCCGTCTTCGGTATTCACCCAGTGCAGATAACCTTCGGCATCACCAACCACCAGATAGCCATTATACATAACTGGGGCAGTCAAGTTACGATGCAATAGATCGCTTTGGCTCCAAAGGGTAATACCACCGTCGGATTTCAGTGCCACAATGCGGTCATTTTGGTCAACCAGGAAGATCCGACCAGAATCAACGATGAAATCGTTGACCGAACCCAACTCGCGTTTCCACAGAATCTGTCCAGAACGCAGATCCAATGCGGTCAAGTTACCATTGTAAGCCAGCGCATAAACCACGCCGTCTACCACGATTGGCGTCATATCAACATCGTTCAGACGGTCAATTTCGGTAGTACCGGTAACCTGAGAAATACGTTGCTGCCAAATCAGCTGGCCTTGTTCCATCATGACCGCACTAACGCGACCATTATCACCGCCAACGATAGCCGCGCCAAAAGCAACGGTCGGTGCAGATTCACCGCGCAGGGACAGAGAAGGCACATCCAGATTCAGCGTCCATTTAATCGCACCATCGCTCTCATTCAACGCCTGCAACATACCGTTGGTGGTGTGAATAAGAACCATGCCGTCGCTAACAACCGGACGCGACATCGCTTCGCCAGCTACGCTGGTCTGCCACGCTACTTTGCCATCATCGGCATTCAGCGCGTACACCACCGCTTTCTCACTACCCACAAACACGTGAGAACCAGAAACAGTCAGACCACCGGAAAGCATGGCTGATTTGTTGCTGGAGTAGAAATTGGTATTTTCAGACAGATCGGTTTGCCAAATTTGTTTACCGGTATCGATATCCATCGCCTTCACCAGACCTTTACGATCAGCGGCGAAAACAGAGGAACCCTGCCAAGTCGGGCGCAGATGGGAGTAGTAATCACCCACACCGCTGCCAACAGAAGTACTCCACACCTTGGTCGGAGTGAACTGATTTTCAACTTTTGGCAGTGGCGACATAGTCACCACATCTTCTTCACTGTTAAACAGTGAGCAGCCGCTCAATAGGGCGACGGAAACCAGTCCTACTAAGAGTGTTTTACGCAGTTGCATGGGAATTCCCCTTAGCTGGACAAATTGTTCAATTTCATGCGCAGCAGTGCCTGCAACGCCTGAGAAGCATTAGATTCGACGCCTTTGGTGTAAGCCGCGCGTGCACCAGCAACGTCGCCCTTACTTAATAATGCATCGCCACGCACGTCTTGCGCCATTGCAGTCCAACCATCGCCTTTCACCGCATCGAGGGTTTTCAATGCATCTTCTGGCTTTTTCAATTGCAGCTGGACACGCGCCAAACGCAGGTTGATCAACGACAGCAGGTTTTCATCTTTGGTATTGCCCTGAGCCAGACTCAACTGCTGAGCAGCCTTCTCAAATTGCCCTTGTGCCACAAAGTGATGCGCCAGTTCCAACCCGGCTAACACGCCATAGTTGTTACTGTTGCTTTGTACAAATTTTTCCGCAGCGATAACGCCTTCAGCGTTGTTGGCTGCCAATGCCGCACTGGCTTTCTGGAAGGAAGAAGATGCTTCCGTCAGCGCGGTATTCTGATGGCTCTGCCAATAACGCCAGCCCACCAAAGCACCAATTCCGAGCACCACACCCACGGCCAGCGCTTTTCCGTTTTCACTAAAGAAACGGCGCACTGCGTCAACCTGGTCATTTTCAGTGGTATAGACTTCCACGGTGTCTCTCTCCTTAACCTAACATCGAAGCCAGACGCGCAGCTACATCAGCTTGCGCCAGCGTTTCTTGTTCACCCTTGCGCAGATCTTTCACTACCACCTGCTGTGCAGACACTTCGTCTTCACCCAACACCAAGGCCACGCGCGCGCCCCATTTATCGGCTCGGGCGAATTGTTTTTTAAAGTTGCCGCCGCCATAGTTGGTCATCAGCTTCAATGACGGCAGAGCGTCACGCAGGGTTTCAGCCAGCTGCATTGCTGCGCTCTGTGTTCCCTGACCGGAAGAAACCAGATACACATCGACCGTTGGCGGTGCGCTAAATTCAGGATTAACCGCCTGAACCAGCAGAACCAAACGCTCCAGCCCCATAGCAAAACCGACTGCTGGCGTAGCACGACCACCCAGTTGCTCTACCAGACCGTCGTAACGACCACCGGCACAGACTGTTCCCTGAGAGCCAAGGCTATTGGTTACCCATTCGAAAACGGTGCGATTGTAATAATCCAAGCCGCGAACCAAACGCTCATTAACGCTATATGGGATACCGGCATGATCCAAAAGTTCACACAACCCGGCAAAATGCTGTTTGGATTCTTCATCCAGATATTCAGAAAGACGCGGTGCATCGTTCAGCAACTGCTGGACTTCTGGATTTTTAGAGTCTAAAACACGCAGCGGATTGCTATACATCCGGCGTTTGCAGTCTTCATCTAACACGTCCTGATGCTGTTCCAGGAAGGCGACCAAAGCTTCACGGTAATCGGCACGTGCGGCCAGTGAACCAATAGAGTTCAGTTCAAGACGAACGTGTTCGGCGATGCCCAATGCTTTCCACCAACGAGCGGTTAGCAAAATCAATTCGGCATCGATATCTGGCCCTTGCAGACCAAAGACTTCGGCACCCAACTGATGGAATTGGCGATAGCGGCCTTTTTG
This sequence comes from Yersinia nurmii, assembly GCF_001112925.1. Lineage (GTDB taxonomy): Bacteria > Pseudomonadota > Gammaproteobacteria > Enterobacterales > Enterobacteriaceae > Yersinia > Yersinia nurmii. Next base: position 14,827 of record NZ_CPYD01000016.1, read on the forward strand.
TGGGCGCTCGTAGCGGAACATCGGGCCGATGTACCACAGACGTTGTTCCTGATTGTACAGCAGACCATGTTCGATCCCGGCGCGTACACAACCCGCCGTGCCTTCTGGGCGCAGCGTCAGACTTTCGCCATTGCGATCGTCAAAGGTGTACATCTCTTTTTCCACGACGTCGGTCACTTCACCGATAGCGCGTTTAAATAACGGGGTCTGCTCTACAATCGGTAAGCGAATTTCACTGTAACCATAGCCGCCCAGCACTTGTTTCAATGTGCCTTCAATACGCTGCCATAAAGCTGTATCAGCCGGCAGGTAGTCGTTCATACCACGAATGGCTTGAATGTTCTTTGCCACGTCTTTTCTCTATAGTTTTGATGCAAAAAATAAAGCCGATTATAGGGGCTAGCCGTCCCGTGATTCAATGGGGACGCTCCTCACCACTATGGGCACAATATAAAGCGGGCCAGGCCCGCTTACTCAACGCTGGTCGCCAACCGCCAGATCAGACCGGGGCCTGATCTTCCAGCTGGTTGATATCAATCCGGTTTTTCTCATCAATCATCGCTGCTTTGGCGCGAATTTTGGCTTCCAACTGGTCGATCATCAACTTGTTGTCAAAGCGTTCCCGCTGGCGCACGCCGTCTTCATAGAAGCCGCTTTTATTATGCGCGCCGGTCACACCGATTGTTGAAACCAAGGCCTCTCCCGGCCCGTTCACCACACAACCAATGATAGAGACATCCATTGGCGTAATCAGATCTTCCAGCCGTTCTTCCAGCGCATTTACCGTACCGATAACGTCAAACTCCTGACGCGAACAAGTTGGGCAAGCGATGAAATTGATACCGCGGGAACGAATGCGCAGAGATTTCAGAATATCAAAGCCAACTTTGACTTCCTCCACCGGATCGGCGGCCAGAGAAATACGCAGCGTGTCACCGATGCCTTCAGATAGTAGCAAACCGAGGCCAATAGCCGATTTAACCGAACCGCTACGCGCGCCGCCGGCTTCAGTAATCCCCAAATGCAGCGGATTATTGATTTGTTTTGCCAATAAACGGTATGAATTTACCGCTAGGAAAACATCGGAGGCTTTCACGCTGACTTTGAACTGGTCGAAGTTGAGGCGATCGAGGATATCAACGTGACGCATTGCGGATTCAAGCAGGGCTTCTGGCGTGGGTTCACCATACTTTTCCTGAATGTCCTTTTCCAACGAGCCGCCGTTGATACCGATACGGATAGGGATGTTATTGTCGCGCGCGCAGGCAACCACTTCGCGGATACGTGATTCGTTACCAATATTGCCGGGGTTGATACGCAAGCAATCCACGCCATATTCCGCTACTTTCAGCGCAATACGGTAGTCAAAATGGATATCAGCGACCAGTGGAACATTGGCGCGCTGCTTAATCAACTTGAAAGCTTCAGCCGCATCCATAGTCGGTACTGAAACACGGACGATATCAACGCCAACACGCTCTAATGCCTGAATTTGTTTAACCGTCGCGTCAACGTCTGTGGTGCGAGTGTTGGTCATCGATTGCACGGCAATCGGCGCACCATCACCAATCGGCACCTTTCCGACATAAATACGCGTGGATTTACGTCGAATGATTGGGGATTCATTATGCATTACACGCTCTCCTTTGCAGTCATGTGGTCACCTATAACCACAAGATTACTCAGCGCCGACGGTCAAACGGGCAACGCGGCTTGATTTAACAAACTTGCTTAAATCAACAGGGTTACCTTGATACAAAATAGTGACCGCCCCTGGCGCACCTATCGTCAGTTTGTAGGGTGCTTTGCCAGATAAATTCAGGGTCGCGCCCTTCTTCTGAATACCACTGAACAATGATTTACCCGTTGCATCAACAACCTGCAGCCAGCAATCGTCAGAGAAATTCATCACCAACCCGGTCGATTGGGCAGCGGCAGCGTTAACCGCAGCCTCCGCCGTCGGCAAAGGAATGGCAGGGTTTGACACTTCAGGCAAAGTCGCCTGACTTGGCGAAACTACCGCTGACGTGGCCGGCGTTTCACCTGTAGCTACCGGGGCATTCCCTGCCGCGGCTGGAGCCGTTACCGGAGCAGTTTCCGGTGCCGAAGGCGCAGCTGATGCATTAGCGTCAGTCAACGGAACTTCGGTTTTTTCCGCGTTATCGTTTTGACCAGCCAGAGGAACAGTTTGCCCCTCATTTTGCGATAACTGAGCAGAAGACTGATCGGCCATATTGGCGATCTCTGCCTGTTGGGCCTGATGATTTTGCCACCACCAGGTACCGGTCAGACCAATCACAACAAAAACAATGAGCCAGGTGAACATCATCAACCAGCCATCACGTTTCTTGCGTTTTTTACCCAATGAGAAACTCTGCATCGGGGCGACTTTCGCCGCTCTAATCGGTGCCTGTTTTGCCAGCATAGGCAATAGCTCATCTTCAGGCAGACGAACCAGTTTGGCGTATGAGCGAATGTAACCACGCAAAAACGTCGAAGCAAGATTCGCCTGAGCGTTATCTTCCTCAATATCCCGAATAGTAGATACTTTCAGGCACAGACGTTCTGCAACATTCTGTTGGGTTAGCCCTAATGCTTCACGGGCTTGACGCAGGCGCACACCTGTCGTCTCTGGAACAGTTTGATCTTGGGAGGCTTCAGTATTCATTAGCTAGAAAGTGCTGGTACTGTTTGGATTGTGGAAAACTTCGCGCAAGCTGCTTGCCATAGCGTTGAACGCTATCCTGGCGACCTGCCAGCGCGGCGAAACGAATTTGTAACCATAAACTTTCGGCACTGGCCGGAAGAACATGTTGATAAACATCCAGTAGTAGTTGCGCCTGAGCGCGTTTCCCTTCTCCAAATTGCCTTTCGGCCTCTGCAAGCAGCGACCCACCTTTATCAGGATCATACTTCAACGCTCGGCGGAGCAACACTTTGGCTTGGTCATTTTGATTAGCCCGCAAAAAACAATAACCTGCATTTTCCAGACTATCTGCAACTTGACCGTAATCAGGTAACAAAGCCGCAGCGCTAAACTGCTGTTGAGCCGATACATACTGCCCTAAACCACACAGAAACGCACCGTAATTATTCAGTACGGTGCCATTTCCTGGAGCGAGCTGCATCGTCTGCTGATAACGCTGTTCTGCGGCGCTGTTTTCACCAATGCGCTGTTCGTATAAAGCCATGCCCAATTGGGCTTGATAATCCTGTGGAGCGGCATTCACAGCTTTTTCCAGATTCTGACGTGCAGCGGGTAAATCTCCCTGCGCCAGATAGGCTAAACCAAGCTGTAAACGCGTTTGACCTGCCGCCGGTGGGTCAACCTTATTCGGCGATGAACCCGAACATCCGGCCAAAACCACGGCCGTCAAACAAGCTCCCCACAGTATATTCAGCTTCATGCTCTTCCAATTGTCCAGTTGCGTAAAGGCAAGAACCTGAATAATTGACGACGCCTCAGGCCCTCATATTTGCTGTATTACCTACGCGTGACACCTGACATCTTGCAGATTAAAACTTAAATAACAGTCAGTTAAACGGAGCTAAACGCCCCGTAAGGTTCAGACTGTCTTAACGGCTATAGGTTCCCCGGCCATTTTCTTTTTCAGCGTGCGCTTGGTTCGGTCAATCACCTCGCCCGCCAACTGGCCGCAGGCTGCATCGATGTCATCGCCGCGGGTTTTACGAACAATAGTCGTAAATCCGTATTCCATCAATACCTTGGAGAAACGATCTACCCGGCTATTGGAGCTACGGCCATATGGCGCGCCTGGGAAGGGGTTCCATGGAATCAAGTTAATCTTACACGGTGTATCCTTCAAACACTCTGCCAGCTGATGAGCCTGTTCGGTGCTGTCATTAATGTGATCCAGCATAACGTACTCAACCGTTACCCGCCCGCCGTTGGCGTTCGATTTCGCTAAATAGCGACGAACCGCAGCGAGGAAAGTTTCGATATTATATTTACGGTTGATTGGTACGATTTCATCACGAATATCATCGGTTGGCGCATGCAGAGAAATGGCCAGCGCCACATCAATCATGTCGCCCAATTTATCCAGCGCCGGAACAACACCTGAAGTAGACAGGGTGACTCGACGTTTGGACAAACCAAAACCGAAGTCATCCATCATGATGTCCATCGCCGGAACCACGTTATTCAGGTTCAGCAACGGCTCACCCATCCCCATCATAACGACGTTGGTGATCGGGCGAGTACCGGTTGCTTTCAGCGAACCGATAATTTTGGCCGCACGCCATACCTGACCGATAATTTCGGAAACCCGCAGGTTACGGTTGAAGCCCTGCTGAGCGGTTGAGCAGAATTTACATTCAAGAGCACAACCAACCTGAGAAGATACGCACAAAGTGGCGCGATCGGCTTCAGGGATATACACGGTTTCAACCTGCTGGTCGCCAACTTTGATCGCCCACTTAATGGTGCCATCCGCTGAGCGTTGTTCTTCTGCCACTTCCGGCGCCCGAATTTCGGCCACGCGCTGTAATTTTGCTCTCAGCACTTTATTAATGTCGGTCATTTGCTCGAAATCATCGTAGCAATAGTGATACATCCACTTCATGACCTGATCTGCTCGGAATGGTTTTTCACCCATTTCAGCGAAAAACTCGCGCATTTGCTGGCGATTCAAATCGAGCAGGTTGATTTTAGCGGTGGCCGGCGCGGCTACCTGCACTGCGCTGTCGGCAGCAGGAGAAGCATCGGGTTGAATTGTTGCAGATAACTGTTGTTCAGACATGAGTTGTCGTGGCCTCGTTGTTACACTTTGCGGCGCTGTGCTTTAAACCGGGTGGCACTTAAAGAAACGGCGATGGATAAATAATAAAAATGCCCCGGGAGAGCTGGCTCATCCGGGGCGCGGCATTGTACGAATTTTAAGGCATGGATTCTACGGTTGAAAGGGCATGGCTGCATTTTTATTGTGTCAGCCGATGAAAATTGCCCTGACTCCTCTTAAATCAACCTATTAGCTGCGTGGAAAAATTTCGTTTTCGCCGAAGAAATAAGCGATTTCACGTTGTGCTGACTCAACGGCATCAGAACCGTGAACCGCATTAGCAGTAAAGCTATCGGCAAAATCAGCGCGCAAGGTGCCTGCCAGCGCGTTATCTGGGTTGGTTGCACCCATGATGTCACGGTTGCGCTGAACCGCATTTTCGCCTTCCAGAACCTGAACCATGATTGGGCCAGAGGTCATGAACTCAACCAGACCGTCGAAGAAAGGACGGCCTTTATGTTCTGCGTAGAAGCCTTCAGCCTGTTCTTTGGTCAAGTGCAGCATTTTTGCAGCAATAATCTTGAAGCCGGCATTTTCAAAACGCGCATAGATAGCACCGATGTCGTTGTTAGCTACTGCGTTTGGCTTGATGATGGAAAAAGTACGTTCTACAGTCATGACAACCTCTATTTTATTTGATTTCTAATATTGACCGGACTTGGAAACCACCCTGAATTAGCGTTGCCGCTTGGCTTACAGGCAGATTCTTTAAAGTAATTTTTGCGCCGACCCTGTTAAGTGGTCGCAGATTATATGTGTGCCGAAAGCGCTTGCCTATGGGAATTACAACAATTTATTAAAAAATTGTTATCTTAATTCCTCATTTTTGTGCACAAATCACATTTCACATAAAAATCAAGTCAGCGGATAAAAAGCTACGGGTATTAACCGGTTACCGTTCTGCTCAGATCTATCATTCCTATCTTGCCAAAAATTGTCAAAGTTCCTCAATAAACCTAAAGCCAACTTTTTTCTTCACTATGGCCGAAGGCTGGCTGATCACGCTGGAAACCAATGCGCGTTTCCCTTTTTTGCTCAAATAATCGGCCAATGCCCTGATTGCAGCGGTACCAGCCCCTCTTATCGACCCCTCAGCCTGCGGATGCAACACGTAGGTTGGGTTTGTCAGAGAGCCGGCTATCCCGGCGTCAAATTCATTGATGTCTACCGCCATGGTAATACTGACGATCTGTCCAGATAAGCGCACAATCACATAGATATAGTCATCACGGCTGGTTCTTAACCAGCTTTGTGTCACATCGCTCACTAGGCGCGAGGCCTCATGCAACTGCTCGATGTTATTGACCTGCTCAAGAGACTCGCCAATTTCCGTCGGCAGATCAACGCTGGCAGGCAGTTTTACCTGATGATATATCTGCCTCCATTCATCAATAATCGGCATAAGTCGGCTTCTGGCAGCCTCGGTCGCTTCAGTCGGGCCACTGATCACTTCAATATCGAAATGCTGTTCGGGATGTTCTACCCAGCGTTCTCCACGCCGAATTCTGGGGATAGTTTCTATAAAATGAAAATCTTGCAGCGACAGTTCATATCGTCCAAGAGGGAGTGATTGCACTGCCTGAGGAGTTTGTACTCTATCTTCATCTTCGCTATTATCATGAAACAGATAGGCCGCATAGCTAAGCTGGGAAAACTCAAAAGCCGTTTTCAAATTAAAGATTTCTTGGTTTACAGAAGATTGAGCCGTTTCCCTGAATAACGTCTGGACTCTGTTAATCAGACGAGTTTCAGTTTGAATATCAGATACGGCGTGTCCGGTATCACCATTTCGTATAATTCGTTCAATAATTTGTCCAAAATTCTCCGAATTCCAGCTATCCGTGCTGCCGCCAAACAGTAAAGTAAAGTCGGTTAATATATTCAAGGTCCATTCTATGCAGCCAGGAGCCAAATCACGGCGAGAGCGTAGATGAGGAAGTAACTGATCTTTCATGGAAACTTTGCAAGCCAGCGCCGTCGCAGGAACCGTTAAGGCCTTACCATTCATATCGGAATGAATCTGAGTGAGAAGACCTTTGGGTTCAGACTGCAAATTGACGATTTGACGCTCCATCTGAAAGGTTTCATTCGATTCCAGTTTAGGTAAAGGTTTTGCCGAGCCTGATATTTGCAATATCTTATCGTTCGGTTTTTTAAAGAACTCATCGGCATTGCTGACAAATCTGTCAGCCTGATTACAGCGCCCCTGAATCACATAGTTATAAATACTGAGCATCGGCGACGACCAGCAAGATAATATTCCCACCACGCTGCGGGTTTGTCGGTTGCTTCCCTGTTCTCCGGTTAATACCAGTTTGTCAATGACGACGGGTGTTTCAAGGTTGAAATTACTGACCTTAAAATCAACGGTTTCTTTTCCATAATCAAAGAGTGAACTAAACAACGGAGAAACATAAATGCTTTTCGTTCCTTTCGACTCAATAAACTGTATTTCAAAATAGTCACCATTGAATCGGGAGAGAAATGATAATCTATCGCTATCATCATTAAACCGAAAATTAAAACTGCTGTGTTTATCATTATGCATAAAATACAGTTCTCGATTCTTTACCCGAAGAATACCACCGTCAACGAATGATATAGAATAGTCATCATCATTATTTAATATAAAACTAATCAATGCCTCTTTAGAATTCAAACGATAGTCCAACCAATAGTGACCAAAAGTGTTTCCTAAAGGAATACGCATAACGTCTTTGATTACACAGCGCTGATCGCAAGTAAAGTTATTGTTTTGAAAAACCTTTATACTGGTTATTCTATTATTAATATTTAATCTCTCTAAATCCTGATATGTGAAGTCTTCTGTCAAAAAATAGTATTCCCCTTGAAAGTTATCGTCTTCATAAACAACCGCTTGCATATTTTGTGGAACACTAATAGAACTGATCTGATCGTTAAGGGGATTAAGAATATGGTAGTTCTGCCGACCATGATAGCTATTGACATAAAGATCGATACTTTCATTTGCAGCCAGACATACTACATTTCCAGAAAACTCATCACTTTCATAAAAACATGCCGTACTGTTTACTTCAAATGAGCTAATCTCATCGTTAAAACCTCTTTTAGTTTTGTCTTTAACGAAGTCAGTATCTTTTTTAATAACTAACTTATCGCCTGAAAAATTAATATCTTTATAAACATTAACTGCTAATCCATGAGGAATAACTACCGATGAGATACGGTCATTCCATCTTTCAGGAATACTTTCTACTGAGTTATTTTTCCTAGCACAGAGAGACTCGCCTCGATAACTATCATTCATAAAGAAACAGACTTTTGGCTCATTGGATAATACGTCGAAGCAGGAAAGTATTGTAGTGAATATCATAATTGATAATATTTTTATTTTCATCATCCACACTCCAATATTGCTATTGATCATTGATAAAGAAAAATAAGATTCACTTCTAAAAAAAACCATCAACAGCCGAGGTTAAAAAGAATAAAAAATCAATTTGGATTATATAAAACCAAAGTCTTATTGGTTACATTATTTTTTAATATAAAAACAACAAATACATCGTATTTTCAAATGCATTGCATTCTTTTCATTAAGATGATTTAGACTTCCTTACTCCAGTCGGAATTCAACGTTGCTGACTTGCCCACTTTCATCCAACACATTTAGCTGATAACGACCCGGAACGGTCAGCGTTTGTAGCCATGATTGATGATTTTGAGTGCTAGCAACCTGCTCGCCGTTTAGGAACCACCAGCGTTCCCCTTGTCCACCCTGCGCTTCCAATCGTAAATCCAGACTGCTCTTGCCCGGTAGACGACGCACAACAGCCCCATTCCGGATCCCCAGAATCAAAAGTGGAGGACTGTCATTTTCTGCTAGCGGCGGGCAGTTGGCATTCACCGGCGGTAAACGTTGCGCCCGACGCTCTGCCCACGGCAGCCAAGGCTCAAGCGGCAACGGCCAGAGAGTTAAACGGGTCGGCGTAGCGTCTGGGCAATCGGCCGCCACTCGCTGACCTTGCTTATTCAGCCATATATTCATCTGGCTACCTTGAATATTTTCCTGCCCGGGAGCCGCCAGCGTGGGCGGCAAAGTACCTTCCAGCACCCAACTCTGGCGTCGCTGACGGCAGTTACTGTCACCGGCTGGCAATGGCTGCCCGCCCGGCCAGCAGATTTCTTCCCGGCTCACTGATTCATGCCGCGGGTCGATCGGTAATGCTCGATTTCCCTGATTCAATCGCGCCATGAGTACACTATTAACCTGATGCAAAATAGGTACCGCAGTGGCAAAGCCAAATTGCCCTGCAACCGGTGTTCCATCCGGTCTACCAACCCAAATACCCAGCGTATAGCGAGCGTTCAGACCAATTGCCCATGCGTCCCGATAACCGTAACTGGTGCCGGTTTTCCATGCCAAAGGCACAACCGCAGGTAAAATATCGTCGGGAACCGGCCTCCCTTCTCCCGCCATTATCCGTCGCACAATCCACGCCGCGCCGGGGGAAAATAGCCGCCGCTCAAGCAACGGTTGCTTAGGCTCGAAACGTAGCTGTCCGGCCATCCCCCCGCGCCCAAAGGCGCTAAAAGCAGCCACCAATTGATCTAAACGCGCGCCGGTTCCGCCTAATATCAGCGCCAGATTAGGTTCGCTGTGCAGTGGGAATCGTAATATCAAGCCGGCATTGCGCAACTTGGCGGCAAAACGTTTGGAACCATAAGCTTCCAAGAGTTGTACCGCTGGCAGATTCAGCGAACGCACTAATGCATCGCTAGCACTCACCGGCCCGTGAAAACCGGTATCAAAATTCCCCGGACGATAATTGCCAAACCGACGCGGAACGTCCTGTAACAACGATTCGCCGTGAATTAGGCCATCATCCAACGCCATCGCATATAAAAAGGGCTTGAGCGTCGAGCCAGGTGAACGCCACGCGCTGATGGTATCAACATGACCGAAACGACTGTCATCACCGAAATCAACCGAGCCGATGTAAGCCTTCACTTCCATGGTTGTGTGGTCGACCACGAGTACACCGAGAGAGGTTTTCTCCGGCAACTGGTGCCGCCAGCCTGCGGCCATATCTTCCAGTTGGCGCTGCAAACCGGCGTCCAGCGTCGTTTGAATGACTTCACGCTTGTTACCGAGAGTCAGACGACGAGCCAGCAAAGGTGCCTGTTGTGGCACTTGCCGAGGAGCCAGCCAGATATCTTCCTGTTGAATTTCAGTCACCTGACTCGTAGGCCAAACCTCGTACTGCGCCAATCGAGTTAATACTTTATCTCGCGCCGCTTTGGCACGTAAAGGGTAACGATCGGGACGCAAATGGCTGGGTGCCTGCGGCAGTACCGCCAGCAAAGCCGCTTCCCCTTGGGTCAGGTTATCCGGTGCTTTACCTAAATAAGTCCAACTAGCGGCACCGATTCCCTGCAATGTCCCGCCAAAAGGCGCGCGATTCAGGTAAATCTCCAAAATCTGGTCTTTGGACAGATGCCATTCCAGCTGAAAGGTGCGCCAGACCTGACGTAGTTTTCCACCTAAAGTGCGAGGATGTGGATCGATCAGGCGCGCAACCTGCATGGAAAGCGTACTGCCGCCGGAGAGTATTTTCCCCGCTCGAAGATCCTGCCAGGCTGCACGCGCCAGAGACAATGGATTAACACCAGGATGGTGATAGAACCAGCGATCTTCATAGGTTAGTAACGCTTGCAAATAATACGGAGAAACCTGTTTGATACTGACCGGATAGCGCCAAACGCCGTCATTATCTGCAAAACGCCATAGGGGAGAGCCATCCTCCGCCACCACAATCCGTGCCATTTGTACATCAGTCAGCGGCAGCGGCCAGATTCTATCAGCCAGCCAAATAGCCGCCGGCAGCAGCAGCGAGATAAACAGCAAAGAGAGCCAGAAACGGCGGCGAAAACGAAAAAAATGAGTCATAAGGCAATGATTTCGGCCCCTTTGCACAGATGATCCGCAGCAAAGAGGCCAGAAAGTTTATTTCAGTACGCGTAACTGCGTTGGCGTTGAGCCCACGGCACGCCATTCCGGTACATACATAGACTCCACCTGCGGCGGTGGAATCAGGTAAGTACCCGGTGTGACCGCTCTGGCCAGATACAGCAGCGTGGTAAAGTTATAGCCATCGACATCAACGGCTGCAACATAGCGATCGTCGCGGAATTCCTGATGTTTAATGGTCGCCTGCTGCATATTCATCTGTAGCTCCGGCAACCCGCTGGCGCTTTCACCCAGACTGGCGCTGCTATCACCCAGATTCTGGTTTTCCAGTTCCAACCCGGCAGGCAACAAATCGACCACCAGCGCATCAGGCACCCGTTGGTTAGCGCCCACTCTCAGGTAAACCACGATTAACTGGCCGCTTTTAACCTGATCCAACTGCACCGGATGACCGTTCATGTCCAGATAGGTGCGTGTGATACTTAGATTATTGTTAGAAGGCGTTGGTGCCATCTGCGGATAGCCCACTAAATCTAATCGGCTATAAACCGCCGCGCTTCCCGGATTCTGTAGTACCAATCCTTCGGTCAGCTGCTTAGCAGACCAATTCTGGCTAAGCGGTTTATCATGGGTTTCTGCCGCCCCTTCCGCGTTATTTGTCGCGAAAGCTATCTGCCACGGAGTTTCACTGGCGCTAATTAAAGTGCGTCCGGCCAGATATACCGCGTTGCTTTCCTGCGTCGATAAATAACGCTTTCCAGTTAGTTGCTCAGACAACGACAGCAATCGGCTATCGCGTTGCTGCGGCAATAGGTTATTTTCTGTTAACAGTGAGAGAATTAAAGCATCGTCGCGAATTTCACTGCCGTAATCTCCCAACCAATAATCGGTTTTAGCGCGTGTCGTCGTCATCCCTTGCGTCAGCAGGACTTCGGCTCGCGGCATATCACCCATCATTTTCAGCGCGATACCCAATTGCACCAGTGGTAAGCCGGTGCGGGCATCTTTACTGCGGTTGGCCAACTGACGCAATGCACCCAGAGGCGCTTTCTGCTGCGAAGCTAAAACTAGCCCAGCATAGGCCTGTACCGCAAAGCGTGAATGCAAATCATTGGAACTGTAGCGCATCTCGATTTGGCTTGGGTCCTGCAAATAACGCAGTAAACGGTTATTGGCCGCCGTCAGCGCGCTGGCTGGTACGCTGTAACCCTGCTGGCTAGCTCGGAACAGGAAATCGGTGGCATAGGCCGTCAGCCAATGTTCTTCCCAACCCTGTTTATCCCACAGCGCAAATCCGCCGTTATCCTTTTGCATACTCAGCAGATGTTCGATGCCGGTATCTATGGATTTGCGTCGTTTTTCATCGCTATCGGCTTTAATGCCAATGGAAGTCAACTGGGCATGATTGCTATACAGCGACGGATACAGGCCGCTAACAGTTTGCTCTAGACAGCCATAAGGATAGGCATACAGCTCGCTGATGTAGCGCGCCACGTTTAACGGTGGTCGACTGGTTAACAACAACTGACCTTCAAGGGTATCTTGTTCCAGACCTTCGGTGGCCTCCGGCGGCAGTATCCAGCTTTCACCGCTGTGCAGAATATTGGCGAAATGGCGAGTCTGTGCCGGATAAGCCGGTCGCACGCCTATTTTCCAGTGATGCTGATAATCCGGTAGCTTTTCGTTTGGCAGGGCAACGCCGCTGATCACCAAACCAATATCCCCCTGACCGAAACCGTTCAGAGCCTGCACTGGAATCAGCAGAGTTTTACGTTCGCCGTTAGCGAGAGAAAGCTGCTGTTCCCCTGAGCCATTTAACGCGATCAGCCCAGTGGCGCTGAGTTTCACCTGTAAATTTTGCGGATGACCGGACAGATTACTTAAGTCCAGCGCCAGTTCGGTATGGTCTCCACCCGCCAGGAAGCGCGGCGTGGCTAACTGTGCAATCAACGGCGCAGCAACGATCACTTTGCTTTCGGCTTTACCGAAATCCTCATCGCTCCATGCCTGTGCCATCAAACGTAATTCGCCGTTGAAATCCGGAATAGCTAACTGAATAGAACCTTCACCTTGTTCATTCAGTGTCACCGGCTGCGCCTGCTGAGCCACAATGGTCACTTCGGTTATCGGTTTTTTACCGCCGCGAGACAGAGCATCTTCCTCATCACCGTCCCCACCAAAACGCAAGCTACCCAAGCGCCCCTGACCTTCAATCAATTGACCGTATACATCATATTGATCGACGCTATAACGTTTACGCCCAAAGAAAGCATCGTAAGGATCTGGCGTAGCAAAATCAGTAATGCTGAGAATTCCGCTATCCACGGCGGACAACAGCACCTGCACTTTCTTCGGCAATTTACCGTCTATTGGGTTGGCTTTGACTTTGACCGTCAATGTCTCATTCGGACGCATCCGCGCCGGTGCATCCAGCGTTAGTCCTAGCTTACGCCCTTCATCGACCAACGGCAGATGCAGAATGCCTACTGCTCGTTTAGGCGTGGATTGCACCGTTTTATCACCCGGACGAATAATCGTGGCGCTCAGATACAAATCATGTCGGTTCCAGTCCTTATTCAATGGCACCTCAACGTCGGCACCGCCTACTGGCACCGCAACTTCCTGCCACCACAGCGGGCCGTCGCTGGACTCCACCAGCAAATAACCGGTACCGGCCGCTGGCGCTTCCACATGTAATTTCACTTTTTCGCCCGGACGATAAGCCGGTTTATCCAGCGTCAGTTTTACCTGATCCGGACGCACCGAGCCGCTGCCACCAGTATTGTCCTGCCAATCGTAACCGGCCCAGAAACGGGTGCTACTAATCAAATCGTTGTGGCTATTGCTTACTTCAACTCGATAAGCCCCCCACTCCACCGGGAAGCTGACTTTACCGCTGCTGCCTGCGGCGATATCAAGATTTTTTTCATCCAGCATCAGGTCTTTTTTATCGTATTGCGACATCCAGCCGTCGCTTTCCGACCACTGCCAATAGTAATCGCGGCGTTCACGGACCAAACGAACCTTTAGGCCTTTCGCCGCCAGCTTCTCTCCCGCTGCGTTGGCATAAACCACCTCAAACTCAGCCTGACTATCGACATCTACCATCGCTTGCGAACGATATTTATCGGAAACATAGTCATAAACATTTCGCTTGCTGAATAATGGACGAATCCCCGCCAATTCTTTCGCCGGCCAAATAGCCTGCTCAGCGCGACGGGTTACCGGACGACCGCCCGATTCCAGCAAACTCGCCTGTAAAATCACTTTCACCGGAGATTTAACGCCGCTCCAACTGTTATCGATTTGCACGGCCAGTTCGCCGTTTTTATCCAACGCGGTATCAAATTCATCCAAAGTTCGGGATAGATTCTCTTCTACCACTGAACCAAATTCAAAGCCGGGCAGTGCGGTTAGCGCTTCTCGCTGCGGACGCAAAAATGCCTGCCCTTGCAAACGGTTATCCGCCGCCGGTGCGCCGTAGAGATAACGGCCGGTCACGTCAAAAGCTAACTCGGCATCGGTGCTCAACGGCTGTTTGCTGGTGGAAATATCCAGCGCCATGCGTTCCGGCAGGAAATCTTCCACCTTGAATTTATACAAACGCGGCTGGTTGTCGCCCAAATCAAAGCGCAGCGCCCAATCGCCGGTCAGCGCGTTATCCGGAATCGCATATTGGTATTGATATAAGCCGCCCTGTGGTTGCCAGACAAAGCTGCGGGCCACCTGATTATCCGGCTTGACGATGTCGACTTTAACTGGCTGAGCGGCGAGAGGCTTCCCGTCGGCATCCCGCAGTAAACCGTTAACAATCAAGGTTTCGCCCGGTCGGTAGAGATCGCGTGGGCCAAAGGCAAAGAATTGTTTTTGATAACCTTCCGGCCCAGCGATTTCAAATTCGGCCAGATCCAGCGCCGGAGCCACCAAATCGATCAGGCTGGTTTGCCCATCTTTGCTCGCCAGCAGCAGTTTACCTTTGGCATTTTTTTCTAGCTGGGCATGACCCTGAGTATCGGTTTTCCCTTCTGCTAGCACCTGCCCTTTTTCATCCAATAGCTGTAGGGCAACGTCTTTCAGCGCGGCCCCACCCTCTAGCCCTTGAGCAAAGACGTCCAGACGATCGCGATAGCTATGTATCGAAACGCCAATGTCGCTTAGCGTAAACATGCTGGCTGCGATGCTATAGCTGTACTGTCCCGCCTGTTGCATCACCGCCAGATAAACGCCGGTTTCCTGCAGCGGCTTGATATCCCCTAGCGGCAGCAAGATTTTTTCTCGCGTGTTACGCTGGGGATTAAGATCGAAACGGCCGGTATACACCAGATCGGCCATTTTCAGCAGTTCATCGGATTCCCAAGTACCGAATGAATTTCGGTACTGCCAAGTCGCGATGAAATTAGCCAGATTGGCCGGTTTAATGCGGAAAAAGTTAACGTCTACATGATCGACGTTCAGCGCCATTACCGGTAAACCCTGCGCCAGTTTGGTTGGCAAAAGCGAACCTTTGCTGGCAAAACCTACGCTCGGTTTAATGCTACGAGTGGTGATTTTTTGCGGTTCCGGTACGGTTAACGTTTGGCCACTAATGCCTTTCAGGCCGGCGTCCAGCGTCAGCAACAGCTTACGTTCCGGCTGTAAATGACGTAAACGCAGCTCGGTCAGATTGTCTGACAGTTCCCAGGCACCGTCGATTTTACCGTTTTGGGTATCGACCAAATGCACCTGCGCACCAAAATCCTGATTGGGATCGAGAGGAACGGAGAAGGTCAGTACCATTCCGCTGGCACCGTCTAGCTGAAGCTCCGAAGCATCTAACAGCGTCAAAGGCTTACCGGCAAAACGCTTAGCCATTTCCGCTAGCGAAGCGGCGTCGGTTTTTTTGGCGGCTGCAGGTACAACGGCAGCCGCGTGAGTCTGTTTGGCATTTGCGACGGTGGATGTTTTATCGCCCTCATCACAGGCCGCCATCAGTAATACCGCGCCGGCCAACATCATTCCCTGACAAATTTTCTTGCCTGACTGAAATACCTTCTTAGGGTATGGATTCATTCTGTTTTTCCCTGGCTGAGAGAGCGAATAAGCCATCGCACATAGGCGCTATTATCTTATTAAAGTTAAAAAAGGAAAGGGATGTTTACGGGATTTAGTCACTTGAGGACGAGGAATGAGGGAAAAGCAGAAGAAATCGTTACGAAGTAATGATAAATACGAAGAATAGGACGGAAACTCAGCGGCTTCCGTCCAGTATGAAATTACGCCTGTCCTGATGAGGGAATGCTATTTCGCAGCCAGCTGCCCCATTTCCGTTGGTAGAACGGCTGCGTATGCGTAGTCAGATAATGGCTAACGCCTCGCTCTTTTTCCGAGACCACGCAAAAATCAACCGGGCTATCGTCTGGCGCGTGTTCGCTAGCAATATGGCCTGCTTCCTGAATCAGAATTTCAATTTCTTCTTCTGACCCCTCCACTTCCAGCCCGATCAGCAAATTCGGTTTCTCATCCACGCTTTTATCATGAATTAACGCCAGAAATGCTCGACGTACCGGTTTACGCTGGCTGAATAGTTTGGTTAACGCATCGACAATCGCCGACGGATATTCTTCCGGCTGCCCAAGCAGAATCTGCGTTTCTTTATCCACCACCATTTCCGTCGGTTTAGCTACACCGCCGTTGGCCAATAGCATGGCCACCTCTTCCGGATAAAATTCTTTGCCATATTCAGTTTTCGGGTTCAAGAACAGGCAGGCTCCCTGCGTCATTTCAAACAGCACGCGTACCGGCATCGCCACAAAAGGCTGCTCTTTTTCGCCTTCAGATTGACTAATGGCTTGCTGCAAAGTTTCCAGCGAAGAGAAAAAAGGAATGGTCAATTCGCCGTCCTGCTTTTCCCAATGCAGAATATTCACCCCATTACTGGCGGAGAAAGTCATTTCACCGTCCTGACTTTCCTGCCCGGAATCGCCCAATACCAACACGGTGGCATCGAGTAAGGCTCGGAAAAAGGCCGGTCGGTGAATAGACTCACTTGCCGCCAGTTTTAATAGTTTCTCCAGCTCATTTTCACCGATATTTTCTTCATGGTCATGGTCATGGTCATGGTCATGGTCATGGTCAGATGAGGGAAGATGCGGAAAACTCATTTCATACTCCAAAACAGCAATCAATTAGGAATTATACAGATCGATAAAGGGGCACCAGCAGGTGCCCCAGATTATTCAAATAGACTTGGTGAAAACTGATTCAGCTTCGGCCTATGATTTGGCTTTCGCCAGCAGCAGGTTAGCTACGGTACGCACACCCAGACCGGTTGCGCCAGCGGACCATTGATCCACAGCACCTTTACGGTAAGTGGCGGAGCAATCGATGTGCAGCCAGCCTTGTTGATAGTTTTTCACGAAGTGCGACAGGAAGCCCGCCGCCGTACTAGCACCGGCCGGATAAGACGGCGCGGCAACGTTGTTCAATTCGGCAAAGTTGGACGGTAACTGGTTGCGATGGAATTCTGCCAGAGGTAAGCGCCAGAAAGGTTCATTTTCACTTTTCGCACTTTCCAGCAGTTCCTGCGCCAATTCGTCATCGAAGCTGAACAAAGCGTGATAATCATTGCCCAGAGCGGTTTTCGCCGCACCGGTCAGAGTCGCTGCATCAATAATCAGTGGCGCATTTTGCTCCGATGCATCGATCAAACCATCGGCCAATACCAAACGCCCTTCGGCATCGGTATTCATGATTTCAACGGTTTTGCCATTACGGTAACGAATAATATCGCCCAGCTTAAAGGCATTGCCGCTTACCATATTATCAGCACAGCACAGATACAGTTTTACACGCTGATTCAAACCGCGCGCTGCCGCTAATGCCAGCGCGCCGGTCAGAGTAGCTGCACCGCCCATATCGGACTTCATCGAGTCCATGAAGGCGCTTTGTTTTAGGCTATAACCGCCGGAATCGAAAGTAATACCTTTACCGACCAGACAAGCCATTATCGGCGCATCTGGGTTACCGGTTGGGTTAAAATCCAACGCCAGCAGTACCGGAGAACGATCGGAGCCACGGCCTACGGTATGAATACCCGCGTAGTTTTGCTCTCGTAAATCGTCGCCTTCGGTAATGCGGTAGCTGACAGCATCACAGGCTACGCTACACATCAGATCGATGGCATTTTTAGCCAGCTGTTTCGGCCCCAGATCTTCCGCCGGGGTATTGATGGTATGGCGCACCCAATCAATAATTTTCAGACGCTGTTCCAGCTCCTGACGATCGTTCTCTGGCAATTCTGCCCATTTAACGCTGCGCTCACCTTTTGGCCCACGGAAACCCTGCCAGAAAGCCCAGCTTTGTTCCAAACCCCAGCCCTCACCGGCCAGCTTCACTTTTTTAATACCTTGCCCGTCGATTTTACGTGCCGCACGCTGAATCGCACCCAGAGCATCTTTGCCCGTTAGGTGAATAGTCATGCCTTGATCGTTGGTACTTAACAGGGCTTTCTCGCCCCAGCGGGCATCTGCCGGATGAGTTGATAGGGATACTTGCATAATTTCTGTAGTCATAGCTTTCCTCGTCGTTATTATTTTATTGCTGTATTTCAGCTACTTAGTTACTGGCCTGCGAAACCAGTCTCGAATACAAAGCGATTGATACGAAAAGATTTATAGAAAATTTTTATAAGAAACAGTTTTTATCAAAAAGAAACGGGGCCGCCAACGCGACCCCAGAGATATTTACTCGAACTCATCTAACCAGACTAGTAAGATCGCTTCCAGCACTTTTTCATTTGATCGCGCCGGATCGTCATCAAACTCTTCCAGATCGCAAATCCACTGATGCATGTCGGTAAAACGCACCGTTTTGGGATCGAGATCGGGAAACTGATCGTACAGCGCTTCACCGATTTCCCGCGTGTCTTGCCATGTTAAACTCATTCGATTCTCCTTTATCCACCGCCACCCAAAGCGGATCGACGAATAATATCTATTAGTGCTCGCGAGCGTGGTTGACAGTGTAGCGAGGAATTTCAACCACCAGATCTTCATCAGCCACTCGAGCCTGACAGCTCAGACGACTTTCCGGCTCCAGTCCCCAAGCTTTATCCAGCATGTCGTCTTCCAGTTCGGTGCTTTCATTCAGGGAATCAAAGCCTTCACGCACTACGCAATGGCAGGTAGTACAGGCGCAGGACATTTCACAGGCGTGCTCGATATCAATTCCGTTACGCAGAGCAACGTCCAAAATCGTTTCACCTTGACGCGCTTCAAATACGGCACCATCCGGGCAATGGTCTTTATTCGGAAGAAATACTATTTTAGGCATGATTAAACCTCATCCACAGAATGGCCAGCCAAAGCACGACGGATAGAGGCATCCATCCGGCGCGCGGCAAAGTTTTGCGTTTGTGCATCTAACGATTTGATTGCGGCTTCAATCGCCGCCGGGTCGCTGCCCTGCAGGCTTTGCTGCAAGACTTCCACAGCCTGCGCAATCGCCGCGCTTTCCTGTTCGCTCAGCAATGCGGCATCTTCCGCCAGCGCACCTTGCAAACTTTCCAGCACCCGTGATGCATCTACTTGTTGTTCCGCCAGTTTTCTCGCATTAATGTCTTGCTTCGCGTTCGCCATGGAGTCTTTGATCATCGTGGCAATTTCGTCATCAGACAATCCATAGGATGGCTTAACCTGAATTGAAGCTTCTACGCCGGTGGATTTTTCCATCGCCGTCACGCTTAGCAGGCCATCGGCATCAACCTGAAAAGTCACACGAATGTGCGCGCCACCTGCCGGCAGCGGCGGTAAGCCACGCAGAGTGAATCGAGCCAGCGAACGACAATCCTGTACCAGCTCTCGCTCACCTTGCAGCACGTGAATCATCATCGCGCTTTGGCCATCTTTAAAGGTGGTGAATTCCTGCGCCCGAGCGACCGGAATGGTGGTATTCCGTGGAATCACTTTTTCCACCAAACCGCCCATAGTTTCCAGCCCCAGCGACAGCGGAATAACATCCAACAGCAGCATATCGCTGTCTGGTTTATTGCCCACCAGAATATCAGCCTGAATAGCTGCGCCAATAGCGACTACTTTATCGGGATCGATGGAAGTCAGCGGCGTGCGACCGAAGAACTGCCCAACCTGCTCACGAACCAAAGGCACGCGAGTTGAGCCACCGACCATCACCACTTCCAGCACTTCATCAGTGCTGACACCGGCGTCTTTTAGAGTACGACGGCAGGCCATTAACGTGCGTTTAACTAACGTCGCAATCAGCGCTTCAAACTGTTGACGGGTAATTTCCCCTTTCCAGCCTGCTACGCTCACTTCCGCTGCGTCAGCATCGCTTAGAGCAATTTTCGCCGTAATCGCCGCATCCAGCAGTTGTCGCTGTACACCGTGATCGTCGCGGGAAGGAATTCCAGCCTGCTCACGTAACCAGTCAGCCAACAGATGATCAAAGTCATCACCGCCCAGTGCAGAATCCCCGCCGGTTGCCAACACTTCGAATACCCCACGACTGAGGCGCAGAATAGAAATATCGAAGGTTCCACCGCCCAGATCGTAAACCGCAATTACGCCTTCCTGACCGGAATCCAAACCGTAGGCAATTGCCGCTGCGGTAGGTTCGTTAAGCAAGCGTAAAACGTGTAGACCTGCGAGACGCGCCGCATCTTTCGTACCTTGGCGTTGCGCATCATCAAAATAGGCTGGTACGGTGATAACGACGCCGTCGAGTTGGCCTTCTAAGGCCTCCTGCGCGCGCTGCGATAGAGCCTTGAGGATATCGGCTGAGACCTGAACCGGATTCACCAGCCCTGCCGCAGTTTGGATCATCGGCAGGCCGTTTTCACTCGGCAGGAAGGAGTAAGGCAGATTAGGATAACGCTGCTGAATATCAGCTAGCGAACGTCCCATCATTCGTTTGACGGAACTGATGGTATTGGCTGGGTCCTGCGCCGCCTGCTGACGCGCATCCCAACCGACATCAATGCCTTCGGGCTGATAGTGCACCACGGAAGGTAATAAATCCCGGTTCTGACTATCTGCCAAGGTTTGCGCTTTACCGCTACGCACCGTAGCAACCAAGGAATTGGTAGTCCCTAAATCGATACCTGCGGCCAGCCGACGTTGGTGCGGCGCCGCGGTTAAACCAGGCTCACTAATTTGTAATAAGGCCATGTTGAGCTTCCATCAATCATGAGTCTATACCCTTTCACTTGCAGGCTGTCGCAGGCTAAACGGCAGCGGATAATCTATTGGGTATAAATGACAAAAATTTCTCTAGCGAAACACCAACGCCCTGCTTTTTTCAGGCATGTTCAGCCTATTCAGGGATTCTTTAAAAGATACGTTTGGTCGTTCACTATCATAAGCATGAGATTAACAGTTCAGGACACAAGCCAGTTAACCGCGACCCGATTCTCAGACAAAGTCGTCAAACAGACGGTCTTCCAACTGCTCAACCTGCTGCTGTAGTTTGTCCAGAAAACGGAGTTTTCGCACGGTATCCGCCGCATTGCTCCATTGCTGGTTATCCAGTTCCTGCACCATTTGCTCGCTACGTTTTTGGGTCATTACCGCCAAACGTGCGTTAAAAGCCGCTAATGCGCTTTCGGCATCGGCCTGACGTTCAATGGCATCTAGCTCTTCCCGCAGTTCCAATTGTTCCATCAGAAACGCGGTATCACGCATGGTGTGCTGTTCATTGCTCAAATCAAAACCCTGCAAAGATAACATATACTCTGCGCGTTTTAACGGATGCTTGAGAGTTTGATAGGCGTCGTTGATGGTCGCAGCCTGCTGCAAAGCCAGTAAACGCTCACGTTCTGGCTGACTAGCAAAGCGATCCGGATGGAATTGGCGTTGCAATTCCTGATAGCGGGAAGTGAGTTGGCTGGCGTCTACGAGATAGCGAGCCGGCAGCCCGAATAAAGTAAAGTAATCCATAGCATGCTCGGAAGTTGTCGTGTGGCTGAGTGAGGGGTTTATGCAGCTCCCTTCCCCACCTCAACAGCATGGAAGAGAGCCGGATAAATCAGCAAACGTCAGTATAGCGCTACGATATAAGGCAAAAACTAACGATTAAACGTTAAAACTTTCACCGCATCCGCATTCACCGGAGACGTTTGGATTGTTGAACTTAAAGCCTTCGTTCAGCCCTTCTTTGACGAAATCCAGTTCGGTACCGTCCAGATAGACCATGCTTTTACCGTCGATGATCACTTTCACGCCTTTGTCTTCAAAAACGATATCGTCATCGTTCATTTCGTCAACAAATTCTAGTACATACGCCATACCGGAGCAGCCGGAGGTTCTTACGCCTAGGCGCAAACCCAAACCTTTACCACGGTGTTCCAAGAAGGCGCTGACACGTTGCGCAGCACTGTCGCTGATAGATATCGACATACAACAACCTCATCTCTGAGAACCTGCCCAAACCACAGACAGGTTATTTATACTGATTTACAACTACTTAGCGTTATGTTTGCTTTTGTAGTCGGCGATCGCTGCTTTAATGGCATCTTCAGCCAGAATTGAGCAGTGGATTTTAACCGGCGGTAACTCCAGTTCTTCAGCGATTTGAGTGTTTTTGATCGCTTCAGCCTGATCGAGAGACTTGCCTTTCATCCATTCGGTCACCAGCGAGCTGGAAGCAATGGCGGAACCGCAGCCGTAAGTTTTAAAGCGGGCGTCTTCAATAATCCCAGCTTCGTTAACTTTAATCTGCAATTTCATCACATCGCCACAGGCCGGCGCGCCGACCATGCCGCTACCAACGGTTGGATCTTCGTTATCGAAAGAACCAACGTTACGTGGGTTTTCGTAATGATCTATTACTTTTTCGCTATAAGCCATTTGAGTGCTCCTGAATCTGAAAGTCTGGAATTAGTGATGTGACCATTCGATGCTGTTGATATCCACGCCCTGCTTGAACATGTCCCACAGTGGAGACAGATCACGCAGGCGACCGATGGATTTACGAACCAGCGCAATGGTGTAGTCGATCTCTTCTTCAGTAGTAAAACGGCCCAGGGAGAAACGGATGGAACTGTGTGCCAGTTCATCGCTCATACCCAGCGCGCGCAGCACGTAAGAAGGTTCCAGGCTTGCGGAGGTACAGGCTGAGCCTGAAGAAACAGCCAGGTCTTTCAGCGCCATAATCAGCGATTCACCTTCAACATAGTTGAAGCTGACGTTAAGAATGTTAGGTGCGCCATTCTCTAAATCGCCGTTCAGGTAAACTTCTTCGATATCTTTCAGGCCATCCCACAGACGTTTGCGCAGTGAGGATAAACGCTTAGATTCGCTTTCCATCTCTTCTTTGGCAATACGGTAAGCTTCACCCATACCAACAATTTGGTGCACAGGCAAAGTACCGGAACGCATACCGCGCTCGTGACCGCCGCCGTGCTGCTGTGCTTCAATACGAATACGCGGTTTACGGCGAACGAACAGTGCGCCAATGCCCATCGGACCATAGATTTTATGGGCAGAGAAGGACATCAGATCCACTTTCAGTTTGCTCAGGTCGATAGGCAGTTTGCCTACGCTTTGAGTCGCATCGACGTGGAAAATGATCCCGCGGCTACGGCACATTTCACCAATAGCGGCGATATCCTGCACCACACCGATTTCATTATTCACATGCATGATGGAAACCAAAATGGTGTCCTCACGCATCGCAGCTTCAAGCTGTTTGAGATCGATAATACCGTTGCTTTGCGGCGCCAGATAGGTCACTTCGAAACCTTCACGCTCCAACTGACGGCAGGTATCCAGCACAGCTTTATGTTCGGTTTTACAGGTGATGATGTGCTTGCCTTTCTTCTGATAGAAGTTGGCGGCACCTTTAATGGCAAGGTTGTTTGATTCTGTGGCACCCGAAGTGAACACAATTTCACGTGGGTCAGCACCGACCAGCGCTGCGATGTCGTTACGTGCGATATCAACGGCTTCCTCTGCCTGCCACCCAAAACGGTGGGAGCGGGAGGCCGGGTTGCCGAAGATACCGTCCAAAGTCAAATACTGCATCATCTTTTCAGCAACACGCGGATCGACTGGCGTTGTGGCTGAATAATCCAGATAGATCGGCGTTTTTACTTTTGATTCGGTCATTGCTCTTATGCTCCGTACATCACTTCCAAAAACTGAAGATCCCGCAGACTCTGCTTATGCACGCAGATTGACGTTAATCGTCTCTTGCGGTCGGCCGTTGGCCGTACGACGCGTATCGTTGTTCTGACGATCCGCTACTTCCAAAATATCTTGATTATTGACCAGTTCCGCCAATGTGATGTTGTTCAGGAAGCTGCTGATACGCTCGCTCAAATCGCGCCACAGCGTATGGGTCAGGCAACGATCGCCCCCCTGGCAGCCTTCTTTACCCTGACAACGGGTTGCATCGACAGATTCGTCTACGGCAGTAATGACCGCGCCTACGGCGATCTGGCCTGCGTCTTTACCCAGCAGGTAACCGCCGCCCGGACCACGTACGCTTGCAACCAAGCCATTCTTGCGCAGACGTGAAAAGAGTTGTTCCAGATAAGATAACGAGATTCCTTGACGTTCAGAAATATCTGCCAGAGGTACTGGCCCGTCCTGGGAATGTAATGCCACGTCAAGCATGGCGGTCACGGCATAACGACCTTTGGATGTCAGTCTCATAGCTTAAAATTACCTGTTGGTGAAACGAGCTAGAATTCTGCCATTCTTGAGTGTTTTAGTCAACTATTTAACCCAGTAATTCACTCAAGTATTTTATGCCTCGTTATCCTTATATGTTGGTTCCATATACTCATATATAAATATGATATATATGACTATTCTTTATCTTTCGCCATTTTGGCGTTGTTGGCGCTTTTCTGGTGTTTATCCTGTTTTTCGATCGATGTGAGCATTCCACGTAGGATATTAAGCTCTTGTGTTTCCGGCCTAGCGCGGGTAAACAGACGGCGTAATTTGCTCATAATCTGCCCCGGATGTGCCTGACGAATAAAGCCGGTGTGGGACAGAACCTGTTCCAAATGCTGGTAAAAACGCTCCAGATCGTCGACCAGCGGATAAGGCGCCTCTTCCTCTTCCTGCTTAGGTGCGATTTCTGCCTGACGATCGAGGAAGGCCACCCGAACTTCATAAGCCAGAATCTGCACAGCCATCGCCAGATTCAACGAGCTGTATTCTGGATTTGCCGGGATTGCCACGTGGTAATGACATTTCTGTAGCTCATCGTTAGTCAGCCCCACGCGTTCACGGCCAAACACCAGCGCCACTGGTGCATGCTCGGCTTCACGTGCGCTGCGAACGCCGCATTCGCGCGGTTCCAGCATCGGCCACGGCAAAGTACGAGAGCGAGCGCTAGTGCCAACGACTAGGCTGCAACCAGCCAGAGCCTCATCCAGAGTGTCAACGATGGTGGCATTGCCGATAACATCGCTGGCACCCGCAGATAGCGCTATGGCCTGAGAATCAGGTTTTACCAATGGATTGACCAAATACAAATTGGTTAAGCCCATGGTTTTCATGGCTCTGGCGGTGGAGCCCATGTTTCCGGTGTGAGAAGTTTCAACCAAAACAATGCGAATATTGTGCAACATACAAACTCTGAGGGTAGCGGGGTATCGCAACATCTTAACACAAACGTAGGCATTTATCAGATCCCCTGCTATACTATGCGCCGTTTCTCGTTCTTTAACATCCTAGTTGGAAGATACCCATGCATCCGATGCTGACTATCGCCATACGCGCTGCGCGTAAGGCCGGTAACCTGATTGCCAAAAATTATGAAACCCCGGACGCTGTCGAAGCGAGCCAGAAAGGCAGTAATGACTTTGTTACTAACGTTGACCGTGACGCAGAACATCTGATCATTGACGTTATCCGTAAATCTTATCCAAAACACACCATTATTAGTGAAGAATGTGGTGAATTACTTGGTGAAGAGTACGAAACTCAATGGGTTATCGATCCACTGGATGGCACCTCAAATTTCATCAAACGTTTCCCACATTTCGCTGTTTCCATTGCTGTGCGCATCAAAGGCCGCACTGAAGTGGCTGTGGTTTACGATCCAATGCGTAATGAACTGTTCACCGCCACTCGCGGTCAAGGCGCTCAGCTGAACGGTTACCGCCTGCGTGGTACTAACGCGAAAGAACTGGATGGCACCATTCTGGCGACCGGTTTCCCGTTCAAAGTAAAACAACACGCACCGGCCTACATTAATGTATTAGGTAAGCTATTTACCCAATGTGCTGATATTCGTCGCACGGGTTCTGCCGCGCTGGATCTGGCTTACGTTGCCGCTGGCCGCGTAGACGGTTTCTTCGAAATTGGCCTGAAACCTTGGGATTTCGCCGGTGGCGAACTGCTGGTTCGTGAAGCAGGTGGTATCGTGACCGACTTCGTTGGCGGCCATAACCATTTCAGCTCTGGTAACATTGTTGCCGGTAACCCGCGCGTAGTGAAATCTATGTTGCAGGCAATGAGCGATGAATTGAGTGAAGCGCTGAAGCGTTAATTTTCAGCCCTCATTAAGAATTGTAATGCCAGTCGGTTAACGCTGACTGGCATTTTTTATGGTTAGAATTCAGCGACCAAATGGACGAACGCCTCCCATCATGGACGGCTGGCTGGAAAGATAAAGCAATACTCCAGCGAAGAGTAAAATAATTCCTCCAGCCAATGCTAAAGTGGCCCAAGCGATGCTTCCCCACGCTGCCGGTGCGCGATCCCGACTCAAACGCACCGCTAACTGACGGGCGTAGTGAACAAACAGCGCCAACAGCGAAATTGTTAGTGAAGTTCCTAACGCCATCGCCAGCGCCGACGCAATTCCCCAAACATATACCCCGATAACTTTAGCAAACAGCAATATCATAATCGCCCCGGAACAGGGTCGCATGCCCATCGCCAGTATCACCGCCAAACGGGTGCGCCAATCGTTACCCGCCTGCAATTCCTCATCGCTGGGAAGATGTCGATGCCCGCAGCCGCAGTTTTCATTATGTACATGATCGGCGGGTAAAGGTTGCAGACGCTGGATAGAGATTTTCTTCGGTTTTAGTCGAGTGACTTGGCGATAAAGCCGTCTTAAGGCGCGGAAACACAGTAACAACCCCAACAGGATAACCAGTAAAAAGCTGCCCTTTTCCATCCAGTAACTGCTTTGATGTAAATAACGGGAGGATAATTGGAACACGCCTAATATCAGCGAGACCAAAGCTATTGCCACTCCGCCCTGTAATAGTGAGGCTAAAAATGTCAGTTTCAGGCTGCTTTTCAGCCGCGCTGGATGCGTAGCCAGATAAGTCACAATGACCACTTTTCCGTGACCGGGGCCAACCGCATGCAACACACCGTAAATCAGGCTGAAAAACATCAGCCCTAACCCCATTTGATGCGGATTAGCTTTTACCTGTTGCAATAGCTGCGCCATTTGCTGGTGCATGGTTTTTTGCCATACCACGCTTTTAAACAGCAACTCAGGCCAGTACGACCAAGCCAGTTGTGCTGCCAGCGCCAAACACAACAGGAACAATACCAAGGGCCAAAGATGAACGAACCAGTGCTTTTGACGGCGGGTTGCCGGGGTAAAACTTACTGACATTGTAGAGTTATCCGTTGGGCAAATTGTTTTCCTAAAGCCATATCCTCCCCAGGGGAGTCTTCCTTATCTAGCGACAAGGCGTAGGCCTGTAACGATGCGTCCGGATTTGGGGTAAATAAAGTGGCCTGACAACTCTTCGTCCATTCAATTGGTAAATGAACTGCGGCCTGATCCGGGTAAGTCATGTCGACAAAATACGTTGGATCGTAAGTCAAAATTGTAAAAGGCTTACCGATCATCGGCTGCGGCTCGGCTAAAGGCATCACGAATTCTAATACCGCCTGATGCCCTTTGCGGGACAAATGGTATTCCGTCGGTAAATTCAGGTATTTCACCGGCTTTCCATCGCGGTAAATATCGGTGAAATAGTGCTGTCCCAAGACGTTAGCCATGACTTCTGCCGCCAGTTTCTTCCAGATTTCCGAGTCACTTTTGGCATTTTCTGCGTCATAAAGTAAATCGGCGGAGGTAATTTCATCCATCGTCCACACCATTTTCATGCCGGTCAGTTTCTGGTTATCCACCACAAAAGTGGTTTCCATCTCGATAAAACTGTGTGGATGAGCCAGCCCTGACGCGCTATACAGTAACGCCGCCAAGCCAATAAATAGTCCCCGAATATATTTACACGGCGCATGATTGTTATAACATAACATATTGAACATCTATCAACCCTTGGATTTACAGCAATTATTGTGATGTAAGTTGTAACCCGATGTAAAAGCTATCGCGGCAAGCGCGCTGGTTTTCCCACTTTTGCTATGCTTAGCCTGATAAATACCAATCAAACTTACTTCAGAAGGTTTTATGAGCCTAGACACTACACCAGTGCCTGAGCTCTCCGGTCAACAGCGCCGTTGTCATGCGTTATTGCTGCTGTTTACTCCGACATTGCCGGTAAAACTGGAGACTATCAGTCAATTAAATGGCGTCGGGCTTCCGACCACCCGGCAAGATATAGCCGAGGTGGCGAACGAAATCCAGCGTTTCTATCATCTGGATATTCGTACCAATCCGGCTGAGGACTGCCAACTACAAGGAACGTTACTGAATAAACGGCTGTGCCTGATTCATTGGCTACGCCGAGGGCTACGCTATTGTCCCGAGTTTATCGATAATAACTTTGTGCCTGCGTTACATCAGGCGCTGCAATGGCAAGGTGAAAATGCCGTATTACCGCCGCTACAAGCTATCGTTGAACAATGTGAACATCATTTGCCTCGCCCGTTGGACGAACGTGACCGCTATTTTTTGCAGATTTACCTGGCCTACGCGGTTTGGGAAAATCAACAACAAAGCTACCCACAGTTAGAACAGCAGCAGGTGACATGGTTGAGCCAAAAGGTAGAACTGACCGCCGCCGAGAGCCTGTTTTACACCCTGAATAATCAGCTTCCCCAACCATTAGCCAGCAGCGAGCGGGATGTGTTTATCCTGACGTTGACCATGATTAAAGCGCATAGCTACAGCAGCAACCATTCCCCGGAAGACGCTCGCCTGATGGATTCCATTCATCGATTGATTGAACGCTTTCAACAGATTTCCGGAATGGTATTCAGCAGTGACGATGAGTTAATTAGCCAACTATTTGCTCATTTGGCTCCAGCAATCGAGCGCTGCCGTTTTCATATTGGCGTGGATAATATTTTACTGGATGAAATTAGCAGCAAGTATCCGCGCTTGTTACGGACGACTCGCGAAGCTTTAACCGATTTTGAACGGGAATATCAGATTGAATTTTCGGCCGATGAGCTAGGGCTGATAGCCATTAGCTTTGGTGCCTGGCTGATGCAGGGCAATGCGTTACAAGAAAAACAGATTTTACTGCTAACCGACGGGAATCCTGAGTTGGAGCAGCGCGTAGAACAGCAACTACGTGAACTAACGCTACTCCCCCTGTATATCAAATACTTATCTTATTCTGAATACCTAAAATCTGGCGCTCCGCCCGGTGCTAATCTAGTAATTTCCCCCTATAAAAGAGAAGCACCCGAGCCAACGCCGCCGTTAATTCAGGTGCTTTTACCGCTAACAAAAGCAGATCAGATCGCTATTCGTCGTTGGCTGGAAACGCCTTAATCCGCCAGATCTTCTGGGTTAGCCACCACTTTTGGCCGGATAAATAGAGCCGGTACGGCCACCAGCGCCATCACCCAGAATACGCCGCCCTGAATATGTTC
This sequence comes from Yersinia nurmii, assembly GCF_001112925.1. GTDB lineage: Bacteria > Pseudomonadota > Gammaproteobacteria > Enterobacterales > Enterobacteriaceae > Yersinia > Yersinia nurmii. Next base: position 44,352 of record NZ_CPYD01000016.1, read on the forward strand.
AAACAGGAAGCCGGAAATCACCGTCATCACCGCAATCCCTCCTCCCATCGCCAACCCAGAGTAAACGGATTGCAGACGAATCACGTCCGCGCCACGGCGAGCGGCGATAAAGCGCATTGCCGCTAGGTGGCAAACGGTAAAGGAGCCGCAGTGTAAAATCTGAATCAGCAACAGCCAATGCAGCTCGGTAGTCGATGCCATCAGGCCCCAGCGAATAATCCCGCTGATAGCGGAAAGCAACAGCAGGCCGCGCGCCGTCCAGCGGCGGAATAGCACATTACTGAAAGCGAAGACCAGAATCTCGGCCACCACGCCCAACGACCACAGATAACCGATAGTCGCCGCCGAATAACCGGCTTCTTTCCAGTAAATTGCGCTAAAGCTGTAGTAACCCGCATGAGCGCCTTGCAACAGCGTCACGCACAGCAAAAATCGCCAGACCGGCCCTTCAGACAGCAAGGTTTTCCACTTAGTCGCCGGTACTGTATTGCTACGAATCTCGCCTTTAGGCATCACGCTCGGACGTAATAAGACGCCCAGAAGCATCGCTGCTACCGCGACGGTCAGGCTATAAAGAATCGCGTTATGTCCCCAAACAGATACCAGTTTGCCGGTCAACGCTGAACCAATGACAAACGCCAGCGACCCCCACAGACGTACCTTGCCATAATCCATTGAGATCTGTTTTTGCCAGGTCGCTGCCAGCGCATCGGTCAGAGGAACCAGCGGGCCGAAAAACAGGTTAAAACCGGCAATAACTATCATCAACCATGCCCAGCCGCTGCCAAACCAAAAACCAATGGCAAATGCCAGCGTCAGCAAAGCCAGAATTCTTAGTGCAGTAACCAGATGGGAGGGATTTTTCACGCTAGGGGCAATAATTAAACTGCCGAGAAAGCGAGAAACCAGACCCGCACCTAACAAGATACCGATGGTTTCCGGCGGAATGCCTTCACCTTGTAACCACACACTCCAAAAAGGCAGGAAAATACCGTAAGAAAAGAAGTAGGTGAAATAACTGAGCGCCAGCCAGCGTGTTGATTGCAATACCATAATCCCTCCGGAGTCAGCCAGATACTGTGACAGAGCCCTTCTTCGCTAGCAACCGAGTAATCATCCAAACAACTAGTTTGCAAGCCATCTCACATCACGAATGAAAAAATTCTCTTTTATCTGGCGTTTCCGCTTTATTCATTACCGGATATCTGATGAAAAAAAACCCGCCGAAGCGGGTTTGATGACAACAATATAAATTCGCTGAAATTATGCATAAACCGGGAAACGGGCGCAAATTTCCAGAACTTTTTGTTTAGTTCGTTCGATAGTCGCTTCGTCGTTGATGTCATCCAATACATCACACATCCAGCCAGCCAGCTTGATGGATTCCGCTTCTTTGAAACCGCGACGAGTGATAGCCGGGGAACCAATACGCACGCCGGAAGTTACAAACGGGCTCTTAGGATCGTTAGGCACGCTGTTTTTGTTCACAGTGATATTGGCACGACCCAAAGCGGCATCCGCATCTTTACCGGTGATATCTTTGTCCACCAGATCCAGCAGGAACAGATGGTTTTCAGTACCGCCAGAAACCACTTTGTAGCCGCGTTCCAAGAAGACAGACACCATCGCTTTCGCGTTTTTGGCAACCTGCTGCTGGTAAACCTTAAATTCAGGCTCCATTGCTTCTTTCAGCGCTACGGCTTTACCGGCGATAACATGCATCAACGGGCCACCCTGGTTTGCAGGGAATACGGAAGAATTCAGTTTCTTATACAGTTCTTCGTCGCCGCCTTTCGCCAAAATCAGACCGCCACGTGGGCCAGCCAGAGTTTTGTGAGTGGTCGTGGTGACGATGTGCGCGTGAGGCACCGGGTTAGGGTAAACGCCCGCAGCAACCAAACCCGCCACATGAGCCATGTCCACAAACAACCATGCGCCAATGCTATCAGCGATTTCACGCATTTTTGCCCAATCAACAATACCTGAATAGGCAGAAAAGCCGCCGATGATCATTTTGGGTTTATGAAGTTCAGCCTGACGCGCCATGTCGTCATAGTCGATCTTGCCAGACTCATCGATGCCGTAAGGAACGATGTTGTACAGTTTACCGGAGAAGTTTACCGGAGAGCCGTGAGTCAGATGGCCGCCATGGGCCAGATTCATACCCAATACGGTGTCGCCTGGCTGCAGCAGCGCGGAATAAACCGCAACGTTAGCCTGTGAGCCTGAGTGCGGCTGAACGTTGGCATAATCTGCGCCAAACAACTCTTTCGCGCGGTCGATAGCCAGTTGCTCAACCACATCGACATACTCACAGCCACCGTAGTAACGCTTGCCCGGATAACCTTCAGCATATTTGTTCGTCAACTGGGAACCCTGCGCCTGCATAACACGCGGGCTGGTATAGTTCTCAGACGCAATCAGCTCGATGTGCTCTTCCTGGCGCACCACTTCTTGCTCCATTGCACGCCATAATTCTGCATCATAATCGGCAATGTTCATTTCACGCTTTAACATCCGGCTCTCCTGACTCAGCTAACTAAATACACCTAGTGGACCACCCGTTTGGGTTCTGCTCCACAGTGTAAACTGTTTTCACCTCGTTAAGATAGGTCTTGACAGAGGTTTTTACGCAAACGATTGGCTTCAAGCCACATAAGGCTTTTCACTGCTCAGAGTTCACACAAATCAACGGATTTATCCTCATGTTGAGTATGCGGTTTTTTCATAAGTGTGAACTGGAGCGTAACGATAAGCGCCCTAACTACTGAATGTGTATTTACAAGCCAGGTTGTTTTTTATAAGATGTATTTAAAATACATGTATTGATTTGCACATTATTATTCGAAAAATTATAGGAGCCTCACCATGCTGGATAGCCAAACCATCGCCACTGTAAAATCAACCATTCCTTTGCTGGTTGAAACCGGTTCGAAACTCACAGAGCATTTTTACGATCGTATGTTTGCTCATAACCCTGAGCTGAAAGATACCTTTAATATGAGCAATCAGTTCAGCGGCGATCAGCGTGAAGCTTTGTTTAATGCTATCTGCACCTACGCGGCCAACATTGAAAACCTTGCGACTCTGCTGCCTGCGGTTGAACGTATTGCTCAAAAACACACCAGCCTGAGTATTCAACCGGCTGATTATCAAATCGTAGGCAAACATTTAATTGCAACGCTGGATGAATTATTCAGCCCCGGTCAGGAAGTGTTGGATGCGTGGGCCAAAGCTTACGGTGTGCTGGCAGACGTGTTTATTCAACGCGAAGAGCAAATTTATCGTGAAGTGGAAGAAAATATCGGCGGCTGGAGAACCCTGCGTCGTTTCCGCATTGCGAAAAAAGAGATGCAAAGCGACGTTATTTGCAGCTTCTTGCTGGAGCCGGAAGACGGCGGCAGCGTAGTGAACTTCAAGCCGGGTCAATATTTGGGTATTTACATCGAAGATAGCCGGTTAGAAAACCGTCAAATTCGCCAATATTCCCTGACCGCTGCGCCTAACGGTAAATCCTACCGTATTGCGGTAAAACGCGAAGAAAAAGGTACGGTATCCAACTACTTGCATAACATCGCGCAGGAAGGCGACATCGTGCGCATTGCACCACCGCGCGGCGATTTCTTCCTCGATATTTCACCGGAAACCCCAGTAGCACTGATTTCTGCTGGCGTGGGCCAAACGCCAATGTTGAGCATGTTGCATACGCTTTACGCTCAACAACATAGCGCCGAAGTGCACTGGTTCCATGCGGCGGAAAATGGCCGGGTTCACGCCTTTGCCGATGAAGTCGCTGAAATAGCAAAAAATATGCCGAACCTGAATCGCCACGTTTGGTATCGCCGGCCGGAAGAACAGGATATCCCTGGTCAGCATTACCATAGCGAAGGCTTTATGAATCTGGCTGAGTTGCAGTCATTGATTACGCATCCTGGTATGCATTACTACTTCTGCGGCCCCTTGGTCTTCATGCAGTTTGTTGGTAAGCAATTACTGGAAATAGGCGTCCCGGCAGAACATATTCACTATGAATGTTTCGGTCCACACAAAGTGATTTAATTGATAAGTTTTTCTGCATTTTTTTACCGGCCAGTCTGCATTGTTGGCCGGTTTTTGTTGTATTGAATCTGCACTTTCCTCAGATAATTATTGTACTTATATTGTGATCAATAACGCCCCCGCTCGCTTTTATCATTGCAAACATCTATTATTTATATGAATGTTTAAATGTTCATATAATTGAAAATTAATATCATTGTAATCAATAGTATTAAAGTCACTATCTGCACCCAGATAACATAAGGCTAAATACACCCAGCATGAGTAGAAAATTCATAAAAAAAGAAGGGTTGGCTCTGGTATCCATGGCGCGCTATTTAATTGGCGAACGCCCAGGAAATCGACTGAAAACCATCGACGAGTTATCGGAGAATTTCGCGATTTCCGTAGGCGTGGTTCAACACGCCTTGAAGGTATTGGAACAAGAAGGCGCTATCGTCGTAGAGCGCCGTGGCCGCAACGGAACGCAGCTTATGGATCTCAATATGTCTTGCCTGCTACAACAGGCGGATTTGGGTAATATGGTTTGCGCTATGCCGCTGCCCTATACCAAGCTGTACGAAGGGCTAGCCAGCGGATTAAAGGAGCAATTTACCATTTTACCGCTGTATTTTGCCCATATGCGTGGTGCAGAAGTGCGAGTCGAGTGTTTGATCGACGGCATCTACGATATGGCGGTAGTTTCTCGTTTGGCAGCGCAGGATTATGTTGATCAGGGTAAAGTTACCGTTGCGCTAAATTTAGGCACGGGCTCCTACGTTGACGGCCACCAACTGATTTGCCGCCGAGGCGAAGAACATAATATTCGCCGCGTCGGGCTGGATCCGCGCTCTCCGGACCAATGTCTGTTAACGGAAATTAAATTTGCCAATCAAAATATAGAACGGGTCGATGTGCCTTACAGCGACTGCGTCGCGCAAATTAGCCGCGGTGAAATTGACGCAGCAATATGGAACCTGACTGACGATGTTTCCCATGATAATTTACAGGCCACCAAACTGCGTGGGGACGAACGCTATATTCAAGCCTCTCAGGCCGTGATATTAATTAGACCAGATAATCACCCAATAAAACTATTATTGGAGAATGGTATTAACTCACAGCAATTATTACAGCACCAAAGTGATGTACAACTCGGTAAAGTTGACCCACGTTATTAATGAATAGTCCGGAGATATTATGGATCCGCGCCTCAGTATTTTATATCAGGCTGGGGTAATTGATGAAGAGGTATTCCTTGGAATGAATAAAGTTATCAATAGATTAGCTAATTTTTGGCAAATATCCGTTGATAACGTTCAGGGGGAAATGGCGGTGACGCATATGGCTAATGCCCTGATGCGAACCCGCCGTGGCGAACTGATTAAGGGAATGGATGCGGATTTGTTGTCCGAAATAATCCAAAGCGAAGATATTCAATATATTCGAGATATTAATCAAGATTTGCTGGCCTACTTTGATATTAAGCCTGATGATAATGAGCAGGGTTACTTGCTGTCTAATTTGTACAGCCTCTACCTTGCCAGTAACCTACCACCTTTGAGATAAGCAGCTACACTGAAGAACGCACCAACGCTGGTTCATTGCATAATAAATATTCAAAAAAATAATAATTTAAATTAATAAAATGACGCCTGAAAGCGTCCAGGAAACAGCATGTTTTTGAATGCCTTAAGAAAACAGAACCCAGCTCTGATTGATACAGCGATTATGCTGTGGCAACAGGGTAAAATAGGCCCGGATACTTACGTTATCGATGTAGATCAAACGTTATCCAATGCCCAGAGTCTGCTGGACGAAGCCAGACGTTGCAATATCAAGCTATACCTGATGAGTAAGCAATTCGGACGCAATCCCGAACTCTGCAAACGCCTGTTGGCATGCGGTTATCAGGGCGTGGTGGCGGTGGATTTTAAAGAGGTCAGGCAACTCTATCAGCACGGAATTCCGGTGGCTCACGTTGGGCATTTGGTCCAGCCACCGTCGGGTATGGTGGACGAAATTGTCAGTCAGCAACCTGAAGTCATCACCATTTTCTCGCTGGAGAAAGCACAGCAAATTTCTGAAGCCGCTCAAAAGCAAGGCAAAAATCAGCCAATCATGCTGAAAGTCAACCAGGTAGGCGATCTGCTCTATGCCGGTCAGGAAGGCGGCTTTGAACTCAATCAACTGCCAGAAGTCATTCAGGCTATTGCTGCTATGCCTGCGATCAAACTGGTTGGCGTGACCCATTTCCCGTGCATGCTGTTTAATCCTCAGGAACAGCGAACCCTGCCAACCACCAATATGTTTACGCTGCTAGCAGCGAAAGAGATTCTGGAAAAACAAGGCATTAATGTTGAACAAGTCAACGCGCCTTCTGCCGCCTGCATTCAAGCTATGCCCGAACTGGCACAGTTAGGCGTTACCCATACCGAACCGGGCCATGCGCTAACCGGCACGATTCCAGCCAACCAAAACGGCTCTCAGCCGGAAAAAGTCTCGCTGCTGTATCTCTCCGAAATCTCGCATCATGTCGGAGAGACCAGCTACTTCTTCGGCGGCGGTTACTACCGTCGTGGCCACCTGAACAATGCACTGATATGGCACAACCAGGCTTACCACAACAGTCAGGTATTGCCTGTGGATGACAGCAGCATCGATTATTGCCTGCGTTTAAGCGATAAATTCCCGATCGACAGCCCGCTGGTAATGAGTTTCCGCACCCAAATATTTGTCACTCGCAGCGACGTCGCATTGGTGGAGGGAATCCAAAGCGGAGAACCAAAATTAATCGGCCGCTATGACAGTCAGGGGAATAGCCTGGACTAAGGAGATTGCCATGAGTAAATTCATGGTATTGGTCATTGATAGTTTTGGTATTGGAGAAATGCCGGATGTTCCTCTCGTCCGGCCGCAGGATATCGGTGCCAATACCTGCGGGCACATTCTTGAAACCCTTCCCGAATTATATTTACCCACGCTGGAAAAACTCGGTCTTATCAACACATTAGGCTACACACCAAATTTAATGCAGCCCAATCCCTCCGCCGCCTTTGGTCGGATGTTATTGCAACATGAAGGTGGCGATACCTTTATCGGCCATCAGGAAATTATGGGCACTTTACCTTTGCCACCACTTTCTATGCCTTTCTCTGCCGTGATTGATAACGTCGCAGCCCAACTTACCAACAACGGCTATCAGGTAGAACGCATAACTTTAAATAACCTGAGCTATTTATGGGTGAATCAGGGAGCGGCGATCGGCGATAATCTGGAGGCCGATTTAGGTCAGGTGTATAACATCAGCGCTGATTTTAATCGATTATCCTTCGAGCAAGTGCTAGCCATCGGTCAATTGGTCCGTGAAACCGTTAAAGTCGGACGAGTTATCGCTTTTGGGGGCGATTTGCCGGATACCGCCGATCTGCTGCGGGCGGCGGAAAGTCGTGAAGGGAAATATATTGGTATCAATGCGCCTAATTCCGGTGTCTATCGACACAATTTTCGCGTAGCGCATTTGGGTTATGGCGTCGATGAACGGGTGCAGGCTCCAGCCATGTTATGGCAGCGACATATTCCTACTGTACTGATCGGTAAGGTTGCCGATATAGTAAGTAACGCTAATGGAATCAATTACGCGGGGATTGTCGATTCTCAGACCATTCTTGATATTATGCGCGACGAATTGCTCAAACCCGGAGACTGTTTTATCTGTACCAACATTCAGGAAACCGATCTGGCTGGTCATCAACAAGACACCCTGCGTTACGCCGACCGGCTGCAACTGGTAGACAGCGCACTCAATCAGATAATGGCCGCAATGCAACCCGATGACATTCTGGTTGTCATTGCCGACCACGGTAACGACCCCACCATCGGCCACGGTAAACACACGCGAGAGCAAGTGCCACTGCTGGTTTATCAGCGCGGGCTTTCCGCCGTCGATCTAGGCACTCGCCGTACGTTATCCGACGTAGGTGCGACCGCCTGCGCGTTTTTCTCGGCGCCTATGCCGCAAAATGGCCAATCTTTTCTCACTCTGCTACGCCCATCGGTTTCCCGGAGCCATTCCCAATGATTAACCCCAATGGTTATACCTACGCTCACGAACATCTGCATATTGATTTATCTGGTTTTAAAGACAACATCGACTGTCGTTTGGATCAATACGAGCCGATATGTCAGGAAATGCGCGAGCTGGTGAGCAAAGGCGTCAACAATATTGTTGAAGTCACCAATAAATACATGGGGCGTAACCCGCAGTTCTTATTGAATCTGATGCGAGATAGTGGCATAAACATCATCGCTTCAACAGGTTACTACACCGACCATTTCTATCCTCAATTGGTGCGTGACAGCTCGGCACAACAATTGGCACAGACCATGATCGATGAAATCGAAGTGGGCATTGATGGCACCGACCTGAAAGCCGGAGTTATCGCCGAGATTGGTACCAGCGAAAACTGTGTCACGGACGACGAAGCAAAAGTGTTTCACGCCGCCGCACTAGCGCACCATGCCACCGGTCTCGCCATTTCGACCCATACCAGCTTTAGCACTATGGGACTGCAGCAAATCGCGCTGCTGGAGCAATATGGCGTACCGCTGGATCGGGTGGTTATCGGCCACTGCGATTTAAAAGAACAGCCGGATTTGATTTTGCAGATGATCGATAAGGGCGTGTATGTCCAGTTCGATACCATTGGTAAAAACAGCTATTTCCCGGATGAACGACGCATCGCCATGCTGGTTTATCTGGCTGAGCGCGGTGTGCTAGATAAAGTCATGCTTTCGATGGATATTACCCGCCGTTCTCATTTAAAAGCCAACGGTGGCACAGGTTTCAGTTATCTGGTTGATTCATTTATTCCAATGCTTTTGGCCGCAGGTATTTCACACCATCAGGTGGAAATGATGCTGCGCCATAATCCAAATACATTCTTCTCTACGCAAGGACAGTGACTATGAAAAAGATCGGCATCGTCGGGTTACAACGTGAGCTGATACGAGAACTGATCGATAAAACTGCGCCCGCCAGCTTTGAAACTTTTATTCTGACCGATATGGATGCAGCGGTAAAAGTGAAAGATGGGCAGCTGGATTATTATATTGGCGCATGTAATACCGGTGCAGGTGCAGCATTATCCATGGCGATAGCCATTATTGGTTATAACAAAAGCGCCACCATTGCCAAACCGGGTATCAAAGCCAAACCGGAACAGATCGAGAAATTCATTGCCGAAGGCAAAGTCGCCTTTGGTTTATCCGTGGAGCATATTGAACACGCCATTCCGCTGCTGATCACTCAGCTGCGCTAAGGGGATAACCGTGGATTACATTCATATCATCGTGGTTGCTTTGCTAACCGGGATGACCGCCCTGCTTTCTCACCGCTCCGTCGCCGTATTTCATGACGGTATCCGCCCGATTTTACCGCAGTTGGTAGAAGGCAATATGAGCCGCAGAGAAGCGGGCAGTATCGCTTTCGGCCTCAGCGTCGGTTTTATCGCTTCAGTCGGGATTTCCTTTACACTTTCCACCGGTTTACTGAACTCCTGGCTACTGTTCCTGCCAACTGACATCATCGGCGTGCTGGCGATCAACAGCTATCTAGCATTTGCTCTCGGCGCCGCCTGGGGCATTCTGGCGCTGACCTCACTGCCTGCAGTCAACACAGCGTTAACCTCTCTGCCAGTCAACTTTATCGGTTCGCTGGGTGAACTGAGCAGCCCCGTTATCTCTGCCTTTGCGCTGTTCCCACTGGTCGCTATTTTCTATCAGTTTGGCTGGAAAACTGCGGTAGTTTCAGCAATTATCGTGCTGATGACCCGTTTGGTTATCACTCGTTTCACCGGCTTGTTCCCTGAATCCATCGAAATCTTTGTCGGCATGGTATTGCTCATCGGTATAGCTATTGCTCAGGATCTTCGCGCCAAAACCCACCTCGGCGGTGGTGGAGGACATTCAGTATTTGAGGAGCGAACCCAGAGGATAATTAAGAACCTGCCGCTATTGGCTATTGTCGGCGGGCTGATTTCCGCCGTTGCCAGTATGAAACTGTTTGCCGGTAGCGAAGTATCAATTTATACGCTGGCAAAAGCCTATGCGCCGGGGATTACGCCGGAAGAGTCACTGTCACTGGTTCATCAGGCTTCATTGGCCGAATTTATGCGTGGCTTAGGCTTTGTGCCACTGATTGCCACCACAGCGCTAGCGACTGGCGTGTATGCGGTAGCCGGTTTCACCTTCGTCTTTGTCGTCGGTTACCTGATTCCAAACCCGCTGCTGGCGGCGTTGGTCGGTGCCGTAGTGATCTCGCTAGAAGTGCTGCTGCTACGCACTATTGGTAAATGGCTTGGCCGCTTCCCATCAGTGCGTAACGCTTCGGATAATATCCGTAACGCTATGAATTTGTTGATGGAATATGCGTTACTGATCGGCGCTATTTTTGCTTCCATCAAAATGGCTGGCTATACCGGTTTCACTATTACCACGGCGTTATACTTCCTGAATGAAGCTATTGGCCGCCCGGTAATGAAAATTGCAGCGCCTGTCGTTGCAGTGATTCTAGCGGGTATCTTGCTTAACCTGTTCTATTGGCTTGGATTGTTCGTCGTTCCGGTCTGATGGAAAAACGCAGTGTTCAGCGGATAAATGCCAGACAATCGACAGCAAGCTAGTAGCAACGTCGATTAGCATTCAATTAGCGGTAAAAAAAGAACCCCATAAATGGGGTTCTTTTCTATGATACGATCTGATTTTTATGTTTTCGATTTAGTATCAGTTAGATAGCTTCTTCATCCTGCTCACCGGTACGAATACGTACCACTCGCGCGACATCAAACACAAAAATCTTACCGTCGCCGATCTTGCCGGTTTGAGCCGTTTGCATAATGGCTTCTACACAGGTATCCACGATATCATCAGCAACGACGATTTCGATTTTAACCTTAGGTAAGAAATCCACCATATACTCAGCCCCGCGGTAAAGCTCTGTATGGCCTTTCTGGCGACCGAAGCCTTTCACTTCGGTAACCGTCATCCCGGTAATGCCCACTTCAGCCAAAGCTTCACGGACGTCATCCAGTTTGAACGGTTTAATAATCGCGTCAATTTTCTTCATGGCGAATTCCTGTTTTACCAATTTTTGCGGCCAAAGCCGGATGTGATCGGATAGCGTCTATCCTTGCCGAAACTGCGAGCGGTAATGCGCGGCCCAACAGCTGACTGACGCCGTTTATATTCGTTAATATCTACCAGACGAATGACCTTGCGCACAATGGCCTCGTCAAAGCCTTCAGCCACCAGATCGGCGACCGACTTATCATGTTCAACGTAGCCTTCCAGAATCGCATCGAGAATGTCGTAAGGCGGTAGGCTGTCCTGATCTAACTGATCCGGTGCCAGTTCAGCGGACGGCGGACGATCGATAACCCGCTGTGGGATCACGTAAGAAACGGTATTTCGATATTCGCACAGCTTAAATACCAGCGTTTTAGGCACGTCTTTCAGCACGTCAAAGCCACCTGCCATATCACCGTACAACGTGGCATAACCGACTGCCATTTCGCTTTTATTACCAGTAGTCAGCACAATACTGCGGCGTTTATTTGATAATGCCATCAGCACCACGCCACGGCAGCGCGCCTGTAAATTTTCTTCGGTGGTGTCTTTTTCAGTACCGGCAAACATCGGTGCCAGTTGTCCCATAAAGGCATCAAACATCGGTTCGATAGACAGAATATCGAATTCGATACCAAGGATTTCAGCCTCTTCCTTCGCATCGGCAATACTGATGTCTGCGGTATAGCGGAACGGCATCATGAGCGCCTGAACCTTCTCTTTACCCAGCGCATCTACGGCAATCGCCAACGTTAGCGCCGAATCTATACCACCAGAAAGGCCGAGTACCGCACCTTTAAAACCGTTCTTGGTGACATAATCACGCACTGCCAGCACCAGAGCTTCATACACTTCAGCCAGTGGAGACAGCCCCGCCGCCGGTGCCGCCATGGGCTCCACGACCAAATCCTGGAAGCGGCATAGCGTCGTTTGCTCCGCAAACGCGGCCAGACGATGCGTCATATTACCTTTAGAATCAAATACTTTTGAGCAACCGTCGAAAATCAGTTCATCTTGACCGCCCACCTGATTCAAGTAAACCAGCGGCAAATCGGTACGCTGGCAATGGGAAGCCATCAGCGTTTTGCGAATATAAGGTTTTTCACGGTTATACGGCGAGGCGTTAATCGACAGCAGCAGCTCAGCGCCTGCGGCTTTCGCAGCGTCTACCGGTTGGTTGAACCACAGATCTTCACAGATTAGTAGCCCTAAACGATAGCCTTTCAGCTCAACCACGCAGCTTTCATGACCTGGAGTGAAATAACGTTTTTCATCAAACACGCCATAGTTAGGCAACTGTTGCTTGAAGTAACGACCAAGCAATTTACCTTCGGAGAACAGTGACAGGGCGTTGTACAGCTTATTCCCATCACGCCATGGGTGACCTACTAGAACCGCCGTCTTTTTCGCTGCGGCCTGTAAACGGTCCAACTGTGCTTCACAGCGCAGGTAGAAATCATCCCGATACAGTAAATCTTCCGGTGGATAGCCCGACAGCGCCAGTTCGGAAAACATGACCAGATCGGCACCGGCCTTCTGCTGCTCATGTAAAGTTTGCAACATACGCTCGGTGTTGCCTTCAATATCGCCAACCAGCAGATTAAGCTGGGCTAACGCAATGGAAAGTGTTCTGCTCATATTGGTTTCAATTCTGCCATGCCACAACAAAGACCGAAGTGTAAATCATTCCCGGTCATTTGTTTAGAACCCGCCGAACGCCTTTTCCAATCGGGTTCCAAGGAAAGAAAGCACTATTCTTTGAAATCGTTGGCGTCCAATTCATGACGCGACAACAATTTATAGAATTCAGTGCGGTTACGGCCTGCCATTCGCGCCGCTTGGGTGACGTTACCCTTGGTAATTTGCAGCAGTTTGCGCAAATAATTCAGCTCAAACTGGTTACGCGCTTCAACAAACGTTGGTAAAGCGGTGTTTTCCCCTTCCAGCGCCTGCTCGACCAACGCTTCGCTGATAACCGGCGCCGAAGTCAAAGCAACACACTGCTCAATTACGTTAACCAATTGGCGCACATTGCCCGGCCAGCTGGCGGCCATCAGCCGTTTCATCGCATCGGTGGAGAAACTGCGCACAAAAGGTTTATGCCGTTTGGCGGATTCACGCAGCAGATGATTAGCCAGTAACGGAATATCTTCCGCTCGCTCATTCAGTGCCGGAATTTTTAGATTCACTACATTTAAACGGTAGTAAAGATCTTCACGGAATTCATTTTTTGCCATCGCCTTCGGCAAATCACGGTGAGTTGCCGAGATAATCCGCACATTGATATCCAAATCTCGGTTACTGCCCAAAGGGCGAACCTTGCGTTCTTGCAGCACTCGCAGCAACTTTACCTGCAATGACAAGGGCATATCGCCGATTTCGTCGAGGAACAGCGTCCCACCTTCCGCTGCCTGAAATAGGCCTTCCCGGCTGCTTACCGCGCCGGTAAATGCCCCTTTAGCATGGCCAAAGAGTTCAGACTCCAATAATTGCTCCGGTAAAGCACCGCAGTTAATGGCAATAAAGGCTTTTTTAGCGCGCGGACTGGCACCGTGGATTGCCTGGGCCAACACTTCCTTACCGGTACCGCTTTGCCCGTTAATCAACACACTAACGTCAGATTGGGCCACCATTTTAGCCTGTTCCAATAAGCGCAGCATCAGCGGACTGCGGGTCACTATGGCTTCTCGCCAGCTATCATCACCGGCAGGAATGGAAAGTTCGAGCGCGGCATCAATAGCTTTATACAGTGCATCGCGATCGACTGGCTTGGTTAGGAAGCTGAATACGCCCTGCTGAGTGGCGGCAACGGCGTCAGGAATAGAACCGTGCGCGGTCAGGATAATCACCGGCATACCCGGCTGATATTTTTGGATTTCGGCAAATAATGCCATGCCATCCATTTCATCCATACGTAAATCACTGATCACCAAGTCGATTTTTTCGCGCATCAATAAGCGCAAGGCTTCCTGACCGCTTTCAGCCGTGGTGACATGGAAACCTTCACTTGTCAGACGCATTCCCAACAGCTTGAGCAGGCTGGGATCATCGTCAACCAGCAGTAGATTGGCCGGTTTGCGTGGTGTCATGTGGCTCGGACTCCTTTTGGGAAGCGGGTGACGGCTGGGTGGCCGGAGGCGAGTAGGTCTCTGCCGGTTTGGCATCCGGCGCTTTTACCGGAGTGGTCGGCTGAGCCGCGGGTTCCACTGGCTTCGCCGCTTTTTCTGCCGCAGGTTTGGGTTCTACTGGCTTTGTTTCCACCGGTTTAGTTTCCACCGGTTTCGTCTCTACCGGTTTCGTCTCTACCGGCTTTTTCTCTGCCGCTTTCTCTTCTTTCATTTCAGCCGCTTTTGTTGGCTCTGGTTTAGGCGCAGCGGCGGCTTTGATCTCAGCCTCTGGCTCAGAAATTTCATTTTGCAGTTGTTTACGTGAAGAAAGCTGACGTTCGATATCAGTCAGGTTTTCCAGCTTACGGGTGGTATCCTGTAAATGATATTGCAAACGCACCTGACTTTCCCGTAGGCGATCAATCTGGCTGTCTGATTCATCCTGTAAACGCTGATAACGGGCACGCTCTTCGGATAGGGAAATACGCAGCACTTGCTGTTCCCGCCATAGCTGAATCAGCGGTCGCAGAGAGCCGGGGAAAGTCTGGCTATAGCTATTTAGACGCTCAACGATCTGGCGACGCTCAGCCATCGACGGATCGGCGCTGCCGATCAAAATGCCCTGCTTAAACGCCGTTGACCAGGATAGGGTTTGCATAGATTTGGCCAAGGCCCTGGACTGCGCTGTGCTTAAACGCTCAGCACAATCCATTGCTCTCAGCCAATAAAGCGAATTCTCCAGAACTTCTTTATCTTCGATACCCCACAGCGTGTCACATTGAGCGGTGCGGTAATCTACAATTTTGCTTTCGGGAATCACCAACTGCACCGCCTGGGAAAAGCGTCCGTTGGCGGAACGATCGATACATCCACTCAATAGTAGTGGGGCAAGTAACAGCGTCCCCAAAAAAGCGGCCTTACGATAAGATGGCGTTGCGACCGCCTCCACGGAGGATCGCGGCAAAGATTCGGTCTTTTCGAAAAAGCGACTGACAGACCACTTGTACATTATTTATTCATTCTCGGCGGTTAATGGCAATTCAATGCGGAAACAGACAGCTGCATCATCCTGTTCTACCAGATGCAGTTCGCCCTGCATACGTCTGATGCAATCCTGAGCAATGCTCAGTCCCAGTCCACTTCCCTTAACGGCCCCTTTTCGCTGATGGCTTCCCTGGAAAAAAGGCTCAAATATCATGGTTTCTTCGGCTAGTGGAATCGGAGTGCCAGTATTAGCGACATCAATTTGCACCCGATTTCCCACCTGACGGCTGCGGACCCAAATGGTACCGGATTCCTCGCCATAGTGCACCGCATTGGAGTAGAGATTATCGAGAACTCGCATTAATAATGTGGGTTCAGCCCAGCAGATATCCGCTTGCAGATCGACTTCGGTACGAATTTGCTTGGCTCTGGCTGGCAAACTATGGGCAGAAATAACCCCTTCAACCACTTCCTCCAGTTCAACATTTTCATGCTCACCGGAGCCGTCTGCCAGCTTACGATTGTAATCCAGTAATTGTTCAATGAGTTGCTGTAAATGGCGGCTACTGTTGTCCAAAATGGCTACCACTTCCTTTTGATCTTGCGTCAACGGCCCGGCAACCTCGTCAGCCAGTAACTCCGTGCCTTCACGCATACTGGCTAACGGCGTTTTCAGCTCGTGAGAAATATGGCGTAAAAACTCGTGCCGCTGAGATTCCAGCCACGCCAGACGCTCGCTGAGCCAGATAATCCGCTGCGCCAGTGAACGTAACTCTCGCGGCCCTTTAAACAACGCTGTATTACCTAGCGCGCGCCCTTCTCCCAGGCGATTAATCATACGCTCGATTCCCTTCACCGGGCCGATAATCATGCGGGTGAATAGCACCACCAGAATCACGCTGACTAAAAATAGCAACAACGCCTGCCAGCCAAAAAACTGTCCGCGTTCAGCAATATCCTGCTGCAACTGCTGGCCACGAGAGAAAATACTGTCACGAGTGGCCTGAACCATCTCGGCGTTAGAGCGAGAAAAACCTTCCAGTTGCTCTGAAGATTGTGCATCTGGCCCGCTGTTCTGGCACTTTATTTCTTCCAACTGAGTGAGTAAGTCACGTAGAGTCTGATAATAGTGGGCGTCAGGCAAGATAGAACCGTGGCTATCCAGCATTTGGGCATACTGTTTACGCTGGTGTTGATAGAGCTTGGCGAGTGTCGGATCGCCCAATACACAAAACTGGCGATAACTACGCTCCATTTCCAGAGCAATGCTGGTCATAGCTTCGCTGCGCCGGGCGTCCGCCAGCGTGGTACGGTTGATATCTGCCGCCTGCTCGCTTAAATGATCCAAGCTTTGGTAAGCCTGATAAGCCAGTACCAACAAGGGTAAAAGCACCAACAGAAACGCCATCAGTACTAGCTGACGCAACGAACGAGGGAATAAACGCCATCTTTTCAACGAAATCATCTCATTACCTATTATTCTGCTTTGATGCTAACCGACTCTCAGAGGATTACAATGTCTGTTACCGCATAAATCCCACACTATTTCATCAACCAATCATCGCTCGCTGATTTTTGAGCAAAAAAAAAGCACCTGCTATGAGCAAAGTGCTTAATTTTAATAGAAAACTGGTTTCCACAATTTTTGATTCATCGATGCGATCAGCCTGTTGTATCAACACTCAATCGAATGAGAAATGATTGCGATAGCGATGTTTGAACAAACCTGAAGGTATTGCTGATTTACGTAACAGGGGCAATAACACTATTGCCCCTGTTAGCAAGAATATGTGGATGCCCTGAAAATCGCCTCCAGTTTGATGAAGCCGAAGCAATCATCGGGGGAATGAGACGAATAGCATCCAAACATGTCCAATATTGATGAACCATTCATCACAGCAGGACATAGGCGGTGCCTCACTCAACGTGTCGTCCGATGCTTGATAAAGCGCTTGCGCGACAATATCGGTTTCGGTGGACGATAGGCACCATTCTTAGGCGTCATTCGATGGCTTATGAAGCGCATATTCCGCTTAACTGCGGGGCTGTCATAAAAAGGTGAATGAGCAACTGATTAAGATAATGCAGTTAGCGTGCCAACTTTAAAATAAAAATACTAATACATTGAAAATAAACAGTTATTTAAAAAAATCATAATTATAATGTAAGAACAACGGTTAAACAGTTAACGCGTCATTAGCCTTCTGTCTCTAATTCACGACACCTAAAAGCATCAATAATAAAAATATTAAAAATCATAAAGTTAAATGTCTCCTATTTGAGACACTGGTTTATGCTTTTGTCGCAATTTACCGACAAAAAAATAAAAATATATATTTTTCAATAAATTAAACTCATCATCTCATACATGAATTCATCAAACCCAATTCCATTATTTATAAATAATGACATTCCATAGACACGGAGAATTTGTCAGCATCATAGCCAGATGCCCACACTTAGAGTGACTGTCGGCGGAGGAACCAATCACTAGCTCGGAACAAAGCACCGCATCCGGCGAGACACAAAATGACTGCGCGGCTTCGCAGCCGGATAAGCGGATGCCAACAGAGAGTTAAATCATTAATGAACAATTTAGTGCTGTGTCTTAATGCTGGGTCTTAATGCAGAGTAGAATAGAAGAGGGCTATCTCTTGCTGGGCATCAGTATTAAAATTTCAACTAGTTTCCAATACGAAAATACCAGATTTCAAGATACGATGAATTTTATACGACTTCACAGCCAAACATCTTTATAAACAGACGACCTGAAATTAACTAACATAAAAGTACATTAGGGATTTTTATGTCTACTTTAATCCGA
Source organism: Yersinia nurmii (assembly GCF_001112925.1). Taxonomy (GTDB): domain Bacteria; phylum Pseudomonadota; class Gammaproteobacteria; order Enterobacterales; family Enterobacteriaceae; genus Yersinia; species Yersinia nurmii. Next base: position 62,430 of record NZ_CPYD01000016.1, read on the forward strand.
AATATAACGTAACGCTTCATAATACTCATCGAGAAAAAGTTACTACCCGCAGTAATAGCACCGCTCATGTTATCTATGACACAGATAACACAGGGGGATGTATGACGGTAAATAAACTCGGATTTTTGTGTTCTACATTAATCATCTTCTCTGCCACCGCCTTTGCCAATGATAGAACTCTCACTCGCCAAGGTATTCACTCGACCTTCACCAGCACTGGGCAATTGGCGATATTACCGACCGCATCAGGGATAAGGCAGTTATCTCATATCAGTGACTTTCCTGACTTTGAAATTAAAGACCTGCACTCTTATTACCGTCAAGAAGCTGCGGAGTATGAAATTAAATTTGACCTTAAATCCAATGGAATATTGAGCTATTACATTTATGTAATCAATAGTAATAACACAGAGCTAATTAACATTAATGGTTTTATTAATAATGACAGAATACCAATAAGAATGAAAATGCACAGTATCCAACCAGGAACATATAGGTTAATTATTGAGGTCTTAGATAACAATAAAGAAATGAAAGAAAGAAGCTATAGCTTTACGGTGTGATAAGAAAAATCGAAACCAGCTCAGACAAACGCCAATCAATATAGATAAGTAATATCGATAAGCAAAAGGGGGCATTTCGCCCCCTTTAGATATTTAAACCAACGGATCGTTAGCCTAACTGTTTACGCGCATTACGGAACATACGCATCCACGGACTATCTTCGCCCCACGCTTCCGGATGCCACGAATTACTCACGGTGCGGAAAACACGCTCTGGATGCGGCATCATCACCGTGGCACGGCCACTGGTGCTGGTGACGGCGGTAATACCGTTCACTGAACCGTTAGGGTTAGCCGGATACTGTTCGGTCACTTCACCCTTATTATTCACAAAGCGCAGCGCCACCAGATTGTGCTGTTCCAAAGCGGCCAGATGCTGCCGATCGCGCACTTCAACCTGCCCTTCACCATGCGAAACCGCAATAGGCATACGAGAACCAGCCATATCTTGCATAAACAGTGACGGGCTGTCAGCCACCTCAACCAGGCTGAAACGCGCTTCAAAGCGGTCAGACCGATTACGTACAAAGCGTGGCCAATGTTCTGCCCCCGGAATCAGTTCCCGCAGGTTAGACATCATCTGGCAACCGTTGCACACCCCCAGCGCCAGCGTTTCCGGACGCAGGAAGAACTCGGCAAACTCATCGCGTACGCGGTTATTAAACAGAATAGACTTGGCCCAGCCTTCGCCAGCGCCCAATACGTCACCATAAGAGAATCCGCCACAGGCTACCAGCGTCTGGAAACCTTGCAGATCGGTGCGACCAGCCAGCAAATCGCTCATATGCACGTCTACCGCATCAAAACCGGCGCGGTGGAAAGCTGCCGCCATCTCAACCTGAGAGTTAACACCCTGCTCACGCAGAACGGCCACTTTCGGACGAGTCTGTTTAAGAATATAAGGCGCAGCAATATCTTCCTGAGGTTCGAAGGTCAGTTTCACATTCAGGCCAGGATCCTGCTCATTCTGCTTGGCCTGATGTTCCTGATCGGCGCAGTCTGGGTTATCGCGCAGGCGCTGCATCTGCCAGGTGGTTTCTGCCCACCACAGCCGTAGAGTGCTACGTTTTTCACGATAAACCGTGTCACTCCCACTGCGGATCACGAAATCGTCTCCAACGGTCGCACGCCCTAAGTAATGCACGCACTCTGCCAGACCATGCTTGGCGAACAGTTGTTCAACAGCTGCACGGTGCTCGGCGCGAATCTGAATCACCGCCCCCAGTTCCTCATTGAACAAGGCGGCCAGCGCATCCGGCCCCAACGCCTGAATATCCACTTCGGCACCACAGTGACCGGCAAAGGCCATTTCAGCCAGAGTCACTAATAGGCCGCCGTCAGAGCGGTCGTGGTAAGCCAGCAAGGCCTGTTCGGCTACCAGCGATTGCATGGCGTTAAAGAAGCCAGCCAGTTGTTGTACGTTGCGCACATCGGCCGTTTTGTCACCGAGCTGACGATAAACCTGCGCCAGTGCCGTAGCCCCCAAAGCATTGTGACCAACGCCTAAATCGATCAGTAACAACGCATTGTCACCTTTATCAGTACGCAACTGTGGCGTAACCGTATGACGCACGTCTTCGATTCGAGCAAAGGCAGTAATCACCAGCGACAGCGGAGAAGTCATTTCGCGCTGTTCGCCATCCTGCTGCCAGCGGGTTTTCATCGACATAGAGTCTTTGCCCACTGGAATAGTGATACCCAACGCCGGGCAAAGCTCTTCACCTACGGCGCGCACCGCTTCGTACAAACCGGCGTCTTCACCGGGATGACCGGCGGCGGACATCCAGTTTGCCGACAGTTTGATGCGTTTCATTTCACCAATTTGCGTCGCGGCAATGTTAGTCAGCGCCTCACCCACCGCTAAACGAGCGGAGGCGGCAAAGTCCAACAAGGCTACCGGCGCGCGCTCCCCGATAGACATGGCTTCGCCGTAATAGCTATCCAGACTGGCGCTGGTCACTGCACAGTCGGCAACCGGAATCTGCCAAGGCCCCACCATCTGATCGCGCGTCACCATGCCGGTGACGGTACGGTCGCCAATGGTGATCAGGAAAGTTTTTTCTGCGACCGCAGGCAGATGCATCACGCGTTTTACCGCATCGGCAATACTGATTTCAGCGCGATTCAGCGCTTCTCCCTGCGCCTGCTGGCGAGTGACATCCCGCAGCATTTTAGGCGTTTTGCCCAATAGCACATCCAACGGCATATCGATCGGTTGGTTGTCAAAATGACGATCATTCAGCGTCAAATGCAGTTCTTCCGTCGCTTCACCGATCACCGCATAAGGTGCGCGTTCACGACGGCAGATTTCATCAAACTGCGCCATTTGCGCTGGCGTTACCGCCATCACATAGCGTTCCTGAGATTCATTACACCAGACTTCCAGCGGGCTCATACCCGGCTCATCGTTTAGGATGTCCCGCAGCTCAAAGCGCCCACCGCGGCCACCGTCGCTCACCAGCTCTGGCATCGCGTTGGAGAGACCGCCGGCACCGACGTCATGAATAAACAGAATCGGGTTCTGCTCGCCCAGTTGCCAGCAGCGATCGATCACTTCCTGACAGCGACGTTCCATTTCCGGGTTGTCGCGCTGTACTGAGGCAAAGTCCAAATCCGCATCGGACTGGCCGGACGCCATGGAAGAGGCCGCGCCGCCGCCCAGACCGATATTCATCGCCGGGCCGCCTAGCACCACCAGCTTGGCACCAACGATAATTTCACCTTTCTGAACGTGATCGGCACGAATATTACCGATACCGCCCGCCAGCATGATCGGCTTATGGTAGCCGCGCAGTTCGCTGCCGTTATGGCTATTGACCCGCTCTTCATAAGTACGGAAATACCCCAGCAGAGCCGGACGACCAAATTCGTTGTTGAACGCCGCGCCGCCCAGTGGGCCTTCGGTCATGATATCCAGCGCCGTCACAATGCGGTCTGGCTTTCCGAAATCTTCTTCCCAAGGCTGCTCAAAACCGGGAATACGCAGGTTAGATACGGAAAAACCGACCAGTCCGGCTTTCGGTTTAGCACCGCGCCCGGTGGCACCTTCATCACGAATTTCGCCGCCAGAACCGGTTGCTGCCCCCGGCCAAGGAGAAATCGCCGTCGGGTGGTTATGAGTTTCAACTTTCATCAGGATATGCGCATCTTCCTGATGGTAATCATAAACACCGTTTTCCGGCGCAGGGAAGAAACGCCCAGCCTGCGAACCTTCCATTACCGCCGCATTGTCTTTATAAGCAGACAGCACGTAATCCGGGGTTTGTTCGAAAGTGTTCTTAATCATTTTGAACAGCGTTTTTGGCTGAGCCACGCCGTCGATCACCCAATCGGCGTTAAAGATTTTATGACGACAATGTTCGGAGTTCGCCTGCGCAAACATATACAGCTCGATATCCGTCGGGTTGCGCCCCAAACCGGTAAAGGCATTCAGCAGGTAATCAATTTCGTCTTCCGCTAGTGCCAGACCCAGCTTGATATTAGCCTGCTCCAGCGCTGCACGGCCTTCGCCCAGAATATCTATCCGCTGAACCGGTGCAGGTTGCTGATGAGCAAACAGCTGCTCTGCCTGCTGCAAATCGGTAAATACCGTTTCCATCATGCGGTCGTGCAACAAAGCGACCAACTGCTGCCACTGGATTTCGGTCAGCTCTGGCGCATCAATATAGAAGGCCAGACCGCGTTCCAGACGTAAAACCTGAGACAAGCCGCAGTTATGGGCAATATCGGTCGCCTTGGAGGACCAGGGAGAAATCGTGCCCGGCCGCGGCGTGACCAGCAGCAAACGCCCTTGAGGGGCATGTTCAGGGAGAGAAGGACCGTACTGGAGAAGTCGTTGAAGTTTGGCGTGTTCATCAGCGCTAAGAGGAGCGCTAACCTCGGCAAAATGAATATATTCGGCGTAGATATCACTCACCGGCAGGTGAGCGTCCTGGCAACGGGACAGCAATTTGGTAATGCGAAAAGCCGACAAAGCGGGCGAACCACGCAGTATTTCCATAATCTAAGTTTCTCTCGTCTTCGAAGCAGCTGGAACAGCACTTCATTGGGCGCAACAGGGGAAAACGCGCGCCATTATAGAGAATCTCGGCCTCCGACGAAACCGTTTGCGTATCTATTATTGATAATAGCGCGAGAAGTCGTCGAATTATCATAAAGTGTCAATAAAGTTGCACACTGGCGTTTTGTTGCGCAAAATGCCCCCGCACTGGGGATTTAACCATGTTAAATCGCCCTTATATATAACGCACAATCCCGCGCTGCCGAGAGACAACTATTTGACGCGCCTTAAATTAAATTATTTTTTTATCGGTGTTGTTACCTTGCTTCTGGCTCTTGCGCTATGGCCGAATATTCCCTGGCGCAACGGTCAGGAGGGACAACTCGACCAGATCAAAGCCCGCGGAGAGCTTCGTATCAGTACGATGAACTCACCGCTGATCTACACCCCAGGTACAGATGGCCCTACCGGTCTTGACTACGAACTGGCAAAACGCTTCGCAGATTATCTCGGCGTGAAGCTGGTGGTCACGACACGTAACAATATCGATGACCTGTTCGAAGATCTGGACAACAACGACGCCGACCTGCTGGCCGCAGGCCTGATTTATAACAGTGAACGCCTGAATCGGGCGCGCACCGGTCCCGCATACTATTCAGTTTCCCAACAGTTGGTTTATCGGTTGGGCAAGACCCGCCCAAAAACCTTTAACGATCTGCAAGGGCAACTGACCGTGGCTGCCGGTTCTGCGCACATGGCGGCGCTAAAACAGCTAAAACAGGGCAAGTATCCGAATCTGAGCTGGGAGTCCTCAACCGATCGCTCGGCTAAAGAACTTTTAGAGCAGGTGGCCGATGGCAAGCTGGATTACACGTTAGGCGATTCCATTACTATTGCCCTGTTACAACGTATCCATCCGCAGTTGGCGGTAGCTTTCGATGTGACCGATGAAGAACCGGTCACCTGGTACCTTAAACGTAGCGATGACGACAGTCTGTACGCCGCGATGCTGGATTTTTACAGCCAAATGATTGAAGACGGCAGTCTGGCGCGCTTAGAAGAGAAATATCTGGGCCACGTTGGCAGCTTCGATTATGTGGATACCAAAACCTTCCTGAGAGCCATAGACACGGTATTGCCAACCTTCCAGCCGCTGTTTGAGAAACACGCCGGGGAAATCGACTGGAAGCTACTGGCGGCCATCGCTTATCAGGAATCACACTGGAATCCCGAGGCTACCTCACCAACCGGCGTCAGAGGCCTGATGATGCTGACCCGCGCCACGGCAGACGGTTTGGGCGTGAAAGACCGCCTGGACCCAGAGGAAAGCATTAAAGGCGGATCGGTATATCTGCAACGGTTGATGAAAAAGATCCCGGAAACCGTGCCGGAAGACGAGCGGATTTGGTTTGCCTTGGCGGCTTATAATATGGGTTATGGTCATATGCTGGATGCCCGTAAACTGACCAAAAGCCAGAACGGTAATCCAGATAGCTGGGTAGATGTAAAAATGCGTTTGCCGATGCTGAGCCAGAAGCGCTATTACCCCAGTACGACTTACGGCTATGCCCGTGGGCATGAGGCTTATAACTACGTGGAAAACATCCGACGCTATCAGGTCAGTCTGGTGGGTTATTTGCAGGATAAAGAGAAAAAAGCCGCGCAAAGTGCGGCTATCGAAGCTGAATTAGGCAAAGCCTATCCAGTGGTTGAGCCGGGCTGGTCGATTAATAACTGACCCGATTCAAGGACTATTCTGGCTCGTTTTGCGCAGCGGCGCGACGAGCCAGCTTCAGCGCTTTTTGCTGCTCCCGCCGCTGGCGGAAAAAGGTGCTCAGCGTAGCAGAACATGCCTCTGCCAGAACGCCGGAGGTAATTTCGACCTGATGATTCATCCCCGGATGGCGCAAAATATCTACCAACGAGCCTGCCGCGCCGGTTTTCACATCGTTAGCACCGTAAACCAGACGACGAATACGGCTGTGTACCATAGCTCCGGCGCACATCACGCAAGGTTCCAGCGTGACATATAATGTCGCATTAAGCAGTCGATAGTTCTGTAGCGCCTGCCCGCCTTGGCGTAACGCCATAATTTCAGCGTGAGCGGTAGGATCGTGATGTACGATAGGTCGGTTCCAGCCAACGCCAATAACCTGATTATCCAACACCAGCACTGCGCCAACCGGCACTTCGCCCTCTTCCTGCGCGCGCTGCGCCAGCTCTAATGCCTGACGCATCCAGTATTCATCATTATATTCAATAGACACACTCACCTCTCAGGCACTTTTTGCGGCGGGCATTATACACAGCGCAAGCGCTGAACGGGGATTTTGTCCACCAGAAGTACTCAGACTACCGCTACCGAGCGACCCACCTATTACTTATACTCAATAAAAGTCATCAATACAGTAAAGTGAAGAATACATAAAATATCTCGCCGTCACCTTCACATTGCTGACCCGCAGCAGTGGCTCAAACCGCCGAGAGAACCTTTCATACAAGGAAGCCTGAATATATGAAACTCAGCAAGAAAAATGCGGCGGTGGTACAGAAAACCCTAAATGGCTGGGTCAGTGAAGGCGTCATTGCGCCGGAAGAACATCAGCGCCTGTTAAAGCACATTGTGATTCAGCCTTTTGATTGGCGCAGACTGGCGGGCTATGCCTTTATAGGCGCGCTCGCTTGCCTGGCTACCGCCGTTGCCAGCCTGCTTGCCGACAGCATTCTCATTACCTGGATTAGCCAATTTCTTCGCTTCGACGCTCCGGTCATATCTGTAATCAGCGCAGCGATCGCCGTTGCTTTCTATTATTGGGGATTTCGCCGCTATCACCTCAACCCAGATAAAATTTACAGCAATGAAGCGGTGCTGTTTCTCGGCGTATTATTTACCGCAACATCTTTAGGCTACTTAGGTATTTGGCTGGATAACGGCAGTGGTCGCGTTTCTCTATTATTGCTGTTCGGTGCAGGAATTTATGCACTAATCGGCTGGCTAGGTCGCTCCCCCTTAGTCTGGCTATTTGCTCTGCTATCTCTGGGGAACGCCTTTGGCGCGGAAACCGGCTACCTTTCTGGCTGGGGAGCTTATTGGCTGGGCCTGAACTACCCGCTGCGCTTTATTCTTTTCGGTTTGATACTGATATCGGTCGTTCTGTTGGCCCAAAACCCGCTGCGCCAGCGGCGGCTGGAACGGATTTCACAAGCAATGGGTCTGCTATATCTATTTCTCGCCTTATGGTTACTGTCGATCTTCGGTAATTACGGTGATATTGACGGCTGGTATCAGGTACGCCAAATCGAGCTGTTCCATTGGAGTTTACTGTTTGCTCTGGCGGCAGGAGCCGCTATATGGCTGGGGCTGAAGCGAGATGACGCCATGCTTCGCGGCTTCGGCTTAACCTTTTTAGCCATCAACCTGTACACCCGTTTTTTCGAGCTATTTTGGGATTCGCTGCCTAAAACGCTGTTTTTCGTGATGCTGGGCGGAAGCTTATGGTTACTCGGCCGCTACGCAGAGAAAATCTGGCGTTTAGGCCATAGTGATACCGATGTAACACATTGAGGCAACAACTGACGTGCTTCAATAAACGGGCCTTTAAAATCACGAAAAACTGAGCAAACCATGCGGCATTCCATGAAAAATAATCACTCTAACCGCTGTAGTTCGCCGTGCTTACTCACCCGCCAGCGGTGTTCGCAGAAAAACAGCAGCGGGTTATCCTGCTTACTGTCGCTATAACCGCTATAGAGTTTCAAGGGAGAACCGAGCCGCTGCTCAAGCTGTACCACTTTTTCTGGCCCCAGACAGCGTAGCGGCAAAATCCAGCCGCCGTTGCGTCGCGCCATTTGGCTACCAACAAGATGTAGCTTGGGCAGATAAATAGAATCATGGTAAACCTGCTCCACCAGCCGCTGTGGTGAACCCGTGATCAGCCACACCTGCGTGTCTTGCCGTTCCAGATACTGCCGCAGACGCATTTTTACCACAGGAAAACCCACCACTTTCTGACGAAACGCCTGTACGAAGCGCCGCTCCAGATCTTTCAGATGAGATTCGCTACGCCCGAAGGTAATGCCCCACAACAGCAGGCTAAGCGGCCAGCGAGCGCAGTGACCTCCTGCCAGTAAGCCAATCCCAACGACGGGTAATAACGGGATAACCAGAAGTAAATTAAGAGGTAAGCGACGAATAAGAAATCGCAAAAAGCTGCCAAACATATCTTGCTGATGCAGCGTCCCATCTAAATCAAAAAATACAACGCGTTTGCCTTCAGCGGCCTGCTGCCTGATGTCTGCTAAGGTCGGTTCTGGCTTCAACTTATCACTCCTCAAAATGTCCTTCGCTCTGTCAAACCCGCGCCGACAGAGCGATATCCTAAAGTGATACTAACGCCTTTTTCCTTACCATGAACAGCGTTACGCTATTATTCTTCTGGATCGGTAAAACCCATAATCCAAGTAAATATAAAACCAGCCAGAATAGTGATCACCATACCCAAAAGGTACAACATGACTTTGCCAGAAATAATGGTCAAAGCCAGCGGCAAGCCGGAAATACCGAAGGTTATCACCGTCGCTACTTTCCAATAGCTGATTAATGCACCTCCGATGGCCCCGCCCAAACAAGCGCCGATAAAGGGTTTACCTAAAGGTAACGTCACCCCGAAAATCAGTGGTTCACCAATTCCTAAAATGCCGACCGGCAAAGCCCCTTTAATCACTTTTTTCAGGCGCGCATTGCGCGTTTTCATCAGTACCGCCAGCGCTGCACCGATTTGCCCTACGCCTGCCATCGCCAGTATCGGCAGCAACGGGTTGGCGCCGTGAGCCTGTACCAGCTCTACGTGAATAGGCACCAATCCCTGATGTAAACCGGACAGTACCAGCGGCAGAAACAACCCAGACAGCAGCGCACCAACCCACAGCCCGCCACGATCGATAGCCAAATTGACTCCGTGGGTGATCACTTCGGAAATGTACCCGCCCAGCGGTTGTAGCAGCAAAATAGCCAAAGAGGCGGTGATCAGCGTGGTTAACAACGGATTGACAATAAGCTCTATCGATTCAGGCAGATGGTTACGCAACCATTTCTCGATCCAACACATCAATGCCACAACCAGTAAAACGGCGATAACTCCGCCACGTCCCGGCTGCAAAGCTTCACCAAATAGCGTAATTTGCGCCAGCGCCGGGCTGGATAAAATACCGGCCATTACGCCACCCATTGCCTGCGATCCCCCGAACACTCTAGCGGCATTAACGCCCACTAGAATATTCATAATCGCAAACACTGCGCTGCCAAAGATCGCCAACAATCCCAAAATATTCGGGTAGTGGAGCGCTAAATCGCCAGAAATATCCGGACGCTTGAGAATATTAACTATTCCCATAATTAAGCCGGAAGCAATAAACGCAGGAATGAGCGGAATGAAAACGTCGGCCAGTTTCTTCAGCGCACCGCTCATCGGAGCCGCATATTTAGCTTTGGCCTGCGCTTTATTTCGACTCACCGTATCGATTTCAGCGATGTCTTCTGTTTTTCCAACCATCAGGCCACGCATTCGCTCAACCACTTTAGACGCCGCACCGGGGCCAACAATAAACTGATGCTGTTCCCCCTGCTTGATATAGCCTTTCACTCCGGGTAACTGCTTCAGATGAGATAAATCCAGCAGATTGTCGTCGTTCACTTCAACTCGGACCCGGGTCATACAATTTTCAAGTTTGCGAATATTGGCTTCTCCACCAATACCGACCAAAATTTGCTGCGCTAAAGCGGTTGATTTATCCATTGCCACATATCCTCAGGCTAAGCGCTATAAAGCGGCGCGCAAATAACCATTATGCTGTGCCAAATCCTGCCGCGCCTGCTCTGCGCCAATGCCTTTCAGGATCATCAAAATCGCTGGTTTAACCTCAAAATCGGTCTGTTTCAGCGCGTTTTCCGCTTCTGCACTGTCTGCGCCGGTGGCTTCCACCACGATGCGGCAGGCGCGATCCACCAGTTTCACGTTAGTGGCTTTTACCTCTACCATCAGGTTTTGATACACCTTACCCAATTTCACCATCGCACCAGTAGACAGCATATTCAGCACCAACTTTTGCGCAGTTCCGGATTTTAGCCGCGTTGAACCGGTTAACGCTTCCGGCCCTACCACGGGGGAAATGGCAAGCTGCGCTTCCCGCGCAATAGGTGAATCCGGGTTACAGGAAATCGCAACCGTTGGGCAACCTAACTCACGAGCGTAGCGCAAAGCGCCGATCACATAAGGCGTGCGACCGGAGGCGGCTAGGCCAACCACCATATCCGTGGAGGTTAATTTCAATGCCTGTAAATCTTCCGCACCTAATGTCAGGCTGTCCTCCGCCCCTTCTACCGCCTTCAGCAAGGCTCCCGGTCCACCGGCAATCAGGCCGATCACTAATCCGTGAGGCACACCAAAAGTAGGCGGACACTCGGATGCATCTAATACGCCCAGACGACCGCTGGTTCCCGCTCCCAGATAGATCAGGCGCCCGCCCGCTTTCAACGCTTCGGCAGCTAAATCAACCGCCTGCGCAATTTCAGGTAACACCAAACGAATCGCATCGGGCACCTTGCGATCTTCATCGTTAAAACGCTTGACCATCTCCAGGGTGGATAACTTATCCAGATCCATTGTTGCTGGATTACGACTTTCTGATACCAAAGCACCTAAGTTCATACGTCACCTTATTGAATTTTTAATTCACATTTATCTATTTATAATTGAATATTATATTCAACAAGGCGAGCATTTTTGGCTATCTTTAGAGCAGAGATCACAAAAATCGGTAAGTTAACCCTATCCATGCGCCCGATCTGATTTTTTAGCGCTAAACATGGCAGAATGTCTTCCCGCTTTCAGGAATGGTGTTATGAGCAGTCTTCTACGCATACGACAGATCTACCCTACATTGGCGCAAAACGACCGAAAACTGGCTGATTTCCTGCTGGAAAACCCTGAACAGGCGCGGCATCTCAGCTCGCAGAAATTGGCGCAAATGGCCGGAGTCAGCCAGTCTGGCGTAGTGAAATTTGCTCAAAAACTGGGATACAAAGGCTTTCCTGCGCTAAAACTGGCGTTGAGCGAAGTAGTGGCGACACCGCAGGCCGCGGTTAAAGTACATAATCAGATTCTCAGTACCGATGGTTTAAAAATCGTCGGTGAAAAGCTATTGGTAGAAAAGCAGGCTGCTCTGCGCGCCACGCTGGATATCAACAGTGAAGAACGCCTGCTCGTCGCACTGGAAATGCTGAAAAATGCGCGTCGGGTTATTCTACTCGGGATCGGTGCTTCCGGACTGGTGGCGAAGGATTTCTCCTATAAATTATTGAAAATTGGCATTATGGCGGTAGCCGAAGCAGATATGCACGTACAGCTAGCGACAGTTCAGGCCATGAGTCCACAGGATTTACTGCTGGCAATTTCTTTCAGCGGCGAACGAAGGGAAGTTAATCTGGCTGCGGAGGAAGCGCGGGCGGCAGGAGCTAAGGTGCTGGCACTCACCAGTTTTTCTCCTAATGGCCTACAGCAACGCGCCGATCATTGCTTATATACCATTGCGGAAGAACCGGCCATTCGCAGCGCGGCAATCTCCTCCAGCACCGCTCAATTTGCTCTCACCGATTTGCTATTTATGGCAATCATCCAGCAGGATTTTGATCAGGCGCAAGACCACATCAACCACAGCGCAAATCTGGTGAAAAAACTGGTCTAAGGCGATGATAGCGGTATAATCGCCGGCTGATTTATGTCCCCCACACCAAAGGTAGCGAACTCATGGCCCTGTTGATCACGCGTAAATGCATTAATTGCGATATGTGCGAACCGGAGTGCCCGAATCAGGCTATTACGATGGGCGAAGAAATTTACCAGATTGATCCAATGCGCTGTACCGAGTGCGTTGGCCACTACGAAACGCCGACCTGCCAATTGGTTTGCCCGATTGATAACACGATTATTACCGATCCTACCTGCGTCGAAACTAATGAGCAGCTATGGGATAAATACGTTCTACTGCATCACGCCGACCGCCTGTAACCGCGCCGCAGTTGCAAAAAAGGGCGTATAAATACGCCCTTCTCAAGATCCGAACCGACTAAATCCTGATTAACTCTCAATTATCACCGTTGCACAGGCATAGCGCCGTTCATCGGCTAAAGAAACATGCAGAGATGCCACACCTAACGCCAGCGCCAGCTCCGCCGCGCGGCCATGTAAATGCAGCGTCGGCTTGCCTAAAACATCATTGACGACTTCAAACTGATTGAATGCCAGTCCGTTGCGAATACCGGTGCCAAACGCCTTAGCCGCCGCTTCTTTCACCGCAAAACGTTTAGCCAGAAACCGCACCGGCTGCTGATGATGCTGATACTGCTGCCATTCTGCTGGGCTAAGAACTCGCTTTGCCAGCCGTTCTCCACTGCGATTCACCACAGCTTCTATACGCGAGATTTCAACAATATCAGTACCCAGCCCCAAAATAGCCATTAGCGACGCGCTTCCCGCATTAAGGTTTTCATTTCGGAAACCGCAGCCGGTAAGCCGGTCATCACCGCCTGGCCGATAATCGCATGACCGATATTCAGTTCATGCATTTCAGGTAAGGCCGCAATAGGCTGAACGTTATGGTAAGTCAGGCCGTGTCCAGCATTCACTTTCAGACCTTTGCCAGCGGCATAGGCCGCCACTTTGGCAATACGCATCAGCTCTGCCTGACGAATCAGATCGGATTTAGCATCAGCATAAGCGCCGGTATGAATCTCAATGTAAGGTGCGCCTACCGCCACCGCGGCGTCAATCTGGCGCATATCAGCATCAATAAACAGCGAAACCAGAATCCCAGCGTCGGTAAGCTGACCAACAGCCAACGTCATTTTGTCAATCTGACCGGCAACGTCTAACCCACCTTCAGTGGTCACTTCCTGACGTTTTTCCGGCACCAGACAGCAAAAGTGCGGCTGAATGTCGCAGGCGATGTCGAGCATCTCGTCCGTAACAGCCATTTCCAAGTTCATTCGAGTCTGAATGGTTTGACGCAAAATGCGTACGTCTCTATCGGTAATATGACGGCGATCTTCGCGTAAATGAACGGTAATACCGTCAGCGCCAGACTGCTCGGCAATGAAAGCCGCTTGCACCGGATCGGGATAGTGAGTACCACGCGCATTTCGTAACGTAGCGATATGATCGATATTAACGCCTAGCAGCAAATCAGCCATGACAGCCCTCCAGAAAAGCCCGTAGTAAGATAGGTTAACAGCCCGCAGTTTACACCGAGTGCAGGCGCAGCGGATAGGTTAGGATCGGGGAAAGTTGATACAGAACGGATTAAAAATCAATAAAATCAGGATGTCTGCTTCGGGTCGGTAGGAGGTTTTATTACGAATTGTCTAAATAACTCGCGACTTTTAAGCGGTTTACCACCCAAATAAGGCTTCAACGCGATGCGGGTAAAACGCTTGGCGGCACGCAATGTCTCTGCATCGGGAAACTCCCGGCAGGCCAATGCCTGTAGTTGCCGTCCGGTAAAACTATAGTGATCTACCACCAAACTAGCGATAAAACCTTTCTCTTCCCGATAGCGATAAGTCATGGTTTCAGCGACGGGTTGTCCACTACCGGCGCAATGAAGAAAATCCACGCCGTAACCCAGACTGGATAGCATAGCCAGTTCAAACTGACGTAAAGCGTGTTCAGGGGAACCATCCGTTGCGGCAAGCGCTTGTAAGCAATGGAGATAATCGAAGAATAATGCGGAATAGTTAGTACCATGTTCCAGTACGCGAGACAGGAGTTCGTTAACGTACAGCCCGCTGTAAAGCATCGATCCGCTGAGCGGCAGCGCCAGAGAAACCGGCTCTGCATTACGTAGTGTTTTCACTTCTCCACGACCAGCCCAGCGAACCAGTAATGGCGTAAAAGGCTGTAAACAGCCTTTTAAATTGGAACGTCGGCCACGCGCACCCTTGGCCAAAACTCGCATGCGCCCTTCCCCTTCGGTAAACAAATCCAGCATCAGACTGGTTTCGCTGTAAGGGCGACTATGCAAAACAAATGCGCGCTGCCAACCGTCCATCGACGAGTCTTATTTCAGATCGTCAGTATAGCCTAAGCTGCGCAATGCTCGTTCATCATCGGCCCAGCCTGATTTCACTTTCACCCACAGTTCAAGATGCACTTTGGCATCGAACATTTGTTCCATGTCCTGACGAGCTTCGATACCAATAGTCTTAATCTTGGCACCCTTATTACCGATAACCATTTTTTTCTGGCCTTCACGTTCAACCAGAATCAGGCCATGGATGTTATAACCACCACGTTCATTCGGCACAAACTGCTCGATTTCTACGGTAACCGAGTAAGGCAGCTCTTCACCTAGGAAACGCATCAGTTTTTCACGAATAATTTCCGACGCCATAAAACGCTGGGAACGGTCGGTGATGTACTCTTCCGGGAAATGATGTTCAGCTTCCGGCATATGCTTACGCACGATGGCCGCGATGGTATCCACGTTCATGCCTTTCTCCGCAGAAATTGGCACCACATCGAGGAAATTCATCTGCTGGCTCAGGAACTGAATATGTGGCAACAGCTTGGTTTTATCCGTGACGTTATCCACTTTGTTGATAGCCAACAGAACCGGGCATTTCAAGCTGCGCAGTTTATTCACTACCATTTCATCGTCGGCGGTCCAGTTAGTCCCTTCGACAACAAAAATAACCAATTCCACATCACCGATCGAGCTGCTGGCCGCTCGGTTCATCAAACGGTTGATGGCACGTTTTTCTTCAATATGCAGCCCCGGGGTATCCACGTAGATAGCCTGATAAGGCCCTTCGGTGTGGATGCCCATAATCCGGTGGCGGGTTGTCTGCGGCTTACGCGAGGTGATGGAAATCTTTTGGCCCAACAACTCGTTTAGCAAAGTTGATTTGCCCACGTTCGGACGACCAACAATTGCAATAAAGCCACAATACGTTTTTTCTACTTCGCTCATTCAAGCTCCAACTGTTTCAGCGCTTGTTCCGCTGCTGCCTGCTCAGCTTTACGACGACTTGACCCAGTACCGACTACCGGCTCGCTCAAGCCACTGACCTGGCAGTGGATAGTAAATTCCTGATCGTGTGCTTCTCCGCGAACCTGCACAACCAGATAAGAAGGTAACGGCAGATGGCGACCCTGCAGGTATTCCTGCAAACGCGTTTTTGGGTCTTTCTGCTTGTCACCGGGGCTGATTTCATCTAACCGGCTACGATACCAGTCCAGAATCAGCCGTTCGACCGTTTGAATACCGCTATCGAGGAACACGCCGCCGATAAGAGCTTCTACCGTATCTGCCAAAATGGATTCACGACGAAAACCGCCGCTCTTCAATTCACCCGGGCCAAGGCGTAAACATTCGCCAAGGTCAAATTCACGGGCCATTTCGGCGAGAGTATTGCCTCGGACCAAGGTTGCCCGCATCCGACTCATGTCGCCCTCGTCTACGCGAGGGAAGCGGTGATACAACTCATTGGCGATAACAAAACTCAGAATTGAGTCACCCAGGAACTCTAAACGCTCATTGTGTTTGCTGCTGGCGCTGCGATGAGTCAGAGCTTGCAGCAAGAGATCCTGCTGTTGAAAAGTATAGCCCAGCTTCCGCTGTAGCCTGGTTATTACGATGGGATTCATGAGTTACCAATAGATCAAGAATGCGTCAAAAACTACAGCATACGGAACAGGTCTGCTTCGCCCAAAGCCAACACAAAGCTGTTTCGTTTGCAGTGCCTCCAACAGGAAGCCAACTTTTATCGCTCGAAAGGTTATTCTACAACGTGTGGAAACATAATGCTGCGTTTATATATACCCTTATTAATTGAAATTCTGGCGTTGTTGGGGCATTCACCGCCCAAATTGCTAATGTCGATCAGCTCATCGGGATTTATCGGATTATTGCCAACCAACAGCGCCAGTCAATCAGGATACCGCTCAGATTAATGAATTCCACCAATACGGCTTAAACGC
Source organism: Yersinia nurmii (assembly GCF_001112925.1). Taxonomy (GTDB): domain Bacteria; phylum Pseudomonadota; class Gammaproteobacteria; order Enterobacterales; family Enterobacteriaceae; genus Yersinia; species Yersinia nurmii. The sequence goes on from NZ_CPYD01000016.1 coordinate 79,028, forward strand.
ACACCCGTTGGCCATTCACCTTCCTGCTTTTCAAAACTCATCCAGATAGCGGTGGCTTTACCCACCAGATTGCGCTCAGGGACGAAGCCCCAGAAGCGACTATCCGCACTATTATCCCGGTTATCACCCATCATAAAGTAGTGACCTTCCGGAACCACCCAAACGCCAAGCGGTTGGTCTGGCTGCTGATAATAAGCACCAATTTGATCGTTCCGACCCGGCACCATCAGAATCTGATGGGAAACTGGCCCTAAACTTTCGCTGCGCTGACGTAAACGTACGCCATCATCCGGAACCGGTTTAGTGGTCGGAATCTGGAAGAATCCGGCGGAAGATTCGCCCATACCGCTAAAGCGGAAAGTCTGGACGAATTCGCTCGGCACAGATTGGCTGTAAGTAATGGCTAACGCGCTATCACAAGAGTGGCCGGTATTGCAGGCCGGCTGTACCGTCACCTGTTTGGCGATAGGATCGTAACTAACCCGATCTCCCGGCAAACCGACCACACGCTTGATGTAATCAACCCGAGGATCCAGAGGATACTTAAAGACCACCACGTCGCCGCGTTTCGGATGTCCCGTCGGGATCAGCGTCGTCTGGGTAATAGGATCTTTAATGCCGTAGGCATACTTTTCCACCAGAATAAAATCGCCGATCAGCAGAGTTGGCATCATCGATCCAGACGGAATCTGGAATGGCTCATAGATAAATGAACGCACGATAAATACCAGCGCCAGCACTGGGAAAATCGAAGCGCAGGTCTCGATCCAGCCCGGCTGACGAGCAACTTTAGATAAAGCTTTCTCATCTACCGTGCCTGCCGTCTGGGCATTGATAGCCGCAATTTTTGCCTGACGCGCCGGCGCCCATTTGAAACGCTCGAAACACCAAATAATCCCTGTAACTAGCGTAGCTAAGGCCAGAATCAAGGCGAACATGTTAGCCATTCAAACTCCTTACAACTTATTTGCCGTCTTTGCCAACGTGCAGAATGGCTAGGAAAGCCTCTTGTGGCAACTCAACGTTACCCACCTGCTTCATACGTTTTTTACCGTCTTTCTGCTTCTGCAACAGCTTTTTCTTACGGCTAACGTCACCGCCGTAACACTTCGCCAATACGTTTTTACGCAGCTGCTTCACGGTTGAACGCGCAATGATGTGGTTGCCGATAGCCGCCTGAATTGCAATATCGAATTGCTGGCGCGGAATCAGTTCTTTCATCTTCTCGACCAAATCGCGACCGCGATACTGAGCGTTGTCACGGTGAGTAATCAGAGCCAACGCATCAACGCGTTCGTTGTTGATCAAAACGTCAACACGAACCATGTCAGAGGTTTGGAAACGCTTGAAGTTATAGTCCAGCGACGCATAGCCGCGTGACGTTGATTTCAGGCGGTCAAAGAAGTCCAGCACCACTTCTGCCATCGGGATTTCGTAGGTCAGCGCCACTTGGTTACCGTGGTAAACCATGTTGGTCTGTACGCCACGCTTCTCGATACACAGTGTAATAACGTTACCCAGATACTCTTGCGGCAACAGCATATGACACTCTGCGATAGGCTCGCGCAGCTCTTCAATGTTGTTCAGCGCCGGCAGCTTAGACGGGCTATCAACATAAACGGTTTCCTGACTGGTGGTAATCACTTCATACACTACAGTTGGCGCAGTGGTAATCAGTTCCAGATCGTATTCACGTTCCAGACGTTCCTGAATGATTTCCATATGCAGCAAGCCAAGGAAACCACAGCGGAAACCAAAACCCAGCGCAGTAGAACTTTCTGGTTCATAGAACAAAGAGGCGTCGTTCAGGCTCAGTTTACCCAGCGCATCACGGAAACTTTCGTAATCATCAGAGCTGATTGGGAACAAACCGGCATAAACCTGCGGTTTCACTTTCTTAAAGCCCGGCAGGGATTTGTCCGCCGGTTGACGAGCCAGCGTCAGCGTATCGCCGACTGGCGCGCCAAGAATGTCTTTAATTGCACAGACCAACCAGCCGACTTCGCCACAGTTCAACACTTCGCGGTCGATACGTTTTGGCGTGAAGATACCTAAGCGGTCAGCGTTATAGGTCTGGCCAGTGCTCATGACTTTGATCTTGTCGCCTTTGCGCAAGGTACCGTTTTTAATACGGATCAAAGAAACAACGCCCAGATAGTTATCGAACCATGAATCGATGATCAGCGCCTGTAACGGAGCTTCCGGATCGCCCTCTGGCGGCGGAATATCACGTACCAGACGCTCAAGCACATCAGGTACACCAACACCGGTTTTCGCCGAGCAGCGCACGGCGTCAGCGGCATCGATACCGACGATATCTTCAATTTCTTCCGCTACGCGTTCAGGATCGGCGGCTGGCAGGTCGATTTTGTTCAAAACCGGAACCACTTCCAGATCCATTTCCATCGCGGTATAGCAGTTGGCTAATGTCTGGGCTTCAACGCCCTGCCCAGCATCAACCACCAGCAGTGCGCCTTCACAGGCCGCCAGCGAGCGGGAAACTTCATAAGAGAAGTCTACGTGACCGGGAGTATCGATAAAGTTGAGCTGATAAGTTTGACCGTCCTGAGCACGATAATCCAAGGTCACGCTTTGTGCCTTGATGGTAATTCCGCGCTCACGCTCCAGATCCATAGAATCCAGAACCTGCGCGGCCATTTCGCGCTCACTTAAACCGCCACAAATCTGGATAATACGGTCAGACAGCGTCGACTTACCGTGGTCAATATGGGCAATAATGGAGAAATTTCGTATATGCTTCATTATAAAAGTTTTTCTGCCTTGGTATTTCTGAATCATTCGCCTATGGACACACGCATGGACATAAAGCGACAGTCAGTATTGTAAGTTGTTAGGTTGGCTGTCTTTCGCCTAAGTCGCGGTATTCTACATGTCAAGACAATGAAAACCTAGTCATCCTCATGCCAATCCTTACTATTATCCTTGCTTTCAGATAAAATCATGCCCATCTGTCAGGGCAGTCACCGAGGGCAATAGCGGCCCATCATTGGCATTGATATTAATATCGGAACCGCGAGTCGCTCGGCTTAAAGCCGAGTCGCATTAAGGCTTAACACTCCGTATTTTTATATTGCTGATTTATATCAGATTTTAAATCCATTTTAATTAAGTGGTTATTGGGTGGATTTTGGAAATATGCGCGAAGAAACCTACCTCATTCTCTTCTTAGCTTTCCTCTTAAGCCGATAATTATTTTCTCATTGAAGTAGCTGATGTCTTTTCAGAAATACCCATTCACTTTAGGAAAAACCTCATATCGTCAATATTCGCCTCACCTAGAATATAAAAATCACCGTGGAATAACCTAAATGGTGAAACCGTTTTATCGCCATTAAGGAGGTCTGATGATCGATGAAGGCCCAATTCTCAGCCGCCATGAGTTTAGTCAGAAAAACTCAAAACTGACGCTGGCATCCGTCGCCTTTATTATAGTAATTACGCTGGTGATTATCACATTGGCAACGGCAACCAACGTATTTTCTACGCCTTCAATATTATTGGTGTTGTGCATTCTGCTGGCAGCATTATCCCTGAGCGCCCTGCTTTATTCCCGGTTATATATCACACCGGACTTTACCTATTTCTTATATGAAAATGGCGTTCGGGTATTTAATCATCATAGCGAAAAAGTTTATTTCATTCCTTTTGATAAAATTACGCATATTTACCATTTCCACCTAGGGATTAATCCAAGGGGAAAGATAAACGCAATGGCCTTTCGCGCCTCACACCACCAGCAATGGAATATTATCGTTTCTAATATCATGGGAGCTAACCCTTTGATGCGAAATATCGTTTATCAACAGGTTAACCATGCTGGCGACGCCTGTCTTACCCGTCTTTTTCAGGGAGAAATAATCAACTTTGATGTGGTTAACAAAAAACCGTCCTGGTTTAATCAATTTATTGATCATGACTTGGTTGAGGTTATTCCCCATGCCATTAGGCTGAATGCACGCACTTTAACCACGCAACAGCGTGCCATTAATATCGAGAATATACGGAGAATCGAAACTGGGAGTAAGAGCGATAATGAAGCGATACGCTTGCTTGATGATGAAGGGAGTGTTTTATTTTCGATAAATTATGCGGAATTAATCAGCGCAGATCTGTTTATTACCTTAATTCAGCATATGATTCAAAACCGCATACCAGCCTATCACAGCCCGATAAATCACTAATTTCAAATCAATCTTGCTGGATTCTCAGCGCCGTCGGCGGTAAACCTATTTGTAATACAATCGGTTGATAATCAGCCCGATCTTCAACCTTAGCCGCCAGCCTGCGAGCAAGTAAAAAACCGGCTATTCCGCCTGATACCGCACCAACCGCAGTCATTGCCTCGGTCACAAAGATAGTCTGAAATAGTGCACCGCCGGCAATCAGCCCAAAAAGCGGCGTCAGGTAGACTAACATCGCCGAACGTAGCAAGCTGCCTTCGCTGATTCCCACTTCAACACGTTGACCCGGTTCAAGCGGTTGATCGATAGCGACTTGAAGCTGATGTTGAGATTCGGGGCCAAGTTTATTCAACAGATCGCTGCCACAGCCGCCGCGGGCATGACAATTACCACAGCCGGCATGAGGCTCACAGCGCAGCAACGCGATACCCTGTTGCCACGAAATCACCGTGGCCCATTCCTTCATCATTATTTCTTAGCCTTTAACACAACGCTGCCGGCAATACGTTTCGCCGTAGCCGGAGGAATCTCACCTACAACGGTAATTTCAGCGCCATTGCGTACTTCGCTTTCGACGGTACGGCGTCCCTGACGCAAAGATTGCCCGGTCACAGCATTCTTATCCGCCGGGTTTACGTTCACCGTAAAACTGAATAATCCGTCGGTATACAACCGAGTTTCCGTTGGTGTATCCAGATTCGGTAGAATTCGACGGCTACGAGAAACTTCGACCATTCCCGCAGGCAGCCAGGCTGGCGCCCAAACGAAATCTACTTTTTGTTTCGCTGGTAAAGCGAGCAACGGCGGTAGCTCAAGAGCTTTCATCCCTTGCAGAACTGTTTGAATCGGCGTACCTACGCCCATGGATACCACTCTGAATTGCTCCAGCGTTTCTCCATCGCGATCCAAGAGATCGATGCGCATCGGTAATTTTGTCGCTTCGTCTAGCCAGATAATATAGCTATAGCGCGTGCCATCTTTGGCTACAACGCGAATAACCTGGCAGGGACGATCGGCTATGCGCGCTCGCCCCACGGCAATATAGTCGTAATATTTGGCTAGATTTTTGAAATCAGAAAACACGATGGAAGGTAAAGCATCGACAATATGCTCACCGGCCAGCGTAAAAGGGTCGAAGCCAGGTTCGAAATAGCTAATTTCATTACCACGTTGAAGAACCTCGGTGCGAGGCCCATCCATTCGTAATAGCTGAGCTAACGCTTTGCCTTCAGATATAGCATGGCGATAACGAAGAGAATCAATCCCTTGGTTATTGACATTAATATAGCCGAGCTCATAGTTGAGTGACTGACTGGCACTGCCCATTTCTTGCAACAACGCCTCTGGTTCATTTTGAGCAGAGGCGATTATTGGCACGAACAGGCCGCCCGTAAGTAAACAGACGGATAACCAAAGTTGCTTCATTACTGCTGTTGCATTCCTAAGGACTGAGTTCCAGGCACCTGAATAGCGGCTTGTGGCGATACAGACTGTTCTTGCTGTAGCGGATCCTGCGGCAGACGGCGCTGCAATTCAAAATCCTGGCTCAGCATATCGACACGGCGACGCTGTTCCTGAACCTGCTTTTGCTGGCTGTTGCCAAAAGTTCCATCAACCGGCACACCAAAACTGACTGGCGATGCTTTACCCATCATTGGCAAGGTATTAAAGGCCGGCGATTCAGACTGCATAGTTTCTGTTGCCGGCTGGTTGTATTGTTGCACACCTACAATCACAGCCAGAGAAACGCAGGCAGCCATGCCAACTTGGGTGATTTGACTAGCCCAAGGGCGCACCTTGTTCCAGAACGGCATTTTCTGCCAGAGATGCGGCTGAGGTTGAGATTCAGGCACGGCAACTGGGGCGAAGCGGACTGGTTCATCTTTCAGTGCAGCAGCCACACGGCTAGCAATATCCAGATGTATGACTTCACCAACGTCACCGCGCAGGGTGTCACGGATTAAGTGATAACTCTGCCAGCTTTGTTGCAGTTCGTTATCTTTTGATAAAGAACTCATCAGTTCGCTATCAAGAGTTTCACCATCCATCAGAGCGGAAAGCTTTTCTTTCTGCATGCCTAAATACCCTTTATGTGTCCGCTATCGCTGAATTAGCGGCTGAACTTTGTTATCGATAGCTTCGCGAGCACGGAAGATACGCGAACGAACGGTACCGACCGGGCAATCCATAATGGCGGCTATTTCTTCATAGCTCAAACCATCCAACTCACGCAAAGTGATCGCCATACGGAGATCCTCCGGGAGTGACTCTATGGTACGAAAAACTATCTGCCTCAATTCCTCAGACAACATTAAGTTCTCAGGGTTCGAAATTTCTTTTAATGCGCCCGCATTTTCGTAATTTTCAGCATCATTTGCATCAACATCACTGGATGGCGGACGACGCCCCTGAGCAACTAAGTAATTCTTTGCCGTGTTAACGGCGATACGGTACAACCATGTGTAGAAAGCACTATCGCCACGGAATGACTCCAATGCGCGATAAGCCTTTATGAAGGATTCTTGTACCACATCAGGGACATCGCCCTGAGGTACGTATCGGGATACAAGGCTCGCCACTTTATGCTGGTAGCGAATAACCAGTAAATTGAACGATTGTTGGTCTCCCTTTTGGACCCGCTCAACCAGCATTTGGTCCGTTAACTGCTCGCTCATCCGAGGCAAACTCTCCCGAAATATATCCCCACGCTAAAAATCGTACTGCCAGTCATATCATTACCTTCCTGAGCAAGCACTTGCTTGGAGTTTAATTAAAAAGCAAAGTTCCCTATTGCCCTGTTTTTCTTTCGATATCCTTTCAATATCTGATACCCGTAGCTTTTGCTCGGGTAGATAGGCTACCATGAAAATCACCCTTCTTCTGCACACATCATACGTTATGTCATCATCATCAGAACATGTTAGCGATGTATTGATCATCGGAAGCGGCGCTGCGGGCCTGTCACTGGCGCTGCGCCTTGCACCACACTGTAAAGTTACCGTTCTGAGCAAAGGTCCGCTGAACGAAGGCGCAACCTTTTATGCTCAAGGCGGAATTGCAGCCGTTTTTGACGAAACCGACAGTATCAGCTCACATGTTGATGACACGCTGATTGCCGGAGCCGGGCTGTGTGATAAAGATGCCGTCGAATTTATTGCCAGTAACGCACGCAGCTGCGTGCAATGGCTGATCGATCAAGGCGTACTCTTTGATACCGAAACCAACGCCAGCGGTGAAGAACGTTTTCATCTAACCCGTGAAGGCGGTCACAGCCACCGACGCATTCTGCATACAGCAGATGCTACAGGTAAAGAAGTAGAGACTACCCTGGTAGGTAAAGCAAGCACCCACCCCAATATTTCAGTGAAAGAGCGCCGCAATGCCGTGGACTTGATCACATCGAATAAAATAGGCCTGCCGGGAACCAAGCGGGTTGTGGGCGCCTATGTCTGGAACCGCGAGCTGGAAAAAGTGGAAACCTATCGCGCTAAAGCCGTGGTGTTGGCTACCGGTGGTGCCGCTAAGGTTTATCAATATACGACCAATCCAGATATTTCCTCCGGTGATGGTATCGCTATGGCCTGGCGTGCCGGTTGCCGCGTTGCCAATCTGGAATTTAACCAGTTTCACCCGACCTGCCTGTTCCACCCACAAGCGCGCAATTTCCTGTTAACCGAAGCGCTGCGCGGTGAGGGAGCCTACCTAAAACGCCCTGACGGCACACGCTTTATGCCTGATTTTGACGCACGAGGTGAACTGGCGCCGCGAGATATCGTCGCACGCGCCATTGACCATGAAATGAAGCGGCTGGGTGCCGATTGTATGTATCTGGATATCAGCCATAAACCAACTGAATTCGTGATGCAGCATTTCCCCATGATCTACGAAAAACTGCTGTCTTTGGGTATCGACCTGACCAAGGAAGCGATTCCCATCGTTCCGGCAGCGCATTATACCTGCGGCGGCGTGATGGTCGATCAGCATGGTCGAACCGATTTGGACGGGCTGTATGCCATTGGGGAAGTGAGCTACACCGGGCTGCACGGAGCAAACCGCATGGCGTCTAACTCGTTGTTGGAATGTCTGGTTTACGGCTGGTCGGCATCTGAAGATATTTTGATGCGTTTACCCCACGCCAAATTAGCCAAACATCTGCCTGAGTGGGATGAAAGCCGAGTTGATAATTCCGATGAACGCGTAGTAATACAACATAATTGGCATGAATTAAGGCTATTTATGTGGGATTACGTCGGCATCGTGCGTACGACCAAAAGGTTGGAACGCGCCCTGCGCCGCATCAATACTTTGCAGCAGGAAATCGACGAGTATTACGCGAATTTCCGTATATCCAACAACCTGCTGGAATTGCGTAATTTGGTACAAGTCGCCGAACTTATCGTGCGCTGTGCGATGGAAAGAAAAGAAAGCCGCGGCCTGCATTATACGCTTGATTATCCAGAACTACTGGAGAACCCGCGCCCGACCATTCTTCATCCCTGATATTTCCGCATTCGGTTAAGGGCACTTCGGTGCCCTTAGTTTCTTTATCTATTTTTCACAATTAATATCGCACAACCAACTAATAGTTAAGATAAAAATCACCAATTAACCGACAAAATTCAGGTGAATAGACATCCTCCGCCTGACGCAAAGGTAAATGCTGATGTAGCGTATCTCCATCCTGACGAGATAAAACCAGCAACATTCGGTGCAATGGCTTGCCGGGTCTGTCTCGCACATCAACCTGTTGCTGCACAAACCAACCTTGCTGAACGGCCAACCCGGCCAAATCCTCACCAATGCTGTGCGGTAATACTACGCAGAAGCGACCTTCCGGCGTGATCAATCGTTCAGCACTACGCAACAAAGCGTCGTGAGTCAGGGAACCGGTATAACGCGCGGTATTTCTCGCTTCATCACGGCAGGCCACCGCCGGAGCAAAATAAGGCGGATTACTGACGATCAAATCATATTGATGAGGATGGTGTTCTGCGAATTCATTTACATCGGCACTATAAATGCGAATACGATCGTGCCAGGGAGAAGCCTGCGCGTTTTCAGTAGCCTGCTCCGCCGCCTCGCTTTCCAGTTCAACGCCGTCGATCAAAACTTCCGAAGAAGATCTCTGGGCGATCATCAAAGCAATCAACCCACTACCGCAGCCGATATCCAGCACGCGCCGAGCCTGTTGTAACGGTACCCATGCGCCGAGTAATACTCCGTCAGTGCCTACCTTCATGGCGCAGCGATCGTGAGCCACAAAAAACTGCTTAAAGGTAAAACCACCGCGACGTAAACTCGTTTTTTTTTTCAATTGTTCGCTCACATTAATCACCAGAATCTTTAACTGGCGTAGCATAGGACAATATGATTGAAGGTAAAAGACATCATTCCCGCTTAAACAGGTGAAGAATTCGGCTAACCCGTCTATAATCGGCGCCCCAAGTAGAGGAAGACCATGACTGTAACCAATTTTTCCGAACTCGATCTCGACGAACGCCTCATTGACGCCCTTCGCGACAAAGGCTATGAGCGCCCTACCGCCATTCAGGCTGCGGCTATTCCGCCAGCTATGGACGGACGCGACGTATTGGGTTCGGCTCCCACAGGTACGGGCAAAACTGCCGCCTTTTTGCTGCCAGCCTTGCAGCATCTGCTGGATTTTCCACGCAAAAAATCCGGACCACCGCGGATCCTGATTCTGACGCCAACCCGTGAGCTGGCGATGCAAGTTGCCGATCAGGCCCGAGAACTGGCCAAACACACTCAGTTAGACATCGCGACCATCACCGGTGGCGTGGCCTACATGAACCATGCTGAAGTCTTCAGCGAGAACCAGGACATCGTGGTTGCGACCACTGGCCGTTTACTGCAGTACATCAAAGAAGAGAATTTTGACTGCCGTGCGGTGGAAACCCTGATTCTGGATGAAGCCGATCGTATGCTGGACATGGGCTTTGCGCAGGATATCGAAACTATCGCCGCGGAAACTCGCTGGCGTAAGCAGACGTTACTGTTCTCAGCCACGCTGGAAGGCGAAGCGATTCGCGAGTTTGCCGAGCGCATTCTCGAAGAGCCAGTAGAGTTGGAAGCCGATCCGTCTCGCCGCGAACGTAAAAAAATCCAGCAATGGTACTATCGCGCTGACAATATTGAACACAAAACTGCCCTGCTGGTTCATTTGCTGAAACAGCCGGATGTGCAGAAATCCATTATCTTCGTGCGTACCCGTGAAAAGGTGCACCAATTGGTGAGCTGGCTACGTGAAGCTGGTATTAACGCCTGGTTCCTCGAAGGTGAAATGGTTCAGGCCAAGCGTACCGAAGCGGTTATTCGTTTAAGCGATGGTCGAGTCAACGTATTGGTAGCAACGGACGTGGCGTCTCGTGGTCTGGATATCGACGATATCAGTCACGTATTTAACTTTGACTTACCGCTTACCGCGGACGTCTATCTGCACCGAATTGGTCGTACCGGTCGTGCTGGTCGCAAAGGCGTAGCGATTTCTTTGGTTGAAGCACATGACCATTTATTGCTGGGCAGAATTGGCCGTTATCTGAAAGAGCCACTGAAACCTCGTGTTATTGACGAGTTGCGTCCAACCAGCAAAGAGCCAAGCGCCAAATCTACCGGCAAACCGTCGAAAAAGGTTTTAGCGAAGCGTAAAGAGCTGAAAGAGGCCAACAAAGAAAAAACCAAGGTTAAAGTGCGCCACCGCGATGCTAAAAACGTCGGGAAGCGCCGTAAACCCAAGAATAAAGCCGACGCTTAAAGCGCAGGTTTATTCCACCGGACAGCAAAAAGCCGCTTTTTAAAGCGGCTTTTTTATGGGTAAAACAACGTTTCTTCTCATCCACAGATTTTGTCTAACTGAAGGATAACTTTATTAACCCCAATTTCTCGTCCAAAATCGAGCAAACTAAATCAATATTTTTATATATAAAACAGCATGTTAACACACCAGTATTTACTCTATCACTGCGGCGCGGTCTCAAGACTGTTTCAGGTACAATTCAGCCTGTTTATTTGCCCGCAGCCATTCATTCAGCTCTTGGTATTTCCTTTGCATTTCATTGGTCTGTAGCTTTAGCGGCGTCATTGCAAAATACTGCTGAAAATTAGCCCCCTGCTTATTACGCAACTCAGCATTAGCACCGGCCTGTAACAAACGTAGAGCCAATTCTGGCGCATTGATTTTCCCAGCCAAATGCAGCGGTGTGTCTCCCAAGCGATCCGGCAGGTTAGGATCGGCACCCGCAGCCAATAACATCATCACCTGCACTTCTCGCCCAGCCATCACCGCCGCGGCCAACGGAGTGGCCGACGTAATGCTATTGCGTACGTTCGGTTTCAAGCGGCCATCTAACAATATTTGTAAATAATGAGCATCCTTAACGCTCGCCGCAGTATGTAAGGCACTGTTGCCTTGCAAACCAGGCTGGAACGGATCAGCATGAAGTTCCAGTAACGCAGCCAGACTTTCCGGCCGCTGATTCAGGATCGCCCATTGCAGCAAAGTGATCGACTGATCTCCCCGCTGTTGCAAGATTTTTTCAGAGGCAAGCTGTTGGATCTGCGCGATATCCCCACGAAAAATAGCTTCGGCAATCGGCGTTACTTGCGGATCGTTAAATACATTTTTACTCTCAGTCATCGCCAAACCCTCAAAACTCATAAGCGATATCAATACACCGCAAACAGCGTAGCGAATATACCGCAGGCATCTGTCCCTCGGTGTTCTATCAGGCATTTTTCAGCTCCCAAGGTTTTTGCTCGCTCATGGAAGACAGAACTTTATCAATTCCATGGGCAGCCAGACTGCGTGAAAGATGTTTATGCGGCAACCAATCGTCCAGACCACTCAGCTTGTCGTTATTCGCCAGCGTGATTTTATGGCCAATGGCATTCGGAATTATAGACGTCGATTCCTGCGTGTCAGTGAGCATGTCATATTGTTCGCTATAACGGCGAATAGCTCCACTTTCAGCTTCACTTTTTGCCTGAGCCGGATTGATCCCTAAACGATTTAGTGTGTGATCCGATACGCCAGCCGCGTTAAAAGTTACCGCAACGGTCGCCGTCGCTAATGCCGCCGTTGCCGCCAATCCGCCCCCCAGCGAGTGGCCGGTCATTACCAAGGCTTCGCCAAAGGCCATTTTCGCGGTTTTACCTAAGGCAACGGCCTGATTATATTGAACATCGTCATAGCCAGTGGCCTGTCGAACGTTACTCAACCAATCTCGCATATCATTGGTGCCGGCAAAAGCCAGAACATATTGCTGCTGATTCGAATAGATTCCAGCCTGAAAACCAGAGACGCTGTCAGACAAACTAGCAGGATCAATACCCACTTTAATCAGATCTGCATCACTTAAGCGCTGGAATCCGTCCAGATTAGCACCTGTTGGCTTATAAACATCTTTAGCCAACAGCGCCAACGAGTAATCGCTTTGCTGAGATGCTTTGCCCTTTCCTATCACTTCAGCAGATTTTACCGCCGTAGACTGCTCGCTCCGGGATAAACCAAGATCGGAAACCATTGATTGATAGAGATCGTTACTTTCCCGTGTTGCAGCAGAAAACACCCTATTTTTAGCTGTAACAACGGTAGAAAAGGGTGACTCAGTTGAAGTACTCGCCGATCTGACTGAATTCGCAGGAATAATTGGATTAGACAGAGTATTTAACGGCGAAGCTACGGAAAGACTCAGTGGCATACTCATTACGACTCCTTGTCGGCAGCAAAATTAAGCGAACACCTAACTGGTGTAACTTGGCTATCGGCAGGTCGGATGAGTTCTTTATGAGAAAGGATAAGAATGGCTTATTGAATACTAAAAGTGTGAAGCCGGTCGGGCTTTACCTTAGAAAAGACGACGTACAGTAAAAAAGGGAGCCGAAGCTCCCTTTTTATTAAACTCTCACGGCAAAAACCCAATAAATTACAGGCTTTCAGTGAAAGTACGAGTAATGACATCGCGTTGCTGCTCTGGAGTCAGAGCGTTGAAACGTACCGCATAGCCAGAAACACGAATGGTCAGCTGTGGGTATTTTTCTGGATGTTTAACCGCATCTTCCAGAGTTTCACGGCGCAGAACGTTAACGTTCAGGTGCTGACCACCTTCTACACGAACGGTAGGCTGAACTTCCAGCGGGACTTCGCGGTATTCAATCTGACCTAATTCGCTAGCAGGAACGATTTGATCTTCTGCATAGTTAGCTTTAGCGCATACACAGCGCAGTTCGTTTTTTTCATCGTCTAACAGCCAAAAAGAGTTCAGCAAGGCTTCATTTTTAGCTTTAGTAATTTGAATACCAGTAATCATTTGGTGCCTCCGTAATACGGCTAAAATTCCAGGAATGGAAAAGTGACGTTGGTTATTTGGTAAAACCATTGTTCTCTTATTGTTCTATATACCAGTCAAATCACCGTCATTCTTTGACTTAAATCAAGATTTACAGTCCACCACTTTCCAAGTCACGGGCAAATTTATGTTTTATATCAATTTTATCAAATACCGACGCAACAATTATTTTTGTGAATTTTCAACAAAAATTACATTGATTGGCGCTATTTTAAGCGATGCCTACACCGAAAACTTTTAACAGTTTCCCTGCCCAACGCTAACCGGTAAGCTGAGCAACATAAATTTTCAACAAAAACAAAGGAGAGTCTCATGACCACCTCCCTCACCTGGCACGACGTAATTGGTCAGGAAAAACAACAGCCCTACTTCCAAAATACGCTGGCACAAGTCGCCGCAGAACGTAACGCGGGGAAAATCGTCTATCCACCGCAAAAAGACGTATTTAATGCCTTTCGGTTAACCGAACTGGATCAGGTAAAAGTCGTGATTCTCGGCCAGGATCCTTACCACGGCCCAAATCAGGCCCATGGTTTGTCCTTCTCGGTGCTGCCCGGCGTACCGGCGCCGCCGTCGCTGGTCAATATGTATAAAGAGCTGGCTACCGATATTTCCGGCTTTGAACGCCCCAATCACGGTTTTTTACAAAGCTGGGCGGAACAGGGCGTATTGCTGCTAAACACCGTTCTCACCGTCGAAGGCGGCAAAGCGCATTCACACGCCAATTTTGGCTGGGAAACGTTTACAGACCGAGTGATTGCCGCGTTAAACCAGCATCGGGAAGGAATTGTATTTTTACTTTGGGGTGCTCACGCGCAGAAAAAAGGGCAGATTATCGACCCACAGCGCCATCATATTTTGAAAGCGCCGCATCCTTCCCCACTCTCCGCCCATCGCGGCTTTTTTGGCTGTAAACACTTCTCACAGGCCAATCAACTATTGATAAAACAGAATTTAGCGCCTATCGACTGGCAACCTAAATTGCCAACCGCCTGATTAAGCGCGTAAAAAAGGCACCGTTAAGGTGCCTTTTGATTGATTGGGTAGCCTTAAGCTTTCGCTTTGGAAACCGCAACCATCGCCGGGCGCAACAAACGGCCATTCAGCGTATAACCCTTCTGCATCACCATCATCACTTGGTTCGGCTCATGATCGGCAGACTCGAGCATAGTCATCGCCTGATGAACTTCCGGGTTGAAAGGCACATTGGTTTCACCCACTACTTCGATACCGTATTTGCCCACTGCATCCAGTAAGGATTTCAGCGTCAATTCGATACCTTCGATCATTGATGTCAATTCGGTATTGGAGCGATCTGCTGATTCCAACGCACGTTCCAGATTATCAATCACCGGTAGTAAGGATGATGAAAATTTCTCTAACGCAAATTTATGCGCTTTTTCAATATCCAATTCGGTACGGCGACGGATATTCTCAACTTCAGCTTTCGCGCGTAACAGGCTTTCGCGCTCACGCCGTAAGGCGTCAGCCAATTGGGTTTCCAGCTCTGCAACCCGCGGATCAACTCCGTCACTAGTCTCTTGTGCGGCTCCCGCTTGCTGCTCGACTGCTTGTTCCATTTCTTCCGAGACTTGCTCGTTAGGCGTTTTCTGTTCTTTACTACTCATGGATATCTCCGCGTTTTAGCATTAATCTCGCTACTTGGCTTATTATGGGGATCAAAACCGGGGATTCAAGGGAACCGGTCACAATGTAGGGCACAAACAGGCTCTACTGAGGAAAACCACGGCAATGAATAAAAGATTCAACTGTATTGGTATTGTCGGTCACCCACGTCACCCGGCCGCACTTGCTACCCACGAAATGCTTTACCATTGGCTAAAATCCAAGGGTTATGCCGTTATGGTTGAGCGGCAAATCGCCCGCGACCTTAATTTAAACGACGCCGTTACCGGCAGTCTGGCTGAAATTGGTCAAAAAGCCGATCTGGCGGTGGTAGTCGGCGGCGATGGCAACATGTTAGGCGCAGCGCGAGTCTTAGCGCGATATGATATCAAAGTGATTGGCGTCAACAGAGGAAATCTGGGATTCTTAACTGATTTAGACCCAGATAACGCTCAACAACAACTTTCTGACGTTCTGGAAGGCGAATATCTCAGCGAACAGCGATTCTTGCTGGAAACTCAGGTTCGGCGAGCCAATCAACAATGCAGAATGAGCACCGCGATCAACGAGGTGGTACTACACCCCGGAAAAGTCGCGCATATGATCGAATTCGAAGTGTATATCGACGATCGCTTTGCGTTTTCCCAACGATCCGACGGTCTGATTATTGCCACTCCGACGGGTTCTACGGCTTACTCACTCTCCGCCGGCGGCCCAATATTGACGCCGACGCTGGACGCCATAGTTTTGGTGCCCATGTTCCCACACACGCTTTCCGCGCGACCATTGGTGATCAACAGCAGCAGCACCATTCGATTGAAATTCTCCAAGATTAGCAGCGATCTGGAAGTGAGCTGTGACAGCCAGATCGCCCTGCCCATTCAGGAAGGTGAAGAAGTCCTGATTCGGCGCAGCGATTTCCACCTGAATTTGATTCATCCAAAGGACTACAGCTATTTCAATACGTTAAGCACCAAGTTGGGCTGGTCAAAAAAATTATTCTAAAAAGTTATTTTGCCACTTTACTGTATATAAAACCAGTTTATACTGTATTCAAATACAGACATGTGTTTATGTACAGGAGATTTACCATGCTGGCCCAACTGACCATCAGTAATTTTGCTATTGTGCGCGAGTTAGAAATTGATTTTCAGCCCGGATTAACCGCAATTACTGGCGAAACTGGCGCAGGTAAATCTATTGCTATTGATGCATTAGGATTATGCCTAGGTAGCCGTGCAGATGGCAGCATGGTGCGTCTAGGCGCTTCCAGAGCCGACATCTGCGCTCGTTTCTCATTAACGGACACCCCAACTGCGCGCGCATGGCTGGAACATCATCAATTGGATGACAGCAATGAATGCCTGCTGCGTCGCGCTATTGGGATCGATGGCCGTTCACGAGGTTTTATCAACGGCACTGCGGTTCCTCTTTCTCAACTAAGAGAGCTGGGGCAACTCCTGATTCAAATTCATGGCCAACATGCTCACCAGCTGTTATTGAAATCAGATCACCAGAAACAGCTGCTGGATGCCTATGCCGATCAACCGACATTGCTAGCCGAAATGAAAACAGCCTACCAACAATGGCATCAGAGCTGCCGTTTGCTGGCCTTGCATCAGCAGCAATCCCTTGAGCGTGATGCTCGTCATCAACTGCTTCAATATCATCTTAAAGAGCTAAATGCCTTCGCGCCGGTACAGGGCGAATATGAGCAGATCGATGCCGAATACAAGCGCCTGGCTAACAGCGGTCAGTTGATTTCTATCAGCCAGCAGGCTCTACAGTTGCTCTCTGATGACGAACAACAAAATATTCTCAGCCAGCTTTATACCGCCAAACAGCAAATTACCGAACTGGCAGGCATGGATGAGCAGTTCAACAATCTGTTGAATATGCTGGAAGAAGCATCGATCCAGATTAGCGAAGCTAGCGACGAATTACGCCATTATGGTGAAAAGCTGGATATGGATCCAAATCGCCTGTATGAGCTGGAACAGCGTCTATCA
Source organism: Yersinia nurmii (assembly GCF_001112925.1). Taxonomy (GTDB): domain Bacteria; phylum Pseudomonadota; class Gammaproteobacteria; order Enterobacterales; family Enterobacteriaceae; genus Yersinia; species Yersinia nurmii. Next base: position 96,230 of record NZ_CPYD01000016.1, read on the forward strand.
CGCCAGCTTAATCTGGCTCGTAAGCACCACATTACGCCGGAAGAACTTCCTCAGCTTCATCAACAGCTGCTGGATGAACAACAACTCCTTTCGCAACAAGAAAGCGATCACGAACAGTTAAGCGAAACGGTCAATCTTCACTATCAGCGCGCATTAGCATTGGCAAATCAGCTACATCAAACTCGTCAACATTATGCCGAGGAGCTGACCACCTTGATTACCGAAAGCATGCACCAACTCTCTATGCCGCATGGCCAATTTGCCATTGGTGTGCATTTCGAGCCAGAACACCTCTGCGCAGAAGGGGCAAGCCGTATCGAATTTTGTGTGACCACAAATCCAGGGCAACCTTTACAGCCTTTGGCTAAAGTTGCCTCTGGTGGCGAGCTATCACGTATCGCATTGGCTATCCAGGTTATTACTGCTCGCAAAATGGATACACCAGCACTAATTTTCGATGAAGTAGATGTGGGTATCAGCGGGCCAACGGCGGCGATTGTCGGTCAACTATTACGTCAATTGGGGGAATCCACTCAGGTCATGTGTGTGACCCATCTTCCGCAGGTTGCAGGTTGTGGCCATCAACACTTCTTTGTCAGTAAACAAACAGATGGAGCAGAAACCGAAACGCAGATGCATAAGCTGGATAAAAAAGCTCGCTTGCAAGAATTAGCGCGCCTGTTAGGTGGTAGCGAAGTGACGAAAAATACGCTGGCAAACGCAAAAGAGCTGCTTGCAGCATAAAAAAGCTCAACTTTTTTGCGCTCAGGAGGTCATACTGAAGCCTTGTAAAGGTTTCCAACTGCTGCAAGGTCTATTATCATCGTCATCCTATGCCCTAAAGGAATGTGATTACTATGCGCTGTAAAATGCTGACTGCCGCCGCTGTAATGCTAATGATGCTTACCGCGGGTTGTTCCACGCTGGAAAAGGTGGTCTATCGGCCTGATATTAATCAGGGTAACTACCTGTCACCTAACGATGTATCCAAAATTCATAAAGGTATGACGCAGCAACAGGTAGCATACACACTAGGTACCCCAATGCTGCAGGACCCGTTTGGAACTCAAACCTGGTTCTACGTATTCCGTCAGCAGCCGGGACATGAAAAGGCTACACAGCAGACGCTGACCCTGACATTCAATAGCAGCGGTGTTCTGACTGATATTAAAAATGAGCCAGCGCTGACCGGAAATTAATTTTTTCGTCGATCATGCTAGTGATATAGCGAAGATAGGAAGTCACCTCAGATATAGCGCTAACGGATAAACGCCATTGGCGCTGATTTTCAATCAGACTGGCTTTATCCGTCATGCTTCAGGGCTCATAAAAAGTGAGGCGCACAACGCGCCTTATTTTTTTGCTTTCTCAGCGCGAATTCGGCGTAACTCTTTTGGATCAGCGATTAACGGACGATAAATTTCGACTCTATCGCCGTCATTAACCCTGTCACCCAATTTTACGGGGCGACTATAAATACCCACTTTGTTTTTTTGCAGATCAATATCAGTACGCAACGCCAAAAGCCCCGAAGCCTCAATCGCTTGCTCAACCGTGCTGCCTTCCGCGAGGCTCACCTTCCGAACATACTGCCGCTCTGGCAAGGCATAAACGACCTCGACGTAAAGATCAGGCACTGTAAACCTCTTTTGCGCGCTGGGTGAATGCTTGCACCATATTCCCCGCTAGCTCTTTAAACACTTTGCCAAAAGCCAATTCAATCAGCTTGTTAGTGAATTCAAAATCCAGATGCAACTCCACTTTACAGGCATCAGGGCTTAATGGCGTGAAATGCCAACCGCCCATCAGCTTACGGAAAGGCCCGTCAACCAACTGCATGTTGATACTTTGGTTATCCGTTAGCGTATTACGCGTGGTAAACGTCTTGCTGATACCCGCTTTGGCAACATCTACCGCCGCCGTCATTTCGTTATCGCAAGCGTCAATCACCCGACTGCCCGTGCAGCCAGGCAAGAATTCTGGGTAAGAGCAAACATCATTAACCAGTTGGTACATTTGTTCTGCACTGAACGGCACTAATGCAGAGCGACTAATCTGTGGCATAACATTTCCTGAGAGACATAAAACGCACGGATAATACCATTTATCTGGCAACTGACAAAAAATCAACGACGCATAAACGGTAATAAAATCGACAAAATAAGGCTGCAGCACACGGGAAAGGATTTCATTCGTCAACGCATACAGTATAATGATCAACACTATGACAAAGAAAAAAGCATACAAACCCGGTTCCGCAACCATTGCGCAAAATAAGCGCGCCCGCCACGAATACTTTATCGAACAAGAATTCGAAGCTGGCCTATCGCTGCAAGGTTGGGAAGTAAAATCTCTGCGCGCTGGTAAAGCCAACATCAGTGATAGCTACGTCACGTTTAGAAACGGTGAGGCCTTCCTGTTTGGGGCTACCATTACCCCACTGAATGTCGCGTCTACACACGTTGTTTGCGAACCTATGCGTACCCGTAAACTACTGCTGAATAAACGTGAGCTAGACTCACTGGTCGGCAAAGTTAATCGCGACGGTTTTACCGTAGTGGCTCTTTCCGTCTATTGGAAAAATGCCTGGGTTAAAGTTAAAATCGGCGTCGCAAAAGGTAAGAAAGACCATGACAAACGCGATGACATTAAAGATCGCGAATGGCAGGTTGATAAAGCCAGAATTATGAAAAACTCCAATCGTTAAGTCTCTGGCTTAACAGGTTATAGTTCTGGTATACTACAGAAGTTCTTTGGGGCTGATTCTGGATTCGACGGGATTCGCGAAACCCAAGGTGCATGCCGAGGTGCGGAGGCCTCGTAAAAAACCGCAAAAAAAATAATTGCAAACGACTCGCAATACGAATCTGCTGCTTTAGCAGCTTAATCAGCCTAAGAAACTGAAGATTCCCTCTCTCCCTAGCCTCCGCTCTTAGGACGGGGATCAAGAGAGGTCAAACCCAAAAGAGATCGCGTGGACACCTTGCCTGGGGTGAAAGCGTTAAACCCAATCAGGATAGTTTGTTAGTGGCGTGTCCGTCCGCAGCTAACCGGCGAATGTAATGACTGGACTAAGCATGTAGTGCCGACGGCGTAGTAATTTCGGACGGGGGTTCAAATCCCCCCAGCTCCACCAAATAATGATCCGGGTATTACCAGATAAGTCCGGAGAAGTACGGAAAGCCCGCACCCCACCTAGGTTTGCGGGCTTTTTTGTGTCTGTAGTAGTCAGAGGATATCCGCCTGAAACCGGCGTCTATTGGTATACGGTAAGATGTATACCAATAAACGTATACCAATTACAGGGAAGAACCTTGCATGGCGCGGACTACACGCCCCTCACTCACACCGAAGTACAAAAAGCGAAAGCCATTGATAAAGACCTTACCCTCCATGATGGTGATGGTTTATTTTTGCTAGTAAAAACCACCGGCAAGAAAATTTGGCGTTTCCGCTATCAGCTTCCTAACAGCAGCAAACGCACTATGATCAGCCTCGGTGCTTACCCAGCACTATCCCTCGCGGATGCCAGAGAGGTACGCGCAGAGAAACTAGCGATGTTAGTCAGAGGGACAGACCCTCAAGCGAGGGCTGGTGAAGAGGCGGAAAAGCTCCAGATAGCGGAGGAAAGTATTTTTGTGAATGTCGCCCGCAAATGGTTCGAGTTGAAAGAAAGCCACGTTAGCGCAGCCCATGCGAAAGATATTTGGCGTTCTATTGAAAAAGACATCTTACCCAGCATCGAAAATATTCCCGTCCAAGAACTCAAAGCACGTACACTAATTCAAGTATTAGAGCCAATCAAAGCACGTGGGGCATTAGAGACGATTAGGCGATTGGTGCAACGTATAAACGAGATAATGATTTATGCGGTCAATGTAGGTTTGATTGATGCCAATCCAGCATCAGGTATTGGCAATGCTTTTGAACGCCCTAAAAAACAGCACATGCCCACCATCAGGCCAGAAGAACTACCTAAACTCATGCGTGCCATTTCCATGAGTAATCTCTCGATACCAACCCGCTGCTTACTTGAATGGCAATTATTGACGCTGATACGTCCCGCGGAGGCGTCAGCAACAGCATGGGCAGAGATCGATATTGAGAATAAGCAGTGGTGTATTCCGGCAGAACGCATGAAGGCAAAACGCGATCATATAGTTCCTTTGTCAGAACAAGCTTTAGAGTTGCTGGAAATCATGCGTCCAATTAGTGGTAATCGTCAACACGTATTCCCCAGCCGTAATGACCCACGTAAGCCAATGAATAGCCAAACGGCAAATGCAGCTTTAAAACGTATTGGTTATGGGGGGAAACTTGTTGCTCACGGCCTACGTTCTATTGCAAGCACGGCCATGAATGAAGCAGGATTTAATGCTGACGTAATAGAGGCAGCACTTGCGCATAGCGACAAGAATGAGGTCAGGAAAGCTTATAATCGTTCGATTTATTTGAAACAAAGAATAGAATTAATGAAGTGGTGGTCCAACGTCGTAAATAATACCATTTAAATATTATAGTGAGGCAACGCCTCACTATAAACTTTCACTTACAATCCAGTTATAAACATCAATGTATTTTTAGCAACTCCGTGTAACTCCTGTGTATTTAACTCTCTAACTTTTGTATCAAAACCATCTGAGTGGTGATATTTTTTTGAAAATTCATTAATCTGTTCGATTTGCTTCAAACAATTAGTGCTATCATACAGGATGCTATTAACATCCGTTTCATCTCTTATTGCTTTAATCATGTCACCAAGCCAGTGCCCTTCTGTAAAATGATTAGGCAAATGCATACGCATATAAGCCTCTAATATTGGCCTTATCAACCGTGCAATATTCACCCTATCCTCGTCAGTCGGATTTTCTACAAAACTATATAAAGTTTTATATTCAAGCTCATACTAATTTCTAACATAATTATCAAAGTTATTTTTATGAATTATTTTACTTTTAAAAATCTTAGAACTATTAACATTATAAGGATCTAAATCATTGATACTTACAGCAAGTTCAAAATATTTTGAATTAGCTGAATTAGAGGCATATTTCCTCATATCACTCAAAAAATATGCATCATGGCTAAATACAAAAACTTGCGCCCCTCTATTCATTAGATCGGATAATTCTAAAATAGTTGTATTTCTTCTATGACTATCTAAGGATGACATCGGATCATCAAATATAATTATGTCGCTTTTATTTATTTTACTTTTAAATTTTGACAAAAAGAATGCTAATGCCAATGCAGATTTGTCACCCATACTTAAAGCTTCTGTTAGTAAAAACTGAATAGACCCGAGTTTCCTAGACGGTTCCGTGCCTCATGAACCAGGCACTTTCATAAACTGCAGGTGGTTGATCTTCA
>NZ_CPYD01000017.1 GCF_001112925.1 Yersinia nurmii
CTCCAGCCTGTACCGCCCTGGCGGCTATCGTAGAGCTCTTTCCCTGCACCTATACCTATAGAGAACAATAAGCCAAAGCTGCGACTGCGGGCATCTGACCAATTCTGGTGCTCGCCATATGCCGTGCCTGCGGCGGCAAAAGCAGCAGAGGCGAAGAAGTGCTGAGCTTTGTCTTTTCCCGTCCAGCTATCGTTGGCCATGTGGGTACAGGCAGTGCTCAGAAAGAATAGGGGGGCGATGATGGCCGAACGGAGAGATAAACATTGCCCCATGGAGTATTCCTTTTATAGATGAAATATAAACCAGCCTTTAGATAAAGTAGCATGTCAATTCCATGACCGAAACCGATCAGAAACTGGATGAAGGGCAATAAAATAGCTGCGGTAGCCGCGGGATAAAATCAGTCTCCTTTCGGAGACCGTATTTACGGTAGACCAAGCTTTAAAAATTAGCGTTTCTTTAATAGTCAGATTTAGATCCGACGAAGCCAAAATATATTGATGGCAAAGTCGTCAGCCATCACTTTAATTTGGCCAATAAAAAACCCGGCTATTAACCGGGTTGCTATCTGAACATCGAAATTTACAGGATGCGGCTGATTAAACGGTCGATACGAATACGCCGTAAGCGACGAATCAGTTTCCTGACTTTCACCGGATATTGCTGAATATTTTCTAGCTCAAGGTAGTGGGAAACAACTTTGGTATGCGTGCGGATGCATTCTAGCTCTTTCGCCCGCTGTTCGTGCATTTCATGCTTGGGATCGTGGATCAGAATAGCGTTTTCTAGATCTAGACGCCAGGCTCGCGGGTTCAGGTTATTACCCGTAATCAGCTGCCAGGTATCGTCTACCCACATGCCTTTTAGGTGATAAGTGTTATCACCGTCTTTCCATAGTCGAACCACAAGCTGGCCATTATCCACAAAGCGCTGTAAGCGACTGAGGAAGCGACGCAGATTTATTTCATACAGATAAGGTAGAGCTCCGATGATCTTGAAAGGCTCATCTTCCGGAATATAGAAATCGTTTGCCGTTTTGTCTCCGACAATAATCTCAACCTGTTTACCTTCGCGCAGCAAATAAATGATATTGCGTACCAGCAGTGCGGGCAGATTGAAGTAAGGCGTGCAGATAGTGAGTTTTTCGTCGGCTGAACACATCAGATGATGTATTGCTTTATTTAACGGACTTTTCTTTCCCAAGCCAACCAGCGGGGTCACGGCTAATTCATCATTACTGCTTCGAGCCGTAAATTCATAACCGACATCACGCAGGGACAAGCGGAATTGGCGGGTCTCGTTTTTTATTTCAGGGTTTTTCGGACGATCGCTACGATCTAAGCGCTGTACCGCACCGGCTCCTAGGATCTGTTGCTTGATGTATTCCGCCATTGCATTCGCCATGGCCGGATTTTTAATTAACTGGTAGCGATCATAACGGTATTTATCGTGCTGATGCAGATAAACATCATTAATACTGGCTCCGCTGTAAATGACTCTATCATCAATAATAAAACCTTTCAGATGTAGGACACCCAAGGCTTCGCGAGTATTTACCGGTACGCCATACACAGGAACGGCAACGCCCGGATGCTGCGCCGCCATATCACAATACCAATCGGCGTTGGTATTAACCGCAGCAGCACCAATACGGCCACGCTGGGCACGATGCCAGTCAACTAATACACAAATTTCCAGCTCAGGCCGCTGTTGTTTCGCCTGATAAAGTGCCTGCATGACGTCCCGACCAGCATCATCTTGCTCCAGATACAGCGCGACCAGATAAATACGTTGGGTTGCCTGAGCAATTAATTCCAGCAGAGTTGCACGGAAAACCTTTGGGCAGTAAAGCGTTTGGACATCATCAACTGACTGGGGGAGTTTGGGCAGTTGTGCAAGGTGTTGTTGATGTTTGCTACGTTTGAATTTTGACAACATCACAGTGCGCTTCTTCTCTCGTTATTTGATGGCAAAACCGCCATAGCTTAAGAATACTAATCCATAGAATCTGGCGATAATACCACTAGTTACCCGTATTGTGCGTAAGTTTTGCCTGCGGGTTAGCTAATCGACAAGCTCTGTGGCCTCGGTCACCCTTATGCTCGTCATCTTTCACGCTGGCTGCTTGCTTTCAATCCAATGACTTCGCGAGCTAAGCTTTGGCAAATTCGCAACGTTGCTGTTTGGCCACCGCGTGAAATTTATCGGGCATAAATGAGTCAATAAATCACAGCGTTAATTCGAGATTAACGATTCCATCTTCCAACTGTACGTCAACGCTGAATCCCAGCTTTTGTGCCAGCCCGATCATCCCGCGATTGTGCGGCATGGTAATGGCAGTTAAACGGGTTAAACCGTGGCCACGGGTATAGTGAATCATTTTCTCCAATAGCCGGCTGCCTAGCCCCAGACCTTTCAGATCGGATCGAACCAGAACTGCGAACTCGGCGTCAATATTGTCTGGATCGCTTAAGGCGCGAGTGACACCGATGATTTCGCTGTTTTCATGTTGTGAACGCACTGCGACAAAAGCCATTTCTCGATCGTAGTCGATTTGCGTCATATTCGCCAAATCATCGTGATTGAATTCGTTTATCTCACTGAAATAGCGGTAATAAAGATCTTCTTTCGTCACCTTATCAATGAAGTCTTTCAGCAAGGGTTCGTCTTCTGGCAGGATTGGGCGGAACAGGCAGGTGGAACCGTCTTTCAGGCGCACCTGTTCTTCCAGTTCTTGTGGATAGGGGCGAATGGCCAGGCGAGTTTGCGGATCGCCGCTAATTGGCGCCAATTGCATAGAAACATCCAATAGTGTGAATTCACTGCCGGAGGCCAGCACTGGGTGAATATCCAGGCGGGTGATCTCTGGGCAATCGAGTATCAGATTGGAAACCTGCACCAGTAAGTGGCTAAGACCCGGAATATCCAGAGGTTGTAGTGCGCCCCGTCGGCGAATTTTTCCACCTTTTACCGCCTGTAAAATCAGATAGCGAGCCAGCGCCATATTCAGCGGCGGCAGAGCAACCGCTGCCTGCGTTTCCTGATGCCACTCTACGCCACCCTCCCCCAGCATAATCAGCGGGCCGAAAATAGCATCTTGCTCCACAACAATCCGCAGTTCCTGTGCGCCAGCGCGGTGAGCCATGCTTTGTACCAGCAGGCCATGAACACGTGCCTGCGGATAAGTACGCTTAACCCGATCGAGAATATCGTCAGCGGCGCGCTGTACTTCTATCGCAGTGCGCAGATAGAGCATGACCCCCTGAACCTCCGATTTATGGGGAATATCCGGTGAACGCAGTTTGATTGCTACCGGATAGCCAATTTGTTCAGCGATATGTACCGCTTCCACACTGTCACTGGCAATCCAAGTTGGCAGGATGCTAAGGCCGTAGGCTTGCAGAATGGGCTGCACTTCATGGGTATCCAATTGCGTGGTGCCGTCCGCCAGCGCCTGACGAATTAACTGATGCACGTGAGTGGTATTGGCTGTTAGTCCTACCGGTAGAGCGGGCGTTTCCTTTAACTGTTTCTGGTTACGGCGGTATTCCACCATATGCATAAAAGCGGTAATCGCCCCCTCAGGGGTGCGATAAGTTGGTATTCCCGCTTCGGTAAACATACGGCGGGCGTCCTGAGAGGAATATTCGCCACACCAATTAGTTAGCAAGGTAATTCGTTTTCCGCGCGGGTGTTGCTGGATGGCGGAGATCAGCAGTTCGGCTGTTTTATTACCCGGAGCTGCTGCGCTAGGGGAGTGAATTAATAGCAGGGCATCATAATCTGTACTGTCCAATAATGGTCTGACCGCCGCCAGATAGCGTTCGGCACTGGCATCGTCCCGTAGGTCTATTGGGTTGCGAATAGTGACAAACGGCGGTAGTGCTTGGCTTAGCGCGCTATGAGTTTGTTCCGATAAGGTCGCCAGCTTGCCGTTACGGCTAATCAATTCATCCAGAGCCATCGCCGCTGGCGCAGAGCCGTTGCTGACAATCAATAGCTTTTCACCGCGCAGCGGGCGCATATGACTGAGCGTTTCGACTGCAGAGAATAATTCGTGTGTGTCTTGCACTCGCAGTAAACCCGCTCGTTGGATTGCTGCGTCGTAGGCGGCGTCCAGCCCTTGCTGACCGTCGAGTAACTGCTGAGCACGCTGAGTTCGACCACTTTTTACTACCAAAATGGGTTTATTACGCGAGGCGCTGCGAGAGGCGGATAAAAAGCGGCGGGCGTCGCTGATATGCTCGATATACAGCATGATAGCGCTGGTCTTGGCATCGCGAGATAGGAAATCAAGCAGGTCATCCAAATCTATATCCAAACTGTTGCCCAGCGCAATAAAGTAGGAAAAACCGACTTCTCGCTGCTGTGCCCAGTCCAGCACAGTGTTGGCCACTGCCGCCGACTGGGAGATAAATGCCAGCTTGCCTTTTTGAATCGGAACTGGAGAGAAACTGGCGTTCAGTCCTTGCCACGGAGCCAGTAGCCCAAGGCTATTTGGCCCAAGTAAGCGCATGTTATAGCGATGAGCACAGGCTTTTAACTCGGCGAATTGATCCGGCGGCGCGGACAGAATAATAACGGTTTTACAGCCTCGGGTGCCTAAGGCATCTAAAAGTGACAGATTGCGGCTGGCATTGGTGCACAGAATGGCTAAATCTGGTGTTAGCGGTAGGGACGCAATATCGGGATAGGCCAATACGCCGCTGACCGCTTTATGGCCTGGCGTGACCGGTAAAATGGGCCCGTTAAACCCGCCGTCCAGCAGATTACGCATCATCAGGAAGCCCGCCCGCTCCGGTTTTTCAGAGGCACCGATAACCGCAATCGACTTGGGGCGTAACAGTGCTTCTAATCCTCGTTGGCTCATGGCGTCTCCTGTTAGTTAACCTGCTAAAGGTTGCCTGAGAGACTTTAGCTGTTTTCTGGCAGAATTGCTGTGACCCGTGGCACTGGATGGTGAGGTTTACCCGCTAAGTATTGTTGCCTGAAATAGTTAAAGTGTGCGCTCAGTCCTTCCGCCGCTTGCAGATCGCCTGCTTGCGCCAGCAAAGCGGCAGCAACTTCAACGGTGCAATGCTGTTCTGGTCGCTGGGCTTCACGTAGCTGATAGTTTGAAGTCATGCTGACGTTAAGAGAAAGCATCGGTAATCCCGCAAGATATGGGCTTTTGCGAAACATTTTCTTTGCTTCTGTCCAAGTGCCGTCGAGCAAAATAAACAGCGGTGGTTTACCGCCTGCTGGCATCTTATTAAGAACCTGTCGATCCGGTTCGGCATAGGCTTCGGGAAACACGACATAAGGCTGGCGGGAAGGATCGGCAATGGCTGCTAATAGCGCTGGGTCTACTTCAGTTCTGGCCCACAGGAAGGCCTGTGTGTCCGGCAGAATATCGGCGATCAAACGGCCGGTATTGCTGGGTTTTAGCGGCTCGGTATCGAACATCACCAGACAAAAACGGCTGGTGGCCTGTAATGGTTTAATGGTGTCGCACAGACACAGACGCTCGGCCAGCAGGCAGTTTTGACAGCGAATGGCGCGACAACCGCGGGCGCGGTAAGGGCGCGTCGAAGCGTCGAGGCGTTGTTTACGCAGGCGCAGAACGGCATTTTCAGTCATAACGGCGGCGGCAGTTGGGGTATCAGTCACGACTGACTCCTGAGAAAAAGCGCTATTCTAATCAACCCTTGGGGACAGGGATAGAACAAACGCCCCGACAGAGACATTCTCGGCCGGAGCGGTGGAGTTAACCGCGATGATTAACTCGAAATGGGTTAAACTAACGCTAAGATAAACTGATTACTGCGCCAGTTGCTCATCCAGCCAGCCTGCAAAGGCGGCTTTAGGCAGTGCGCCGCTGAGCATATCGACCATTTTGCCGTTTTTATACAGCATAATGGTGGGAATGCTGCGAATGCGAAAACGCGTACTGAGAGCAGGTTCCGCTTCGGTATTCACTTTGACGAAGCGGATCTTGCCTGCGCGCTCATTCGCCACATCTTCAAAGATTGGCGCAAAGCTGCGACACGGTCCACACCAGGGTGCCCAAAAGTCGATAACAACCGGGAGGTCGTCCTGTAGCAGTTTATCCAGCGTTTCTGCGGTGGCGTTGGTCACTTCGCCGTCAAACAGCGAATGACCACAGCGGCCGCATTTAGCGCCATCATCAATACGTTCTTCCGGCAGGCGATTGGTCGCCATACATGCTGTGCATACCGTATTCATAAATTAGCCTTAATTCTTGGGTAAAGAGAGCAGGAAACAACAGTATTAAGTGGTTTTAGCGTGGGAGAGCGCGGCTCTGACCACGGTGTTGTTTCGTTTATGTTATCTATTATGATGACAAATGCTGTTATCGCCAAAAAGGTTTATTCGATGAATACGATAGTTGCCGGCTTTTAGCGCTCACTTATGGCTTACCGGGCGGACATCAGGTAATCTTCGCGCCCTGCGCGTTGGTGGAGAAGACAATGAACGATTCATTTAGTGGCAAAAACGGCAAAGTTAAAGTGATGTACGTCCGTAGTGACGAGAGCAGCAGCGACGACCGTAACAAAAACAAGCGTCCGGCAGGCAAAGGCCGTCCGGATAACGCACGTCAGGGCGGTTCGCATCAGGGCAATCCACGTCAGGATGGCTCACGTCAGGACAATTCACGTCGTGGTGACTCTCGTCGTAGTGATTCAGGCCGTAATGAAAGCGATCGTCCTCGCCGTCCGGCCCGTTCTGAAGATAGCGGCTCTTACGACTCACCGTGGAAGACCGTTTCCCGTGCGCCGTCCGAAGAGCCTGAGTTTGATCACGGCGGTATCGGCGGTAAGAGCCATATCGATCCGGCACAGCTGCGTCGTCAGCGTGCGGAAGAAACCCGTGTGTATGGTGAAAATGCCTGTCAGGCGCTGTTTAACAGCCGTCCTGATGCCATTGTTCGCGCCTGGTTTGTGCAGTCTGTTACGCCGCGCTTTCGCGAAGCGTTGAAATGGATGGCGGCAAACCGCAAGGCTTATCACGTGGTTGATGAAGAAGAACTGGCGAAGGCCTCCGGCACCGAGCATCACGGTGGCGTATGCTTCCTGATCAAAAAACGCCAGGGTCTGGACGCAGAAACTTATCTGCAACAGGCTCCGCAACAAGATTGCGTATTGGCGTTGGAAGAAGTGGGTAATCCGCACAATCTGGGCGCAATTATGCGTACCTGTGCGCATTTCGGTATTAACGGCGTATTGCTGCAAGATCCGGCAATGTTGGAGTCCGGTGCGGCAGTGCGTACCGCAGAAGGCGGCGCGGAACACATCAAAGCGATTAACGCCGATGATTTCCTGTCCGTATTGGATACCTTCCGTAACGCGGGCTACACCATTGTGACCACCTCCAGCCATAAAGGGACGACTCTGGCGAAAGCCGAGCTGCCTGCCAAAATGGTATTGGTGTTAGGTCAGGAAAGTGATGGTCTGACGGACAGCGCGTGGCAGCAGGGCGATCTCAGCGTTTCTATCGGCGGGACTGGTCGGGTAGAAAGCCTGAACGTTTCCGTTGCAACCGGTATTTTACTGGCCGAATGGTGGCGTCAGAACAGCGGCGAATAAGCCATTGAGCTTTGCGTAGCACCGCACTGCCAGTGATTTTGTTGCGTTTATTTAGCGGGTTATAACCCGCTAATCCAGTCAGGCTCAAACGATGTTTGGGCCTGATTTGTTTGTAATGCAACATGTTAAATGTTCAATCCTTTCAGTATCATCCTGTCTTCATTTATTTCCCCGCAAACTCAGCTGACACTGTTTTTTATTCAAAATGACGACTAATTGATAAATAAGTGAGAGTGTTAATTTATTTCTTTTGTTAATTCTATTTTTTATATTTAAAAGTAAGATAAATAATTTGTGTGATAACTTAATGATTAAGTTGCTAATAATTAATTAATCGATATTTAATTAAAATATTAAAATAAATTAAGTCGATAAAAACAGCTAAATTAGAAATGACAGCTATCATCATTTGTGATGATGTAAATCGCTGCCTATGCAATTAGATTGATTAATATATGCAATCTCATATGGGGATTTAAATTAAATTCTTTAAAAACAATATCATGATTCTTATGCCGTGTTGGCGGGAATTATGTCAAAACTCGCTATTAGCGCATGCTATATCATCAAAATAATGTATTTCCCCGATTTTAATCATCCTAATTTAATTTATTTGAATGTGAGGAAGAGCTTCATGGAAAGGCGTGCATTTTTGAAAGGGGCGGCGGCTCTGGGTTTAACGGCCGGAACAGCGTCGGTCAATGCGGTAGAAAATGCGTCATTACCGCTGACGGATGAAGTTGAAGGGGCATTAGCCCGTTTCCGTAAAACGGTTCCAGCCAATTTTAATTCCGATTACGTTGAGAATGCGGTTATTCCTTTCTTTCTGAGTCGTTTCTATGACGGTGAAAAACCGATGTTGCCGATGATTGGCCTTAGTCTCAGCAAGAAAAATGCGCTGCCCTATGATCTGTGGGGATTGCTGTATAAGGATTGGAAACCAACGCCATCCGAAGGAGAAACCGTATTTTTGCAAGGGCTGGATGAGCGTGGGGAACATAATATGCGTAAGCGCATATATTATTCCGCGGTGACGCCCGATTTGTATCAGCCAATGTATCAGGAAAAAATCGCGGCATTTTTCGATCTGTTAATGGAACCGCAATTTGCGGATAAACCTTTTATGCGTCACTACGCGGATAATTATGTCGACGTGTATTGGGATCTGCATTTAGGCGTTAAAGGGCAGGCGGTACCTCAAAAGGTTCGTGAAGTCGGTGAATCTTTTAATGCCGTGCTGGCCTATCGCGATCCTCTTCAACCCATTGTCTACGAACATTATATGAGGGTTCGCAACAATATTGATTATCTTAAACAATGGATTGATGAACGCGTGGATGATATTCAAACCGGACGCGTTGCCGAACCGCAAAAAACGCTGGCCTGGTATTGGCTAAAAAACTCCGAAAATAATGATAATTTCAGCAAGAAAGATATCGTTTTTGAGTGCTTCCATAACTTTGTTGCTTTTAATCAATGGGGCAAAACGCTGTATGGCATCATGATGAATCTCAGCGAAAATAATGGCGATCCGGCGGTAAAAGCTGCCTTTAAGAAAACCATGAGCGGGGATTATCATCATGCTAAAGACGCGGCCTACACGCCGTTGGATCTATTGGTTATGGAGTTATTCCGCACTATTTCGCCAAACGCCCGCAGTGTTTCCGTTGTAGAGGATGTGCAGCATAAAGTGTATGGCGAGCGTTTTGGCCTGCCTCTGAAGCGCCATAGCTATATCAATACGCCTCATACCAGCAGTAGCTTCAATCCGGTTCACTGGGAGCAGCCGGAGAAATTTGATCCTGACCGTTATCTCAAGGTGCCGACCAGCGCGGAAATCACCGAAGAAGAATGCAAGCGTATTGGTCTGGCTCGCTGCCCATTCGATATTACCTCAATGCCGGTAAACGATGGTCGCAATATGGCCGTGACCAACAGCGGATTTGGGACGGTATTTAGCGTCATTGATGATAAAAAACAGCCGGTATGCGATTACGCTGGTTTTGCTCCCTTTGGTTTTAGCTATCGCCGTTGTCCAGGAGAGCAGTTTACTATTCAGGTTATGGGCGAGTTTTTGACTAAAGTTTGGCGGGACAAAATTACCTTCCATAAACTTACGTTAGCTAAGCCCGAGAGAGTGCCGATCAGTCCGCGTACGGTGATCGATGACGATATCAGTTTCAGAAGATAGCGATAGATACTTGTGGTGTGATTGGCAAAAAAATGCCGCTCGTTGATAAGCGAGCGGCATGAGAGTCATGAATCAACCTGATTTAGTGGGCGCCACCGGCGCCACTCCCACCGGAGGTAAACGGAGGACGAGCAAACCACACTAACGCCAGTAGTAGCAGGAACACCCCAGCCGACAGCCAGAAAATCTCATTAGCCGAAATAATCAGCCCCTGATTGGTTATTTCCCGTGCCAGATAGGCCGAGGCCTGCTGGTGGTTCATGCCTAACTTTTCCAATTCCTGATAGGTCTGCACCGAATTCGGGTTATACGGATTTACAAACTCCGTTAACTGGGAATGGTGAAGAGACTCGCGCTGAGTCCAGAGCGTGGTGGTGATTGAAGTACCAATCGATCCCGCCAGCGTTCGTAAAAAGTTAGATAAACTGGACGCTGCCGCCATTCTTTCCGGCGCTAACCCGGACAGGGTAATAGTGGTCAGTGGCATAAAGAAGCAGGCAATAGCGAAACCTTGCACAAACTGCGGCCACGCTGAGGCGCCAAAATCCATTCCCGGCTCGAACGTATATGCCCGCCAGTAGAAACAAACCGCATACATAATGAAGCTGAATGTCACTAGCTGGCGCATATCAATACGATGAGAAAAACGCCCGATAATCGGCGACAGTATCACCGGCAAAATCCCGACCGGAGCCGATGCTAATCCGGCCCAGGTGGCGGTATAGCCATAGACCTCTTGCAGTAGCTGCGGCAGCAGTACAATAGCGCCGAAGTACAACATATAGGCTAGGCTGATACACAGACAGCCAATAGTAAAGTTACGCGATTTAAACAGCGAGAGGTCGATAACCGGATGATCGTCGGTCAACTCCCAGACAATTAAGAAGGAAATCGCCACCACCGCGACGGATGCCAGGACGATAATTTCGGTGGAGTTAAACCAATCCAGCTCTTTGCCCTGATCCAGCATGATCTGCAGGGCTCCGATCCCGACCACCAACAGTACCAATCCGATAGTATCGATCGGTTTGATTTCGGTTTTAGTTTCCCGCCCTTTCAGGGTTTGCATCGCGACCAGAATCACCACGATCCCAATTGGAATGTTGATGAAGAAGATCCAGCCCCAATGATAGTTATCGCTGATATAACCGCCCAGAATCGGGCCGAAGATCGGGGCGACCACGATGGTCATCGACCATAGTGCCAGGGCCATTCCTCGCTTGGCTGGGGGGTAGTTATTCAGTAGCAAACTCTGCGACAGCGGGATCAGCGGACCGGCAACCAGCCCCTGAATCACGCGGAAGAAGATCAGCATGCCTAAACTATTGGAAACGCCGCACAGCCAAGAGGCCAGCGCAAATAATGCGGTTGACCACAGAAATAAGCGAACCTCACCAATTCGTTTCGCCAGCCAGCCGGTGATGGGGATCGAGATTGCGTTCGCCACACCAAACGAGGTGATAACCCAGGTGCCCTGTGAGTTCGAGGACCCCAGATCGCCTGCTATGGTCGGTATTGCCACGTTAGCAATAGTGGAATCCAGCACTTGCATGAAAGTCGCCAGCGAGAGCGCGACCGTCATCCAGGCGAGTCTGGAGCCCTCTAGGGGTTTTTGAGCCACATTAGCCTCCGGCGGGCTTAACTGGCATTCGCCTGGATCACATCGGCAATCATTTGATTAACCGGTGCCAGATCCAGAGAAAGCGCATTACTTTCGAAGGCGGGTTTTTTACGTACGCTTTCGGCCAGAACCAATCCATCCTGATTAGCCGTATCGACCCGAACGACGGAAGACAGACCAATACGCAACGGGTGCTCCGCCAGCTGTTTGGCATCCAGCTCGATACGCACCGGCAGGCGCTGTACCACTTTTATCCAGTTACCGGTGGCGTTTTGTGCTGGCAGTAAAGAGAAGGCGCTGCCTGTCCCCATATCCAGACCGACCACTTTGCCCTGATAAACCACATCGTCGCCGTAGAAGTCAGTGACTACGGTAGCCGGTTGGCCGATACGCATATTAGCCAATTGGGTTTCTTTGAAGTTGGCGTCGATCCACAGCTCATTGGCGGGAACCACGGCCATCAGTGGCGTACCGCTGGCGATCTCTGCGCCAACCTGCACGCTGCGACGAGAAACGTAACCGGTGATCGGGCTGACAATTTTGGTGCGTTGCAATGCTAACCAAGCGTCACGCATTTGCGCGGCGGCCTGCTCGATGGCCGGTTGTTTTTCCAGCGGCGTATTTAAAACCATGGCCTGATTGGCATTAAATTGCTGTACCGCTACGTCTAGCGTTGCTTTGGCCGCTTCTACCGCATCGCGGGCGTGTTGCAATTCTTCCCGACCAATGGCATCTGCCGCGCCCAGCACTTCACGACGTTTTAGATCGCTTTGCGCTTTTTTCAGTTCAGTTTTTCTTAGCTCGATATTGGCCTGATACTGCTTGCCGTTAATCACGAGCTGGTGGGTTTGACGCACGCTATTCGCCAGCGCGGTTTTTGCTCTGGCAAAAGCCTGCTCAGCATCGGTGGTATCAAGAGTGACCAGTACATCACCGCTTTTTACCAAATCGGTATTTTCGAAGTTAACGCTAACCACGCTGCCAGGAACCTGGGACATAATCTGTACCTGATTACCGGAAATATAGGCATTATCCGTTTCCTGATGGTGACGCAGCACCAGGAACCAGTAAACCAGATAAGCTACCCCAATAATGATAAAAATAACCGTCAAGAGAATCAGTATATTCTTGCGCTGCTTCTTTTTATTTTGCGGTTGTGGCGGGGTTTGAATTTCCTCGCTTGCGCTCATGGTGTTCTCCACGCTTTATATTATTTTGTTGTATGAGACATCGCGGTCGGAGCTTGATAGCCGCCGCCCAGTGAACGGATCAGTCCAATCTTCGCCTGCAATAAGTTATTGCTGGCGTTCAGTTCTGCCTGTTGTTGTTGCAAGAATTGTGACTGGCTGGTCAATAGATCGCCGCGCCCGATAATTCCTGCTTGATAGCGGGCATTGGCAACGCGATACACCTGTTCCATCGCGGCGGAGGCTGAAGCGGCTTGTTGTAGCTGCTGCTGGCTACTCTGCTGGATGGTTATGGCGTCCGCCGTTTCCTGTACCGCATTTAAAATTGTTTGGTTATAGGCCTCGACGGCCTCGTCGTATAAAGCCGATTCTTCACCGAGTTTGCTGCGTAGCGCGCCTGCGTGGAATATCGGTAGGGAAATTGCCGGAGCAAAGTTCCATGCCTGACTAGCGGCTTCGAGCAGATTCGGGTTAGTCCCCTGGAAATTGGTGGTGGAGAAACCGGCAAAGCCGGTGATCGATAGGCTTGGATAAAACTCTTTTTTCGCCGCCTGTACTCGCTGATCGTAAGATTCGACCAACAAACGTTGCGCGGTGATATCCGGCCGTTGGCCCAGTAAATCGGTAGTCAGATCTGCGGGAGGAGATAAGCGATTAATATCCGGAAGATCCACCTGACGTAGGTTTTGCGTTGCGCTAGGTCCTTGCCCAGTCAGGGCGGCCAATTGATGTTTTAATTGCTCGCTCTGTGCGGTTAGTTGGATTATTTGCTGTTTCACGCCGTCAGACTGCGCCTGAGTCTGCTGTGGAATCTCAACGCCGTAGATACCCGCCTGATATTGTTTCTGATGTAACGCTACCAGACGCTGATTGTTATCCACTTCCTGTTGCAGTAGTTTTTGCAGCGCCAGATTGCTTTGGAGCTGGTAATAAACTGAAGCGACTGAGCTGGTTAGCGTTAGCGTGGCCTGTTGCTGCTCTGCCTGGGCAGCGTCGACCTGTGCTTTAGCTGCGTTGACCCGATTGCGGAATTTCCCCCACCAGTCAAACTCGTAGCTCATGTTTAGCCCCAGCGTATTCGCTGTTTCATACAGGGGCTTGCTTGGATAAGACTGCAAAAATGGCTGAAGCGTATTTTGCGATATTTTTTGTCGGTTGCTGCTGCCGTATAGATCCAGATTTGGCCCATTGGTAGCGTCGGCCTGACCCATAACGCTTTGTGCCTCACGTACCCGTGCCGCCGCCTGTTTCAGCGACGGTGAGGTTTGCAGGCTTTGTGTCATTAATGTATCAAGTTGGGGATCGTCCAGAACCCGCCACCACTGAGAGCTTATCGCCAGAGAATTGGTTTTCGGTTGCGCCAGTTGCAGTTGCTGGTTATCCATCATATGAGACTGAGGCGCAATATTATCGCTAGAGGCACAGCCCGCCAGTAGTAAAACGGCGAACAAAGGCGTGACCCTCCAGCTATGTGGGGATGGCATAGTTATGTTACCTGGACAGAGATGTAAGAATTACAATTCTGGTACTTCCATTTGATCCAGACGGGTTAATAGCTTACGAGTCAGCTTTTCAAGCTGTTGCTGCTCGTCAGCATCCAGTGTTGACCAGAGGAAATGCAGACATTTATGTTGTGGCGGCAAGAGTTGGTTTAGAAACTCTTCACCGGCCTTGGTTAAATGCAGATGAAGGCAACGGCGATCGTTATGGCTTTCGCGTCGTTCGATCCAACCTTTTTTTTCCAGTTCATCAGCAATGCGGGTCGCGTTGGTACGAGACGATCCTAACGCAGCGCTCAGTTCTGAAGGTTGAATGCTGTGGCTTTCCTGAGCATCCAAAGTAATTAATGCCATGAACAGGGTTTCGTTAATCCCTTGAGCTTTCAACATTTTATTGCGATTTTCGAGCAACTTGCTATGCATATGCATGCACAAGCGGGTCAGCAGAATTTCCTGATAGGGGAAGTCCTTCTGACGTTTAGCACGAAAATTAAGCATTTGTTCAATGGGAGTAAACGAGCTTTCCATGATAAAGAGCCTCATTAATTTCAGATGATACAGTAACGATAGTTACTAATAATGTAAACGCTATAATACGGTAAAACTTTAGCAATTAGTGTTATTTCACCGAGGTATAGCGCTGATTAATGCCAAGGATAGTAGGGATATCGCAGAATTGCCCACGTTTTGAATGCGTTATCCCATCATTAGCAATTTGAAGGTTATCCCGTAGCTCAGAGCGCCGAATAAAGTCGCGAAAATGATGCTCTTGGTTTTATAGAAATAGGCGCAGATAACGATAAATCCGATCAACGTAGGGATGAGTTTGTGCGCGTCACGCACTATTTCCGGCACGCTGGAAACCACCAGCAGGGCGCAAATCGAAGCAATTCCGATACTATCTAGCAGGAGCGACATTTTCCCTCGTTGCAAACCGACCTGCTTGCGCGCTGGACCCAGCCGTAGCGGGAGATAACGAAATAAATAGTTCA
This sequence comes from Yersinia nurmii, assembly GCF_001112925.1. GTDB lineage: Bacteria > Pseudomonadota > Gammaproteobacteria > Enterobacterales > Enterobacteriaceae > Yersinia > Yersinia nurmii. Next base: position 15,077 of record NZ_CPYD01000017.1, read on the forward strand.
CCAGCCCGACCACCATGCCGATCACGATGACATCCGTATTCATAACTGTTGCTCCTTAGCCTGTTTTCCTGCCGCATTTGACTCTGTTAAAGACGCGGTCGGAGGCTGAATTAACGCCGCCAGACAGCCACCGCAGATGCCAGCCAGAATCGCCACCGGAATAGAGAACACGAGTGCTCCCAGCAAAGCGCCACCTAGCGAAGCCACCACTGTCAGGCTGTATTGGCGTTTAAAGGAAGCGAGCAGAAAACTCAAAAATAGCGCTGGCAGCATAAAGGACAGAGAGGCTTCAATTGCCGGATAGTTATCTAACGGTCCGTTGCCAAATACGGCACCTACCGCCGTACCTACCACCCAGGACAGCCAGGAGGTGAATGCGATGCCCAGCATCCAGTTTTCACTCCAGCGGCGCTGATCTTTCATCAGTTTAGCGGTAGCGGCAGCGAAGACTTCATCGGTTAAACCGAAGGCCCACAGGGCAGTTTTTTTACCGGATAGACGTGCCACAATGCGGTGTTTCAACGCAGGGCCATACAGAATATGGCGGACATCCATTGCCATTACCGTAAGAGCGGAAACCCACAGCGACATTCCCGCACTCAATAATGCGGTAATCACGAATTGGCTGGCACCGGCATAAATAATGCAGGAAAAGAAAATGCTTTCCAGAGGAGTAAAACCCAGCTTAACCGCGCTTAATCCAAAGGCAAAAGCAACAGGGAGATAGCCGATCACGATAGGAAGGCTGTCGGTCACACCTTCACGAAAACGGGCGACGGGTTGATCGGGGAAAGGGGAGTGAGTTATTGGCTTTGGCATGATGGTAGCTGCAGGTAGGCTCGGTTAAAGGGTAGAAAGCAAATTTAAACATTTGGTAACATTACCAGAGTGTTAATACTCTTTGTACCCCATAACCGAAATTTATATCTCAATTTACTATTCGCAAGCTAATTATTTAATATTTTTTAAATTAGCTCACTGGATGATCGGCCGCCGGGTCAAATTTCTTACCCATTAACCACACCAAAATATTGAGCAGACATAATCCGCCGCCAGCAATGGCAACGCCGTACCAACCAGCATGTTGATAGGCGGCGGCAGAAATCAGCGAGCCCAATGCACCGCCGATAAAGTAAATGGTCATATAACCGGCGGTTAAGCGGTTCCGCGCTTCAGGCATCATACGGTAAATCACGCTTTGGTTAGTGACATGCACCGCCTGCACCGCGAGATCCAAAATGACTACGCCAATGATTAGCGCGATTAACGAATATTGCCCCAAAGCGATGGGAATCCATGACAGCAACAGCAGGCCCAGACCGGCGCTGGTGGTGAGTCGCGCTTTACCTTTATCTGCTAAACGACCCGCTTTGTTTGCCATCAGCGCGCCAGCGGCGCCCACCAGACCGAACAGGCCGATAGTGCCTTCGGAATAACCGAAAGGAGGTGAGGCCAACAAAAAGGCCATTGAAGTCCATAACACGCTGAAATTAGCGAAAGATAAGGCTCCCAGCATAGCGCGAGTGCGTAATACCGGCGTACCGAAATACAGCGTAAAAATAGAACTCAGCAATTGCCCGTAGTTCAGACCGGCCTTTTGCTTATAACGCGGCAGGTAGCGCCACAGTACCAGCGCCATCACCGCCATTAGCACACTGGCAACCCAGAAGATAGTACGCCAGCCACCGAGGGAAGCCAGTGCGCCAGCCACGGTTCGTGCCAGCAGAATACCCAGCAATAGGCCACTCATGATGGTGCCGACGACCTGACCGCGCTTTTCCGGTTTTGCCAGCGTTGCAGCCAGGGGGACCAGTAACTGCGCGACCACCGAAAACAGGCCGGTCAGCGCGGTGCCCACGATCATCATGGTCAGGTTTTGCGACATCGCCGTAATCAGCATGCCGCCAGCGGCTAGCAGCGTCATGCCGACGATCAGACCGCGGCGCTCAAACATATCTCCCAACGGCACTAAAAACATCAGCCCAACGGCATAGCCCAATTGAGCGGCGGTAACGATAAATCCAGCTTGATTGACCGAAAGACTAAATGCCTGAGCAATGGTTTCCAGCAACGGTTGAGCGTAATAGTTACTGGCGACCGCCAGACCGGTGGCGATAGACATCAGTACGATCAATGCAGGGCTTAGCCCAGCATGTTCAGTTGTTTGGTTCATGAATAATTCTGCTTAAGATGATGAGGGCGACAGTATTGGATAAATTAAAACGATAAACCAATGTATAATTTTCATCTGATTAATCTCATTTCGAGATAGATAAATGAACCTGAAGCAGATTCGTTACGCATTGGCGGTGGCAGAAACCCAGAGTTTTACTCAGGCGGCGCGACGTTGTCATACGGTGCAATCGGCGCTGAGCCACCAGATTGCTCGTTTGGAGCAAGAGTTGGGTTGCCAGCTGTTTGAACGTACTTCGCGGCGGGTCAGCTTAACCGACGCCGGGCAAGCTTTTATTCTGCCCGCTCAACGCCTGTTGGCGGAGCAACAAAACTTGCTCAATGAAGTTAATGCCGCCAGCGGTAACGTGACTGGCACTTTGACTCTTGGCACTATTTCAACGCTAAATGCCTTCGATCTGACGGAAAAGCTTGGAGAATTTAATCGCTGCTATCCGGCGGTGAATATTCGGCTGTATGTTGGAATGAGTGAAGCTTTGATTGAAGACACCCGACAGCAGAAAACCGATGTGTCTTTTGTCGGAATCTGGCCGGGGGATAAAAATACGCTGCCCCTCTCTCACTGTAAGTTAACGGATGAGCCTCTGGTGGCGCTGGTGGCTCCAGATCATGTTTTAGCCGGTAAGGCCAGCGTGGACCTGCAAACATTGGCTGCTGTCCCGCTGGTGGATTTCTACAGTGGTACGGGGGCACGACGTCAAACCGATCGCGCTTTTCAGACCGCGGGTATCAAACGCCACGTCAATTTCGAGATTGATCATATCGAATGGCTGGAGAATCTGGTGCGGCGTGGACTGGCGGCGGGGATCGTTCCTATCTCGACCGCTCAGCGGCTTATTTCTCTGGTGTCTATCCCGATCGACGATGGGCCGCGGCGTCAGGTGTATTGCATCTGGCATACGCCGCTTAGCGCTGCCGCCGAACGTTTCCTGCATTTTAGTGGGTTTACCGGACAAGGCATCGCCAGCGCTGAGTAAATCTGAAAAATCCGTAAGGGGGTCGGTTAGATTGCCAGATAAAAAACAGGCACCGAAAGGCGCCTGTCTGGGTTATGTCAGCGGTGAAGGTTTACTGCGCGGTTTTGCTATTGGCAGCTTCAGCGGCGGTTTTTACCCAGCCGTCAAAAGTTGCCTGATGTGCGGCTATCCAGCCATTCACATGGCGCTCAATATTCGCATCCGATGATTCACCGGCGTGCATTCTCATATTCTGCGCATTCACGTCGCTAATCGGTAGTTTCATGATAGAGAACAGTTTGGCTGCTGCCGGATTAGCTTCCGCCCATTTCTTATTGGCGACGATATGCATCACGCTTGGCGGGAAACCGTAGTTGGCACCGTTAGCCAGCTGGGTATCGATACTTTTATCCGGTAGAGAGGAGAACGGTACTTGGAGCCAGATTACGTCACGACCCGGAACCAGCACATCGCTAACCCAGTAAGGCGTCCAGGTGTAATACAGAATTGGCTTGCCTTCTTTGTAACGGGTAATGGTATCGGCAATCATTGCCGCATAGTTGCCCTGATTATGGTTGACGGTATTACTCAACCCATAAGCATCAATCTGATGATTAATGGGTGCTTCACAGCCCCAGCCCGGATTACAGCCAGTCAGATCGGCTTTGCCATCGTTGTTGGCATCAAAAAGCTTGGCAATCTTCGGATCTTTAAGCTGTTCGATATTGGTAATGTGGTATTTATCCGCAGTTTTCTTATCGATCAAATAGCCCTGCGCCAAACCTTCAATGTAATTGCCCTGACGATAGAATTTGGCATCGCCACCCGCGGCTTTATATTGATCGTTATGCAGCGGCTCCCAGTTCACGGCCAGAAAAGTGGCATCACCGGCAGCGATAGTGGCATAAGCCACGTTGTAATCAACTTCCTTGGTCGGTTGAACGTCGTAGCCGAGTTTTTCCAGCGCTTTATTCACCAGCGCGGTCTGGAAAGTTTCTTCGGAAATAGTGCTTTGAATGGGTAAAACGGTCACGCCTTTGCCTGGTAATTCAGCGGCGGATAATTGAGAACTGACCAGCGTAGTTAGGGCCAGTGCCCAGATGCCTGTGGTGCGCATGAGTTGTTCCTTCTTAGTTTTACCCTTCATATTTCACGCCGCAGCGGTATTGGCAGCAATGTGAAATCTATCGGGCATGAGTAAAATTGATGACTTATTAAGTCCATTTTTAGGGAGAGCGCAGCGATGGGGTCGAAGTGGCGTAAGCCACCTGAGCGCCCTTTGGTGCAATAGACCTAAGAATCTCGCTTGAATCCCGTTCCCTGTACTGCGCCGAGATTTTGGCTATCCATAAGGTATTTATATGATTTAGTTTTAACGCTGCCGCTGGGACGATTGCCATTGCGGCAGCGTTAAGAACGCGGGCTATCAGCCCTTGTGACAAGCTGCTATCAGGCTTTTTTGATAAAAGGTTGAGTGAGCAGACCCAGTGGGCCTGTGGTGTACCAGCGGCCAACGCCTTTGCTACGGCGATCTCGGCCCAGAGCTTGAGTTAGACGGTCGAGGATAATTGCCAGAATAACAATCCCCACGCCACCGACGGCAGCCAGACCCATATCCAGACGACCAATACCACGCAGTACCATTTGACCTAAACCACCGACCGCAATCATCGAGGCAATAACCACCATCGACAGCGCCAGCATCAGAGTTTGGTTAACGCCGGCCATAATGGTCGGCATGGCCAGCGGCAATTGCACCTTGAACAGTAACTGGCGTGGATTGGCACCAAAGGATTCTGCGGCCTCGATCAGATCTTCCGGCACCTGTTTGATACCTAAAATAGTCAATCGCACGATGGGTGGCAGAGCAAAGATAATGGTGACTACGACGCCCGGCACGTTACCGATACCGAACAGCATCACGATTGGAACCAGATAGACAAACGCAGGCGTAGTCTGCATCGCATCCAATAATGGCCTGATAATTCTGGCGGCGTTATTACTGCGCGCCAGCCAGATCCCGAGGGGCAGCCCGATCAAAATACAGAAGAACAGCGAAGTCAGAACCAGCGCCAACGTAACCATCGCCTGTGACCATGCACCGATGGCACCGATGGCAATCAGAGATACCAGCGTCGCGACGCCCATCCCTAAGGAAGAAAACTGCCAGGCAATCAAAGCGAAAACCAGAATGGCAACCGGCGCAGGCATTCCCAGCAACATGTGCTGAAAACCGCTCAGGATAAAATCAACCGGAACCCGAATGCCCTGGAATACCGGGCGGAAGTGGGTAACAACCCAGTCAATGCCCTGTGTAACCCACGAGTCCAGCGGCACCCACGTGTTGTGGAATGGGTCCATCAGGCTAAAATGTTCGGGAGCGACAGCTGGCGCGCTGTTTAACCAGTCTGCGCCTGTTTGTGCGGTTTGGTTGGTGGCTTCTTGGGCTGCCGCGCTGCCCTGAGCCATACTGGCACCCCAAGGATCTGCCGCAGCAGAAAGTGCCTGTGGTGCCGCATCGGTAGCGGTGGTCGACGCTTGTTGAGCAACATCAGCCGCCGTCGCCCACGGATTATTGATAACCTGCTCGTTAATCTGTGTTGTATTACTCATTTGGCGTCTCCTTATCTAAGGCTTGCAGCAGCATAGCCTTGGAAATAATACCGATATAGTTGTTGTCCTCGCCCACCACCGGAACGGCGCAAGGGGCTTGAGCAACAAGTGAAATCAACTCATTGAGCGGCATATCAGCCGGAACCGGCGCTGGCTCAGCCAATAAGGCATGATCGAGCGGCTGGTTTTCTGAAAGAGCCTGTTTCAATGAATCTATCGATACTACGCCGATAAATTTTTGCCCGCGTTCCAACACATAGCCGTAATCGCGGTCTTCATCTTGAAGCAGTTTTAACGCTGAACGAGGACCGAATCCTGGAGTCTTGCGGATTAAGGCCACCGGACGACGACGAGCAATATCTTTTGCGCTAAATACGTGACTAATATCAACGCCACGGAAGAATGTTCTTACATATTCATTGGCCGGATTATTCAATATTTCATCCGGCGTACCGACCTGAACGACTTCTCCGCCTTGCATAATGGCAATACGGTCGCCAATACGCATGGCTTCGTCTAAATCATGGGAAATAAAAACGATGGTACGCTGGTGCTTGGCCTGCAATTTAACCAACTCATCCTGCATTTCAGTACGAATTAATGGATCTAGCGCAGAGAAGGCCTCATCCATCAATAATATGTCAGGATTATTTGCCATTGCTCGTGCTAAACCAACGCGTTGACGCATACCGCCAGAAAGTTCATCGGGATATGAATAAGCATAATTATCCAAACTGACCTGACGTAATGCTTCTAATGCTTTTTCATGACGTTCTTTTAGCGGGACACCGGCTAATTCCATGCCGAAGGCTGTATTATCTAACACGTTCAGATGAGGCATTAAGGCAAATGACTGGAATACCATACTGATTTTATTTCGGCGAACGGTGCGTAATGCGCTGTCAGATATTTTGGCAATATCTTCACCATCAATAAGGACTTCGCCGCGAGTTGGTTCTATCAGACGATTGAGAAGGCGTACCAGGGTGGATTTACCGGAACCCGATAACCCCATGATGACGAATATCTCGCCTTCTTCAATGGCCAGACTGGCATCTTTGACGCCAACGGACAAACCGGTTTTACTAAATATCTGGTCTTTATTCATACCAGATTCAATCAATTTAAAGGCCCGATCCGGGTGCTCACCAAATATCTTATATAAATTTTTTACTTCGAGTTTAATTGCCATGCAGTGGGTATATTCCTCTGTCAATTTTTAGATTATATTTTTTCCTGATGCAAAAATAGAGCGCTATATACCCTAACATACTGAGAGTCTGAGGCAACCCTCAATATTCCGATAATTTATTTGATGTTGTTAATCATGCCCTTATATATGAAGTGACCCATTTGATTTAGCTGCGTTAATACTGGGGTTATTTGAGCTGATATCCATAGGTAAATATAAGATATTTTTTATGCCAATAATGGGTGTGAAATGTTTTCTATAGAGGTGATAATATGGCAATGTTTTTATCACTGATAAAGACAGATATTTGACAGATATATCAAAGGATATTGTCTTTGATGATAAACATATATTAGTGCGATTAATCTATAGATAATTTTCGTGGTTGAAATTGCTCTCATCCCTTTTGTGCTCTGGCTATAAGCCCAATGAGAATTTTCTTGGCAAGGCTGATTTTGATGTGATTTTTAACTAAACAGGCGGATCTGTTCGGCAATTTTTATAGTCATAACGAAAGGAAATTTAACGGGGCAGGGTAGCGATCTGTTATTACCCATCGCGACCCTCCAGACAAGGATCTCCCTGTTACTCAGAAAGACCTTTAGCAACGTTAATTTTCCTGAATCAAAAATCCCAATCTTCATCCTCTGTCGTTACGGCTTTTCCGATGACATAAGAGGAACCGGAGCCAGAGAAGAAATCGTGATTTTCATCAGCATTTGGCGATAATGCAGACAAAATGGCCGGGCTAACCTTGGCTTCGCTGGCTGGAAATAGTGCTTCATAACCCAGATTCATTAGCGCTTTATTAGCGTTATAGTGCAGGAATTTCTTCACATCTTCGCTCCAGCCCACGCAATCGTACAAATCTTCGGTGTAGCGTACTTCGTTATCGTATAAATCCTGTAACAGATCGAAAGCGAAGTTTTTAATTTCCTGACGGCGAGCGGCATCGGCCTTTTCCAGCCCTTTCTGGAATTTGTAGCCAATATAGTAGCCGTGTACCGCTTCATCCCGAATAATCAGGCGAATCAGATCGGCGGTATTGGTCAGCTTGGCTCGGCTGGAAAAATACATCGGTAAATAAAAACCAGAATAGAATAGAAACGATTCCAGAAATACGCTTGCAACCTTCTTCTTCAGCGGATCGTCGTGGTGGTAATGGCTTAGGATGATCTGTGCTTTTTTCTGCAATGGACCATTCTCTTCACTCCAGCGATAAGCGTCATCCACATCAGATGTCATGCATAGAGTTGAAAATATCGAACTGTAAGAACGAGCATGTACCGCTTCCATAAAGCTGATATTGGAAAATACCGCTTCTTCATGGGGGGTTATTGCATCCTGCAGCAGTGCGGGCGCCCCAACGGTATTCTGAATAGTATCCAGCAGCGTCAGACCGGTGAATACGCGAATGGCCAACTGTTGCTCTTGGGGAGTTAGAGTTGCCCAAGAGGAAATATCGTTCGACAGCGGAATTTTCTCCGGCAGCCAGAAATTGGAAGTCAGACGATTCCAGACTTCCAGGTCTTTATCATCTTCTATTCTGTTCCAGTTGATGGCTTTCACGCGGGATAAAGGTTGCGTAGCGATCATATTCTTGATTCCTTTTATAACGGCGGTCTACAGCGAGCAGGAGACGCAGCCTTCAACTTCTGTACCTTCCAACGCCATTTGGCGCAGGCGAATGTAATAAATGGTTTTAATACCTTTCTTCCAGGCGTAAATCTGGGCTTTATTAATATCCCGCGTGGTAGCGGTATCACGGAAAAATAGCGTTAGTGATAGCCCCTGATCCACATGCTGTGTTGCTTGCGCATAGGTATCGATAATTTTTTCCGGCCCAATTTGGTAGGCATCCTGATAATAATCGAGGTTGTCATTGGTCATATAAGGCGCAGGGTAATACACCCGGCCAATCTTGCCTTCTTTGCGTATTTCAATCCTCGACACAATTGGGTGAATGCTAGACGTGGCGTGATTGATATAAGAAATAGAGCCAGTCGGCGGTACCGCCTGTAAATTTTGGTTATACAACCCGTGCTCCATAACTGAATGGCGCAAAGCTGCCCAATCATGCTGGGTTGGAAGAGGAATCCCTGCACTGGCAAACAATGCCTGCACGCGTGAAGTTTTTGGCTGCCAGCTTTGCTCAATGTATTTGGTGAAATAGCGGCCGGAAGCATACTGTGAATCATCAAAACCTTTAAAACAGCTCCCGCGCTCAATGGCTAATTGGTTAGAAGCACGAATCGCGTGATAGGCAACGGTATAGAAATAGAGATTGGTGAAATCCAGCGCTTCTTCAGAACCGTAATAAATCTGTTCACGAGCCAGATAGCCGTGCAGGTTCATTTGCCCTAAACCAATAGCGTGAGATTCCTGATTCCCTTTATCAATAGAAGGAACCGAACGAATATGACTCATATCGGAAACCGCAGTTAGCCCGCGGATGGCGGTTTCGATGGTTTGCGCGAAATCTGGCGAATCCATGGTATGAGCAATATTCAGCGAACCGAGATTACAGGAAATATCTTTGCCAACATGCTTGTAGCTCAGATCGTCGTTATATTCCGTTGGCTGATTGACCTGCAAGATTTCAGAGCACAGGTTACTCATGTTGATCCGGCCTTTGATCGGATTCGCTTTATTTACCGTATCTTCAAACATGATGTAGGGATAACCGGATTCAAACTGAATTTCAGCCAGAATTTGGAAGAATTCACGAGCGCGGATTTTGCTTTTGCGAATACGCTTGTTATCCACCATCTCACGGTATTTCTCACTGACACTGATTTCTGACATAGGAACGCCATAAACCTGCTCAACGTCATAAGGTGAGAACAAATACATTTCTTCGTTCTGCTTCGCCAGTTCAAAAGTAATATCGGGAATCACTACGCCGAGAGACAGAGTTTTAATCCGCACTTTCTCATCGGCGTTTTCACGTTTGGTATCCAGAAAACGCAAAATATCTGGGTGATGAGCATGTAGATAAACTGCGCCAGCGCCCTGCCGCGCACCTAATTGATTGGCATAAGAGAAAGCATCTTCCAGCATTTTCATAATGGGAATAACGCCAGAAGACTGATTTTCAATTCGTTTAATTGGCGCGCCCACTTCACGAATGTTGCTCATTAGGAAAGCAACGCCGCCGCCTCGTTTGGATAATTGTAAAGCTGAGTTTACCGCTCGCCCGATGGACTCCATATTATCCTCGATGCGCAGCAGGAAGCAGGAAACCAGTTCGCCCCGTTGTTTCTTGCCACAGTTGAGGAAGGTTGGTGTAGCAGGTTGAAAACGACCAGAAATCATTTCCTCTACCAGATTTCTCGCCAGTTTCTGATCGCCAGCGGCTAGCGTTAATGCCACCATACAAATACGATCTTCATAACGCTCCAGATAGCGCTGGCCATCGAAGGTTTTTAGCGTATAGCTGGTGTAATACTTAAAGGCACCGAGGAAAGTCGGGAAGCGGAATTTTTTTGCATAGGCTTGCTGAAATAAGCTTTTAATAAAGCTGAAGTCATATTGTTCCAGCACTTCTTTTTCGTAATAACCTTCTTCTATCAGATAATCGATTTTTTCCTGCAGACTATGGAAAAATACCGTGTTCTGATTAACGTGTTGCAGAAAATATTGGCGCGCAGCCAGACGATCTTTATCGAATTGAATTTGCCCATCGGCATCATAAAGATTGAGCATGGCATTCAGCGAGTGATAATCCAGCTCGCTGGTTAATGGGGCGGTCATTGTGAGTTCTGTCGTTGCCAAAATTCGGTTACTCCCTTACGAACATTTGCCACATCTTCATCAGTACCCAACAGCTCAAAGCGGTACAGATAAGGGACCTGGCATTTGTGGGAGATAATCTCACCGGCCAGGCAATAGGCATCGCCAAAATTAGTGTTTCCCGCGGCGATAACGCCACGGATCAACGCGCGGTTATGCGGATCATTGAGGAAACGGATAACTTGAATCGGTACTGCACCGATCGAACTGCCGCCGCCGTAGCTGGGCACAAGCAAAATATAAGGTTGCTCAACCTTTAATTTTTCCCGCGCTCCGGCAATCGGAATGCGTATGGCCGGAAGCCTCAGTTTCTCCACAAATCGGTGGGAGTTCTCCGATGAGCTGGAGAAATAAACCAGCGGATTCATCATCGTTACCTCTGTCAGACTGCAACGTTTTGACTCAGGGCTCTGATTTTATCCGGTCGAAAGCCCGACCAATGATCGTCACCCGCCACAATGACTGGCACTTGCTGATAACCGAGGGATTTAACATGGTTGAATGCCTGAGAATCATTCGTAAGATCAATGATCTGATAGCTGATTCCATGGCGATCAAAGGCGCGATAGGTTGCATTGCATTGGACACAATCGGGTTTACTGTAAATAATAATGCTCATGATTCGCATTTACCTTTTGTTTTGAGGTAAGGCGTATAAGTCAGAAATGCGGAGAACACTCGCGGCCTGACTCCCTCTTTATCTCTCTTGACAGCATTGCCCTGAGCGACAAATAAATACTATATGTAGAGTTTTATTATTTCAACCGCACTATATGTAGTTGTTTTGATGTTTTTGGAATGATTAGACAACGAAGCGCCGCCAGCCTTGGGCTAGCGGCAAATTGGCAGGAATAAAAAATATTTTTCCAGAAAGTGGTTGGAAAAAGGCTGAAAAAAGACTACTGGCGCAAGCTAACGGCTAGACGGTTAAATGCATTCATGATGCTAATAGCAAAGGTCAAATCTGAAATTTCGGTATCGCTAAAATATTTTTTCAATAAATCAAAGGCGTTGTCCGGTGCGCCGGTTGTCGCGATCTGGGTAACCGATTCAGCCCAGGCCAGTGCCGCACGTTCTGTATCGCTATACTCTCCGCTGACCTGCCATCCGGCTAACATATCGATTTTACTTTGGTTAACACCGCTGTCACGTAGGGCTTTCCCGTGCATATTCAGGCAGTAGGCACAGCCGTTGAGTTGTGAAACTCGCATAAAAATCAGTTCAATCAGTGACTTGTCGAGAGAGCTATTGTCTAGCGTCATCAAGGCACTCACCAGTGCTTTATAGGTGGAAGAGGACAGCTGAGCGTAATTAAGACGTTGTTCGATCATAGAAAGTACCTTCTACAAGTGCAGTGACATTGAAGACTACTCTAACAACCCTATGACCTATACTATAGTGGCATAATTTGATTTTTTTTATGGGTCATGATGATGAGTTTTCCCGTTCAATTGCAGGTTGATCGTCAGCAAAGTGAACCTGTTTTTCGCCAGATTTATCTGCGATTTAAAGAAGCCATAACGCAACGAATACTCTTGCCAGACACACGAGTTCCTTCGGTTCGCGCTCTGGCTAGCGAGCTGGGCGTAGCCAGAGGAACAGTAGAAAATGCCTATGCTCAATTGGTTGCAGAGGGCTATTTACAAAGCCGAGGGCAATCAGGAACTTATGTGTCTGACCAATTGCTGAGGGGGCTCGCCTCCATTCCCGCCGAGCCGTCAAAACCGCGTCAAGCTGCTCAGATCAACCACGCTTTTGCTTTGGAAACAGAAAGTCCGCAACCTTTTCAACTGGGGCTACCCGCCTTGGATGCCTTTCCTTATGGACTGTGGGCGCGAATTATTAATCAACAGACTCGCGCCGCGACTCGCGCTTCATTGGGGCATCCGCCCGCTACCGGACTCTTAGTTTTACGCGAGGCAATTGCCAGTTACCTACAGCTTTCCCGTGGATTCCATTGCTTACCGGAACAGGTTTTTATCTGTCCGGGTTATCAGGCTCTGCTGGATTTGGTGATATCGACGCTGTTGCATCCTGGGGATGCGGTTTGGTTAGAAGATCCGGGTTATCCGGTTACTCAGCAGTTATGCAGAGAGGCCCAACTGCGCAACGAACCGATTCCGGTTGATGGGGAAGGGATAAATCTGGGTGCAGCTATAGACAAAGTGCCTGATGCAAGAGCTGTTATTGTCACCCCGGCACATCAAAGTCCAACGGGCGTTGCCCTGAGTCTACCGCGTCGCTTGGCGCTATTGGAATGGGCGGCGGAGCAGCAGAGCTGGATTATAGAGGATGATTATGACAGTGAATTTCGCTATCAAGGTCGGCCACTACCGTCGCTAAAAAGTCTGGATCGTCAGGGGCGAGTATTGTACGCCGGGACATTTAGCAAAGTAATGTTTCCGGCATTACGTATAGCCTATTTGGTGGTGCCTAAGGAATTAGTTGATAGGTTTACTCAGCGTTGTCGATTGCGCGCTTGTACCGTGCCGCCGCTGATTCAATCCAGCGTGGCTGAGTTTATTCGTCAAGGGCATTTTTATCGACATTTGAAACGAATGCGGCATGTGTATCCTGAACGGCGGGCATGGTTAGTGGAGGCGTTGGAGAGTCAGCTAGGTGATGTTTTGCAGGTCGAAGAGCAGGCTGGCGGGATTCAACTATTGGCGCGTTTGGATAAGAATTACAGCGATCGGCTGGTGGTTACGCTGGCGCATCAGCAGGGATTAGCGATACAGGCACTTTCCGATTGGCAAATAGATATTTCTGAAGGCAATGGATTGCTGTTAGGCTTTACCAATTTGCAGTCAGCAGATGACGCAAAAAGGCAAGTCTCTCGTTTGGCCTCGATCATTCGGTTTATGGGGAGAGAATGATACCTAAGATCGGATAAAACGATTCGGCCCACATCCAAAAGGCAATGGGCCGAAAAAAGAGCTAGCTGGTAGTGTGCGGCTAGCGACGCGACAATAATACGCCGAGCACGACACCCACTGCGGCACCAATACCAACGCCCTGCCAGGGTTTGTCACGAACATAGCTGTCGGCGTTGCCCGCGACGTCTCGGGCATGTTGGGTCAGTGAGGTGGAACCGCTAAACCGTGCTCTGGCATCTCTCAGCACGCCTTCTGCATTTTGACGCACTTTTTCCAGCTCTTCTTTGGTTTTATCACCGGAAGAGCGCAGGACATCATCGAGAGTATCTGCCAGCAGATTTACATCTTGATCGATATTTCGTTCAACTTTCTCTGATTTCTTGAACATTGTGCTCTCCGTTTTACTTAATAGAACATTAAGCATAGTCCAACTTTGGCTAATAAAAGCCGCTTACAGAAGAATCCTAAGAGCTATATCAACAGCCGGCGGCAATAAAATCCCCGCTGGCATTAATAGGAATGACTGAGCTGAACAGTACCAAACCAAACAGTATTAATATTAATCCGCCTATTACCGTGGCAATTCGTGACACATGAATTAGTTTCCCCGCCAATAACTGACCATGGCTAGAGATAAACTTTTCGCGGGCATGATAGACCAGCGTTGCGACGATCATTATGGATAGTGATGTGCCCAGCGCCATGCTCATTGCGGCAATGACTCCCCAGGTAAACATGCCTACTGCATTAGCAAAAACTAAAATCAGAATGGCACCGCTACAGGGTCGAATGCCAATTGAGGCGATTATCCAAAAGTAATTTTTCCAGCCTCCAGTCAGTTCTTCTGCTGCTGGCAAATGCTTATGGCCGCAGCCACAGTCAGCTAGCTGATGGGAATCGTGGGGGGCTAGAGGTAATTTATTGATGCCTGATGTAGGAAAAGTGGCTATTTGGTGAATGGCGAGGCGCTTTTCTTTCTTATAAAGGTGGAACAAGTTAATGCCTGCAGCGCGTAGCATTAAAACCACGCCGAATAACATAATAAAGACCGCACTGCCTTTCTCGACAAAATAGCGGCTGAGGCTCAAATCTCCCATTGAGAGATTAAAAAAGACCGCCAGAATCAACACGAACAAAGTAGCAACAACCCCTTGCATCATACTGCCGAGGAAAGTGATCAAGCGGCTGGTGTTGGCTTTTTCGCGATTGGTAGACAAATAGGTCGTAATAACAAACTTGCCATGTCCAGGCCCGACGGCGTGTAAAAAACCGTAGGTAAAGCTAAAGAGGATCAGCATCAGCCCGGCTCCGCTCTGATTATTTTGTTGTTGCAGCAGATACATCACCAGATAACGATGCATGTATATCTGTAGGTTAATGCAATATTGAACAAAATCAGACCAATGCCAGATAAAGGTGGCGACTAGAGCGATCATCAGCAGAGCAGTCAGCGTAGCGCCGGTGGCTGAGGTTCGCGTAAGTTTAATGTTCGCAATCATGATTAGGTTATCCCTGCTATTGATATTAACAGGTGGGAGAGACTGCTATTACCTTGCTTCTACCCAGAGGATACAGTGAGACGATCTGCACTGAATGATTAGTACTATAGGTAAGTTATGGCGGATAAGTATTGTCGACGACTTTCGCTTTTGTAAAAGAATATATCGTTTGTCCGATGAAACATGAAAATCAGTATTAGTGCCAGGTTGTACATTTGGTTACTTAACGAAACCAATGACTCACGGAAAGGAAAAATAGCTTCCTCTATGATTCTTTCAACGGCCCGACAGGGCTTAGCGAAACAAACTCTGAGGAATTACAAATGAAAAAAGTATTAGCGCTGATCGTTGCTGCAACTATGGGTCTGTCTTCTGCTGCTTTCGCTGCTGAAACAGCTGCTGCACCAGCGCCTGTTGCTACAGGTACCACAGCTGCGGCTCCTGCGGCAGAGAAAGCGGCTCCGGCCAAGGCAACCAGCCACAAAAAACACAAAGCGACCAAGAAAACTACTGAACAAAAAGCACAGGCCGCTAAAAAACACGAGAAAAAAGCACCGGCTCAAAAAGCGCAGGCTGCTAAAAAACATGAGAAAAAAGCACCGGCTCAAAAAGCGCAGGCTGCTAAAAAACACGAGAAAAAAGCACCGACTCAGAAAGCGCAGGCTGCTAAAAAACACCACAAATCAGCTAAGAAAGCCGCCGTTGCTCCAGCAGTAACTCCAGCAGCATAAGCACTTCTGATTACCGTTGTCTCCAGGTTTGCCAAACTTCAACACCCGGTTCTTCCGGGTGTTGAAGTTTCTATCCGTAGGGAATGATTCAAACCCCGAATAGGTTACCCACTTTACTTTCAGACAGTTACCGTCCGAACTTTCACTTCCCGCGGATATTATCCTGCCAAAGTCTCGTGTAAATGCCGCCACAGCACTTTACCTTCCGTTGTTTTATCGAAAATCGCTGTTGATAAACGACGATGTAACGGCTGGTTAGGCATTTTTTGCTGTTCCAGATAGCTGACCACCGCACCTTGCGAGCTTTCCTGAATCAGTGTCATTTCGGAAAGACAAATAGTTAACTCCGGCTTAGCCGCAGACTGTGCCCGAAAAAATTGGCACAAAGCGGAATAATCCAACGCATGCCCGGTTAGGGTAATCATGGTGTATTGGGGGGAAAAGTCTCGGAGTAAATGCTCACAAACTTCTGGGTGAGTATCACGGCCGCTAAACCATTGTTCGATAAGCTGGTGGCTGCTGCTGATGAGATCAAAATAAGGATTGGCGTTATTCATATTGATTCCTGATTGATGATAACTTAACGATTGCGTAAATCACGTAAAATAGACGCATGAGCCATACGGCTGGATAGCCATAGTGGTAATAAAGCTGAAGTCGCCGCCAGTAAAAAACACCAGTGAAAAGCCTGAATTGCTGGCTGGCGTAGTGCGGGGTTATCCAATGCGCCAACGCCTTTTAACGCCAACATTAAATTAAGTAGCAGGCTGAGTAAGGCAACGCCAAAGCCGAAGCCCATTTGGCGATTGATGTTCCATAGCGCGCTGGCATCGGCCAAATGACGTTTTTCTGTATGCAAGAAAGCGGTGCTCTGCGCAGTACAGCTACACAAGCTGCCGCCAAATCCCATACAGGCAAAGGCGATAAACATCAACGGCAGTTGTTCCGCCTGATCGATGCTGGTGAGTAGTAACATACCCATCCCTTGCGTCAGACAACCACAGATAAACAGTAGTCGTGGCCCGATTCGGTTAAAGATTTTTCCCGTTAGAGTAATGGCAATAAAAGCGGCAATAGACCAAGGAATCATCAGTAATCCAACCTGTGAGGCACTCATCCCCAATATAGTTTGCAGGTACAGCATGGTAATCATGCTAACGCCGATGAAAATACCGGGAATAAACAGATAAACCAGCATTGAGATGCGCATCAGCGGCTCTTTAATCAACCTCAAATTAAGAATTGGATGAGAATGAGCCATGCTGTGACGAATAAAACCCCTCAACATGATTAGGCCTAAAACCACTAACACAGCGCCAGAAATTCCGTGTTCTGGTCCACTTATGCGGCTTAATCCTAGTAGTAACAGAATTAATGCCGCCGAACCTGAACATAAACCTGCGATATCCAACGGTGATTGTTCGGTTTTCTTTTCCTCTGGCTTTAACCACATAACGGCGAGAGTGAGCGCTAACAGCGCAATGGGCAGATTAAGATAAAATATCCAACGCCAGCCTAAGGTATCAACAATCAAGCCGCCAACAGCCGGTGATAGCGCCGGAGCTAACAGGCCAACCAGCATAATGATGGAAGAGAGACCCGCGCGTTCATCGGGACGATAATGTTGGTAAGTTAACGTCTGACCTATCGGAATTAATAAGCCTCCGCCAAATCCTTGTAATACTCGCCACACGATCAATAACTCGATAGAACCTGCGGTTCCTGCCGCTACGGTAGCAAGTGAAAATAACAATAAAGAAAATAGGAAGGTGCGCCGTGCACCTACAGTTTTGGCCAGCCAGGCGCTCAGGGGAATAACCAGAGTCAGCCCCAGAATATAGCCAGTGCTTACCCAAGCCAATTGACTGACGCTGGCGTGCAGACTGCGGGCGATATCCGGATAAGCCACATTGGCGATAAACATGTTAATCAGATCAACAAAAAATCCGAGTAAATAGACGATTGCAACTTTAGTACGGTATGCCATTGGAGCCTCCAATTGAAGGCGGCGAGTGTATCTCCGAGACTATTGCTGATAAATCCATACAATGTGATTACACTGGTAAATAAATTTTGACAATTTGAGCGGCAATGCATGGTCAGTTTGCATCGATTGAGTACTTTTGTTGCAGTAGTCAATGCGGGGTCATTCACCGCTGCGGCAGATATTTTAGGGCAGACGCGTGCGGGGGTGAGCTTCAATATCAAGCAATTAGAAGCTGAGCTTGGCGTTGCTTTACTGACTAGAACGACGCGTCGTCTGGCGTTGACGGAGGTAGGCGAACGTTTTTATCAGCATTGCCAGCGCTTGTTACAAGATGCTGAATTTGCAGTAGAAGATGCCCGGCGTGGCCACGGTACTCTCAGTGGAACTTTACGTATCACTACTACGCCGGAATACGGTATTCACACTTTGGTTCCGATTATGGCGGCTTTTATGCGTCAGCATCCGCATTTGACCATCCAGCATGCCTGTTCTTCGCAACATGCCAATCTAATCTCTGAACGTTTTGACGTGGCGATCCGTCTGGGACAACTGGTTGATTCCAGCT
Source organism: Yersinia nurmii (assembly GCF_001112925.1). Classification (GTDB taxonomy): domain Bacteria; phylum Pseudomonadota; class Gammaproteobacteria; order Enterobacterales; family Enterobacteriaceae; genus Yersinia; species Yersinia nurmii. The sequence goes on from NZ_CPYD01000017.1 coordinate 33,481, forward strand.
ATCGGGCCGCATTGATCGAAACATTCCCGATATTACCTGTGGCTTCACCGATGTATTTGCATAGTCACAAAATACGTTGTTTAGAGGATTTGCGGCAGGCGCAGTGGGTTGCCCATAGTCGTCTTGCCACACCGTTGACGTGGCAGGTACAAGGGCCGGATAACGGCTGGCAACGGTTGGATGTTTCCGTGCAGCCGAAAGTTTTGGCCGATACCTCGGCTTCACTACAGGTATTTGCTCGACAAGGGGCGGGTATCGCGTTGTTACCGGAATGGCTGGTGGCGGAGGATTTAGCCAACGGGCTGTTGCAACAAGTCTTGCCTCAGTATCGTTTTCCGGAGCAGGGGGTTTATGCCCTGTATCCTAATACTCAGCATGTATCGGAAAAAGTTAGGGCATTTATCGACTTTCTTCGCCTTAGCGTGAAATTGAAGTCAGCTTAAAAACCAAAACTTTCACCAAATATGAAACGTAGAGCGCCACGCAGTCATTGCCTTTGGCGGAGCAAAACCTCTCTCCATGTAGACTATTCTGAAATAACCTGTTTGAGGCAATAAATAGGTTATTTCCCTTATTTATTGCGGTAAGGTCGCTCCAATTGCTGTCGGAAGGAGGGATGATAAATGTATTTAAGACCAGATGAAGTGGCGAAAGTCCTAGAAAACTCTGGGTTTGAGCGAGATTATGTGGTCGAACAGGCCTATGGCTATCGAAAGGGCATTCACTATGTGTATGTTAATCGGGAAGCGCGCATGGGGAGAACCGCACTGGTTATCCATCCTGCGCTGAAAGATAGAAGTCTGCTGTTTGCCACGCCAACCGCTCCGATTCGTATCAGTGATAAATACCATGAGTTTCCGCTCTATCTGGCGGGAGAGGCCGAAGAACGTTATGGTATTTCTCACGGTTTCAGTTCGCGGGAATTACTGCAACGCTACCTGCATAGCATGTTTCAATAGCTTTATACTTCAAAGACTTTTTGGCCTTAATCGGCAGAAATAACTCCAAGCAAAAATCTGGCGCGCCGTATCCATCCAATCAATGCAATACGGCGTCTGATTCCTGATTGAAATTCATATTGTAGGTGCGCCGGAACTGAGCCAGCTCGAAGGCGTCGATATCCAATTCAGCAAAATAGAACAAAGCGGCTTCTGTATGCTCCGAAGTTAGCGTTGGTGGAATATGCGCCCGCAGCAGCGTATTACGCCATTGCGCCACATTTTCATCGGAAGCATCTTTGATAAAAGTCTGATAAATAAAAATAAGATAGGCAGCTTTTCGCACATCCTCAGCATAGCCATTGCTGATGGATCGGATAAACATTTGCGTTTGACGGTTTCCCATTTCTTGCAGCATCGATTCAATATAAATCGGTTTTATCTTCAACAAAGTCGCTAAAGTATCAACGGTTTTTCGGGTATCAGACGTTAAGACTCGGTAACCCACAATAAAAACTACAATGAGTACAGCAATGATTATCCATGTCATTATTATATCTTTCATCAACTTAGAATAATTAATCGAGTAGCATTCTCGTCGAAGACCTGACGCTTTGGCAAAGCTTAGCGATGATCGCCGCCAAAATTTCCTTGAGATTGCTGCACAGAGTTCAAATGACGATTAAAAGAAGCCGCGTCTTTGGCTAATGCATCAAGATGTGCGCCTAACATTTTGATTTGCTTTACTAGCTGATGTTGTTCCGGCAACGAGTTAGCTTGGCTCAACTTTTTCAGCAGTAAATCATTTTGTGTTTTTAGGATTGCTTCACGAGCTTTTGACTGTTCCAAGGCGTGTTGCAACGCTTCATAGCTTTCCTGCCATACCTGATGTTGTTTCTCGAACGTAGACTGCAACTCATTCATTGCACTAAGAAACTTCACTTCCAGCTCGCGCATTGTCATTGTTTCTCCCTTGGCATATCCCGATTATCATTGGCAGTATAACTAAAACTCCCCTTAACCTCATCCGCTAGAATTTATCTCACCTTGCACTTAGCTGAATGGGTTACTCGAAACCAACGAGTATAGATATTTATCATAAATCGGTGCCTTGGATGTGGTTTACTTTTTACCTGTGCGTTGTGCCTTTGGGAAATAAGCCTTGCTATAAAAAGGCAGCTGTGCGTTAATAAGCGCATCGGTTTGTAACACAGACCTATTTATGTAAGCCATTTAAGTAAAGCAGTTCCTAGTTAAAGCGATATTTTTAGACATCACTTCTCCGACGAATTTCCTTCTTTAGTGCCCCCATAAGTAATTACTGATAAGCAGACCTCTTTGCCATATGTTGGCTCAAAAAATAATGAAGGAAATACCCCTATGTCTACTAAAATGACTGGTTTAGTTAAATGGTTTGATGCTGGTAAAGGTTTTGGTTTTATTTCTCCTGCTGACGGCAGCAAAGATGTATTCGTACATTTTTCTGCAATCCAGAGCAGCGATTATAAAACTTTGGACGAAGGCCAGAACGTTGAGTTCAGCATCGAACAAGGCCAGAAAGGCCCTTCAGCGGTTAACGTTGTTGCGCTGTAAGTAAACCCAGCTTAGGCTGCGTTTATAGTTGGGAAATTGCGATAGCGATGATGGCTATGCCGGAGCAGACAATTTAGTTCTCGATGAGAATACCAACACCATAAGACCTCGCTACGGCGGGGTTTTTTGTTTTATTGATATTAGTGATTACGTGTTACCCCGCCATATTTATCCTTCTCTGAATTTTTAGTGTAAAAAACCGATCTATATCGTGATTAGGATAAATGTAAATCCAGTTATCTTTTTTATATTCTGCCATTAGCCACGTTCGAAAAAGTAGAATATATTCGAAAGCGGTTTTTTAATCGCCAGCGGGCTGCTTGGTATAACGACAGTCTTCGCACCTGCGGGGGCACGACTTTTACGTTATGGATATATCAACATTTTCACTGTGTAAGGGAGTAGGACGTGAACTGGAATGAAATAGCAATATCAGCGGTAATAGGTGCTGTATTGGTAGGCGTGGTTTCGCTATTAAAGAAAAATGGAAAGATCGGTAAGTTCTCTGGAGTTATGTTGGTTGTCATCCCTATTATAATCGGCAACTTTGTTTATTATAAGTATATTAACCGGAATATCGATCGCGCCGAAGTGGAATACTCCATGGAAAAGTTTGCTGTTTATCAAACAATAAAACAGCAAGACCCTACGCTTTATACTAATCTGGTCAACCGCTTGGTTGCCTTAAAATCTGGCGGCAGCTCAGAACAAGAAATTATTGATGAAATTAAGCAATCAGTCGCCTTGCTGACGGTAAGTAAAATTCAAAGTGCCCCGGATAAGAGTGTTGTTGAATATATGAGTGTTATTCTGGATGAGCTTCATTTTTATCAGGAAAATGACAAAACTCATCAGCTTTGCTACAAAGCGCTTTATCCGCAGGTTGAAGGAGGCGTTAATACGGTAAAAGAACTTCCCGCCACTTTGGTACAACGAGATTTGGAAGCGTTGAACAACCTGTTTACTGCATCAACCGGAAAGCCAATAAAACCAGAGAATGAGCAATATAGAGGCCAACTGGAAGCCATTGTGCAGGAATTACATCAGAAATATGGTGATGATTTACTGATGCTGAGTAATCCGACCGCTGCCAATGTGGACCGTAAAAAGGTTTGTGATATGGCCGTTGAGCTATACGGCAATGTATTGCGATTGCCGCAAAAAGAAGCTGGAACTATCATCAGAACGATGCTGGCAGGCGAACAGAACTGAGACAGAGAACCAGCCAATTGCTTTACAGACAGGCAACAAGCCTTTGGCTGAAAATATCATTTTACGTGGTAGTCGGCGAAAATTAATCGTGATTTTTTTTAATTAAATAATTCCGGTTAATCATAAAGTTAGAATGTTAATTGTCTTGTTATCTGATAAATACTACCCATACTGATTGAAATGCAGATAATCTCAATCAGTATGGGGCTATATACCTTAATTTTTGATGTGAAACATACCTAATATTCATTTGATAATTTCTAATATTGATTTGTAAGTCGTGAGATTATTCTGAATGCAAATCAATCATTTCAAGCCAGATATCCAATGTATGGCTTCTTGCCTAATAGCTAATTAAAGACATAAAACTATTCCTTAATCCAAATTTATCGGTTTTCATGCTGATTAATTATTGAACTTATATCCGTTAAGTTAGTGTCACTATTTTTTAATAATTAAAATAATCACAATAAGTCGTAACATTAATGTTATATTAATCGGGAAAAGTTGAATTTTGACTTACTCCATACTAATGCTGTGTATATTTTTTGTTATCTAAAACGATAGCGAGCAAAAAATAGCTATTCATTTTGTCATTAGTGGAATTTAGCTTCACCACCGGGTCACAGACTTAAATTTTCACCTGCATAGATTAAAAAACAAACAAATAGAGATGTAATTCAATGAGAAAACTACTCGTCATAATTTTCTGTTTGAACTTGTTTGCCGTAACCAAACAAGCCACAGCAGAAGATGGAAAAACCGTAGATGTCGTATTAATCGGCGGCGGTATCATGAGCGCAACGCTAGGCACCTATATTCAAGAACTTGAGCCAACATGGTCAATCGATATGTTCGAGCGTTTGGATAGCGTAGCCAGCGAAAGCTCAAACGGCTGGAATAACGCCGGTACCGGCCACTCTGCATTAGCTGAAATGAACTACACGCCGGAAAAAGACGATGGTTCTATTGAAATAGCGAAAGCCATTGAGATTAATGAAGCTTTCCAGATTTCTCGTCAGTTCTGGGCCTATCAGGTAAAAAATAACGTCCTGCACGATCCTCGTTCATTTATTAATAGCGTTCCGCATATGAGTTTTGTATGGGGTGACGATAACGTTAATTTCCTACGTAAACGCCATGCAGCCTTACAGCAAAGTACGTTATTCCACGGTATGGAATATTCTGAAGATGCTGAGCAAATCAAACAATGGATACCTTTGGTAATGGAAGGGCGCGATCCTAAACAAAAGATCGCCGCTACCCGTATGCCAATTGGTACCGATGTAAACTTTGGTGAGATTACTCATCAATTAGTTGATGCATTGTCGAAGAGCGATAATTTCTCCCTGAGTCTGGGCCATGAAGTTCGCGATATTAAACGTAATGCGGATAAGACCTGGAGCGTTACCGTTGCCGATCTGAAGAATGATGGCAAAGAACGTACTGTGAAAGCCAAATTCGTCTTTATCGGTGCCGGTGGCGCATCATTGCCATTACTGCAAAAGTCAGAAATTCCTGAAGCAGATAATTACGGCGGTTTCCCGGTAGGCGGCGAATTCCTGGTTACCGATAACCCGGAAATTGTGCAACGTCATTTAGCCAAGGTATACGGTAAAGCGGCTGTTGGTTCGCCTCCAATGTCTGTGCCGCATTTAGATACCCGTATGCTGGATGGTAAACGCGTGCTGCTGTTTGGGCCATTTGCTACTTTCTCCAGTAAGTTCCTGAAAAATGGTTCTCTGTGGGATTTATTCGGAACTATGACCTTCTCTAATATCATGCCGATGACCCATGTAGGCATAGATAATTTCGACCTAGTTAAATACTTAATCAGCCAAGTAATGCTGAGTGATGAAGATCGTTTTGAAGCGCTGAAAGAATACTTCCCGGAAGCGAAGCAAGAAGATTGGAAACTGTGGATTGCCGGTCAGCGCGTACAAATCATCAAAAAAGATGAAGATAAAGGCGGCGTTCTCCGCTTAGGTACTGAAGTGGTCACCTCCCAGGATGGGACTATTGCCGCATTGCTGGGCGCATCACCGGGGGCTTCAACCGCAGCGCCAATTATGTTGCACCTGCTTGAAACCACCTTCAAGGATAAAGTGGCTTCTGAAGCGTGGCAGGCTAAATTAAAGCAAATTATTCCATCCTATGGCCAGAAATTGAATGGCAACGTGGAAATGACCAATGAAGTTCTGGGCTACACCAGCACCGTATTGCAGTTGGATAATTTAGCGCCGCAGCCAGTGATTGAAGCTGAAGTTAAAACCGAAATGAAACTGGAACCCGTGGCCGAAGTTGCCCACTGATTAGTTTTAAACGTACCAATAATGCTCGCCGGAGAGTGATCGTCTCTCCGGCTTTTTTATATCAAAAATAGGCTGATTATTTTCCTTTTTATGCCGATTGAGGCGAGTCTCTCTCAGATATTCTGTGGATTAAATTTATCCAAGGCTACACAAAACATAAACTGCGATCAAAAAGAAATTGCATTGTTACGCGGTAAAATAAAATAATGCTCACCGGTCATCTATCAATAGAAAGGAATCTTATGTCTGGTATTTTATTTAAAACGCTCTCAGTATTGTCCTTGAGCTTGCTCCCGCTGCAATCATTTGCGGATATCTCGGTAATCAAAAAAAACAATATCAAACCGGGCAATATAGAATATGCCAAGGTGCTGTACTCAGGCGATGTGACAGAAAATAAAACCGTAGAATTCATCTCTGTTCTCGATGAAATCAATGCTAATTACCCAAAACTGAAAAAAATCTATGTCTACATCAATAGCTATGGTGGCGATATGGACAGTGGCTACATGGCTTATGAGGCGATAAAAAGCTCACTGGTCCCGGTTACTACGGTGAATTTATCGATGGTCGGTTCCTCTGCAACGTTATTTTACTGCGCTGGAGCGGAACGTTTATCAATGAAAGGCGCTTCTTTCCTGCTGCATCCTGCCGCCGTAACTAACGAAAACAGCAATTTCCTGAAGCCTGACTCACTAAAAAATATGCAAGAGGCCGTGAATGTATATAACAATATGTTCGATACGGTTTATAAAGAATGCACCACTTACACGGATGCTGAGCGGAAAAATATTCTTTATAGCGAAAATGGTCGCGCTTTGATCAATTCGGCTACCGCGATAGATAAAAAGATAGCTAGCGGGCTTGCCAACGGATTTTCTGATGTTCAGATATCTTATTACATTACGGAAAAACCAAATCAATAATAGTGCTTAAGGTTTCAATGATAAAAGGGAGCGCACTTGGGGCTCTCTTTTATTTCCCTGCCGGTGTAATTTACCGCGAGAGCATTAGGAAAACGACCTCGATTTCAGCGTTGTATTATTCGGCTAATTCTCGTTGATAGCGTGGTACAGCATTACCCGCGCGATTCTGCGGTATTGCTCTTCGATTATCTCAACATAAAATCATACAGGATGTTTCCTTTGGTATCGTCATAATCTAGGCGGTCGCCCAATGCGCTGCCAGCATCGTCATCACATTAGGTGGCGTAGATCGTTAAACCCCTTAACACGCCGATGGCGCGGCTATCAACCAAGGGATCACGCCGCCATTGCTCGGTTTTACCTCTGTTCTCGCTATCCACGACAAAGAACCACAAAGCATCCAGCGGTTTCACCTCCCAAGAGCGGTTTTCTATCTGACGTAACATAATTTTCTACTCTATTCAGCGAATTAAAGATGGCACAAAGTGGTGCTATTCCATTGCTGGATATTTTGCGAGATCCAGACGAACTGTCGGCAGTATCGGGTGAGGATCGGGATATTAAGAAGAGGGGAGACGCCGGGATTCAGGTTTTATGGGCTAGCATCGTTAACTTCGATAATTCAATATAGGGGTTCTGCGTTTCTGGCCACTCCTTATTATCAGAGTGGCCTTTTAGTTTTAAAGGGCGTTTTTAACCAAAGAACCTGCGCCAATTTCTGCAATATTTCTCGCTCCAGTGAGCGTCATCGCTACGCGCATTTCTTTATCAAATAGCTCCAGCAAATTAGCGACACCGGCTTCACCGGCGGCAGCCAAGGCATAAACAAAAGCGCGGCCCAGCATCACGCTGTCAGCTCCCAGCGCAATCATTCGAACCACGTCAAGACCGCTGCGAATTCCTGAATCTGCGAATATCTTCAGATCGCCTTTTACCGCGTCAGCAATGGCTGGCAGCGCATGGGCGGTAGAAAGTACGCCGTCCAACTGGCGGCCACCGTGGTTGGAAACCACAATCCCATCGGCACCAAATCTAACCGCATCTTTGGCATCCTCCGCATCGAGAATACCTTTAATAATCATAGGGCCTTGCCAGAATTCTCGAATCCACTCCAGATCTTTCCATGAAATTGAAGGATCGAAATTAGTACCAATCCAGCCGATATAATCTTCCAGATTGGTCGGCGTACCGCGATAGGCCGATACGTTGCCCAAATCGTGCGGTTTGCCGCATATTCCGACGTCCCATGCCCACTGTGGATGAGTCATGGCCTGCAAAATACGGCGAGCTGCCGCATTTGGGCCGCTCATACCGGAATGGGCATCGCGGTACCGCGAGCCAGGAACCGGCATATCCACGGTAAAGACTAGCGTTTTCACTCCAGCAGCTTTGGCTCGCTCAAGTGCATTCCGCATAAAACCACGGTCTTTTAAGACGTAAAGCTGGAACCACATTGGTCTATCTATAGCCGGTGCCACTTCTTCTATCGGGCAAACCGAAACGGTGGATAGGGTAAATGGAATCCCTTTTTTAGCCGCCGCTCGCGCAGCCTGCACTTCGCCACGGCGTGCATACATGCCGGTTAAACCAACCGGTGCCAAAACGACCGGCATTGACAGAGTTTCATCGAATAATTTGGTTTCCAGACTCAGCTCGGACATGTTTTTCAATACGCGCTGCCGCAGTGCAATACTCGCTAAATCTTCGGTATTACGCCTTAACGTATGCTCCGCGTTGGCTCCACCGTCAATATAATGGAACAGAAAAGGCGGAAGTTTAGCCTGTGCTGCGGCCCGGTAATCGGTTGAAGCGGAGATAATCATAATCTGTACCTTAGTTTGAAACGTTGACTTAATTTTTACTCTCAGGGAGCCAGAATCACTGCCATTCCTGCGGCTATCGCACCGTAAACCAGCATTGGCAGAAGCGTTTTTTTGATGATTTTCCCCTCGGCGTTACTGAGGCCTAAAATCGAACAAACGGCGATAATATTGTTCAGGCACACCATATTGCCCATGGCTCCACCTACGGATTGTAGTGCCAAGGTTAGATTGACATTCAGCCCGCTGCTCAGGGCTATGGATTGCTGAATCCCGCCGAAGGTCAGGTTAGACACGGTGTTCGAACCGGAGAAGAACGAACCTAACGCCCCAAGGAATGATGAGAACATTAGCCAGCTCTCACCGGTAATAGCCGCTAGCTCTTTACCAATTAAAATGACGGGAGCGTTGTCACCGCCTAGCATCATCATATTGACCATAACGAGCGCGCCGAATAGGGCAATAAACGGTTTGGATATCCGTGATGCGGTTTCGCTAAACATATGTTTAACCTGTGTGCCACTTAGCCTAAATAGCGGAATACACAGCAGAACCACTAACAGGAAAGGAATCAGCGCTGGGACGTATAGCGTTTTGTAACCCGCCGCCGCAGAAGTGCCCAGCACCTGTTGTAGGTTGATAATCAATGCCTTACTGACGCTTAGCTCACCTATCCAGCCTAAGCTGCCTTGCCATAGCGTAGCCGTATTATTGAGTAACGCTTTTAGCCCTATTTGATGAATGCGGGTTACGATCAAAATGGCAATGAGTAGCAAGGTCGGTGTCATGGCTTTGATGACCTGCAAGAAAGGAACCGCCGTTGCCGTGTCTTTTCTGTCCGTTTGGGTCAGCCCGATTCCCATGCGTGCCAACAATACTGAAAGCGCCAGACCAATAGCTCCTCCAATCAATGCGGGGAATTCATAGTTAACTTGCGCTAGCAGTAAGTAGGGAAGAGTGCAGCTCAATACGCTGAGATAAATGAAAATCAGGTTGCCGCGAATTTGCTGCCAGGAAACGATAAAACGTAATGCCAGCAATGGGATGACAAAAGCGGCGACAAAATGAATCAGTGCGGTTTGGCGGCCTATTTCCAGCAGATTTTCATCGGAAAGACCGAGGTTAGCGAAGCCAAACCAAGTCGGCGTGCCTACGGCACCGAATGAAACCGGCACCGAGTTCATAACCAGCGTCAATAAGGCCACACGTAGAGGGTTAAATCCCAGCCCGACCAGTATTGGTGCTGCGATGGCGGCCGGTGTGCCAAATCCGCTGGCGCCTTCAATCATGAATGCAAATGCCCAGCCGATAATCATCAGCTGAGCAACTGGGTTAGGGCTGATATTTTCCAGCCAGTTACGTACCACGTTTTCTGCGCCGCTCACCTGCATCAGCTTATTCAACAAAATTGCGCCAGCAATAATGGTGATAGGGGTAAATACGGAAACTAGCGCGGTAATAATATTGGCGTGCAGCAACAGCGGTGCGCTGTTGAACCAGAATAATTGCACGCAATAAACCACGACGGCGGTCAGTGGCAGAGCAATATAGGATGGAATTCCGTTACGCCTGGTCATCATCCAAATCAACAGAGCGATTGGAGCAATACTAAAAAAAAGGGACATATCATCCTCAGGGTTATTATTTTTCTAGATGGATAGGGATGTAGCCAAAAAGTTAATTAGCACAACATTATTATTCTAATCACAACCTTTGCTGATGTACTACGCTGCATTTTCGCAACAATTAATTAGCGTGAAAATTAGGCCTAATTCAATTAAATCCTCAAAAAACGAATTTTAAATTAACCGTTATTAATCAATTAGTTAGCTTGTTTGTTTTGTGTGAGTAATGTGCTGTCTCACATTAATTAGACAGGATTAGGCCATAGACTATATCCAAAAATGACCTAATCATTGGAGGGGATCTCGCGGGAATGTGGGGTAATCAGGTGATATTTTCAAAAGTAGTGGCTGATATTCTTATAGGACGTAATGATATGTTCGATGAGCAAGCGGGTTTTCAACGGTAAATTGCGGGTATAAGGATAAACTGCATAAACGCCCAAAACTTTACCGCAGTGGCCAGCCAGAATTTCAACCAATTTTCCGTCCTGAATATCTTCATACACCATACAACGCGGCACCATAGCAATGCCGTGACCGCTGATAACGGCTTTCCGAATAGCTCTGGCATTATTTACTGACAGATTTCCATCCACCTGCATTTCATAGATTTCGCTGCTACCGGGTTGTTTCATTAACCAGTTGGCCGTGCCACTTTCCTGATAGGTGTAAGTTAGACAATTATGATTTAGCAATTCCTTCGCCGAATGGGGTTCTGGATGCAGCTCCAAATAACCGGGAGAACAGACTATGATCCAGTGGGAATCGAGAATAGGACGTGCAATCAGGCTGGAGTCAGGCATGGTGCCGGTGCGAATAGCCAGATCAATACCTTCGTTGACCAAATCGACAAAGCGGTTTTCCAGCCGCATTTCAATTTTCAAATTAGGGTGTTGGCTGCAAAACTCGGCCACGCATTCGCTTAGTAGTAATTCCCCGGAAATAGTGGGTACTGACATACGAATAACGCCGGTTAACTCATCACTTTTTTCACTGACCGCATACAAAGCGTCCTGAACTTTCGTGCTGATTTCGCGTGCATGGCGATACAACACCTGACCATTTTCAGTAAGCCGTAGACTGCGCGTGGTGCGATAAAGCAGGCGGGCACCTAAAGATTTCTCTAGACGACCGATACGTTTACTCACCACGGAACTGGTGATACCGGCGGCTTCGGCTGCTTTACTAAACGAACCGCAATCGACTATTAATGCGAAAAGAATCAAATCGTTGGCATATTCGTGAGTGGGTAACATAGCGTCCTATTCTTCTTTGGCTCCACTGATTGACACAGTGTAAGACCTCTTGGTCAGGAAGCAATATGCATTAGTTATTTGGTTGAAACGATAGGTGATGCCCATAGCGTTCAATACCTATATTTTTTAATAAACCAGATCTGTAAGATAAATAATGGTGATAATTTTTTAAATTACGTTAAAAAAACTGAGGGTGGTAATGATAAATGTATGGCTATTTTTATTTCTTAATCTATTTTATATAATTAATAAGTTGGCTGAGCTTGTTTTAAATGTCAGGTTAATTTATTCCGCCTATCATGTTAATCCTTAGAGGAACTTCCATGTGAGAATTAAAAGAGTCATATTTATAATGAATATGTTCTTTTTTAAGCGGTTTTCTGGTGAGGAGAATAAGCATATCTCTGGTTGAATTTTTGGTTTTATCCTTTGCAATAACAGGTGTGAGGCTGTGTTTTTTCTCGTTATCGGCGAATAATAAAGTATCGAGAAAGTTTTTATGCTGGAATTCTGTCACAATCAGATCTTTATTGATGTCATTGTGTTTTAATCCAGTCGTCTGTTTCATATCATGAATAAAGGTTTTAGCACTGTCATCGGCAATATTATTACTACCTAAAAAAATCGTCATAGTATGGTCGCACCCGTCGCTGTGGACTCCTTCGGATGTGGGCTCACCAATAATGGTTGGTGACGTTGTTGTTCTCAGGTTAAAGACTGTACAGAGGTGTTGATTACTAGCCTGATTTAGTTTGGTACGAGGAATAACGGTTACCCCTTCAATAAGGTAGGCTTTTGCTTTTATTAATGCCTGAAAAACTGTATTTAGCTGTAAATCATCACCTATTCCGCGAAAATGACGGATTTTCCCTGAGTCATGGCGGATAAATTCGTCCTCAGTCGAAAGTACGAAAGGTTGGAATTCAATCCTTTCGATCTTGGCATCATCAAAGTTAAAACAAAATCGACCGGCTTTGGATTGACGGAATGGTAGAGTTGGATCGCTAAGTAAATGAGCGCTAACAGACTCTAGTTTTGCAAAATCACTGGGTTCGGCTCCCAGCTCAAGTAAAATATCCTTCATGATATTTCCTGGGATAAATATATGATGATTTTTTTGGTATTCGTTTTTAACACGATTAAGCAAAGAAAAATTACCCATGAATGTATTACCTCTCAGAGTGGGCAGTTATAAATGTTATTGTCAGTCTAAGTATTAATGCTGTTAGCTTAAACCCATGATGAAAATAAATTGGGAGTAAATGCAGTGATGATGTTTTATCCGTGCTCATTTTTTACGCTAATTAAGCACACCTTACTAGAATGTGTTTTTTTAAACTCTAGTGAAAGGCTAGCAAAGCAAATTATGAATAACAAATTAATATCATGAAAATAAAAACGCTCCAAAAATTACGGCGTAACAACTACTTTACATGAATGTAATACAATTGATTTTCTAGTATAATTATTCGTGTAACAATCTAATTTTATTTTTATTGAATGAAAATGAATCACTTTAAACGCTTAACTATTAAATGGGCAAATAATCAAACAGGAATTTTCTATCGAGGAGGGAAAGCATTCTATGGCCATAGGATTATGATAAAAAAGCCGAATAAGACCGCTGCTTCCACTCAGCTTTCCCATCCGGCTTTGCAATCAAAGTGAAGTTATTACAGATTTTCTTTAAAGAAAGGCACCACGCGGCCTAGCGCTAGCGCAACGGGTTCCGGCTTATCGTATGATTTTGTCGCATTAACATTGTTGTGTCGGCAAAATTGTGTTGCCTGTTTTTAGGCAGCCAACAAATAAAATTGTTCTGCCGGTGATAGAGGCTCTCCGGCGGGGTGCTGAAGCTGCCTTTTACGTATCATATGCACTCGCTCAATGCCTGCCAATATCGTCTGGGTTCGTCGAAACGATTTAAATCCCAGCATCGTCCGTATTCGCCGTTTGATATTCCGGTGATCCTGCTCCACAAGGTTGTTCAGGTATTTGCTCTGTCTGATAGTCATCCTTTCTTCTTCTGGTTTGTTACCATTGAGTGTGGTCAACGCTGCCATGTTGGCGTCACTTTTATTGATAGTGACCACCTCGGGTTCGCCGTGATGACGAATGGCCTTGCGAAAGAAGCGTAATGCGGCAGCTGCGCCCCGTTTGGCGGTCAGCAGAAAGTCGATGGTTTGACCTACAGCATCAACGGCGCGGTATAGGTATTTCCACTGGCTTTTGATTTTGATGTAGGTTTCATCCATGCGCCATCGACGCCCCACGTGGCGTTTATGCCGACGAAACGCCTTATCCAGGAACGGCACCAAGCGGATAACCCAGCGGTGTAACGTGGAGTGGTCAACGGCAATACATCATCTCCTCGAGATTGCGCAGGCTCAGGGCGTAAGCCAGATACCAACGAACACATTGCGCGATGATATCGCCGGGATAATGTAGGCGTTTAAAGGCGTTTTGGATCAGAGGCATGGGTAGGCAACATCGTAAAAAAAACAGCATATTACCTGACGACGCCTTCATGCGACAGAACCGTGCCAGAAGCGGATATTGCAGATACCGCAGTAATCAATGAGAAACAAGTTAGCTTCTTAGTGGCCCAAATCACGCCAATAACCTTATTGCTCGTTAGGATTCCAGTAGACCTGGACGCCAGTTATCAGTGTGAAGAACGTAATGGCTGCTTCTTTTCCTTCCTCAATAGTCAAGTAAGGCTTTGAAAGATAAACATCACCACCTGAATGGGTGAAGCGGTAGCGGTGTTCTGGCTTCACTTCTACGCCAGTAAGTGCTTTCACCTGACCAAGGTTGCAATGGATTCGGTACCCCTGATCTTTGTAGTGCTGAAGCGTATAAATTCCCGTGGTATTGTTTGGGGCGGTACGTGCAAGGTTAGTCAATTTTCTGCTCCTGTTTAATACAAAATCCGCGGCGTTTGATTGTCAAAAGCCCGATCATGTGTTTGGCCACTGCTTCAGCTTCTTATCGGTGTTGGCGCACAACTTCGAATAATAACCCGTTGTAAAACCTTCTTTCGGCGGTTTGATGAAAATGTAATGGCGCACTAAAATTGGTCACCCAAATAGATGTGATGCAACAGGGTTAGAAATATCCCGGTATTTGAGAAGGCCCGCTGAAGCAGGCCATACTATTTACTGTAAAGCATCAAGGATGCGGTAAGCGGCTTCGACACGCGCAGGGTTAGGATAACTTTTGTTTGCCAGCATCACTATGCCAAGATTCTTCTCGGGAATAAAAGCCACGTAGCTTCCAAACCCGCCGGTTGAGCCAGTTTTATGCACCCATGAGGCATTTAATGCTGGCGCTGGCGGATTAATCTCCGCCGCACTTAGCGGTGCGAGTGCGACTTTATTATCGCTCCCATCGACAGCGACGGTTGCTTTCATCGGCCAGTTCAGCATTTCCCAGCCCAGCCCCTGATACATGTCACCCACTTGCCAATACCGCGACTGGGCAAGCAAAATCCCCTTTCTCAGCGAGACATCTTTTACTTCAGAAGGCGCTATGTTGGCCCGCACCCAGCTTGCCATATCCTCTATTGAGGATTTTACGCCGTAGGCTTCAGCATCCAGCATGCCCGGAGAAACGTGAACGGCTTTCCCATCGCGATAGCCCCACGCATAGTGTTTTTCTTCGCGTAGAGGAACCTGTATCCAGGTATGCGTTAGATTCAATGGCTGGAACACGCGTTTGTTCATCGCCTGCTCAAAGCTCATACCTGAAGGTTTAACCGCCAGTTTGCCAAACAACCCAATACTGGCGTTTGAATAAAGACGCGTTGTGCCCGGTTTCCACTGTGGCTGCCAGGTTTCATAGTAATTCTGTAATGACGCCTCATCGGTAATGTTATCCGGTACCTGAAGCGGCAAGCCACCGGCGGTATAGGTTGCCAAATTCAGCAAACTAATTCCTTCCCATTGCTTCCCTGAAAGCGCTGGCCAGTATTGACTCACTGGATCACTAAGTTTAATTTCACCACGAGCAATCGCATCGCCACCCAGTACGCCAGTGAAGGTTTTACTCACGGAGCCGAGTTCGAATAACGTCTGCTGCGTGACAGGCTGTTTGCCTGCGACATCTGCCATTCCCCAGGTAAAGTAGTAAGGTTGGCCCTGATAGATCACCGCCACCGCCATGCCGGGAATAGCCTGTTCTTTCATCAAAGGAATAACAACGTTATCAACAATGCCGCTTAGCTTTTTTTCCGTTTGAGGCGTTGCAAGCACGGAACCTGACGCGACGAGCAGCAGCACACAGGAAAGGGTTTTATGCATCTGTCTATCTTCCATAATTAAGAGTTGAAGGGTTGTACGCGCTTAATTTGATGAATTTGGCCGCAGGTTGCAAACGATAAAATTTAGGAGGTTCTGTCGCATGAAGGCGTCGTCAGGTAATATGCTGTTTTTTTTTACGATGTTGCCTACCCATGTCTCTGATCCGAAACGCCTTTAAACGCCTACATTATCCCGGCGATTGTAACGGTCAACTAAAACCGGACACGGATTTAGGCACATTGCTGTAATCGGCGTTCATATTCATCCGGTGATATATTTCCCAGCCGATAATGCCGCCTTTTCAGATGATAAAAACTGTCGATATAATCGATAACATCAGCGATACCCTGACTTCGGGTTTCATAACGACGATAGTTAACCCTCTCAGCTTTCAGGCTGCGGAAAAACCTTTCCGTAACAGCATTATCCTGGCAGTTACCTTTTCGGCTCATGCTACCTGTAACATCCAACTCCTGCTGGCAGGATTGGAACTGCGCGCGGGTATATTGCACCCCTTGATCGCTATGGAACACCACAGACCCTGTGGGTCGGCGTTTATTTACGGCCAGCCTTAAGGCCCGGACGGTCAAGTCGCTGTCCGGCTTGTCTGAGAAGGCCCAACTCACTATTTTTCTTGAACATAAGTCCATCACGATAGCCAGATATAACCAGCCCTGAGCGGTACGCAGATAGGTAATATCACCTGACCACCAGGTATTCAATTTCTCTGGATTACACTGCAAATTCAATAGATTAGCGGCAACGACAGCGGGTTTTCCGCCGCGTGGATAACGATCACGTCCGGGGCGTTTAGCCTCCAGTAATAAGTTTTTCATTAGCTGCCGAACGCGGTATCTGCCCACGTTAAAACCTTGTTCCCGTAACTCGATGCACATGCGCCGGTTGCCATATGTGGCATCCATTTCAGCGTGAACATGCTTAGCCTCCGCGTGCAACATCAGAACATCGGGCTTGATCATTAGCCGACGACTACGGGCATAAAACACGCTGCGCGTGAGCGATAAACAGCGGCATACCTGTTGGATATTTGCACCGACCTTCTTCAGTTTCACCGCGACTTTTTGTCGTTGTTCATTTCCATGGCGAAGAAGGCCGAAGCCTTTTTTAACAGGTCATTGTCGCTCTGCAACTGCCGTACCTGCTTTTCAAGTTCTTGTATTCGCCGTTGTTCCGGTGTTATAGCACTGGCTATCGGTGTGTTTCCGCGGATCTCTCCGCGATACTGCCGTAGCCAGTGTTGTAAGGTTGAAAGGCCAATATTCATTGTTTCAGCAGCCTGGGTCACCGGGTACTTATGCTGAAGAACCAGATTGACGCACTCTTGTTTAAACTCATGAGTAAATGATTTTTCTCGCATTTTCACCTCGTTAGTGTTGCTCATTATATCTCTAACAAAGTGTCCGGAATGATTAGACCATTACAGTTTCTCATTGTTGATCTAACTACCACACGAACTGCGATTGCTTAGTTGGCGGATAGGCCAACATCCGTTTCGGAATGACCCCTAGAAGATGTCTGCACATTAAAAAAAGTGAACCTACACTGATGTAATTGAAGTAAAAAAGTTTTCTAATGAAGAGAAAGCAGGCATGGTTAATTCTCATGCCTGCTGTATTCGGATGTTAAGACAAAAGGTGCTATTCGCCATTTTTGTGATTGTGCTCCTTCAGACTAGGGTGTTTAGGTTTGTTTTCTGGCGTGACACGTTGTCGTTTATCTTCTTTTCCAGTTGATTTAGCAATAGGCTTTGGGCCGGGTTTAATGCTCATAAAAAATCTCCTTGAAGAAGTTAATGTGTTTATGTGCTGTGTTAGTGGTACCAATGACGTTATGAGGGTGGTTACTCAAAATTACAATTGACCTAAGTTTTAAATCTTGCGGTCCATCACAATAATTATTTATTTTCACTGTTAGGTAACAAATTTTGCGGCTGCGTGATGTCACATATCGATTTCGAATGAGTCGAAATTATCCCGTTACACAGATTTAGTCTTCAGGGTCATTTAACTCAATATTTGCTTTCAACAACGCACTGAAGTTCAGAGGGGAGGCGTTTATTATTGGCCCATAGACGGGGCTTGAGCAAATGGCGGTGATACGGCGCGCATAGGTTTTGCCGAAACGTTTTTTGTCCAACTTTCCATCACGAAAACGCTGGCATGATATTTCATAGGTATTGAGTACATTATGAAGGTGAACATCCCAAAGTGCTTTCATAGATTGACTCAGGCAGAAGTCTTCACCTTTTTCTTCTTTATGCTTCATGATCTCGGCGTTGTACTTGGCAAAATCAGTTTCTGCTTTTGTTATCATTTCAAGAGTTTTTAGCTCGGAATCTCCTAATGAGTTTAAATCTCGCTTTACGGTTCTATATGCGCTGAATGCTGCAACACCAGCAGCTAACGTCGAAATAACAGCCCCAAACGCGTAGAGGATGTCTCTTATTGTCCAAACAATTGTGGTCGTAGTATTTACTGGATCCTGCATTATTTCCCACTCTCTTTCAATGCTGCCACCTCTTCCGCTAAATGGTCTGCAGAATCGAATGATATTTGAAGCCCTTTGTGACCGCGATCCTTCAAAACGGGATGTTTAGGTTTGTTTTCTGGCGTGACACGTTGTCGTTTATCTTCTTTTCCAGTTGATTTAGCAACCGGTTTCGGGCCAGGCTTAATACCCATGCATATCTCCTTGAGGCTTCTGATTGATTCAATGTTACATTATGACAGTAGTGCTAATCACGTAATGAGAGATCTAGGGATTAATCACCTACATAATTTTAAAAACCCGTCGCTCATCACATTTCAGTCCTTAAAATTTTCTGTAGCTGTTGATGCGCTGAGTAATCTCCTATCTGTCAAGACAAGATGTAGCGAGGTATGTCCCTTTCGGCATGTACCTAATCATCATTAAGGTACCCATTTCAGTGAACATATTAGATCATGTGAATAGACCCAGGTTTCGTAGACACTTTTTTGCCTCATAATGGAGGCTCAATGAAGGAGTGTTTATGTCAGCCAAAAATTTCA
>NZ_CPYD01000018.1 GCF_001112925.1 Yersinia nurmii
TTCAGTGAAATTTTTGGCTGACATAAACACTCCTTCATTGAGCCTCCATTATGAGGCAAAAAAGTGTCTACGAAACCCGGGTCTATTCATGTTGGGGACATAGGCTACGTTGCAGGACGAAAGCAACTTCCGTCCTGCATTAAAACTTAAATATATATTAAGCTTCGATTGGCGCACGCCAGTCGTCAGCACCTGACGTGCCAGCGGTCGTGTGTTCCCAATTGATTTTACGATATGACAAAGATACGCGTACTAATTGAGTAAACTCGGTTTTAGTGCTGTCTTGGCAATGAGGCATTTTGCAATCGATATCGATAATAGTGGCATCTTCTAATTCAGTTGTGAAGAAGTGCTCTTGTTTACCTTCAACAGAAGTGCGGTACCATTTTAATTCTACTTTAGGCAACATTTCACCTGAAGCCAGTGCGTTATAAAGCAAAGGAACAGCCTTGTTTAATGCAACTGTAAAACGGAATGGTTTATGAGCACGTTGACCGGACGGCTGTCCAGATTGCGGATCGGTAGGCACGGTAACAACGTGTTCAAATTCCTGTACCAGCATTTCATCTTCATGACCCTGTACAAATATATTACCAACAGATTCTGCAGTGAATGAACCTGCTGTAATGTTGCCTTGTGTCTTACCGGTAATGGAGATATAGCATGGAGTTGGCATTGAGAATATCCTATAAAAGTGAGTTGGTATTGAATCCTAAATGACGCTAATAACCTGTAGTTGAATATTTCAGGTGCCGGTTATTGCATTGTATACACAGAGCAAGACCTTATCGTCGTCGCCACTATAATCAGCCAAAAGCAAATCTCCAAACCTCATAATGAGAGCGGCTAATTAGTCAAAACACCATTAGTTTAAAAAATTAAAATATTTGCAAAATCAGGATAATCATCTTTATGGTTTATTTTTTTAGATCTAATTTTGTGCGGACTTATTTATTCAAAAAAATAAATAATTTATAAGTCATTGTTATTTATCGTTTTTATAAATTAATTTGAAAAAATTATTTGATCATGTGTGTATTGAGACATACTTCAAATAAATAATGATAGATAGTTACCTAGTTATTTTTTCTATGGACTTTTTGCGGTGAAATAAGAGAAAATCCCTTGGAGATGCATTTTTTCCCAATCATTTAATTAATTTTTGCATCATGTGGAAATAACCTGCCTGACCCGATCAGCGCTGAGATTAAGGAATATCCAAGAAAATTTTGGTTAAGTATTCCTGTGCGTCGCATTGACTCATCTTGAGAAAAATAAGTTATTTCTTAAATTCTTAGGATAATTCTTGGATTTATAACCGAAAGGTAATGTGGATATGAGTAAGGATAATTCGAGTAGTGTCGCTCCTAAGGAAAGGATCAACATTAAATATGTCCCGAATACCGGTGACCAGGTTGCAGAAGTTGAATTACCGTTAAATCTGATGGTGGTTGGCGATCTGAAAGGGGTAAGAGAAGATACGCCAATTGAAGAACGGCAGGTTGTTTCTATTAACAAAAATAACTTCAATTCCGTAATGAATGAAGCTGGGATTAATCTCGCTTTTAACGTTCCGAATCGTTTAGATGGTAACGGCGAAGAAGATATGCCGGTGACATTACCTATTAATTCACTTAGTGATTTCTCGCCAGATAATGTTGCCAAGAAAGTTCCTGAACTGAATAAGTTATTAGAACTGCGTGAAGCATTAGTGGCGCTGAAAGGCCCGCTTGGAAACATCCCTGCATTCCGTTCACGTCTGCAAGACTTGCTTTCTAATCAAAGCGTCCGTGAACAGCTTCTGAAAGAGCTGGAAATACTTAACCAAAAGTAATTGGTCTGGAAACAAGGAATTTTAAGTATGTCTGTACATGAAGAGAACGCAGCCACGCTTGCACCGGCAGCGAGTACCACCTCCTTGCTTGATGAGATTATGTCTCAGGCACGCATGGCGCCGGAAAACGACGGCTATGATATTGCGAAACAGGGCGTGGCGGCATTTATCTCCAGTATTCTTGATACCGGCGTTAATGAAGAGCCAATCAATAAGCTGTTAGTGGATAAAATGATCGTTGAGCTGGATAAGAAACTCAGCGCTCAAATGGATGAAATTCTTCACGCAGAAGCATTCCGCGAACTGGAAGCTTCGTGGCGGGCGCTGAAACTGTTGGTGGATCGCACTGATTTCCGTGAAAACATCAAAATCAATATTATGCATGCGACCAAAGATGAGTTGCTGGAAGATTTTGAATTCTCACCAGAAATTGTTCAGTCCGGTTTCTATAAGCATGTTTACTCTTCAGGTTATGGCCAGTTCGGCGGGGAACCTACCGCTGCGGTAATCGGTAACTATGCGTTCAGCAATTCCTCCCCTGATATGAAGCTGTTGCAGTACGTCAGCGCCGTGGGCGCTATGGCTCATGCGCCATTCCTGTCGTCAGTGGCTCCCGATTTCTTCGGCGTAAGTAGCTTTACCGAGCTGCCGGGAATTAAAGATCTGAAATCCGTATTTGAAGGCCCGGCGCATACCAAATGGCGTGCGCTGCGTGAGTCCGAAGACTCTCGCTATCTTGGTCTGACAACGCCGCGTTTCCTGCTGCGTCTGCCGTATTCCACCGTTGAAAACCCGATTAAAAATTTCAATTACCATGAAGACGTCAGTAAAAATCACGAGCATTTCCTGTGGGGCAACACCGCTTATCTGCTGGCATCTTGCCTGACAGACAGTTTCGCCAAATATCGCTGGTGTCCGAATATTATCGGTCCGCAAAGCGGCGGCGCAGTGAAAGATTTGCCAGTGCATCTGTACGAAGCAATGGGCCAGATTCAGGCAAAAATTCCTACCGAAATTCTGATTACCGATCGCCGGGAATTTGAACTGGCAGAAGAAGGTTTTATTACGCTGACCATGCGTAAAGGCAGTGATAACGCCGCGTTCTTCTCCGCGAACTCAGTGCAGAAACCAAAGAACTATCCAAATACCCGCGAAGGGAAAATGGCAGAAACCAACTACAAGTTGGGTACCCAATTGCCATACATGTTCATTATCAACCGCTTGGCGCACTACATTAAAGTGCTTCAGCGTGAGCAGATAGGTTCATGGAAAGAGCGTCAGGATCTGGAGCGTGAACTGAATATCTGGTTGAAACAGTACATCGCCGATCAGGAAAACCCACCGACAGATGTTCGTAGCCGCCGCCCGCTGCGTTCCGCTCAAATCCAAGTTTTGGATGTTGAAGGGGATCCAGGCTGGTATCAGGTAGCGATGTCAGTGCGTCCTCACTTCAAATATATGGGTGCAAGTTTTGAGCTGTCACTGGTAGGCCGTCTGGATAAGGAATAATCCGACATGGCAGCGCTGTTAAGTTGGGAGCGAGGAAGCTCCTCCAGCTTGTTTGAGCGTATACAGGGGGAAGGCTCCGGCCTTTCCCGTCGTGCGCGGGCAGACGATTTGCTGGTCTCAATAAAAGGACATTTGAATAAAGTCCTCAATGCGCGCCCTGGTGGTTGCCAGAGTTCGATAGAGCTAGGCGTTATTGATCTTAATGATGCTACCTCAACGGCAACGGATTTTCGGCGCAGCATTGAGCAGGCCATCAAAACCTGTATTGAGAGTTACGAACCCCGTATCTCATCCGTATCCGTGCATGCAGAAACCAATGATGGCGATCCGCTGCTGTTGAATTTCCGTATCAGCGCGCAGGTGAGCTTTGACAACATTGGCGATCTGGTGGAGTTCAATATTCAGTTGGATAACAACCGGCACTACCGTTTTGATCAGGATTTATAATGTCGTTCGAAAAATATTTCAGAGATGAACTGGACTACCTCAGACAGTTGGGACGAGATGCCGCCGTTGAAAGACCGCATCTGGCGACCTTTTTATCTGAGCAGGGTTCGGACCCTGATGTCGAACGGTTATTAGAGGGGTTCGCCTTCCTGACTGGGAATTTACGGGCGAAAATTGACGATCAGTTCCCTGAGTTGACCCACGGTTTGCTGAATATGCTGTGGCCGAACTATTTACGGCCCACGCCTAGCATGACCATTATCGAATACACCCCTGATGAAAATGTGGTGACCGAGGCGGCTTTGGTCAAACGCGGCACGCAGATTCTCAGCAACCCGATTGCCGATGAGGATTTTGTCAGCACTTCCCCTAAATCTGGGGCGCAATGTGTGTTTACTCTGTGCCGCGATATCTGGCTATTCCCGATGGCGATTCGCGATATCACGGTGAACAATAGTAACGAGCAGGGCATTATCGGGATTAATTTTCAGGCTAAAAATGAGCTGAATTTCCAGCGCTTACAGTTGAATAAGCTGCGGTTCTATTTAGGTGAAGATGCTTATACCAGTACGCAAATCTATCTATGGATCAGCCACTAT
Organism: Yersinia nurmii; assembly: GCF_001112925.1. Lineage (GTDB taxonomy): Bacteria > Pseudomonadota > Gammaproteobacteria > Enterobacterales > Enterobacteriaceae > Yersinia > Yersinia nurmii. The sequence goes on from NZ_CPYD01000018.1 coordinate 4,390, forward strand.
TTTGAGCGCGCGGAGCTGGTGGTTAACGATATAACTATCCCAATGCCGGATTTTGACTTTATTCCCGTGGGTTTTGATCGTCAGGACGCGCTGCTGCCGTACCCAAAAAACGCCTATATGGGCTACCGAATTTTGCAGGAATACTTCTGTTTTCAGGAAGGTTTTCTGTTCTTTGATGTTTGCGGTATTCCGGATTTGCCGGGGCATCTAAAAGCCAGCGAATTTACGCTGAATCTGCATTTCTCGCAGGCGTTACCGCCTGATGTCAAGGTGCGGCCAACGACGTTCCGCATGCACTGTACGCCGGCGGTGAACCTGTTCCAGCATGATAGTGAAGCCATTGCGCTGGATGGCACTCAGGCCGAATACCCGCTGCGCGCCAGTTATCACCATCCCGATCGCTACGATATTTTCTCCATCGATAAAGTGGATAGCTGGCTAAGTGAGAAGGGCGACGGCAAAGGGCGCTCCCGCGGAAGAGCGCGAAACTACACGCCGTTTGAAAGCTTCGATCACCAAATCGAGCATGTGGATGAACGCCACGCTCTTTATTACCATCTCCGGGTGAAAAAATCCTTATTTCGCAAAGGCTTCGAACATTACATTGCCTTTGTTCGTGGAGATGAATCCCAGCTTTTGCACGCCGAAGAAAATGTCTCCGTCAGCATGACTTGTACCAACCGTGAGTTGCCGATGCTACTGCGGGTGGGGGATATCAATCAGCCGACCAAGGATAACCCGTCATTTGCGTCGTTCCGCAATATTACCCGGCCTTCGGTGCCGCTTTATCCAGTACTGGACGGCAGCCTGCATTGGTCTTTGCTGTCAAATATGTCTCTTAACTATATGTCACTGCTGGAGAAAGATGCGCTGAAGCAGATTTTGCGCACCTACGATTTACCCAGTATGAACAACCGCCAAGCGGCGCGGGTTTCGCAAAAAAAACTGGATGCCATTCAACGAATCGATACCAAACCGGTGGACCGTCTATTTGCTGGCGTGCCGGTACGCGGACTGCAATCCACGTTGTATCTGGCACAAAGCGCCTTTAACTCCGAAGGCGAGCTGTATTTGTTCAGCACCATTTTGGCTCACTTTTTCTCACTCTATGCCAGCGTCAATGCCTTTCACATTTTGAAAGTGGTCAATACCGATAATCAGGAATGTTATGAATGGCCGGTTCAGATAGGTCAACATGCGTTGATGTAGTGCCCGGAGACGAGTCTCTGGACGTCTCCCGCTATAACTTTTTTCAGCTGGTAGAACTGCTTAATCAGCTCTCGGGTAAAAAACTATCCTCGCAGGGGGAGGCGGTAGCCTACCCGGCGGGCGAGAGTATTCGCTTCAGATCCAGCGCCAGTCTGGCTTTCCCGACGCGGGATGTGGTGGCGCTGGAAAAGTCAGAGCGCGGTCAATATCAGTTGGAAGTGTCCTTTCTTGGTTTGCACGGTAGCCAGTCGCCGATGCCCGGTTATTACCTGGATTCACTGGCCTGGGAAGATGCACAGAATGAAAACCGCCTGACGGATTTCCTCAATGTATTCAATCATCGCCTGATCACTTTATTACATCAGGTTTGGCGGAAATACCGCTATCACATCTGTTTCGAAGACGGCGGTGTGGATGATTTCTCTCAACGCATGTTTGCGTTGGTGGGGTTGGGCAGTGAGGTCATTCGCAACAAACTTCAGATTAATCACAGCAAAATGCTGGCGTACGCCGGTTTGCTGGCCAGTCCGGGGCGTTCTCCGGAAGTTATCTGCGGGCTGGTTTCCCACTGTTTCGATTTACCCGATGTAGAACTGCACAGCTGGCAGTTGCGTCAGGTCAATATCGACCCGTCTCAGCAAAATCGGTTGGGCGGACGGGAGAAGATTCGCGGCAAAAAGTATCTGGAAAAATCGGTGCTGGGCAGCAATTTCACCATCGGTTCTCGCGTCGCGGATCGCAGCGGCAAGTTCATGCTTTGCATCAACAATTTATCTCGCGAGCGCTTTCTTTCCTTCTTACCTAACGGCGAAAACTACCAGCCATTAGTGATGTTTGTTTCGTTCGTGATGCGCGATCAGTTCGCGTGGGATTTGCGTCTCGGGCTCGCCAGTAAGCAGGTCAGTGGCATGGTACTTGGGGCAGATCAAAATAACTTACTCGGTTGGACCAGTTTTTTAGGCGATCCGGAAGAGAAACCCGACGTAACCATTTGCGTCATGGAATGACAACCCGCATTCAGGAATAGAGAAAATGGAAAAACAACAGCCAACCCTCACACTGCGGGTGCTAAACAGCGACAAATTGGAAAGTGGTAAATCGGCCAGTTGCCTGTTCGATATTCAGGGGGGGCGAGTCGGCAGTGGCAGCAGTAATTTGTGGTCGATTCAGGATCAAATGTCCTCGGTTGATGGCGCACAGTTTGCCGTGGAATGGCAGGATGGCGCGTTCTGCCTGCGCGTCTTGGGGCAACCGGTCATGGTTAATCAGGCCTGCTTAACCCGCGATGCTGGTTTTATCCGCCTACAGGCGGGGGACAAAATTAACGTTGGCATGTTAGCCATGAGCTGTCACATCGGTCATACGCTGGCCGATCGGCAAGACCCGCTGACTTTATCTCCTGAATCATTGGTTTCCAGCTACAGCAATCCGCTGGAAGCGATGATGGAAGGAGGCGAACCGCCGCGCGGTGCAGAAGCGCCTTATCAGGGTAATCTGGCCGCGACCGTTTCCAACGACTTTAGCCAGGATCCGCTGCGTATTTTACAAAGTGAGAGCCTGACGACGTTAACGCAGTCGCCCGCGACCGACCCCGATGCCAGTCAATCCCTACAGCAGGATCGTTACAGCAGCCCTCTGTTTTCTTCACCGCTATCAGATACCGCCAAGGACAGTGCCATGGATCAGGAATTTATCGACCTGCCTCATATCAACCGCCTTACCGCCATTGATCCATCAGAAACGCTGGAAATGCGTGAGCAGCAGCACGTCGCTATGACTCCGCTGATGCGTGGCATTGATGCGCAGTTGCCGATTAATAACAGTCAGGAAGCTCATGATTTTCTCGAAGAAATTGGAAAAACCATGAAAGCGGCCATCGACGGCTTATTGGCGTTACAGCAGGTCCAGCACGGCTTATCGGATAAACATTTGCGGCCGATTGAGGATAACCCGTTGCGGCTGAATCTGGATTACGACACCACGATGAATGTGTTGTTTGCCGATCAGAAAAGTCCGGTGCATCTGGCCGCGCCGGCGGCGGTGGCCGAGAGCCTGAATAATGTCCGTTTACACCATCAGGCTAACCAGACGGCAATTGGAGTGGCGTTGGCAACCATGCTGGATGCGTTTTCACCGCAGCATTTGCTGGCGCGTTTTGCGCATTATCGTCGCAGCAATGAACGACAGGAAATGGACGCCGCTTGGGCGTGGGATATGTACAACAGCTATTACCAAGAATTGGCCTCCAGCCGTCAGCAAGGCTTTGAGAAACTGTTTTGGGAAGTTTATGCGCAATCTTATGACCGCGCCTTACGTCAGGGATTGCAGGAGAGCGCGCAATGACACGCATCGCGAGTCATTCACTGGCTGTGTTGTTGCTGGTTCTGTTGTTGCCGGGATGCAGTAGCACTTGGGAAGCAACAAAAAAAGTGGGTCAGGTGATGTGGGATCCCAGTATTCCCGTGGGTGTGAAAGACGAGCAGCCTTCAACGGTGCAAATCACTCTGCTGGCCGAAGCAGATATTAATCCCAATGACAGTGGCGAAGCTTCACCGCTGGAAATTCAGGTGATTTATCTGAGCGAAGATTCCAAATTATTGGCCGCCGATGACGATCAGCTAACCAGCGAAGAATTAGAGAAAGTGTTGGGCAAAAACTATATCGACCATCAGGACTACACCCTATTACCCGGTCAGTACAAACCTTTGCCGCCGATTAAGTTGAAAGCAGGGAACCGTTATCTCGGCGTTATCGGTCATTACACCGACGCTGAAAAAGCCGAATGGAAAAAAATTATTCGTATCGACGGCGTTGGGCACAACTACCAGGTGTTAGTGCATGTTCGGGCGAACGAAATTGATCTCAGGAAAGAGGAAGAATAGCGATGCCAACCAAGAATCGCGTGATTTGGCGAGAGGGGCTATTTATCAAGCCGCAGCATTTCCAGCAGCAACAGCGCCATAACGACTATGTGTTGCACAGTCGTTTATCTTCATTAATGGACTATGGTTATGGATTCCGGTCGTTAGTGTTGAATCACGAATTATTAAAACTGGGGCGTGTAGGCATTACTTCGGCCAGCGGTACGCTGCCGGACGGCTCGGTATTTGATATTCCGAATCAGGATCAGACCCCAAAACCTTTGGATGTGATCAATCTGAATGACGCCGCCAGTCGCGATATTTATCTGGCGTTACCGATGCAAAACGACGCGATAAACGAAGTGACCAACGCGCAAAGCAGCGGAGTAGGCGCTGTTCGATATCAGGAACGCAGCGATAGCGTGCGAGATTTGCATACTCAGGGCGGAGATGTGAGCGACCTGGCATTAGCGCAGTTAGCGCCACGTTTGATGCAAGGTTCCGAAGATCTCAGCGCTTTTACCGTTTTGCCGCTGTGTCGCATTAAGGAAAGGCGCCCAGACGGAGCCATTGTTTTAGACGCGGAGTTTATTCCAACCTGCACTTCGATCTCGGTTTCTCCTGAACTCAAACGCTTTATGGATGAAGTAGAGGGAACGCTGGTAGAACGTGCCAAATTATTGGCCAAACGTATCGGTTCCCCCGGCCAGCAAGGGATTGCGGACGTGGCCGAATTTATGATGCTGCAATTGTTTAACCGCGTGCAGCCCTTGTTCACCCACAGTGCCTATCTCTCCACGTTACATCCGCAAGAGTTCTACTGCCAATTGGTGCAAACCTGCGGCGAGCTGAGAACCTTTACCGATGAGTCGCGTTTGGCCGGTATTTTCCCGGTATATAATCACGATAATCTGACGGACAGCTTTGTTCCGCTGATGTTGGCAATGCGTCAGGCGCTCAGTACCGTTCTGACGCCACGCGCCATATCTATTCAACTGATGGTGCAAGCTCACGGCATTCGGGTGGCAACGATCAACGACCGCGATCTGCTGCGTAGCGCCGATTTCGTGTTGGCTATTCGGGCACAGATTCCGCAGGAACAACTGCGCCGCCAGTTTATTCAGCAAACTAAAATCACTTCCTTGGAAAAAATCCGCGATTTGGTCAGCGTTCAGCTTCCGGGCGTACCGCTGGTGGCGCTATCTGCTGCGCCGCGTCAGTTGCCTTACCACTCCGGATATACCTATTTCATGCTGGATCAGCAAAGCCAGGCGTGGAAAGACATTCAGCAAAGTAATGCCATTGCGTTCCACGTATCCGGCGACTTCCCAGAGCTGGATATGCAGTTCTGGGCGATCAGGAGCAGCTAATCATGAGCGAAATCGCACCGAATATTGCGTCATTATCTGATGAGCTGAAAGCCATACCGGCGACTCGCCAGTACCAATTGGATCTGCGCGGCGAAAGCTTGAACCCGATGGTCGATGCCGCTACGCCGCTGCTGGGTATGGTGATGCGCCTGAAAAATATGGCTAATCAGGCATTGCCGGAACAGCTTTATCAGCAGGTGGTGACGGACATTCGCGCCATCGAACAGTTTTTACAGACCAAAGGCTATGAGCCGGGCGCCATTGTCTCTTTCCGCTACATGCTGTGTACCTTTATTGATGAAACCGCGTTGGGACATGGCTGGAATAGTCAAAACGGTTGGTTACAGCAATCACTGCTGGTGCAGTTTCACAACGAAACCTGGGGCGGTGAAAAAATCTATGTGTTGCTGGAACGCCTGATGGGTGAACCGCAACGTTACAAGGATTTGCTGGAATTCATCTATCTGTGTTTCTGTCTTGGTTATCGAGGGCGCTATAAGGTCAGTGCGCTGCAGGGGGATGAATTTGAGCGTTTATTCAGACGGTTACATCACCAATTGCATGAAATGCGCGGCGATGCGCCGCCGACGGTATTACATCTTAACGCCGGAGAGTCTTCCGGCCGTTATCGGTTAAGCAAGCGCTTAACCATCAAACATTTACTGTGGGGCGGATTAGGGCTGTTAGCGCTGGTCTACGGGTTTTATCTGATTCGTTTACACGATCAAACCCAAGATATCTTGCAGCAGCTAAACAACTTATTGAGCTAAGGAAGGCCAAATGATCCGCATAGATTTACCCACATTAGTTAATCGCCTCAATCCTATCGCGAAACACGCGCTGGAAACGGCGGCCGCCCACTGTGTCAGCGAGCAGGAAATCGAAATTACGGTTTCGCAGGTGTTGTTGCAATTGCTGAATACGCCGTTGAGTGATGTGCGTTTAATTATCAATAAAGCTGAAATCGACCAGGATAGCTTGCGGGAACAGTTGGATACCCGCGTTCCCAGTCATCAGGCGGTGACTCAGTCTTATCCCAGCTTTTCACCGCTATTGATCGAGTGGTTGCAGGATAGTTGGTTACTGTCCTCCACGGAGATGGAGCACGGCGAAATGCGCAGCGGGGTCATGCTGATGACTTTGCTGATGAGCCCAGCGCGCTATCTTTCCGCTCGTGCTGCTCAATTATTAGCTCCGGTAAACCGCGAGTTATTAAGGCAAAACTTTAGTCAATGGACGACGGATTCCGCAGAAACTCAGGTAGTTCCCCTTGCGGAAGGCCATACCTCCGCCGTTCAGCCTAACGGTGAAAGTTTGTTAGCCCGTTATGCCAGCAACATGACTGAACAGGCACGCAGCGGCAAGCTTGATCCGGTGCTGTGCCGTGATGAAGAAATCGATCTGATGATCGATATTCTGTGTCGTCGCCGCAAAAACAACCCGATTGTGGTCGGGGAGGCCGGCGTGGGTAAAAGTGCGCTGATCGAAGGACTGGCCCTGCGAATTGTGGCCGAGCAAGTACCGCAAAAATTGTTGAATGCGGAATTGATGACGCTGGATCTGGGCGCGCTGCAAGCGGGCGCGGCGGTGAAAGGTGAATTTGAAAAACGCTTCAAAGGCATTATGGCGGAAGTTAGGCAGTCTGAAACGCCCATTATTCTGTTTATTGATGAAGCCCATACCTTGATTGGTGCAGGTAATCAGCAAGGTGGTCTGGATATTTCCAATCTGCTGAAACCGGCATTGGCGCGTGGTGAATTGAAAACCATCGCCGCTACGACCTGGAGCGAATACAAAAAGTATTTTGAGAAAGATGCCGCGCTGTCTCGTCGTTTCCAGTTGGTCAAAGTTTCCGAACCGAGCGCCGCCGAGGCCACTGTGATTCTGCGCGGTTTACGCACCATTTATGAAAAAGCCCACGGCGTACTGATTGACGACGAAGCGCTACAGGCGGCTGCTACGCTCAGCGATCGTTATTTGTCTGGCCGCCAGTTGCCGGATAAGGCCATTGATGTGCTGGATACTGCCTGCGCCCGCGTGGCAATCAATTTGACCAGTGCGCCGCGAGAGGTTTCGGCTTTACAGACTGAATTGCACCAGCTAGCTATGGAAATCCAGATGCTGGAGCGCGAACTGCATATTGGGCTGAGCTACGATAGCGAACGCTTGGCTACTTTACTGACTCAGCGAGAAGAGATTGACGCCCGTCGATTGGCGCTGATGGCAAGCTGGCAGCAGCAGCAACAGTTGGTTGAGCAAATTGTTGTACTGCGCAGCATTTTGCTGGAACAGGACGATATTACCGCCGATGAACGAGCGGAATTATTGCGTTTGGGTCATGAGCTGGATTCATTGCAGCAGGTGCAGTCTCTGGTTTCTCCTCACGTCAGCAAATCGCAGGTCGCAGCGGTGATTGCCGAATGGACGGGTGTACCGCTGAATCGTTTGTCCCAAAGTGAGCTGGCGGTTGTTACTGAGCTGCCGCTTTATCTGGAAAAACAGATTAAAGGGCAGGATACCGCTATTGCGTATTTGCATCGTCATCTGTTGACCGCTCGCGCCGATTTACGCCGACCCGGCCGTCCTCTGGGCGCTTTCCTGTTGGTTGGGCCGAGTGGGGTGGGTAAAACCGAAACCGTACTGCAAATTTCAGACTTATTGTTTGGTGGCCAGCGTTATCTGAGCACCATCAATATGTCTGAGTTTCAGGAAAAACACACCGTATCTCGCCTGATTGGTTCTCCTCCAGGCTACGTTGGCTATGGGGAAGGCGGCGTATTGACCGAAGCCATTCGCCAGAAACCTTATTCAGTCGTGTTGCTAGATGAAGTGGAAAAGGCGCATCCAGACGTTCTCAATCTGTTCTATCAGGCTTTCGATAAAGGTGAACTGGCCGACGGCGAAGGGCGGATTATTGATTGCAAAAACGTGGTGTTCTTCCTGACTTCCAATCTCGGCTATCAAACTATCGTCGATAACGTCGCTGATGCGGATTCTATCAACGATCTGCTGTATCCCGAACTGGCTGCTTTCTTTAAACCGGCGTTGCTGGCGCGTATGGAAGTGATTCCGTATTTGCCGCTGGGGCGTGAAACCCTAGTGGCGATTATTGCCAGTAAATTGCAGCGGTTGGATAGCTTACTGCGTCAACGATTTAACGCCGAAGTCGTGATTGACGATGCAGTAACAGAAGAAATCTTGCTGCGAACCACTCGCGCCGAAAACGGTGCGCGCATGTTGGAGTCCATTATTGATGGCGTCCTGCTACCGCCGGTCTCTTTGTTATTACTACAAAAAATGGCAGCGGGAAGTGACATTGGCTTTATTCGTATCGCAGTAGATGGGCACAGCTTTGTTGCAGAGGTTGAGGACAAGGTATGAAACAGCGGCTAAAAAGCGTATTGGCGCTATTGGATAACGACACCATTGAGCAACTGATACACCACTTTTTGCAGGTTAATCATCGTCGGCAACGCTTTGATGCTTTGCTGGTTACCATGCTGAACGTCAATGAAAGTCGTCTCGATTGTTACAGTTTGCCCCGGCAGGACGAGCGCGCGACGCTAAAACTCGACGTTAAAATTGATGAAGTCAACCATCCGTTGGTGCAGGTTTTACGTAACGGCGTCCCTGCAGTGTGGGATTCCTTACAACGCGGAGTGCGCATCGAAAACGCCGAGTTTCGCAGTTTTGTGCAAGAACTGCCCAGCGCCTGTGGCTTGTATGCGCTGCCGTTGTTTAACTACAACGGCCAGGCCTGCGGCGTGGTGGCGGTCTTTGCCGAAAACATTGAGCACTACACTCTCACCAACGGCATGTTCAGCATTTACTGCCATATTTTCCAGCATCGTTTGAACAAATTGCAGGAACTGGAACAGCAGAGAGCGCAACTGCGACAGATTCGCGAAGTATTCAAAGCGCAGCAGCAACGACAAAAACAGTTGGATGAGTTGCTGTTTTCTCTCAGTACATCGGATAACAGCCTGTCTCCGGCAGGCTTATCTAACGATTACAGCAAAATAGACGATCTGACCGAAGCGGTGGAAGAGTTTGAATGCACCATTTTGCGTCAGCGTCAGCGCATGTACGGTTCGGATAAAAAACGTATTGCCGCCAGCTTGAATATGGCACCACGCACGCTCGCCTATAAATTGGCTAAGTATCGGTGTCAGTTATGAAAAAGTTGATATTAACTGCCGCATTGATATTGGCTTGTAGCCACAGTCTGATGGCCGCGGAAAGTGTACCAACCGTTGCCCAGCAGTCACCTCAGTTATCGGCGTTGACTCAGTGTCGTAATGAGCCGTCTCCCTTGGTTCGACTGGCTTGTTACGATCAGGCCAGCAATCCGGTTGGCGTAACCGATGACCGAATGATGGGGCCGGGTTGGCGTCGTGCCATGGCGCAGGAAAAAGGGCGGGAGGCTCATTCCCTGGCTTTTCTCACCCGCCAGTCCGCTGGCAACAATCCGACCGTGATTATCACTACGCCGGCGATAGGAATGCCGCCTCCGCGTCCGGTTCTCATGTTTAGCTGTATCGATAACATCACCCGCATGCAGGTGGCACTGGTTGCGCCGCAAAAGGAAGGCGAAGGCGCGCTCACCTTAGTCACCGACCGCACGAAATTCGATACCGAATGGTTTGTTCGCGAAGAGGGTTTCCTGCTGGAAGCCAGTCGCGGGCTGGCCGGTATTGATGAAATCAAACGATTGCTGGATGGAGAAACCTTGGGCATCAGCTCAAAACAAGGGGCCGCAGTGCGGCTGACCTTCAACATTGTCCAGTTGGCAGAGGCGATCAAGCCACTGCGCAGCGCCTGTCATTGGTGAGGTTGATATGAATGCTATCGCCCAACATCCCTGGCGGAATTTGCTGCTAGCCCCGTTAGCCGACGGGCGCGCAGCGCTGGCGCTCAAAGACGATAATCCGAGCTGGGAGTTTATTGACAGCGAAATGGTGAAGCTGGGTTCACTTACCCACGCCAGCTTGAATATTGCTGAATTGCAGCAGCAGGCGATGACCCTGCTGTCCGAAGAAAGCAAAGACATGCGCTTACTGACCCACCTGCTGCGTACTTTGCAGCACGGTGGCGAACCGCAGAATATCTTGCTGGCGATGCAATTGCTTTGCGATTACGTCAGCCATTTTTGGGCCGAAGCCTGGCCGCATAATGGTTTGCACAAACGCCGTTTAGCGCAGCAGATCGTTAAGCGTTTCGATGCCGCAGCTAGCCTTTTTAGCCAAAGAGCCAACGGTGAACAGCGGCTGGAAGCTTTAGGGCAACTGGCGCGACTGGCTCAGTGTTGGCACGAAAGTGAACCTCAGTTGGCAAAAGAAGTGGATGAGCTGAGTTTCCCGTATCGCTATCAGCCAGAGCCTCAGGTTGCAGATACACCGCAGACCTGCAGCCCGATTTTATCCAGCAGCAGCGCGTCGGTTTCTCCTGTCGTTGCGCCGGTTACTGAAGCGCCGGTTGCTAGCGTTACTGTGGACAGTTCCAGCGATCGTGCGTGGCGGCAAACGCTGCTGAAAGTGGCGGATTTGCTGTGTGAGCGCCACCCGGACAGCGACAGCGGCTACCGACTCCGACGCCACGCGGTCTTCAGCACTATCACCGCGCCGCCTCAGTCTCAGAGTGATGGGCGAACACCGCTGGCCGCAGTGTCAGCGGATCGCACCGCCAGCTATCAGGCTGCGTTACCGACAGCCGATTTAGCGTTGTGGCAGCAAATAGAGCAAAGCCTGACGTTGGCTCCTTATTGGCTAGACGGGCATTTTCTGTCGGCGCAGGTGGCGAAACGCTTGGGCTATCCGCTGGTGGCGCAGGCGATTCAGAGCGAGCTTCGCGCTTTCCTGGCTCGCCTGCCCGCACTACGGGAACTGAGCTTTACCGATAAAACCCCGTTTCTCTCTACGGAAACTGCCGCTTGGTTGCAGCCTCTGGAAACGAAAGTCACTACCGGTAACGCCCGTGAGGAGCAAGACAATATCTGGCTGTGTTATGAGCAACAGGGGTTGGAAGCGGCTCTGGCTGCGGTTGATCAACAGCAACAGCAACAAACTGAACCTCGGGATCGTTTCTATAGCCAGTTGCTTAGTGCGCAATTATTGGAAAAGGCCGGGCTAGCGGCAATGGCGCAACAGCAGTATCAGAGTCTTTATTTGGCAGGGAAACAGTTGTCATTACCGGAGTGGGAGCCTTCGCTCTTTGCCGGGTTATCAGAAAAACAGCGGCGGTAGCACTCATGACAGCCACGATGCGACACAGGAATGTTAATCAATGAAAATGCCTTCAATACCCAAAATGCCAAAGATGCCTTCATTTTTACGTTTATTGAAGCCCATTATTCCGCGTTTTAAATCTTCAATACCGATATTGCTGGGGCTGCTCTGGTGCATCGCTTTGGTGGTGATTTGGCTGTGGGGGCCGCAGTGGCAAATGGGGGAACAGCATCCGCTAGAATCACAGCTGAGTCGTTGGCTGGTGACGGCAGTGCTGGTATTGGTTGCGGTGTGCTGGCTGACATGGCGAGTAACGCGACGGCTGCAAGAATTAGAAAAACTCCAACTGGATCAACAGCAGCGGGAAGACGATCCGGTGCAAATCGATTTGGATCGGCAGAACGGTTATCTGTCTCGCTGGTTGCAGCAGCTACAGCGCTATCTCAACACGCCGCGCTATTTGTATCAGCTACCGTGGTATTTGATGTTGGGTACCGAACAGAGCGGAAAAACGACGCTGCTGCGGGAAGGTTATAAACTGACGGAAATCTACAGCCCCGATGCTAGCAAAGGCGATGACGCCGCACAGCTACAGGTGCGTTGTTGGGCCGGTGAGAAAGCGGTGGTTGTCGATCCGACCGGAAAGCTTATTGAGCAACCGGAGCAAGGAGCGGAAGGAAAACCTCAGCTTTATTCTCGCCTGTGGCAAGAACTGCTGGGCTGGCTGCAACATAATCGTAAGCGCCAACCGCTCAACGGCATCATTGTTACAGTCGATGTTTATCAGTTGCTGACCGCCAATAAAGATCGGCGGGAAAGCTATATCGACCATATGCGCCAGCGTCTGCACGATGTGCAGATGACGCTGCACAGCCAGATTCCAGTCTATCTGGTGTTGACCAAGCTGGATTTGCTTTACGGCTTTGAGGCGATGTATCAGTCGTTGGATAAAACCCAGCGCGAAGCGATTTTAGGCGTGACTTTCACTCTGAATACGCAGGATGAAGATCACTGGCGCAGCGAGCTGAATCAATTCTGGCAACAGTGGATGGCGCAACTCAACCACGCCATGCCGGAGATGATGTTTAACGGCGTAGATAGCGATCAGCGCCCGCAGCTATTCAGTTTTACCCGTCAGATCCACGGTTTGCATGATTACGTGCTGCAAATGCTCGATCGTATGCTGTTTAGTGGTGATAGCACGCCGGCGCTGCTACGAGGGGTTTATTTGACCTCGGCTCAGCAGCGTGGACAAATGGACGATCTGTTTACCCAATCGGCGGCGGTGCAGTATCACCTTGGGCCGCAGGCATTCCCGACCTGGCCGGTAGGGGACACTTCTTCTTATTTTGCCAAAGGGTTATTTAATCAAGTCCTGCTGGCCGAGCCAAATCTGGCCGGTGAAAGTCGCCAATGGCTGCGCAATTCTCGCCGCCGCATGATGGCATTCAGCGGCTGCGGCGCGGTGGCGATTGTCGGGTTACTCTTCGGTTGGCATCAGTATTATCAAAGTAACTATCGGGCCGGACAAGAGGTGTTGACTCAGGCTAAAACCTTCCTGGAAATTCCGCCTCCGCAAGGGGAAGACCAATATGGCAACCTACAGTTACCACTGCTTGACCCGATTCGGCAGGCAACGCTGGCTTACGGTAACTACCATGAACGCAATAGCCTGCTAGCGGATCTGGGGTTGTATCAAGGCAGCAAAATTGGGCCTTACGTCGAAAATACCTATCTTCAATTGCTGGAACAGCGCTTCTTACCATCGCTGATGAGCGGGTTATTGGTTCAGCTAAAAGCTGCGCCGGCGGGCAGTGAGCAGAAGCTGGAAATCCTGCGCGTGATGCGCATGTTGGAAGACGGCAGCGGTCGTAATAAAGGGCTGGTGGAGCAGTATATGCGTAACCGCTGGAGCGAGAAGTTTAACGGCCAGCGTAATCTGCAAAATCAACTGATGGATCATCTGGACTATGCGTTGGAGCACACCGACTGGAAACGCAGCCGGGATAGCGGCGATGTGCAGTCGATTCAGAATTTCGCGCCCTATGTTCCGGCGGTAAAAGCCGCGCAGCAGGAACTCAGTAAACTGTCGCTGTATCAGCGTGTGTACCAAAACCTACGTATTAAAGGGCAGGATGCTTTACCGCCTGCGCTGAATCTACGCGATCAAATCGGTGCTAGCTTCGACGGTATTTTTGTCGCCAATAACGAAGATCTGCTGATGGTACCGCAGTTCCTGACACGTCAGGGTTTGCAAAGCTACTTTGTGAAGCAAAACGACCAGTTGATCGATCTGACCAGTATGGATAGCTGGGTTTTGAGTTTGTCGAAAAACGTGGAATACAGCGACACCGATCGCAAAGAAATTCAGCGGCAGATTACCGAGCAGTATCTGGGCGATTACACCGCCGCATGGCGCGCGGCGATCAACAATCTGGAGATCCGTCAGTTTGACGATCTGCCGCAGGCGATCGCTGCCATTGAGCAAGTGATCAGCGGTGAACAGCCGATTCGTCGAGCGCTACAAACCCTGAGCAACAACACGCAACTGCCTGCCGCCAGCGGTGATGGGCATGCCAAAGATCTGCTGGAACAGCCGGATTACCGCCTAATGTCACGGATTAATCGCGAGTTTGCACCGGAAACTGCCGCGCTGATCGAACACGGTGATAAAGGCAGTACGTTGCAAAGCGTCTATCAAAAACTGACGGATTTGCATCGCTACATGCTGGCGATTCAGAACTCGCCAGTACCGGGGAAAGCGGCGTTGAAAGCGGTTCAGCTACGGTTGGATCAAAATAACAGCGACCCGATTTTTGAAGTGCAGCAATTGGCCAAAAACCTCCCGGAGCCGCTGAATCGTTGGGTGGGCGATCTGGCAGAGCAAGCCTGGCACGTTGTGATGATGGAAGCGATTCAATCGCTGGAAGTGGAGTGGAACGACACGGTAGTGAAACAGTATCGCACCTATCTGGCGGGCCGTTATCCGTTTAATCCTGAATCAACACAGGATGTGCCGCTGAGCGAGTTTGAACGTTTCTTCGCGCCAAAAGGTGTACTGGACAACTTCTATCAACAAAACCTCAAACCTTTCGTCGAGAACAATCTGACCAACGGCAGCGACGGTGAGTTGCTGATCCGCGATGACGTCCTGCAACAGTTACAAGTGGCGCAGAAAATCCGCGAGACTTTCTTTAGCAGCCAGAACGGGTTAGGCGCGCAGTTCGCTATTGAACCGGTGGAGCTGGCGGCCAATAAACGGCGCAGCGTGCTGAATCTAGACGGGCAATTGCTGGATTATGCCCACGGCCGCAGCAATATGGTGCATTTGGTGTGGCCGAACTCCATGCGTTCAGGTGTGGAAAGCAAAATCACCCTGGTGCCGGACGCTTCTGGCAAATCGCCGCGCAGCATCGCCTATAGCGGCCCATGGGCACAGTTACGGCTGATTAACGCCGGTGAACTGACTAATGTGAGGGAAGATTCTTTCGATGTGCGCTTTAACGTTGACGGTGGTCATATGACCTATCGTATTACCGTGGATGAGTCGGATAACCCCTTTGCTGGCGGACTGTTTAGTCAATTCAAATTACCGGACACGCTCTATTAATGAGTATGCCCGATGCGCGCCGTCGGGCTTTTTTTAAGGAAGATTTTTAGTGAGCGACAATAAACAGGGATTGGTTATCCGCACCGGTGGCGATCCGCGCCAATGGCCGGAATTCACCGCGATCCGTGAAGAAATTAACAAAGCCAATCATCCCTCGCAGCCGCAGGTCAATTGGCGGCTAATTGAGTCTTTAGCCTTAACGCTGTTTCGCAGTAACGGCGTCGATCTGCAAACCGGCGTGTATTACACCTTGGCGCGAACTCAACTGAATGGGCTGACAGGTTTCACCGAAGGCTGCGAGCTGCTGGCCAGCCTGATTGTCAGCGAATGGGATCGTCTGTGGCCGGAAAAACCGCTGGCACGTATTGAAATGCTGGAATGGTTCACCGCGAAACTGTGTCATTTGCTGCGTCAGCAGGTGTTCAGCAGTGAAGATTTACGTCTGATTTATCGCGCTGAACGTGCCTTGCAGCTTATGATCGATAAGCTGCAACAGGTGCAACTGAGCCGAGTACCGCGCATCGAAAATATGTTGTATCTGATGCAAAACACCGCGAAAAAACTGGAGCGAGCCACCGAAGCTGCCGCGCCGACTATGCAGTCCTATCAAATGCCGCCGTTGGTGTATCTGACCGCTTCGGATGATGCCCCGTCATCGCGGGAAGTGCCATCCACTCTGCCGCAGCCACAGCATGACGATTTGGAACATGCACGAGTACAGGTGCGTTTTGTGCCGACCAAGCGTATGTCGGCGCTGCAAGGTTTCAGCTTGGGCATCGGTTTTTCGCTATTGATCGCCGCCGGGGTATATCTGATGCAAGTGAGGCCAATGGCGCAACAGCTGGCTGCAGTGGCCGCTGAGCCTGCAGGTTCAGCCTTACTGTGGCTACACCAGCCGGAGCTGGAGACCTACGGCGAGCAAATGGATCGGCTGGCTAAACGTTCTCCGCTGGAAGTGTTAGGTGGGCCAGATGCGCTAATGAAAACCGCACAGCAGTTATGGCCAGCAGATGCCCGGCAAACTGGGGTCAGCCAACGCTGGCAGGAGCAACTTCAAGCCAGAATGGGCAGCAATCAGGATTCCGCTCATTATTATCAGGCCAAAATGGGCGTTCAGCAGCTTTCTGAAAAACTGTTAGAGCAGGAAAAACAGAAAGGCAGCCTGACCATTTCCTATTTAAAAACTGCGCTCTATCGCATTCAAAACAATCTTAACAGCGAAATCCCGCTGGAAGAGCTATTGCGCCAGTTCTCCTTGCAACGGGAGCAGAAGAAAAGCGTCTCGCCGGTATTGATCAAACAAATTGATGACCGCTTTGATGCCTTACTAAGCCGTTACCACCAACTGACGGTTCAAACTGAGCCAGCCCATTAACGCCTACGAGAAGGGATAACCATGTTTAGTCGTGATGAGAAAAAAGATAAAGCCGGCGCAAGCGATGCATTTGGGTCCGCAGCCGTTGATGGCGTTTCCGGTCTGGCAGACGGCGCTGGCATGGTGGCCAGCGTCGCCGGTGGCAGCGTGGGGCGTGCGGCAGAGAAAGTATCCAAAGTGGCAGGAACCGCCAGCAAAGCCGTAGATACCGCGAAAACTATGGCGGTCATGGCCTCAAAAGGCGTAGATGCGGCGAAAAATATCGGTGGAAGCGCCAGCGGAGCTTTGGATAGTGCCCAAAATATCGTTGCTGGCCCAGCATCTAAAGCGATGAAAACCGTACAGGGTGCAGCATCACAAGCGACCGGCGCGATTAATAGCGCCAAAAACACCGTCGGGCGTGCGGCGGCGATGGCTGGCTCGGCAACGAGCCTCAGCGGCGTAGCGGATTTACTGGGTGGGATAAAACAGCCTTCAGGACTGCAATTTACGCTCACCGCCAGTGGCTTGCCGGAGCAGACTCTCGTCGTGGTGGATTTCAGCCTGAGTGAAGGATTGTCATCGCCTTTTGTTTTGCATGTTGGTCTGGCCAGCGCCGATCCTGCCATTGCGTTTGACGCGGTGCTAGACGAAGCGGCCACTCTGTTTATCTGGCGTGAAGGCGAGCTGCAACGCAGCATTACCGGTATGGTCTCCAGCTTTGAACAGGGCGATACCGGTTTCCGCCAGACGCGCTATAGCATGGTGATTCGCCCCGATTTCTGGCGTACTTCTCTACGTCATAACTCTCGTATTTTTCAGCAGCAATCCATACAGACCATCGTTGCTTCGCTTTTGCAAGAGAACGGTATCAATGACTTCGCCTTCGCTTTGCGTAATCCGCACCCAGAACGCGAATTCTGCGTGCAGTATCAAGAGTCTGATTTCCATTTTATTCAGAGACTTACCGCCGAAGAAGGGATGTTTTACTACTTTGAATTCGCCAACGGAAAGAACACGCTCATATTTGCCGATGACGTCGGTTCCCTGCCGCCGGGAGCCGTTTTGCCTTACAACCCGACCAAAGCGGCACAGGCCAAAGAGCTCAGCATCAATACTTTTAAACGCAGCGCACAGGTGCGAACTGCCAGCGTGCAGTTGAAGGATTACACCTTTAAAAATCCGAACTGGGCAGCGGAATTCAACGAACAGGCGCGAGAGTTGGAAAATCAGCGTCCGGACTACGAACACTTCGATTTTCCCGGTCGTTTTAAAGACGAACAGCACGGGCAGGATTTCACTCGCTATCGGCTGGAAGCGCTGCGCAATGATGCCAACTTAGGGCAGGGCGAAAGTAATGATTTCCGGCTGCAACCGGGTCAGCTCTTTACCCTGACTAGCCACCCTCGGGCCGATCTTAATCGTAAATGGCAGTTGGTCAGCATTCAGCATCACGGCAAGCAGATGCAGGCGCTGGAACAGGAATCAGGCGATCAGGGGACGGTGCTGTTTAACAGCTTTAGCTTTATTCCGGCCAGTCAAAGCTGGCGGCCAACGCCGTTGCCAAAACCGGTAGTTGATGGCCCGCAAATCGCCATGGTGGTTGGGCCGCCCGGAGAGGAAATTTATTGCGATCAATATGGGCGAATTCGTCTGCAATTCTTGTGGGATCGCTATGGCAAATCCAACGATAACAGTTCCTGCTGGATTCGGGTGACGCAGCCGTGGGCCGGACAAGGTTGGGGGATGTTAGCCATTCCACGTATTGGTCAGGAAGTGGTGGTGGATTTCCTCCATGGCGATCCGGATCAGCCTATCGTGACGGGGCGCACTTATCACGCCAATAACATTCCTCCTGGGACCCTGCCGGGCAGTAAAACTCAAATGGCGTTCCGATCCAAAACCCATAAAGGGGAAGGTTTTAACGAACTGCGTTTCGAAGATGAGAAAAACAGCGAAGGGCTGTTTATGCACGCGCAGAAAGATATGACCACCAATGTGCTTAACGATCGGGTGACCACCGTGGTTCACGATCATACCGAAAGCGTCGGCCACGATCAGGTGATTTCCGTGCGTAACGATCGCCATAAAGAGGTTGCGGGTAACGAAGTGACTTCTATCACCAAGCAGCGCCGCATCATGGTTCAAGGCAGTAGCAGTCTGGAAGTCACTGGCAGCATCATGATCCAGTCTTCAGCCGAGGGGATTCAGATCGGCACCGCCGGAGCCAGTATTACGTTGGATAATGCGGGCAATATCACCATTGAGGGCGCCAGTATTACGCTGAAAGGCAACCCGATAAACCTCAATTAACGAACATTCTTCACTAAATAATTATAAGCCACGGAGCGACTAAACATGACTCACCCTGCTTACCTAATGAATGAAGGCACATTAGCCATTCCAGCCAACTGGCGCGATGAAACCATGAATGTGTTTATTGCCCCCGACGACAGCGGAATCAATTTAGTGGTAAGCCGTATGGGGGTTCCGGTCGGGCTGGATAACGAAAGTTACTACGCACAAGTTATCGAGCAATTTCAAACCAGTCTGCCCGGTTATAAAGAGCGCAGCCTTACGACCGTCACGTTGAGCGAACAACCGGCTCGTTTGCTGGAATATTTCTGGAAAAGCCCCGAAGGGGAAATGCATCAAAGCGTGGTGATGCAGGTGCGTGGCACCAAATTACTGACCTTCACCATCACCTCACCAAAAGCCCTGGCGGAGAGCCAAAAAACAGCGTTGCTGGCGATTATTTATAGCTATCAGGCTGTGTAAAAGTGTGTAACGCAGGAGGCGTTTCATGTCGTTAACAGATGATATTGTGCAGCGAATTGCCCGAGTTGGGGCGATTCATGCCAGCCCCAAACCGGTCAGTTCTGGCGCGCCCGGACCGGCTGCGGCGCGATTGGGCGATCCGATCAAGCATGCCAGTTTTCTCGGTGCATTAGCCGGAGCTGTGGTTGGGGCACTCATTAGCGTAGCTATTTTTGCCGTGGCTGCTGCGGTGGTGGTGGGTTCCGGTGGGTTGGCGACCGTGGCAGTATTGGCGTTAGGCACAGCCGGGACTTTTGCTATGGGTGGGATAATCAGCAAGGCTAGTTCGGCGGTCAGCGCAATGGTAGACAGCGTTGGCCCGACGGACGGCGTTCTACTCAGCGGCTCTGGCGATGTATTTATCGAAGGTAAAGCAGCTGCCCGCGCAACCGGCGATACCGCTATGTGTAGCAAACACAGCGCGCCGGCGACTATCGCCCAAGGCAGCGAAAGCGTTGCCATCAACGGTATGCCCTCGGCGCGGGTGGGGGACAAACTGACCTGCGGCCCAACCATTAAATCCGGCGCATCTACGGTATTTATCGGTTCCGGTCAGGGTGGCTATCTAGAAGTGGCTGAAGAATTTTCCATGTTGGAAAAAGCCATTCTGATCGCCGTAGAATTCTTGGTTCCACCGAGTAAAGGTCTATTAACCGGCACAGCAAAACTGTTTACCAAAGCGGGGAGTAAAGCCGCAGCCAAAGGCGCAATCATGGGTGCTAAACAGGCTGCGAAAATATGCGCGGGTAAAACCTTATCTTGCGTAACTGCCGCATTTAAAAGTCATAAAGGCATAGCACGCTTTACTGAAGCGGGTAAGAAATTCGTCAAGGGTGACCCTATTGACGTGGTCACTGGTCAATTGGTCGAGCAGCGTACCGATCTGATGTTAGGCCAAACCTTGTCGCTGGCGTTTACCCGAACCTGGGCTGAGGGCTGTTTTGGGGTATTAGGGGCTAATTGGGCAGATAGCTTCAGCGAATACGCGGTTATCGATCCTGAAAATGACAGTATTGAGATTTTCACTCAGGAAGGCAGTTCTCTGAACTTTTCGCTACCGGATGGCTATGCGTTCAGTTTTAATCCGGATCACCCTGATTTCACTGTGACGCGCGGCAACCAGGGCGTCATCCTGACGGATCGCCGCAGCGGTATTCAGCGTCATTTCGCCTTAGTCGGGCAAAAGGATCAGAATAAATTTCTGCTTAGCGCTCATCAGGACACTAACGGCAATCATATCGATTTTTGTTATGACGAAAGGCAACAGCTCACGCGCATTTGTCACAGCGACGGTCCGGAACTGACGCTGATCTGGAATGCGTCGCAGCAACTGACCGAAATTCGCCGCACCGACGAAGGTTTATATGATGTTCTGGCGAGTTATCGCTATCACGACAGCGGTTTTATGGCGGAAGCGGATAGCACCGAGTTATACCATCTTTTCTATGAATATAACGCGCAGGGTTGGATCAGTCGCTGGCATGATAATGATCAAACCTGGACGGCATATCATTATGATGCGCAAGGACGTTGTACCGACAGCATAGGCGCAGACGGTTATTACCCGGTGCACTTTGACTATTTGCCGGGGCTAACGCGAGTCAGTAACCCGCAAGGAGCAACCACCGAGTTTTATTTTACTCCGATGAATCAGGTGACCGAGGTTCGTTCTCCCACCGGAAATATCACCCGATACGAGTACGACAGTTACGGCAATCTGTTGTCGCAGATCACTCCTTCAGGCCATCAAATTACCCTGAGCTACCTTAAAGACACCGGTCTGGTGACTTCATTTACTAACGCTATGGGTGCCTGCTGGCAATACAGTTATGACGATAGCCAAAGACTGTTCGGCATTACCGATCCGTTAGAGCGTACCTGGCTGCAACAGTATGATGAAAAAGGGAACCCCCAAAGTTTTACCGCACCAGACGGCAGCAGTATCACGTTGGAACGTAATGAATTTGGGTTGGTGACTACGCAAATTCACAGCGACGGTAGCCAGCGCAGAATGGAATACGATCATCACCAGCGTCTGTTCCGCATTTTCGATGAAGAACAGCGGGTGATGAATCTGCGTTACGACAGCCGGGATAATCTGCAAACTCTCAGCACCCCTGGCGGAGCCTTATGGCGCTGGCGCTATGACAGGCATCAACGGCTGGCGGTAAGCGATCGCCCGAACAACAGTCAGGAGCACTTTACCCACGATCGTCATGGCAATCTGACCCAATATCATGATGCCAACGGGGTTAGTTGGACGGTGGAATACGGCGCTTTTGACCTACCGATTTCCCGCCGCGACGGTGAAGGCCATATCTGGCGCTATCGCTACGATGCTGACACGCTACAACTGATAGCAGTGACTAATCCCCAAGGCGAATCCTACCGCTATACGTTGGATAGCGAAGGGCGGGTCATAGAGGAACGGGATTACGCCGATGCGGTGTGGTATTACCGCTACGATGCCGAGGGAAATTGTAGCCAGAAGCAGGATGCGCTAGGGAATATCACGCATTATAGCTACGACCCTTGCGGGCGCTTACTGACCCAGAGCAACCCGGAAGGAGCGACGCAGTATCAATACGATATGATGGGGCGTTTGCTGAGCGTTACCGCACCGGATAGTACTTTGCACTTTGAGTATGACGAACAGGATAGACCGATTCGCGAGATTCAGGTAGCCGGTGAAATTCTGCGTCGTTATCCGGATAACCAGACGTTGGAACGAGAAATTACCAGTGTTGGGCACGAGTCGGGCAGTTGGCTGACTCGTATTGGCGTAAACCGCACCGGTGAGCTTATTCAGCTGGAATTGCCAGCCGGACAAAGTTTACAGCTACAGCGGGATGCCGCGGGGCAGGAAGCGGGACGCGAAGCGGCGGCGGGTTTTATGCTGCGTCAGCAATACGACCTGATGGGGCAGGTTATCCATCAACGCGCAGGCCGCAATACGCGGGTATTCCGACAGGAAGAACTGAGTGACATTCCTCAGCCTACGTTGGCCGAACTGGATCGCGAATATCAGTATGACGCTGCTTTGCAGTTGGTTGCGATCAACGATGATGTTGAACGACTGAATTATGTTGTCAATGGCAACGGACAGGTGATTTCGGTCAGCGAACGTAATCAACTGCGCGAGCATTACCGTTACGACGCCAGCGGCTATCCACTACTCAGGCGGGTGGGCGATCAACAGTGCGGCGCAGAGGATGAAATTTATCACCGCGGCCATCGTTTAAATCGTCTTGGTAATCAGCTGTATGAATATGACGCCGCTGGCCGAATGACGGCGCGCCGTACGCAACAGGAAGGCTTCCGACCGGAATACACGCGATTTATCTGGAATAGCCAGAACCAGCTGGTGGAATTGCGCAAACAAAATGGTGATAGCTGGCGCTACCGTTACGATGCCTTTGGGCGGCGTATCAGCAAAACCTGTGAACAGCAAGGCATCCGTGTGAGCTATTTATGGGACGGTGATGTTATTGCTGAAATTCGCGATTATCGACAGGGCGAGTTGCAAAAAATCCGACATTGGGTGTTTAATGGCTGGGAGCTGATAGCGCAACAGGAATGCCGAGTCAGTGAGGGCGAGGTAGGCGAAGTCGAAACTCACTACGCGGTCAGCGCCCCAACGGGGGAACCCCTCGCGCTCTTTAACCCCGCAGGAAAACGCGTCTGGCAACGCGCCAACCATTCGTTATATGGCGCAGCGCTGGCGAAAGTGCTCAACCACAGCCAGCCAGAACCCGGTTTAAAATTCGCCGGCCAGCTTCTGGATGAAGAATCGGGGCTGCACTACAACCGCTTCCGCTACTACGACCCGCAGGCCTGCTGTTACTTAAGCCCGGACCCGATAGGGCTGGCGGGGGGCGAGAACCCGTATGCTTACGTTCCTAATCCATTAAGTTGGGTAGACCCATACGGGTTAGCTGTATGCCCAATGCGTGAAGTGAATGGAACAAAGATATTTGGTAAAGGCCAAAAAGATGGAACCCCTGGTCACGATCAGTTCTCTGAAGCTATAGCTAATAAATTAGCTATGAGTGGTAAGTTTAAAGAGGTTTATTTAAATAGGTCATATAGCTTTGCTAATGGCAAGGGAATATCTGGACGACGACCTGATGTTATGGCAATTGATATGAATGGCAAAGTTCATGCTATAGAATTGGCATCTAAAACAGATATGGGTAAAAAACTGCCAACACTTACGAGTCGTAATGATACTGCAATGAGTAACTTGCCATTGAATAAGCAAGGTGAAGTTCTTATCCTTGAACATCCATTTAATGCGCGAGATATGAAGTCAGCATTAGATAACTTAATCTCAGGAATATAAGAGGAATATATGTATTCTGGAATGGCTGTATATAACACTGAGAATATGGACGAAAAAACTGCGTGCGAACTAGGTGAGAAGCTATTTACCGATATTGGCATGCCTATTACTGGTGCCGGATATTATAAGATGTTAAAAAAAGGTGATCATCCAGGCGATCACGACATCATAGAAATATCATTCCCTGACCTAAAGGAAAAAATAAAGGATAATGCGGTTACCGCTTTTAGAATATATTCAGAGCAGAAAGATGCACAGCCGTGGAATGCATCTTTTGGTTATATGACCAATGAGTTCGGTGGCTTCAATTATATTGATGTGCAATATCCAAGTGTAGCTGATGACTCCAAGGCTACAACTGAATTTTTAAGTTCACTGTCTGATAACATACCATATTCATATGGTATTAAGTACCATAGTGATAAAGTCACCAAAGCGTTCTACTATGCCACTGGTGATAATATGGTTAATATATATCAATATGAAAACGCATCTTTATTTAAAAGAGAATGTCCAGGTAGGTTTAAAGGCCAGGAACGTTATAAAAATACGATGCTAAGGATGGTTTATCCTATTAATGTGATTAATAATCATCATCTTGATATTGTTATCGGAAATGTTAACTTGAAAGAGTGGATATCAAGTGATGAAAAGCATGGTTCCCTTGAAGGGTTAAACAATAATCTGTGGCTATGGACCGTTGAGGATACTGAACTCGACGAGTTAAATAGGTATCTTGGTGAGGCCGGAGTATTAATCTCTTGGAAACCGTTAGCCACTAAGAAAACAGCTAGAAAATTGCCATAAATAAAAGCCGGGAAGATCATCGTTGGATCTCCCCCGGTTATTTTTTATCTGCTGTGACGCTAATACGTTACCCTTGCTGAATATGAATCACCACCTGACCGGGTATTACGCTGATCGCCAGCGGTTGCCCGGTCAGGCCGCACTGCGTCAGCCAGTCCTCTGGCAGATACAGCTTGCCGTTATCCCGTATCTAGTTCACGCAACCACAGCCAGCCAGAACCCGGTTTAAAATTCGCCGGCCAGCTTCTGGATGAAGAATCGGGGTTGCACTATAACCGCTTTCGCTACTACGACCCGCAGGCCTGCTGTTACTTAAGCCCGGACCCGATAGGGCTGGCGGGGGGGCATAACCCGTATGCGTATGTGCCAAACCCTCTATCTGCAATAGATCCTCTGGGTCTTGCTACATGTAAAGTATACAGACAAATAACGCCTGATGATTTGGCTAGACTGGAACAAGGATTGGGGATAAAACCAAAAGGAATTAGTGGGTCAATTGCAGATCATGTCAAAGGCCTTGATACTGAACATATCTCAGCATCTCTTACAAAAGAAGCAACAAACCGGTTTAGAAGTTGTAATGGATTAATAGAAATTGACGTAAAAAAAGCCATACAAGGTGGGGCGAAATTTATTGACCATAATAACGTTCTCCAAGCGGCTGAAAAATTTGGTTCACTTATTACTAGAAGAGATGCAAAAAGGGCTTTAGAAGTCTTGTTTAAAGGCGAAATTCCTTTTGATGCGATAAAAATCATTGGAAAATAAAGGAGTAAGAATATGCCTGCTTTGTCTGAGTATACAAATGTATATAATACTGCGTTGAATATTCTTGATAAGAAAGGGTTTAGAACTTGGTATGATGATGAGATAGATATGTTTTGCGCTGAGAAAAATGGATGGGATTTTATGGCGGAATCCCCCTGTGCTCTCCTCGGTGTTGTATCTATCTATGAATATAAAAAACCTAGTTCATATAGCGAGTATTGGTGGCGGTTAGAGGAGAAAGACCTTTTCCCTGATACACAAACGAAGAAACCATCTTATGTATCTGTTATGGAAAAGAAATAATAAAATAAGTCGAGGAGATCCTATCTGGATCTCCTCGGTATTTTTATCTTTAATTATGCCAATGCATTATCCTGATGTACTCGAATCACCACCTGACCAAGCATCACGCTGATCGCCAGCGGTTGCCCGGTAAGACCGCACTGCGTAAGCCAATCCCCCGTCAGATACAGCTTGCCATTATCCCGTATCTAGTTCACGCAACCACAGCCAGCCAGAACCCGGTTTAAAATTCGCCGGCCAGCTTCTGGATGAAGAATCGGGGTTGCACTATAACCGCTTTCGCTACTACGACCCACAGGCCTGCTGTTACTTAAGCCCGGACCCGATAGGGCTGGCGGGGGGGATGAACCTGTATGCTTATGCATCAAACCCACTGACATATATTGATCCGCTGGGTCTTTCGAGTTGTATTTTAGGTCGTAATATGGGAGCAAGAACCGGTGATGGCATGGCGAATCACCACCTTATTCCTGAAGAATTAATGAAAGATAAGAACTTTAAATCTATCTTCGATCGCCTTAAAAAGATTGGTTGGGATGGTGATGGGGCCTCAAATGGAACCTTCTTGCCTGGTTCAAAAGATCTTGCTAATACTATGGGAATACCAGGTCATTGGTCTAACCATAATCAATATACAGGTGAAATAAGAAATAAACTATCCCAACTCGCAAGACAAGCAAATAGATTGAGTGATACACAGTTGGCGTTAGGGGTGAAAGAAATTCAAGACTGGGCAAGAAAAGGTCTTGATAATAATTTGTTTAGAATAGATCCTAATACAGGTAGATTATTATGAATAATAGTGAAAGTGAGTTTTTTGTTATCGAATACTCTCCTAATGATGAAGGGATACCACACTTTATGGATAAAGAGTGGGTGCCAGAATTACCTGATTATGATCTTTTTACGGCACCACCATCGCCAGATGACTTTTCAAATGGTTATGCAGTTAAGGTAAAATCATATAAATTAGATGGTGATTATTTCCCACATGATAACTTAATTTCATCTGATATGTTAACGTTACTCTCTGAGCTGAATGTGAAATGCATCAGCATTCCTGTTACTGTTAGTTTATACAAAAATAAGACCCCATCAAAAAAATATTACTTATTCTATATGCTGTGTTATTTATCTATAATAGACGAATCTAACTCAATATTTACTATATCAACGGATATAGAAACTGGTGAGCTTAACACACCAGAAGACAAAGGGTTAGATAAAATATACTATGAAAAGATAGATAAATTTAAAATTAGAGATGATATACAGGAACATTTATTTTTATGCAAGGAAATATCAAAACCTGTATGCTCATTATTATTTAAAAGTGAATTTGAAAAGCTTAAATTAACGGGTGTTACATTTGAGAGAATAGATGATAATTACAAGTATGATGCTTGGAGTGGTTGGTAAATATTATTAGGTGTTTAAATGGCAGGAAAGATCCCCTCTAGATCTTTCCTGCTATTATTATCAGTTGCTATGCCAACATATTACCCTTGAACTTGAATCATCACCTGACCAGGCGTCACGCAAATATCCAGCGGTTGCCCGGTAAGGCCACTCTGCGTTAGCCATTCCCCCGCCAGATATAGCTCGCCGTTATCCCGTATCTAGTTCACGCAACCACAGCCAGCCAGAACCCGGTATAAAATTCGCCGGCCAGCTTCTGGATGAAGAATCGGAGCTGCACTATAACCGCTTCCGCTACTACGACCCGCAGGCCTGCTGTTACTTAAGCTCGGACCCGATAGGGCTGGCGGGGGGCGAGAATACCTATGGGTATGTGCATAACCCGCTGGGATGGATAGAACCCTTAGGGTTGGCACCTTGCCCAACCCCGCCTAAAAAAATCAACCTAACTAAAGATGGTGTTCAGCATGTTAAGGATAGGCATGTTGGTAACGTCCCTGGCTGGTCACACAAGAGTAAGTGGACTCTCAATAGTGCTGATGTCAAATCAACCATAAGGGATGTATTCCGTAAGCCAGATAGAGTTATTCGCGATGGTGATCGTTTTATATATGAAAAAACTTTGAAAAGGGATGTAGGTATAACCCCAGAGGGGAAATGTTGAATAAAGTAAGGGTTGTGACTGAATCAAATGGTGATTTAGTTACGGCATTCCCGCAAAGTGTGTTTAAAGATCTTAAGGCAACCGATGTGATTTTTTGAGGATATTATGGGACTAGATATGCATATTACGACAAAAAATAATGAAATTATTCATTTTGTTATGAGCGAAACCCTACATTCAAATATATTCTCTTCTTCAACCAGATGGAGTAGTGCAAAGAATTTAAGAAAGATTAAGGATTACTATAAAACTGACTGTTTATTGAAAAACAAGGATGCTAGTTCTTTTATTCACGAATTATCTGAAATGAAAGACAGAATCATTGAAGGAAAAGATGAGCTGCATAAGATCATTGAAAAAATAAACGGAAAAGAAATCAGTTTTATTAGAATAAGCGGTGATTAGTAATCCTTGAAATCAGCCGGAAAGATCCCCGTGATCTTCCGGCTTTATTGCTTTTACTGTGGCGAATACCCGTGCCAGGCCAGCGCCGACTGTAACCGCCTTATCGCATCCTTGATAAGCCAGGCTTCATTGTCATCAACCGCACAGGCGCGTATCTCCGCCCAGCTCAGCCGCCAGTGCCATCGCTTCCTCGTGGCTCAGGTGCACTTCCTCTAGCTGCTCAATCCCAGTTCTCATATTAGCCACCTTCCCTTAAACGGTTTTGTAGTCACCAATCAGCTCGCGCATTCTCAGCTTAATTTCACTGATTTGCTCGCGCTGGTATTGCTTTTTGAGGCTGTTCGTCTCGTCACTGTCTGGGATCAGTACTAAACAGCCATCCATGATCTTCACCGTGACCGAGCCGCCAATCTCAAAGCCTGCCTGTTTAAGCCATTATCCTTTGCCGGCCAGTTTCTGGATGAAGAATCGGGTCTGCACTATAACTGCTTCCGCTACTACGACCCACAGGCCTGCTGTTACTTAAGCCCGGACCCGATAGGTTTGGCGGGGGGAGAGAGGCCGTACTCATACGTACATAACCCGTTGGGGTGGATTGATCCGCTTGGGTTAGCGACGTGTCCTCCTGGAGGAAATGCTGGTAACGATGGCTATAAGTTCTCTTTCGGCTCACTTCGCCATATTTTAAGAAGACACTCTCCTCATGTTGGCCCCCCTAAGCAAGAACCATATGTATCAATGAAGCCTAAAAGGCAAAAAGGTTCGCTATTCCCATCGGAGTGGAGCAATAGAGATATTGCGCATGCTACAGTGGAGGTTGCTAATAATCCTGCAAATCAAGTCATTTCTAATAGGGAAGGGTTCTTTGGTAAGGTATTTGAAGGCACATCGACCCAAAATGGGGTAACACAAAAAATACGTGTTATTACAGACCATGTTGATCCGCATATTGGTGGTACTGGTCCAGGTTTTATAACATCTAGTATTCCAATTAAATAAGAGATGGTTGATGAAATATACTACATGTCAAAATTGTTATTCTAGCTATGAATCGAACCTGGAAAGATGTCCAGATTGTAATGCATCTCAAGGTGAAAAAGATGATGGGTTAATAGTTTTTACAGAAGAAGCTCGCTCTGAAATATCACGACTTGGCGGCATTGTGTATGATGTTATTCATCTTCCTGAAGATCGCTATTTAATTCCATGTGAGTGGGGGGTGCTTCTTTATAATAATGCCAAAAAATCTTTTTGGCATTATCTCTGTGGAATTGTTGATGCAGTTGTGGTTAATGAATATGTGGAGATCACACATGGAGATAAGAGTGATTATCTGACACTTGATGATGGAAGATTAGTTAAAAGGGAGAATGTTGGCTAACTCTCTTCTAGTAGGAATGATCCAGTTGGGATCATTCCTACTAATTATTACCTGTTAGTGCACATACAACTCTGTTAAATCTGAATATCCACCTGACTAGGCATCACGCTGATCGCCAGCGGTTGCCCGATCAGGCCGCACTGCGTCAGCCAGTCCTCTGGCAGAGACAGATTGCCGTTATCCCGTATCTAGTTCACGCAACCACAGCCAGCCAGAACCCGGTTTAAAATTCGCCGGCCAGCTTCTGGATGAAGAATCGGGGTTGCACTATAACCGCTTTCGCTACTACGACCCACAGGCCTGCTGTTACTTAAGCCCGGACCCGATAGGGCTGGCGGGGGGAATGAACTTATATAGTTATGTTCCGAACCCACTGACATATATTGATCCGCTAGGTCTTTCAGCTTGTAGTGCTGGTAGTGCTAAAACCTCAGCTAAAAATATGTCTTTTTCTGACTGGATTAAGGCAAAAGCTAAAGGTGGAAATGATACTCACGTTTATATAGGATACAAAGGCGATAAGCCTGTATATGTAGGCATAAGTAAAGACGTTGACATTCGGGCACTTCAGCATGGTGATAGATTTGATAAACTTGTCCCATTGACTGACTCTCCTCTGAATAGAGGTCATGCACGAAGTATTGAACAGGCAATTATTCATAATAATCCACATTTTGAAAACTCAATAAACAGTATTAGTGCGACAAGAAAATTATATTCAGATGCTGTCTCCTGGGGCTCTGGTTGGTTGGAAAATAATGGATTAAAACTCAAATGGTAAATAAAGAAACGATCTTAATTGAAGGTGGTAAAAAAACAAAATGGCCTGGAAAAGGAGATGTTTTTTATTTTAAAATCAGTGGGAAAAAATATTATTTTGGTCAGGTTTTCTCAGATAAAATGTCTATTGGCCCCTTTAAAAATACGTTGATTGTATGCGTTTTTAATACCTCCAGCGACAATGTTCTGACAGATCCATTTCTAAGTGGTAATTCACTACTTATACCTCCGGTAATTACGGATAATTCTTGCTGGAAAAATGGGGTATTTCATACAATAAGTACTCAGGTGGTTGATGAGTCGTTGTTAAAAAGATTCTTGTTTGTTAATCCTCTTAATGATAAGGCATATGGACTCAGTGATGAGATATATGAGGGGGAAAGAAATGAGATGATATTAGGTGAGCGTTCTCTTTGGTTCCATTCTGAAATAATAAAGAAAATAGAGGAGGCGTTAAACTAAAAATTGCCGGAGGAGTCCCCCTCCGGCTTTTGTTATTGTACCTACATATTCACTCGCTGACCTCGAATCACCACCTGACCGGGCATCACGCTAATTACCAACGGTTGCCCGATAAGACCGCACTGCGTCAGCCAGTCTCCCGCAAGGTAAAGTTCGCCGTTATCCCGTATCTAGTTCACGCAACTACAGCCAGCCAGAACCCGGTTTAAAATTCGCCGGCCAGCTTCTGGATGAAGAATCGGGGCTGCATTATAACCGCTTCCGCTACTACGACCCGCAGGCCTGCTGTTACTTAAGCCCGGACCCGATAGGGCTGGCGGGGGGGATGAACCTGTATGCGTATGTGCCGAATCCTCTGACATGGATAGACCCTCTTGGCCTTGCAGGTTGCGGTGCATATAAAGGTAAATTAAGTGGTAAGGCTTCTGAAATGAAGCCATTGGTCAAAGGAAGCAAAGAATGGAAGCAAGCAATTAAAGACTCACAAAGTGCTCTCGCAAACGGTGAGAAATTCCAAGTGAAAGTGCAGTCAAGTACCGATGCGAAAGCATTTTTGAAAGAATCGCAAGGTAATATGAATCGTTATAAAGCTCACACACAAAGTGCGCGCCCTGATGGTGTTCCAAAGTACCCGAAAGGATATGAACAACACATGGGACCAGAGGGTGGATTCGGCGACTCACCACATATCAAGTGGTATAACAATGGAACGGATGGTCATATATTCTATGACATACCTAATTGACAATGAAAAATAAATACAACTTTGAACTTCTTGAAAAAAAAGAAATTTACTCTGGTCGGGATAAGAGTGAGTTATTTTTTTCTATGTTGAGTTTAACTAAGAGTGGCAGCTCAATATATTTAATGGATACGTTTAATGAGTTAGAGAGTAAACTAACTGATGAAACTTTTTACATTGCCCATAACCTTGTCTCTCGCAAGGGCAAGCAGGTTTACTTCAATGGTGAAATAGTTATGGCATCTAGGAGTTGCTTAATTGAATTTTTGAAGAAATCGCTTGAAATAAACGACTTGAGGGATTTTTTAATATCTCCCATCTTCGATGATTCCCCACATTATGTTGTGTTTATCAATGACGAATCATTTTATTATTGTATGTAGTTTGTAGTAAATAAGTAAACTACCGGGACATATAATCAGGACTCCCGGTAGTTATTATTTATCCTGTTTATTCTATTGAATCTGAATCACCACCTGACCGGGCATTACGCTGATTGCCAGCGGTTGCTCGGTCAGACCGCACTGCGTCAGCCAGTCCCCCGCCAGATACAGTTCACCGTTATCCCGTATCTAGTTCACGCAACCACAGCCAGCCAGAACCCGGTTTAAAATTCGCCGGCCAGCTTCTGGATGAAGAATCGGAGCTGCACTATAACCGCTTCCGCTACTACGACCCGCAGGCCTGCTGTTACTTAAGCCCGGACCCGATAGGGCTGGCGGGGGGCTGAACCCGTATAGTTACGTTCATAACCCGTTGGGATGGATAGATCCGCTGGGATTGGCTGGGTGTAATCTCAATCCTAAAGATATTCACTACATGCAAAGCTCAATTAAAAATCAAACATGAGCTCATACTGTTCTGGATAACGCTGCTGCATTAGCAAATGGAACACTTAAAGCTGCGGATCTACCTGCTATTAAGGTTTGGCGGGATGCTACAGGGAAAATATGGACTCTAGACCATCGAAGATTGGCCGCATTTAAAATAGCAGGTCTTGAAAGCGTACCAGTCCAATGGGCTACAGCCAAAGAAGTTGCAGGCCAAATGTGGAAAATGACAACAAAAACTGAAGGTAAGAGCATCATTTTAAAATTAGGTGATGGAATTAAACAGATAATAGGTGGTTGAAATGGAAAATGATTTATATCCTGTGGAAACTAGAAATGAATTAATTAAATTAATTTTATCTTTGGCTTCGGAAGCAAGAAATAATCCTGATGAGTGGGAGAATAATGATCTTCCATCTTTTTTAGAAGCGATGGCTTCATGGATGGAAGACATGGATGGTTTTTATAAGAATATGAATAAGCCATGCCCAGATAATGCCAGTTGGAGTGTCCTTGCTGACATATTAATGGCTGCCAGGATCTACGAATAACTAAAACAAGCCGGAATGATCATAAGGTATCTTCCGGCTTGTTTTACCTGTCATCATGCCAATATATTCCCCTGCTGAATCCTAATCACCACCTGACCGGGCATTACGCTGATTGCCAGCGGTTGCTCGGTCAGGCCGCACTGCGTCAGCCAGTCCCCCGCCAGATACAGTTCACCGTTATCCCGTATCTAGTTCACGCAACCACAGCCAGCCAGAACCCGGTTTAAAATTCGCCGGCCAGCTTCTGGATGAAGAATCGGGGCTGCACTACAACCGCTTCCGCTACTACGACCCGCAGGCCTGCTGTTACTTAAGCCCGGACCCGATAGGGCTGGCGGGGGGCGAGAATACCTATGGGTATGTGCATAACCCGCTGGGATGGATAGAACCCTTAGGGTTGGCAGCTTGTCCACTGGCAAACGCTGGTAAACTTAAACCACCGTTAGCGAAACCAGGCGAGGACTTATTTGTTGGCACATATAGCCAAGTCCGTGGAGCAAATATAAAGAGTGGTCTTAATCCAACCCATACACCGCATCATGCTATTCAGAATGCTGTTAGTCCGACGACACATGCTCGAGGAATAACGATAAACATGCGTAAAGATCTGCACGAATTAACATGGACATATAAAAAACCGTTTGTCCGAGGTTTAACAAATAGGCAATACCTAGCAAGAGACATTGTTGACCTGAGAACTATATTCCGTAATGCTGGATATAGTAAGGATGTTGTTAATAGGCAGTTGTCTGAGCTAATCAAACAAAACAAAGCACTATGGAAAGCTATGGAGCTATGAATATGAACAGAAATGAGGCGCTGTCTTTCTTACGTCATAATCAACCGATGCCGGATGATGACGTTTTAACACAAGAACTAATTAATAAATATGATGAGGCAAGAAAGTTTTTCATTGCTCATCCTGACAAAGAGGCAATCTCATTATTCCTTAACTCTTATGGTAATGGAGATGGGTGGGGAGTATATCAATTAGTAGAAGATTTTTTTTATAAATGCCATCGCGATGATGTAGTGTTGGAAATACAAAAAACATTAGAAAACCCATCTGTAACCGACAATGTAAGATACTGGGTTACCCAAGTATCAGCAGCATTCGCTGATGCCAAACTAAAAAAAGGCTTGGAAATATCGCTAAAATCGAAGAATGAAGATATCCGAGAGGCAGCACAGTTATCTCTTGATATGATTGATGACTAATATTAATCTGGGGGGATAATATTTGGATCTTCCCGGTTTTTTTATCTGTTGTTACGCTAACATATTACCCTGCTGAACCCAAATCACCACCTGACCGGGCATCACGCTAATTACCAACGGTTGCCCGATAAGACCGCACTGCGTCAGCCAGTCTCCCGCAAGGTAAAGTTCGCCGTTATCCCGTATCTAGTTCACGCAACCACAGCCAGCCAGAACCCGGTTTAAAATTCGCCGGCCAGCTTCTGGATGAAGAATCGGGGGCTGCACTACAACCGCTTCCGCTACTACGGACCCGCAGGCCTGCTGTTACTTAAGCCCGGACCCGATAGGGCTGGCGGGGGGGCTGAACCCGTATAGTTACGTTCATAACCCGTTGGGATGGATAGATCCGCTGGGATTATCAACCTGTCCAAATCTTGGAAAGGGAGATGATGCTATATTGGGGCCAGATGGAACACTGAAAAATGACACGCGTCCAGGACAGTCACATCACTTAAACCAAGATGCTGCGTTCCGTGATGTGATCCCTACAAATAGCGGTGCTGCTATTAAGTTAGAAGGTAACGTATTTACTCAACCAGGTACGCCACACTATGAAGCGCATAAGTCTCTTGAACAGTTCTGGAATCAATATAGACGTGGTGGGGCATTAAGTGGGCAGCGCCCTACAAACCTTCAATATACCCAAGCGCTAAAACATTCATTAGAGCCTGCTGGCTTATCAGCTAATCAAGCTGTTAGAAGCAGTATTCAGAATAGAATTCAATATGGCCTGCTCGGAGGACAAAAAGTCCCAAGGATTCCGGGTAGAATAAATCAGGTGAAACTATGAAAATATCTAAATTAGCGACTGAAAGGCTATTAAATATCAATTGGCTTTCAGATGTTGGTAATAAAATTAGCGTATCTGATGTGATTTTAGCAATGTCTTTAAATGAGGCTGGGAATTATTTATCTGATCCTGAGTGGGAAAATGTCACTTTGGAAGAGTCTAATGAAATATCAGGTTATCTAGCAACAAAATATACGGCTATATTCCAAGATTGGAATGAAGTTGCTAAAGAAGCAAAGTTGTTTTTTACTAATGATATAAAACCTAAGATTCCTAATTTAAATGATTTTGATAATACACTCTTGCATCAATGTATTGAATGGGATATCATTCAATATCTGATAGAGGATTTTTATAGCGAAAAGTTAAAGACTCCATTGTTCTTTAATAAGCTAGTTTCTATTTATGAGTCTGGTCATATACCCTGTGGTTGGGTGGGTAGTTGGCCTAAAGGTCAGTTGGTTGTATACTAATACTCTACTATAGTAGCCGTAAAGATCCTATCTGGATATTTACGGCTATTTTTATCTGTTGTTACGCTAACATATTACCCTGCTGAACCCAAATCACCACCTGACCGGGCATTACGCTGATCGCCAGCGGTTGCCCGGTCAGGCCGCACTGCGTCAGCCAGTCCTCTGGCAGATACAGCTTGCCGTTATCCCGTATCTAGTTCACGTAACCACAGCCAGCCAGAACCCGGTTTAAAATTCGCCGGCCAGCTTCTGGATGAAGAGTCGGGGCTGCATTACAACCGCTTCCGCTACTACGCCCCGCAGGCCTGCTGTTACTTAAGCCCGGACCCGATTGGGTTGGCGGGGGGCGAGAATCCTTATGCTTCTGTTCACAATCCCCTTACATGGGTCGATCCATTAGGATTGACTGGATGTTCTACGCTTGATCGTATCATTG
>NZ_CPYD01000019.1 GCF_001112925.1 Yersinia nurmii
GCGCCCGAACGGAGGCCTCCTGCGATAGCGGGGGGCTTTTTGCGTTTAAGGGGGCGGGGAAACCCAGGGTATGTCGGGCTTTGAAGGTTTGTATGGCGATTTTCATTCCCATCAGTTCCGGCTTATCACGTAAATTGTGCCTTTGTTTACATGATTAAGCAGTGAATTCGCAGAGGTTTCACGCAGAACCAGTGACTTACCTAGCTTATATTGAATTAAAAAGCGATGTAACCAACTAGCAAGGTCGGTTTTATCGAAAATTAATCCCCATTAACGGGTATTTTTCGGACGTAAAATCAGCAAATAGACCAGATCGTAGAACTGAAATTGGGCGAAAAGCATCCATTTTTCAGCTCTGCCTATTAGGCTATTAGTGAAATAAATATATTTTTCATCCTCTGATGTAAACAAGTTACAACCTGAGTATTCCGATCGGTTAGACTAGATACAGTTTAGTTAGAGTGAGTATTGCAAGCTATGTTGACCCCTGCCGCGCCCCTGAAAAACCTTAATACCTTTGCTCTTTCCGCATATGCAACCCATGTGGTGAGCATAGAGTCTGTTTCTGCGCTAACCGTTGCCTGGAATGAAGCTAAAGCGTCAAATCAGCCCGTGTTGCTATTAGGGGAAGGAAGTAACGTACTGTTTATTGAAAACTTCTCCGGTACGGTGCTGTTGAATAGGATTAAGGGAATTCAATGCAGAGAAGATGATACTGCATGGTATATGCACGTTGGCGCGGGTGAAAACTGGCATCAGCTTGTGTGCTATTCATTGCAGCAGCAAATGGTAGGGTTAGAAAATCTGGCGTTAATTCCGGGATGCGTTGGCTCTGCACCGATTCAAAATATTGGTGCTTACGGTGTCGAGTTACAAAAAGTCTGTGAATACGTCGATTTGCTCGATTTGAATACTGGCGAAGTTCGACGCCTTTTGGCTGAAGACTGTGCTTTTGGCTATAGAGACAGCATTTTCAAGCATCGCTATGGTGAAGGCTTTGCCATTGTTGCTGTTGGCATCAAGCTGAATAAAGACTGGAAGCCTACCCTAGGTTACGGTGATTTAACCCGTTTAAATCCGTCGACGGTTACTGCTCGCGAGATTTTTGACTCGGTATGCGCAATGCGGCGGAGTAAACTGCCAGATCCGAATGTAACGGGTAATGCAGGTAGTTTCTTCAAAAATCCTATAGTCAGCGCAGAAAAGGCCGCGGAAATACTCCGAACCTATCCTAATGCTCCACATTATCCTCAGGCTGATAATTCGGTAAAACTTGCTGCCGGTTGGTTGATTGACCAATGTGCATTGAAAGGACACCGAATTGGTGGTGCTGCGGTGCATCAGCAGCAGGCTCTGGTTTTAATCAATCTAGATGATGCATCAAGTCAGGATATCGTCGATCTCGCTAGCCATGTACGTCAGCAGGTTGCGCTTAAATTTGCCGTTTGGCTCGAACCTGAAGTGCGTTTTATTGCGGCTTCGGGCGAAGTTAATGCCGTGGAGAGCTTGTCGTGAAAGATATTACCGTTCCTTTAAGACTGATTGGCATGTTAGCTGACGGCGCATTCCATTCGGGTGAGCAACTGGGTGAGACTCTGGGCATGAGCCGCGCCGCAATTAATAAACATGTTCAAACCATCCGTGAATGGGGTCTGGATGTATTTACCGTTCCGGGGAAAGGTTACAGCTTGCCTGCGCCTATTCAGTTACTGAATGCAGACGCGATAGCGACATATTTACCAGAAGGGAAAGTGAGTGTCTTGCCGGTTGTTGATTCGACAAACCAATATCTTCTGGACCGAATTAATGAACTCCAGTCAGGCGATGCCTGTGTGGCTGAATATCAGCAGGCTGGAAGAGGGCGGCGTGGGCGTCATTGGGTTTCACCATTTGGGGCTAACCTTTATCTCTCCATGTTTTGGCGCCTAGAGCAGGGACCCGCAGCTGCAATGGGGTTAAGTCTGGTGGTCGGCATTGTGATGGCCGAAGTGTTGAGAAAGCTTGGTGCGGCGGATGTGAAGGTCAAATGGCCAAACGACTTATACCTAAGCGATAAAAAGTTAGCCGGTATATTGGTTGAGTTAACAGGAAAAACCGGGGACGCTGCCCAGTTAGTTATTGGCGCTGGGATTAATTTATCGATGCGAGACTCATCGAATAACGTGATTAACCAGGATTGGATTAATTTACAAGAAGCCGGTGTGTCTATTGATCGTAATAAACTAACCGCTGAGTTATTGAGTGAATTACGCCGCGCAGTTATTAAGTTCGAAAATGAAGGCTTAGGGGCATTTATTTCCCGTTGGCGAGAGCTAGATAATTATTTAGACCGGCCAGTTAAATTGATTATTGGCAACCAAGAGATATTCGGCATTGCCAGAGGAATCGATCAGCAAGGTGGTTTATTGCTAGAACAAGATGGTGATGTGAAGCCTTATATCGGTGGGGAAATATCCCTTCGTGGCGTTAATTCATGATGAATAGGGAGGCTTAGCCTCCCTATTTAATTTATTTTCTTAACCGGACGTTTTCTACAGCATGGTTCGCGCTTTTAGTCATTATCAAACTGGCGCGTTCACGCGTTGGTAATATATTTTGTTTTAAATTCAGTCCATTAATCTCTTTCCAAAGTTGAGTGGCAATCTTAATGGCCTCTGTTTCAGGCAATTGCGCATAATTATGGAAGTAAGAGTTAGGGTTAGAAAATGCACCTTGCCGGAATTTAAGAAACCGATTGATATACCAGTTTTGCAATAATTCCTCTGGTGCATCGACATATATTGAGAAATCGACGAAGTCAGAAACAAATACATGATGAGGGTCGTGTGGATAATCCATGCCGCTCTGCAGCACATTCAGACCTTCTAAAATAAGAATGTCAGGTTGCTTAATGGTTTTATTTCCATCAGGAACGACATCATAAATCAGATGAGAATAAACAGGAGCAGTAACCTCACTGGCTCCAGACTTAACCTCGGAAACGAATTTCACCAAATTATGCATATCATAAGATTGCGGGAAACCTTTCTTCTTCATTAACCCGCGTTCATTTAATACTTTATTTGGATGAAGGAAACCATCAGTGGTAATCAGTTCAACGCTGCGATGCTCTGGCCAACGGCTTAGCAATGCCTGCAACAGACGCGCCGTTGTGCTTTTGCCGACGGCAACGCTACCAGCGATACCAATAATATAAGGAATACGTTGCCCATCGGTTCCTAGGAACTGCTCTAATACCGCCTGACGGCGCAAATTAGAACTGATATAGAAATTGAGGAGACGGGACAAGGGTAGGTAGATCTGTGCCACTTCTTCCAATGAGAGGTCTTCGTTTATCCCTTTAAGATTAACGATTTCTTCTTCTGTCAGTGTCAAAGGCACTGAGTCGCGCAGGGCCGCCCACTGTGTGCGATCGAACTGTAGGTAAGGCGTCGCTAAAGATTGCTCTCTTTTTGTCATAAGCCAAATTCTGCCTGTAAACGCAGGTTGGGAAAGGCGCTGGACGCCAACTCCAGATAAGAAACAAGCTGCATATTATAGGCAGCTTGGTTTTTGGCGTAGAGTTTTTTGTACGTGGCGCGCGATTTCTTTGACGTATGTTGGTATTCCGATCAATTAAGACTGTTTATGACACCGTGGATATTTTTACTCCACTGTGATGTGCAATTTAACCGACAATTGAACTATATGACTGATTTACTGCAAATAGGCGTTTGTAATAAATCGACGTTGGGTGGTAGCTACCGTTTGGTGTACAGGCATAGTCAGGGATTTCACCTATGCAACGGTATCCCTGCGCTCTATAAAATGATTCAGCAGATGAACCTGTTTGCGTATCCAGATAAAGTAAACCTCGGTGAAGCTGGTACGCCGTTTCTTCAACCTCATGCATCAATTTTTGTCCAATGCCCATTCGGCGACAGCGGCTGTGTACCAAAAGCTTCTGCACTTCTGCTCGATTAAGACCGTTGGCTTTCTGGCATAAACTCAGTTGGATTGTGCCAACAACGCCTGATTTATCGCGTGCAATCCACAGCATTAACTCTCTGGCGGCAATGGCAGGACGCAAACTATGAAAATACTGTTCTGCTTCTTCAGCTGGCAAACGTTGAGAGCTATAACCAATAGATGCGCCATGGGTGACAGCATCAATCAATAGAAGTGCCAATTCATTGCGGTAAATGGGCAGAGTCGCTGCGTTTAACAAAACAATTTTCATTGGGTATACCTCGTTGACAATAAGCATTGGACGATAAACAGAAAAAACCAATAAATTGATGCTGATAAAGCAAGAACTACGCCAATGTGAACTTACTGCTGCTTATGGGTATTTATCTTAATCTGATATTTTGTATGCACTTGAATGAGGCCGCGTGACACAAATTGGTGCGAATGCTCCGTTGTGATCTGTTTTTAAAATCGGTAATTCGAGGGTGACAAGCTAAGCCATTGCGAATAATATTTGAACGCTCATCGCCGGATAATACGTCGCATCGCGCAAATCTGTTTATTTTATGAGCGATAGAGCGAGTTAAGCGATTTTTTTGTTGCATCGCAGGTCTGGTCTACCTAGAATGCGCTGCACTTGATGCCGGCATAGCTCAGTTGGTAGAGCAACTGACTTGTAATCAGTAGGTCCCGAGTTCGACTCTTGGTGCCGGCACCATTCAAGTACTTACAATTAGGTGGGGTTCCCGAGCGGCCAAAGGGAGCAGACTGTAAATCTGCCGTCATCGACTTCGAAGGTTCGAATCCTTCCCCCACCACCATATTCAACTTTATATGCCAAGGTGATTCAGGAAACTGAAAACCGGCCTGGCAAGTAAAGGGAAGGTGAGAACCTTCCAAGAGTGAAGAGGCCACGCCCTTCCTTTTAGATTCTGCAGATAAGTCAGGTAGCCGAGTTCCAGGATGCGGGCATCGTATAATGGCTATTACCTCAGCCTTCCAAGCTGATGATGCGGGTTCGATTCCCGCTGCCCGCTCCAAGATGTGCTGATATAGCTCAGTTGGTAGAGCGCACCCTTGGTAAGGGTGAGGTCGGCAGTTCGAATCTGCCTATCAGCACCACTTCTTCTTTCTCTCGCTCCCTTGATCTTCTTTCTGCGTTATGGATTCAGCAAGCATTTTGCTTGGTTGATGTGGTGAAACCACCGATTCCGTGTCTTAGAGGGACAATCGATGTCTAAAGAAAAGTTTGAACGTACAAAACCGCACGTAAACGTGGGTACTATCGGCCACGTTGACCACGGTAAAACTACCCTGACTGCTGCAATCACCAGCGTACTGGCCAAAACCTACGGCGGTAATGCCCGTGCGTTTGACCAGATCGATAACGCGCCAGAAGAAAAGGCGCGTGGCATCACCATCAATACTTCTCACGTTGAATATGACACCCCATCTCGCCATTATGCGCACGTTGACTGCCCAGGCCATGCTGACTATGTGAAAAACATGATCACCGGTGCTGCTCAGATGGACGGTGCGATTCTGGTTGTTGCTGCGACCGATGGCCCAATGCCACAAACTCGCGAGCACATCCTGCTGGGTCGTCAGGTTGGCGTTCCTTACATTCTCGTCTTCCTGAACAAATGTGACATGGTTGACGATGAAGAGCTGCTGGAATTGGTTGAAATGGAAGTGCGTGAGCTTCTGTCTCAATACGATTTCCCAGGCGATGACACTCCGGTTATTCGTGGTTCCGCGCTGAAAGCGTTGGAAGGCGAACCAGAGTGGGAAGCCAAAATTATTGAACTGGCTGAAGCACTGGACAGCTACATTCCACAGCCTGAGCGTGCAATTGATAAGCCGTTCCTGCTGCCAATTGAAGATGTGTTCTCTATCTCTGGCCGCGGTACCGTTGTTACTGGTCGTGTAGAGCGCGGTATCGTCAGAGTGGGTGAAGAAGTCGAGATCGTTGGTATCATCGATACCATCAAAACCACTTGTACCGGCGTTGAAATGTTCCGCAAGCTGCTGGACGAAGGCCGTGCCGGTGAAAACGTTGGCGTTCTGCTGCGTGGTACTAAACGTGATGACGTACAGCGTGGGCAGGTTCTGGCTAAGCCAGGTTCTATCAAGCCACACACCAAGTTTGAATCAGAAGTTTATATTCTGAGCAAAGATGAAGGTGGGCGTCATACGCCATTCTTCAAAGGTTACCGTCCTCAGTTCTACTTCCGTACTACTGACGTGACCGGTACCATTGAACTGCCAGAAGGCGTTGAAATGGTAATGCCAGGTGATAACATTCAAATGATTGTAAACCTGATTGCGCCAATCGCTATGGACGACGGCCTGCGTTTCGCAATCCGTGAAGGTGGTCGTACTGTAGGTGCCGGCGTTGTCGCTAAAGTTATTGAATAAGATTTGACGCGACATGCGGTAAAAGGGCATCATTTGATGCCCTTTTTCTACGTTGTGACACCAGAACCTATCTCATCAGTGGTTTTAGACTCATAATTATTGGTGAGATGGGCTCTGTCAGTACGGCGGATAGTGCTGAATGGTGCCGGAAATCTAGAGCATCTTTCGGTTTGGTTTGCTTCGCTACGCGAGGCAAAGTTGTTTGTTCTGAATCATAGTGACAGGTTGGTTTATGAGTGCGAATACCGAGGCTCAAGGGAGCGGGCGCGGCCTGGAAGCGGTTAAATGGCTAGTTGTTGCCGTATTATTGGTTGCGGCAATTGTTGGCAATTATTATTACCGAGATTTCAGTCTTCCACTGCGCGCGCTGGCAGTTGTTGTAATTATCGCTGTTGCCGGTGCTGTTGCGCTGATGACGGTTAAAGGCAAAGCCACAGTAGCGTTTGCTCGCGAAGCACGCACGGAAGTGCGTAAAGTGATTTGGCCTACTCGCCAGGAAACGCTACACACCACGTTAATCGTTGCCGCGGTTACTGCCGTGATGTCACTGATTTTGTGGGGACTGGATGGTATCCTGGTCCGCTTAGTATCGTTTATTACTGGCCTGAGGTTCTAAGATGTCTGAAGCACCAAAAAAGCGTTGGTACGTCGTTCAGGCGTTTTCCGGTTTTGAAGGCCGCGTAGCTCAATCGCTGCGTGAGCATATCAAATTACAGGACATGGAAGAGCTGTTCGGCGAAGTCATGGTTCCGACGGAAGAAGTCGTGGAAATTCGTGGTGGGCTGCGTCGTAAGAGTGAACGCAAGTTCTTCCCAGGCTACGTTCTGGTCCAGATGGTCATGAATGACGCAAGCTGGCACTTAGTGCGTAGCGTACCGCGTGTGATGGGCTTTATCGGTGGTACTTCCGATCGCCCAGCGCCGATCAGTGACAAAGAAGTTGATGCGATCATGAATCGTCTTCAACAAGTGGGTGATAAACCACGTCCTAAAACACTGTTCGAACCAGGTGAACTGGTACGCGTTAGCGATGGTCCGTTCGCTGACTTCAACGGCGTTGTTGAAGAAGTGGACTACGAAAAGAGCCGCTTGAAAGTGTCTGTTTCCATATTTGGTCGTGCAACACCGGTCGAACTGGACTTCAGCCAAGTCGAGAAAGGCTGATTCATTTTTCACCACTGGTTGAACTTTGAGTCTTGTATCAGGCGCGAAATTACACTATAATTTCGCGCCTTTTGTTTTTAGATGTCTTGCTCAGTCTTCCGACTTTGCGAGGCAAAACACGGGGAGCCTCACAACGAGGCGATACTACCCAAATCGAGGAAATCGTAAATGGCTAAGAAAGTACAAGCCTATGTCAAGCTGCAAGTAGCAGCTGGTATGGCGAACCCAAGTCCTCCAGTTGGCCCAGCATTGGGTCAGCAGGGTGTTAACATCATGGAATTCTGTAAAGCGTTCAATGCTAAGACTGAAAGCGTTGAGAAAGGCCTGCCGATCCCTGTTGTTATTACTGTTTATTCTGATCGCTCTTTCACTTTCGTTACTAAAACCCCGCCAGCAGCAGTTCTGCTGAAAAAAGCGGCAGGTATTAAGT
Source organism: Yersinia nurmii (assembly GCF_001112925.1). GTDB lineage: Bacteria > Pseudomonadota > Gammaproteobacteria > Enterobacterales > Enterobacteriaceae > Yersinia > Yersinia nurmii. The sequence continues at coordinate 7,960 of NZ_CPYD01000019.1, forward strand.
CTGGTTCTGGCAAGCCGAACAAAGACAAAGTAGGTAAAGTGACCGTTGCTCAGGTCCGTGAAATCGCAGAAACCAAAGCTGCGGATATGACTGGTGCTGACGTAGACGCTATGATGCGTTCTATCGAAGGTACTGCTCGTTCCATGGGCCTGGTAGTGGAGGGTTAATAAATGGCTAAGCTGACCAAGCGCATGCGCGTGATCCGTGACAAAGTTGATGTTACTAAGCAATACGATATCAACGAAGCTGTTGCCCTGCTGAAAGAGCTGGCTACTGCTAAATTCGTAGAAAGCGTTGACGTTGCCGTTAACCTCGGTATCGACGCTCGTAAATCTGATCAAAACGTCCGTGGCGCAACTGTATTGCCACACGGTACCGGCCGTTCTGTTCGCGTAGCTGTATTTGCTCAAGGCGCAAACGCCGAAGCAGCAAAAGAAGCTGGCGCTGAACTGGTAGGTATGGACGACCTGGCTGATCAAATCAAGAAAGGCGAAATGAACTTCGACGTTGTAATCGCATCTCCAGATGCAATGCGCGTTGTTGGTCAATTGGGCCAAATCTTGGGCCCACGTGGCCTGATGCCAAACCCGAAAGTGGGTACCGTTACTCCTAACGTTGCTGAAGCAGTTAAGAATGCTAAAGCAGGTCAGGTTCGTTATCGCAACGACAAAAACGGTATTATCCACACTACCATCGGTAAAGTTGACTTTGACGCTGACAAGCTGAAAGAAAACTTGGAATCCCTGGTAGTTGCGCTGAAGAAGGCTAAGCCTGCTACAGCGAAAGGCGTTTACATCAAGAAAATCAGCCTGTCCACCACCATGGGCGCCGGCGTTGCTATTGATCAAAGCGGCCTGACTGCAGTAGTGAACTAATCACTATTTGCTTTTATCGCTTTACGTGGGCGTTAGGTTTGTCTAGAATCTTACGCCCATGGTTCTATTGACTACGGTTTAACCGTACCATGTGAACAACAGAATTTTTCGGTTGGAGCTTGGCCTATCCAAGCCTCCGTCCAAGACCGCAGGTGTTCTGCAAAGGACTTAATTTCCTGCGTAGACGGTGACAGAGCCTAAAGAAATTTTTTCTTTTTTATTAAAGAATTGTCTTTGCTGGATTCTGCTCACCGTGTTTCAACGCCCGTTAATGACATTTTTGTCGTAATTGGGTGATGTGAGTTCCGGGGAATTATTCTCCGGTTAATCCAGGAGCAAGAACTAATGGCACTAAATCTTCAAGGCAAACAAGCGATTGTTGCTGAAGTTAAAGAAGTAGCCAAAGGTGCGCTGTCTGCGGTTGTTGCGGATTCCCGTGGCGTAACCGTTGATAAAATGACTGAACTGCGTAAAGCAGGTCGTGAAGCTGGCGTTCACATGCAAGTTGTTCGTAACACCTTGCTGTCACGCGCAGTTGAAGGTACTCCATTCGAGTGCCTGAAAGACACGTTTGTTGGTCCAACCTTGATTGCATTTTCTAGCGAACACCCGGGCGCAGCTGCTCGTCTGTTCAAAGATTTCGCGAAAGCGAATGCAAAATTCGAGGTTAAAGCAGCAGCCTTTGAAGGCGAGTTAATCCCTGCGGCTCAAATCGACCGCTTGGCAACTCTGCCGACCTACGAAGAAGCAATCGCACGTCTGATGGGAACCATGAAAGAAGCCGCTGCTGGCAAATTGGTTCGCACTTTGGCTGCGCTGCGTGATCAGAAAGAAGCTGAAGCGGCTTAATCGCCCTCTGTTTTTTCCGACACTGCTTTTTAACGTATAAACTATTTCTGTATTTTAGGAACAATTGTTATGTCAACTATCACTAAAGAACAAATTATCGAAGGCGTTGCAGCTCTGTCTGTAATGGAAATCGTTGAACTGATCTCCGCTATGGAAGAGAAATTCGGCGTTTCAGCTGCTGCTGTTGCTGCAGGTCCTGCTGCTGCTGCTGAAGCTGTAGAAGAGAAAACTGAATTCGACGTTATCTTGTCTGCATTCGGCGACAACAAAGTTGCAGTAATCAAAGCTGTTCGCGGCGCAACTGGCCTGGGCTTGAAAGAAGCTAAAGACCTGGTTGAATCTGCACCAGCAGCTCTGAAAGAAGGCGTGAGCAAAGACGACGCTGAAGCACTGAAAAAAGCTCTTGAAGAAGCCGGTGCTTCTGTTGAGATCAAGTAAGTATAGCTTTCAGTTTGCAGCCTAACTTTATAGGCTGATGGCTGGTGACTTTTAGTCACCAGCCTTTTTGCGCTGTAGGGCGTCAGTGGAGTTTCACACTGTTTAGATACTGACTAACCCCAATATTTCTTTCTATCGACGACTTAATATACTGCGTTCTCAGCTACGACCCACTCGGGTAGCTCGGTAGTCAAGGTAACGCGATGAAATGGTTTAAGAGTGATAGAACGAAGTATTACGGAAAGTGTTTCGACTTTCCGATCGAGAAAATAGTGTTGAATGAACTGTCCTTTAGGACGGACAGAGTGGGTCACTGATCAGCGAGCTGAGGAACCCTATGGTTTACTCCTATACCGAGAAAAAACGTATTCGTAAGGATTTTGGTAAACGTCCACAAGTTTTGGACATACCTTATCTCCTTTCTATCCAACTTGACTCGTTCCAGAAATTTATCGAGCAAGATCCAGAAGGACAGCACGGCCTAGAAGCGGCATTCCGTTCTGTTTTTCCAATCCAGAGCTACAGTGGCAATTCGGAGCTGCAATACGTTAGCTACCGTCTTGGTGAGCCAGTGTTTGACGTCAAAGAGTGCCAGATCCGTGGCGTGACGTATTCAGCACCGCTGCGCGTTAAGCTGCGTCTGGTTATCTATGAGCGGGAAGCTCCTGAAGGTACGGTTAAAGACATCAAGGAACAAGAAGTCTACATGGGTGAAATTCCACTCATGACCGAGAATGGTACCTTTGTGATTAACGGTACTGAGAGGGTTATCGTATCTCAGCTTCACCGTAGTCCTGGCGTATTCTTTGACAGTGATAAGGGTAAAACCCATTCATCGGGTAAAGTGTTATATAACGCACGTATTATCCCTTATCGCGGTTCATGGTTGGATTTCGAGTTTGACCCGAAAGACAACCTCTTTGTGCGTATTGACCGTCGCCGTAAATTACCTGCGACCATCATTCTACGTGCATTGAACTTTACCACTGAACAGATCCTTGACCTGTTCTTTGATAAAGTTGTGTTCGAAATTCGTGATAACAAGCTGCAGATGGAGCTGGTTCCAGAGCGTCTGCGCGGTGAAACAGCTTCCTTTGATATCGAAGCTAATGGCAAGGTTTACGTCGAGAAAGCTCGCCGTATTACCGCTCGTCATATCCGTCAGCTTGAAAAAGACGGCGTGGATCGCATCGAAGTTCCGGTTGAATACATTGCCGGTAAAGTGGTTGCTAAAGACTACATCGATGAGAACACCGGCGAGCTGATCTGTGCAGCCAACATGGAGCTGTCACTGGATCTGCTGGCGAAACTGAGCCAAGCCGGTCACAAACGCATTGAAACTCTGTTCACCAATGACCTGGATCACGGTGCTTATATCTCCGAGACCCTGCGCGTTGACCCAACCAGCGATCGCTTGAGCGCTCTGGTTGAGATCTATCGCATGATGCGTCCTGGTGAGCCACCAACTCGCGAAGCAGCTGAAAATCTGTTTGAGAACCTGTTCTTCTCTGAAGACCGCTACGATCTGTCTGCGGTAGGCCGGATGAAGTTCAACCGTTCACTGCTGCGTGACGAGATCGAAGGTTCCGGTATCCTGAGCAAAGAAGACATCACTGAAGTGATGAAGAAGCTCATTGATATCCGTAACGGTAAAGGCGAAGTGGATGATATCGACCACTTAGGCAACCGTCGTATTCGTTCCGTTGGTGAAATGGCTGAAAACCAGTTCCGTGTAGGCCTGGTTCGCGTTGAGCGTGCTGTTAAAGAGCGGTTGTCTCTGGGCGACCTCGACACGCTGATGCCTCAGGACATGATCAACGCCAAGCCTATTTCGGCGGCGGTGAAAGAGTTCTTCGGTTCCAGCCAGCTGTCCCAATTTATGGACCAGAACAACCCGTTGTCTGAAATCACGCATAAGCGTCGTATTTCTGCATTGGGCCCGGGCGGTTTGACCCGTGAGCGTGCTGGCTTTGAAGTTCGAGACGTTCATCCGACTCACTACGGTCGTGTATGTCCAATCGAAACGCCAGAAGGTCCAAACATCGGTCTGATCAACTCTTTGTCCGTGTACGCACAGACCAATGAGTATGGTTTCTTGGAAACTCCGTATCGTCGCGTGCGTGATGGTGTGGTGACTGATGAAATCAACTATCTGTCTGCTATTGAAGAAGGCAACTTCGTTATCGCTCAGGCGAACTCCAACCTGGACGAAGACGGCCGCTTCATCGAAGACTTAGTCACTTGTCGTAGCAAAGGCGAATCCAGCCTGTTTAGCCGCGATCAGGTTGACTACATGGACGTTTCCACTCAACAGGTGGTGTCCGTTGGTGCTTCTCTGATTCCATTCCTAGAACACGATGACGCCAACCGTGCCTTGATGGGTGCGAACATGCAACGTCAGGCGGTTCCTACTCTGCGTGCTGATAAGCCGCTGGTTGGTACCGGTATGGAACGTGCAGTAGCGGTTGACTCCGGGGTAACCTCCGTAGCCAAACGTGGCGGTACCGTTCAGTACGTAGATGCATCCCGTATCGTCATTAAAGTTAACGAAGACGAGATGTACCCAGGCGAAGCAGGTATTGATATTTACAACCTGACTAAGTACACCCGTTCTAACCAGAACACCTGCATCAACCAGATGCCGTGTGTGAATCTGGGTGAGCCAATCGAGCGCGGCGACGTGCTGGCAGATGGTCCATCAACAGACTTGGGTGAGCTGGCGCTGGGTCAGAACATGCGCGTAGCCTTCATGCCTTGGAACGGTTACAACTTCGAAGACTCCATCTTGGTCTCCGAGCGTGTAGTTCAAGAAGATCGCTTCACCACTATCCATATTCAGGAATTGGCATGTGTGTCTCGTGACACCAAGCTGGGGCCTGAAGAGATCACTGCCGACATCCCTAACGTGGGTGAAGCTGCGCTCTCCAAACTGGATGAATCCGGTATCGTGTATATCGGTGCTGAAGTCACCGGCGGCGACATTCTGGTTGGTAAGGTAACACCTAAAGGTGAAACCCAGCTGACTCCAGAAGAGAAGCTGTTACGTGCGATCTTCGGTGAGAAAGCGTCTGATGTTAAAGACTCTTCTCTGCGTGTACCAAACGGCGTTTCCGGTACGGTTATCGACGTGCAGGTCTTTACTCGCGATGGCGTAGAAAAAGACAAGCGCGCGTTGGAAATCGAAGAAATGCAGCTGAAGCAGGCTAAGAAAGACCTGACTGAAGAATTGCAGATTCTGGAAGCTGGCCTGTTTGCACGTATCCACGCCGTGCTGGTTTCTGGTGGTATCGAAGCTGACAAGCTGAGCAAACTGCCACGTGACCGCTGGTTGGAACTGGGCCTGACCGACGAAGACAAGCAAAACCAGCTGGAACAGCTGGCAGAGCAATACGACGAAATGAAATCCGAATTCGAGAAGAAGATGGATGCCAAGCGTCGTAAAATCACCCAAGGCGATGATCTGGCACCAGGCGTGCTGAAAATCGTTAAAGTGTATCTGGCCGTTAAACGTCAGATTCAACCGGGTGACAAGATGGCAGGTCGTCACGGTAACAAAGGTGTTATCTCCAAGATCAACCCGATCGAAGATATGCCTTACGATGAAAACGGTACGCCGGTAGACATCGTTCTGAACCCGCTGGGCGTACCATCGCGTATGAACATCGGTCAGATTCTGGAAACCCACTTGGGGATGGCAGCTAAAGGTATCGGCGAGAAAATCAACGCCATGCTGAAGAAGCAGGAAGAAGTTGCCAAACTGCGTGAGTTCATCCAGAAAGCATACGATCTGGGCGACAACGTTTGTCAGAAAGTTGACTTGAACACCTTTACCGATGACGAAGTTATGCGTCTGGCTGAGAACCTGAAAAAAGGTATGCCAATCGCAACGCCAGTCTTCGATGGTGCGAAAGAGACTGAAATCAAGGAACTGTTAAAGCTGGGTGGCCTGCCAACTTCTGGTCAGATTACCTTGTTTGACGGCCGTACCGGTGAGCAGTTCGAGCGCCAGGTTACTGTCGGCTACATGTACATGCTGAAACTGAACCACTTGGTTGATGACAAAATGCATGCGCGTTCTACCGGTTCTTACAGCTTGGTTACTCAGCAGCCGCTGGGTGGTAAAGCTCAGTTCGGTGGTCAGCGCTTCGGTGAGATGGAAGTGTGGGCGTTGGAAGCTTATGGCGCCGCGTACACCTTGCAGGAAATGCTTACCGTCAAGTCCGACGATGTAAACGGCCGTACCAAGATGTATAAAAACATCGTGGATGGCGATCACCGTATGGAACCAGGCATGCCGGAATCCTTCAACGTATTGTTGAAAGAAATCCGCTCGCTGGGCATCAATATCGAGCTGGAAGAAGAGTAAATCTTCTCCAGACGGCAGGCTCTCACAGCCGGGAGTCTGCTGGTGGTACGCACTGGTCACAGGGGCGCTCAAACCTAGGTTTGGGCGCCTATCAGGTCTAACTCCGACAGGAGCCAATCCGTGAAAGACTTATTAAAGTTTCTGAAAGCGCAAACTAAGACCGAAGAGTTTGATGCGATCAAAATTGCTCTGGCCTCGCCAGACATGATCCGTTCTTGGTCGTTCGGCGAAGTTAAAAAGCCGGAAACCATTAACTACCGTACGTTCAAACCAGAACGTGACGGCCTTTTCTGCGCCCGTATCTTTGGCCCAGTAAAAGATTACGAATGCTTGTGTGGTAAATACAAGCGTTTGAAACACCGTGGTGTAATTTGTGAGAAATGCGGCGTTGAAGTAACTCAGACTAAAGTACGCCGTGAGCGTATGGGTCACATCGAGCTGGCTTCTCCGACTGCACACATCTGGTTCCTGAAATCCTTGCCTTCGCGCATCGGTTTGTTGCTGGATATGCCACTGCGTGACATCGAACGTGTTCTGTACTTCGAATCCTATGTGGTTATCGAAGGCGGCATGACCAACCTGGAACGTCGTCAGATCCTGACTGAAGAGCAGTATCTGGACGCGTTGGAAGAGTTTGGTGATGAGTTCGACGCGAAAATGGGTGCAGAAGCGATCCAAGCCTTGTTGAAAAACATGGATCTGGAAGCAGAATGCGAAATCCTGCGCGAAGAACTGAACGAAACGAATTCTGAGACCAAGCGTAAGAAGCTGACCAAGCGTATCAAGCTGTTGGAAGCGTTCGTACAGTCTGGCAACAAGCCAGAGTGGATGATCCTGACCGTGCTGCCTGTGTTGCCGCCAGATCTGCGTCCATTGGTTCCTTTGGATGGCGGTCGCTTTGCGACTTCCGATCTGAACGATTTGTATCGTCGCGTGATCAACCGTAACAACCGTCTGAAACGCCTGCTGGATCTGGCTGCTCCTGACATCATCGTGCGCAACGAAAAGCGTATGCTGCAAGAAGCAGTAGACGCATTGCTGGATAACGGCCGTCGCGGTCGTGCAATTACCGGCTCGAACAAGCGTCCGTTGAAATCTTTGGCAGACATGATCAAAGGTAAGCAAGGTCGTTTCCGTCAGAACTTGCTGGGTAAACGTGTTGACTACTCAGGCCGTTCGGTTATCACCGTAGGTCCATACCTGCGTCTGCATCAGTGCGGTCTGCCGAAGAAAATGGCACTCGAGCTGTTCAAACCGTTCATCTACGGCAAGCTGGAACTGCGTGGTCTTGCTACCACCATCAAAGCGGCCAAGAAGATGGTTGAGCGTGAAGAAGCGGTTGTTTGGGATATTCTGGATGAAGTTATCCGCGAACACCCAGTACTGCTGAACCGTGCACCAACCCTTCACCGTTTGGGTATCCAGGCGTTTGAACCGGTTCTGATCGAAGGTAAAGCAATTCAGCTGCATCCGCTGGTTTGTGCGGCATATAACGCCGACTTCGATGGTGACCAGATGGCTGTTCACGTACCCTTGACGCTGGAAGCTCAGCTGGAAGCGCGTGCGTTGATGATGTCTACCAACAACATCCTGTCACCTGCGAACGGCGAGCCAATCATCGTTCCTTCTCAGGACGTTGTATTGGGTCTGTACTACATGACTCGTGACTGTGTTAACGCCAAAGGCGAAGGCATGGTGCTGAATGGCTCGAAAGAAGCTGAGCGTGTTTATCGCGCAGGCCTGGCGTCTCTGCACGCCCGAGTTAAAGTGCGTATTTCTGAAGAAATCCGTACTGCGGAAGGTGAAACTGTTTCGCAAACCAGCATCATCGATACGACTATCGGTCGTGCCATTTTGTGGATGATTGTCCCGAAAGGCCTGCCTTACTCTATCGTTAACCAGCCGCTGGGCAAAAAAGCTATCTCCAAGATGCTGAACACCTGTTACCGCATCCTGGGCTTGAAGCCAACGGTTATCTTTGCTGACCAGATCATGTACACCGGTTTTGCTTATGCAGCGCGTTCCGGCGCCTCTGTAGGTATCGATGACATGGTTATCCCTGAAGCGAAAGCTGGGATCATCGAAGAAGCTGAAACCGAAGTTGCCGAGATTCAGGAGCAGTTCCAATCTGGTCTGGTAACCGCGGGCGAACGTTATAACAAAGTGATCGATATCTGGGCCGCAGCCAACGAACGTGTTGCCAAGGCTATGATGGACAACTTGTCCGTGGAAGACGTCGTCAACAGTAAAGGTGAAGTGGAGCAACAAGTTTCCTTCAACAGCATCTTTATGATGGCCGACTCCGGTGCGCGTGGTTCCGCGGCACAGATTCGTCAGCTGGCCGGTATGCGTGGCCTGATGGCTAAGCCGGATGGTTCGATCATTGAAACGCCAATCACCGCGAACTTCCGTGAAGGTTTGAACGTACTTCAGTACTTCATCTCAACCCACGGTGCTCGTAAAGGTTTGGCGGATACCGCATTGAAAACTGCGAACTCCGGTTACCTGACCCGTCGTTTAGTTGACGTGGCACAGGATCTGGTTGTAACCGAAGACGATTGTGGTACCCATAACGGTATCGTGATGACTCCGGTTATTGAAGGTGGCGATGTTAAAGAGCCACTGCGCGATCGCGTTCTAGGTCGTGTGACCGCAGAAGAAGTCTTGAAGCCGGGTACGGCTGATATTCTGGTTCCGCGTAACACCCTGTTGGACGAAAAATGGTGTGATCTGTTAGAAGAAAACTCCGTCGACAGCGTTAAAGTTCGTTCAGTTGTAAGCTGTGAAACCGATTTCGGTGTGTGTGCAAACTGCTATGGTCGTGACCTGGCGCGTGGGCACATCATCAACAAAGGTGAAGCAGTGGGTGTTATTGCAGCACAGTCCATCGGTGAGCCGGGTACTCAGCTTACGATGCGTACGTTCCACATCGGTGGTGCGGCATCTCGTGCGGCAGCAGAATCCAGCATTCAGGTTAAGAACAAAGGTACGCTGAAACTGAGCAACGCCAAGTTCGTTATGAATGCAGCAGGTAAGCTGGTTATTACTTCTCGTAATACCGAGCTGAAGCTGATCGACGAATTCGGTCGTACTAAAGAAAGCTACAAAGTGCCTTACGGTGCCGTAATGGGCAAAGGCGATGGCGCAGAAGTCCAGGGCGGGGAAACCGTTGCCAACTGGGATCCGCACATCATGCCAGTTGTGACCGAAGTGAGCGGTTTCATTCGCTTCGCGGATATGATTGACGGCCAGACCATTACCCGCCAGACCGACGAACTGACCGGTTTGTCTTCTCTGGTAGTTCTGGATTCCGCAGAGCGTACCGGTAGCGGTAAAGACCTGCGTCCAGCACTGAAAATCGTTGACGCTAAAGGCGACGATGTATTGATCCCTGGTACTGATATGCCGGCTCAATACTTCCTGCCAGGCAAAGCGATTGTTCAGCTGGAAGACGGCATTCAGATCGGTGCTGGTGATACTTTGGCGCGTATTCCGCAAGAATCCAGCGGTACCAAAGATATTACCGGTGGTCTGCCACGTGTTGCTGACTTGTTCGAAGCACGTCGTCCGAAAGAGCCTGCAATCCTGGCTGAAATCAGCGGGATCATCTCGTTCGGTAAAGAGACCAAAGGCAAGCGTCGTCTGGTGATTTCACCGTTGGATGGTAGCGATGCATACGAAGAGATGATTCCTAAGTGGCGTCAGCTCAACGTGTTCGAAGGTGAAGTTGTAGAACGCGGTGACGTGGTTTCCGACGGCCCAGAATCTCCACACGACATTCTGCGTCTGCGTGGCGTTCACGCCGTGACCCGTTACATCACCAACGAAGTGCAGGAAGTTTACCGTCTGCAAGGCGTTAAGATTAACGATAAACACATCGAAGTTATCGTTCGTCAGATGTTGCGTAAAGGCACCATCGTTGATGCAGGTGGCACCGACTTCCTGGAAGGCGAGCAGGCAGAAATGTCTCGCGTTAAAATCGCTAACCGTAAGTTGGCAGCTGAAGGCAAAATCGAGGCCACGTTCACTCGTGACCTGCTGGGTATCACCAAGGCATCCTTGGCGACCGAGTCCTTCATCTCTGCAGCATCGTTCCAGGAAACTACGCGTGTTCTTACCGAAGCGGCCGTTGCCGGTAAACGTGATGAACTGCGTGGCCTGAAAGAGAACGTAATCGTGGGTCGTCTGATTCCAGCCGGTACCGGTTACGCTTATCATCAGGATCGCATGCGTCGTAAAGCTCAGGGTGAAACCCCTGTTGTTCCGCAGGTTAGCGCGGACGAAGCAACTGCCAACCTGGCTGAATTGCTTAACGCAGGTTTTGGTAACAGCAAAGACTAATCGCTTTGTTCGTCACCCAAGTAAAAACCGCTCCTCCGGGAGCGGTTTTTTTTTGCCTGAACTAAAGAGAACTGCGGCCTAGATAATCATCCCAGTCTTTCCATACCGGCTGTAAGCCAGCTTGGGTTATCGTCTGTGCTACCTGTTGTGGCGAGCGATTATCATGAGGTGCAAACTGTTCCAATTCCGGATGTTCGTTATCGGCATAACCACCCGGCTGGGTTTTCGAACCGGCGCTGACGCTGTTAATTGCCACCGGAATAACGTGATCGCGGAAGAAGGGCGATTCTCTGGTGGATAACGACAGTTCCACATCTGGTGCGAACAGTCGGAAGGCGCAAATAAGTTGCACCAACTGTGATTCGCTCATCAGTGACGCTGGCTCAATTCCGCCCGCGCATGGACGCAAACGTGGAAACGAGATGGAATAGCGGGTTTGCCAGTAAGTTTGTTGCAGATAAAACAAATGCTCAGCCAGCATATAGCAATCGGTGCGCCAGTTATGAGACAAACCGATCAGTGCGCCCAAACCGATCTTGTCGATCCCCGCGCGGCCCAAACGATCCGGCGTGGTAAGTCGCCAATGGAAATCCTGCTTCTGTCCACGTAAATGATGCTGATGGTAGGTGGCAGTGTGATAAGTTTCCTGATACACCATCACCGCGTCCAAACCCAAGGCTTTTAGCTCGGCGTACTCTTCTTCTGCCAGCGGTTGCACCTCCATCATCAGCGAGCTGAAACGGCGGCGAATAGTGGGTAAATGCTGCCTAAAATAGTCCATTCCCACTTTGGTTTGATGCTCACCGGTAACCAACAATAGATGCTCAAAGCCCAGCGCTTTAATCGCTTTGCACTCGCGAATAATTTCCTCTTCATCCAACGTCTTGCGCTTAATCCGGTTGCTCATTGAGAAACCGCAGTAGGTGCAATCATTGGCGCACAGATTAGAGAGATACAGCGGCACATAAAAACTGACGGTATTACCGAAACGTTGGCGAGTAAGCTGTTGAGCTTTCTGTGCCATCGGTTCCAGATAAGCTAACGCCGCCGGTGAAATTAATGCCATCAGGTCTTCCCGATCCGGCTTGCTACTATTTAACGCCCGTTCTACATCACGGGCGGTTTTACTGTTGATGCGCAGTGAAATGTCATCCCAATCTAACTGCTGCCAGCGATGACTAAAGTCTTCAGGCATTATGCCGTTCCTCACTTTGGCTAAGGAAACCAGTCAGTGGGCTGGTGGCGCTAGCCTGTTGTTGGCGAGGGCCTAAACCAGCCTGACGAGCCAGCGTTCCGGCTTCGACGGCCAGTTTAAATGCCTGCGCCATTTGCACAGGTGATTGGGCAACGGCGATGGCAGTATTGACTAGAACCGCGTCTGCGCCCAATTCCATAGCTTCCAACGCATGGCTAGGTGCGCCAATTCCAGCGTCGACCACGACAGGTATTTTGGCTTGTTCGATAATAATCCGCAGGAAATCACGAGTCAGCAGCCCTAGATTCGAGCCAATCGGAGAAGCCAGCGGCATCACTGCGGCACAGCCAACTTCTTCCAAGCGTTTGCATAGCACCGGATCTGCGCTGCAGTAAGGCATGACCACAAAGCCATCTTTGACCAGAATCTCTGCCGCTTTCAGGGTTTCTACTGGATCTGGCAGCAGATATTTTACGTCTGGATGTACTTCCAGTTTGATCCAATGAGTGCCCAGCGCTTCCCGAGCCAACCGCGCAGCAAACACGGCTTCTTCTGCAGTTTTTGCTCCAGAAGTATTAGGCAGTAAACGAATACCAAGCTGTTGTAACGGAGCCAGAATAGCGTCATTACCTGATTTCAGGTCCACCCGTTTCATCGCCATGGTCACTAACTGCGATTCAGAGGCCCGCAATGCGTCCAGCATCAAGGCTGGCGTGGCAAATTTTCCCGTTCCGGTAAATAAACGTGAGGTAAAAGTGGTATCAGCAATTTTCAACATATCAGCCTCCGGCAATCGCTTGAAACAGCAAAATGTCATCGCCATTCATTAACAAATGGTGGTCCCAGTTATCACGGGGAATGATGGTTTGATTAATAGCCAGCGCGGCGCCCGGCTGGTCATAACCCAATTGGCTTAGCATGGCATTGACGGTCAGGTTATCTTCCAACTCGATGAGTTCATCATTGATCGAAACTTTCACTCGGTTTCTCCACAGATTTGGCAGTGGCTGGCTTTGCTTAAGCGCAGAGTGCTCCAGTTTTGCTGTTTTCCATCAAATAAGCGCAGTTTTCCGCTCAGCGCCGATGGCATTCCTGCCAGCATCTTTATCGCTTCTAATGCTTGCAGGGTGCCGATGACACCGACAACTGGGCCAAGTACGCCGGCGGTGCGACAATTTCTTTGCTGTGTTTCTTTTCCGGGATAAAGGCAAGCGTAGCAGCCGTTGGCGTAAGGTGGTTCGATAATTAATAATTGACCGCTGAATCCGACGGCGCTACCGCTAATCAAGGGTTTTCCAGCTTGTACGCAGGCAGCGTTGACCTGATGACGGGTTTCCATGTTATCGCAGCAATCCAGCACCAGATCGGCGGCGGCAACGGCGTCGGCCAGATCGCTACCAGCTAAACGCCTCTCAAGGCTGATAGTTTCAATTTGCGGGTTAAGGTTCTGTAAATGACGCTGAGCTAACTGAGCTTTGCTCTGGCCGATATCAGTGGTGCGATAAAGAACCTGCCGCTGTAGGTTACTGATATCCAATGCATCGTCATCGGCTAGCCACAGTTTTCCAACTCCCGCAGCGGCTAAATACAGCGCGGCTGGAGAGCCCAGGCCGCCCAGGCCGACAATCAGCACGCTAGACTGCTTGAGCTTCTGTTGCCCCTCCGGGCCGATATCTTCCAGCAATAATTGGCGGCTATAGCGTAGAAAATCCTGATCGTTCAACTGTTCATAAGACATGAATTGTTTCCTTACCTTCAACCAAACGTAGTAATTCCGCGGTTGCGTGCTGCCAGTTTTCCGCACGAGTAATGGCACTGACCACGGCAACGCTGCCCACGCCGCTGGCGACTACCTGCGGCACGCGCTCCATACTGATGCCACCAATGGCAACCGTAGGGAAATCGGGAGTTTTGGCAACCTGACGGGTTAAAGCCGCCACCCCCTGAGGAGAAGAGGGCATTTGCTTGGTTTCCGTTGGGAAAATGTGCCCCAAAGCGATATAAGACGGGCGCAGTTCCCGTGCTAGCGCCAATTCTTGCTCATTATGAGTAGACACGCCGAGGCGTAAACCGGCGCGCTGGATGGCAGGTAAATCGGCAATTTCCAGATCTTCCTGCCCCAGATGAACGCCGTAAGCACCGTATTTCATGGCTAACTGCCAGTAATCGTTGATGAATAGCCGAGCCTGATAACACTTACCTAAGGCAATAGTGGCGGCAATTTCATCCTCGATCTGTATATCCGTTGCGTCTTTGATACGCAGTTGCAGCGTAGTCACGCCAGCTTTCAGCATGCGCTCGATCCATTCCAGTGAATCCACTACCGGATAAAGTCCTAGCCGATTTTCGGTGGTAGCAAAAGGTGCGTCAGGCTTGTTCATCATTGATCTCCACCTGACGAATGCTGGCACTGTGGTATAACTCGCTGCCACGAGAACGGAATTCGGCGGACATTTGTTCCATGCCGGATTGCTGGCTTTGCAGTGATGGTTGGATCTGGATGTTTTGAGCCTCTGCCTCCTGCGCCGCCGCGTAGTCACGCACTTCCTGTGAGATCTTCATCGAACAGAATTTCGGCCCACACATGGAACAGAAGTGAGCCACTTTGCCGGACTCCTGCGGTAGGGTTTCATCGTGATATGCACGTGCGGTTTCAGGATCTAACGCCAGATTGAACTGATCTTCCCAACGGAATTCAAAACGAGCTTTGGACATAGCGTTATCGCGAATCTGTGCGCCGGGATGCCCCTTGGCTAGATCTGCAGCGTGAGCGGCGATTTTGTAGGTAATAAGCCCTTGTTTAACATCTTCTTTGTTTGGCAGACCCAGATGTTCTTTCGGCGTGACATAACACAGCATGGCGCAGCCAAACCAGCCGATCATGGCGGCACCAATGCCTGAGGTGAAATGATCGTAACCCGGTGCGATATCGGTGGTTAGCGGCCCCAGCGTATAGAATGGCGCTTCGTGGCAATGTTCCAGTTCTTCGGTCATATTGCGGCGGATCATTTGCATTGGTACGTGGCCGGGACCTTCGATCATCACCTGCACGTCGTATTCCCAGGCGATCTTGGTTAACTCGCCTAAGGTATGCAATTCGGCAAATTGCGCTTCATCATTGGCATCTTGAATAGAACCAGGACGCAGGCCGTCACCCAGTGATAATGAAACGTCATAGGCAGCGCAGATTTGGCAGATTTCGCGGAAATGCTGATACAGGAAATTTTCCTGATGATGGGATAGGCACCATTTGGCCATGATCGAACCGCCGCGGGAGACGATGCCGGTCAGACGTTTGGCGGTCATGGGGACGTAACGCAGCAGCACACCAGCGTGAATGGTGAAGTAATCCACTCCTTGCTCGGCTTGTTCCAACAAAGTGTCGCGGAACATTTCCCAGGTCAGGTTCTCTGCCACGCCGTTCACTTTTTCCAGTGCCTGATAGATAGGCACAGTACCGATAGGCACCGGGCTATTACGTAAAATCCATTCGCGGGTTTCGTGAATATAGCGGCCGGTGGACAAGTCCATTACGGTATCCGCGCCCCAGCGGGTGGACCAGACCAGTTTTTCCACTTCTTCTTCGATAGAGGAGGTCACTGCGGAATTACCGATATTGGCATTCACTTTTACCAAGAAATTCCGGCCAATAATCATCGGCTCAGATTCTGGATGGTTAATATTGGCGGGGATAATGGCGCGGCCAGCGGCGACTTCCTGACGAACAAATTCCGGCGTCATATTTTCCGGTAAATTGGCACCAAAGGCTTGTCCCAGATGCTGGTGGCGTAACACTTCGCCGCGAATACGTTCACGGCCCATGTTTTCCCGAATAGCGATAAATTCCATTTCCGGCGTGACGATACCCGCTCTGGCATAGTGCAGTTGGGTCACGCATTTACCCGCAATGGCCTTTTTAGGGCGTGGCAAATGCTCGAAACGCAAATGATCCAAACCTTCGTCCGCTAAACGCTGCTGAGTGAAACCTGAGCTTGCGCCCTCCAGCATTTCGGTATCCTGGCGATCGGCGATCCAGCTATCGCGTAGTTTCGGTAATCCTACGTGAACATCCAGTTTGGCCTGAGGATCGCCGTAGGGACCAGCGGTGTCATAGACTGGAATCGCTTCGTTATCTTCATAGCGAGGATCGTCTTTGCCGCCGCCGATCAAGGTGGGGCTGAGCTGGATCTCACGCATCGGCACCTGAATGTCCGATCTTGAGCCTTGCAGGTAGATCCGTTGAGAATTAGGGAAGCTAACGCCTTGCAGCGTATTGATAAACTGCTGGGCATCTTCACGCTGTTCTTTGCGTGGGCGGGCTTTGGGTTTAGCTGATGTAGCCAATGGAGAAGCGGGAGTATTATTAGACATAGCAAATTCCTACCAGTGTGGTTTATCGGGAAAATTGCTTGTCTGGAGCTTGGCGGGAGTAACAATGTTAGCCAAGTGCGACGGATCTCATCCACGAAAGGTGAAAGCCGTGCTATAGCGATAAATTACTCTTGTTCCCTTCGCGGGTACTAACCCGATCAGGTTCCGCGGATCCCGAATTAACGGTCTCAGCCTGCGCGTTGCTTGAATAAAAGCCTGCGCTAGGCACTCCGACAAGAAGCCTCAGTATAGGAGACAGAATAAAAACTACAAGTCTGTCTTATAAGCTATTTTATTTGTCGTTTTGGATTTGGGCTGTGATCCAAATGCTCACGACTCAGTGTAAGCTCCAGTTTGCGTATCAGACCCGCGCGAATGATGGCGTCAATTCGTCGGATCTTCGGTGGCCGCAGGGTGAGCGGTTTCCCAGGATTCGGCGGCCAGTTGGATCAGCTTATCTTCCAGAGTAAAACGAGCGTCCAGCGCTTCGCCGATGTCCGATAATGCCTGATGGAATTCGAAGCAGCTATCCTGATCGATCTCATTGTCGGTATAGCGATCGTGGAAAGCCATGATAGTTTGAGTGTTATCTTTTAGCGCCGGATAGAACTTGGTTGCCAGCGCCATTTTGGGGCTAGAGGCACCTTCTACCTGCTTGATTATTCGGTCATAAATATGGAAGTGGCCGGAGGAGAGGTAATCCACCAGATTATGGCAAAAGTTATCCAGCGCTTTTTGATTGAGCGGGGTATGCTTTTCCTTTAGTGGTTTGATACCGATCACGGTGCAATACGAGACTAACAGTTCTTTGCGTGCATGAAGCCATTGATCAATTAATTCATTACTGCCGCCAACGCGTTGAGTCAGGCTTTCCAGTCGGTTGAGCATGATTGACTCCGTGAGTAAGAAAAAGTAACGGTAGGTTACAAAAATGTAACAAGCCAGATTCTAGATTGCCAGTGAAGTCGAGGTTGTGCAACAACGATATGGAACTACAACTTACAGGTGAGGAACATGGCTGGTGGATCGTTAGCCATGAGAACAAATTGTGGCTGCCAAAAGGGGAATTTCCCTACGGTAGCGCGGCACTTTGGTCATTACAGGGGAAAACGGCTCGACAGATTGGCGAGTGGCAAGGGCAGGCGGTTTGGTTGATTCGCCAACTGATGTCCAGCGAAATGGGATCGGTGCGTCAGTTACTGGATGTAGATCGCGGTTTATTCCAGTTAGCTGGTCGTGGCGTGCAATTAGCGGAGTTTTACCGATCTCACCGCTTTTGTGGTTACTGCGGTCATCAAATGCATGCCAGTCGCACTGAATGGGCCTGTCTGTGCAATCATTGCCGTGAACGTTATTATCCACAAATCGCGCCCTGCGTAATCGTAGCGATTCGGCGCGGCGAAGAAATTCTGCTGGCTCAGCATGTGCGTCATCGTGGCGGCATTCATACGGTATTAGCAGGTTTTGTCGAAGTGGGCGAAACGCTGGAACAGGCGACCGCCCGCGAAGTGATGGAAGAAAGCAATATTCGTATTAAAAATCTACGCTACGTGACCTCGCAGCCGTGGCCGTTCCCGCATTCATTGATGATAGCTTTTATGGCGGACTATGACAGCGGCGAACTGCGCCACGATCCAAAAGAATTGCTCAACGCCAATTGGTATCGTTACGATCAACTGCCGCTGTTACCGCCGCCCGGCACCGTTGCCCGCCGTTTAATCGAAGATACCGTGGCATTGTGCCGCACCGTACAGGACAGCTAAATCAGGCATGCTACAATAGCGCCAGATAATTAAGGGAGCCCCATATGAATGAGTTGAAGAACGATCGTTATCTGCGCGCCTTACTTCGTCAGCCCGTAGATGTTACCCCAGTATGGATGATGCGACAGGCGGGGCGTTATTTGCCAGAATACAAGGCAACTCGCGCGCTGGCCGGGGATTTTATGGCACTGTGTAAAAACGCAGAGTTAGCCTGTGAAGTCACTTTGCAGCCTTTGCGTCGCTATCCGCTGGACGCGGCGATCCTGTTCTCCGATATTCTGACCATTCCTGACGCAATGGGATTGGGGCTTTATTTTGAAACGGGTGAAGGCCCGCGTTTTCAATCACCGATTACTTGTCGTGCCGACGTCGAAAAACTGCCAATACCGGATCCAGAGCAAGAGCTGGGCTATGTCATGAACGCAGTACGTACCATCCGCCGCGAGTTGGCAGGGCAAGTGCCGCTGATCGGTTTTTCTGGTAGCCCGTGGACGCTGGCGACCTATATGGTCGAAGGCGGTAGCAGCAAAGCCTTTACCAAGCTGAAGAAAATGATGTATGCCGAACCGGCTACGCTGCATCTGCTGCTGGATAAATTGGCCGATAGCGTGATTCTGTACCTGAATGCGCAAATTAAAGCCGGCGCGCAGTCGGTCATGGTGTTTGATACTTGGGGCGGCGTATTGACTGGCCGTGACTACCTCGAATTCTCCCTGCAATATATGCACAAAATTGTCGCCGGTTTGATCCGCGAGAACGACGGCCGTCGTGTGCCGGTCACTCTTTTCACCAAAGGTGGTGGACAGTGGCTGGAAGCCATGGCGGCAACCGGTTGTGATGCATTAGGGTTGGATTGGACTATGGATATCGCCGAAGCACGTCGTCGCGTGGGCGATAAAGTGGCTCTACAAGGCAATATGGACCCATCGGTGCTGTATGCACCAGCAGAACGTATTCAGCAGGAGGTGGGCACGATTCTGGCTGGCTTCGGGCATGGCGAAGGCCACGTGTTCAATCTGGGTCACGGTATCCATCAGGATGTGCCGCCGGAGCACGCGGGTGTATTCGTTGAAGCGGTACACAACCTGTCACGCCAGTATCATGTATAAATTAAGATCGCGTATAAATTAATATTTCGCATCGATAAAACCACGTCTAAGCGGAGGAAACAGGTTGGATACTCAGGGATTGCGTCAGGAACAACGACAGCGAGCCGCGGAAATTATCCTCCATGACGATCCTGACTTCAGGGTTCCGCGATTGATTGCCGGTGCCGACGTTGGTTTTGAGCAACAGGGGACGGTAACGCGAGCGGCTATCGCCATTCTGCGCTACCCTTCCCTGGAGTTAGTGGAATATCAAATAGCCAGAGTTGCCACTTCCATGCCTTATATTCCGGGCTTACTCTCTTTTCGTGAATATCCCGCCTTGATGGCGGCTTGGGCGCAGTTACGGCATTGGCCCGATTTAGTGCTGGTGGACGGGCAGGGTGTTGCGCATCCACGTCGATTAGGCGTAGCCAGCCATTTTGGCCTGCTGGCGGATGTTCCCACCATTGGTGTAGCGAAAAGTCGCCTGTGCGGTCAGTTTGCCCCTTTAGAAACCAATACGTTGCAACCATTGATTGATGGCGATGAACAATTGGGCTGGGTATGGCGCAGTAAACTGCGCAGTAAACTGCGCTGTAATCCGCTGTTTATTTCACCCGGCCACCGTATCAGTATGGATAGCGCGTTGGTTTGGGTTCAAAACTGTATGCGGGGTTACCGTTTACCGGAGCCAACCCGTTGGGCTGATGCTATAGCGTCGAATCGACCTGCTTTTCAGCGTTGGTTGGCAATATCGAAAAAATGTTAAAAAACTCGCCGGACCCTTTGTCAGATATCAGTCCGGCGGGAAATATTACCAAACCACATCCCCGTCGTTGGCGTAAATCCTACAGGCTTTTAGCGTATTGTTATTACAAATCTCCAGCGCATCTTCCAGTACGTTATTTTGTTTATCAAACCAGCCCCAGCTATCGCCATCTTCACTCAATGCAAAAGCTCGTGGCGATTCCGCGGCTAAAAACTGTTTATAAGCCTCTCGTCCACTTTCTTTATTGCGTTCGCTAAAAGGAACACTTTCGACGTCATGGATACTGGCGAAACCGCTGGCTTCGTTTCGGCTGGGCGCAGTGATGTCTGTGACAATCGCCGTTGGTAAACCCAGTTCGGTCAAAAACATCGCCACAGGAGGCCACCAGAACTGGACTCCATCTTGCCACTGGAAAAAAGCATGGCCTTCATTGGCAAAGGGCTTTAACGCAACAAAACGTGGCATGACTACATGGGCACCATTAGTGTTTAGCCAATTTTCTCGATATGACTCAAACATGGCCTGACCCAGCTCAATCGAGAATAACGAATCGTTTTCCGTGTAAACCCATAACGAGGGAAGGGAGGAGTGTCCTGCCTGCTGCATAGTTGCCATCAAGGGTGTTTTCCAGTCGCAGTCAGGCCAGTTATAACCGCCCGCCATATTAATCAGGCCTTTCACGCCCTGCATCTCCTGTTCTCCGGCCTTCATGGTGATAAGTCCTCCTACGGAGTGACCGGCAATAATGATTTTCTCATTATCCACATAGGGCAGCTGGCGGGCATGGCTCAGAGTGGCGTTTAGTTCTTGCAGTGAACGGGAAGCGTAGCTTTCAGGTTGGCAGGGCACGGTGTCAAAAGGTCCTTCAGAACCACCAAATCCGAAACGCTGTGGTGCCATTACGACATAGCCGCGTTTTACAAACTCGCGAGCCGCAACGTGAAAGCGCGTACGCTCATTTGGGTTTCCGTCAGGATCAATGCCGTGATTGAGAATAACCAGCGGAAAAGGGCCATTTCCCGCCGGTTGGTACAGATTAATCCGGATTGTGAATATTTTCCCCGATGAGGCCTCAATAACAGGTTGATAAACGATAGTTTCACGTAATACCTTATCGAGTAGATCGGCAGAGAGCGCTGTCTCAGCGAAGAATAGAAGACTAAAGATCCATTTATTTTTTAATAATGCTTGTATCATTGGGTCACTCCGGTTCCGTTGGCATTGACCTGCTTAATAGCAAGAAGATGTTTTGCTGTGATCGATCAGGCGGTTTGCATCTTGCGCTGATGATGAATCTGGCATGATCTGATACAGCGTTGGCGTGATTGGAAGTGGGACGAAGCAGGTGTAAGTGTATTTATTTTCTAGTAAATAATTAGCTTTGTACCAATTAGTCACCTTGGCAGGTTAGCATGAAGGATGATTGGCATTTCTGAAATTATCTTATTCAGCACCGACCGAGGCGGTTTTTCTCTCATAGGTATATGATTTAATTTCGGGTACACTGCCGCGCAGATAATGAAGAATGAGATCTGATCATGTTACGTAACCCAATCCATTTACGTCTCGAAAAGCTGGAAAGTTGGCAACATCTGACTTTCATGGCGTGCTTATGTGAGCGTATGTATCCGAATTACCAGAAATTTTGCCTGGAAACCGAATTTGGCGATCCGGCGGTTTATCGACGTATTCTGGATTTGATCTGGGAAACGCTGGTGGTAAAAGACGCCAAAGTGAACTTCGATAGCCAACTGGAAAAGCTGGAAGAAGCGATACCTTCTGCTGACGATTACGCCATTTACGGCGTGTATCCAGCCATTGATGCCTGCATTGCATTAGGTGAGGCCATTCACTCGCGTTTAAGCGGTGAAACTCTGGAACATGCTATTGCTATCAGTGAGACATCAATTCGCACCGTTGCCATGCTGGAAATGACTCAGGCTGGCAAAGAAATGACCGACGAAGAACTGAAAGTTTTACCGGCGGTTGAAGAAGAATGGGACATCCAATGGGAGATTTTCCGCCTGTTGGCCGACTGTGAAGAACGCGATTTAGATCTGATCAAAGGGTTACGATCTGACCTGCGAGAAGCTGCTGTGAGTAACATTGGCATAAATTTAACGCAATAAGGCAAGAAAACGTGATTTAACGCCTGATTTGTCGTGCCTTAAGGCTTCACATCTGCCCCCTGTCTGTTCTACATTTGGGGGGCGAAAAAAAGTGGCTATCGGTGCGTGTATGCAGGAGAGTGCTGTCATTCGGCATATCCGTCGCACTCGATGCTTTGCAAACGATAAACACACTGTAAGGATAACTTATGAATAAGACTCAACTGATTGACGTAATCGCGGACAAAGCGGACCTTTCCAAAACCCAAGCTAAAGCTGCTTTGGAGTCCACTCTGGCTGCCATTACCGAGTCTCTGAAAGAAGGCGAGCAAGTACAATTGGTTGGTTTCGGTACTTTCAAAGTGAATCATCGTAACGAACGCACTGGCCGCAACCCACAGACCGGTAAAGAAATCAAAATTGCTGCAGCTAACGTTCCTGCGTTCGTTTCTGGCAAAGCACTGAAAGACTCTGTTAAATAATAGTGTGTCAGTGAAAATAATAAACAGAGGGGTGGCAAAGCCCCTTTTGTTTATGCGGCGGGTGCTGGTGACCTTGGGTTTTGCCATTGGTCTCAGCGCCTGTAGCAGCCATTCCGATTCCCCCCAGTTCAGTGCCAGCGGTTACATTGCCGATAGCGGCGTAGTTCGTATCTGGCGTCAGGATGATTCTCAGCAACATCCCCAAGTGATCATGAGCGTTTACAGCCCCTACCAGAGCGGTGTCACTCGCGTGGTTTTCTATGAATATCAGCACGGTATTCTGCGCCAAATTCGGCGAAGCGATATCGGCGAAAATCCAGAAACCATCCAACTGCGTTTTGATGAACAGGGTGCGGTGAGTTTTATGCAGCGCCAACTGGCCTCGCGCCGCGAGCTGCTGACGGCGGATGAGATAGCTTTTCATCAGTTTGAAGCCAAACGTATTCTGGAACTGAGTACCACGCTACGTGCCGGGAATGTGAATCTGATTCAAGGGCGCTTGCAAAATGGCGTGCTGACGAGCTGTAGCGGCAGCGTTCAGCGGCCTAAGTTTGAAGACTATGCACAGACGTGGCTGGCTAAACGGGCGAGTAATACGCAGCAACCACTCGGTGTCGCTTGGTTGAATGCGCCGGAAGGGCAAGAGTTGTTGTTAGTCGCAAATGAAGATTTTTGTCGTTGGGAGCCAGAGCCCGGCAGTTTGTAGCATTAATAACAAGTTATTAAGCGTGCTTGTATCGAAATGGATGTTTGTCGCCTGAACTGAAGAAGAGGGCACAGACGTTGCGCCCTCTGAAATACTCTATTATTTACCGCGAGCGATAGCGCGATAGCCGATATCTTTCCGGCAGAAACTACCTTCCCAATGAATGTCTGAAGCCAACTGATAAGCCCGTTGCTGCGCATCTGCGACGTCTTTGCCTAAAGCGGTCACGCAGAGCACTCGGCCACCGCTGGTCACCACTTCATTGTCAGCCAGGCGGGTTCCAGCGTGGAACACCTTTTCACCGGCGATTTCCTGCTGTGGCAACCCGTGAATGACATCTCCCTGACGATATTCAGCAGGGTAGCCGCCCGCTGCCAGTACCACGCCTAATGAAGGTCGCTCATCCCAGTCGGAGGTTTTCTCATTCAGCTTGCCTTGAGCGCCAGCCAGACAGAGCTCGACCAAGTCAGAACGCATTCGCAACATGATTGGTTGAGTTTCCGGATCGCCAAAGCGACAGTTGAACTCAATCACTTTAGGTTGACCCTCTGCAGAAATCATCAGGCCAGCATAGAGGAAACCGGTATACACATTACCTTCCGCCGCCATACCGTGTACCGTTGGCCAGATAACCTGATCCATCACTCGTTGGTGAATTTCATCGGTTACGACCGGAGCCGGTGAATAAGCGCCCATACCGCCAGTATTCGGGCCAGTATCGCTATCGCCAACCCGTTTGTGATCCTGACTGGTTGCCATCGGCAATACGTTTTCACCATCTACCATGACGATAAAGCTGGCTTCTTCGCCATCGAGGAATTCTTCCACCACGATACGATGGCCCGCATTGCCAAAAGCGTTGCCTGCCAGCATGTCGTGAACAGCGGTTTCCGCCTCTTCCAGCGTCATCGCTACGATCACGCCTTTACCAGCGGCCAAACCGTCAGCTTTGATGACGATAGGTGCGCCGATCTTACGAACGTAGGCCAAGGCCGGTTCGATTTCGGTGAAGTTTTGGTAAAACGCCGTCGGAATATCATGACGAGCAAGGAAGTCTTTGGTGAAGGCTTTAGAGCCTTCCAATTGAGCCGCAGCCTGAGTTGGGCCAAAGATAGTCAGACCCGCTTCACGGAAAGCATCCACCACGCCAATCACCAGCGGAGCTTCCGGGCCAACGATGGTCAGACCGATATCGTGGCTTTTAGCGAAAGCGACCAGACTGGCGATATCCGTTGCCGCTATATCAACGTTTTCCAGTCGCGGTTCCAGTGCGGTACCGGCATTACCCGGAGCCACATAGATTTTATCCGCCAGAGGTGACTGCGCGGCTTTCCAGCCTAAAGCGTGTTCGCGACCGCCATTACCAATAATCAAAATATTCATCGGGATAACTCCGTGAGGTTAATTAATGACGGAAATGGCGCATATCGGTGAAGATCATGGCAATACCATGTTCATCTGCAGCGGCAATCACTTCGTCGTCGCGGATCGAACCGCCCGGTTGAATCACGCAGGTAATACCCACTGCGGCTGCAGCGTCAATACCGTCACGGAACGGGAAGAAAGCATCGGACGCCATGGTGGAACCGACAACCTGCAAGCCTTCGTCCGCGGCTTTGATCCCGGCGATCTTGGCGGAGTAGACGCGGCTCATCTGGCCTGCGCCTATGCCGATAGTCATGTTATCGCGAGCATAGACAATGGCGTTGGATTTCACGAACTTCGCCACTTTCCAGCAGAACAATGCGTCGCGTAGTTCCTGCGCCGTTGGCTGGCGTTTGGACACTACGCGAAGATCCGCTTCAGTCACCATACCTAAATCACGATCTTGCACCAGCAAACCGCCGTTGACGCGTTTGAAATCCAGACCGGCAGATCGTTCCTGCCATTGCCCGCAGGTGAGAACGCGCACATTCTGTTTGGTTGCTAATAGTGTCAGGGCATCCGCGGTAACGTTTGGGGCGATAATCACCTCGACAAACTGGCGGCTGATAATGGCCTGAGCGGTTTCGGCGTCCAGCTCGCGGTTAAAGGCGATAATGCCGCCGAACGCGGAAGTCGGATCGGTTTTATATGCGTTGTTGTAGGCTGCCAGAATGGAATCCCCGATAGCTACGCCACATGGATTTGCGTGTTTGACGATTACACAGGCTGGCTCGCTGAATTCTTTCACGCATTCCAGCGCGGCATCGGTATCGGCGATGTTGTTATAAGAAAGCGCTTTGCCCTGTAGTTGTTCTGCGGTAGCAACGGAAGCTTCTTTCACTTCCTCTTCTATATAGAAGGCGGCCTGCTGGTGGCTGTTTTCACCGTAACGCATATCCTGTTTCTTTATATAGTTAAGATTCAGAGTTCGTGGGAAGCGGCCAGCAGGCTGCTCGGTATTGCCGTGATAGGCAGGAACCATAGCGCCGAAGTAGTTGGCGATCATGCTGTCGTAGGCGGCAGTATGCTCAAACGCTTTAATAGCCAGGTTGAAGCGAGTTGGGTAAGTCAGGGAGCCGTCGTTGTTATCCAGCTCGGTGATGATTGCCGCGTAGTCGCTGCTCTTCACCACGATGGCCACGTCTTTGTGGTTCTTCGCGGCGGAGCGCACCATCGTTGGGCCGCCGATATCGATATTTTCAACGGCGTCCTCTAAGGAGCAATCCGGGCGAGCAACGGTTTGGGCGAAAGGATACAGATTTACTACGACCATATCGATCGGCTGAATATCATGTTCTGCCATGATGGTATCGTCCTGATCGCGACGACCGAGAATACCGCCGTGAATTTTAGGATGCAGGGTTTTAACACGGCCATCCATCATTTCCGGGAAACCGGTGTAATCAGAAACTTCGGTAACCGGCAGACCTGCGTCAGCTAGCAGGCGCGCGGTGCCGCCGGTGGAGAGCAATTCGATGCCACGCTGAGAAAGCGCTTCGGCGAATTCAATGATACCTGCTTTATCAGACACACTAAGCAGAGCACGGCGGATTGGACGGCGTTGTTGCATGGTTTTATCCCTTGGCTTTGGAATCGCAGTTTTTCATTCGCTATTAATAGAGCGTTACGTGAATCTCTACCTTGCACTTCTCTCTATATAGAGAGGAACAGATTCAGATAACGTCCCGAAATGGGTTTCCTGCCAGGTACAAAGGAGTGGCACTGCGTGAAAAGTGGAAAAACCCGCCTAATTTCAGCTCCGCTTGTATCCTTTTGCCAATAATCGATCTGCAGAGACAATATTTAACGAATATCGACACGCATTTTCGACGCGGGGAATTGTAGCGAAAACGATTGCGTGATGCTCGTCAATTTTCAGTTCAGATTGCATCTGTGGATAAGTTTGTGCACAACAAGGTATAAAGCGGGGTTTTGCTGTGGAATGCAGCAAACGATCATTTTAATTGAAATTAGCAGTTGCGGCCTGCGCGGAACTCCCTATAATGCGCATCCATCGAGACGGCACACAGCGAATCAAGTCACTGAGTGGCCGGCAAAG
>NZ_CPYD01000020.1 GCF_001112925.1 Yersinia nurmii
GGCAGTGATAACGTCGCTAAAGTCCTGTCCATGCTGAAACCTGAATCGTTTTACACCCGCCCGCACCAAGTTATTTTTTCTGAAATTAAAGACTTGGTTAGCAGGCAGATCCCTATTGACCTTCTGACGCTATTCAACCAGATGGAGAACAAGGGTATTAGTGGCACTGTAGGCGGCTTTGCTTACATGGCCGAGCTATCGAAGAACACCCCTAGCGCGGCGAATATCGTGCATTACGCGATGGAAGTACGCGATAAGGCGATCACCCGTTACAGCATTTCCAAAACCAATGCGATGACCGAGTTGCTTTATGCCAACAACGGCATGACGGCGACCCAAAAGCTTGAGGCGATACAGGCGCTATCTACCGAGATCACAGATCACGCTAAGACAGGTAACCGCAGAGGACTGCGAACATTCGAAAGTGTGTTCTCAGATTGGGTTGATGTTGTCGAACAACGACTTTCCGGTGACCCGCGCGCTGTTGGGTTAACCAGTGGGATCGCATCACTGGACGCCATGCTGGAGCCTAAGCGAATTGTTAAAGGTTCGCTGTTCGTGGTTGGTGCCCGCCCAAAAATGGGTAAGACAACGCTCTATTCAAGCATGGCAATCAACTGCGCGCTGAATGAGAACCTTCCAGCGCTGGCGTTTAGTCTTGAAATGCCTGATGTGCAGCTTGGCGAAGGAATGATTTCCCAAGCCTCTGGAGTATCCAGCAGTAATTTTTATCTTGATGGGTACGACGATAACCGCTTTGCGTTGGCATCCGCGAAAGGGTTAGAGCTGGCGAGAAGTGGCAATCTGTACATCGACGATACGCCGGGACTTTCACTGTCTCACATCGTTTCTGAGTGCCGCCGCATCAAGCGCGAACGTGGTGTTGTAGGCATGGTATTAGTTGACTACCTCACACTGATGTCAGCCGAAAAAGCAGACCGTAATGATCTGGCTTACGGGATGATCACCAAGGGGCTAAAGAACCTCGCCAAAGAACTTGATTGCGTTGTCGTTCTGCTGACTCAGCTAAACCGTGATTTAGAGAAGCGCGTCAATAAGCGGCCTCAACCAAGCGACTCCCGCGACACAGGACAGATTGAGCAAGACTGTGATTACTGGCTGGGAATATACCGCGAAGGTGCTTACGACGAAAACGCCAATCAGCAGGACACCGAATTACTACTCCGGCTTAACCGGCACGGCAGCGGCGGGGTGGTATTCGTCGAGCAACGTCATGGCGCAATCTATGACTGCAACCAGGATCAGGCTAAAGCAAAGGCGGCTGAATCTGAGCGTCGGTCAACTAAAAAACAAGGTGGTTTCTGATGGAACTGACACACGAAGATGAATTAACCATTGAGCAATATATTCGCCTTGCTCACAACGGCTACACCGGCCCGGTATTTATCTGGCTTGACCGGCTGAAGGAGCTTTACATGAAACGCGCACAACTGATTGCCTGGACTGCTATCACCTGCGCCAGATACGAATCGAAGAGGACAGAATGATGGACATAACTAAATCGCGTGAAGAGTTTGAAGCTTGGCACCGGGATAAATACAAAACAAAATTTAGTTCAGGGCAGCCAACCAGAGACATGCACAACGGTAAATATGCAGATTGCTATACGGTGCCAGCAGAGCAAGAACGCTGGGAACTATGGCAAGCCAGCCGTGAAATAATTGTGGTGGAGTTGCCATCACCTCTACCTGATGAAGGGTATTCTGACATCGCGATGCATAATTTTTGTCGAAATGATTCTGTTAAACAATGCGCCAACGCCATCCGAACTGCCGGCATTCGAATCAAGGGAGAGAGTGAATGAGTACCGAGCTGGTAAAAATTTACGCCAAGTGGGAAATCCAATTGCATGTAACGTGCCCTAAGTGTCAGGAGCGATTTGACATGATGGATGATGATGACTTTCGCTGTGATGCTAGTTTAGAGCCACTAGAGAGCGACACTAATGCAACTCGCGACGTTGACGTTATATGCCCCGACTGTGAGCACGAATTCACTGTTGATTTCTACTATTGAGGTAACCGAATGAAAGAATTACGGGAGTGGTAAAGCCATGGGCAGAACAATCGAACAACTAATTACCGATCTTAAAGTTGCAGCTCAAGAAGAAATCATGTTCCGCGAGTCTGGTGACACCTCAGACCTTTGGCAAGATTATGCGACGCCTGAGAATGTGCTGTTGCTGATAGCTAAGCAGAGCGAGTGGGGAGCGCAGGTTGTTGAAGCCGCCAGAAAATGGGTGAAATGTAAAGGCCGCTATCATTCTGAAATCAATGCCAAGGCGTTAATAGAGCTTTTTGAGCGGGAGCCAAAACCATGAAAGAATTAGATAGTTTCACTGTGGAACGACTGGAAGAGTTAGCAAGAGCAAAAATGATTTCAGGCCATGACATTGCAGACATCCGCGCCCTAGCCCGAATAGCGCTATCAGCGAAGCAGGCCGAGCCGGTTGCTTATGGAACTTTACAAAAAGAGTTTTGTGATGAAGAGCGGTCTCTATTTACAGACAAGGATAGCGCGTCAAAATATAGCGAAAGTTGCTACGACCTAACCCCACTCTACACCGCCCCACAGTTGAACTCTCCGGAGATACCGGAAGGTTGGATTAAGTGCAGTGACCGGATGCCTGAAAGCAAAGTAGGTGTTCTTGTAGCTAGTGAGCCTGATGGAAAAGGTAGTCGTGGAATGAAATGGGCAACTTACATACCGGGGCATCCAGATGCAAGAGGAGGTTGGCTTATACCTGGCGCATCATGGGAGCCTACCCACTGGATGCCACTGCCCGCCGCACCGGAGAAGGAAAATGGATAAAAAGGTCTTCGTATTATGCGGTGATCAATACAAGCGAAATGCCCTCCAGTTTATAAGCCAACTCCCTGTTAATCCTGACAAGCCAATCCTGATAACAATCCAAGAGCGAACCCGCACATTAGACCAGAATGCCAAACTCTGGGCTACTTTGGGCGATATCGCTATACAGGTTGAATGGCACGGACAGAAACTTAGCAGTGAGGACTGGAAGCACATATTCACCGCGTCATTGAAAGGCCAGCGTACCGCGCCAGGGCTTGAGGGCGGCCTTGTGGTGCTGGGGCAGTCAACCAGCCGCATGACGGTTGGCGAGCTGCGCGACCTGATAGAACTGATGAATGCTTTTGGCGCTACGCACGGCGTTAAGTTCAGCGATGAGTCACGGCTTGCTATCGAGTGGGCTAACCGGTGGGGAAATACGCCATGCGACAAAGGCAAAGCAGCATAGTTTTCGCCATAGACAATCTTATCTTCCGCAAGACCTCCCGAACCAAACCTAAACCCCCAATCCCCGCCAGCCAGATGCCGACCTATGACCCGGTACCGGTATTGCTGCGCGCAAAATTCGACAGAGTAAGGAGAACGCGATGAGTGAACAGCCATTAACTCACGATGAGCTATGCCTGATAGCTGAAAAGTTTCTCAGGAACAACGGATTCAAAGTTGCATTCCATGATCGCTTTGTTGCTGCTGTTTCTACTGGGGAGCAGCCAGACGCGATAGGCTTCCGAAATCTGGCGTCATGTCTGATTGAAGCTAAGTGCTCACGCTCTGACTTTTTGGCAGACAAGAAAAAACGATTCCGAATTGATCCAGAACTAGGCATGGGTGACTGGCGATTCTTTATTTGCGAGCCGGGAATTATCTGCACTGATGATGTGCCGTCAGGATGGGGGTTACTGCATGTAAAGAATGGTCGAGTGTACAAGGTGCACGGCTGGCCCGGTAATGCTCTGTGGTGCTCTAAAGCATCGAAGCCATTCAAGGCGAATAAACAGGCTGAATGCGATTACATGTATAGCGCCCTGAGAAGAATGCAAATCAGAGGTCACTTATCTGAAGTTTACGATGGATTGCCAAAGCCGGAGGTTAGCCATGTCTGAACTCCCCCAATCAATATGTATCTTCTGCTTCCTGATGCTTAACAAGGGTGAAACATACGCTCATCAGAAATGCGTTGATAAAGCAGCGAAGGAGAAAAAAGAATGAGCAGCTTTAGAGATTTAGTTAAGAAATTACAGGATGACTCCCGCACTACCGTTGATTTAATTTCCTTCAAAAAAGACAGAGACAAGCAAGCATCAGAAAGTCGGTATTTCGTTAGACATTCAGCAAAAACAATTTTAGAGCAAGAAATGGTTATTTACGGCAACACCTTCGGCTACAAAGCTGAAGCGGTAATTACCGAATTCCCTTACATGGAGACTGAGAAGGCGGCAGCGCTAAAACTGGCTGACTGGCTAAAGAGATTGGCACTGGCAATTGAGGGCCACTATAGCGAACCAGAGGAGGCCGGGAATGATAGCCAAGCTCCCGAAGCATCGAAATTGTAAGGTATGCAACGAGAGATTTAAGCCAGCCGCGATATACGAGTGGTGGTGTAGTGAGGAACACAAAGATGAGCACATAAAGCAGTTAGCATTAAAAGCCCGTAAAAATCGATTACAGAAGGAGGATAAGCAGAAACAAAAAGATGTCCAAGCCGAAAGGCGCAGCCTCAAAATCCGCAAGTTAGCACTCAAGCCAGACAATCACTTCAAAAGCTTAGCCCAGCAAGCATTCAACGAATACATCCGAACCCGCGATTATGACCAGCCATGCATTAGTTGTGGCGAAACAAACCCGCCAAATTTACACGGTGGTCGCTGGGATTGTGGACATTTTAAAACCGTCGGCGGTTTTCCTGAGTTGCGATTTGTTGAGGCTAACGCCTATCGCCAGTGCAAATCATGTAATGCCGGTTCAGCCAAATACGGCGCTAAAGCTGAGACTGTTGGGCGGCAATACAGGGCTAATCTGATTGGCTTGTTTGGGCAGGAGTTAGTTGACTGGCTAGATGGCCCCCATGAAATGACGAACTACCGGCGTGATGACTATATCCGCATCCGTAATGTGTACAAAGCCAAGACCAAAGCCCTTAAAAAACTTCAGGAGGCAGCCTAAATGTTTACTGATATCAACTCAGCGATAGATGAAGCCAGATTCATGAAGGCGACTACGGGCCATTGCCACGCAGTCATTCAGCGCCCTGGTGGGATCATGCATGTTAGAAGGGGGTGGGGTAAAGGAATGCAGGCGCTCTACACAACGAAGCAAGACAGATTCGGCATGGTTAATACTGATGAGCAGAGGGCAGCATGAGACTGGAATCAATAACGAAACACTTCTTCGCTAAATCCACAATGATTAGCGACTCTCCACGGGCAACAGCTTCTGATTCACTTACCGGCACCGATATCATGGCAGCTTTAGGGTTGGCAGACCTTAAAAGCGGCTTCGGGCTGGAATTGTTCTTGGCAAAGCAGGGGATCAGTAATCCGCATCGCGCCGTGGAAAGTCTCACTCAATATGCGCTGAAAGAATCCGTTAAGTACAAGGTAATCTCTAAGCTCGATGAGGATATTAAACAAAGCGTCGTGCAAACACTCGCAAGATATGCGTTTGCAGATTATGCGCGGAGTGCGGCAAGCGTTCGTGAATGTGAGTGTTGCAAGGGGGAGGGGTTTACTGAGTCTGAGGTGTTCACGACTAAAACGTCAATGCCACTATTCAACAGGGAGATCGTTAAAGGCTCCATTAGCTTTGGAATTGAGGGATTCCGGCCTTCTGAGTATGAAGTCCATAGGGATCTGCGTGAAAAAGTAAAATTGCTATGTAAACCGTGCGGTGGAAAAGGCGTGGTTTCCAACTCATGCCGGTGTAATGGGAAAGGCACTGTGGTGGACAAAGAGAAATCAGAACAACAGGGGATACCGGTTTATAAGAACTGTGGGAAATGTTCAGGCCGTGGATATTCGCGGCTTAAGTTTTCTGACGTCTACGAGGCTATTAGAGAGCACCTTCCTGAACTGGCATCCAGCACATGCTACGAGAGTTTTAAGCCGCTCTATGAGCTGCTGGTAACGAAATGCCTAATGGAAGAGGGCGTGGCTGATTTAATGCTTGCAAAAGTAACCCGATAGAACACGATAGGAGCATGATTGCCACGGATGGCGACATTATAAAAACAAAGTCTTGCATTTACCGGAAAAATGGACTAGATTCATCTCTAACGGTGGTAATTGCATCCGTTGAGTTGGTAAATAAGAATTAGAAGCCTCGGTTACCGCCGGGGCTTTTTGCATTTCTACATTCGCATGGGTACTGGATTGGTTAATCCAATCGTTGTGAAACAGTATCCAGCCGAATGTGGTGAAGAGAGCAATTAAAGATTGTATATTGCGACATATTGTTGCATTCTATCTGTGCGCTATCGCAAGCGTATGTGATTCTCCTCACATGAAATACAAAATCCGAAGAGGCACACGCAATGGCTACCAGTATTCGTTTAGACGACGACTTTGTTAGCGACGTAAAGGTTCATGCTGATGCTGCAAGTCGCAGTGTTCCAAAGCAGATTGAGCATTGGGCAAAGATAGGGCGTATAGCCGAAGATAACCCTGACTTGCCTTACAGTTTTATTCTTGAATCTCTACTGGCGCAAAGCGAGGTCGATAACCACAAGGTTACGCGCTATGTCAGAAGAACAGCACGGAAGTGAGATTGACGTTTATGAAACCCGTCGATTCTCAAAGGCATTAGCAAAGCTACCAGAGGCTCACTTGGCGGTGGTGGAAGATGAAATCGAAAAGATTATCAAAAACCCCATCATAGGTGAGCAGAAAAAGGGGGATCTCAGCTATCTCCGCGTCCATAAGTTTCAGCTTAATAACCAGCTTACTTTGCTTGGATATAGCTGGATAGAAGATAAAATCGAACTTTACTTATTAAGTTTAGGTTCGCACGAAAACTTCTATCAGGAACAAAAGCAGCAACGCAAAGCCGATCTCAAGTTAATTAGCTAGTCGGCATAAAATTTTAAGGCTCACTTCGGTGGGCCTTTTTTATTTAGCTCGCCGCCAGTGCCAATCACCCTCAAAAACACAACGTGCCTGAATGGGCCACGGCGGCGGGCTATTCCCTACACAACAGCAAGACACACATGCCCAGCCCGATCGGGAGGGGGAGACTATGCGAATGGATAAATATTCTAGCGGCTCATCCTACTGGCTTGGCGGGATAACCGCAGCTTTCGGTGCGCTGTCATTAAACGAGTGGGCAATCATCATTGGTATTGTCTGCACTATCGGAACCTTTGGCGTGAACTGGCACTACAAACGCAAGGAGTTCCAGTTGCGGGAGAAATCCAATGTCTCCAGCTCTTCGTAAGAAATTATTGGCTGCATCCGCCGGTGGTGCTATGGCACTTGCTGTTGCTCTGGTTGGTGGGCATGACGGACTGGAAGGGCGCGAGTATGTTCCTTACCGTGATGTGGTTGGAGTCCTCACGGTTTGTGATGGACACACTGGCAGCGACATCATCCCCGGCAAGCGATACACCGACAAAGAATGCGATGACCTACTGAAGAAGGACTTGGCTCCGGTATTCGCAGCTATCGATCGCACCGTAAAGGTTCCGATGTCCGATGCTCAAAAAGCTGCGCTGGCTTCATTCGGATACAACGTCGGCATAACGGCCATGACAAATTCTACAATGGTGAAGAAGCTTAATGCCGGCAATACGCAGGGCGCTTGTGATGAACTCCGGCGCTGGAATAAAGCCGGAGGGAAAGTCTGGAAGGGATTAATCAACCGCCGGGAAGTGGAGCGCGAACTGTGTCTAACAAACTAATCGCATTACTCACTGCTTCTCTTATCGCCTGCTTATTTGGCCTGATGTATTACCACGGGCAAGTAACCAGGCTACAGCGTGACGTCTCTGACATTACCCAGATAGCCAACAGCAGACAGTCAGCCATTGACTCGATGTTAATCCAGCGCCAGCAGGTTGCTGCTATCGACATCAAATACACCAAGGAGCTGGCAGATGCCAAATCTGAGAACGAGCGCCTTCGTGCTGACCTCGCTACTGGCGCTAAGCGGTTGCAGCTCAACGCCAGCTGTAAGCGATTGCCCGAAGCCGCAACCACCCCCAGCAGCGCTGATGATGCCAGTCCCCGATATGATGCAGAATTTGAACGCAATTATCTCAGTCTCAGAGAGCGTATCGGTATTGCCACAACCCAAATAAACGGCTTACAGGACTACATCACTAACGTGTGCCTAGCTAAGTAGAATTGTTCAACCCCGCAAGGAGTGTGGTCCAAATCTTAATGGCTGTAATGACAGCAAGCGGTGTAGCAACGTAGAGATACATGGCGAAGACTGCGAACCAGAAAATTAAGCTCGACTTATGTCGGGCTTTTTTTATGCAGTAAATCCAGCGCACCGCAATGCGCACATAACCACGTCGAATCCAAACCCTTTGGAATGAGCCTTTGAGGAGTCAGTTAGAGCTGGCGAGCCTCGACGGGCTGATTTCCTATGCGGCAAAGGTTCATTTCAAAGTAAAGGTAAAACGCATGAAAGAAATGACAATCCTCCCTGAGTCTGACTTCACCAAAATGGTGACGACAGTACAAGGCAAGGTTTTTACCACAAGCCAGAAGATCGCAAACTACTTTGGTAAAAATCATAAGAACGTATTGAGAAAAATAAGACAAACAATCAGTGAGTGCCCTAGTGATTTTGCCCGGCTCAATTTTGAGCCTGCTGATTTCATTGATAAAAATGGTGAAGTGCAGCCAATGTTTAAACTATCAAAAGACGGATACATGCTTGTAGTGATGGGGTTCACTGGTAGCGCGGTAATGCTGATAAAGATTCGATACATCCAGGCATTTAACTGGATGGCGGAACAACTAAGCAGATGGCAGGAAGTCGGCGAGGAAGCTCAACACCGACACGCGCTAAAGGTTGCTAAGTCAGAAGTGAAAGCAAGAATCGGCAGCAATTTAATGAACTACCGCAAAAAAGAGAAAAAGCTTCTGGCGTTGGAGTATGAACAAATACTTTCGCTAACTCAGCCAAAGCTTCTCTTTGATTAATCCAGTGCACACTTTTGCGTTTGCTGGAAAATCAACAAGTTAAACGATTGAGAGCCACTTTCACAACGGCTCTCCATTAACTAAAAGCACTCATATATCAGATAGGCGATCCCGACCAAAGAGGCCAGCCCTGTAAAGGTTAGCCCCAATGCTAGGGTGGAGTAGCTCACTGTTGCAGCCATGTACCAACTTTTAAATTTAGCCCACATAGTCATCATCCTTTTTGTTTTGCAAAAGAATGACAGTCAAATCAGAGGGATGGAAATTGGTTGTACAGATCAATAATCGCCTATTGATCGTTTAAAACGATCGTTGAACAACGAGACGGAGCAACTCCGTCAAGTCGTAGCCAGGCTGCTATCTCGCGTTATTGCAGCCCACGGATTCAAATTTGAAGTAAGGAAATGATGGTGACCGATAAAACTGAGTTTGCTCGCATCGTTCCAGCAATAATTCAAGATAAGGCCAGCGATTGGCTGCTTGGGAAGCTTGATGAAGAACTTGATGCGTTAAGAGATTTGGGGGCCTCAGGGGTAGACATTACTCAAATTCTACCCGGATCCATCAGGGGGGCTAAGTTTAGAGCCGAACTTATTAGGGAAACCTTTATCACGCAGTATTCAGACGAGAAATAACCATGGCAAGCCTGACGCAGAAACAAGAAACATTCTGTCAGGCATACATCGAAACGGGTAATGCTTCTGAGGCATATCGGACGGCGTATGCTGCTGACAAGATGAAGCCTGAGAGCGTGAACCGTAAGGCCAAAGAACTTCTGGATAACGGCAAGATTGCGGCAAGGATAGCTGAATTGCAGGGCGAGATTAAGCAGCGTCATAACGTCACCATAGATTCCCTGATTAAAGAGCTTGAAGAGGCTAGGCAGTCTGCATTAACAGCAGAAACCCCGCAATCATCAGCAGCCGTAGCCGCAACCATGGGCAAGGCTAAGTTGACTGGCTTGGATAAAGTAATTGTTGAGTTGCACGGCGGAATTAAAGTCGAGCACAAATCTATCAAGGACATTTTCGATGGCTAATCCACATTTCAGGCCATTCGCTGAGAGCGCACCCTATAAAATCGCTTACGGTGGACGTGGTAGTGGTAAGTCATATTTTTTCGCAGAGCTAGCTGTTGAAGTAGCGCGGCGCATAAATACCGTTATTCTCTGCACCCGCGAGTTTCAAGGGTCAATAAGCGACTCGGTTCATAAGTTGCTTTGCGAGACTATTGATCGCCTTGGTTATTCGTCTGAGTTCGAAATCCAGAAAAACACAATCGTGCATCTAGCCACCGGGGCAAGCTTTGTTTTTTCTGGTATCAAGAATAACGTAACAAAGATTAAATCCATCCAAGGCGTAGGCATATGCTGGGTGGAAGAAGCTGAAGCTGTAACGAAGGACTCATGGGATGTGTTGATCCCCTCGATTCGTGGCGACAAGCACTCTGAGATTTGGGTTAGCTTTAACCCGAAGAACATCCTGGACGACACGTATCAACGCTTCATCGTTCGACCACCTTCAGGCGCAATCGTTCTAAAGGCTAACTACAACAACAACCCACACTTTCACGACTCACCTCTTCCTGCGCAAATGGCAGAGTGCAAAGAGCGCGACTACGACCTCTATCTGCACATATGGGAAGGTGAACCGGTTGCAGACAGTGACATGGCAATTATTAAGCCGTCGTGGATCGCCGCTGCCGTAGATGCACACAAACTTATCGGATTCACACCTTCTGGACGTAAGCGCGTCGGCTTCGATGTCGCAGATGAAGGTGAGGACAGCAACGCCACCACACTGGCGCATGGCTCCGTTGTCATGGATTGCCAGCAATGGCACAAAGGCGACGTTATCACGTCTGCAGACCGCGTTAAGAACTACGCAGAAGAGATCAAAGCCAGTGAGATAGTTTACGACTCCATCGGTGTCGGCGCAGGCGTAAAGGCTCATTTGAAGCGAGTGTGCAGAATACCCACGACCGGTTTCAATGCTGGCGAATCAGTGTTCAAGCCCGATGCCAAATATGCTGACGGGAAGACTAATAAAGACATGTTCTCCAACATCAAGGCTCAGGCGTGGTGGGGAGTACGTGATCGCTTCTTCAATACTTGGCGCGTGGTCAAGCACCTCGAAGCCAACCCGACCGATAAAGAATTCATCAAACAATTTTCTGACGATCAACTCATCAGCCTCAGTTCCGGCATTAAACAGCTTGAATATCTCAAGGCTGAATTGTCCCGACCATGGGTTGACTACGACAATAACGGTCGAGTGAAAGTTGAGAGCAAAAAAGACATGAAGAAGCGCGGAATACCGTCACCAAATATGGCGGACTCGCTAATCATGGCATTTGCTCCAGCGCACAAACCATTCCACATTCCTGACGAGATACTGCAATGACAAGACGCAAGGCTGCACCAGTTGCACAACCTCCTAAGCGGGAAGTGGTGAAGATAACTCAGGCGCATCTTGATAGCGCTTCGGTTGCTAACGATGCGGCACCGATGGCAGAGTTCAAAACGTACGAGCCGCTGCCGGGTGTTATACCGAAAGAGAAAGAGCAATCCACCTTCGCAATGGATGCCACGCCATACGATGCTATCAACGCGATGTATGCTGGAACTGAGTATTCAGGCTTCCGTGGCTATCCGGCGCTGGCATCAATGTCTCAGCAGGTCGAATATTCGAACATGCACAACGTATTCGCTGACGAAATGACGCGTAACTGGATTGAGATTAAGAGTCGCAAGGAGGGTGACCACGACCCCGCTATCGACGAGATGGAGCGTGCGTTGGAGAAGTATGACGTCAAGCGCCTGATGCACGAAGCGGTGCGACAGGACTCAATGTTTGGCGTTGCGCACATCTTCATCGACACTGGCGCTATCGGCGAGGAACTTAGCAAGCCGCTATTCCTCGATTCTCGCAAGATTCCTAAAGGCTCACTGAAAGGCATTCGCACCGTTGACCCGACGTGGGTTTATCCGGCGCTGTATAACACCCGCTGGCCGCTTCGTGATGGTTTCTATAAGCCGCAGGCATGGTTCGTTATGGGGGATACGGTAGACGAGTCCCGCTTCATGGATATAGTCAGCCGCCCTGTTCCGGATATTCTTAAGCCATCGTATAACTTCGGCGGACTGTCGCTCACGCAGTTGATGGAGGATTATGTTACCGACTGGCGAGACGCCAAGAAGAACGTTATCAAGATTCTTCGCACGCTGCGTATGCGGGCGCTTCAAACTGATATGGATGCACGTCTTCAGGAACCCGGTCAATTCGATAAGCGAATCAAGTTGTTCACTCAGTACCAGGATAACTTCGGTATATGGGCTATCGATAAAGAAGAGAATTTGTTGCACATGCAGACATCTCTCAGTGAACTTTCAAGCCTCCTGTCGAACTATCAGGACCAACTCTGTATGCCAGCGCGTATCACCAACCTCAAGCTACTGGGTAACGCACCCGCTGGACTGAACGCTTCTGGTGATTCCGAGCTGGCAACGTGGCACGAAACGGTGTCCGGGTATCAGGATGGTGAGATGCGCCGACCGCTGGAGAACATCTTCAAGATCATCCAGTTGTCAGAATTCGGCGCTATCAATGACAACATCTACTTTGAGTTCCGACCTCTGGACGAAATCAGCGAGAAAGAACGCGCTGAAATCGCCAAACTGCGCGTTGAAACCGTGGCAGTGGCAGCGGATAGCCAGTTGGTTAGCTCTGAAGAAGCACGTGAAGCACTGAAAGGCATTGAAAACGCCGGTTTCGAAACTCTGGATGGTGACTATGAGCCGGAAGCAAACGAAGAGACTGAGGCCGGTCAACTATAACGCCGGTAATATCAAGTGGTATCAGCGGGAGTTGCTGGCTGAAATCCGCGAGATGAATGATGACGTTAAGCGGAAAGTGTTGAAGATTATCCGCGATAACCCTCTGGCAGAAGATACCGCTCTGGCTATGGATGCCAACCCGGTGCAACTGGTCAAGCGTGCTCTCGATGCGCTGGCAAGGAAGTGGGTGGATCGATTCATCAACAAGGCATTTCCGATATCTGATGACCTAGTGAAGAAAACAGAGTCAGCGGTTGATCGGGGATTGCTAGCATCAGCCCGTAAAGAATCGCTAACAATCAACATGCAGTGGGCTCCGGCGATGACCGAAAAGGTTGATGCCATTATTGCCGAAAACGTGTCGCTGATTCGCTCAATCCCGGAGAAATACTTCACCGAAGTAGAGGGTATGGTGTATCGGGCAGTAGCGCGAGGTGGTGACCGTAAGGGATTAGCTGATGAGATTGAGGCTAATTTCGGCAAGCGACATGGTATTACCCGGCGCAGGGCAGAGTTTATTGCCCGCGACCAAACACGCAAGGCTACCAGCGCCCTGTCATCAGCAAGGCAACAAGCGGCAGGAATAGTTGAGGGTGAATGGGTTCACAGTGGCGGCGGACATGCACCTCGAAAGAGTCACGTTAAAGCCGGCAAAGAGCGCAAGCGGTTCAAGCTATCCGAAGGCTGCCTGATTGATGGTGAGTACATCATGCCTGGTCAACTCCCGAACTGCGGGTGCGTTTGGAAACCGGTATTGCCATTCTGATTTAACCAACAACACAAGGTCACTTAGGTGGCCTTTTTTATTGCCTGAAGAAAGGTAAAAGTATGAAAGACGTGAAGTTTGCCTTTGACCGGGAAAGTGTTCGCACTTACGACGCTGACGGGATGATGCATGTTGCGCTAACGCCAATCAGCAAGGCCAATGTGTGCGTGTACTACGGGAAGGAGATTCCTGACACAGAGGCGCTAGGTCTTGACCCAAATAAAGCTTACCGCCTGCTGCGCGACCCAGAAGAGCTACGCAAGGCCGCACCGACATTCAACAACAAGCCAGTGCTTAATAAGCACCTGCCATTCACCGTCGTCAACCCACCGAAAGAGTCAATTGTCGGCTCAACCGGTACCGACGCCAAATTTGACCCGCCATATCTCTACAACTCTATGGGGATTCACGACCTCGATTCCATCATGGGCGTAGAGACTGAGAGACAGAAAGAGATTTCATCTTCCTACCGCTACCGGCTGGACCTTACTCCGGGCGTGTACGAGGGCGAGGCATACGATGGAGTTATGCGCGACATCGTTTGTAATCACGTGGCAATAGTGCCAAGTGGTCGGGCTGGCCCCGACGTGTTTGTTTATGACTCCAAACCAACAGGAAACATTCTAATGACACTGAAAGATAAGCTGATGGCAGCCATCAAGCCGTACCTGGCGAACGATGAGAAGCCTGAAGACGTAGAAAAGAAAGTGGATGCGGTTATCAAAGACGAGGCCACTCAGGCCGAGAAAGATAACGAGTCCGAAGCTGAGCGACTGAGACGCGAAGAACGCGAACTGAAAGAGCGTGAAGAGCGTGAAAACAAAGACCGCAAACGTGATCGCGCGGAAGACAGCGATGATGACGAAAAAGAGAAAGCAAAAAAGGCCGAAGACGAAGAGGCCGACAAAAAAGAGAAAGAGAAGATGGCAAACGACCACAAGCTGGCTATGGACTCTGCTATCAAAGCTGTAGAGGCCAGAGCTGCCGCTCTGCGTCAGGCTGAGCGTGATGTGCGTCCGGTAGTGGGTGATTTGGCGTGTGACAGCGCTGAAGACGTGTATCGCACCGCTCTGAAGCAAATGGGCTGTGATGACCACGCAACACTGCCAGAAGGTGCGCTGCGCTCTGTCTTTAATGCGCTGGCTAAAGCTCCTTCGCTGGCACAAGACTCCGCACCTCATCACCTGACAGGCGACACAAAATCCGAAGTACTGAAAATGATCCGTGGGGGTAAAGCATAATGGCATTTCAAGAAAACGTAGGTATTTATCGCGGCGTAGGCCAGGTTGGTCACCCTGCATCAACCTCACCGATTATCGCAGCCGCTGGTGGCCCGGGCGCGTTTAAAGCAACTGCCGCTGGCGTAACCATTGCGACCTTCGTGTTCCGCGATGCGACCGACCCGAAAATCGTTACCAACGTAGCGCCAGGTGCCGACTCAAAACCGGTTGGCTTTATCCAGAACTTGGCACAAGCAATCATCGGTTACGGCCAGAGCGCAAGCATGCTGATTCGTGGCGGCGTTGAAATTTCACCAAAAGTTGGCGGTGATTTTTGGGTTGAATCATCAACTGTGGCAACCGTTGGCCAGAAGGTGTTTGCAAGCATCACTACCGGCGCTATCGCTACTGGCGAAGCAGGCGCTACCGTTACCGGTTTCGTAGAAACAGACTGGTATGTATCTCAGGGCGCAGCAGTTGGCGATCTGGTAATTATTTCTTCCTGGAGCAAAGCGTAATGGCACAACCATCAATCAAAGACTTTATGCAGGTTGCCAGCGCGCAGGGTATCACCTTCCCGGCGTCGGTAACTCGCCTGGCTATGGACGCCGACCCGCAGCCATCGCTGGCACCTAACGGCGGTATTCCTGCCATCGTTTCAACTTTTATCGACCCGACCATTGTCGAAACGCTGTTCACTCCTAACAGAGCGGTAGCGATTCTCGGTCGAGAAGAGAAGCGCGGATCATGGGCGCAAGATAGCTTCATGATCCAGCGTATCGAAGAAACTGGCGACACTGTGGCGTATGACGACTACAGCAACCAGGGTGCTGTGCAGGTAACACCTTCCTGGGAACATCGTGACGTTTATCGCTACCAGACCATGGTGACGTATGGTGAGCTGGAGCAGGAACGCTATGGGCTGGCCATGCTGCCTTATGCGGCCAAGAAACAACGCGCCGCTGTGAATGTTTTAGATCAGGATCAGAACAAGTTCTACTTCTACGGTGTTGCCGGTCTGCGCAACTACGGTCTGCTGAATGACCCGGCTCTTCCTGCTCCAATCACTCCGATCACCGTCGGCGGTAATGTACTGTGGAGTGCAAAGCAGGTTGTTGATAAGTACAACGACATTCTGGCGTTGTACGGAGACTTGGTTGCTCGTACCAACGGTATTGTTGGCGACGGTGTAGACATGTCCTCTAATCTCGTGCTGGTCATGTCCAACAAGCTCAGCGTTAACCTGAAGTCTGCGAATGAAATCTTCGCTACCTCTCTGGAAGACATGCTGAAGAAAGCGTTCCCGAACATGCGCATCGAAACTGCACCTCAGTACAGCACTGCTGCTGGTGAACTAATTCAGATGTTTGTTGAGACTGCTCAGGGTCAGGAAGTTGGCTTCATGGCCTACAGCGAGAAGCTCCGCGCCCATCCGCTGGTAACCCGTGAGTCTTCCTACAGCCAGAAATACTCTGGCACCACTTACGGCGCGGTAATCACGCAGCCATTCTTATTCGCACAAATGCTGGGAGCATAAGAAATGGCTAAAGCATCAACTTATATCATCGGCTGCAAACTGCCATCCGGTCTGGTAATCAGCCATGGCGGCCAGAAAATGAAGCTGGCTGGCGTCAATGACTCCATGCTGATCAACGGATTCGGCATCACTCGTGAAGTGCCATCTGATTTGTGGGAGGGTTTTGCAAAGACCTTCGCAGATCAGCCATTAATCAAAAACGGCGTGGTGTTTGCGGTTACCGACGAGAAGTCAGCAGCAGATGCCTCGAAAGAGCTGTCAGGCCAGAAAACCGGCATGGAGCAGCTTGAACCGAAAAAACAGCAGACGAAGCCCGACAAAGAGGAGTAACCCATGGCAATCGTGGCACTTGATATCCCCAAGTTCCGCGCCATGTTCCCTGAGTTCTCTAATATAGCTGACGATCTCCTGCCATTCCTGTTCGACCAGGCCACTGATTACCTGAACAACACCGAATATTCACTTGTCATTGACGTCACAAAGCGAGAGCGCTTGCTCTATCTGCTTATGGCTCATTTGGCATACATGAGATTCGGGGATGACAAGGGTAACGGTGGCTCCGG
Organism: Yersinia nurmii; assembly: GCF_001112925.1. Classification (GTDB taxonomy): domain Bacteria; phylum Pseudomonadota; class Gammaproteobacteria; order Enterobacterales; family Enterobacteriaceae; genus Yersinia; species Yersinia nurmii. The sequence goes on from NZ_CPYD01000020.1 coordinate 16,900, forward strand.
CATGGTAGGTCGGTTGTCGTCGGCTTCGGAGGGTTCTGTCTCGGTCTCTTCGGAGGCTGGCGTGGTTGAATTCCGTTACATGTGGTACACGCAAAGCCCGTATGGAATGGATTACTGGCAGGCAACGAAGGTATACCGCATGGCTAACTACTATCCGGGGAGTTGATTATGGCCGGGAAGATATCTGATTTCCTGAACAACATTGAAAAGCAGCTTTCATCCAAACAGGTGAAGGCTGGATTTATTGATGGATCCACCTATCCAGACGGAACGAGCGTGGCAATGGTTGCGGCAATCGATGAGTATGGAAACCCAATCAATAACCAACCGCCTCGTCCATTTTTCCGTAACGCGATAAGTGAAAAGTCTGGTGATTGGGCCGAAACGGTATCCAGGGGGATTCGCGCGGGAATTGATACCACGCAAGTTCTTGAGGTCGTGGGCGCTCAAATAAAAGGAGACATACAGGAATCGATAGCTACCCTCATGGAGCCAAAACTTTCTGATGTAACTCTTCACATTCGTAAAACGAGAAAGGTGCTCCCTAACCAATCTGATAAGCCTTTGGTTGACACTAAAGAAATGATCGGAGATGTCAATTACGAGGTGGGAGAAATTGAACCTTCATCGGATAGTTAAACCTGCCATTAACCGCGTAAACCCATTTATTTCTGCACTTGTTCGCCAGTCTGATGGTTTCACTATGGGTGAGGGCCGGAAGCAGGTTCCAAAATACCTCCCTGATACACCAGTCACCATTCAGTTGCAGCCTCTATCTCCCGGCGACTTGAAGCATGTGGACGGACTAAACATATCTGGGTTGCTCAAGTCTATTCATGTTGATGGCAACTTTTACGGCGTGAACCGTGAAAAAGTGCTGGGCGGTGACCTGTTTATTATTGGCAGTGAAGAATGGCTTGTTGTTGAACCACTGGAGTTATGGCCGCAATGGTGCCGTCTTTTAGTCCAGTTGCAGGTGACGCCATGAATGATATGACCATTGATAACGTGATTGATGTGCTGGCTGACTTCGCAGAGCCATTCATTGGCAAGTGTGAACAAGCACAGGCTAACAGGGTTCCGATGGATAAGGGGCAGTTTTGCATTCTGACGCCATTGCGATTTAAGCGTCATTCAACCAACCGAGAAATCAAGAAAGATACTGGTTCGCCAACAACAAGTGCCATTGGCTTTACTGAGGTTAGGCAGGCTGATATTCAGGTTGATATCTACGGGGGCAATGCCGGGGATCGGGCTATCGCTTTGGAGACGCTATTCCGCACTGGCTATGCCTATGACGCAATCAAGTCCATAGACAGTAGGGTCGCCCCCCTATACAGCACCGAAGCAATTCAGGCACCGATGATCAATGCTGAAAATCAGTGGCAAGAGCGCTACATGCTGACCGTTTCACTTCAGGTTCACATCACAATCGACGTCAAGCAGGACTATTTCGACGCGGTTAACTTTTCTATCGAACAAGCTGATAAGGCGACTTCATGAGCAAAATTCCATTATCGCGTGATTTTAATATCACGCCATCCACTGTAAACGCAGCCGGTACCGCGCTCGATGTTTACGGACTACTGCTTTCCGATAACGAGTTACTGCCGGTTGGTAAAGTTACTGAGTTTACCAGTGCCGCAGATGTTGGCTCCGCTTTAGGGACTACCAGCAAAGAGTACCGGGCAGCTTCTCTTTATATGTCTGGGTACGATAATTCAACAGTTCGCCCAGGCGCGGTGTTGTTTGGTCGCTTGGTTAAATCTCCCGTCGCAGGCTGGTTGCTCTCCGGTAGCTTTAAAGGTGTCAAAATTGACGCACTGAAAACTGTTTCTGGAACGATTACTCTCACTGTAGACGGAGAGTCAGTTACCAGTTCGTCGATTAATCTGACATCAGTGACGAGCTTTACCGATGCTGCCGCCGCTATAGCAACTGCAATTGGTAGCGGAGTGACCGTGGACTGGCTGTCCATCCAAAGCAGATTCATTATCCGATCGGCTACCACAGGTGCTGATAGTGAAGTTTCGCTTGCAGATGATAGCGTGGCAGCCATAGCACTGAAGTTGACAGCCAATACGGCAGCCACGAATTCTCCAGGAGCGGCAGCAACAAGCATCACTGATACGATGGCGGCTATCGTCAACCAAAATCAAGACTGGGTCATGACATCATCCCTTATTGAATTTACTGATGATGAAAAGGAAGAGCTATGCGCATGGGTTAACGCCTCAAACAACCGTTACGCCTACTCTTTACATGACACATCCGCCGCGCCAACGGTCGCTAATAACGAAGCGTGCTTTGTACAGAGCGTGGTGGTGGCTAACGGATTTGAAAATGTATTCGCCGTGTATGGAACCTACCTATACGCAGTGCTGTCGCTAGCATACTCAGCTTCACTTAACTTCAGTCGCACCAACGGTCGAGTTTCGTACAAGTTCCGAGCTTTCGCCGGTATTGCGCCAAACGTAACTGACAACGCCACGGCAGCTGCGCTTGAGTCGAACGGATATAACTTCTACGGTGCATATGGGCAGAACAAGACCATGGCTAATTATGTCTCAAATGGCGCAATTACCGGCAAGTTTCTCTGGCTGGATAGCTTCATTAGCCAGGTATGGATTAATGCAAACCTAGTAGCGGCGTTTGCTAACCTGTTCACCAACAACTCATCGTATGCCTTTAACGCCTCCGGGTATTCCTCTGTTTCAGCCGCGGTAATTGATGTTGCTACAAATGCCATTAATTTCGGCGCAGTTCGACCAGGCGTTGTGCTTGATCAGGCGCAAATTAATATCGTCAATGATGCAGTGGG
>NZ_CPYD01000021.1 GCF_001112925.1 Yersinia nurmii
TTAATTTCGGCGCAGTTCGACCAGGCGTTGTGCTTGATCAGGCGCAAATTAATATCGTCAATGATGCAGTGGGAACTGACATTTCCAACGCGTTATTTACTCAGGGGTGGTTCTTCTACATTCCTGTGCAGACCGGCGCGTCGCGAACAGAACGAAGCCTTGATGGCGCGATCTTTTACTACGTTGATGGGCAGTTGATCCAAAGCATCAACATGACATCCACGAACATTTTGTAAGGAATGACCGATGCCTCTAGATATCACCAGTGCCAATTCAAAGCTACGCATTGTAGTTCCGTCGTTTTATCCCGGCGGGTTTGATGTTGACGACTATTCTGCCGAAGACATGTTTGATACCGCCGCGCTGCAAAACTCAGAAGACATGATGTCGGCGGATGGTAAATACCATGCGGGTTATATTTTTAACCCCACGGAGTTCACTATTAACCTAATGCCAACATCGAATGCTGGAACGCTTATTGGCGATTGGTATTCAGCTGAGCGAGCAGCGGTGGCGAAGTTTGCCTGTAACGCCGTGCTAGTCATTCCGTCACTGAATATCAAATATAACTTTGTTAATGGTGTGCTCTACACGTGGACTCCGATCCCTTCTGGTAAGCGGGTATTGCAGCCTCGTCCCGCAGTCTTCCACTTTGAGTCATGCACACCGAGCGCCGCATAATGTCCAGAAAACAAATCACGTATATCGTGGAAGATGAAGGCAGAGATAAGGGCAAAGAGTTTATTATCACTGAGATGTCAGCATGGGATGCTGACGAATTAGCTCAGGATATTTTCCGATCTATGGGAGAGTCTAACTTTTCTGGCATTCCTGCTGACGTTATTGCTATGGGATGTGCTGGCTTGGCTACGGTAGGAATTAATGTCCTGTGTGCCGCGTCACCTGACGTTTCACGTAAGCTCCGAGATCGCCTGATGTCCACCGTGCAAGTTGTTATTACGCACGATGGAAACAAACAAACTCGCGAGGTTAAGCCCATTGATTTTGAAGAGGTCTCAACTATTCGAACTCTGATGGACAAGGTATTCGGAGTGAACTTCGATTTTTTAACCATCGCAGCCGCGTAAAGTATCCATTCATTCAGCCAGATCAGGGGCCATCTAAATTGGTAACCTCGGTCAACATATCCGCACAGATGAGTTCTATTATCTGCTCAGGCAGGGCCTCCTACCTTGATTTGCAGGAGAAGTTGTCTGTGCGCGATGCGTTTAATCTGCTGGAGCTTATCGCGGTGGAGTGTCATAACAAAAGAGCTTGGCAGCAATACGCGGAGAAACTACGGTGATTATCGAAGAGCTAGCATACAAAGTCACAGTAAGGACCGAGGAGTTTCTCTCGGGTAAAAAAAAGGTCGAAAGGGGGGCTAAAGACCTTAAGGAGGCCATCGAGGGGTTAACGGCAGCAATTGAGAAATCAACCACTGCCTCAATGTCCAAAACGACGAAAGAAACGGATAAAGCATCAGCAGCCGTGAAAGGGCTAAGCATGGCTTTTAGTGGACTGCTTGGGCTTTCAACGCGATTTCTAGCTGTTGGTGGGGTAATGACTGCGGTTGCCATTGGCATTCATCGCGCCTTTGAAAGCACCGCTGAATCCATCGTCAGAGCCAGTAATATGGGGAGAATGCTAGGAACGAGTGCCAGTAATGTTCTCGGTACTCAATATGGATTTTCTCGCATAGGTCAGAATGGTGGCGCTTTTCTCGGCTCTCAGATGAGTGCAAAAATGGCACTCGCCAACCTAGAAGACCCGACTATATTTGGCGGTCTGACTCCAGAAGCTCAGAATATGCTAACTACCGGCGCAAGAACCGGTGTTGATATCCATAAGTTGGGCGGTAAATCTGAAGACGCGCTTGCAGAGTTTCAGAAATATGGAAAAGGTCATAGCGAGAAGCAGTTAATGCAGACTCTGGCTGCATTTGGTTACGACCCTAACCTTGCGGGAGACATCAAAAACGGCAAAGCCGTGCAGATGGTGTCTGAGGAAGAAAAACGCTGGAAGATGACCAAAGATCAGGAAGAGGCCCAGCGCAATATCCTTGCCACCACTAAAGCACTTGATTCCCAATTTGCACAAGTAAAGCAAGATCTGATGGCAACATTTGGGCCGGAAGTTCTTAAAGCTGAACAGGAGTTCCTTGAGTGGCTGAAGAATAATAAGGGAGATATTATTGGGTTTTTCAAAGGGCTTGGTAATGGTATTGATGGATTCATAAAAGCAGTAGGTGGCGCAGGTAATGCGCTTGGTATTCTTGCTGCGATGGCGCTACTTAGCGGCAAGAGTGTTGGTGGGGTTGCTGCGGTGGCTTTGCTTGGGCAGATGGTTCAAGATCAATATAAAGACGTTCCCGATGAGCAGAGACCGCTTATCTTTCAGCAGCATTTTGTCGAGAGATTGCTTGGTATTGATTACGATGACCCAAATAAAGATACCCCAACCAATCCCGCAGGTAAAAATAGGCCAGACAGAAACTTTAACCCTCTAAATCTAAAAACAAAAGGCAATGCAGGCAAGGATTCAGGTGGGTTCGCTAAATATACTGATGAAGAATCAGGCTGGAAGGCGGCGAGAGATCAGCTATCCACTTATTACACCAGGGATAAATTGGATACTATCAGTGGGGTTATTAGTAAATGGGCACCTCCTTCAGAAAATGATACTACGGCCTACATAGCTCAGGTATCGAAAGCTATGGGGGTCGGCGCTAACGATAAGCTAGATCTTTTTGACCCTTCTGTTATGGCTAGCCTGAGTGCCCATATGGCAAAGCACGAAGGATATTCAAACTGGAAGAGTGGGCTAGATTATGGAAACGCATCCAAAAGTCAGTACGCTGGTTACTATCAGACTCAGCAACAACTTGCTAATGGGGCTGGAAGAGCAAACACACCAAGCCAAAATGTTGTCAACAACTACAATAGTCAAAATATTGGCGAGGTAAAAGTAACTGCAACTACAGAACAGGCCTCAAAACTGGCAGAAGGATTCAAGGAGATGAATAGTCGATCCTCAACAAATCAGGCATTTTCAAGCGCGGTTAAATAATTACCATGATTGGAAAGGGCCACTGAGAATGCTATCTTTCAATGTGAAATTATATGTAATTTTTCTGTAAAAGGACTATAAAACAGTGAAACGTACAGTGGCGTTATTGGTTTCAATATCTTATTTATTATTGTCATCCATAGCTATTGCCGAAGGAATAGATGTCGTAGAACAAATATCTGCCCCTGGAGGTAAGATTACATATTACATAGTTGCCAACAGGTCCGTAGATGGGGAGTCCCCTCCGCCAACTGCAATAATGTCCAGAAGTAATAATGAAAACAAAATAATACTCCGAGAGCGTCCTGATAACGACACAGAGAAAACCCTTTCTTCCTTCAGTAATCTTTACTTGTCTCCAGATGCAAAAAATCTGTACTTCAACTCATCTGCATGGGCCACATCTGATGCTATACACTCACTAGATATTGCTACTGGCAATGTTAAGTTTATAGCAGCAGGAAGTCTAGCTTGCGTCGTTCTGGCTGGGGAGTATCAAGGTGACTTAATAGTTATGAAACACAGATATTTTGTTCAAGGTGGTAGCCATGACGACCTTTACTTAGTGGATATTAACGGCAAAGAAAAAGGGCTTGTCGCGCAAGGTACAGACAAAAGACATGTCTGCCCAACTCTCGGGAGTTGACGTAATAACACGCAACATAGCCCACTCAGGTGGGCTTTTTGTTTCAGGCGTGTCCGTGCGCCGGTGTGGATGGGGCATGGCGATTTTTTTAATTATTCATCTAGCCTAGCTGCCGCGGGAAGTTGGATCTCAATTGAAATCGCAGGGATTAAGAACATGCGCTCTCTTTCCTCATTTTTTATGGTTTTTTGTGGATAACGGTTATCAAGTGGGTTTAATACTGATTGGTCATAGCTGATAAAAATCTGCCTGAAAACAATAAAATCACTCTTCAGTGCACAAACAAAATCTAAGTGCTCAGCTTCAATCATTGGGTCGAATACAATTATTGACCCTACTGGGAAACCATACCCATCAGGATCTGAATAGGCCATTGCCTCGTCATTGTTAATTATTGCAAACGCCATTCTACTGACGGGATATGAAGTTGGATGAAATTTAGTGGTTAAACCGTCAGCGCAATACTCATGAGAAAGAAAGTCCAATACATTATCTATTTCCAACAATGGCACTTTGGTAGTAACTGAAGCTGGAGAAACTCTTGATTTTATTTTCCCATCACCCTCACCAGTAGCAAGCCACTCGGCGGTAGTGCCAAGCGCATCTGCAAGCTTATGTAATACGCCTCGCCTAGGATAGGAATTAGCTGACTCATAGGCAGCTATTTGTCGCTGTGAGATTCCCACTAACTTTGCTAGTTCGCTCTGAGTCATGGAGTTAAGCGCTCTCGCTTTGGCGACTCGCTCATAAAAAGAACCTTTAAATTCATATGACTTCATAATAAACACTCTAAATAACTCAAAACTTCTTGAAAGTTCATCTCAATGAAGTATTATGACATTGTGTGAAGTTAATAGGAGTATGTCATGAGCAAGAAAGAAGTTACAACCGTTAATCCAATGCAGCTAAGAATTCCAGAAGATATGAAAGGTCCAATCAAGGGGGCCGCAGATAGAACATTCAGAACTATGCATAGTGAAGTGCTTTATCGACTTAAGTTGGTTGATGATCTAATTCAGAAAGGTGTAATAAATGCGTGGTGAAAATAGTGAAGCCCCGACTAGTTGCGATAGTCAGGGCTTCGTTTTGTCAGCAACCTTAAGCGAGTCAACCGACATGAAAAGTATAGCGAATAATCAACTGACATTCCATAGCACTACTTTCTCTTATATGGAAATAGCGGGGCAAATCTGGCTGACGGCGGCAGAAGTTGGACAGGCTTTAGAGTACGCGGATGATAAAGCTATTCACCGAATTTTCAATCGCCACTCTGATGAGTTCACGACACAAATGACAGGGGTGGTCAGGGCGACCACACCCGGCGGGATGCAAGATGTACGGGTATTTTCCCTGCGCGGCGCTCATCTGATCGGTATGTTTGCAAGGACAGCCAAGGCCAAAGAGTTTCGCCGCTGGGTGCTAGATATCTTGGATCGTGAAGTACAACAAGGAAACGCTCATCCTGCATTCGATTTTGAAATAGCCTTACACAATGCCAGGGGAGTAAACATCCACTTGCGAGCAATCAAAGAAATGTGGCGGGATGGTTTAGAGGAGGCGCTTAAATTGATGGAGCACAAAAATCGCGGGAGCATCAGCGAAAGGTTGCGTGATATGACTTTCTTTTCTTCACCGTTAGAGATAAGCCTTAATCAGCATAGCAAGAAGAAAAAGATTCACTAATTTTGCCGGAATACTGGCAATAAAAAACCGCCAGTTAGAGCTGGCGGTCATGTCAAATCAAACTGCGAGGTCTTTAATGACTGATTTAAATGTAGCAAATAAATCTCTGCCTGTCATCGCTGGCGTTGAGATTAACACCGATACAGCAAGTCGCTTTAACCTGAACGCTCTTCATAAAGCGAGTGGCGGTGAGAAAAAAGACGGGCCAGCATATTGGCTTGCTCTTGATAGCACCAAAAATCTTATCAATGAACTGAATAAGCAAACTACCGAGATCACGGTAGTTAAGAAGGAGGGCCGCAACGGCGGAACTTACGCTCACGAACTTCTTGCTGTTGAATATGCCGGTTGGATTTCCCCATCATACCGTTTGAAAGTTAACCAAACGTTCCTCGATTATAAAGCCGGAAAGCTGAAACCAGTATTTGACCCGATGGCCGCATTAAATGACCCTGAGTTTTTGCGCGGTACATTGCTGACCTACAGTGAAAAGGTGATCGCGCTAGAACATAAGGTAGAAGTGATGCAGCCAGATGTAGATGCGCTGGAACGCATTGCAAAGGCAGATGGTGCTCTGTGTATTACCGATGCTGCGAAAAACTTACAGGTACAGCCTAAGTTCCTTTTTCGCCTGTTGTCAGAGAATCGCTGGATTTACAAACGACTAGGGAGCAAAACGTGGGTCGGGTATCAGGACAAAATCCAGTCTGGATATCTGGAGCACAAAGTGCATACAGTAGTTCGCAATGATGGCAGCGAGAAAGTGACAGAGCAGGTTCTCGTAACCGCTAAAGGGCTTACTAAGCTATCAAAGATGCTTGGTGTCAGCGGTGTAGCGGCCTAAATAGACCGAAAAAAGTTTAATGACCAAAACCCAACCCACTTAACTGTGGGTTTTTTATTGGCGGTAATCCATGAGCATTATAGACATCAACACCAGCGACATATTTAACGCTATTGGTGGCGGATCGCCATTGTCAATTATAGACAGCGTGCTTCATCCCTCATATGTGATCCGCAAACATGGTGAGGCCACGGTGGCGCTTACGTTCAGTGGTATGGCATCAATTCAACCGATAGGGCGAGCTCAAATAACGAATGCTCCCGTTGAAAGTGGTAAATACCAGTCCATCAATAAGGTAAAAGACCCTTCCAGGATTCGGTGCTCAATCATTATCTCCGGGCTGACTGGTTTCACCGGTACGATCCCCAACATCTTCGACCTTACTTTTACTAGTCAATCTGACACCTTGAAAACCATCAAGGATATGTTAGCAACGACGGGGATATATGACATTGAGACGCCAAAAGAGACGTTAGAGAGTTATGACCTTGTGGGTCATTCCTATGAGGTTACTCATCAGCAAGGTGTGACGCTGCTTGTGGTTTATCTGGATTTTCAAGAAGTGATGCAGCAGATGGAGGTTTCCCTGTCTGGTTCGCAATCAAATACAAAGCCAACAAATGACCAAAAAAGTCTAAGTAATTCTGGCGTTGGGGCTGACACCTTGAATCCTGCGGGGGCCAAACAATCAACGGTAAATGAGTTAAGTAAGGCGTGGAGCGGCCTAAAATCTTCCGTATCGGAAATTGTTTCAAATGTAGACCAAACCATTACCACAGGATTTCAAAGCGCCCTGGATACTGTGAATAAACCAGTGCTTGAAGTTGTTAGTAGCGCAACACAGAAAGCGGCTGAGTTAACCAAGGAAATTGCAGAGGCGACGAAACCATGATGACAGTATCTATCGAACCTATGAAATCTCAGGAATTCAGTGTGCAACTTAGCGGCCAGCAATGCAATATTCGCCTGATACAACGTACCAGTGCCATTTATATGGATTTGACAGTGGATGGCAACCCTATCATGCAGGGTGTGCCCTGTTATTTCGGTAACCGTATGGTGCGGTATTCATACCTGGGATTTAAAGGTGATCTACTGTTCTTGGATTCAGTTGGACAGAATGACCCGCAATGGGAGGGGTTGGGGAGCCGGTTCCAACTATTCTACCTGGAGGAAGCTGACATTGTATAAACAACACTCTCTCCGCTTCGACTTCACCAATCTTACTAGCTCATTCGATTCATCCGGAAACAACAAGATATCCATAAATAATGTAAAAGCTGTCGTTTCATTGAATGCGGTAGTGGGAAGGGCAGGGACGTCAGCGGATATATCAATATACGGACTTGGGCTGGATATGCTTGCTGCGTTATCTGGGCGTGCTGACGGGAATATGTTAGACACGCAGAGAATAAACGTGGAGATATTTGCTGATGATTCGGTCGTGTTTTCTGGAGGAATGACCTCATCAGTAGCAAATATGAATGCAGCACCAGATAGTAATTTGATGATATCTGCTACCGCAAATGCTGATCTGCAAAACATGCCAGCAAGCCCATTCTCTGTAAATGGCGTTCAAAAATTAACTGACGTTATTAATTCAATTTGCAGCGCTGCGGGATATCGCGCTTCTTTCAATAAAATGAATGGCATGACGACATCGGGAAGTCCTTATTTCGAAGGTAGCGTATTCGATCAGTTACATCAGATATGCGTCGATTATGGCGTCGCCATGTCGGCGACTCCACCTCAAAAGGTTGACTTTTGGCCTGCAAAAAATACTCGAGATGAAATAATTCCATTAATATCAAAGGAATATGGTCTTATTGGTTATCCGATATTTTCATCCGGCGGCCTTATGTTTCAAACTCAATACTCGTCTCTATTGGTTATTGGCCGCTTTATCGAAATGGAGACAGATCTCCCAAATGCCAGCGGTAAATACCAACTTTCAACCGTAAGGCATGAACTATCATCCTGGGTTTCTGGGGGGGCGTGGCATTCAGTCTGCACTGCATATAGAACCAATGAAGCAAGGGCGGAGGCTCAAAATAAAAATGAATGAAAATTTATTTACCCCAACGAATGCGCAAGCAAGTAATGCAGAGTCTTTTAGTTACGCCTTTGAAAGGCTAATGACCGGGCTGTTTTTTATTGAGATTGTTCAGGTTAAAGAGGTAAGGGGAGTGGCTCCGAATTTAGTCGTTGATGTTCTCCCATTGGTCTCGAGAACCGACCGAGCCGGGTCAATGATACCCAATAGCACAATCTACAATATCCCGGTATTTCGCCTACAGCGTGGCAACTCAGCCATTATCATGAACCCCGTTGCGGGTGATATTGGCATGATCGCTGTATGCGACAGGGACAATTCAATTGCCCGAGCCAATTTATCCCAGTCCGTTCCGGGAAGTAGTCGAACCCACAGCAAATCAGATGCGCTCTACCTAGGCGGGTTCCTTAACGGGCAGCCAACACAGTTCATCGAGTTCGCTGATAGTGGGTTAAATATCACGTCTCCCAACCCAGTAAACATAACTTGCTCAAAGGCCAATGTGATCGCTCCTGATGGCGTGGAGTTCACGACTCCACTGGCTCACTTTTCTGGTGATATCAAAGCTGATGGGAATATCACTGATAATGCTGGTTCGCAAAGCGCATCACTAAAAACGCTACGTGATAAATACGACGGTCATAAGCACCCAGTTACTGGCGTGCAAACTGGATCTGCAACGGTAACTTCTAATGTAACGGACAGCCCAGCATGACATACAGAACTTTAATGCTTGATCCCGATACGTGGGACTTAACGTTAGATGGTAATGGGAACATTGCCATTGCTAATAGTGGTTATGCTGTCGCTCAGGATGTCGCATCGGCCTGCCTGGTGTTCTCAGGTGAATGCTATTACGACAACACACTGGGTATCCCCTGGAAAGAAGAGGTCTTGGGATCGCGCCCCTCCGCTGGCTATATCGCCAAAAAGATGGAAGGTGAAGCCAAGAAATTACCCATTGTTAGCCAGGCGATCGCTAACGTGTTTTTCGACAAAAACACACGTAAAACGCGCGGGGCCATACTGGTGACTGATAGAGATGGAAACCAATCACAGGTAATTCTATGACAACGTTAAAAACAGCGGTTCCCGGTGTAACTATCACAGAGACAGGCTTGCTGGTTCCTGATATTGCTGATGTCCTGTCAGGCAGATTAACGGACCTTGATGCCGCTATGGGGGGCGGAGCTAGCCAACCGCTATCTTCACCACAGGGGCAAATATCTCAGTCAGATACAGAAATTATCGCCACAAATTATGATGCATTACTGTGCCTGTTCAATCAGATTAACCCAGATTACGCGACTGGCAGATTTCAGGATGGTATTGGCAGCATTTACTTCATGGAGCGGATCGCTGCGCAGGGAACAATTGTT
>NZ_CPYD01000022.1 GCF_001112925.1 Yersinia nurmii
CACGCTTTATCGCTGGTTTTAAAGCTTTTTTTCGATGACGTCTTTCAGCGCACGGCATTCCAGACTCAGGTCGGCAAACATCTGCTTCAGACGGCGATTTTCGTCTTCTAGATCTTTGATTTTTTTGATATCAGCGGCTTCCAATTGTAATAGCTGGCTTCGGAAATAGCAGCCTCGCGGCACACATTTTTGACGGTCCTACCCGCTTCGACGGACTTCAGTACGGCGATGATCTGGTGCTCGGTAAATCGGATCTTGCGCATAAGGATCTCCTCAGGTGACATCATCAGTATGTCGGAAGATCTCTAAAAGTGAATGGGCCGTTTAAGCGGGATACTTACATCACCACGCGATTTACCGCTCGGTTCTTCATCTAAGAACTTGAGATAACCTCGCAGGATCTGCATTAGTCTGTATGCATTTCCATCTGGCGTAGTCTTAGGTGCAAAACGGCCCTCTAGAAAGTCCACCGGTTGCTGAGTTCCACGATCGATCTGTCGGAAACGTTCAGCAAAGTCCTTCTCGGTTGTTTCTCTCAACTCGTTGAAGGTGATGTACTGGAATTGATCAAAGCCCGTTTGGCCGACCTGCTGAACCAAAAGCCTACAGAATTGGGCACGGATAAGTGTGTACCAGAGGAAAGCAATTCCTTGAATACCACCACCATGACTGTCGCTCAGATTAGTAATGATATCAACCAATTGCAGCGCTTCGGAAGTAATCACTGATAACCCTTTCTCCGCAGGTCTGCTTCGGACAGCGACAGCATATCGTTCTTCCAGGCTAAGATCCTTTGGAACAATATGAACTCCAGTTTGGCTACAGGCCTCAAGCAAGAAGGACTTTAGTACAACGGCTTTCTCAACCCTCTCTTTCAGGAGTTTTGGTGTTAGTGTGGACTCTTCCTGACGCAAGAGTCGGTTGACACCGTTTCCAATCGCAGCATGAATCCCATCTTCGCGCTTGATAACTCCGCTGATTGCTCCTACCACCTTAGACGTTTTTCTAAGAGCATCTATCCAGATTTTCTCAGCCTCTGTGGTTCCGTTGAGATGCATATGAGTTTCATCTAATCCCTCTACTCTACAGAGTTGGTCGAGCAGTGGATCATCGTCTACAGGCAACGTGCTGTCGCAAAGCCAGTTCTGTACTTTCCGTTGAAAATTTCTGCGTTCTGAGACAGTTTTCCTCTGTATGTTCGGCTGGGCAGCTATCCAGGCAGCAGAAACTAGCATTGGCGGAATGACGAGAATAAGGTCCTGCCATTCGTCTAGAAAGCGCGACTTTACGCGCAACGAGCCATCATTTGCCCCGCATAGAAAAGTCCCCGCAAGGCGAGTAAGTAAAAGCACAAGACAACGTGAAGGATCATCCAGGTTTTTCCTTTCTTGCTCCGATAGTTGTTGGTTTGCACCAGTCAAACTCCAAGCAATCTTATGTTCAAGCGCTTCATCAGTCAGAGAGGGGAACAATTTACGAAACTGCAGAAACCGACCGGTGGCATAGGTGTTTACGATTGAGGATCGACCTTCAGAATTACCATAGAGCATCTTAAGGTGTAGGTCCGCCGAACTATCTGTCAATCCTATTTCGAGATGAGAAAGCAGATCAAGATTGGAGGTAATCGCTTTTACAAGCGCTACCTGTGCACGAATCTGAAATTTATCTTCTGTAGTATCCCCAATCATTTTGCAGAACCAGACTTAGGATAATATCGAGGAACGACATTAAGTAGATCAAAGAAGCCTTCTTGCTTAACAGAACGTAGATTAGCAATATTTAAGCGACCAACAGCAACAGATATCTCTGGTGGACTTAGCCATGCAGGATCGAAACACGCTTCCTCTGTACCATAATTTTCTTGGAATACATTTAGTGCCGCTAACACCTCATTACGCAGTATGTCAGTGTTAGTACCGCTTGCTTTATATGCCTCTTTCGGGTTCAGGAAAGCCCAGACTAAGGGACATGAAAGGACAATCGCGGCGATAGGATGGAAAGATGTGGCCTTGTTTGCTGAGGCACGCCTCAGTGCTTCTACCAATGGACGATCCGACGACTTCGGCGAGTCCATCCGACCAAGACTGCCTGACGTACTAACAAGCAGGGCATGTAAAATATTTGTAATTTGGCGATGTAGAATATGCCCAGTCTTCCATATGAGGCTCACTTCCTCATCCAATGAAACCAGCTGATCATGCATGCGTTCAGCAATACGAGCTAGCTCAGATGCAGAGACTTCTGCAGTTTTCGCGTGAGACTGCTCAGTACCACCAGAGAATTGTAAGGAAAAACGTTTCCAAGCTTTCATTCGCTCTTCAAAGGCCGGAAAGTTGGATTGAGCTTCGGTTTCAAGCGATTCAGCGCCTTCAGTGTCATTAATACTGGAGGACGAATCATCCCCCTCCATCTCGGACTGGCCTAAAGTTGGAATATCATCAGTATTCGGGAGGAATGCTGGAATTATCGAAGTTAGCACCAACTCGTTTAGGCTGCGATTCTCTTCATCGTCTAGTATTGTTGAAATTGCCGCCAAGAGCGAAATAGCTGAGACAGATCTAAATCGTTCACCACGGCTGCTATACCTTTCGTATGTAACCAAGTCGAGTACTGCCTTGAATTCACCACAGCGACCTGCAAGATCATCAATAGGGAACCAGATGACCCCTTTCTGTGCAGCCATTCCAGCTATTTGGGTATTATTCGATAATGTTGTAATCCAAGCCTTAGCAGATAACTCATCAGCTCCTTCTCCCATTGCATTTTGCAATTCACTTACTGTCCCTACATCGCTCGATTTTGTACTCTTCGGTACTTCGAACATTCTTTGCAGAATTTCCGCTCGATCCTCTTTTCTTTTCGTGCCAACCGAACCAAAACAACTGGCCTCTAAATAGCCAATGCTGTTCGAACGTTCGTTAGTGTCGAGACGAGCGATAGAGCCGATGCGACCTGCTACTTCAATAAGGTTCGGACTTGCATCATCCCAGATGAACTCAAGAATCGCTTTGCGCACCTCCAGCTTCGCGTATATGGTGCGCTGCATCATTGAAATTGGAAAATTTAAAGTAAGTAAAGTTCTCAGGCACTTAGCTGGTGAACCTTTTAGCTCTTTAGATATGGCCAATGCAAAGCAGTGAAGTATGATTGCTTTGTCAGCATCACTGGGTACTCCTAAGCGAGCCAGTGATGTTGGTTTATCCTGTTTTACAAGCCAACGAAACAAAAGTAATAGGGCACTATTATGAGTTGTATGCGCTAATTGTAATGAATCTACACCGGAAAGACGGAGCCGAGTTTCGAAGACAGAAAAGACTCCTCGACGAGCAAGCACGGGATCTTGATTTCCAATTGCACGAAGGTATCCAATCACCAACCGCAAATGTTCTCGGGAGATAAGCTCTAAGAAGGGATGATAAGGAGAGCGTTCCCCTTGCAAGAAATGTAACTCAAGTAATTGCCGACGTATATTTTGGCTTGCCCACTCTCGTAGTGGTATTTGCTCTGTCATGCCGAACGGAACAACCATTATCTCATTGGAAGGGTCAACCTGAATGATCTCTCCCAATGGCATCATAGAAATCCGGTTCTGTGGGGGTACAACCTTCAAAAGATATTGCTCCTCTAGCTCCTGCACCGCAGAGGAGATGCCTGTTTTTTCCTTGCCAATGACCTCCGGATCATAATCCATGATGTTCTTACCGAAAGTGTCATAGATATTCCGCCTGACCAGCCGCCCATAGAGTTCGAGGTCTCCGGAAATTAACAAAACAAGTTGCGGCGATGTCAGATATTTCCGTATTGTTTCGAGAATCGTACGCCCATGCTGAAAATTTGTGTCCACATCGTCGAATGCCAGAACAAATGCTTTCTTATCTAATATTTTTAGGGCTTCGTAAATGTACATCTGAAACTTGATCTCAAATGATTTCCCGTTACGCGCCTTCCGAAGACCTCGACTCATAATCCACTCAGGATCCTCCCATTCATCTCCATACGGCTTGGATTTTCCAATACCGTCAAGCAGCCCGAGCCCCTCAGCCATCTTTCTACGTGATTCGTTTACTGCTGTACGGTCTAAATCAGGATTATTTTTGAAATCATCAAGCGCAGCATCAATTAACGAGATGATAACGATTATAATATGTTCTTTAGTTTCAATTAGAGTAGGATCTATGGGCGGTAAAACTTGCAATTTAGACGACATTCCGTCGAACCAGTACAGAGAGGAACCTCGTGATTGATCGTGAAGATAGTGCAACGCGTTTAGAAGAAATGTAGTCTTGCCACTACCACGGCCACCTTCTATCAGGATACTATTGTGCGGACGAGAATAGCTTAGTTCTTCGCCAGTTGGTGGTTTGAAGCTTGGATTTTCAAGACCATTTATCTGAGCCAGAATTATAGAGTCAAGCTGTTTGAAAGCCTCGCTCTGCAGTACTCTATCGATATTATCGAAACGTTCAGCCCCATTCACATTCAGATCAATAATGCGCATTTCCCCCCCCCCTTAAGAGAGTTATTAAATTCTTATTGTTTATAATAGAAAGTCTCAAAAACCATGTGGCTACGATGGGTTTACTCGCATACACCCCAATGCTGTGCTCTGTTTTTAAGACCCCCCTAATTTTTCTCAACAAGCTCAATAAGCCGTAAGTACCGCGAATCCTTGATTAGGCTTGGTTCTGTCTCTTCAATTAGGCCAAGTATCTTCTGTAACTCATCTGGAGGTCGGGTGAGCCTCTGTGGGGTTATTCTATCCATTAGATCAAGAGTCGCTGATGGAAAAAGCATGGTAATTGGCTTTTTACCACCAAACTCTCGAGTGAAACGGTAGAACTGGTGATCAAATGTCTCTATTGGCACCAAGAGTGTTTTTACTGCATCATAGACCACCGGAAAGTTATCGTAAGTATCGTCAAGTAGACCAATCCACGCCTTCACCGAACCTGTTGTCCTATATTGGCGTTCTTTGGGCCAATCCTCTCTGATTAATGGAATCACGTAATTAGCCCAGCCGCTCTCGTTTTTCTGCCCAACCAGTCCCAACCAAGAAATAAAACGATTTCTCACCTCGTCAGATATTGATCGCAAAATGGAACGCATTTCATTTCCAGAAGGGCTGGAAGGTTCATCAGGATGGAACATTCTCATTAAACCAAGCCATTGCGAGGCTCGAACTGAAAAATCTTTCTCCCAAGAAAGATTTTTGATCCAAGGTATAAGGTTAAGAAAACAAGGCTTGATAAGCTCCGCTACTGCAATTGAAGGCATAGCATCACTATGAAGATAACCATTCCATGCTGGTTCTGCAGCCGTGTGCTTAAAATCCAAAATCGGTATCAATCGTTCCTTTGTCCAACTAGGATCAACAAGCATTAGCCAGTTTAGATTGCTAGCCGTTATAGCTATAGCGTGGTCTGCACCTTCTCCAGGAGCTGTAAAGAGACGTTCAATACGAGACTTAATAGAACACGGAATAAGCGAACCAGCTTCAGCTTCTTCTCCTGGTATTGCTTGATAAAGTGCTCGAGTACACTTACCAACTGGACCATTGATTGCATGGCTGAATGTGCGTCGGGACTGTATCACAACCTCTCCATTCCGGATGACTTCTCCGAAACCGCTTTGCGTGGCATTAGCCCCACCACTCAGTATGCCTTCTATGACATGATCGTAAACTGCCCAGCCGAGATCATCATCAAATTTAAGAGTCGCAACTAAATTTTGTTCAAGCCAACTACTTAATGTATGTCGTAGTTCGACTAAAGCTGTAACTGGTAGCCGCGCAATTCGGTTCAGGAATACTCGTCTCAACCTTGGTTTAAGATCTGCAGGTAGCTCACTTATCATTGGCGACCAAAATTCCTTAGGATAATCACCGATTTTCCCTGAAATAGTGAGCGCAGACAATGCCTTACGTGGATTTTCTTTTATCAGTCCGACAAAGGGTTGCCTGCTAGTAAAGCTGTCATCCTCTCGTTTAAGCACATCTTTTACTTTTGGGATTATCTCGTTTGCAGGAAGATCTAAGATTACATCTGGTTTTTCGTCTGTACGAACCCAGCCCGACCGGGAACCCCAACTGATGACAACAGATGTGGCCCAGCTATCATTCCAGTCAGGAATTCTATTAATTATCGCAGTGAGTCGATCACTATGAATAGTGGTCAGTTCACAACCGTGTAGTTCAAGATAGCGAGCGTATTTAGCAGTTAATACCTCTCTTTCTTTCGGGAGTTCTTCCTCAGATAAATAAGGCAATTGATAGGGACCAGTCAGAATGCGATCGATAATTCGATTCTGATTGTCCTGTGAGAATTCTTCCCATCGATCTGTCAGCAAAAAAAGAAGCTCTCGAGTAACATTTGTGTCCCAGAATCCATTTTGCTCCAAAGACAAAACTTCTTCGGCAACACGATCAGCCCCAAAGACGCTTGTTTTACTGAAAGCATAAAGTCTAAGTTTTCGGAAGAAAAATGGCTCCGTTACTGGCCATGTTGTTACATGAGCATTAGCCAATTCAGGCCACTTCCCAGCTACTCGATCAAAAAGTGGGACAAACCATGTCAGTACATCAGCACCTTTCGCGAAGTGTTCTTCTCCTTCCACTGCACGCACTGGATAACAGCTTGGGCTTGGGAAGTAGAAAGTCTCAATATCCTCCAGCAATCCTGATGCCGTGAGTAATTGCTCTTCTAGGGCACTAAATACCCGCAGCAATACATTGTCAGGTATGTCTAAATCGTCGTCATGTCTATCAGTGAACACAACTTCGAATTGACCTAATTCGCTGAGTTGGATCTCCTTCCATGAGCCACTTGGCGGTCTGAATTCTCCCAAGCCATATGGCGATTTCATTTCCAACCGTGGTGTCATGACCTTACGAAACTCTCGTAGTACACCTGTAGTCCAGCCCTGGGTATTAATTCGAGCTTTTAAGTCATACCAGTCGACGTCATATCTACGATTACGGGAGTCTTTATGATGTTCGAGGATTAAACCCCACAGATGACGAGCACGCTTGTGGGTCGATACTGAAAACTCAATGTGATGCTCAATCTTTTGCAGTAGAAGCGGATGAAGGCAACTTTTTCGCATAGCCCACCAGGCCATTACCGGGCTATCGAGGGATTCGCTAAACCAAGTCATGAGATGACCTAGCCTTCTCGGGGCAGACCCAAATCCTCCAGCAAAACGATGGTAATCTGCCGGATTATCGTCTTCATCATGCCATTCAAGGAGATTATCGTTACTCACTCCACGTTTACGTTCATCGTCAGAGATATCTTGCAGATCGTCATCGAGTCCATAAGCTTCTTGCGGATCGAAGGTCTCTGCATCGTTATCAGCAAACTCGTTATATCTTTTCTTCTGTTTGACTGATCGAATATTCGCATCCATCACACAAAGCCATTCTGGATGAGGACGGGGAATAGCTTCAGAGAACAATCTCGCACCTTGTGCTGTACGAAGTATGTGAGCAACTTGACCACGTTCATAGGGTGCCATAATCTTCGGGTCTTGCTGGCTTTTAGCGATCATAGAAGCTCGCCACCGACGCGGATCATCTGCTCGTTCAGCCCATGCTTCCATACTCTTCCAGAGGACCGGATGATCGGGGTAGGCTATTGCAGTAACACCTCTGTCACGCCATTTGGCTTCGATCTCCTCAGCAAGCCCACAATCAAATGCATAAAGTCTAGAACGATCATACTGGCCATCATGATTGAGACCTTGAAGGAGGTATTTAACTGGCGGGTCTTCCGCCTGGTAACCGACCAAAACAACGATGTATCGTTCCAGAAGAAGCTTAATAAAGTTGGTCGCCCATCCTTCTGAAAGGTAAGCTCGTCCAAAGTCTGCACTGCTCAGCACATAAGGATGGCTTGTAGCATTTGCATCGACCAGACGACCGTGAAGATACGTAATTCCCTCAATTGTCGAACCGAAATTCAGATCTGAGAAAGCTGGCGGCACATATCGGGTCAGGTTATCTTGCCCTTGGTTAACCTCGAAAAGTCGATCAAAGTTCGTCGTGACAATCTGCGGAATTCCACTCTGATTTGAGGAAATGCGTTTAATTAGGGCATGCTCATGCCCAACCTCTCTGTCAGTCCAGGAAGCACTCAGACGCTTTGTGACCAGGGCATTAACTTCATCCTTGCCATATTCAAGATGTAGCAAGTTGAAAATTTGGTCGAGAGGGACATTTGCCGAAGATTGGTCGTGAAGCCACGGGCGAAATGCAGCCATGATTTCTGAGTCGTGTGGTGGATCAAAGTATTCAATTACGTATTGAGTGAGGTCTACAAAGGTTGGCATCCCTGAAGGTAACGAAACCCCGGCGCCACATAGAAATACAACTCTACCTGTATCACAGCGTTCTAAGAGGATGTCCGGTATGGCAGGTCCTTCGGGATGGAATCTCATGTGCTCAACTTATCAAAGCGCTAATTTATGTTTAGACTTTACTACTCGCAGCAATGTGATGAAAACAGTGAATATCAATAATTCTCTGTAATTCAAGTGGTATGTCTCAAAATCAACCAACGCACAGCAACCACTACCACCTGATTCAATATCACACTGATGGCGAAGTAGATTTTAAAAGGCTAACTGTTCAGAAAAATAACAGCGTTGATCGAATGGTTATTTATCTGTATATTCAACCATGCTGGATATTAAACCAGGTTTTATCAGAAATGGTCATTTAATCAAAGGCATGCAGGACAGACTATTCAAACCACTTTCTAAGAAGGATAAGTACATGGCTAGATGCACAGCACCAAGAAATGGACACCGTACAGCGAGCGGAGCTGCAGCTTGCCCCGCATGCAGTAGCCGTTACGGAGGCTATCGCTCGTACTCTTCATATTCGGTTCCTTCCTATCCCTCTTCAGGGAATAGTGTCAGTGGATCTGGTAGCGACGGCGGATCTAGCAGCAGCAGTAAACCAGGCTGGTCGCGAACTGGCTCATCCGCAGTGTACACTCCTGCCGAGGTGAGAACGCTCACGCCAGTCCGAGAAAACGTCGAGAAACGAGCAGCCGTACCTGATCTTCGAGATGTCTTTCTTTGCCATGCATGGGACGACCGCAAAGGTGCAGCCAAAGAACTGCATGACCAGCTAGAATCTCGCGGTGTATCGGTTTGGTTCAGTGAAAAGGATGTCCTCCTCGGAGCAACATTGCTACGCGAAATAGATAAGGGCCTAGCGAAGTCGCGAGTAGGAATTGTGCTGGTGACCCCTGCGTTGTTGAAGCGTCTTGCAGGAGAAGGCATTGCAGACAAAGAGCTTTCGGCACTCCTGGCTCGTGATCTGCTCGTTCCTATTGTACACGACACAAATTATGAAGCTTGAATAGACCCGAGTTTCCTAGACGGTTCCGTGCCTCATGAACCAGGCACTTTCATAAACTGCAGGTGGTTGATCTTCACA
>NZ_CPYD01000023.1 GCF_001112925.1 Yersinia nurmii
TACAGAGCTAAATGTGCAGCAGAGGGTCGGTTAGAAAAGAACATCGCTACAGCCCTCACAGGATGCACAGCTCGGGTATACAAAGCAACGATGCCTGTACCGGTTCGCAGTACAGAGCAGTCAAGCGCTGACAATATCTGTTTGCCAGAGGTGGCTAAGTTTTCAGCAGGATTCCGTAAGAGTGAGAGCGTTACGGCGAGATAGTGATTTTAGTAGCGCTTCATGCTGTGTGGGATATGTACATCAGGGAGCGGTGGTATTTTATTCATGCGGTATTCATTTTTGCATCGGGGGCACTGATGAACAAAGAAATTATTGGACTTAACTGTTTGAATGCTAGGCTGAAGTATAGATATCTGGTGATCGCCGAAGCAGTGTGCACAAAGGTAATGAGGCTCAATAACGTCATCGGGAGAAGACTTAGGTCTGTACACGACAGATCCACCTTCAGTTTTGTGAAGTTCGTAGTTATCGGCCTGCACAATAAACATCTCGATTTTGTTATTTTCTTCGCGAAGCTGTCCTGTGATGTCTCTCTCAGCCTGATAAAGACCAGAGAGCTCCGCATTAAGCATCTGTAACTCAGTAATTTTTTCTGAAAGATCACCTGCTGCTTTCCTGATAACTAATTCATCACGACTTTCTTTTATTATCTTCAATAAATCAAAAGCTTGCTTTGCGGCAGTCAAACTAGAAAAAACGTCCATTTGAATAATTCTCTAACTGTAGGGGTGATTAGAGTTTATCCGATTTCTCGCTGTAGGGGTACAACGAGAACCACCGCCGCCTGACGTGGTTAAAGATAGTTCAGGCAACTATTTATTGGTCATCGTACCAACCGTAAAGAAGCTAACCACATAGTTAAGGGGTAAGAGATGAAAGAGTTACGTTTTTATGGTGCAAGTGATGATTTGTTCGAGTGCGAAGGAGATATTCGCGAAGAAATAGGCTGCTTCAATGACGTTGGGGAGTACCACCTAAAATCCTCTGAGGGTGAGGTGTTGATCATCGGACAATATTTGGATAGTGGGTTGTGGGGTGTTGGGCTTGCTCCAGTAAGCGAAGGTTTGGCGATACCCGATTGGCCCGTTCAGTACTCAGTATACGATCACGGGTATAGCACACTGCTCACCATTCAGGTTCCAGACGATATAGAAATCGTAACCATAAAAGAAGATTAACGAGGTCACTTAGGTGGCCTTTTTTATTTCCTAAATCCAACCAGTGATTTTGACCGCTGCCCTTCCTGTGAGGGCTTTGGCAAGTTCATTGATAGAGGGTAAGACGATGGCAGAGAAAGAAAAGCGTGAAATCAAATGGCTGTGGTGCGCACGTTGCGATCACTCGCCAGTTATTGTGGAAACTGCTGCCCCAATTGGGATGATTAACTTCAACGATAAAGCTAGCTGCCCTAAATGTGGCCTGCAAGGTCACGCGGAAATAGACAGTCCAGAAGAGGCTTACATCTGCTGGGATGAGATTGATGTCGAAACCACTCTGTCAGCTCGCAGCAAATAGGATCTTCCATGTGGAACAAGATTGAGAAGGGAGCGAAGCAGCCTCCCTATTGCGTAGATGTTCAAATTTACTGTTTTACCGATGATGCTCAATACGTAGCTTATCGCCTTCCTGACAATAATTTCATGTGTGATGGTTCTGACGCCATCATCACTAATGCAACACACTGGAAGCACTTACAGGCGCGGCCGGTCAACTAAATAGGTGAGATATGAACGACTCTGGCAGTAAAAATCATCACGACGACATTCAAGTTACCAAGATTAACCACAGACAAAACGGTTAACCCTCCCCCACTAACTCCCCACTCCCACTACTAAATAACTGACAAAGCATAGTCGGGTGTTTTGCTGTGGGCTAAACACAAGGAAATGAGCATGAGTGATGAAAAAAAGGAACTGGCGCTCGTCACCTTGCCAGCCGAAAAAGTAGATTTGGAAGTTGCGTTACTGAATGACAAATTCATTGATGAGCTGATTGATAACGTTCGCAAGACAGCCGGTTCAGTGGTTGGCGACCTGAATACGGCAAAGGGTCGCGGCGTTTATATCACGATGGCTGACAAGGTGCGTAAATCTAAAGCAGCATTTGAGGTTCGCGCCAAAGAGTTAGTTGCTGAGCTAAAAGCACGGCCTGCTTTGATAGATGCCAACCGAAAAAAGTTTCGTGACGAGCTAGATAATATTGCAGTAGCAATCCGAAAGCCGGTAACAGACTGGGAAGCTGAACAGGACCGGTTAAAGCAGGAAGCAGAAGCCAAGAAGAAAGCCGAAGAGTTAGCGGCAGAAATTGAGGTGGCCCATGAGATGGCCCTGCTAATGAATGACGCTTTCGATCGAGACGCTAAAGAGAAAGCTGAGGAGGTTGAACGTCTGCGCAAGGCCCATGAAGAATTCATTGCTCAACAGGCAGCAGAGAAAGCCAAGCTCGAAGCTGAAGCGAGAGCGCGTAGTGACCTGGAATATGCAGAAATACAACGAAGGGACGCAATACTTTCACAAGAACGAGCAGAACAGGCCGCTAAGGATGCCGTTGCCAAAGCTGAACAAGACAAGAAAGATGCAGCCGCTAAAGCTGAACGAGAAAAGCAGGAAGCTATCGCAGCCGAGAAGCTTAAAGCGCAGCAAAAGGAAGATGCACGTTTAGCAGAAGAGAAGCGCGTTGCTGATGAAGCGGCAAAAAAAGCAGCCAACAAAGCTCACCAGGCAGAAGTAAATAACTCGGCCATTACCGTGCTAACCGATGCCGGAATTGATGCCGAATGCGCCAAGGCTTGCGTTATTGCCATCATCAAGAATCAAGTTGCCCAATCGTTTTTAAACCAGCAACCACCTATCCAAATTAACTACTAATCAAAAGGTATCCCTATGCAATACGCCATTGCAGGGTATCCCGCATCGGGATGCTCTACTAACTATTTGACAAAAATTCAGCATTTACCGGCTTACCGCCTCACCTCATCCAGCTTTACCCCGCCGCCCCGTAAGAGCCTGCTGGACAAGATAGTCGATTTTCTGCGCTCGAAGGGAAATCCGCTATGAGAAAAAATGAACTCAAGTGGTGGCATAAGCATTTGTTGGAAAGTGCCAAGGCCTGCCGTGAAGCAGGGTGTAATGGCGTGGCAGCTAGAGAGCTAACCTGTGCCTCTGCCAAGCGTCGCATTTACCAATGGGATGAATCGGTATCAATTGAGATTAAGGGGGCCGCATGACGCAGGACGAGCGTTTTTACGCAGCATTAGAATCAGTCGCATGGACACGACTGATAGCCGATCCGCGATTCACAGATGAAATGGCACAAGTGGAAGCCAATGCAGATCATCGCACAAGTCAGCAGCAACAAAGAATTCAGGAGGCAGAGCGTGGATTTGAATAAATTAGATGAGCCGTTCCCTGCCACTGATATTGAGTGGCGTGTGCAATCTTGCGGCGTAACCAACAACGGCAAGCCTTGGGCTATGGTGCTGGCTTACGTAACCAACAGGGCGATCATGAAACGGTTAGATGAGGTTTGCAGCAAGGCTAGATGGCGTAACGAATTCCTCCCAGCCCCCGATAGCGGAGTTATGTGCGGGTTATCAATCAAGGTTGATGATGAATGGATTACTAAGTGGGATGCAGCCGAAAACACGCAAGTTGAGGCGGTCAAAGGTGGAATGTCTGGGGCAATGAAGCGAGCAGCTGTTCAGTGGGGTATCGGGCGCTATCTGTACTCGCTTGAAGAAGGTTTCGCAGACGTGAGCCTGGAAAAGCGTAATGGCTGGAACCGAGCCAGTACTAAAGATAAGAAAATAATCTACTGGACTCCACCTGTATTGCCTGCATGGGCGTTACCTCTACAAATCGAAAAGGTGGTTGTTAGAGAAGTTAAAGATCCAGATGTAGGAAGGGGATTTGACGAGATACTCGCAGATTTCACATCTCAAGCACTGGATTGTCAAAGCTTTGAAGAGCTGAAATCGATATATACAGCAACATGGAACGCGCTGTCTGAATCATCCGATCACCAAACCAAATGCATTGAGGTATTCAAGCATCGCAACTCAGAACTTAAAAAGGCGGCATAAATGGCTAGTAGAGGTGTAAATAGGGTGATTTTGGTGGGGAATCTAGGTCTAGACCCTGAGGTTCGTTACATGCCAACCGGTGGTGCAGTAGCAAACATCACCTTGGCCACATCGGAAAGTTGGCGGGATAAAGCTACAGGTGAGCAGAAAGAAAAAACTGAATGGCACCGAGTGGTGTTATTCGGAAAGTTAGCCGAGGTCGCGGGTGAATATCTGCGTAAAGGCTCTCAAATTTATATCGAAGGTGCCCTGCAAACAAGGAAGTGGCAAGACCAATCAGGGCAGGATCGCTACACCACGGAGGTGGTAGTTAACGTCGGCGGCACAATGCAAATGCTGGGTGGTCGTCAAGGCGCTGGTGCTCATGCTGGCGGCGCGCAGGGTGGTTCCAACGATGGCGCACAAGGCGGTTGGGGTCAGCCTCAGCAACCTCAGGGCGGCAACCAGTTCAGCGGCGGTCAGGCTCCACGCCAGGCGCAGTCTGCTCCAGCGGCACAGCAGCAGGGCGGCAACGAGCCACCAATGGATTTTGATGACGATATCCCGTTCTGAAGATGAACCCAGCAGGTAATAACCATGCGGCCAGAGCAAATACTAGCACTCCTCCGTGCGTACCCCGATGCAAATATAACCTCTTTCCATCGCTCAATGAGAAGCACAGGTGGCGGGAGTTATTTGTCTGGCGGCGCAACTGGTGGGTGCACATTGAATTACACCGACCCAGCCTATGCAGGCTTCGGTGGCGCAATGGAAAACCAGTCAATATTCATTGAGCTGACTTATGTGATGAATATGAGACACCTTCTCACGGAAGAGAGGTGGGAAATAAAAGAAATATCGGCAGAGGGAACGATTTACCGGCTTAAGCCTGAGTTCATGCCAGATGATCCATCACCGTATTACACCTGCAATGAAGAATTGGCGCTGCGCAAGCAGGAGCGCCTGAGACTACTTTCGGCGTCCTAACTCACTCCCCCTCCACTTAACCGGCAGCCAGTCTGCTGAGGAATAGTTGTGTCAAAAATTCGAGAAGCCATTAACAAGGCACTCCAATACCGAGCCACTCCATCCGAGTGGCTTTTAATATTGTCGGTGATACTCGCTATCTGTTGTGCGGGTATTGCTTATCTGATTATTGATTCGTTTTGAGGTGATGGGAATGGATAAGCATATAGAAGCGTTGCGTAATGCGGCGCTGAAAGCAACGCGGGATAAATGGGTAGCATTCAGTAACGTAAAGACTGGAACTTTCGCCGCCAGTCTGCGGGGAGGTGAGTGATATGGCTACCAAAAAGAAAAAAACTGATGGTTCATGCGAATACTTAACAAGTGATGATTGCACCTTTCTCGTTATGCGCGGCGATTATGACAAAGACGCAATTATTAAGGCGGCTATCGAGCAAAAACAGATAGGTTCTGATGATGCGCCAGACTGGCTAGATGCTCGTTATTATCAATCGCATTACAAGGTTTCACCAATAGGTGGCGGCGGGTATAGCAGCTGGCACCATCCACGCGACACTCCATGCAAAGGCTCTTTCTTTGCTTCTGTTTTGCAGTGGGATTAAGGAGGCATGATGGATAAGCATATCGAAGAGCTAAGCAAGCCGGTGGCGTGGACAGATGCAGAAGAACTGCAAGACATTGAGCGGGGATATTCTGGTTACTTGTTCAAAATCAATCCTGATGACCGTAACATCGACCCACGTAGGCAAATAATGCTCTACTCGCAAGAGTACGTTGATTCACTGCTAGCCAAGCTGGAAGCGGCAGAGAAAGACCGTGATGAATTGAAAGAGCTTAACCGCCATTTTGATTTATCCATTCGGAAAGCAGAAGGAGTTAACGAGGTTTTACGCTCCAAGCTGGAAGCGACAGAGAAAGAGCGTGATGACATGCTTAATCAGGAATTCCAGCAACGCTTAGCGAATGCAGAGCATCAGCTCTACATGAAGGATCTGGCAATTTATAACATCAAGGCTAGCCGTAAAGCTCAATTCAGGAAGCGTAAAGCGCTGGAGACTGAAAACGCCGAATTGGAAGAACGCGCAGAGGCAGCAGAGGCGCGGATACTTGTGCCGGTTACCGCCGATACTATTACGGAAATCATGCAGGAGGAATGGAACGAATGGTGTTCAGACACGGGATGTTTTCCTGGTGATTTCGAATGGAAAGGTGGCAACGGTACGCTGTCCTACGAAGCTTCACGCTGGTCAAATCGCGTGGCTGACCGAATTGTTAAATTACATTCTGCCAGTAATCCGGTTGAAGGGGGTGAGTAGTGGGTAATTTTAAATGTCGGCGCTGTCGCAAGGTTCACGCTAAAAGTGAATTAGTCGGTAAGCGCAACAAAGGTGGATGGACGGACAATTGTTGTCCAAGCTGTGGCTGCAAAACATTCACTTTGGTAGGTGGGAGTGCAGATGCTGAGTAAAAAACCATTTTCAGAAATTGATTTGAAATGCATTCTTATGGGTTCAAAGCTTCACTATAACCAAGATAGAATGATGGCTGCTGAACTGCTAGCTCTGCGTGAGCAACTTGCAGAGTTGAAAGCGCTGGAGCCTATTGGTCGAATTGTAATGGGTGAATATGATTCAGATGGTTATAGAACCGCGAAAGTTATGTGTCTACATGAACAAGCCGATTGGGATAACTTTCAAAATGGAACTTTTTTATTCACAGCAGCCAAGCCAGCGGAGGAATAATGCTAATCGGCTTTGTCCTACTTGTCAGCAGTTGCGGCCTTGACGCCTGCGAAGCGCTGCCAGTTTCAGACGATATCTACCCTACCCAGACAGAATGCCAGAACGTATCCGCGCTGATTAAAGAACGCCGCCCGGCGGCAGTGCTGATATGTGGCGAAGTACGCCGCTAACCTCTTCCCCATTTTCACGGATATGAAGAAACGGATTTCACTAAATCTGGAGTATCCCCTATGCGAATAACCATTACGGCGCCGGACTCCGGCTGCATTGAATTTGCCACGCGTGCATTAAATGCCTTTATCAAAGGCCGTGGCAATGGCGAATTCCCGCATCCAAGCGGTGCAATAAGTAATTCATTTTTTGGCGCCGAATGCACAGAAAAGCCCAGCGGGAATTATTCAATTAAGTGCTGGCGTATACCAACCAATATTGCGGAGGCAGCATAATGCCCGACGATATCGATAACGCTTCAGCTCTCGAACAACACAACATCGACACCGCAATAGCCAACCGTCCAAAACCAACAATGACATTCACCGGGCGCTGCCACTTTTCTGAGTGCCGCAGGGCAATTACTCGTGGGTTGTTCTGTGATGCTGACTGCCGGGATGATCATGAGATTGACGAACGGCGGAAAAGGAATGCGGCATGAGCGACTACCAGCTTATCTATTGCGACCCGCCGTGGCAGTACAGCAACAAGGCCAGCAACGGGGCGGCAGACAATCACTATGGAACAATGACACTGATGGATCTTAAGAGGCTTCCTGTGTGGTCATTATCGGCCTCGGATGCAGTGTTAGCTATGTGGTACACCGGTAATTTCAATGATGAAGCTAAGCAACTTGCGGAAGCGTGGGGCTTTCAGGTGCGCACGATGAAGGGATTCACCTGGGTAAAGCTAAATCAACTGGCTGAAGACCACATAAATAAGGCGCTGGCAGCCGGTGAGGTACAGGATTTTTACGATTTCCTAACCCTGTTGAACGAGCAATCACGGATGAATGGCGGGAACTATACCAGGGCGAATACGGAAGATGTGTTGATCGCCGTGCGCGGGCGCGGGATGGAGCGGCTGAACGCCAGTATTAAGCAAGTAGTTTACTCGCCGCTTGGTCACCACAGCGAAAAGCCGTGGGAAGTTCGAAACCGGCTGGAAATGCTTTATGGGGATGTGAAGCGCATCGAGTTATTTTCAAGGAAGGAGTTGCACGGGTGGGATACTTGGGGCAATGAGTGCGGTAAGTCTATTCAACTGATACCGGGGAGAGCTGAAGGAATATGAGCGAACTAATAATTCACCTTGATTGGGTACTGCTCGTTATCGGCGGCATCATCGCCTACTGGTGGCTGTTCTGCTGGAAGG
>NZ_CPYD01000024.1 GCF_001112925.1 Yersinia nurmii
AACAATTGTTCCCTGCGCAGCGATCCGCTCCATGAAGTAAATGCTGCCAATACCATCCTGAAATCTACCAGTCGCGTAATCTGGGTTAATCTGATTGAACAGACATAACAGACCATCATAGTTTTCTGCGATGATCTCAGTGTCAGATTGGGCTATCTGCCCCTGAGGGGATGAGAGTGACTTGCTGCCACCGCCGCCCAATGCTGAATCCATATCCGTCAGGCGGCCAGATAGCACATCTGCAATGTCTGGGACGAGCAAGCCGGTCTCTGTGATGGTGACGCCAGGAACCGCCGTTTTCAAAGTGGTCATAAAGTTACCTGTGATTGGTTTCCGTCTCTGTCTGTAACCCGAATGGCAC
Source organism: Yersinia nurmii (assembly GCF_001112925.1). Classification (GTDB taxonomy): domain Bacteria; phylum Pseudomonadota; class Gammaproteobacteria; order Enterobacterales; family Enterobacteriaceae; genus Yersinia; species Yersinia nurmii. Next base: position 362 of record NZ_CPYD01000024.1, read on the forward strand.
CGCGAGTCTGACGCGTGTTCTTATCAAAAAACACGGTGGCCAGCGCCTGGCTCACGACTGATAGCTTCTTCGCTTCACCCTCCATTTTCTTGGCAATAAATCCGGCGGGTGGGCGGGAGCCGAGAACATCATCTTTCCATGGGATACCCAGTGTGTTGTCGTAATAGCATTCACCAGAAAACACTAAGCAAGCGGATGCTACATCCTGAGCGACTGCATAGGATATGTCGGCTATAGCCATATTCCCCTGCCCGTCCAGCGTCAAATCCCATGTGTTGGGATCAAGCGTCAAGGTTCTATATGTCATGCTGGGCTATCCGTTACATTGGAAGTTACCGTTGAAGATCCAGTTTGCACGCCAGTAACTGGGTGCTTATGACCGTCGTATTTATCACGTAGCGTTTTTAGTGATGCACTTTGTGATCGAGCATTGTCCGTGATATTCCCATCAGCCTTTATCTCACCCGTGACGTGGAGCAGAGAGGTCTCCATCTCGACGCCATCCGGCGCTATGATGGTGGCTTTTGTGCAAGTGATATTGACCGGGTTAGGTGAAGTGATATTTATCGCACCATCCGCAAACTCGATGAACTGCGTTGGCTGGCTGTTGAGAAGGCCGCCAAGATAAATTGCATCCGATCTGGAGTGTTTCCGCCCGCTGCCAGGAACAGATTCTTTTCTGTTTGCCCTGACAATGGAGATATCGTTATCGCACACCGCAATAAGACCGATATCTCCAACAACCGGATCCATGATGATTGCGCTACCGCCGCGCTGAAGCCGCCACACTGGTATGTTGTAAATCTGCGAACCACTGATAATTCCCCCATCGCTACTGCGAACATCAGCAACCAGGGGGATGGCATCGACAACAAGGTTGGGAGCCTGTCCGCGCACCGCGGTAATCGTAACAATATTGATAAAGTAGCTTGATGTGAGCATCTTCCCGAAAGAAGAGGCAAATGCATCTGCATCGTTCGACTGATTTGATGCTTGGGAATATGGAACCTGATCAGCCATTTTGCTTCTCCTGAATGACACGTGTCGCCTGACAAACGGTGTGCCAGCTTCCTCCGTCCGTCCATGAGCTAAGGTAATGCTCGACTATATTCAGCAGATATCGACCGCTGGCATTAGGCAGAGATGTTTCGAGTTCGATGACGCGCCCCTGTGAAAGTAGCGTTGAAAATCGATTTTGAAACGTGATCCCACTTTGAGAAAATACCGGGTAACCAATCAATCCGCTTTCTGTAGAAACCAGCGGCACAATGTCGTCAACAGCAGATTTGGCTGGCCACACAGTAAGAACGTTATCGAAAACCTGATACCAGAGGTTGTGAGCTAGGCAAATATCTCTTATCTGATCCATGGGACTTCCGGCGAAATGAGGGTTTTGTGCAATAATCCCATCAAGTCCAGTAGCCTCAAGCCGAAATCCGAATATGTTGCATATAGCACTGAGCATGGTGGATACAGGAACAGCTCCGGGCTGGGAAAATGCACTGGATGAAGCCGTTTTTAGGTTTAATCCAGCAATGGCGTTCATTACCAGAGCCGTTTCAGGCTGCCCATTCATATTGGCGTAGCTGGCATAAATTCCGCCGGAGAATATTTTGTCTTCGCCAACATACACATTCACGCTGGTATCCTGCGTCGGAGTCCAAACACCAATACCTTTACCTGATAGCAAAGCCAGCCGATCAGCGCTCAAGCCAAACAGAGTAATTTCAGACTGAACACCACCGTAACTACCGTACGCCCCCACCCTAAACGATGACTTTAGGTTTCCCACTGACAGGGTGTTATTCCCTTCCTCATCAAAAGCGCCATTGGTTGTCGTGAATTCATACCGGAGTAGTTTCTTGCTATACGAGTTCAAGCTCAGCCTCCGTTATGTAATAAAGAGGGTAGCGATCGGTTAGCCCATTCCAAACTGGATCGTTCTTCCCCTCGTTATCCAAAAAGAAAAGGTCACCGCGAAAACCGAGATATTTATAGCGGACTATTTTATTGGCGTATAAACATGGGACACCCTGCATAATGGGGTTACCCCCAACCGTCAAATCCATATACATAAAGCTATCGCGCTGGATGAGTCTTATTAAACAGCTCTGTCCGTCTAGGGTGACAAATACCGACTGAGACTTTTTATTTTCAAGCGTAATTACATTCATGTAACACCCTTTTTAATCGACTTCACCAGATCAGTTGTTTTATCCGCCGCGGAAGTTGCCGTTTCGATGAGAGGACCCTTTACCGTATCCAGGGCTGAAGTAAACCCGGAAGATATCGCCCCAGTCACATCGTCAACGGCCTCACCTACCGCCGCCTTCAGGTTCGTCCACGATTTCTGTAATCCATCGATGGTTGAAGGCTTGGTTTGCCCATTGTTCGCATCACCACCAACGCCGGTATTACTATTCTGTTTGCTATCATTGGTAGGCTTGTCTTTGGCCTGAGAGCTGGATAGCCTGACGGCCATTTGCTGCCTTATCTCTTCAAAGGTAAGGCTAACTACCAGCAGAGACACCCCTCGCTTACTGTTAACCGTGTAGCTGTAATCGATTAGGTCGTAGCTTTCATACACGTCTTTCGGGGTATCGATGTCGTAAAGCTTGGCAGAGTCAATCATCTCTTTAATGGTCGTCAATGCATCAGACTGACTGGTAAAAGTCAGATCAAATATATTGGGCAGTGAGCCGGTTAGACCAGTAAGCCCAGAGATAACCACATCGCATATCACCTTGCCGGGTCTGGAAACTTTATTGATAGACTGATAGCCCCCATTCTCGATGGGCGCAGTAACCACACTGGCACCGGCGCTGGGCTGAATAGATGCCATTCCGCTAAACTCAAGGGCAATAGAAGCCTTACCGTGATTTCTTATTGAATAGGACGGGTGAAGCACGCTGTCTATAATTGACAATGGCGATCCGCCACCAATAGCGTTAAATATGTCGCTGGTGTTGATGTCTATAATGCCCATGGATTACCGCCAATAAAAAACCCAGCGCAATGGCTGGGTCGTTGATATTAGAAAGCAAAAACCCGCCGGGGCGGGTTTAGTTTTACTTTTTGTCTTTTAACCAGCAGTCATCGAACAACGTATGATGCTGATCTAAAGGAAGTGGCGTAGTTTTAGTTTCTGCATAAAATTTATAGGCCTCGCTTATGGCGTGATCTGTAAACTCAGCGCGTTCACTCAAGTCATGTGCTTTATCATCAAGATAAGAGATGACATAAACATCTCTATTGCTATTGACCGCATAACTTATAAAACTATCACTCGTAGGTCTAATCCAACCAATTCCAGTAGCCCAGCTATCCCAGCATTCTTTAGTTGATGTCTTACTACGGCTGCTGTATGCGCCTGCATCAACATGAGCATGGCATAGACTTAGTGAAAGGATTTCCGTTGGGCGGGAGAATGGAATATATTTCCCTATTGAGGGATGGAAGCCATTCCTCCAGAAAGATTTAAATGCTTCGTGGAAGTAAAGGGCTGCTGGGTTGTTTTGTTCAAGGATCCGATATGAAGTGCTAAAATAAATCAGCCCTTTAAATTCCCTTTTATCCACTAAATCACTCCGCGATGAGTTTGAACTCATTATTGGAAGCTCTAATTGCTTCGAGCATATTGCGAGAGAGCTTCTTGGATTCTTCCTCGCTAATCCTTGGCGCATGGACTTTGGTGATTTTGCCATCACGCCATAGGTTCATCTCAGCAACAACTCTTGTCTGCTGTGATTTAACTACTTGATTGCATGTTTTCATGGCTTCTTCTCCTAACAAAACCGCATTTCGCAGTTATGATCTAACAAGAAGTCTACTTGACGAACTCGTCAACATACAACCGCAGTTGTTTATCAAATAGATAAACCATTGGTTAGTCGAGTGATTTAATTTCTACGCAGTTCACGAATTTAGCTCGAACTTACGCGATCTTGCTTGAAACAACTGGATGGTTGCACAGTTATTGAGCCAGACGCTCTTTCTGCTAACTACTACAATCTACCGCACAGGCGCGCCAGAAAGGTAAAAGCCCACCTGAGCGGGCGATGTTGCGTGTTATTGCATCAGATAGTGGGTAGAATCATCGAAAACCAACTTAATAGTGGGTTAATACAGTGAGGTTAAAATGTTAATAAAAATAATGATGATTTTGCTTGTTTCCTCTAGTTACGCGGTGGCTTCCGAGATGATTGTGAGTAAGGAAAAGACAAAACAATGCACTATCTTTGCATCTGATAGCTTCAAAGGGCTAGAAGCTGATTACGCAAAAGAAATTAAGCTGCAAAACAAAGAAATATATAAAAAAAATGATAAAGTACAAAATGGCTCAACAGGGTCTTATGTGGTCCCTGCACCAGAATATATCTCACCTCCAGACAAAAGGATGGATGCAGTGAATTTGTTCTCTAGTATCTGCCAAGCGGCGGCAGCAGCATCTGAGCAGGGCTATCCAAAGGATGTTTTGCAAGATGCTGTGCTTGGTCGTGCCTACAAAGATTTTCCAAACTCAACTTACTCTTGGCTAAAACCTGTCTTCATTCAAATGGTGGATAAAGGTTATTCACTTGAAAAATGATTAACCATTCCCCGAGATAAATGCTCCCGTCATACTACTGCGACGGAGCTGATCCTCAATTGATTTCTGTATGGCATCTACTGACTGTGGGTTAGTGGTAACATTTACATTGTTAATGTGTGTGGCTTGAGATTGGCTATTATCTACGCTTTGTGATTGGTTGGGCATCCCAGACATAGATGCATACTGCTCTAGCTGCTTATAATAACCAAGCTGCCCAAGAACTTTATTTGGATATTCCATTGTCTCCTTTGCAAGTGGCTTACCTTTACCTTGCAAATGATTATCAACTCTTCCCATCCCGCCGTTGTAGGCCATTAGAGCGAGTTCAACATTTCCGCTATACCTGTTTATTAACTGGTTAAGGTATTTTCTTGAGGCTTCCCTCGACTTTACTGGGTCCTTTCGTTCATCAATAAATTCATCAACTCTTAACCCTAACTCTCTTGCAGTTCCTGGCATTAATTGATAAGCACCGGTAGCTCCTGCAGAGGATACTGCATTCGGATCTCCAGAGCTTTCGACCATCATCACCGCATCAAGAAGCTTGTCTTTAGGTATTGAGGTAGCGTGTTTATCTCCATCTCCAGAGCTTAAAATATCTTTGCTTGTAAAATCCTTTACCCACTCCCATGCAGAGTTTCCCTTGAGCTTCTTTTCCATCCAACCGCCGACATCGATAACCGGCTTATCAAACCCAGTCAATAGATTGAAATTGTCAGATACCTGAGCCCAGTTATGGATAGCATTTTTGTTGCCAGATAAAGCATCGGTGAATTGCCTCACCCACCCAGTGGCATCTTTGAAGAAATCTATGACATTCCCACCATTGATGTTTACCCACTGATTGAATGTATTCATCATTTCGATGATGTCTGGGCCAAACGCGCGGACAAGGGAGTTCCCAATGTTACTCGTCGCCTGTTCCATCTCAACCATGACTTCTTTGACTTCTTTAGCTTGATTCAGCATCTGGGTTGTAACGTTTGATGACGACTGATAGCCACCTTGGTTTTTATCGAGAGAGCCATCAAGGATTGATGGTAGCAAGGACGTGTCATATCCAAGTCGCTGAATATAGGTCGACGCTTGTTCTTTGGGAAGTTTACGCAACGCCTCCTCAACCTTTTTAAACATCTCTCCTGGGTCTTTGGCTCCAATGATATCCACGCTGGTATGATTGCCCAATTGCAGAATAGCTTGAGTAAAATCGTCAGAGGCACCCATCCCAGACACTGACCAGTTTTTGGCATTCTTCAGTTTCATCAAGGCACTGGTTATTGCTTCAGCGGAGCTGCCTACTGACTCCGCCCCTTTCTTCCAGCCATCAAGCACTTTCGGGTCAAGATCCAGAAAACTCGATGCATTGCCAAGGTCTACCAGGCTATTGGTGGATGATGTAAACAAACGGCGAGTACCTTCAATGGATAGGGCCAGTCCAAGGAACTTAGCAGCTCCAGACTGCACACCCCTGAAAGCCTCTCTACCTTCCTCACCAAATTCCTTGGCACCCTTGGCCGCTCCGAAGAATCCTGCGCTAATGAAACCAAATGGTCGCTTAGTGTCATCAGCAGTTTTCCTTACCTGATCACCAACTTTCTTAACGCCAGCGCTTACAGACTTGGTGCTTTTTTCTACGTCACCCATTGCATCAGTGACATTCTCGCCAAGGTCTTTAGCGCCCTCTTCGACCTTCTTCTTGCCAGAGAGAAATTCCTCGGCTCTTACCGTAACTTTGTAGGCTAGCTCTTCAATAATCATCGAGTTTTCTTCTCTAGGTGCTGCCGCCAGGCAACGCTGTTATGTGACTCCACCGCGATAACCTCCAATAGATTAAACATATCCCTTACAGACAGGTCGTGCTGCAACTGTGCATACGTAGCCTTTCCGGAACATAGGATTGCGTATATGTTTTTGGGTATATTTACTGTTGCGGTGAGTTTTCGCGGTGGGTTCGGCGTATCAAGATGAGGGAACTTTACTTGGCGGCGAGTGATAAAAAACCGAAGTTCAGTTCAAAAACCTTATCCTTCAGCGCTCGAATGGTGGAAACTTCCTCGAAGTCTATCGACTTGATAGGCCGGCTATTTTCCTTCCCGTTATGGGTAATAACGATAAGAACTGTGGATAACAGGCGATCTGATATTGGGCGCGATACCGAGGCCGGAGCTGCGGCTAACACAGACATCCCCACGGTTGCCAACCCCGATATCCCCATGGATACCACATCAGCAGGCAAGGAATTAAATTCACCGTGCCCCATGGCTCGATAAATCTCCTCTGAGAGCTCTTCAGCATCCCAGGCTGACATTTCCGTGATAAGGAATTCCTTCCCCTTATCCCGCCCCTCATCTTCAACGATATATGTGATTTGTTTTCTGGACATTATGCGGCGCTCGGTGTGCATGACTCAAAGTGGAAGACTGCGGGACGAGGCTGCAATACCCGCTTACCAGAAGGGATCGGAGTCCACGTGTAGAGCACACCATTAACAAAGTTATATTTGATATTCAGTGACGGAATGACTAGCACGGCGTTACAGGCAAACTTCGCCACCGCTGCTCGCTCAGCTGAATACCAATCGCCAATAAGCGTTCCAGCATTCGATGTTGGCATTAGGTTAATAGTGAACTCCGTGGGGTTAAAAATATAACCCGCATGGTATTTACCATCCGCCGACATCATGTCTTCTGAGTTTTGCAGCGCGGCGGTATCAAACATGTCTTCAGCGGAATAGTCGTCAACATCAAACCCACCGGGATAAAATGACGGAACTACAATGCGTAGTTTTGAATTGGCACTGGTGATATCTAGAGGCATCGGTCATTCCTTACAAAATGTTGGTGGATGTCATGTTGATGCTTTGAATCAGCTGACCATCAACATAGTAGAAGATTGCGCCATCAAGGCTTCGCTCTGTTCGCGACGCGCCAGTTTGCACAGGAATGTAGAAGAACCACCCCTGAGTAAATAGTGCGTTGGAAATGTCCGAACCCACTGCATCATTGACGATATTAATTTGCGCCTGATCAAGCACAACGCCTGGTCGAACTGCGCCGA
>NZ_CPYD01000025.1 GCF_001112925.1 Yersinia nurmii
TTGCTGTTAGGCCAGAATATTATCCGGCTGTGCCTGAATCACCACCTTACCGGGCACCACACTGATCGCCAGCGGTTGCCCGGTCAGGCCGCACTGCGTCAGCCAGTCCTCTGGCAGAGACAGATTGCCGTTATCCCGTATCTAGTTCACGCAACCACAGCCAGCCAGAACCCGGTTTAAAATTCGCCGGCTAGCTTCTGGATGAAGAATCGGGGTTGCACTATAACCGCTTCCGCTACTACGACCCGCAGGCCTGCTGTTACTTAAGCCCGGACCCGATAGGGCTGGCGGGGGGCGAGAACCCTTATGCCTATGTTCCGAATCCACTGACGTGGATCGATCCGTTAGGGCTGGCTGCTTGTAGTGTCTCTAAAGGTTTTTCTAGAAAAGATAAAATTACACAAAGGTGGGTTGATAAATTATCAGGTAAAAAACCTGCGGATGTTGATGCGTTCCTGACTAGCCGTGGTTGGACTAAACATTATCCTCAAGCAGGAAGACCCGATGCGATTCAACATACTCAATATGTACGTACTACTAAATCCGGGGCAACATATAAACTAGATTATCACCCAGGAGGAAATGCAAGTCAGCCGAATATACACGGAAATGACTACTGGAAGGTTTATAAAGTCAAGAATGGTGGGGATGTTGTCTTTGGAAGGATCGGTCATGGTGAATTTAAAAACTACGATCTAATAAAAGACTCTCCAGTATATATTGATGGGATGTTAAGAAATGGTGGCTTCTAATATGATAAGCTTTAATGCTGATATAATATCTGGTTGTTCATTAGGCAATGTTAGCCTGAATGAAAATATATCTTCATATATAGGTGAAATGTATTCTTCTTTTAAGGTTGAGGTTAAGGAATACTCTCTTCCTGATGGGAGTAAAAAGAATGCATATATAATAAATAAAACTATAACGATCGCAACTGATCATGAAGGTTTAATATTCTCAATTGGTTGTAATCAAGAATATAAAGGGAAGTATAAAAACATATTACATACAGGGCAATCGATGAAAGAGGTTATTGCTCTAACTGAAAAACAACGTATATTTAATGGCTCAGTTATTATTGACGATGATTTTGGCTTTTCGCTTATATTGCCATCACCTTATGATGAAATCGGGGATAGCATCGAAAATATACCTAGTGATTTGATATTTAAAGAAATATATGTTTCTGATTTTTCTTCATGGCGATCAGGTTATTGAATGAGGCTGGATATTAATCTCTTGGGTACAGCTAGCCATTAAAAAGTACTGAGGAAACCGCCATAAATAAAAGCCGGGAAGGGCATCTTTGGATCTTCCCGGCTATTTTTTATCTGTTGTTACGTCACAGATTACCCGGTCGAACCTTAATCACCACCTGACCGGGTATTACGCTGATCGCCAGCTGTTGCCCGGTCAGGCCGCACTGCGTCAGCCAGTCTCCCGCAAGGTAAAGTTCGCCGTTATCTCGTATCTAGTTCACGCAACCACAGCCAGCCAGAACCCGGTTTAAAATTCGCCGGCCAGCTTCTGGATGAAGAATCGGAGCTGCACTACAACCGCTTCCGCTACTACGACCCGCAGGCCTGCTGTTACTTAAGCCCGGACCCGATAGGGCTGGCGGGGGGACATAATCCGTACTCATACGTACATAACCCGTTGGGGTGGATTGATCCGCTTGGGTTGAGTACATGTAATGCACCGAATGGTTATAGAGCCGGTTATGTAGATCCCCATGGTAATTTATCTCCAGGAGTAAATCGTGCTTCGGGACATACGAATAGCGAAACTGATGGTTTGTCCAAAGTCACCACCCTATTCAGGATGTATGGGTCAAGAAAAAAATTAGTGGATATCACCGGGACTCTGCACCAGCAACATTATTGAAATCAGCATCTGGTAGCCCTCACGCTAAAATTAGTGCGGCTCAACGAGTTCGACGTGCTTTACCTGGTGGTTGTGATACAACGTTGAAGCAGGAGTTCAATACTAGTTATAGCGAAATGTTAAAAGCTGGAGTTCCGGTAAAACAAGCAAGACGAGTCCTTAATGATGCCTATAAATATTTTGATGGATTCAGAGAAAGTAACAAACTCAATCCGTTCTTTGATATTTAATGCATTGTCATTTTAATAATAAAGGTGGTTGTATATGGATAAAGATAAAGTTTTAGAAGAGTTAAAACGCATAGAGTTGAGTCAAGGTATTAAATTACCAAATGCGTATAAGAAATTTTTATCTGAGGAAGTGCAAGATAAAGACGTCTATGAGATAGAAAATAAACAAGGTGGCTCTGTTTATATATTTAATTATCTAGATGTTATTGAGAGAAATGAAACGTATACAATACAAGAGGTTGAACCGGACTATTTTTTAATAGGACAAGATGGTGATCTTGGATATTTTATTTGCTCAAAAGATAATAGTGATAAAATTTATAGTTTAGATCTTGGTGCTCTTGGTAGTCTAGATATGGATGAGGAAGCAAAAGATCTATATGATTTACGAGCATGATTTTTATTAAGATATATCTATAGTTGGGCCGGGAGGATCTCCCCTAGATCTTCCCTGCTATTTTTATCTGTTACTACGCCAATATGCTCCCGCCTGCCTGTGTTGGCATCGGCGTGTGCGGGGTCAATGGCCGCGCACCGGGGTTAGGCTGCGGTGTCCTCTGCACGCTGAGTTCCCGGCTTGCGTCCATTAAACATAATGCGGGGGGATTATACGTAGTGCGCCGCTCGTAAACTCTCGCCGCTGTTGGCCTCGGTGCTCACCTGGGCACTGGGGTGTGCCGCCATCCCTGGCGGGGTGAGGTCGGTGTTGTGTGCCAAGGTCAACGGCCAAGGTGAGGTCGGCCAAAGGCCTCCGCTGAAAGCGTTGATACCCGCCCAGCGGCCGGGTCGTGCCCTACGGTGAAGAAGCAGGCCACTCCTTACCGTCTCGCCAGCTCACGCTCCCCACCCTGGTACGGTGTGGTCATGAAAGCCTTGCCCCCTCACCTCCGTGCATCAGAGCGCCGCAGAACGTCGCTGCGGGTTCTATGCCACCCGCGCCCGTAATCCGGCCCCGTCACCCCGGCGGTGGGGCTGCCGGAGTGCCGTGGCCGGAGCCGGAACACCCAGCGTTACGCAGTAACGAAAACAAGGGGTTAACGGGAGCCGGGGGTGCCGTTATACTGCGTGAAGACGAAAAAACGCACGTCGGGGCTGTCGTGTTGCGTGGATGTTAAAGAGTAACGGGTTATAGCCGGGAAGCCAGTAACGGTGCGGGCGGTAGCGTGCCAAAAAGTACGATGACGTCGGGATCGTTCCTATGACCCGATAGGGCTGGCGGGGGGATTAAATCCTTACTCGTATGTACATAATCCGCTTACTTGGACCGATCCGCTTGGGTTAACGAGTTGTGGTATCAAATATAGTGAACTTGATAGTTTAGACCGACCAACAGGAGTACAGGCTCGATTAAATGCAAGCCATATAAATACTGGAACGCACGCAAATCCTAAAATTCAACCTCCGGGATTTATTACTGGTGCCGGTTCTAATCGAGCAAGGGGCCATTTACTTGGTCGTCAATTAGGTGGTTCCGGGGATGATGTACGAAATCTAATTACTATCCAACAGCGTCTAGCTAATACACCTGTAATGAGTGGCATAGAGGGGCGTATAAGAAAAGCCTTGGAGCAAGGAGAAATTGTTGATTTGAATATAACCCCTATTTATCACGATCCTTCCAGAATACCGGCTGGTATCACAATAAAGGCAGAGGGTTCGGGGGGCTTCTTCGAGCACGTTACAGTTCTTAATCCTCCAGGAATGTAAATATGATGATAAATAATCTAGTTAAAATATTGGTACCTCCTGCTTCCCCTTTGGAATCAGGATCTGGAATGAAATGGCCTTTGATTGAGGAACAACTATCCTTTCCCTCTGATTACATTGATTTTATAAATGTATATGGCTCAGGCCGTATTGCGGATTTTATTGTCATATTTAACCCTTTTAGCAAAAATGCAGATGTGAATTTTTTTGAACAATATAAGCTCATCTTAGAAGATCTTAATTATCTTATCGATTCCGATAGCGATTATTATAAATATCAATTATATCCAAAAGATAATGGATTAATTCCATTGGGCGTCACTGACAACGGCGATTATATTTTTTGGACTATGAAATCTAAGAGTGATAGTGAATTATGGGGAACTGCTATCATTCCAGCAAGGTCATCAGAGGTTGAGTATTTCGAAAATAACCTAATCACTTTGCTAGAAGGATTATTAAAAAATAGGTTTAAATCTAAATCTTTTCCTGATAACTTTCCTCCTGATGTTATTAAATTTGAAAGTATATAAATCTAAAAGCCGGGGTTCTTCTCGGCTTATTTTTTTATTGAGCTGTCGCTGTTCAGCCCACTAAAAAACGGCCTCCTTAACCACCTGTTTTGCCTTGTAAAACTCTTCACGCAGTTCCTGCACCTCGTCATTGTCGGTGATGATGGTCAGGCACCCCTCCGAAATCCTCACGGTAACGCCGGTTCCGGTCACAAATCCCGCTTCTTTTAGCCAGTCGCCCTTAAGGTGCAGGCTGGGATGCTGTGAGTAATACGTGGTCATGCCGGTTTTACGTTCTTCGTGTCGTGCTCTGACATAGCCGACTTTAAGACGGCGCTGTGTTTTGGAAAGGGTGACTTCTGGCGTAATATCGTGTTCAGCCATGATTAGATCCCTTAGGGTTGGCAGCTTGTCCATTGGCTAACGCTGGTAAAGTTACTCCTAAGCTAAGTCAGGTTCAAAGAAACAAAGCTGTTGGTGATGGTGTTCGCGATGCGATTGCTCTCGAAAGAGGTACAACTAGAATTGAACAGAACTTCCGTGTAACTGGCGGGCTTAGGCGGATGGACGTAGTTGCCGGCACTACTGGTATTGAATCTAAAGTTGGCCGAACAGGATTAACTTCACGAGTACGTCAAGAACTAGCTAGAGATCTGAAAATCCTAAGAAGTGGGCAGCTTGATCGCATTGAATGGGTATTTACAAAAAGCCCAACGACTGGAAAAATAGGACCAACGAAGGCTCTTGAAGCTATTTTAAATAAATATGAAATACCAATTATTTATCGGTAGGTAACGCAATATGAAAATTAAATCAATAAGTGATTTTTTGATTAATAATGGCTTTAAATCGAATGGTGAAAGTGATTTTTTTAAAGAAAACGATGAGTTTATAAAGTGCGTTAACATTCAAAGGAAAAGCTCTGGAGATGTTTTCTTTATAAATCTAGGTGTTAATCCTATTTTTAATGGATATGGTGATGAAAATCCTCCTCGAAAAGAAATTGATTGTTACATACGTCATCGAATAAGTTCGGGTAATGAACTTGATGCTTTTCCATTAAATACTGGCGATGATGTTGATGCTGCAATTAACAAGGTAAAGAATGAGGCTTGGCCATTCTTTGATTTCTTTAGCTCTCTTGATAACGTTTTTGGCTCAATCAAAGTAAAAGATCTTGAGGAAGGGACTATCCCGAAAGAGTTACAATCTATGCCTCGTGCTAGATTGGCGTTGATGTGTATGAGGTACTTCTCCGCCACTAAGAATACCACTCAGGCATATGACTTTGCAAAATATGGTCTTTCAGTTGCAGGCATGGCTGTTGGCTTAAAAAAAGAATTTAAGAGTATTATGAAAGAAGTTGAGTAATTTATAATGGCCCGGAATATCTATTTATATCTTCCTGGCTGTTATTATTAAGTCAACATATTATCTTATTTTACCCGAATTACTACCTGACCGGGAATTACGCTGATCATTAGCGGTTGCCCGGTCAGGCCGCACTGCGTCAGCCAGTCCTCTGGCAGAGACAGATTGCCGTTATCCCGTATCTAGTTCACGCAACCACAGCCAGCCAGAACCCGGTTTAAAATTCGCCGGCCAGCTTCTGGATGAAGAATCGGGGTTGCACTATAACCGCTTCCGCTACTACGCCCCGCAGGCCTGCTGTTACTTAAGCCCGGACCCGATAGGGCTGGCGGGGGGACATAATCCGTACTCATACGTACATAACCCGTTGGGGTGGATTGATCCATTAGGACTGGCGGCTTGTCCTCAAAAGTGGGATGTTGGTAGCTATGAAGACTTGAGAAGTGCAGTTAAAGGCAAGAATCTAGAATTTGATGCTCACCACGTCGGCCAAAAAGCCATTATGAAAGACTTAGTTAAAGGTTACGATCCTAATACTGCACCTTCAATGTTAGTTCCAAAAGTTGGTCATACGACGTCTAAAGAAGTTGTTGGCATTGTCTCTAGAAGTATGACTAATCCAACAACAGGAAAACCATTTACTTCTGCGAGAGATGTTATTGCTAGAGATATAAGGGAACTGCGACGCGTATATCCAGATGTTCCAAATAGTAAGCTTCAAGAACTTATTAATATGAATAAATCCATGTACCCTGAAGTTAGAGTTAAAAATCTTGGGAGGTAATGTATGGCAAACGATAAGAAAGTAGTTGAGGCAATATTTAATGAGTTGTTTTTTGATAATCTCCCTCGTTATAAGGGGGCATTAAGCAAATCTCCTGATGCTAATAAAGATGTTTATGCTAGAGCAAGAAATGCTATTGCTAAGTTAGATCAAGAAGATAAAGATGCAGTATTCGAATTTTTTAAAATAATTATTGCAGACACTGCTTCTGTTATCTTGGGAACTATTGATGGTTCACATTTCCCTAATGATATTGATGGTGATTTTAAGTTGTCTTATGAAGATGAAGAAATCCAAGGATGTTTGCAGGATTACTTTATCGCGGGGGCTGAAGGCATAAATACATATAAATAAAAACTAGGAAGCCCTATGTTGGGTCTTCCTAGACATTTTTATCTTTCGTTATGCCAACATATTACCCTGCTGAATCCTAATCACCACCTGACCAGGCATCACGTTGATCTCCAACGGTTGCCCGGTCAGGCCGCACTGCGTCAGCCAGTCTCCCGCAAGGTAAAGTTCGCCGTTATCTCGTATCTAGTTCACGTAACCACAGCCAGCCAGAACTCGGTTTAAAATTTGCCGGCCAGCTTCTGGATGAAGAATCGGAGCTGCACTATAACCGCTTCCGCTACTACGACCTGCAGACCTGCTGTTACTTAAGCCCGGACCCGATAGGGCTGGCGGGGGGCGAGAATCCTTATGCTTATGTTCACAATCCCCTTACATGGGTCGATCCATTAGGATTGACTGGATGTTCTACGCTTGATCGTAT
>NZ_CPYD01000026.1 GCF_001112925.1 Yersinia nurmii
AAAAAAAAAGCCTCCGGATAAAGGAGGCTGTTATCTGATATAGGTTGTTTAGTCTCAAATGGCTATTTCGTAAGCTGAGCGCTAAGGGCAGCCTTGAACTTATCGAAAGATATGACTCTTTTAATGTCATCTGTAAGGTTCGAAATGAAATACGATTCATCAATGCTACGCGACTCAAGATCTTTCTTGATTCTAAAATAAAACTTCTTATCTGGGTTGCTGGGAGGAGTTTTGAACTGTTTGTTATGTTCTGCAACAAAGTCATCAAGAGACTTTATAGGGAAGTACTTATCGTTGAACACCTTCCTAAAATCGGAATATTTGTTTTCAACAGCAACAGCATAGATAAACTTTTCTATACTTGGTATTGGAAGAAATATTTTTGGGAGGTTTTTAAAATCCTTAACCAAAGCCACCTCTGATATAACATCACCATCTAAGATGCTTATTATTTTTTTATTCACTCCCATGACGTTATTTTTTAACAAGTTTAGGTGTAGTGATAATACGTTATTCCATCCACCAACTGGTGATATATGTATAAGTCTGCTGTTTTTAAGGTTTGCGTCTAAAAGAACTGAGTCTATTATTTTCTCTGCTAGCTTGTCCTCAGCGAGGATAAGGTAATCAAAACCATCGTGACGATAAACCTCCCTTATTGCATAACTAGGGTAACAGGGGTTAACAACCGAAACGTTACCATCTAAATTATTTATCATGAACATGTTTTCAGGCTTTAGTGACCGAATAACTTCAGGGGAGTGTGAAGTTAGGTATACACAAACCTTTGGAAAAGAACAAACAAGTTCATTTAAATAATCAATCAATCTTGATATTGCTATAGGATGCAATGCAAGCTCAATTTCATCAATAAATACTGGTGCGATTTTCCTAACTCCATTCCCTCGATTTGAGTTCACTATTGAACAATATATGTAGTTAAGAAGCGAGACAAGAAGGCACTCGCCAGAACTCATCCTATACTGGCTAAGTAGATGTCCTTTAGGTGTTTCCATAAAGTATGGGACATTTTTCAGATTAAACATTTCTGATGTCTTTTTATTCTTTATTCTTTTCATGTTTTTATAGTGTTCTCTATCACCATGAAGAATAAAGCTTAGGTTTTCTTTTACGTAATCAAACGCATCAACAATATGCTGACCATTTATTGATTTATCTCTTGTGAGGTTGTCAACAATTCTAGAATCATCGAATCTTGAACCATAAAAAAGGCTGCCTTCGTACACGCCTGGGAAATGTATGGTTTCATTTTTACAAACCCATTTATTATTTTGGCTAACAGACCAGTTATTTTCTTTTATTTCATTGCCTGCATGTATTTGTATGTCAACAGTTGAGCTTGAGTCAAAATCCTCTGGTTGCAACATGTAGTATCTTTTAGAACTCATGATGACTGAAAATAAAAGCATTATAGTGCTTTTTCCGCAGCCATTGCCGCCAACCAAACTATATACGCCACCTTCAATTGGCAAATCTATTTCTGCATTTCTTATGTTTTTTATGTTTTTTATCTTTATCTTAGCTAATTCCATTTTTATTCCTTATTCTAAAGTAAGTTGCTCTGCTAACACCTAGCAATATCCATGGCTGACCTAAAGAAGGGCGCCCACCGCCTTTACTTTTTGCCCCTCTACTACGTTGAATTTCTGAAGAGTGAGTTTCTTCTACATATTTTTTAAAAGAAAAAATAGTAACGTTTTTTTTAGTCCACTTGGCAATGCTTTTCGCAACACTCATCACCTCACTATCATCAAGAGGTATTGGGAATTGTAGATTGTAGGCTCTGGCACGCTCGTAACAGGCTTGCAGCCACTGCTCGTACTCTGGCCACCCCTGACGAATAGCGCGGTAAGCCCACTTGCGGGTTTTATCGAACAGGGTGCAGTTACGGCCTAAGCCGTAGTCGGCAACGATTTCTTTGTCATTCGCGGCGTTCAGGTCGAGCGAGTCGGCCAGCCAGTCCAGCGTGTAGAGTTCCGGCTGCCAGACGGCAATTTTCCAGTACCCGTGGTTCGGATTTTTGCAAATTAACCCCGAATACCCCACGTCAGCGTCCAGTTTTTTACGTAGCGCGTTCTCTACGGCAGCAGCGTACTTCAGCGGCTTCATTTTTCCGTCTGGTGCGGTACGTATCGAGGTTTTCAGCGCATAGAGAAGGTGTGCGTGTCCGTTTTCGGGATTGGTGATGGTAAGCGTGGGCGCGGGGGCATTGCGATCGCTCCAGTCGATGGCTGCACCGATGCGGTCAACGTCAAAACCGAGCCAGAACATGGCATGAGGCTGGTTGAACTGGATGTATTTCGCCAGAATCGCGCGCTCTTTTCCCGCGATGCGTACACCAAAATGCAGATCGTCCGAAAAGTACGGTTTGTGTGGTAAACGCTCGTTGAACAGGTCGATGGCTGGGTTAGTCACTCACGCCTGAGCTTATGGCGGGCTGTTGTCTTGCACTGTGCATGTGCTAATATCCTTCTTAGGTTTTATGCCTAGCCCTGATCGATCATGTCTCTTCCGCCAAGTTGAAATCATGATTATCGGGGCTTTGTTTTTTCTGCCGTTAAAGTTACACGCGAACGGCGGCTTCTGTCGAATCCTTCCGTCATAAAGCCTTAATGTGAGGCAAGTTCCTGAAAGAAGTTAGGGTTGGCCTGTATGGTCGCCAGAACCTTTGCCGCCAGTCCGGTCGGATTACGTCTGCCTGTTTCCCAGCTTTTGATAGTATCGAGGCTGGTGCCGAGCACCTTCGCCATTTCATCCTGCGTCACGTTAAGCTGGGCGCGAAGTGCCTTCACGTCTGCCAGTTCATAGCGTGTGACGCGGGCCGGTGCTTTAACACCATTTTTGATCTCGACGGCTTCTTCCAGAGACGCTTTCAGTTCGTCAAAAAAACTCATGCTACACCTCGTCTTTCAGTAGTTTGGTCAGCTTTTTCAGGTCGGATTTTTCGGCGTCCGTCAGGCTGTCTTTGGTGCTTTTCGGGTAGGCCATCACCAGATAGATAATTTCCTCGGTGGCCAGAAAGTAAATCACCCGCGCACTGCCGCTTTTCCCCTGTGTGCCGGTCGCCATTCTGATTTTTCGCAGCCCACCGGTTTGCCTGATGAGATCGCCCTTGTCCGGTGATTCAATCAGCGCTTTCTGGAGCTCTTTGAGCTCGTCGTCCGTGGCGATTTGCTTTATCTGACGGGTAAACATCGGCGTTTCGATAAACTCTATCGCATGGCTCACTGTATCATTCCCTTTGCTTTATAAGCGTACATTGTACACCAAAATAATATTGCGTCTACGGGGAGTATCCCGCATGAGCGGTGCTAAAGCGTCGGGCCGTGGTAGCGGGTGCGCTGCTTTTCCAGTTTCAGCTGGTGTTCGTGCTGTTTTACGAGCGCATTAACCGGCTGAGATTGCTGCTCAAGCTCTCGACCTGACCGCGCAAGCTGTTCACCTGATTGCTCAAGTGCTGACAGGCCCTGTCGCTGCGGTTCAGTGCCTGTGAGGTAGTCTCGAACATGTGCTGCAAACTGCTGTAGCTTTCCTGCCACGCCTGATGCTGTTGCTCGTAGCTGGCCTGTAAGCTCTCTAAGGCGCTCAGAAGCTGTTTTTCCATTTCGGTCATGGTTTTCTCTGTCCTGTGGGTCAAAATCGTTCAGGGGCGTTTCTGTGCGTTCTGTCGGGGTTACTTCGCGGTGTACTTCACCACCGTGTTGCCCGCCGTCGAGGTGTAGGTTTCCACGCCGTGTGCTTTCACCGGCAGCACCACCAGATAGCCGTTCTTCTGGCTGTCGTCGCTGTAGATCGTCACCCCCGCGCCGCTTTTCGCTTTCAGACTCGCCAGTTGCTGGCTGTAGCCGTCGATGTCGCTCAGGCGTGAGCTGATGATCTGCCCCTGAAACCAGATTATCCCGCTCAGGATGCCAATCAGGAGCGCGGCGCAGACCACTGTCCAGATCAGCGCGTTGGTGACCATGGCTCTGATCATGCCCGTCAGCCTGCCGTTCTGCTCGCGGATAGCGTTGCTGATGCTCTGCGAGCTTGATTGCAGTTCCGCGCTGATAGACGTTTCCAGCCTCCCGAACTCGCGCTTCACGCTCTGCTCGGTATCCTGCGCTTGCTGCTTCGATTTCTCCTCGAAGCCCTTCGCCAAATTTAAAATTTCGCTCATAAATCATTCCTTTCAGCCGGATGTTTCTGCCGCCTGACGGGTCGGCAATACTGATGCTGCTTTTGGTTTCTCGTGCCACGGTGAGACCAATGCTCTCGAGCTGAGTCACCACGTCCTGCCGGCTACGTATCGCGCCCTGTGCCATCAGGTTCATCAGGCCGGCGGTCAGCTTTTCCGCTGCCTGCTGTTTGTCTCGCGGCAGGTCGCTGGCATGCGTCAGCGGACGGCGATAGGCGGGATCATTGGGGTCGCGCAGTCCGAGCCGGTCGTTGGTTAGCGTCTGCCAGGCGTTGACCCTGGGACGGTCGGCGCGGTCAAAGTAGGGTTGCAGCCGTTTCCCGCTCTGTAATTCGATGTTCGGGATCACAAAGTTCAGCTCGAGGCGGCCTTTGTCCTGATGCTCAACCCACAGACAGGCGTACTGGTCTTTGTCGAGACCGGTCATCAGTGTCTGTTCCCATTCGTCTATCAGCCGCGCTTTTTCTGACTCTGCAATGTCGGCCTCCTGAAAGGACAGCACGCCGGAAGTGTAGGCGCGGGCAAAGTCGCAGCCGTCAATCAGTTCGCGGGTGCGTTCGGCGTCTCCTCTCAGCACGCGGGCGTCACTCCGTTGGCGATCTTTGCCCAGCAGATAATCAACGGGGCCACTGCCCGAACCGGCACCGCGTGAGTGAATTTTAACGATCACGGTGTTGCTCCAGCAGCTCACCGAGATTGCGGTCGAGGCTGTTTAGCACCGCCAGCAGGGAAACGCGCTCAGTAGGGTTCAGTCCATCGAGATGGTTAAGACGACGGGCTATCTGGTTGAGGTTATTGCCTATCCCGCTGACCTGTCGCAGCAGTTCGGGCGACACATCAGGCAGACGGCGCTTTCTGGCGGTATGTTCTCCCAGACCGAGCTGACGCAGCCATTCGGCCAGATGGGTTCGGTCACACCGGTCTATCAGACGCTGATGCTCTGAGTCGGTCAGGCGGATTTTGATCTCTCTTGTGCGCTTTTCCATTCTCACTCCGCTGAGAAATATGCGCACCCAAAGTGCGAAAGTTTCGCAGTGGATGCCCGGGGTTTCGGGGGGCGGCGAGCCCCCTGAACCAGTCACAGACGGCACCTCGTAGAGGGGACGCTGTGTGTACTGGCTTAAGGTATGGTAAGTATGTCAGATTCTGCGGATGCTGCAAAAAAAAAAGCCTCCGGATAAAGGAGGCTGTTATCTGATATAGGTTGTTTAGTCTCAAATGGCTATTTCGTAAGCTGAGCGCTAAGGGCAGCCT
>NZ_CPYD01000027.1 GCF_001112925.1 Yersinia nurmii
GCGCATAAGGATCTCCTCAGGTGACATCATCAGTATGTCGGAAGATCTCTAAAAGTGAATGGGCCGTTTAAGCGGGATACTTACAGCTAAGCGGCGATCCATCTTACAGACTGTTCTGTGCCAGAAGCGGACTCTTCAGTTTAAACATGGGTAGTAAGAGTCTTTGCCTTATTAATCCGGTATACATACCCGTATACAGCACCCATCAAGATCTAGTGCAAAGCAAACTTTTTTTTCATCTGTATGTTCTAATCCTAGGGGCAGGTCACCTGTTTTGGTGCATTTTCCCGCTGTTGCAGCTATGTCATCGCAGGCCGGTTTCCGTATCGGCCGCAATCCCTTACAATCATCTCAATATCTAACAGTCATAAGGCCATGACATGCAGACCGAATTAATCAGAGAACTGAACAAGGTTTTAAAATCGTTTCCGAAATTCTGGAACGGAGAATTATTGCATCGCACAATGGTGAGCGAAGCTATCAGTCAAAAGCAGCCAGAACTAATTAAGGCATTAGTGGCCAATCAAAAAATAAGATCTATTTATGGTACAGATATTGACGGAATTTTCATTTTTGATTTTGACAAACTTTCTAGCCTTCTAAAATACAAAGAATACTGGGCTAATAGCTTTACCAAATACCGAAATAAAGTAGGATTAACAAGTGGTGGTAAATATATTGACCATAGTTCTGATGTAGTGCTGGATTTTCCATTTAAGGATTGCGTATTAGAAGGAGGGATGACCAAGGAGGAACAAGGCAAAGATGAAGTTTACTATAATGAAATCATTGCCATGGATGAAATAGATAACTTATTCTCACAAAAAATACTAACTCATGCAAAGGCTTATTCGACTAACGGTGTTGCTGTGGATATAAACAGCATTAGTGAGGAAGATAATCTAATTATCAAAGGGAATAATTTAATTGCGCTACAATCTCTGAAGGAAAGATACAAAGGTAAAGTTAAACTTATCTGCATAGATCCGCCATATAACACCAGTAACGATAGCTTCAGATACAATGATAATTTTAGTCATTCTACTTGGTTATCGTTTATGAAAAATAGAATAGAGGCTGCAAAAGAACTTCTTACACCAGATGGTTCTATCTGGATCATTATTGATGAGATTGAAGCTCACTACCTAAAAGTTCTTTGTGATCAAATACTTGGTAGAGATAATTTTGTATGTGCATTATCTTGGAGAAGTGCTGATTCCTCCAATCAAGATGCGAAACGATTCTCTGTAGATCATAATGAAATCCTCATATATTCCAAAACCGCAGACTGGGTAAGCAATAGATTAGAAAGAACCGAAGATTCCAACGCGCATTACTCTAATCCAGATAATGATCCAAGAGGAGCTTGGTTCTCCGGTAATGTATCATCACCAAACCCACGAAAAAATCTTCAATACAAGATTGTAACACCATCTGGTAATGAAATATCTCCACCAAGAAATGGTTGGAGATGGTCAGAAGATCGTATGAAGGAAATGATTTCGAGAAAAGAAATTATTTTCTTAGATAACGAAAGTAGAATTCTTCGCAAAACATATCTGGCAGATCAGAAAGGATTAGCACCATCATCTATATGGGATAACTACGAAGATACGGGACATAATAGACAAGCAAAGTATGAGTTACGGAAGTTATTCCCTGACCTAGCCACAACTGAATTGTTTAAAACACCTAAACCAGAACGCCTAGTTAAACGAATTCTGGAGATAGCAACAAACAAGAATGACCTAGTGTTAGATTTTTTCCTTGGTTCCGCAACTACATCGGCTGTTGCTCTAAAAATGGAAAGGCGATTCATTGGCATTGAACAAATGGATTACATAAAAGATGTATCTGTAGCCAGACTTCAACGAGTTATTGAAGGTGAACAAGGTGGTATTTCAAAAGACGTCAACTGGCAGGGGGGCGGCAGCTTTGTCTATACCGAACTGATGGAACTGAACGCTTACTTTGTGCACGAAATCCAGAAAGCGCAGTCTAATGAAGAACTCGAAAAGCTCTTTACCGTAATGAAAACAGAGGCACATCTCAACTATCAGGTGGCACTTGAAAACGTGCTATCCGCTGAATATGAGGTGGATGGCATCTTTCGCAAGGTGGCATTCAGCGAGCTGGAACTGCACGAGCAGAAGCTGCTCTTGATTGAAATCCTCGATAAAAATCAGCTTTACGTGAATGCTTCTGATATGGATGACAGTGATCTGAACATATCAGAGAGCGACAAAGCCTTTACCCGCAGCTTCTACGGGATGGAATGACGGCATGGCAAAGAAACCGAAATTAGCCGGCAGCGAAAAGCTGCTGTTTAATAAACTCAAGCAGTTCGATGAACCGGGTCTGTTCCAGGATAACTATCAGATACCGGACTATGTTCAGGCGAACCTGAAGGATACCCTGCGCCCGTATCAGCACGGCGCACTCCGCTACCTGCATTACACGCAGCGTAAGCGGGAGGAGGCGCTGTTGCATTACCGGCACCTGCTGTTTCATATGGCAACCGGTGCAGGGAAAACGATGGTGATGGCGGGGACGATACTCTATCTATTAAAAGAGTTTGGGTATCAGAACTTCATCTTCTTCGTGCATACCGACGCGATTATTCAGAAAACCCGTGAGAACCTGCTTAATCCGCAGTCACCGAAGTATCTGTTCAGTCAGACGCTGGAAATCGACGGGGAAAAAATCACCCTATCACCCGTGGAGACGTTCCCGTCCGTACCTGAGCGCAACACCATTTACCTTAAGCTCTCAACCATCCATAAGATGCACGACGAGCTGAACAGCTATCGTGAGAACAGCATCACCTACGAGGATTTAAAAGAAATCCCGCTCGTGCTTCTCGGCGACGAGGCGCATCACTTCAACGCCGGCACCAAAGCAAAAGGTAAAGCGAAAAACTCACTGGAGAGCGAGGAGCTGACGTGGGAGCGCACGATTGAGAACATCCTCGACCTGCGACCTGATAACCGCCTGTTCGAGTTTACCGCCACCATTGATTTGGCGAATAAAGATATCGGGCAGAAATACCGTGACAAAGTGGTATATCAGTATGATCTGAAGCAGTTCATGTCAGACGGCTACTCGAAAAAGGTCATGCTGCTGGAAGCTAACCAGAACGATGGCGATAAGATGCTCGATGCCGTGCTGTTAAGCCAGTACCGCAAGCTGACGGCGGTGGATAACGGCATCACCGGATTCAAGCCAGTCATTCTGTTCAAGTCGAACAAGATTGCGATATCGAAGGCGAAGCAGGATGAATTTTCGCAACTGATTGCCGCGCTGACACCCGAGAGCGTCAGACGCCATCTGGCGAATAAGAAAATACAGCTCAGCTCTGACACCAGTATCTGGCATAAATTGATTCAGCGTTACGCTGAAAGCGATTTAGTTGCGATTATCGGGCAGATTCAGGAAGACTTTAACGACTTCAATCTGCTGAACGTGAATAAATCAGATCTGCTGGAAGAAAATCCCGTTCTTCTGAACACATTGGAGGAAGTCGATAATCCGGTGAGAGCCGTCTTTGCCGTGGCGAAGGTCAATGAAGGCTGGGACGTTCTCAACCTCTACGATATTGTTCGCATCAGCGAGCAGGCGAGCAGCAGCAAAACCGGCACGGACAGCGAGGCGCAGCTTATCGGGCGCGGCGCACGTTACTACCCGTTCGTTTATGACGGCAAGCGAAGCTTCACCCGCCGGTTTGATAACAGCGCGAAGGATTTAAGCGTACTGGAACAACTGCACTATCACACTATAAATGAGCCGGCGTACATCAAAACGCTGCACGCTTCCCTTGAGCAAGCGGACATCGACGTGCACCAGGACGGCGGCGGCACGATTGAGCACGCTAGACTGAAAGAGGACTTTAAAAAGTCCGCCGTGTATCAGACCGGTAAACTGTTCTTCAACGAAGTGGAAGAGATTAAGGGCAGCAGTCGCAACTGGGAAATGTACTCGCTGGAAACACGCTTTGAGATACCGTATCAGACCGCCGGTGAGGAGTCTCTGGACAACCTGACAGGGGCAACGGGCGGCGTCACAAAATCTGAGCCACTGGTACTGGACGAGCGTTTTTATCGTAAGGCGATGCAGAAAATCAGCTTCTACGCGCTGGATAACCTGCAACACTTTTTCCCCAAGCTGACCGGCATCCGTGAGTTTATTCGCAGTGAAGCCTATTTAGGGAAACTGAAAATCACCGTTACCGTGCCGCAGTCGCTGGATTTTTCCGTCGTGTCGGCAAAAGAAAAGCTGCACCTGCTGGAAACCGTCCTGTTGCGGATCTCAGAGAACGTGCGGCGCAATGACCAGAAGGTGAAGGGCACATACCGTTTTATCAGTCAGCCAGTTAAGGACGTTATCAGGGACTACAGCCTGTATATTGATCCATCGGTGATAATTAACCAGAAAATCACCGCCGCGCAGACCATCGGTAAAAAATGGTACGTGTACGATAATGCGATACTGAACCAGCTTGAGCATCGTCTGGTCAAAACGCTGGAAGCCTTTATGCCGAAGCTCAGAGCACGTTACGACGATATTTACGTGCTACGTAATGACGAGCAGTCGACACGCTTTAAGCTCACTGAGTTCGGCGGTGTGCGTGGCTTCATGCCGGATTTCATCATGATACTGACGCGCCATGCAGATAACGTTTACTGGCAGGTCTTCCTTGAGCCGAAGGGCGATGACCGGCTTCTGGATGACGCATGGAAAGAGCGGATGCTCGAAACCCTAAATGACAGGGAGCGCATTGTGATTGACGAAAATGATGACGTCAGACTGGTCGGTATTAAATTCTTTGCTAACAGTCAGATGGGCGCATTCGTCAGCGACATGCAGGACAGACTGAATAATGGTGAATCGCTCGAAACCGCTTCGCTTTCCCTGCCACTGTAAGTCACGACCACAACAGAATAACGGAGCCTTGTGCTCCGTTACCCGACTTGATGAGCGCCACGCTATGCTCTTCAGCCCACTGCGCCAGAGCTAGTGAGACCAGCTCCGGTACATTATCCATCCGCATCTTCAACGGATATCGGCAGCTCAATGCAGCCCCGGATGACAAAAGATATTGTCCTGTGTGTACTTCTAATGGCCGTGTGGCTGTAAGTATCCCGCTTAAACGGCCCATTCATTTTTAGAGATCTTCCGACATACTGATGATGTCACCTGAGGAGATCCTTATGCGCAAGATCCGATTTACCGAGCACCAGATCATCGCCGTACTGAAGTCCGTCGAAGCGGGTAGGACCGTCAAAGATGTGTGCCGCGAGGCTGCTATTTCCGAAGCCAGCTATTACAATTGGAAGGCGAAATATGGCGGG
>NZ_CPYD01000028.1 GCF_001112925.1 Yersinia nurmii
ACTTGGTGCGGGCGGGTGTAAAACGATTCAGGTTTCAGCATGGACAGGACTTTAGCGACGTTATCACTGCCATCATCTAGCATCAGACCGCCAAGAACGCTTTGTTCTGCGTCGAGGTTGTGTGGTGGTGTTTTGTAATCAATGGTCATCCTTGGCCCCCTCGCGAACTAGCAGATAAGTTTCGTCATTCAGGAAATACTCCAACCCTTTTTTCTGCCACGTCTTTCCAGAACGAGCATCAGGTCTGTTTTCCAGCATCCATCGGCAGTTGGTGGAAATGTAAGTCAGGTAGGCTCTCCAGCTTTCCAGCGTGAATGGCTGGCTGTCCAGTTGGCGAGTTATCTTGCTGGCTTTCACCCAGAAGGTTTTGATCAGGTTGCGTCGCTTGTCACTGAGTGCTCTTATGCCTTTGGCTTCTGGCAGAATGTCGTGATAAGCATTGACCACATCTTCACAACTGAATGACGGTTTTTTCTTTTCCGGTTTATCGGCTGAAGAGGGACTCTCTATTACGTTAGTAATAGAGTTATTAGTTATTTCATTGTTTGTGGCACTTTGTTGGCAATCTGTTGGCACAACCTCCGCGCCAGCGCTTGGTGTGAGCGGCTTTGCGTTGGCACTTTGTTGGTAATCTGTTGGCACTAAATTTGGCTGATATTCGTCGTATTTTGTGACGTAAATTAATGAGAATTTCTTGGTGGTTGACTTAGTGATCATCCCAAGTTTTTCAAACTTACCGATGAGATATTTAATACGGTTACCGGTAATACCGGTTGCTAGTTCCAGCTTATTTCTGCCAGTCATAAACTCACCACGACGAACCATGACATCACCCAACTCAGTATTAACTATTGCCGGCGCGTGATTAGCGGTAAGTATGAAATGTATCCACAGGTGAACTGCCTCAGAATCCGTCCTGTAGAAGGGCAGTTCCATTATTTTTCTATGCATCAAGGCAAACCCCTTACCGGTTGCCTCCGGCCTTGCTGTGTCTGGTTGACGAAACGCTAAGACGTTACTCATTGGCCTTCCCTCTTCTCGCTTCTATGCCGCGGAATATCTCTGCAAACTTGCGGCCAAAAACGTGGTTGTCATTGCAGACCATGAGAAGCTCATCAGGCTTTGCAGCCCGTTGATATTGATTAGCGCCTGACGTATTGCTATTTGGTTTTTTCTTTCGCATAATTACTCCTGTTGTTTTGTCCAGTTAAAACGACATTGTTATTTGCTCTGCTGAATCCCTGGTTGCCGCCGGGGATTTTTGTTTTGCGAGCAACAAAGCCACCGACTTAGCCAGCCTTGCCATCTCGTCATCGACTACTCCCCATTCCAAAACAGCCAGAAGCATTGATATCTTCGGAATGAAGCTTTCTTTCCAGCGGGATATCTGTGACTTATCAACGCCAACAGCGTCAGCAATGTCAGTGACGCCTCGTAATGCAATCTTGTTCAGTAGTTGGCTCTCAATGATTCGAGCCTTGTTGCGTGTGCTTGCACGTTCCATGCGTAATACTTCCTTTTCTGATTAAGTGCGTAGTCAGTCCGTGGGATTGACCACTTTGTTGGTGCCCTCGAGTCAGGGCGGTTAAGTTGTGTAAAGAGCGGTATTTCTATGCAGCTTTTGGCGGGAAAATTTCATCTAATGTGTCGTTGCTTCCCAACTCATTAAGCGCCATTACTATTCGACGACATGACTCAAGATCAGGAACTCGGATACCTGATTCGTAGTTGGCAACTCGTGACTGTTTCCAACCGCAGGTGTTTGCAAGAACTGACTGAGTGACGCCAAGTTTTTTCCGTACTGTGGCAATTTGATTCATTTGGTTTTCCTTAATGATTCACTCAACCCCAATTAAACACGTTTTGTGTTTTAATTTCAACACAAATCGTGAAAAGCCTATTAACACGGATTGTGGTAAATAGATGTGCATGAATACGAATGATGAAATTGCAAAAAGGCTGAAAAGCCTTAGAGAAAATAAAGGCCTTACCCAGGGGGCCTTGGCAAGCCTGTGCGGATGGAAATCACAGTCAAGAATTGGGAATTATGAATCTGGCGCTAGAAAATTAAGCACTAGCGATGCAGAAACAATCGCTAAGGTTTTGGGGGTTTCAGCATCTCAAATTCTTTTTGGCGATCAGGAGCCATCAAATTTTTCTTACGTTGGCCCTAATATCAAGGGGAATAAATATCCACTAATCAGTTGGGTTAGTGCCGGGGCATGGTGCGAAGCTATTGAACCCTACGCACTAAAAGATATTGATGAGTGGTTTCAGTCAGACGCGAGAATTGAAGGTAATGGCTTTTGGTTGCGCGTTGAGGGTGACTCGATGACAGCCCCTGCTGGGCTTAGCATTCCTGAAGATACACTCGTTCTTTTCGATACTGGAAGAGAAGCAAGAAATGGCAGTCTAGTTATTGCGAAGCTGGAAACAGCTAACGAAGCTACGTTTAAAAAACTGATCATTGACGGCGGAGCTAAATATTTGCGTGGTCTTAACCCAGCATGGCCTCTTGTGCCAATCAATGGGAATTGCAAAATCATTGGTGTAGCAGTCGAAACCAAAATGCGGTTGGTCTAATACCCTAACCCACGGCTAACCTACTGCTAGGGTGGGGTGAACAAATACAGCGAATCTGGCAAAGACCGGAGCGCATTTAGATTTCCAAGGGAATAAGGCCGATCCCGGTCTAATTGCATTAGGAATTAGATAGTTATGGGTAATTTTCCAGACATAAGATCCCAGGGTAATTTGAACCTTTATCCGGAGGTGGAAGTAACAGTAGATGGCATACCCATGGGGGTCCTTAATGATGGGACTCCCTACCTAACCCTTTATGGGTTGGCTAAACTTTGTGGTATTGACGATACTCCTTTACGTGTATTTACAACTAATTGGAGTTCAGAAAAGTTTAAACCACGCGGTTCTAAAGTAGCTGCATATCTTGAGCTTAGAGGACACCGTGACGTCAAAGATTTATTTACCAGAACCGTAAATAAATCAGGAATAGAAACACATGCTTACCCTGATTATGTTTGCATGTCTATTCTGCAATATTATGCATTTGATGCGGTTGGGTTTGACAATACACATGCTAGAAATACATTTGTTCGCCTAGCTGACTACACACTCAAAAGAATGATCTATGAGCAGTCAGGATACAAACAGCCAAATCATGCCGTTATTACCGACTCATGGAATGTTTTTCAACAAAGAATACTTGCTAATGACGCCATTCCAATTGGATATTTTTCAATATTTAGGGAAATGGCGGACCTAACAGTTAGGTTGATCAATAGCGAGTTTAAGTTAGACCCCCACTCAATTCCAGATATTAGCGTTGGACAAAGATGGGCCGCGCATTGGAAAGCCAATAAGCTATCTGAAATTTACGGGGATAGAATGATGTACCCCCATAACTATCCAGATAGTTTCCCGCAAAGTAAAGGCAACCAAAAAGAGGCTTATATATATCCAACAGGAGCTTTAGGCCCATTTAGAGACTGGCTTCAGACTACTTACATAAATGTACATCTAAAGACATACTTAGTTGGACAAGTACAAAAGAAGGCTTTGCAAGCCCCGCAAGCAGAAAGGATTATGCTTGCATTACAAAACCCAACACTTCCAAAACCATATTAATTCACCCTAACCCGGCCCGCTGCCGGGTTTTTTGTGCCTGTAATCTGACAATCTCACCACCCTACCCGCTTTAAACACCACTCACTTCACACTTTTCACGCCTGTTAGCTGGTGCGAATAGTCACGTCTGAATTATTTTCAAAATAAATTACATTAAAAATCAATAACATCACAATCAATCACCCAAATTAAACACAATTCGTGTTGACGATTAAAACACAATCTGTGATTATTGATTCCATCAGCAGGACGCACTACTCACCAGGACGGTGATGCTCTTTAACAATTAGATTGCCCTGATACGAGGGCACCAAAGAGAAGTTGGCTTTGGCGGTGCTGGTAAGACAACGGCCTTGTGAATAAGCAAACCGGATCGCAATGCGAACGTGATGCCAAATCGATAGCTGTTAGAAGCATCAAGGAAATCCGGTAACTACCGGCACCACCAAAGCCAATCACCGGAGACATACCATGAATTCGAGAGAGCGACGAACAGCTCGCTACAGAGCTAAATGTGCAGCAGAGGGTCGGTTAGAAAAGAACATCGCTACAGCCCTCACAGGATGC
>NZ_CPYD01000029.1 GCF_001112925.1 Yersinia nurmii
GTGCGGGCGGGTGTAAAACGATTCAGGTTTCAGCATGGACAGGACTTTAGCGACGTTATCACTGCCGTCATCCAGCATCAGGCCGCCAAGAACGCTCTGCTCTGCGTCGAGGTTGTGTGGTGGTGTTTTGTAATCAACGGTCATCCTTGGCCCCCTCTCGGACTTGAAGATAAGTTTCATCGTTCAGGAAATACTCCAACCCTTTTTTCTGCCACGTCTTTCCGGAGCGAGTATCAGGGCGGTCTTCCAGCATCCAGCGACAATTGGTGGAAATGTAAGTCAGGTAGGCTTTCCAGCTTTCCAGCGTGAATGGCTGGCTGTCCAGTTGGCGAGTTATCTTGCTGGCTTTCACCCAGAAGGTTTTGATCAGGTTGCGTCGCTTGTCACTGAGTGCTCTTATGCCTTTGGCTTCTGGCAGAATGTCGTGATAAGCATTGACCACATCTTCACAACTGAATGACGGTTTTTTCTTTTCCGGTTTATCGGCTGAAGAGGGACTCTCTATTACGTTAGTAATAGAGTTATTAGTTATTTCATTGTTTGTGGCACTTTGTTGGTAATCTGTTGGCACAACCTCCGCTCCAGCGCTTGGTACAAGCGGATTTGCGTTGGCACTTTGTTGGTAATCTGTTGGCACAATATTTGGCTGATATTCGTCGTATTTTGTGACGTAAATTAGTGAGAATTTCTTGGTGGTTGACTTGGTGATCATCCCAAGTTTTTCAAACTTACCGATGAGATATTTAATGCGGTTACCGGTAATACCGGTTGCCAGTTCCAGCTTATTTCTGCCAGTCATAAACTCTCCACGACGAACCATGACATCACCCAGCTCAGTATTAACTATTGCCGGTGCGTGATTAGCGGTAAGTATGAAATGTATCCACAGGTGAACTGCCTCAGAATCCGTCCTGTAGAAGGGCAGTTCCATTATTTTTCTATGCATCAAGGCAAACCCCTTACCGGTTGCCTCCGGCCTTGCTGTGTCTGGTTGACGAAACGCTAAGACGTTACTCATTGGCCTTCCCTCTTCTCGCTTCTATGCCGCGGAATATCTCTGCAAACTTGCGGCCAAAAACGTGGTTGTCATTGCAGACCATGAGAAGCTCATCAGGCTTTGCCGCCCGTTGATATTGATTAGCGCCTGACGTATTGCTATTTGGTTTTTTCTTTCGCATAATTACCCCTGTTGTTTTGTCCAGTTAAAACGACATTGTTATCTGCTCTGCTGAATCCCTGGTTGTCGCCGGGGATTTTTGTTTTGCGAGCAACAAAGCCACCGACTTAGCCAGCCTTGCCATCTCGTCATCGACTACTCCCCATTCCAATACAGCCAGAAGCATTGATATCTTCGGAATGAAGCTTTCTTTCCAGCGTGATATCTGTGACTTATCCACGCCTACAGCGTCAGCAATGTCAGTGACGCCTCGTAATGCAATCTTGTTCAGTAGTTGGCTCTCAATGATTCGAGCCTTGTTGCGTGTGGTTGCACGTTCCATTGCGTACTCTTCCCTTGTGATTTAGATGTTGTTACGTGACAAAGCTGTGAGCTTGTCACTTTGGTAGTGGTGCCCTCGAGTCAGGGCGGTCAGTGGTGTTAAAGAGCGGTAGTGCTTAAGCTGCTTTAGTTGTTGGGTTTCCGTACAACAACCAAGATGGTTCACATTGAAGTGCGCTTGCGATTTCAAACAAGAAGCGAGGTCGTTTGGTTGCACCCGACTCAATTTGCTGAATTGATTGCTGCTTGATTCCGGCCTTTTCCGCCAGTTCAGCCTGCGTAAGATTCAGCTCTGAGCGCTTTTGCTTGAGGCGTTCCGATATAGTTTCCATATTGCCTCCTTGACAAAGTTTCTTGTATTTTACAGACAAGAAACCTTGTTTGTCAATTACAGCTTTTCTTGTGACTATTGGGAGGAAATTTATGAGGTGATTTATGGGTATTGCAGAAAGAGTTAAGGCTAGGCGCGATGAATTAGGTATGACGCAAAGTGAGTTGGCGCTTAAGGCAGGGACAACTCAGCAGTCTATTGTTAATTTAGAAAATGGCACAACAAAGCGCCCCAGAAATCTTCTGGAAATATCTAAGGCTTTAAATACTGATCCTGACTACTTAATGTTTGGCAAAGGTGTCGGCAATGTTTCATTTGCTGGCGTTCACACCCCTGGTGTGCGGTATCCAGTGATAAGTAAGGTACAAGCTGGTGCTTGGGCTGAGGCCATTGAAGTTTACACGATCAGAGATATTGAATTGTGGCTGGAGTCTGATGCACACGTTCAAGGCGAAGCATTTTGGCTTGAGGTCGATGGGGATTCAATGACTGCTCCAGTTGGGTTAAGCGTGCCAGAAGGAACGTTTGTTTTGTTTGATACTGGGCGCGAACCAGTTAACGGCAACCTTGTCATTGCTAAGTTAACAGATTCTAACGAAGTTACTTTTAAGAAGCTGGTTATTGATGGCGGGTTACGCTACCTGAAAGGGTTAAACCCAGCATGGCCTCTTGTGCCAATCAATGGGAATTGCAAAATCATTGGCGTTGCCGTCGAAACAAAGTTGCGATTGGTCTAATACCCTAACCCACTGCTAGCCCGTAGAGGGGTGGGATGTGTTTTGTTTTAATTAAATGGACTGTAAAATGTCAAAACCTGAAGACATACAAAATAAAAATCTCGCAAGGAAGATTTCATTAGCGCAATTATCTGAATTTTTGCAGCAGTTCAGCACTAAAAATAACGTGGTGTTCTGCCCTGTTTGCAAGAAGTCAGACTGGATATTGCCTGTGTGGGATAAAGACAAAACGAAACCGGTAATAATTACACAGCCATTACCTGATAGCGATGGGGTTGGAATGTGGCTTTTCCCTGTAATTTGTGAACACTGCACATACACCATGCATTTCAGCACGCCGCACATCGTTAAAAAATTACAGGCTGAAGGTAAATTATGAGAATCGGGTGCGCTGACGATGGATTTTTCTACGGGATAGAACCACCTCCGCAAAGAAATCCCAAAAGGAAAGATGATAAGCGTGCTAGAATTGAAAATCATGACGGCAATAAAATTTATGTTGCTGAAACAATTTCTATTGAAATCGAAGTGGAGGAGGTAGATATGAAAATTCAACCAAATGCCCCTCTTTCTTTTAGTGGGGCCCTTAAATTAGCTGGTGCCACACTACTAATTACAGGTACCGCCATGTGGTATGCATATGATCAAGTGCAAGGGCAGATATCTGAAGTTAGGTCAGAAGTATCATCTTTAAGGTCTGATAATCGAGAAGACTTTAACAGGATCAATGATCGGATGGACTCTATAGCCAATAAGCTTGATGCTAAAATAGACGCTATTGGAGATAAGACTGACAATAAGCTCGATAAACTAACCGACATTCTAAATGATATTCGGCGCGACCAGCCAAAAGAACAAAAGAATTAGCCCCACTAACCCGGCCCCGCTGCCGGGTTTTTTGTGCCTGTAATCTGACAATCTCACCACCCTACCCGCTTTAAACACTACTCACCTCACACTTTTCACGCCTGATAGCCAGGTGCGAAGGGTCACGTCTGAATTATTTTCAAATTAAATTCACTTTAAAATCAAAGAAATATTGTAATCACAACAAAATAAACAATATATCTTGTTTACAGGCATACAAGGTTTCTTGTATTCTCTTTCCATCGAAACGAAACATCGATGCGGCATACGGAACTACACGCCGCGCCAGTCAGGACGACAGGCTGCTTATTTAACAATTAGATTGCCCTGATACGAGGGCACCAAAGAGAAGTTGGCTTTGGGAACAAGTGTTGTGCGGGCTGACGCACGTTAACTATCTGTCCTCGCATTGACGGGGATGCTCATCTAGCAAGTAGGTGGATGGATAAGTTTGATCACTTACTTAAGCAATCACTATCAGCGATTGCCACTTGTTCACCAAAGCCAATCACCGGAGGTAATCATGAATTCGAGAGAGCGACGCACAGCTCGTTACAGAGCTAAATGTGCAGCAGAGGGTCGGTTAGAAAAGAACATCGCTACAGCCCTCACAGGATGC
>NZ_CPYD01000030.1 GCF_001112925.1 Yersinia nurmii
CCGCTCGCCGCAGCCGAACGACCGAGCGCAGCGAGTCAGTGAGCGAGGAAGCGGAATATCTCCTGTCTCGTATATTCTGCTGACGCGCCGGTGCTGCCTTTTTCCTCCTTCCACATGAAGCACTTCACTGACCTCCGCATCCGTGTCGACATATTAAGCCAGTATACACTCCGCTAGCGCTGCGTGACTGGTTCAGGGCTGCGCCCCGAAACCCGCCAAAAGCCTGACGCGCCTGCGGCTTGTCCAACCCCGCACCCTACCCGAAATTCTTTCTGGCTTGGCGCGGGGTTCTCATTTACCTATGATGTTAACGGCTGGATCATTTTCTCCACTTTTTTTATTTTCTCCTCATGAAGTTTTTGCTGGTGACGTTAATAGAGAGGTACTTTCATGTTTGGTTTTTCACCAGGAGAACTTGTGAACCTTTGCCCCGATGATCGCCTGATTGTTGTTCAGATGATTTCTGCCATGCTTCGTCGTTCGGGTGGTGATGCCGGTAGTGTTATGTTTGAGGCGTATCGCCAGATTGTGTCTGACAACGATGCATCGCGTCGTTCCTGCATGCTGGACCTGCTCGAAAGCGTCAGGCTCCACTATGTACAGGGGGGCGAGCATGCAGGATGACGCTAGCAACACTTAACGTCATTGGCGATTTACTTAACTGCCTGTACTTGGCGGCCGAGCTGTGGGCGCCGCTGCAATGGAATTTGACTGTTTTTAAGACGTTCACGCTGATTTTAGTGTGACTTTACACGCCATGCATCTGGCTGCATGGCTATGCAGTCGGGTAAAATTTATCTGTCACGAACGGGGCGGTGTATCGGGTGGTTTGTTGCCGGTTTTACCTGACTGCCGTCCCGTTTGTGGCGAACCTGTCCGGAGCGGTGCGGGCAACGGATGTTATGGTAAATCGAAATTTCTGCTTCGATTTGTTATCGATGTGTCTTTTCGACGATTGTTCTAATTTTTATGCGGTTATTTTTTCAAAAAAAGGTGTTTTATGTCTGGTGATGTTTTTTTAAAGGTTATTAATCTTGAACATCGTGATGATCGTAAGGCTGAGTGCGTAGCGGAATTCTCCCTTGCCGGAATCTCGGCTGGAGATGACTTTTTTTTCAAGGCTTATAGTAAACCTGATTTTGGTGCGCTTGGAGCTAGTCTGAGTCATGCTAACTTAATCGCCAGTTACATATCAGAGTCTGAATGCCAGTACCTAGTTGTTCTAGAAGATGATTTTGAAATTTATAACAAAGAGTCGTTTTTAGATGATCTTACAAAAGCTGTTGCTTGCTCAGATAAATGGGACGTTTTTCTTCTTTCTCATAACCAAGCTGTACCAATTGAAGTTATCGACAATGAGAATGGTTTTTATCGTGTTGTAAATTCTCAAACCGCTTCTGGTTATATTGTTAAGAGACCGTTTGCAACGAAGTTAATGGCTGTTTTTTTTGATTCAGTAATCGGTTTGCAGAATTCAGTTCATCTCGGCGAACAGTCTGGGGCGATGGTGAAGCATTTTTATTGCTTGGATATTCTGTGGAAGAAGCTTCAGACTGAGTTTAATTTTGTTGCTCGATTTCCAGCCTTGTTAAAGCAAAGGGCTAGTTATTCAGACATAGAAAAAAAAGACGTGAATTATGGCGTTTAGCTTTTTGGTGGTGATGGAGTATTAATATTTAACTTAACTTGATATTTGAAACCAGAATAATTATTAAATTTTCACGTACATGATAGGCCTAAATAGGGCTTTACATTGCTTTTCAGTGAACTGACTTTTTTTTCTAAAGTCTGTCTCTTGGAACAGCAATGCATTAATGGCTTTTTCGAAGGTTGTGACCATCAAGTTGATAGCATCATCGAATGGTACGTTGAAATGATTAGGCGCTAAAGAATTCTGCCCCTTGAAAGGATCTTCTTGAGATCATTTATGTCTGAGCGTAATCTCTTGCTCTGAAAACGAAAAAACCACCTGGGGAGGTGGTTTTTCGAAGGTTCAGTAAGTTGGGGAACTTCTGAACCGTGGTAACAGTCTTGTGCGAGACATGTCACCAAATCTGTCCTTCCAGTGTAGCCTCACTCAGGCCGCCACTTCAAGAACTCTCGATACATCTCTCGCACATCCTGTTTACCAGTGGCTACCGCCAATGGCGATTTGTCGTGCCTTTTCGGGTTGGACTCAAGTTGATAGTTACCGGAACGGGCGTGGTAGTCGGACTGAACGGGGGGTTCGTGCATACAGTCCAGCTTGGAGCGAACTGCCTTCCCGGAACTGAGTGTCAGGCGTGGAATGAGATAAACGCGGCCATAACAGCGGAATGACACCGGTAAACCGAAAGGCAGGAACAGGAGAGCGCACGAGGGAGCTACCAGGGGGAAACGCCTGGGATCTTTATAGTCCTGTCGGGTTTCGCCACCACTGATTTGAGCGTCAGATTTCGTGATGCTTGTCAGGGGGGCGGAGCCTATGGAAAAACGGCAACGCCGTGGCCTTGCTTCTTCTTTGCTAAGTATAGCCCTGGCATCCTCTAGGAAATTTCCGCCCAGTTTGTAAGCCCACACCGCTCGCCGCAGCCGAACGACCGAGCGCAGCGAGTCAGTGAGCGAGGAAGCGGAATATCTCCTGTCTCGTATATTCTGCTGACGCGCCGGTGCTGCCT
>NZ_CPYD01000032.1 GCF_001112925.1 Yersinia nurmii
TGAATAGACCCGAGTTTCCTAGACGGTTCCGTGCCTCATGAACCAGGCACTTTCATAAACTGCAGGTGGTTGATCTTCACAGGCACTATGGCGCCGTTTAGCATTATAAAACATCTCTACATAATCAAAGATATCCGCCTTCGCTTCTTCTCTATTTTTATAGATCCGTTTCTTTATGCGTTCTCGTTTTAGCAACTGAAAAAAGCTTTCTGCCACAGCATTATCATGGCAATTACCTCGCCGA
Source organism: Yersinia nurmii (assembly GCF_001112925.1). Classification (GTDB taxonomy): domain Bacteria; phylum Pseudomonadota; class Gammaproteobacteria; order Enterobacterales; family Enterobacteriaceae; genus Yersinia; species Yersinia nurmii. The sequence goes on from NZ_CPYD01000032.1 coordinate 245, forward strand.
CTCATGCTGCTTTTTAAATGGTGAGCTGTCATAAAATGCTGACATCTTTCGCTCGTATATTGAGAACCCTGATCCGAATGGATTAGGACTTCTGTCGTTGGCTTGCGTCGCCACACCGCCATCAACAAGGCGTCCATCACCAACTCTGCCGTCATTCGCCCACCCATACTCCAGCCGATGACCCGACGCGAGAAAAGATCGAGAACAACAGCCAGATACAACCAACCCTCATGCGTTCTGATATAGGTCATGTCACTCACCCAATGCGTATTGGGGGTAGGAACAACGAACTGTCGCTCAAGGTAATTTGGGTTGGCAACTGAAGGCTTTCCGCCGCCGTAATAGCGTCGTTTTCGGTATCCGGTTTGAGAAGCCAACTCTGCAAGCCTCATTAAGCGCGCAATCCTGTTGCGCCCTGCGTGTTCACCCAAGTCTTTCATGTCGAGCCAAATTTTTCGATAACCATAAACTGCACCGCTTTCAAGCCATAGCTGTTTAATGAGGCCTGTTTGGCGCTCATCTTGCCTTGCCCGCAAAGATTTAGGCCACTTCAGCCACTGGTAATAACCGCTGTAATGGAGGTCAAGAACCAGACACAGCCGGCGTACAGCATAAAAAGACGACATTTTTTTAATGAAGGCGTACTTCAGCCTGACGTTCTTGCAAAGTACGCGGCGGCCTTTTTTAAAATATCTCGCTCTTCAGTCACCCGCTTAAGCTCTTGCCTGAGGCGCTTTACTTCATGCTGAAGGGCATCGTCCTGCTTGCGCTGCGGTTCGGGTTTTTGGTAACGCTTGACCTATGCGTAAAGGCTGTTGGTGGAAACACCGAGTCTTGCCGCAACCTCAGAAACAGGGTATCCCTGCTCGTTAATCTGTTTTACGGCTTCAATTTTGAATTCTTCAGTGAAATTTTTGGCTGACATAAACACTCCTTCATTGAGCCTCCATTATGAGGCAAAAAAGTGTCTACGAAACC
>NZ_CPYD01000033.1 GCF_001112925.1 Yersinia nurmii
TGTCAATTCTTGAGAATTATGAGGTATTACCGATACCAAGCGCGGTTCTTATTACTACACATCAAATAGTTCCGCCATACTTCGGATTTTCATCTGACGCATATCCATTTAACGACGGAACATTTTTCAGAGAAATATAAATGAACAGAACTGATGAACCCAAAAAACAACCAGTCCCATTTGGAATTAATGGACAGAGAGAGGCCATTATTCCTGATACTCCATCCGGTGATAATTCAGCGTCATACGAGAAGGGGTTCCCGCCAATAACCATGGTTTTAAAGGCTGCTGGCGGATTGCCGCCTAAAGGCCAAGATATGAACCAAATTCTTTATGAACTTTCGAATTTATTAAGATGGTTCAGCGCCGGAGCTTTAAATACATTTGACGCTGATTTTAATGAAGGAATTGGTGGATATCCAAAGGGGGCGGTAATACTGGGTAATGATGCTGAGACCATATTTATAAACAGGCTTAATGGCAATAAATCCAACCCAAATACCACTCCTACCAACTGGTTTAACTTATCAACCGGATATTTGAAGACGGCTAGCAATCTATCTGAAATAGCAACCGCTGGACCTGCATCTGTGGCTGCTGCTGTAGCTAACCTTGGTTTAACAGAGACCGCCGCTGCCGCCGCTGATGCCCTGAAGAAAAGCGCCAACCTTTCCGACTTGAATAGCAAGTCAATTGCTAGAACCAATTTAGGCTTAGGAGATGCGGCGCAAAAAACAGTGACGACAAGCCCGCAGGACATAACTTTAGGTCGAGTAATGCAAGTTGGGGATGGGGGGTTATTATCTAGCGGCGGGGTTAAATTAGGGAATGGGGTTGATTTAAATACAATTATTATCAATGGATTGTATTCGTGTGTAGCCCCAGTTAATGGGGTTGCAGGTGCTGGAATTACCGTACTGACAGTAGAGACATATAATCAAGATTGGATACTACAAAAGTTATATGTATTCGATACTGGGCGTCTATTTTATCGCGCAAGAGCATCTACTGTATGGAGTACATGGAGTGAAATTTTTTCATCTAAATCACCTCCAACACCAGCTCAAGTGGGAGCGCTCCCTATTACAGGAGGAGTTATTTCTGGTGGAATTCAGGTGGCATCCGTTAACGTCACTGGAGATA
>NZ_CPYD01000034.1 GCF_001112925.1 Yersinia nurmii
ACCGGGCAACCGCTGGCGATCAGTGTGGTGCCCGGTAAGGTGGTGATTCAGGCACAGCCGGATAATATTCTGGCCTAACAGCAATAAAAATAGCCGTAAAAATCCAAAAGACCTTTACGCCTAATATATTAAATGACAATCAATTTTTCTTTAGCAAAACCTACAGGCCAATGACCAGCATAGTATATGCTTACAATCGCTGTCCATTTATCACCAAGACTCAAATACTGTTCCGTCACATATTGTCTAAAAGCAAAGCATATACCATTTCTTGCCGCCTGACTAAAATCATGTGGTCCAGATATAAACTTATCTTTAGGTAACCCTTTAGTTGCATTCATTACTGCTTTATTTACTTTAATTCTAAGCTCAATAAGTTCTTTCGAGCCACCCTGAATTTTATAAAATGGATCATCTTGTGTTAGTGAAGTCGGAAGCCATTCAGTTTTTTCATAAAAGCCTTTAAATTCTATATTTGATGGGTTAATAAATACCTTTTCAACATTATCAATTAGAATAATATTTTCATTTTGGATATCAGATAACCCCATATTTGAGAAAAATCTTGACCGTTCTATATCTTTTAATAACTCGCTAATATCAATCATATTATAATCTCAAATCGGTTATAGTTCCTGGAGGTAGCGCCTTTCTACTTTGCTGAATTGTAGTGCGAAGCACACCACCTGCCGCATGCGGGCCTGCTATTCCAGGTAAAGAATGATTTGGTAAGGCACCATGTGTAGGCATTAAGTTCCACCACTTACTTTGCACCTCCGCTTTCTAATGGAATTATATGATGCGGAGTTGCCCCAGTTGGCCAAACTCTACCCGTATTTACTTCCCATTGGCTCATAAGATAATTTTGATCTCTTACAAATTCCCTACGCGCCATCTGATTTTGGAAAGCGCTACGCCTTTGAACTACTGGTAAATTACCCCTTAAGATTTGGGCTTGCTCTGGGGTTATATGCCCCCCTGGAGATGCAACTTGATTGGCATCTCCAATGATACGATCAAGCGTAGAACATCCAGTCAATCCTAATGGATCGACCCATGTAAGGGGATTGTGAACA
>NZ_CPYD01000035.1 GCF_001112925.1 Yersinia nurmii
AATATCTGATGCGTTCGATGTATCTATCCGCATCAGCAGTACACGATAATGTTTCCAAGAAATAAGAGATCCTCTCTCATCTTCCGTTGCGATATTCAAGTCAACCGCATCCTGAAGCGGGGCTATTTTCCCTGATGCAAATAGCAACAATTCATCCCGTTTTGTTTCTGCTGATTTTATAAGCTCCTCTATACTTTCCACCCTCTTAACGATTGACTTGCCGTCATAAACCCAGCCGCCTTGATTGTCGCAACCAGTGGGAATGTTATTCACTTCAATAACATCGCAATTTAGAGGGAAAAGCATAGAAATATCTTCGCTGATACATTGCACTACTCGACTTATAGGCCCTAGTGCAATTTTATATTTTTTCTTAAACAGATTCTGCGACTCATACCAATCTCGGCCATTAACATCAATGAGATATTGTGAGTCAGTGCCTAATTTTGGCTCTTCCGGTATATATGACTTTAAATTTAATAATTCCATAACTAATCCCTATGCAGTAATCGTAGACCAGGTGCCATTTCTTAAAATCTGTATATATCTATACGATTGACTTGTTGCACCATTCAACCCAACCATAAATGCACCAATTGGCGATTCACCTGCTGGTCCAGTCACTGTTGCTGTTACTCTAACGCCGTCTATTTTCCCCTGCACAGCAGCGGCCAATCCTGACG
>NZ_CPYD01000036.1 GCF_001112925.1 Yersinia nurmii
GTATTGCGTCACTCAGTATATGCCTGTGTTTATGGTGGCGTGGACGCTGATGTCGCGGAGGCTATATTCACTACTAAAAATCCGGGAGCTAATCTTAACGGTAATGCAACGTTCACTGTCGAAGATAAAGAAAACTATAACGCCCCCTACCCGCAGTACATTATACAGTGGCAAAAAGCTACGCCGTTAAGAATTTATTTTAAGGTTGGAATAGAGGCTAATGAAAATCTTCCGTCAGATATAAGTAGTCAAATTAAGTCTATGGTGGAAACCGTGTTTAATGGTGGGTATGACGGTATAACAAAAGCAAGAATTGGCGGGAGAATTAACTCAGGAACATATTACGCACCGATAATATCCATATCCCCTGATTACGTGAATATATCTTCAATATCTATTTCAGGGAATGGCGTTGATTTCACCCAGTCATTAACGGCAGGTATTGATCAGATACCTACCATCCAACAAGCAGACATTGAGGTAACACTAATGTGAGCTGGAAAGACACAGTACTAACTCAATATTCAGCAAGTGAAAAGCTCCTTTCCATAATAGATACATTTAATCAGGCAGTGAATTTAGATGAATTCACCGATGAGTTTATTAATGAGGT
>NZ_CPYD01000037.1 GCF_001112925.1 Yersinia nurmii
TACATCTACGGAGAGATAAGTTTCAGCTGTAGTGTTTCAATTTTCAGCTTGTTCCAGATTGTTAAAGAGCAATATTTCACAACATACTGTCCGCCTTGCGGCAGCAATATATTTTGAAATAGTTTTATATGGTGGAGCTAAGCGGGATCGAACCGCTGACCTCCTGCGTGCAAGGCAGGCGCTCTCCCAGCTGAGCTATAGCCCCATATAAAAAGCAAATACCTTATTGCTGCAACTCATTTCCGTACAAGGCCCAGACACGCAACGTTTATTGTTATAAACGAGTATGGCTGTAACGCACTATTTGGATGAGTTGGTGGGTCTGAGTGGACTTGAACCACCGACCTCACCCTTATCAGGGGTGCGCTCTAACCACCTGAGCTACAGACCCAACAAGGTACTAAAGCCCGACTAATCTCTCAGTCCGGCCTTATTTGCTCGTTACTTTCTATCAGACAATCTGTGTGGACACTGCGCAATGCGTATCATTAGGTAAGGAGGTGATCCAACCGCAGGTTCCCCTACGGTTACCTTGTTACGACT
>NZ_CPYD01000038.1 GCF_001112925.1 Yersinia nurmii
CATAATAGATACATTTAATCAGGCAGTGAATTTAGATGAATTCACCGATGAGTTTATTAATGAGGTATGGAATGTAAACACATGCGGATCGTTTGGTCTTGATATGTGGGGAAAGGTAGTGAATGTATCCAGATACATTAAGGCGTCAATAGATACCAATAGTTTTGGGTTTTCTGAGGCCAATGACGGCGGGTCATACCCTTCACCATTCAATGAAGAACCATTCTATGCCGGAGTACAGGAAACTGAGACAGTAAGGCTGTCGGATGATGCATACAGGACACTCATTCTATGTAAGGCATTTTCAAACATAAGCATTGCGACTATTAAAGAGATAAATAAATTCCTTTCCATACTTTTTAAAGGTAGAGGGAGGGCATTTTGCGTTGATTACGGAGACATGAGGATGGGGGTTATTTGTGAGTTTTATTTAGCCCCATATGAAGTGTCAATTCTTGAGAATTATGAGGTATTACCGATACCAAGCGCGGTTCTTATTACTACACATCAAATA
>NZ_CPYD01000039.1 GCF_001112925.1 Yersinia nurmii
CATAATAGATACATTTAATCAGGCAGTGAATTTAGATGAATTCACCGATGAGTTTATTAATGAGGTGTGGAATGTAAACACATGCGGATCGTTTGGTCTTGATGTGTGGGGAAAGGTAGTGAATGTATCCAGATACATTAAGGCGTCAATAGATACCAATAGTTTTGGGTTTTCTGAGGCCAATGACGGCGGGTCATACCCTTCACCATTCAATGAAGAACCATTCTATGCCGGAGTACAGGAAACTGAGACAGTAAGGCTGTCGGATGATGCATACAGGACACTCATTCTATGTAAGGCATTTTCAAACATAAGCATTGCGACTATTAAAGAGATAAATAAATTCCTTTCCATACTTTTTAAAGGTAGAGGGAGGGCATTTTGCGTTGATTACGGGGATATGAGGATGGGGGTTATTTGTGAGTTTTATTTAGCCCCATATGAATTGTCAATTCTTGAGAATTATGAGGTATTACCGATACCAAGCGCGGTTCTTATTACTACACATCAAA
>NZ_CPYD01000040.1 GCF_001112925.1 Yersinia nurmii
GCATCCAAAACACCGTCAGTTGATAGCAGCGCCGCCAGCATTGCGGCGTCAGTGTTTCTGCCGTTTCGTGATACCGATTGCTTCCTTCGCGTCTCGAAAGCCACTCTCGATTCAACATCAACACCGACGACACCGGCGGCATCATTTCTTACTGCGTCCCAACCGGAAAGACCGGTGGAATAAATCTGGTTTAGTTCCCCCACCCCGCAGGGGATCGGCCCAGTGGTCTGATTCTGGAATTGGATGTCAACATGACCGCTGGAACCTATGGATGCCCCATTAATTGACTGATAGATATATCCAGACTCATCCATCGCCGTGCTACCCGCAGGGATATGCCGCCCCACGCCACCGGTGCATGTCGCGGTAACAATTGTTCCCTGCGCAGCGATCCGCTCCATGAAGTAAATGCTGCCAATACCATCCTGAAATCT
>NZ_CPYD01000041.1 GCF_001112925.1 Yersinia nurmii
TTGCCGCCGCAGGCACGGCATATGGCGAACACCAGAATTGGTCAGATGCCCGCAGTCGCAGCTTTGGCTTATTGTTCTCTATAGGTATAGGTGCAGGGAAAGAGCTCTACGATAGCCGCCAGGGCGGTACAGGCTGGAGCTGGAAAGACTTCGCCTGGGATGTGGCTGGCGCCATGGCCGGATACGGTGTTTATCAGGCAGTAAATTAAACTCAACACTTCTGTGAATTCACTGCTTAATCATGTAAACAACGGCACAATTTACGTGATAAGCCGAAACTGATGGGAATGAAAATCGCCATACAGACCTTCAAAGCCCGACATACCCTGGGTTTCCCCGCCCCCTTAAACGCAAAAAGCCCCCCGCTATCGCAGGAGGCCTCCGTTCGGGCGC
>NZ_CPYD01000042.1 GCF_001112925.1 Yersinia nurmii
GAAGACATGTTTGATACCGCCGCGCTGCAAAACTCAGAAGACATGATGTCGGCGGATGGTAAATACCATGCGGGTTATATTTTTAACCCCACGGAGTTCACTATTAACCTAATGCCAACATCGAATGCTGGAACGCTTATTGGCGATTGGTATTCAGCTGAGCGAGCAGCGGTGGCGAAGTTTGCCTGTAACGCCGTGCTAGTCATTCCGTCACTGAATATCAAATATAACTTTGTTAATGGTGTGCTCTACACGTGGACTCCGATCCCTTCTGGTAAGCGGGTATTGCAGCCTCGTCCCGCAGTCTTCCACTTTGAGTCATGCACACCGAGCGCCGCATAATGTCCAGAAAACAAATCAC
>NZ_CPYD01000043.1 GCF_001112925.1 Yersinia nurmii
TTTTGGCGGGAGCCAGGCTAGCGTCCGGTGAGTCGGAAAGGGATAAAAAGGTCGCCAGTCGGGAGGCAAACATAGGTTGTCTCTGCAGGATTAATCATAAATACCAATAATTCGGTGACACTCACTTACCACTTATTATTGGTCAGCGTTGGCCACTCACGCACCATCAATCATCTCCAATAACCTTCGCATATCGTGCTGATTACTCTATTATTTAACGTTATAAAGCGGTGATGAAGAGTTATTCTGCGAAGACATTTAGGAAATGTGGCCGAATCCAAAGTAGCCCATTCTTAACAGCGAAAAAGCCGCTGCTCTGAAGGCCATTTAGGCTCTGATCTTTATTGCTGTAAGGTAAA
>NZ_CPYD01000044.1 GCF_001112925.1 Yersinia nurmii
CCGCGTGCAACATCAGAACATCGGGCTTGATCATTAGCCGACGACTACGGGCATAAAACACGCTGCGCGTGAGCGATAAACAGCGGCATACCTGTTGGATATTTGCACCGACCTTCTTCAGTTTCACCGCGACTTTTTGTCGTTGTTCATTTCCATGGCGAAGAAGGCCGAAGCCTTTTTTAACAGGTCATTGTCGCTCTGCAACTGCCGTACCTGCTTTTCAAGTTCTTGTATTCGCCGTTGTTCCGGTGTTATAGCACTGGCTATCGGTGTGTTTCCGCGGATCTCTCCGCGATACTGCCGTAGCCAGTGTTGTAAGGTTGAAAGGCCAATATTCATTGTTTCAGCAGC
>NZ_CPYD01000045.1 GCF_001112925.1 Yersinia nurmii
CCTTCGGCTGCCAATGTTGTTGCCCTGTAAAGACAGGCAATAACGGGGGAGAGATTTTCCGACCGCGATGATGGGTTTCCCTGAGCAGTGAAAGTCCTCCCAATAAAAAGTATTACCGGTTTGCAGTAAAGATTATGTCAGCAGTTTTAGTTAAGCAGTACGTCGAATTAGCGTTATCTGAACGATACCTTCTTTGTGAATGCCTCTCTAGCGATGCCCATAACTATTAATATCTCTGACCGATACGCCAGATGGCACTTAAAAAATAAATAAAGGAAGTATCGCTATGTCTAATACAATGAC